>NZ_CP073220.1:0-926328 GCF_023035835.1 Borrelia venezuelensis
TAGTTTAATTGTTAATAGTATAATATTTATTATTACCTCCTTCCAAACAAGTACAAACTGTTCTTTATTCCTTAATAACATGTTACAATTCCTTACACACACAATGAAAAATTTAATACTTATATCACTACTAATAATATATACCCATGCATGGGGTAAAAAATTTAATAATGAAAATATAAAACCACTACAAATAGGTATCATTCAACACAATTATATAAATTTAACTCCTTATAATCAACATTATAAATATTACGCTTTCATTGGAATAACCATGACCTACAATGAATGGATTGATTTCAATATCATCCCCATCCACTTTTATCCCCTCATTCCAACTTTCTCAAATGTCTATTTTACTCTATCTATTTCTCTTTATATATTGAAATATCAAATACACATATATTCTTTCATTATCAATATCTTAATAGGTACTCAATTACCTATAGCTCTTAGAACTTCCATTATTACTGGTAACAATATCTCTGCTTTTCTTTTCCCTGCATTGCCTTTTGTCTCTGTTAAACTTAACATTCCAATTACTAATTTATTCTCTATCCTCTCTACATTTTCTTCTTCTCTACGTGAGTATTTTTTAGTCGATATAGCTATTACCTTTCCCATCTAATTATAACAATAATGGTAATTTTTAATAAGCATTTCCTTTATACAAAACTAAGAATATTCATTCTTCTACATTAAGTTTCTTAAACCCTTCTGGAATAAGCACAACATCAATACCTGAATTTAATGATTTCCTAATCGCATGCCCCAAACTAAAATTATTTACAATTGCCCCCATATCATATGCATCTGTCATGATAATACTAAAGATATTCAGATTATGTCTTATAATATCCACAATATCTTTTGACATACTACTTACATCTCCGGAAATCTTAGGAACAAGTACATGCCCAAGCATAATAAATTTTGCTTCCTTGCCAAAAAGAAATGGTATAAAATTATTTACCATTAAAAAATTTTTACTATAAGGTAATAAGGCCAAATCTTTATGGGTATCTACTTTTGTGCCTCCAAGTCCAGGAAAGTGTTTAACCACAGCAAACACACCTTCCCTTTGTATCCCATCAATAAATGCCTCTACCATAAGACCAATATTATAAGATGAATACCCAAAAGTTCTGCTACCTAAGGGACTATTTGGAACAAATTTTGCATCTGCTACAGGTGCCATATTTACATTGATACCAAGTCGTCTAAGCTGTTTCCCAAGAATTTCACCAATCTTATATGCAAGCTGAGAATCTCCAGTCTTTCCAACAGATTCCATAGCAGGAAAATTATAAACTCCCAATTTTTTATTCTCACTAGCTCTACTAACTAGTCCTCCTTCTTCATCAACAGCAATCAATATGTCAGAACCAAGATGTCTCTTTATCCCTTCAATCAACTCTTTAGTTTGCTGTGCATCCTTAAAATTTTCTCTAAATAAAATAATTCCTACTGGATTTATCTCTCTTATTTTACCAAGTTCTTCTTTACTTAGTGCTTGCACAGCACTAGGATTAGCAACATTCCTAATGCCAATAAAAAAACAACGTTCCCTCAAAATGTTCTTAACATTAACTCTTCCTAAAAATTTATCAATATCTACAAGATCAAATTTATCATTTTCAAAATAATCATAATCTATATCAGGAATGGAGCCTAGTAAAACCAAACTAGACAATAAAAGGCCAAATAACACAAATCTAAACATCCCACTTACCTTGCCTAAATACCAAATCATATTTATTCTTCAATGCATTATTAAGAGCATAATTTAAATATCTAGCAATATCAGAAATATTACCCGAAAATTTATCATTCATGTAATTACTCATAATAAGCGTATCAACAAATAATTTTGCGGGCAGAAACCTATCTTCTCTATTGACCTCAAAAATTAATGGATTATCTACTATTCTCATAACTTCCCAAGTTATTTGCTCAATTGCAGTATATCTACCAAACTCTTTATCCTGTTCAATAATTCTTATAGGCATATCTGATATTATTCTATCCATATTTTCTATCAAATATTCTAAATTAAAAAGACCTGTGGCACAATTAAATAAAATCCTAGAACCTCTACATTCAGCTTTAAGTACAGCTTCTTTAGAAATAACACTACCAATATCAACACATGTTAAATGATTATCATCATCCAAGACTAAAACCCCACCCTTTGTATCTAGTAGGGTTTTAACACTAAATTCAAAGCCAGAAGAACTATTAGTTATAGCCATTATGGCAAGAGTCTGTAAATTAACAGTAAAACCAATATTATCAACATTACCAATATACACAAATTTTTTTCCAGAATTATAAAGTCTAAAATAAATATCTCTTAAAACTTTAAAATTTTGCCCATGACCAGCAGGTAAAGCCAAAAAAGATCTCTTGCCATTAGTACAATAGCTAAAATATTCATATTGACCATCATCTAATTTATTATAACAATAAACCAAAGGCTGAATCGCCGTCAAAATATCTGCCCTTTGCAAACCACAAGAATTCAAATCTTTAATCAAATTATCATCAAAAATATTATCTAAAAAATTAGAAATTGGTTTATAAGTCTTAAAACTTGTCATCTGAAAAATCGAAGGCTTAATACTCTTACCATAAAGCTCACAATATCTATTAGAAAGCATTAAAAGATGTCGCATTTTTAATGCTAAAAATGAAAATCCATAACTACCATCTCTATTAACATATGCGGGTGTTATTCCCTTTGGCAAATGCCCAAACAACCTCCTAGCTTCAAGTATTTTATCTGCATATAAAGAATACAATTCCTCATTAAAATCGTTATTTTTCAGTATATCAAAATAACTAGTCGCAGAACCCCCATTTAAAATACCAAATGAGAGATAAGGATAAAGCAATAATCCTAGTCTTTCCAGATCATCACCGGTAAAAACATAAAAATTACTTTCTGATGAAACCGAAAACTTTGTAAAATCATCAATATATTTTTTTAAATTATGTTCAACAAGCTCCTTTTTAAACTTTAATTTAACAGAATTATTAGCAAGACTTAAAATACTGCCATGACTCTCATCAGGAAAATTCTTAACAGATATGCTTAAAGTTTTAAGTTTGTGCATATTAAGCATATCAAGCATTTTTTTAGAAAAAATTTCATCAATTACTTCATACACACCAAAACCTCATTTGAAGACAAGGTAAACAACAATTAACATAATAAGAAGCACGTTAAATAATGCTTATTATAATAGAATATGTTACTATAATCATAGTACTACAAATAAAGGCAAATATTAAATAAAATATACTAATGAAGAGGAAAATATGCTAAAAAGGTATATACTAAATATGACAAATCTAAGCAACGCCATTAATGAAATGATACTCTCTCATTCAGGATTTAGAAAGATATTTGCAAAATCAAAAAATGAAAATTCAATAGAATATGAAATCAATGATGACGACAAAATATTGGTTGCTCTTATAACCCTTACAATATCAAATTATTTTAAAGATAAACCAAAAAAATATATCAATGTTGGATTAGATTCAAGAGCAACTGGAAATATAATCTCAGAGATAATAATTAAGACCTTAATTTTAAACAATAACAGTGTAAAATTTTTTGGAATACTCCCAATACCAGAAATCTTAGCTTATACAAAAGAAAATCAAAATTCAAAAGGATTTATATACATTTCTGCCAGTCATAATCCTACAGGATATAATGGCATTAAAATTGGATTAAATGATGGGGGTGTGCTAAATTCAAATGAAACAAAGAAAATAATATGTCAGCTCAGATCCAACATTGAAAATGAAACTTTAATAAACAATCTAATAACAAACTTACAAAAGTTTAATACCAATGCTCTGCACTTAAAAACATATGAAACAATTATCACTTCACAGGCTAGACATAAAACACAATCTTATAACTCATATAAATCATTAATGCAGCAAATAATATATTCAGATACCCATAATCAAAAAAATATTGACATACTAAAAAAAACTATCAAAAAAGAACCTATAGGAATCATAGGAGAGATGAATGGTAGTTCTCGCATTAACTCAATTGATAGAGAAATGATTGAATCTTTGGGAATAAAATTGGAATTTCATAACACAGAAATTGGTATCTTTAAACATGGAATGACTCCTGAAGGGACATCTTTAAACATATGCAAACAAATATTAGAACAAAAATTTAAGAATGACAATTCTTTCAAGTTAGGATATGTCCCTGATTGTGATGGAGACAGAGGCAATTTGGTCGCAATTTTAAAAAAAGAACAAGCAAGTATCATTACACCACAAAAAATATTTGCACTCTCAGTACTCTCAGAGCTTAGCTATCTTTACCATACAGGAATTAAAGACAATTTAGCTATCGTAGTTAATGATGCAACCTCACTAAACATTGAAAAAATAGCCTCGCTATTTAACACAAAAGTTTATAGAGTGGAGGTTGGTGAAGCCAACTTAACAGAAATGGCTGACCTTTTACGGAATAAAGGATTAATAGTAAAAATTTTAGGAGAAGGATCAAATGGGGGCAATATTACATACCCTTCAAAAGTAAGAGATCCATTAACAACTCTCTTTAGCATCATAAAATTGCTTAAAATCAAAAATCTTTACAAAATATGGTGCTCAATATCTAATAATTCATATAATGAACAATACACTCTTGAAGACATATTAAAGACAATCAATTTTTATAGCAATGTAGAAGTATCATCAGAAAAAGCCATGCTTAAAATAAAAGTAGAAAATCAAGAAATATTAAAAACCAACTACGAAAAATTATTAGACAAAGAATTCAACAACAATAATACCGTATTACACAAATTACCAATACATAATTATGAAATTATAAATTATGAGGGTATCAAACAAAACATCTCTAGAACAGGTGACTCATCAGGAGGGCTTAAAGTTTTATTTAAAAATAATAAACATGAAATAATTGCTAGTTTATGGTTCCGTGGCTCAAAAACAGAACCAATACTTAGAGTATTAAGTGAGGTCATATCTGAACATAATGATTTACTATATCCTCTCTTAGATTTTCATACAAATTTAATACACTCGGCTAACTCTTTAATCTAATTAACATACATGAATTATGACATAAAACTCAAACAACTTGATTTATTATAGTCAATTATTCGGTACAACCTATATACTTAAATTATTTTAAATTATTTTTTAAAATTTTCTCTACATTTCTCCTCACCCCATTCCACGTCCTTGATATACCCATTAAATTTTTAGCATTTTTTATAACTTCTATTGCAACTTTTCTGGTTTTACTTGTACCTTCAAATATTATTTCATCAATATAACCCTTTTTAGCTTTAAAAAATTTTCTTCTCTCTCTAATTGGTATTAAAAATTGATTTAAAACCTCAAAAAGCCTCTCTTTAACTTCAACATCTCCAATTGTACCCTTCCTATACCTAGTTTTAAACTCATAAAGCTCATCAACATTACTATTAAAAAGATCATGATAAATAAAAACAGGATTACCATCAACTTCTCCTGGTATATCTGCTCTCACTCTTTTCGGATCTGTAAACATAGACATAACTTTCTTACGCAATGATTTTTCATCATCACTTAAAAATATCGCATTACCAAGACTTTTACTCATCTTAGCCTTGCCATAAATTCCCACAAGAGCCTGAGAATCTGTAAAGATAGCTTCAGGAATTGGAAAAAAATCTCCATAAAGATAATTAAATTTCCTAGCAAGTTCTCTTGTAAGCTCAATATGAGCCTCATTATCACGTCCAACTGGAACTAAATTAGCCTTTGCCATCAAAATATCCGCACTCATAAGAACAGGATAACCCAAAAGTCCATAAGGAACCTCAGATAGTCCAGCAGCAACACTCATGTCCTTTATACTAGGAATCCTTTGCAAACGATTAACCATTACAATCATTGACAGTATTAAATTTAACTCTAAAAGCTCAGGTATAGCTGATTGCAAATAGATATTAACTTTTTCAGGATTAATCCCACAAGCCAGATAATCCAAAACCATTTCTCTAACATTAACAGATATTTCATTAATGCTTTTTAAATCTGGTTTTGTAGTAAGAGTATGCAAATCCGCTATAATAATATAAGTCTCATATTCCTCCTGATACTTTAATCTATTAACAATAGACCCGATATAATGCCCTAAATGAAGAGAACCTGTAGGTCTATCTCCTGTAAGCATAACTTTTCTCTGCAAACTTAACTCTCCTTATTATTATCAACACTTAAGATCTTTGAACCACTTAAAAACACAGAAAAAGGTTTTAAACACGCTATATTATCTACTATTACTTTTATAATCACTGTAAAAGGATAGGCTATTAAAAGTCCCACAATGCCCCAAAGCCATCCCCAAAAGAAAAGAAAACAAAGCAGCAAAAAAGGAGAAAGATCAAGCCTATGTCCTTGCATCTTAGGCTCAAGAATATTCCCAATCAACATTTGAACAAATGTATTATATATAAATATATAAAAAACTAAATTTAAATTAGGATAAAACTGTACTAAAGCAGCTATCATAATAAAAAAAACTGCTAAAATTGAACCTATACTTGGAATAAAATTAAAAACAAATGTAAGCACAGCCCATACACGAGGAAAATCTTGTCCAAACAACTTTAAACCTATAAACACTAAAAAACCTGTAAGACAACTAACAAAGAGCTTTATTCCCAGATACTTACTAATCTGACTATTTATTGTACTTAAAGCCTCAATAAATATACTCGAAACAGATTGTTTAAAAGCATTTTTAACTTTTATATCAAAAATGTGTATTTCTGATAGTAAAAAATACAACAATAAAAATAACACAACCAAACTGCTTGCAAATCCAATAATCTCATTAGATATCCGAGTTAAAAAAGGATAAATATATTTAGAAAAATCTATAGTGCTAATAATAGCACTATCTAACTTATATTTTTCAAGAATATCTACCATAATAAAAATCAACTGCTTCTGATAATAAGGTAATTGATCAATTAAGACAGTAACACTATAATAAACAAAACTAAAAACCAAATAAGAAAATGAAAAAAGAACAAAAAAAATTACAAAAACTATTAAAACTCTTGGGATCTTTAGTTTTTTAAGAAAAGTATAAATGGGATATACCAAAAACCCAAGAACCACCGCAATAGCTAAAGGTTTAAATATTGTTTGTGCTATTTTTAAAATAGCAATTAACATTACAATCAAAGCTATAACATAAAACACAGACTGTAATTTAACAAACTTTAACCTATCAGTTGGTTTTAGCTCTAAAGACATCTCACTGCTCCTTCAATATATCTTAATCATTATGAAAAATACTTAAAAACAGAGTCAATACTCACTCACGAATATTTGTCAAAATTTAAAATCAATTCATATATTTAAATGAATCTTTTCCATTATCCAATTATATAACTTAGTTCCCTTACTATAATTAGCTTCAGCTAAATCCCCTACTCTTTTCTCTTTAACTAGCCTCTTAGCATTTTCATCATTTCCATGATAAACCGTCAACGTATTTTTATAATGATTTAAGCTGTTATTCAAAATTTCAAAGGCTGGAATATCATTAAAACCATCTGCAATATAAAACATATTTTCAAAAGGAATCTCTCTTCTACCTTTAGGAATCCTCTTATTAATTTTATCATAAGATCCCTTATTTAGCTCGAAAATTACCCGGGTTTTTATTGTATGATCTACGAAATAACATACGCTACTTAAAACAACATTTTCTGAAAACTTATTATCTAAATTCTGATAAAAAGGCATAAGGTATGTGTCTATAAATTCACAAGCCCAAACCTTAGTAACATAAGGAGCAATACTACTGCCTAAAATCATCTGTCTAAAACCACTTGAAACAATATAAATATTTATCACAGTAGCTGATTTTTTTAAACTTCGATTTATTTCATCGATTTCTTTAAACAAAGAAATAACTCCTTCAAAAAATCTCAATTTTGAGCCCAATTCAAATAATATTTTATTATTTAAGCCTTTAAAAATCCCTTCCTTGACATATGTTAAAAAATGTGACAAATATATCATTTCATTAGCAATGATATTACAATGATTTTTGTTATAAGTAATAGATAAATTTTCAACTTCATCCCAAAATAAACTAGCATTAACATTATACTCATCAAAAAGTACCTGTTGCATATTACCATAAATTAAAGTGTCATCAAAATCAAATATCAAAGCTATAATCTTTTCTTTTTTACCCATAAACAAAAAATAAATTTAAATTAACATTAACTTGTATTACAATATATATATAACTATGAATATATTCAATATATTTATATATGGTATTATTTTAACATATATGAATATATTGAATAAAAATGATTATGATAGATATAAGTAGTATAAATCAAATAAAAGATATTTTCTCTAAAGTATTAGATGTAAGTTTAATCAGCATTTTAGTTTATTATATCTATAAAAATGTTATTAATTCTTATTCTGTAAATTTACTCAAAGGAATGATCATCATTACATCCATTGGTATCGTGTCTTATTATTTCAACTTATACACAATAAATTGGCTATTAAATTACATAGCAAACATATTGCCAATTGCAATGCTTATACTATTTCATCAAGAAATAAAAAAAATAATTATGCAAATTGGAAATTTTAATTTATCTTTTAAACTTGCAAACAACAAAGAAGAAACTACCAAAACTATTGTTGAGATAATAAAAACAATTAAGCATCTATCAGAAAATAAATCTGGTAGCTTAATCTGCATAGAAAAAAAAATACAATTAGATCAAATAATAAATAAAGGCATAAGATTAGATTCCATTGTATCTAATGAAATACTAATATCAATTTTTGATTATGAAACACCTTTACATGATGGAGCAGTCATAATTAGTAATAACAAAATAGTTTATGCTGGTTCTTTCCTACCACTATCTAATGTCGAATCTATCAGCAAAACCTTTGGAACAAGACACAGAGCAGGGCTTGGGATTTCTGAAAATTCAGATGCAATAACAATAATAACATCTGAAGAAACTGGTTCTATTTCACTCACACAAAACGGAAAATTAGAATATAATTTAAGCTTAAATGAAATCAAAAAAAAATTAAATCTTGCATTAATAGAATGAATAATGATTATAACTAAAAAATTTATGAATATAATAAAATTATTATTTGAAGATTGGCAAAATAAAGCTATTTCTATCCTAATAGCCATTATTATGTTCACGACATCTTACTTTCATAGTATAGAATCAATTACAATAGAAAAAAAATTTAATATTTTATTAGAAGATGAAGTTACATTAGGTAAAATACCTGATTTTAATAAAATGTTACTTACAGTCAAAATCAATAAAAAAGACTTAAAATATTTAGACCTTGACCGAATAACCTTATTAGTTGAAGCTAATAACATAAAAGAAGCCGGGGAATATGAACTGCCAATAAAGATCAAAAACTTTAATCCCATACCTATTGTTGAATATAAGCTTTCAAAAAATAAAATTACACTAAACCTTGATAAAAAAATCTCAAAATTAGTCAAAGTTGAACCCAAATTTAAATTACTTGAAAAAGAGGGTAAAGGAGAATATTTCATTGCCAAATATAATATAGTACCTGAAAAATTAAAAATACATGGCCCTGAAAAAGTAATCAAGACAATAAACTCAATCAAAACCAAAATAAAAGAATTCGATATAAATACTGTATTTATTTCAGAACATCTGGAAGTAATTTCTCCAAACCCACTAATAACGCTTGAGAAAAATCACGTAATAGTCAATATTACACTAGGTAAAAAATACATACATACAACAATCAAAAACCCCAATTTAATTTTCAATAACCTAAAAAATGGACTGGAAATAAAAAATAAAGAAAAAATCTTAGACCCAGAAAATGAGATGTTTATTAAGATAAGAAGCGGACTCTCAGAAAAGATAATTAAAATGCATATAGCTAACAAAAATATTAATCTTAATCTCGATTTAAGTCAAATTGCAACTCCTGGAATTTATAATATTAACACAGATATAATACTTAAAAATAACACTCATGGCATAGAAGTGTATGAATATGAACCCAAAACAATAAAAATTGAAGTAATCTCAACAGAGCAATAAAATGACGAAATCAATAGGATGTGATATAATAAAAGTTACAAGATTTAATAGTTTTTTACAAAATAGAAAAAAATTAGAAAGATTTTTTACACAAAGAGAAATTGAAAATTCAGCAATGAAAGGAAAAGGGGTTTTAGAAAGTTTAGCTGGTAAGTTTTCAGCAAAGGAATCATTAATCAAAGCGCTAAGCCCACTAATAAATATCAAAATAAAATATTCACTTAAAGATATTGAAATTATAAGCTTACCAAAAGGTAACATAATATTCCAATTACACAATGATATTAAAACTCTGATTAACCAAATGAATCTAAAATTATACTTGACAATTTCACATGAAAGGGAGTATGCTATTGCATTTGTAATAGTAGAGAATTAATTTATGAAAAAAATATCATATTTGACAAAATACGAAATTGAATGTCCTTTATGCAAACACAAATTTAGGAAAGAAGAACTATTAACAGGAGGTAGCAGATTAATAGCTGGGGAGTTAAAAGTTGATTTAAAGAGAGAGTATATAAAAAATGAAAAATATGGCAACATTTATCCCAGGATATATTCAATAACAGTATGTCCCAATTGTTATCTGGCTGCTTTCCCAAATGAGTTCAATGCAATAGCACTTATTAACAACAACATAAAACAAATTCTAATTATCCGTACTGATGAACGTAAAGAAATAAAATCAATTTTCGAAGACAACCTAAATTTTAATGAACCAAGAAGACTTCAAGAAGGAGCTGCTAGTTATATCCTTGCCATAATGTGTTATGAACATCTGGACAAAACTCATAATCCAACTTTCAATCAAGCAAAATGTGCAATAAGATCGGCCTGGATCTTTGAAGATCTAAACAAAGAATATCCAAATCAAAACTATAACTATTTACAAAAAATATTTTATCATAAAGCAGCATATCTTTATAAATTAACAATCGAAAAAGAGCAAAATAATTCAGAACCAATTAACGCTGAAATAGTATTTGGTCCTGATACAGATAAAAATTATGGATATGACAGTGTTCTATACCTATCAAGTTTACTAGAATATTTTTATGGTAATAAAGAAGATAAACAATACAGATACAATCAATTAGTTGACATAAAAACTCTACTATCTAAAATAACCGGGATGGGAAAATCATCAAAAGAAAAGCCTTCAATACTTTTAGATAAAATAAAAGAAGTTTATTTTAAAATTTCAAACGAAATAAAAACTTTTAAATAAATGAAAAAAGTACTTGCAAAAATAACATATGACGGTTCGCTATATTATGGATTTCAAATCCAACCAAAAAAACCAACAATTCAAGGAGAAATTGAAAAGGTATTAAAGAAAATAAGTAAAACAAAGATTAAAATTCATTCAGCAGGCAGAACAGACAAAGGAGTACATGCAAGAGGACAAATAATATCTTTTTATATAAAAATAAATATTAAGCTCAAAAATCTAAAAACAGCAATAAATTCCCTATTAAAGGACGATATTAGAATAATAAAATTAAAGTACGTAGAAGATAAATTTCAACCTAGATTTGATGCCAAGGGAAGAAAATATAGCTATTACATACTCAACAATGAAAACCACTATCCTTGGGAAGGATATCGGGCTTATTATGTAAAGAAAAAACTAAATATTAATAGACTAAATGAAATGGCCGAAATGCTAATTGGAATACACGATTTTACTACCTTCTCATGCATAAGAGACCAAACAAACTCAAAATTGAAAGAAATTTATTATGCTAGATTTAAGAAAAAAAATAAATTTATAATCTTTGAAATAATAGGCTCTTCATTTTTATGGAAAATGGTAAGATCAATAGTAGGAGTAATGATCGATATAGAGATAAAAAATGAACCTGTCGATACTTTTAAAAAAATTTTAAACTCAAAAAATAGAAAACTTACAAGAAAAACAGCACCCGCTAAAGCTTTATTTTTAGATAAGGTTTTTTATGAATAAAAGCAAATTGCTTAAAAAATTGATACTTCTCAGAATACTTAAAAACAATATATCGGAAAATATTTATAGCAAACAAGAAGAATTTGAGAAACTTAAAAATCAAATAATCAAAGCCAGAAACATAAAAATTTTAAAACACACAGAACAAAAAGATATAAAAGAAAATAATAGATTAATAAAATCAACAGGATACAAAATAAATAAAAATGACAAAAAAGGTTTATTAATAGTATATATAGATAAAAAATATCTAAATCAAAATGCAAAAATAATAGTAAAAAAATGGTGTGAAAGTATTAAAATATTAAATTACAAAATAATAGATAATCCTAACACTCTAACCTTCGAGATTAACAACCAACAACCTAAAGCAATTCTTGCATGTGAAGAAGTAGCATTATTCTTAAACCAACACTTAAGAATACAAATTGTGAGAGGATTTGAATTAAACTTTAAAGGAATTCCAATAGTATTTACATATCTCCCTACAAATCAAGTAACAAATCCAGAAATCAAAAAAGAAATCTGGCAAGACTTAAAAATCATAAAAGGTATAATAAAATATGGATAAAAGCTCAGAACACAATTTTTATTATGAAATTGCGTTTAATATTCCCATAAATAGACTTTTTTTTTATAAATATAACTTAAAATTAGAAACAGGAATAAGAATAATAACAAATTTTAATGGAAAAGACACAATTGGAATCATAATTAAAAGATATGCTAAGGAAGAACTTAAGGAAAATTTCACGTTTGAAATAAAAGATATAATAAAAGTCATTGACAAGAATGCAATAATAATAGAACATAACATCAATCTTGCACACTGGATTAGTCAAAAAACATTTTCTGGATTTGGAGAAACTCTATTTTGTGGGTTACCTAAAATTTCAACTTCAAATAAAGAAATCAAAAATAATGACAATGAAAATTTAAGCTATAAACTACCCATTCAATTAAATGAAGAACAAAATAGTATTTATAAAGAAATTATTGAATCAAATACACAAAATACATTTTACTTATTTGGTGTCCCCGGCTCTGGAAAAACAGAAATATTTATCAAACTATGCGAAAACTATTTGGAACAAAAAAAACAAATAATTTTCTTAATTCCCGAAATTTCTCTGGGCTATCAAATAATTAAAAGGATAAAATCAAATCTAAACACAAATAAAGTCTATGAATATAACTCAAAAGTATCAAATTCAACGAAAACCTTAATATGGAATAAAGTCAAGAATGGAGAAAATTTAATTATAATTGGTGTTAAGAGCGCATTAATGTTGCCATTTAAGAATTTAGGGTTAATAATAATGGACGAAGAACATGAATACACATATAAATCTGAAAACACCCCAAGATTTCATTCAAGACACATAGGATTTTTTCTACAAAGCACATTTAATGCCAAATTTGTAATGGGAAGTGCAACGCCATCACTTGAAGCATATCTTGCCATGGAAAATAATCAGATAAAAAAAATGGTTTTAAAAAATAAATTTTTTGAAAGAACATTCAAAGAACTTAAAATAATAGACATGAAAAAAGAACGCCAAATAATATCTTCAGAATTGCTTTACAGTATACAAAAAAGTTTAATTGATAAAAGACAAGCACTAATATTTATCAATAAAAGAGGATATTCAAAAACACTTGAATGCAAGATTTGTGGACATATAATTTACTGTCCACATTGTTCTTTCAATTTAATTTACCATAAAAGTGAAAATAAACTCATCTGTCATTACTGTAATTACAAAACAAACATAATAAATAATTGTCCTAATTGCAACTCACAAGATATCATATACAAAACATATGGGATTCAATTTATTGAAAGAGAATTAAAAAATTTTTTGCCGAATGCAAGAATAGCAAGAACAGACTCCGATCTTAATAAAAAAGAAATTATTCAATCAATAAATGCATTTGAAAATGGACAATTAGATATCTTAATTGGAACACAAATCATTGCAAAAGGTTTTAATTTTAAACAGATCAAAACACTAGGTATCATTAATGCAGATATTGGAATGGGTTTACCTGATTTTAGAAGCAGTGAAAGAATTTTTGCAATAATCTCACAAGTACTAGGCAGAGCTGCAAGATTCCAAAGTGACAACACAATTATTATTCAAACAAAAAATCCGGATTATTATCCTATAAAATACGCATATGAGGGCAAATATGAAGAATTTTATAAAGAAGAAATAAAAATTCGAAAAGAATTAAATTATCCTCCTTTTAAAAAAATCATTAGAATAGTAATTAGAAGCAAAAAACAAGAAACTGCTAGACATAAATGTTTAGAATTTTTTGAAATATCTAAAGAGTTATTAAATGATAAGATCGAATATCTTGGCCCATCAAAAGCACCCATGTCAAAAATATCCAAATACTATAGGTATAATATAATATATTTATCAAAATCATTCAATTTACTTGAAAAGCTAATACGTCACACAAAAGAAAAAATAAAATTAACAAGAGATACATACATTGAAATAGATTATTACCCAATTTCATTGCTTTAAAAAAAAACTGAACTTTCTTGTCCAAGAGTTCTTAAGAAAGATGAGAGAACATAAAGGGCTTTATCATTATGTCCTCCTTCAGGAATAATAAGGTCAGCATATTCCTTAGTAGGTTCAATAAATCTATAATATCCTGCCCTAGTAGTACTTAAATACTGTTCAATAACGGATTCCAATGTACGCCCCCTCTTAGACATATCTCGTTCAAGTCTCCTAATAAACCTAATATCATTAGGCGTATCAATATATATCTTTAAATCTATCAAATTGCGCACTCTCTCTTCAACAAAAACCATAATACCTTCAACAATAACAACAGGGGTTGGAACTATTTCAACGGTTTCATCTTTTCTTTTATGATTAATAAAATCATAAAGAGGCATATGAATTAACTTATTTTCTTTTAGTTTCTTTAAGTGCTTATAAAACAAATTGTTATCAAAAGCATCTGGATGATCAAAATTAACATCTAAAAATTCATATTCATAATCACCGACACTTTTATAATAATTATCTTGCGATATAAGAACAAATTCAGGAATAACTTCACTAATTTTATTAACAACTGTAGTTTTCCCACTCCCAGATCCACCTGTTATTCCGATAATTTTAACCATTAACCTCTTCTTTAGAACTAGGCAATTTAGGCATGTTTTTTAAAGTTCCTGCAACAAATACATTATTAAAGCCTAATCCTTTTAAAATTTTCTTAGCTTCAATAGACTTGTTAAAAGTTTTACCATAAATTATTATTTGAGTTTCAACATTACCTAACTTATCTTTTTTAGCAAACAAATCCTTAAAAGGAATATTGATTGATTTTGCATAATGAGATTTACTATATTCTTTGGGGGATCTAATATCTAATATTTTTGCACCATTTTTAATTTTTTCCAGTAAAACCAAATTAGTTCTTTTCATCTTTAAAACAATAAAGAACCAAATATAAAAAAAGAGAAAAACTATCAAACATATAAGCTTTATATAACTAACAATCATATCTTTTATAAAACAATAATATCAAAAAAAAAGAAATAAATGCAATAAAATTGAATTGTTTTTTAGTAAAATTAATATAAAATTCAAGTAAATCAATGATTTTATGCTAAAGAGTAAGTAACAAAAAAATGAAAAAAAAAAGGAATAAATGGACTAGAATAAAACAAAAAATTAAGTTCATTATATTAAAAATACTGAGAAAACAGCTAAAGAATATCCTCAAAGATCCAAAATTAATACTGATTAGCACATTGCAAATAACAACTGGTTCACTCTTAATGGCAATATCCACAAACATTTTATACATACCACACGGACTTTTAAGTGGTGGCATTGCAGGAATTGCACTTATGATGCATTACCTCTTAAACTTTAATCTAGGGCTTACAATATTCATATTAAACATTCCATTATTCATTATTGGAATCAAGTTCTTAAATATAACATTTGTAATTCAAAGCTGGATCGCAATGGCTTTATACTCACTCATAGTCAACTATTCACAATTTTTACAATATAAAATGCAAATAAACGATATGATACTTGTATCAATTTTAGCAGGTCTCATATCAGGTCTTGGACTTGGTCTAATCTTTAGAGCAAAGGGATCATCAGGTGGTACAGACATTGTCTCCATGATAATTAAAGAAAAATATTCAATTAGCATTGGAACTACAAATTTCCTATTTAACCTTGCAGTTTTACTAATTGCAGCAGCCTTTTTCAATATTGAAATTGCCCTTTACACTTTAATTGCTTCATTTGTAACAGCTATAATGACGGATAAGACAAGTACAGGATTTGGTAATCAAAAAGCAATCCTTATTATCTCAGATAAAGGAAAAGAAATATCTTATTTGCTTACCAATAAATTAAAAGTAGCAGCTACACTACTTGAGGGAAAAGGTGCTTGGGCTGGAAACGATAAAACTATAGTTTTCATAGTAGTTCCTACAATGCGTATGTCCAGAATTAAATATATTTCTCAAAAAATTGACCCTAACTGCTTCATTACAGTACTCAACACAAATGAAATAACTGGTGGAAAAAAAATTATTGAATCACCAATTACAAATAAATACGATACTACAACTTAAAACTTATCTAAAAATACAATAAAATCATTAACAAGTATACTTAACGCCTCTTTATCGTAAAATATCGATAAAAAATTAATGAATCTTTGTGGAAATACTGAAATAAATTTTTTCAAAGAACCTTCTTTAATATTAATTTCAAGTTTGAAAGCATGAAGCATCAAAGACATTTCTTTAAACTCTTTATCCAATCTAGCATAAACACTATCTCCTAATATTGGATGATTTAAATGCTTCATATGAACTCTTAATTGATGAGTACGTCCTGTTTTAGGCTTTAGAGCTACCAAGGAATAATTACCTATACTAGCCAATACTCTATACTCAGTTAAAGCCCTCTTTCCCCTATTCTCATGCACGCTAAATCTTTTTCTATCATGTCTATCTCTATCTATAAAAGTTTCAATAATACCAGAATCAATTTTAAAATTGCCTTTAACAACTGCTATATAAACTTTCTTAACAAATCTTTCCTTAAACTGTCTAGATAAGAAATTTAAAGTTTTCAAATTTTTAGCACAAATCATCACACCAGACGTTTCTTTATCTAACCGATGCACAATTCCGGGTCTAAGTTTATCCTCCTGAAAACTATCTCTTAAGCCCGAGATATGGTATAAAAGAAAATTTACAATAGTATTCTCTAAGTTAGATATACCAGGATGACTTAAAATACCTTGGGGTTTATCCACAACAATGACATTTATATCTTCATAAAGAATACTAATAGGCAAATTCAAAGGTCTTACATATTCCCTTAAATTAATTTCTTCATTAAACTCTATTAATATTTTATCATCTACAAAAACGGGTCTTGATAATTTTATTGCAACAAAAACACCATCATGATATTTAAAAGCTTTTACCTCTCTTTTCTTAATTTGGCTTCTAGTAAAAAGACACAAATCTTCAGACAAATAAATATCCAATCTTTGAGAATCTTTCCTTACAATAAACTCTTTTTGAAATTTTTTCATCTAATAACTAAAACAATCAATCAAGGCAATTATTAAAGATATTGCTAACCCAGCTGACGCTGAAATCATAAATTTTTTAAAAGTTTCATCTTTTGAAAGCTCAAAACCACTTGAGAAAGGATATGGAAAATTTTTTCCATCCATATTATTAAAATAATAAGATAAATCAAAACAATACAAACCTACAAATAACGCTATAGGAAAAGTGCCAACACTTATTGCTGAAAACCTAAATAATTTCTTACCCCAATTAGAATTAATAGTTTTTTCTATATTTAAATCTTTATTTTCTTGAACATCTTTATAAAAAAAATCATCATTAGATTCAAGCCTCACAAAAACTTCACTACCAAAATCAATATTATTTTCGCTGGAGGAAATTTTATCTCGCAGCGAAAATTTATAATTTAAATATTCCAACTCAAATTTAAAATAATCCAAAGAATTTGAATAAAGAATAAAAACATTAAAAAGCAAGAGCAAAAATCTAATCATCAATACTTTAATTTTCCAATTCTAATTTCAATGTTAAAGTCACTTCATCAACAAGCTCAGAAACACCAAAATATTGAATAGGTCCTGGGGAAACATATAGATTATTCACTGCCCATTCTTCACGATTCTTCACAAACTCATTAAAAGGTGCTCCTTTCAAATCAACAAGGGCCTTCTTAATAACGGGTTTAGCAACACCATATCTCTCTTCCATATTCATCATCATTGTTAAAGGCACTCCACCTGCAAGCCATTCAGTAGCATTTTTATTTAAGTTTTTAACACTAGACATATAACCTGTTAAGCCATTTAAAACAAGTATTGCTGCATTATATCCCAAACTATAACAATAATCACTATCAAAATTTGAAGGAGCAACACTTCTACCCTCATAGCCAAAAAAATGATCAATAGGAACAAATTTACCACTATATTCACCAAGCTTTCTCAACTCTTCTAATCTAACATTAACCATTTCCATAAACAGTTTCTCAGTAGGAACTCTTGATACATTAAAGTTACCATGGGGATCTCTCTCTAAAACAGAATTTACAAGTTCAATTTGAATAAATAAAGGCAAAGATACATACACTTCTCTCATATAACCACTAAGCTTAGAGATAAAAATTTTTCGTATATCCTCAACATCTAATCCCTTAAACTCACTTTCATTACTATCAAATATACTACACAACTCAATCATTAAAGATTTAACTTCGGGAATGAATTCAATAACACCTTCAGGAACTATAACAACACCAAAATCATATCCTTTTAAAGAACGTTTTACTACAACAGAAGTCATGTCTCTTACAAGCTCCGATAAAGTTTTCTTCTTTGCTAAAATTTCTTCAGATATAATGCAGATATTAGGATGTGTCTTTAATGCACACTCAAGAGCAACATGAGATGCACTTCTTCCCATAAGCTTCACAAAATGCCAATATTTCCTAGTTGACATAGCATCACGACATAAATTGCCTATCATTTCAGAATAAGTCTTAGTAGCAGAATCAAATCCAAATGAAATCTGAATATGTGCATTCCTCAAATCAGCATCAATTGTTTTTGGAACACCAATAACTTGAATATCATGATGTTTTTTCTTAAAAAACTCTGCCAATAAAGCCGCATTGGTATTTGAATCATCTCCACCAATAACAATAAGAGCATTAAGATTATTTTTAAGAATAACTGACAAAGCCTGTTCATACTGAGCATCAGTCTCTATTTTAGTTCGACCAGAAGATACAATATCAAACCCTCCTGTATTTCTATAAGAATCTATTAACTCTTGTGTAATCTCAATTTTTTTATCCTCTAATAAACCTGAAGGTCCACCTTTGAACCCAAAAATTTTTGAATTCGGATTAGATTTTTTTATCGCATCAAAAATGCCAGCAACAACATTATGCCCTCCAGGAGCAGGACCACCAGAGAGAATTATTCCTACATTTAAAACCCTTGTAAAATCCACATTTGAAGAACCTTGAGTAAAATTTACAACTGGAAGCCCATAAGTATTTTTAAAAATTTCTCTTAAAGCATCTCTATCTCCAAGGGCTTCTGTTTTTTCACCAAAAACTACACTAATATTTTGAAAATCATTTTCCAAAATTTTCGGCAGTTTTGGAATATATTTATATCTTTCTTTTTGAAAAACTGATACCATATACCTTCTCCTTTCAAGATGTATCTAATTATTATTAAATAAATAGTAAAATAATTAACCATGAATATCTACATATGATTTAAAAATAAAGTAGCATCACCATAAGAGAAAAATTTATAATTCATTTTTACAGCTTCCCTGTAAGCACTAAATACAAAATCCTTACCACCAAACGAAGAGACTAACATTAAAAGAGTTGATTCTGGTGTATGAAAATTGGTAAAAAGCATATCAACAAATTTAAATTCATACCCCTTTCCTGGGTAAATAAAAAGATCAGTTTTTTGTTCACCTCTTACAAAACCTTTTTGCTTATCATAAGCAGATTCTAATGCTCTAAGAGTAGTAGTTCCAATAGCCAAAATCTTCTTACCTAAAGCCTTTGCCTTCTCAAGTCTAAGCGCTACAGAATTTTTTATTGAAAAACTTTCAAAATGCATTTTATGTTCCTCTATTGTCTTAGTTCTTACAGGAAGAAAAGTACCAAGCCCAACATGAAGTGTAATAAAATCGTATTCAATATTATTTTCATCCAATTTAGAAAACAGTTCCTCACTAAAATGTAACCCCGCTGTAGCTGATGCTGATGAACCAATATATTTTGAATAAATCGTTCGATAACGCTCCTCATCCGCTCTATCATAGTTTCTCTTAATATAAGGTGGCAAAGGAATAAGTCCATGCTGTTCAAAGTAAGACTCACTCACACACTTATTAAATTTAATTATAAATTCATTATCTGTCTTTGAAATTATTTGAGCCAATAAACCTTGAGGGAACATATAAACTTTGCCAATATTCTGTTTTTTAGCCTTAGAAATTAAAGATGTAAATTCATCCCCTGCCAATCTATCTAGAATTAAAAACTCAATACTACCTCCATGCTCCGTCTTGGCATATATTCTCGCTTTCCTAACCCTTGAATCATTAAACACCAAAAAAATATTGCTATTAATGTACTTAAAAATATCGTTTATTGAATCATTATGATAAATTTTCTGATTTCCAGAATCTAGCACCATTAATCTTGACAAGCCTCTTTTCTCACTTGGATACTGTGCTATTAACTTACATGGTAGATCAAAATAAAATTCTTTAGTATCCATATTCTCCACTATTTAAGTCATCATGATTATTTTTATTCAAATTTAGATGAAAATATGCAAAATCAGTAGCCTTGCGTCCTCTGCTAGTCCTCTCAATTAGACCCTTTAAAATAAGATAGGGTTCGTAAAAATCCTCAAGAGAATCTGCTGTCTCGCCAACAGAAATTGCTAAAGTTTCAACACCAACAGGTCCACCTTTAAATTTCAGTATTAAACTCCTTAAAATATTTCTATCTTGTTCATCAAGTCCTTTATGATCAATTTTTAACATTTCAAGTCCAGAACTCACAATACTCTCTGTAATCAAACCATAACCACCAACTTGTGCAAAATCTCTCATCCGTCTTAAAAACCTATTTGCTACACGAGGCGTTCCTCTTGAACTTCTTGCAAGAAGCCAGGCAGCTTTATCCTCCAATTTAACATTTAAAATAATCGAATTTCTCTGTATTATCTTCACAAGTTCATCTTCATTATAAAGATCAAATCTAAATACAATTCCAAATCTCGCATAAAGCGGTGACGCCACTTTTCCAGGCTTTGTAGTAGCGCCAATTAAAGTGAATTTAGGAATTGGCATTCTTACAGTCCTTGCAGCAGGACCTTGTCCAATTATCCAGTCTATCTTATAATCTTCCATTGCAATATAAAGCATCTCTTCTATTACGGGTTTAAGCCTATGTATCTCATCAATAAATAAAATACTCTTATCATCAAGCGTCGTTAAAATACCAACAATATCTTTTGGCTTATCAAGAGCTGGAGCTGAAGTCATCTTAATTGTAGTATTCATTTCAAAAGCAATAATACTAGCCAGAGTAGTCTTCCCAAGCCCTGGGGGGCCACTTAAAAAAACATGATCAAGCGCTTCATTTCTATCTCTAGATGCCTTTATAAAAATATTTAAATTTTCTTTAATATGAGATTGTCTTACAAAATCTTTAAGGGATTTTGGCCTAAGTTCACTCTCATTTCTATCATACAGAAAATTCTTGTCAGAACTTAAAAACTTAGATCCCCCTCCAAAATCCATCTAATCACCCTCTCTTTAATAAACACCCATTATAAGCCTCTAAAAATCCAAAATTTAACCTGAAAGCTTTCTTAAAACTTCTCTAAACAAAAATTGTTCTTGATCAACTTGTCTCAACATTAAAAACTCATCAATAAGCATAATTTCCTTAATAGCAGCTGCAACCAATTTTCTATCAAAGCCCATATTAACAATTGATTGTTCAAGCTCCTTAAATTTCAATACACCTGAACTTGCCTCATTAACTTTAATAATTTTCCCCCTAAGTTTTAAAAAGATTTTGCCTGCCATTTTATTTCCAATGCCCTTGACATTAGAAATAAGCTTAACATCTTCCCTTTCAACTGCATCTCTAAATTCATTATATTTTATCCCAGATAATATCCTCAAAGCCGCTTTTGGACCTATTCCATCAACACTAATAAGTTTTTCAAAAACTCCTCTTTCCGATACATTTAAAAAACCAAAAAGTCTAATTTCATCCTCTCGAAGATGAAGATAAGTTAATATTTCAACATCTTCTTGCAACACTAATTCTGCATTACAAAAAGAACTAACTAAAATCTCAAATTCAAAGGGAAGTGCTACAATGACAATACTAGACTCTCTTTTCTCTACAATTTTACCACAAATCTTATTGATCATAGACTTAAACTATAATACATAAAAAATCAAGCTTACCTTATTTATATCCAAATTATTTACCATACCTTTCATTCCCTTAATTAAATTTCACAAAATATGATAATTACTATGACAAATTGCAAGCGCTAATGCATCACTACTATGATCACTAGTAAAAATAAAATCGGGTTTCATCCCAAGTAAAATACGAATAACATATTTTACTTGTACCTTTTCAATTCTACCAAACCCAGAAATTGAATTCTTGACCTGTATTGGAGTATACTCATAAAAATCTAAATTTTTCAAAGCAAAAGTTAAAATAATAGCTCCTCGTGCTTCAGACACACTTATAGCCGTTTTTTTATTTTTAGCAAAATAAATATTCTCAATGCTTGCAACATCAGGTTTAAAATTATCAATAATAAGAATAATTTCATCAGAAATTAATTTTAACCTATCTTTCAAAGACATAAAAGGATGAGTTATGACAGTTCCATCTTGAACATACATGTACTTACTACCTTTCCTATCTAAAATTCCCCATCCAACATTTGCAAGTCCAGGATCGATACCTAATATTCTCATAATCAACTTTCAGAAAAAATTCAATGATAAACTAATTAATCTCATCAATAATTTCTAAATTATGCACAACTTCTTGAACATCATCAAAATCTTCTAATTTTTCAATAAGAGCAAGGACTTTATCCATCTGTTCTTTATTTAAAGAAAGCTTGTTTCCAGGAATAAGAACAATCTCTGCTATATCTTCCTCAAACTTAGTTCTCAAAAAAGATGAAATAGCTTCAAAATTTTCAGCACTTGTTATCACTTCTATCTGAGACCCTTCACTATAAATATCTTCTGCACCAGCTTCTAATGCAAGCTCTATTATTTCATCTTCGGGATATTTATCTAAACTATAAGAAATTAATCCTTTTTTGTGAAACATATAAGATACAGAACCTGGAGCACCAAGAGAACCACCGCTCTTTGAGAGAACACTCCGCACCTCACTTGCCGTTCTATTTTTATTATCAGTTAAGCACTTAATTATTAAAGCTACACCATGGGGTGCATAAGCCTCATAAGTAAGCTCAAAATATTCAGAGCCTATATTATCATCCCCACTGCCCTTCTTTATTGCCTTTTCAATATTATCCTTAGGCATATTAGAAACTCTGGCTTTATTAACAGCAAGTCGCAATCTAGAATTAGATTCAATATCACCTCCTCCCATCTTGGCAGCAATGCTTATCTCACGAATTAGTTTAGTAAAAATCTTATTTCTCTTAGCATCAAGAGCACCTTTTTTTCTCTTTATAGTTGACCACTTACTATGACCAGACATTCAAACCTCCACCAACTTTTCTAACTTTTCTAAAATATCAAACTTATTATACCTAATTAAATGTGCCTTAATTGTATTAAACATCAACATAAAAACCGTAACAGGGCCGATTCCACCTACTACAGGAGTAATAAACTTAACTTTTTCTTTAACTGATTCAAAATCAACATCCCCTATAAGAACACTCTTACCATCAATCTCTACTCTAGAAATACCAATATCAATAACATAAGGATATCCATCAATCATACTAGCTTTTATTAATTTAGGTTTTCCAACAGCAGAAATAATAATATCTGATTGTCTTACATACACATCTAAATTAGTACTTTTACTATGACAAGTAATTACAGTAGCATCATAGGGTTTAGAAGAAAGCAAGATAGAAATAGGCCTCCCAACAAGAGAACTTCTTCCAATCACAACAACAGTCTTACCAGAAATTTCTATTCCCTTATCAAATAAAACTTTTAAAACAGCAAAAGCTGTACAAGGAATAAATCCTTTCCTATCACCCGAAATTAACTTGCCCAAGTTAATAGCAGAAAGTCCATCTACATCCTTAGTACTCATTATACCGTTTAAAACCATATTTACATCTATTTCACTAGCAAGAGGCAACTGAACAATAATCCCATCAGTATATTCATTTATATTTTCAGCCTCGATCAACGTCAAAATATTATCTTGTTCTGAGTTACCAGCTAACTTAATAACATGAAAATTAATACCAATTTCTCTAGATACCCTTTCCTTAACAGCAACATAAAGTTTACTTGCAGGGTTATCATTTGCCAAAATCACTTTTAAAGAAACTTTATCCACTAAATCATGATGAATTAAAAACTCTTTAAGTAATAAATAATATTGATTTGCAAAAAGTTTACCATCAAAAACATTGTTCAACTCAGATCCCTCACCAATTTAGATCAAAACATTATATATTATACTATACTTGTATTATAAGTATAAATAAAAACAGATTCACACAAAAATTAATTGTAATAAAACATATTTTTCAATATAATAACTTTTAAATAAAGAATTTTTGAAATATGGAGAATAATGAAAAAGAATTTTTTAGTTGGTCTCACCTTACTATTCTTATTGCATGCAAATGTGAACAGGATTGAAGCATATTCAATTGATAGAAACGGAAATTCTATTATAGAAGTAGATTTAAGCTTAGGTATTCCCCTTTTCTACCATAGTTTATCAAAAGTCTTTTCTTCCAATCTGTACCCAGGAGGAATTGGGGCACTTAAATATAAATATCACATCCTAAGCAACTTAGCTATAGGTTTTGAGCTTAGATACATGTTTAATTTTGATATCAATCATTCATTTAACCTATTAAATCCTGATTCGGGCATAGGTAAGACATTTAGTACAGTGCCTATCACATTCCTAACAGCCTATGTCTTTGACATAGGGGAGATCTTTCAGATACCTATATTTTCAAATATAGGATTTTCTTTAAGCTCCTATGGAGATAAAAGTGATAATATCTCAAATTTAAGAACTTTTGATGCAATGCCTGTAATGTCTATTGGTTCTGGAATTTTATGGAATTTCAACTACCAATGGGCCTTAGGAATTACAACGGCATGGTGGACAATGTTTGAATTTGGAAATATGGCTAAAACCGGACATTTTTTACTAATATCACTCTCAGTAATAGTGAATATCAATAAATTGTAGGTAAATATGGATAAAAAAGGTTACAAAAAATTCATGATAATAATATTAATAATGTTAGTTTTATCATGTTCAAGTGAATCTATCTTTTCTCAGCTCAGCAAGTTACAAAAAATCAATAGTAATAATAATATTCTAGACACTTCAAGTCCAAGTGGCATCTCATTAGTCAATGATACTCTTTATGTTGCAGCCATGCATTTATTTAAAAAATCAAATGGAAATGTTGAAAGAGTAAATTTTAGCAATTCTTATGAATTTGTAATTGACCTTGTAAATATATCAGGCAAAACATATTTATTAGTTCAAAATAAAAATGGACAACTAGAACTCTACTCTCTTGAAAGCAATAATTGGAAACTTCTATTTCAAAAAAATCTAATCCCAATTAAATTCTTAAAATCTATAGGAACAAGTGGTATTACTTCTGCTTTCATCCTAGCATTAGGAGAAAATGGAAATCAAACTATTCTAGATACAAATGGAAATAATCAAACTCCCAAGAGCACAACTAACAATGATAAATTTTATCAAATTTCAAATGACCAGCAGTCCATTACAGGAAAATCTGCAAAAATTTGGAAACTAAAAGGTAGCGGAGTTATAAATGTTAAATCAACAAATGAAATAATGGCAATAATAGAAACAAGTATCCGTGGATCCAAAGAAACTTTGGTATTTACCGGAAGAAATCATGATACATCAGATCACAAATTCAAAATATACTCAAGCACAAATAATTACCAAGATCCAATATTCAATCGAGATGGCATAGGAGAATTTATTGCATACTTTGCAAGAGAAGTGGATGGAATAATACTTATCGGCAGTAATAATGGATTTGTAGAACTTGTAAGAGATAAAAATACATTCGATCTACAACCACCTTCACAATCTGTATTACCGGGTTCTTATAATGGTTCACAACTAAGTAAAACAAGACTTAATGATATTATACCCACATCAAATAAAACAATTTACATATTAACCCAAGGAAAAGGATTATGGAAAATTGAAAATAAAAAACTAATTAAAGAATAAACGATAAAAATTCATTGCAAAATTTGAATACCGAACTTTATTAGTTTCTTCATGAAAATATTTTTTAACTTTAATACCTAAATTAATGTTTAATTTAGATCTAAAATACAAATAATTTATATTATTTGTATCAAAAATTTGTCCCTCATCATTCATAACTTTAATTTGCAAATTCAATAAGTTTTTAACAAATAATATGTCCCTGGTAACCACCATACTATTCTTATCAATTAATTCTAAAATCAAAGAATCAACATCTCTTGCAATTTTAACAGAAGTATTTTTTGACATCTCTAAATTTAAATGCCTGTTTGCAACCAAAATAAGCCTCACATTTCTATTTGACACAAAATTTTGTAAAAATTTTATTACTTGTAAATTACAAGAATCAGCATCAACAAAAATCTTATTTAACAAATTTATAATCCATTATCCTTAATACTAAGAAAGACAAAATATGGGATTGTTCAACAGGTCCAAATACTCTAGAATCATTTAAAATTTTTAAATTCTCATTTAAGAGAAAAAATTCATTTTTCTTTAAAGCAAAACACCTAATTACTTCATTAAAGTTAAAAAAATCATTTAATCTATAACCACTCATAAAATTACCATTCAAATAATAAGAATTATCATCTCTCCTATGAACCAAGATATCAAAACCCTTAACATAAACTAAATCTCCCTGAGTAGCAACTATTTTTGCAATTTTATAACTTCTTGTATTAAAAATTTTGTTTAAAAAAAATAAATCCCTGAAAAAATTTAAAATAAAATTTCTCCGTAAATTTGAATCTTCATAAAGCACAACATCATTTACTTTCAAAGGAACAAAAAAAGATCGCATATATTTTGAAATAAAAATCAAACTATCATTTTTTGTTATTAAAGGCAACATTTCATCACCTTGAAAAATAAAAATTTGTAAGACAAATTTTGTAAAAAAATAATTTAATACCAAAAACAACAGAATAATTTTAAGAAAATTTTGTCTTCTCTTTTTTCTTAAAAGTCTTTGTTCAAAAGTTAAATATGCTGCCATATTTAAATCAAACCTATTCTAGAAAAAGGGAAATACATAAAAAAAGCTCTACCAAGAATTTTACTTTTATTTATAACACCAAAAAATCTACCATCATAAGAATTATCTCTATTATCCCCAATAGGCAATACATACCCATAAGGCACATATATTCCATAATCCCTCATTATTGCCTTTTCCATATAATAATCAACATATGGCATGAAAGCTACTAAATAACGATATTCCAATCTTTCAATTTCAAATCTATCAACTTCCCTAACATTAAAAAATGAAAAATCAGATATATTCTCTAAATCAACACTCAATTGATTTAATGCAATAAACATAGCAAGATTATCATAAACCTTATAGTCCACATCTTCTATAACCTTCTTAATACCAAAATTATACCCTAATGAGGCTTTATAAGAATTTTCTTCTATAAAACTTTCTTCGCCTTCCTTCCTAACAAACACTGTCCCATTTCGAAATCTTACAAGCTTACCATCCGCAAATAACGCTCTTTTAACAAGGAATCTAACACTAGGATTTCCATTTTCATCCCTATCAAGATCAACAAAGCTAAAAGACAACATATAAAGTAATCTATGCAAAATATCAAAAAAAAGCCCTTTTGATTCATATTCTACATTTTCAAAAATCACAATCTCTGCTTCATTTGGTTCTTTTACCCCATTGATTTTACATACTCCTGGCAAAAGTTCAGGTCCATAAGAAAATTTATCCACAAATAATAAATCTCCAATTTGAAGAGTATTTTCCATTGATCCTGATGGAATTCTATATGCTTGTAAAAAATATTGATTTATTCCCAAAACAAAAATCGAAGCACCCAAAAGTTCAAGTAAAAAGTTAAGCATAAATCCTCGTCTTTTAGCTTTAAGTTTATAAAAATACTTTCTTTTTTTCCTATAAGTTAAATATTTTTCAATAATCTTCACTAAAAAGTTAGCAAACTTATCTAATTTTTCTAAATACATACACTTATCCTCAAAAATAAATTATACATAAAATCAATAATTATCAATATCTTCATAATCACAAAGCTTTATTAAAAAGAACGAAATCTGAAATCAATCATAAATAACTATATTTATTTTTCTTTAACTAATATAAACAAAAATACATGCAATATTGAATTTCTTTTCATACTTTTTTATAATCATCATATATGCTCAAAGAGAATGATCGTCTTGATATTAATGAGGAATTACTTACAGTAAAATTAAAGCCAATATTAGGAATAACCCCAAAAATTTACGTTTTCTTTACAATAATTATCCTACCTTTAATATTAGTATTTAGTTTAATCATAAATACCAAATTAAACAATCCTGGGGCATACTTAAAGATAAAAACCAATGTCAATAATGCACATGTTTACTTAGACGAAAAATACATTGGAAGAACTCCACTAAAAAAATACATAAATGCTACTAAAGGAACCTTAAAAATTCAAAGGCTTGGATTTGAGACTTATGAAAAGAAAATTGATATACAAAATAAATTTTTCACAAGCTATCAATTCAACATTGATTTAAAACTAAAAAATCCTGATAAGATCATTGCACAAAGACAAAAAGAACTCTCAGTTATGACAAAAATTAAAAATAATAACGACAATATACAATTAATTCCCGTATTCTCATTAATTGTAAACGACTTACCGAACAGTCCAGAACATATAAAGAAATTCTTTAAAACATCCATTCCACATATACATTCAAATACAATGTTTAAAGACTTTCTCATAGCATACAAAGATATGTATTCAATAAACAATAATAACAGCAAAGAAATATGGAAATCTCTACAACAAAACTTCAATTTGGAAAATAGGACAATAATTTGGTTTTTTGAAAATTTAGATAAAGAACAACAAAAACAAATATCCAACGAAACGTGGTTTAAAACACTAATAGAAAAACTAAAAAATGAAAATAAAATATTAAACTTTGAAACTAAAAATATAAATTTACATCTAAAGGATTTTAAAAAGATAGCCCCACAAAATATTGAAAGTACCCAAAATTACAAATTATATTCCCAAAATCTCACACTCAAGACTACATATAAATTAAAAGAATTTTTAATCCAGAACAGAAATGTAACTAAAACCGAATATCAAAAATTTTTAAATGAAAATCCAAAATGGACATTAAACAACAAAGACAATTTAATAAAAGAAGAACTTGTAGATGAAAGTTACCTTAAAACCTTTAAACAAATGCCTTCAAATGAAGATATTACTCATATATCTTATCATGCAGCAACAGAATATGCTAAATGGTATTCTTCAAATTTACCTAAAGGATTTAAAGCAAGACTCCCTATATCTCAAGAATGGGAAGTATATCAAAAAGAAGTACCAAAAGCTATAGAAAGTTTAAATACAAATGAAATAGCTAAAAAAGTTGGCTTTTGGAATTTAATGCAAAACCCAAAAATCAATGACTCCATATTATTTCAAGACGAAAACGATATATACTATGCACATTCAAACTTTAACTCACTAATCACTGAGATTAGAACATACAATTACAATAACAACTCAACACTTAAACCTTCAACTCAGGCTTCATTCCTAAAACATTGGTGTTCACCAAACATTGGATTTAGACTAGTTATTGAAAAGGAATAGGTGTGAGCATATTACTGCTTGAAAACAAAAAAGCAAGGTTCAATTACTTCATTGAAGATAAAATAAACTGTGGAATAATCTTAAAAGGAACTGAGGTTAAATCCATTAAATTAAAAAAATTTTCATTTAATGATAGCTTTGCCAGCATTAAAAAAGATGAAGTATGGCTTGAAAATTTACATATAGCAAAATATAAAGAGGGTAATATCTTCAATCACAAAGAAATAAGACGCAGAAAACTTCTTTTAACAAAAAAAGAAATACAAAAACTAAAAAAATTTAAAGAAAAAGAAGGATACACATTAGTTCCTATCTCGATTTATCTGAAGAATTCATTAATAAAAGTAGAACTTGGGGTATGTAAAGGAAAAAAATTATTTGATAAAAGAGAAGTGTTAAAACAAAAAAGCATAAAAAAAGATTTAAATCGTGAGATCAAACAATATAGATAAATGAATTAAATATAATTTATAAACCATACAATAATCTTAAAGCGCAAATAAAAACTACTTACTTAAAAACTACACAATAACAAAGCATTAGAAATTAAAAAAATGACACACTTTTTTGACAGGTAATGAAAAACAAATATTACCAAAATTCTCACAAATTGAGCAATTATAATTAATATATTACAATTCCTCAATTTTTATTTTGATTTTTATAATTAATACCTCTTAGTGAAAGAGACTTCAAGCATTAACCTAGCATCTTCATTAAAATTCATATCAACTTCTGGTTGCAATCCCCCCAATGTTATTCCTAAATTCTCTTGAAGTTTTCTATTATAACTAGACGCATATGTAAAAGGAAGTACAGCTTCAATAATTCGTGTTAAAACTAGAGTAGCTCCCCCTACCGCCGCTAAAGATAAAGCAAGTACTGTTGGCTTTTCCTTTTTTTCATAATGAGATTCAATTATAGAATATGTACCATAACTCAACAAACCAATACTCACAGCATCAAAGCCTAAACTCAGTAATCCACCAGTAATATCGCCTTGTACTAAAGATCCTATCCCAAAACCTACAAAAAGATTCAATAAACAAGGCACTACAGCATCTTTTTTATAAGTTTCATAAAGTAACATTTTTTCTACGTTGCCACCACTACCCACAAGCTCATCATGATTTTGGGCAAAACTAACAAAAGCACAAAAGAAAACTAACATTAAAATCAATATTTTTTTCATAAAATACCTCCCAAATATAAACTGCTCAATGTTTGCAGCATATATTGCATCATATACTTCATTACATACTTATTACATATTCATTATATACTTATTAACTAAATTGTTCAATCTTTAATTTTAATACGAATCATTTAAACTTAACCTTCTTAACAATACTGCTTGAAATTCTCTTACCCACAGAAATACGTGATTTAATCATAAAATCATCAATGCTAATCATTCTAACAATATCTTTACTAGTAGAAAATTCTACAAATTCTGGATTCAAAGCAAAATCTATAAATTCATCTCCATCATTTAAAAATTCATAAATCTTGTCTGTAATAAACTTATCTATCTTAAACCTCTTAACATAATAAAAATTATCAGCTTTATTTAGATAAATTATAGAAAATACTTGATCTTTAGAATTATTGATATCATACACTAAAACATTCACATTATTCTTATCAATGAATGTTTTATCTTCAATATTTTTTAAAACATAAGAATTTTTCTTAAATATCAATATTTTATCATAATAGCTAGCATTACCAATAAATTCACCATCAATAAGACTAGTTCCAACAAAACCTGCCTTTAAGTTCAAATAAACCTTCATATTCTTAGTAGCTATTTCTTTAACATTTTTTGACTTAATAAGGGATATTTCCGTTTTTCTACGATAAACTTTGGAATATTTTTCAAGCAGAGTATCAATAAAATTTATTGAAAAACCTCTAATTGATTTAATATTACTCTCTACACTTTTTAATTCTTTACTTAAATTTCGAATATCTTTATTATTTTTATCAATATCAAACATACTGATCTTCCTAATAGGAATTTTAAGTAAATTTTCAATATCATCTAAAACAATATCTCTATACAAAAAACTATCTTTATATTTTAAAATTTCACTCAACACAATATTAACAACATCAGATTCTTTAGAAATAGTCTCAAGAATTTTATAAATCTTCTTTTCAATAAACATTTGTTCCAGAGTCTTAGAAAATATTTTTTCAAGTATTTTACTTCTCTCCAATTCAAGTTCCATCTTTAAAATCTTTTGCAAATGTTCAGCATGAAACTTGATAATATCTGTAACAGTATAGATAACAGGATATCTATCACTTAGTAAAAGCAAATTAACAGAAATAGAAACTTGACAATTTGTATAATGATACAATTTTTCAATAACTTCACTTGCATAAACTCCTCTTGGAAGGGTTAATTCAATCTCCACATTTTCGGTAGTAAAATCGTTAATACTTGAGACTTTAATATAATTTTTCCGAATAGCTCTCTCAATTGAAGCTATCAAACTCTCAGTAGTCTCTCCAAATGGCAATTCTTTTATTAAAATGGCCTTATTATCATCTGTAGGTTCAATCCTTGCACGAACCAAAACTTTTCCATTTCCATCAGCATACTCATTAACATCGACTATTCCACCAGTTGGAAAATCAGGATAAAGCTCATAAGACTCTCCAAGCAACTCACTTTTAACAGCACTTAAAATCTCATTAAAATTATGAGGAAGAATTTTAGCAGCCATGCCAACAGCTATTCCTTCACTTCCCTGAACAAGTATTACAGGAATTTTAGCAGGAAAAATTAAAGGTTCATCATTGCGACCATCATAAGAAGGTTCATAAGAGGTTATTTCCTTGCTATAAAGCACTTCAAAGGCTAGAGGGGTTAATCGACATTCAATGTAACGCGATGCAGAAGCAGGATCTCCTGTTAAAAGATTACCAAAATTTCCTTGCTTTTCAATAAATAAATCCTTATTTGCCATATTAACAAGTGCTTCATAAATTGAAGTATCGCCATGGGGATGATATTTCATTGTATTTCCAACAACATTTGCAACTTTATGAAAATTACCATCATTCATCTCAAAAAGAGAATGTATGATTCGTCTCTGCACAGGCTTAAATCCATCAATAACACTAGCAATTGCACGATCTTTAATGACGTAAGATGAATACTGTAAAAAATTATCCTTAAGTAATGTTTTAATATCCATTAAATTAAATTCTCCATAATAAAGTTTCGCCTCTCAGGAGTATTTGGTCCCATATAAAACCCTAAGTGCTCTTTTATTTCCTTAATATTGACAAGATCTACTTTTGTAAGTCTAATATTAGAAATATCAATAAAACTCCTAAACTCACTTGGAGAAATTTCTCCAAGTCCTTTAAATCTTGTAACTTCAGGATTCTTAAGTTCACGAACAGCTTTTTGCTTCTCTTCTTCAAAATAACAGTAAATAGTGGAACTTTTATTCCTTACTCTAAAGAGTGGTGTCTCTAAAATATACATATGTCCATTCAAAACTAAATCTTCAAAATAAGTCAAGAAAAATGTTAAAAGCAAATTTCTAATATGAAAACCATCAAAATCTGCATCTGTAGCAATGACTATTTTATTATATCTCAAATTTTCAATTGATTCTTCAATACCAAGAGCCACCATCATATTATACAGTTCTTCATTTTTATATATTTCAGACTTATTTTTTTCAAACATGTTTTGTGGCTTCCCACGAAGAGAAAATATAGCCTGCGTATATACATCTCTACAAGACACCATTGACCCTGTTGCAGAATCTCCTTCTGTTAAGAAGATCATAGTCGAATCAGAATGCATACTCTTTTCATTAAAATGAAATTTACAATCTTTAAGTTTAGGAATTTTAAAAGATATTTTCTTTGCTCTCTCTTTTGCCTCTTTGCGTACACTACTTAATTCTTTTCTAAGACGCTCATTATCAACAACTTTGTTTTCAATTGCCTTTGCAAGGGTCTTATCCTTATAAAGGATTTCCAAAATTATCCTTTGTACTTCTTTAGCAACACTGCTTCTAGTTTCAATATTACCAAGCTTATTTTTAGTCTGACTTTCAAATATTGGGTCTTTTATCTTAACTGAAAGTGTAGCTATAAGTCCTTCTCTAATATCAGTAGATGAATATGTTTTTTTTAGAAAATCATTAATGGCTCTAGCAAAACCTTCTCTAAACCCTGTCTGATGGGTACCTCCATCACTAGTATATTGTCCATTCACAAATGAAAAATATGTCTCGCCATAATTATTTGTATGAGAGAAGGCAAATTCTAAAGTCTTACTGGAATAATAAACAAAATCATAAAGTAAATCTTCACCTTTAATCTCAGCATTTATAAAATCGAGAAGTCCATTATCAGATTGAAAAATCTGATCATTATAATTAATTTTTAAACCTTTATTTAAACAAGCATAATGAAAGAATCTTCTCCGTAAAAAATCTTCACTATATTTATATTTACCAAAAATCTCTGTATCAGCTAAAAATTCAATATAAGTGCCATTTTGTTCATTCGACTTACCTTCTATAGTATTAATTAAATTCCCTTTTGAAAAAATTGCTTCAAAGAAATTTCCGTCCCTTATTGACCTTACTAAAAAGTTTGAGCTTAAAGCATTAACCGCTTTAGTACCAACTCCATTAAGTCCTACAGAAAATTGGAAAACATCATCATTATACTTAGCACCAGTATTAATAACAGAAACACTCTCTACAACTTTTCCAAGAGGAATCCCACGACCATAATCTCTTACACTAATGATATTATTTTCTTTTTTTATCAAAATTTCTTTGCCATGGCCCATAATAAATTCATCAATTGAATTATCAATAATCTCTTTAACTAAAATGTAAATACCATCATCAATATTAGAACCATCGCCCAATCTCCCAATATACATTCCAGACCGCAACCTAATATGCTCAAGGGAAGATAAGGTAACAATCTTACTCTCATCATAACTATTTGTATTCATTTAAATTCCTATCAACATTATATTGAATTTTCATCTTTTCTAATTTTTTAATTATCTTATCTCTAACAATAATATGAAGCTGAGCCTTATCATCATCTGTCAAATTAGAAACATCTATTAAAGAATGAACATGTACATATATGGATAATCCTGAATTCAATATCAAATTTTTAACAAAAACCTTATGTGTATTAAACAAAGTCACAGGAATAATTGAAGAATTTGTTCGTAAAGCCAGATTAACAGAACCTCTTTTAAAATCTCTTGTACTACCACCGCGATTTCTAGTCCCTTCAGGAAAAATTCCAATAGCTCCACCTTCTTGAATAACTTTAGCTGCTTTCCTTTGAGTAATAGCAGAAGATTTTATACTATTCCTATTTATAAAAATAGATCCCATAGAAATTAATAGAAAATTAATTAACGGAATTTTTAAAAGGGATTTCTTAGCAACTATCACAAAAGGTTTCATAAAAACATAAATTAAAAAAAGTGGATCCATTGAAGCAATATGATTTGCCATAATGACTACACCACTCTCAGGCAAAGAACAATCATCATCCTTTGTAACAATAACTTTAATTCCAGCAAACCACAAACTGATCTTAATAGCAAATCTAACTAATATAAAACTAAATTTTATAAAATAATTTTCAAATCTAAAAATCTTAAAAATTAAAAATACTGGAAATAAGACAGTAAAAACCAAAACAAAGAAAAAAAAATTAATATAAGTAACAATACTCCTTAATATTTTCATAAAATTTAACCTAATTTTTCTATCCTTTCAAGTTTCAATTTCTGCCCCTTCACCAAACTTACTCCATCTTTTAAAATTTTAATAGGATTAAGGAGAATTGTAGAAAACTTTTGTTTCTGAACTATTCTCTCGCTATACTCAATAATAAAAGCTTCACTTATCTTATTTTCATCCATGCTAATTTCATACTCAAGCACTAAATTATTATTTAGACTAAAAACATTAAAAATTCCATAATAAATATTATCTCCAACAATATAAGTAAGATTAGGATAAGAAAAATCATAAATGATATCCTTACACACATAATTACCATTTGGAATAAACAAAGAATCCTTATCATCCTCAACTAAAACAGAATCATTAAATCGTTTAAAAACACCTGAGAATCCATATTTATCATAAGCATCTGTTCCAGTATCAATTTTTATCTCAATATTATCAATATCAATAATTTTAATCCAAAAATTATATACTATTAAATCTGAAAAAATAGACTTGGTACTGATATTAAGAGTATTATAAGCAGGTCTTGAGATATACTCAATATGTGCAATTTCTTGAGCATTGTTTTTAAAAATACTAATTTCATTAAGATGCCTATTAAATGATAAAAATAAAGCATCCTCAAAATTTGATTTCCTTAAACGTTGATGTGCATTACTATCATACCAAACACCATATAAAAATTTATAAACTTCTTCTTTGGGTAAATTTTTCAAAGTTTGATATACATCATTATCTATCCGCCTGACTTTCTCACTAGCAGATAAAGGATAATATTTACCTTGTAATTGAGAATACTCATACTTTTCTATTTTACTTACTATCATATCCTCACCCTGCTTCTCATACCTTTCTAAAGAAATAGAATAACTTTCCCTTGACTTTTTATCATCATAAGCTGAGGATCTATCATATTTATTTATAATAATACTTCCATTCACCTTATCAAAAAATATAGGTCTATACGAGGCTACATCATTAGCAACTGCTCTTTGAAAGATATACAAAACAGAATCTTCATCTAAAAAACCTTGGATTACTATATCAAAATTATAATCACCAGTAATATCCTCAAGATACATATTGTAAGAATTTTTAGAATCAATATTTACTTGGGTTCTAAAAAGAACGACTGCTTCATGACTCTTTGGATCAAAACCAATAATAAATAAATAAGTTTTAAGATCTGCAAAATTCTGTGCTAAAACCACTTGTTCAAAATAAACATCTAAATTTAAATTTTCCTGATGAACTGACAAAATTTTGTAACCCTTAAGATCAATCAAAGAACCAAAGACATCTTCTCCAGTATCTCCACTTAAATCTGTATCAGAATAACTTATTTCACTAATTTTTTTCATCTCTTTATTAAAAATAATAAAATCTTTACTGCCTTTAACACAAGAGAACAAAGTTACAAAAAGAAATATAATCCATTTTTTAAAACACATATCACATGATTTTTATCTATACCAACAACAACTCAAATGTCTAAACATACTAATTGCTGGTCTTTCAACTAAAATCCTGTAAAGAAAAGAATGCTTCATTAAAATTTTCCTTAAAATTATTTTTATTCAAAATATAATCCAACACCAACTTATTATTTGCCTGATAAAGGATATCAAGCATACGATCTTCTTTAATTAAATTATCAGAATTAACAGAATCATTAACACTTGAACTGAAAGAAAATAAATAAACTCGCTGATCTGCTAAAAAGGGCTTAGACCACTGACCTTCTTTCAAATCAAAGATGACATCATAAAAATCTTTACTATTGCTGAAAACTGACAGTTCCCTTAAAGTACTAGGATAAATATTCATATTATACGCAAGATTAACAACATCTTTTTTCAATACCAAATTATGTTTTCTAAAAACTTGTTGCGGTCCATCAAAATTAACTTCAGTCAGAATATCATTAAGCTTTTTTTCAAGAAAAGTCTCAATAACACTGGGTTCATAAGTTTCTATATAGTTTCTAACAGAACTAATATCATGCTCTGAATTTTTATCAAAATCACCAATATTGCTCAATGCTTTGTATATATCATATCCATTTCCATTTTTAGATTTAATAGGACTAGTAAATTCATTCATCTTCAAAGAAAAAATTGCAGCAAGATCTTCCTTTTTCTCAAGGACAAGATCCAAATCAAAATAATATTTCTTAGAAGATGCAATACCTTTAAAATTAGTAACGTCTTCGGAATAAAATTTAGCAACTTCTTCAAAAGGCATACCTTTAGACAATTTTTCATAAGCACCACCAGCATCGCTTAAATTTTTAAAACGAATAGAAACAATATCTAAACTCTTAAATAATTTTTGATTCTGATCAGCATAAGAGATCACCTCATCTTTTGGAAAATCCTGGTATGAGAGTGAAACATATACAATATTGCGTCTAATTTCATTCATACTTTTAATAGCATTCAGAAGAGAGTCTGGCAATATGAAGCTGCTGCTTAACAAAACCTGTATATTTGAAGAGAGTAAATTGTCTACTGTTTCATTATGAATTTTAAACTTCTGATAATCAGAAACTTTATTGTATCTCTTGGGACTAAAATTACCACTAGAGTCTAAATACACAGGAGAATTCATTAAATTCTTATTCAAAACATTTTTTGAAACATAAAAACTATTAGTCTTTGCTAAATCAATAAAGGCAATATCTTCAACATACTTCTTAAAAGCCAAGTTCCAAATAAAATACTCTATATCAAGACTATTATTTTTTTTCAATTTAGAATAAAAATTTGAGTAAGATTTAACATATTGAGCAAATTTATTGTCTTTTTCATAATAAACTGGTTGTCCCTTATAAGATCCAAATTTTAAACTAGATGAATCAGTAGTATCAAATAAACCTGGCATTAAGGGTGCAATAATAAATCCAAACACAATTACGATAAGTGCTAAAAGCCCCCATGTTCCAACTTTTTTATCATTAAAATCAACTTTGGATATAACTTCTTTTGCTTGATTTACTCTCTTACGCATAAAAACAACCTTTATAATTTAAATAAAATAACATTTTAGATATTAAAATAGCATAATTAACATATTATTTCAATTAAAATATTTATATCAAAAAGCATTTTTGGTATCATATTTGGTATCATAAATGTACGTAAAATGTTTTTGGGAATTTAAGAGATCCCTATAACTTAATAATAAAAAATATGATAAAAGACAATTTGTATGAATAATGAATTTAATATCAAAATAAATCAAGAAGAGTTTAATAGGCTTACCAAAATAATTTATAATAATTTCGGTATTAATCTTAACGATAAAAAAAAATTGCTAATTGAAAGTCGATTATCATCAACAATCAGAGCAAAAAATTTGAGTAATTTTACAGAATATATTAATTACTTAGAAAAACAAAACAATCAAATATCTTTAATAGAACTAGTGGATAAAATATCAACAAATCACACTTATTTTTTTAGAGAACCTAACCATTTTAAATTTCTTGAGAAAAAATTGTTACCCAAAATGCTTAAGCAAATGGCTCAATCAAGAGAAGAAGAAATTAGAATATGGTCAGCTGGATGCTCAAGTGGAGAAGAACCATACACAATTGCAATGATATTAAATGAACACATAAACAACAACAAAATTCACTGCAAAGCAAAAATATTAGCAACAGATATTTCCATTACTGTTCTTAACGAAGCTAAACTGGGAATTTATTCTGAAGATCGGGTAAAAACACTTCCCAATCATCTAAAAATCAAATATTTAAATAAGCTTACAAATGACAAATTCGAAGTCAAAGACATACTAAAAAAAATGATTCAATTTAAAAAATTGAATCTAATGAATGCAATTTTTCCATTCAAGAAAAAATTTGATTTAATCTTTTGCAGAAATGTAATGATTTATTTTGATGAAAAAACTAGAAACAAACTTGCTGAAAAATTCACTCAACATTTAAAAGATGACTCTTATTTGCTCATTGGTCATTCAGAAGCAATTAAAGACAGTAAAAATTTAGAATACATCATGCCAGCAACATATAAAAAAATCAACTGAATAAAAATAAGTGAAAATTGTTTATTCATAACTTAAATCATACTTCTTTAAGTCAGATTTACTTTTTCTCCCACTTTAACAAAATAAAGTAACTCACCTATCGTTGCAACATGATCTCCTACTCTTTCTAAAAAACTATTTAAAAATAATATATTTAAAAGATAATCTAAATTCTCTGGATTATTTTTCATCGCATCAATTACAATAGTTTTTTGCTTTGAAAATAATTTATCTATAATGTTATCATACTTTACTATTTTAAGTATTTTAACAAAATCTCCATCAAAATACGCATCAAAAATATTCGCAAGCATATCTTTTGCTGTATCTGCCATCTCCCTTAAAGGCTTTTGATAAATGTCAACCGAAGAAAAATCACCTACATTAGATTCTAAAAGAAGTACGACCTTTACAATTTTAGTAGAATGATCCGCAATACGCTCAAGAGAACTGATTATTTTAATAATTGCCAAAATCTCTCTAAGTTCAGTAGCGACAGGATGTTCAGTAGCAATGATTCGTCCACATAAATCCTCAATATCATATTGATAATCATCTATCATTTTCTCATCCTCATTGATAATCTTTTTAGCCAAATTTTTGTCTCTAGATTCCAAAGCTATTAACGAGTTTTCTATGATCTTAAGAACACACTCCTTCATATCCCAAAGATAATCTTTAATAACTTCAAGTTGTTTAGTAAGTCTACGTCTAATCATACCAAATTCTCCTAAAAAAACCGTTTTAAAAATAAAAATCTCAATTTAGAAAGCTCATAATAACTGCTAAAAGGATAGCTATCAATAACTCTCTTATAATAACTAAGAGACTTTATAAAATCTTTATACTTGCTCTCAGTCTCATATAGTTTGCCCAACAAATAATTATATCTATCTGGAAACCTTGCATTTAAATACTTTGGATAGTATAGCAAGCTTAAATTCAAAAAAAATTCATATTCGCCATTCATTAACAAAAATTCAAGAATATCAAGATAAGTATTCTCACTAAAATCAATATTATTTTCTACTAAAAATCTAACATCTCTTAATACATTTTCCACCTTACTTAATTTAATTCCAAGATCAATTAGATTTAAAAAAATCTTATTAAAGTATACATCTCTTAAACTCAAGTAATTTAAGTAAGAATTCAGATAATCTCCACTCTTATAATAAAGCTCGGCTTTTAATAAAGTATATTCATTATCATCAAAATCGTATTTATTAAGTAATGCAATTGCTCCTTTATAGTCATTAATGTAAGATAAATTTAAAGCTCTCTTCATAATGTCTCTCAAGCTTAAATTATTATTACTCTTATCAGTTTTAATAAACTTATCTAAACTTAAATTACCTTTGGGATTCATCTCATTCAAATTGGAAGATTCTTCCCTCTTAGCAATTTTCAAAATCACATTTTTAGTAAACTCCCTAGAATCCTTCACATTTTGATATTTAAAAGTCAATATAATAATTCCAATATTCTTTGAAGTTTGAAAAGTAAACATAGCTCCATTTTGATAGGATTCTGATAAAAGCCTAATGAAGGCATTATTTTTAATATTTTTAATATAAATCCAAGTAGAATCTTTAAAAAAAAAATTAAATTTTGAATTAGTATTTACCAAAAATTCTTGCTTCTCGCTACTAAAATCAAGCTCATAAGTACTATATCGATTTTCAAAAGCTAAAGAAGGTATAATATTAATAATAAAAAATAAAAAATTAAAATAAATAAAACATTCTTTACTCACTTATAATTTTCCAAAATTTTATCAACTAATGATTCATTTTCTTTCTCTAAATCAATATTAAACAAATTATCTGACTTTACCCAAAGACTCTTAAGAAGCTCTTCACTAATTGACTGATGATGCATTACACTATCTCCTAACTTACCATCAGGAAGATTAGGCTTGGGGAAAAAAAAATCATCCATATTTAGACTAGAATTTAAATCAAAATAAAAATCTTCTATATTAAGTAATTTTAATTTTTGATTTAAATGTTCTTCTGTATTACTGCGAGTCTTTTCAATCATTCTATATGAATAAAAATAAGTAAAAAAAGAAATAATAATCGATAAAAGTATCAAAATTAAAAAATATTTTTGAAAACGAAATTTTTTCTCTCTCATAATAAATTCCCTAATATACTTAATAAATTATATATTAAATATTACACTTTCTCCATTATCACTAGTAACACCGATTAAATTTTTTCTTCCTTGAGCAACATACATATTATGAGTTATTATAAACAATTGCACTCTCTGACCAAGTTCCTTTAAAAGTACTGATAGCTTATTACTATTTTCAAAATCAAGAGAAGCATCTATTTCATCAAGAACACAAAATGAAGCAGGAGAATAATAATACAAAGCAAATAAAAATGCTATGCTAATTAAAGAATGTTCACCCCCAGAAAGCATTTTATTTCCCTTTGTTAATTTATCCTTAAAGTCTATTTTGATTTCTATCTCACCTGAATCCTTACCATAAAAAAGACTCCCATTGCCCTTAAACATTCGATTAAAAAAATAAATAAAATGATTATTAATTTCATTAAAAGCATCATTAAATCTTTTATCAATTTCCCTTTTTATTTTTTTTCTCAGCTTATTTAAAGATTCCTTAGTCGAATTTAAATCATCTATTTGTGAACTTATTCTCTCAACCTTTTCTTTTATCTCATTATATTCTCTCTCAACATTAAAAAAAATATAATTATTATGTTCAATCATATTAATTTCTTTTTGTAAAGCATCTATTTTAGCCATATCTTCTGTAAATTCAAATTTTTCTAAATTCTTATTAACAAGATTAAAATCTTTTATCTCATCTGCAATATCTAAACTAGAATTAAATAAAATATCATATTCTGCCTGTTTTTTCATATATTCATAATAAGATGAATTTTTAAAAGCATCTAACAAATTTAAAGAATTAATCTCATTACTAGCAACTAATTCACTACCCTTAGCTTCACTTAAAAATTTATCCAAATTAACATTAATATCACTTCTCTCCAAACTTAGTTCATCTAATTTTAAGTTCAAATTATTAAGTCTTTCTCTAAGTTCATCCCTAGTTTCAAATAAAAATCTTAAATTACTATCTATCAATTTAATCTCATCTTCATTCTTAAGCCTAGAAAGCTCTGTATATTCAATTTCTCCTAATATCTCGTTTAATTTTGCCGTTTTATTCGACACCAGCCCCTCAATAGTAGTGATTTCCTTTGCAAGACTAGTCTTAGAATTATTTTTTGCAAGCAAAAATTTCCTTAAATCAACATTCTGCTCAAAGATAGGTTCAATTTTTTCCTTTAATAAATTTAAAAGCTTATCTTCTTTGACTATATACTTAAGTAAATTTTCCCTAATCTCTTTAATATATTTTATACTTAAAGTATCCTCAAAATATTTTAAAGAATTCAAAATATTTTTCTTTAGCAGTTCAAATTCTTCTATGTTACTCTCCTTAGAAATTGATAAAACTAAATCAACAAGTTCAAAAAAACTTCTAGTATACCTATTTATTTCATCAGTAACAGTAAAAAAATCTTTCTTCTTAGATTGAAGTGAATTATTTAAATCCACTAGTTCTTCATTTATGCCAACCTTTACCGATTCAATTTGCACTTTATTGCTCATAAAAATATCTGCCAAATTCAATTTTCCTTTTCTGTCATGTTCTAATTTTTGAATTTTGATCTCTATTTCAAGCAATTTGGATTTTAAAGTTTCAATTTCTTTCTTAATTACCTCAATGTTCTTAATAACATTCTTTTCTCTAAAAGAATAAAATTCTAACTTTTCCTTAACACTTTCAATAGAAAAGCTATTTAAAGATAAAATCTTATCTATATCCTTAATATCCAATTTGCTCTTAAGTTCATTTAACTCAAAATTAACATTAAAGAGTTTTTTTAATCTTAAATTCTTCTCCAATATCTCTAAATCCATCTTTAATTTTTGATACTTACCCTTAAGAAAAAAATCATTTTTGATCTTTTCATATTTTTCATTCAACTCATCTCTTAAAGTCCAAAGAGAATTCAAATTTTCTTTGGACTTTTCCAATCTCTTATATGCCTGTTCTTCTTCAACTCTAAGCATATCTATTCCACTCGCCTCTTCTATTAAAGATTTCAAATTAATACTTCCACTTGAAGAAATTTTTTCAATTTTACCTTGATTAATAAACATATAAGGTGAATTCTTTAGCCTTAACTTATTGATAAGACTTTCATAACTTTTAAGATTTAAAGTATCATTATTCAAAAAATATTCACTTGTACCATCTTTATAAAGCCTTCTTCTAATGTAAAATCTATCTCTAAAATCACTCACAGATAAATCTTCATTATTAAAAAAAAGAGTTACTTCAGCAAAATTAGATTCTCCAGACTTAACAGCAGAAATCAAATCTGTTATATATTTAACTCTTAAAACACTTAAATTATCTTCTCCTATACAAAAACGAATTGCATCTAACAAATTACTTTTTCCACAACCATTAGGCCCGACAATAAAATTTAAACTACTATTTAATTTTAATTCCTGCATTTTAACAAAAGATTTAAAACCTAAAAGTCCTATTTTTTCTAAAAACAAAGCCACTCCCAATTAAATTATAAATAAAATTAATTTACTAAGAACAATTTCATATTATAATCAATAGTGATGATTTGTGGAATTGATGAAGTTGGACGAGGTTGTATCTTTGGACCTGTTTTAAGTGCAGCTGTTATTTTTAAAGGAAATCCCAAATTTTTAAATGCACTAGATGATTCAAAAAAACTTAACAAATCAAAAAGAGAATACCTATCATCATTAATACTCGAAAATTCATATTATGCATTTGCAGAAGTACCTAATGAAATTATTGATAAAATCAATATTCATCATGCTTCACTCCTTGCAATGCAAATTGCATATGAAAAATTAAATATAGAATGCAATTTGGTACTTGTGGACGGAAAATTTATTCCAAAAATAAAAGCTAAAAAAATCCAAGCAATAATTAAAGGAGATTCTATAATTAATGAGATAAAAGCAGCATCAATCATTGCAAAAGTACAAAGAGACAAATTGATGGATGAATACGATAAAATTTATCCTCTATATGCACTTAAAAAAAACAAAGGATATCCAACAAAGGAACATAAAGATGCAATAAAAAAATATGGAATTTCAAGGCTTCACAGAAGAAGCTTTCAACTCATTTAAATAAAATTTTAATTATTCTCATCTCTGGATTTGTCTGAAAAACGATAATTTCTGTCAAAACTAAGATTGCCGTTTTTACTCCTTTCTCTGTGTCGATCAAAATCATTATGATAGTCCCCTCTTGTAACCGAATTCTTAGAAATTTTTTTCTTAACCACAGAAATAGCTCTTAATAAATTTGACTCAAATTCTTCAATATTTTCTTCATAAACAAAAACCGAATGTCTCTCAAAATCTCCATTAACATTTCTCTTACTCTCTACAATATTTAAAAAATAATCGCCCTTTCTATTTTCTTTGACATTAAAAAAATAAGTTCTATCAGAATTTGTAAACAACTTATCAGAATATACTTCCCCTCTCTCGCCCATTAAATCCTCCACACAAAAAGTCTTTATATTATATTAACCCACACAAAAGTTAACATAATTGTACTTACTAAATAAAAAAAATACTAGCTAAAATTAATAATAAAATCAATTGACATAAAGTACATTTTTTTTATAAAATCAACTCTGTTCTTTATGCGTCCTTCGTATAATGGTTAATTACCTTAGCCTTCCAAGCTAATGATGTCGGTTCGATTCCGATAGGACGCTTTTCAAATAATACTTTAAATAAATGTGTATTCTAATGCATCACAATATTGGAGATGGCGGGAATTGAACCCGCGTCCTAAAAATAATATCATAAATATCTACAAGCTTAGCTAGTGTTTTAAAAAAAAGTAACAAGGTTTGGGAAAACTAGCAAACCGCCAAATTACTCTCAAGTTTAAAAGTCCCTAAAAATCAACTTGAAATATTTTTAAGCAAGCTTTGATGTCTTGAAAGAGTATAAGCTGAACCTCAAAGCAAAATCCAACAGAACTCTCTGCTAATTTAAGCAGCCATTACAAGATTTGAACTTGTAAAGTTATTATTTTTTGCATTTATTAAAGAAATTTTAAGAGATTCCCTCTGCTTGCAATTTATGCTACTAAAGTTTTTAGTCAAATCCAAAACATCCCCTGATCATACTTTAAAAAATAAGTATAACATAAATGCACCTAAAAAGGCAAAACAATCCAATTTGCAAAACAACATCTAAAAGCTTATAATAGTCCTAATATATTCAACAATATATTAATAAAAAATAAAATAATAAATGATGAGGGAGTCCTTTTGAATAACGAAATTTTATGGTTCATTATGTTAATCTGTACTTATTCAAGTCTAATTATTATATACAAACTTTTTGGAAAAAAGGGATTGTTCGCATGGGTAACATCATCTGTAATTATCGCAAATATTCAAGTTTTAAAGCAAATCACAATATTTGGATTTAATGCCACACTTGGTAATATTATTTATGCTTCATCATATGTTGCAACAGATATTTTATCAGAATTTTATGGTCGAAAAATTTCAAAAAAAGCAGTTTATATTGGATTTATAAGCTTCATAGCTTTCGCATTCATCACAAATATTCAACTTTATTTTTCAACAAGTAGTTCCGATATATATTTAAAAAGCCTAGAAATCATTTTTTCTTCAATTCCAATTCTATTAGTTGCATCAATTATCGCATACATCATATCTCAACTAAATGACATATACCTATACCAATTTATTAAAGATAAATTCCCAAAATTCTTATTTATAAGAAGCAACGGCTCAACATTAGTAAGTGAGCTAATAGACACAATAATCTTTGTAAGTATTGCAACATATTTTAATATATTCCCAAAAGAAGCTTATTTAGATATAGTAATTTCCACATATTTCATTAAAGGATTTGCAGGCATACTAGGAACTCCTTTCATTTACATTGCAAAATGTGTATATCAAAACAAAAAAAATTCAATATAACAGCAATATCCCTTTAACTATTGCCTATCAATCTATGTTATAATTAATGACATGATGGACATGATTTTATGGATGACCTTACTAGTATTTGTATACCTACAATTAACATTATTATACTATCTGTTTGGAAAATCGGGTCTTTTTTGTTTTAACATCATTATGACAATACTTTCAAATCTCATCATATTGAAAAAAGTATTTATATTCGAACAGCAAATAAGCCTAGCAGGAATAATATTTCTCTCAATTCTTTGCTCATTAAACCTGATTACAGAAAAATACAATGATAAATTAGCAATAGAGTCAACAACATTAAACATGTTTATACATATAACTTTTGTAATAATGATTCATTTTACATTATATTTTCAACAAAATGAATTTGACACTTCTAATATACATTTAAAAGTATTGTTTAACAATGCTTCCTATACTGCAATAATTTTCACTGGAACATACATTATATATTTATGTAATTATGTTAATATAAAAATATATTCTATATTACAAAAGAACAACATAAGCAATAAATTGATAAATCATAATTTGTCAAGATTATGTTCCGCATGTATAGCTTATATATTAGCTAACATCTCAATGCATGTGATAGCACAATTATATCCTGGCAATAATATCAACATGGTAGAAAGCTCATGGATTTTTACTATCACAATCATGATAATTGATACTTTTATCTATTATTTTTTAAATGCTTTGAAAGTTAGAAAAGCTTAAGTTTTTCAATAGTCTGATACTTTTTTACAATTTTTCTATAATAATCAAGTTTTAAAACCAATTTTTCATCTTCATTCAACAAATATTTAATAGAACTTTTTCTTAAACGACTAATCAATGAATAAAAGACTATTGAAACGGCTACAGAAAGATTATAACTTTGAGTAAACCCATACATTGGAATTTTTAAATGCAAATCAGCATTTTCTAAGACTGTATTACTAAGTCCTGTTAATTCTGTCCCAAAAAATATTGCCATTTTATCATCAATTGGAAAATCATCAAGAAATATAGCCTCATTATCTAATGATGTAGCTACTATTTTATATCCATTACCCTTCAGATTATCAAATGCAGACTCAACACATTGATATTTAATTATATCTATCCATTTTGAAGCTCCAAGAACAACACCTGGATTTAAAGTATATGTATTATTGGTCTCAATAATATGAATATTATTAAGTCCCAAAATTTCAATCGTACGCATCGTCGCACTTGCATTTTGAGGCTGAAAAATATCTTCAAGTACAAGTGTCAAATAATTTGTGCGATTACTTAACACTTCATCTATTCTCTCTCGCCTTCTTTGCGTGATAAATTCAGACAAAATTTCTATTCTCTTCAAGATCTCATTACTCACAAAATACAATTTTATATAAAAAAATAATAAAATCCAATTCAAATGTTAAAAAACATTTTATTTTTTATATAATATAAGAATGGAAGTAAAGATAGAAGAATCTTGGAAAGAAATGTTAAAAGGCGAATTTTGCAAAAGCTATTTCAAAAGACTTGTGAATTTCATAAAAAACGAATATAAAACTAAAAAGGACAAAATATTTCCATCACCAAAATTAATATTTAATGCATTTGATTCTTTGCCATTTAAAGATATAAAAATAGTAATACTTGGACAAGATCCGTATCATGGAAAAGGACAAGCCAATGGTTTAGCCTTTTCTGTTAATTCAGATATCAAAATACCCCCATCACTACAAAATATTTTTAAAGAAATAGAGAGAAGTTTAAAAATTAAAACTATTCCAAATGGAAATCTAACACGATGGGCAACACAAGGCGTATTTTTACTAAATTCAATATTAACAGTAGAAGAAGGACGTCCATCATCTCACAAGGACATTGGCTGGGAAATTTTTACAAATGAAGTAATAAAAATTATTTCAAAAAACCTAAATAATGTTGTGTTTATGTTATGGGGTAATTTTGCAAGAGGAAAAAAAGAATTAATAGATGCATCAAAACATTTAATTCTTGAAACAAGTCACCCATCCCCTTATTCTGCACATAACGGTTTTTTAGGCTCAAATCATTTTAGTCAAACTTTAAAATATCTAAAAGAACACAATAAAATTTCAATAGACTTTCAATAGGCTAACTTGCCCAATATTTAATTTCAATAGCCTATCAGACAAGTCATTCTAACTTAGATTTTATTATTTTTCTTTCTTTAAAGTATCTTCATTAACAACATCTTCATTTTCTTCATTTTGATTTGTATCATCATTCCAAAATGTTGAACTTTTTTCATTTGTCTTAACGTCCTTTAACAAACTGTTATCAACTCTTCTGGTATTAATAAAAGACAATGCTATCACAAAAATAAAGAAAAGCGTAATAAAGAATGCTGTAATTCTTATCGCAATATTTGAAGATTTTGCTCCAAAAATAGAAGAACTACCACCTCCAAATACGCCTCCAATACTATCACCTTGTTCATCTTGAAATAAGACTAACAAAACAATCATAAATGAAGTAATAATAAAAAAGACAAAAATTAACAATCTAAATAACTCCAAAATAAACCCCTCTATTTGGCAACCTTATTAACTATATTCAAAAATGAATCGGCCTTTAAAGATGCACCACCAATCAATGCTCCATCAATATCACTCTCACCCATAAGGCCTTTCACATTATCAATATTAACAGAACCACCATACTGAATAATAATGTTATTTGCCGCTGAAACTGAATACAATGATTCAATCTCATGCCTAATTGCTCTGTGAACTTCTTGGGCCTCTTCTTTTGTTGCCGTTTTTCCAGTTCCAATTGCCCATACAGGCTCATAAGCTAAAATTATTCGTTTAAGATCAGATTCAAACACAGAAATCAATCCTTTTCTAATCTGATTTAAAACAACATCCAAAGTTTTATTATTCTCTCTCTCCTCAAGAGTTTCCCCAATACAAAGAATCAAATATTTAAATGGATGTTTAAGTCCTGCAAGAACTTTTTTATTTACTACTTCATCAGTATCCCCAAGATAAGTTCTACATTCAGAGTGCCCAAGTATTACGTAATCGACCCCAAATTCCAAAAGCATAGAAGGAGAAATTTCACTTGTTCTTGCTCCACTATCCTCATAAGACATATTTTGCGCACCAAGAAGAACATTACTTCCTCTCGTAACTTCACAAACTTTACAAAGAGATGTAAATGGAGGTGTTATCATAACCACAACATCATCCTTAATATTTTTAACTCCGTCTACAATTTGTTTAGCAACACCTGCGGCTTCCATACTTGTATAGTGCATTTTCCAGTTTCCCGCTAAAAATATCTTTCTCATTTTACTTCTCCAACACTTTTATACCTGGTAAAACTTTTCCCTCAAGATATTCAAGAGAAGCGCCACCCCCTGTTGAAACATGGGTTATCTTTTCAGATAAATTAAATTTATTCACAGCAGCCACTGAATCTCCTCCACCAACAACCGTAATTCCAGAACAACTTGCAACATATTCTGCAACCTTTGCTGTACCTTTAGAAAAAGAATTAAATTCAAAGACCCCAAGAGGCCCATTCCAAATCACAGTCTTTGCACTAACAAGAACTTCTTCAATTTTTCTCAAAGTTTTCTCACCAATATCCATCCCAACCTTATCATTAGGGATATCAACAGAATCAACATACTCAGGAATAGAATCTTCCCTAAATTCACTTGCAACAACATGATCAAGTGGTAAAATAACTTTTACATCTAATTCTTTTGCCTTTTTCAAAAAAGATGAAGCCACATCAATATACTCATTCTCTAAAAGAGACTGTCCAATAGAATACCCTTCTACCTTTAAAAAAGTATATGCCATTCCACCACCAATTACCATTACATTTGATTTTGGCAAAAGAGATTCCAGTACTGCAATTTTTGAAGAAACTTTTGAACCACCAATTATTGCAACAAATGGACTCTCAGGATTTCTTAAAATTTTGCCCAAAAATTCATCTTCTTTTTCCATTAAAAATCCACCAACAGCTGGTAAATAAGCTGCAAGTCCTGCTGTAGAAGCATGTGCTCTATGAGCAGTTCCAAAAGCATCATTTACAAAAATATCACCATTTTGAGATAATTTCCTTACAAAAGCATCACAATTTTCTTCTTCTTCCTTATAAAATCTTAAATTCTCAAGCAAAACAATATCTCCATTTTTCATACAAGAAACAGTGGTTGCTACTTCATCACCGATGCAATCAGGTAGCATCTTAACATCTTGTCCTAATAGTTCCGACAACCTTTTAGCAACAGGCATAAGAGAATATTTAAGATTTTTCTCTCCCTTTGGCCTACCCAAATGACTCATAAGAATAACTCTGGCTCCTTGAGACTTAAGATACTCTATTGTAGGTAATGCAGCCCTAATCCTGGTATCATCAGTAATGTTCCCTTCTTTCAAGGGAACATTAAAATCACATCTTACTAAAGCACGTTTGCCTGCAAAGTCACAATCCTTTATCGTTTTTATTGACATTTATAACTACCTCAAGACTATTTTGCTCTTATTTCACTAACTTTTGTGCAAGGTCAACTACTCTTGTAGAATACCCAAATTCATTGTCATACCATGAAAGTACTTTTACAAAACCATTTAATAACACCATTGTTTCAAGACCATCAACTATTGAAGAATGAGAATTTCCCTTAATATCTGAAGATACTATTGGATCTTCTGTATATCCTAAAATACCACTAAGTTCTCTAGACTCTGATGCTTTCTTAAGCGCAGAATTAATCTCTTCTTTTGTAACATCTTTTTTCTTAAGTTGAACTGTAAAGTCGACAATAGAACCTGTTGGAACAGGAACTCTCATAGAAGTACCATTAAGTTTACCCTTAAGCTCAGGTAAAACAAGTCCAACAGCCTTAGCAGCACCTGTTGAAGTAGGAATAATTGAAAGAGCCGCAGCTCGTGCTCGTCTAAGATCAGCATGTGGCAAATCAAGGATTTTTTGATCATTTGTATAAGCATGAACAGTAGTCATAAGACCTTGTTCAATCCCAAAAGTCTCATGCAAAACTTTTGCAAGAGGTGCAAGACAGTTTGTTGTGCATGAAGCATTAGAAACAGCTTTCAAATCAGAAGTAATCTCATGATCATTTACACCAAGTACAATTGTCTTAATCTCATCCTTAGCAGGTACTGTCAAAATTACTTTTTTAGCACCGGCATGCTCAACATGATCAAGATACCCACCTCTATCACTTGTTGCTGATGAAAATACACCTGTTGATTCAATTACAACATCAACTCCAAGTTTGCCCCAAGGAAGGTTTTTTGGATCGCGTTCAGCAATAATCTTTATTTCTTTTCCATCTACTATAATTGCCCCATCTCTTGCCTCTACTTTTTTATTATATATTCCAAAAGTTGAATCATATTTTAAAAGATGAGCAAGTGTCTTAGGATCTGTTAAGTCATTTATTGCAATAACTTCAATTCCTCTCTCAAAAGCAATTTTAAAAACATTTCTACCTATACGCCCAAAACCGTTAATAGCTAGCTTCATACAACTCCTCCATCTATTTTGTATTATCTACTAGAATTATTAAATAATAAATTAATTAACCACAAGTGTCAAACTATTTTTTTATAAAAACTGTATATCCTTCCTGAATATAATCTCTTAAAAGAGTAGGTGCTTTTAAAATCCCTCTAGAAATGTAATCGCCAATCTCTTCAATAGAAATTTCACCTAAAATATCTGACTTACTATAGCTCATAAAACTAGAACTATCACTATTATACTTTAAAGCACCTTCTTTAAGAACTAAAAAAACATCACCTTTTTTCACATCATTCACATGTCCAAGATTAATGAGAACATCATCTCTCTTAATCTGAAGGATCTCTCCCTTTTTAGGTAAATAATCATTAAAATCTCTAGAAAAAGAACTTAAAATATCACTTAAATATAGAACTCCTCCCGAATTATAGTCAAAAGTCTTAACTTTAACACCCGTCTTACCTGAAAAAATATCTACTCTTAAATTAGCCGAATTTTTAAAAACATCTACATCAAGATCGAACATCAAAAACAAATCAAGATTATTATTCCTTGCATAAGAAAATTCTTCAGAAAAACTACTTACCAAATAATCTTTATCTTTATTATAATCGAATCTATAATTAACTACTTCTATATTTAAATTACGATCAAGTATTCTCTCAGCATATTTTAAAATTAAATCATTTGCACCAAAAACCTTGTTCTCATTTTGAGTAAAAATACCTACTCTATAAACTGTTTGATTATTATAAAGCCTATTTAAATCACCAATGGTCTTATAACCATATTTAAAAAATAAAGAACTTCTAATATCAAATGCAACTACATCATAAAAATCTAAAATTTTAGTATCTGTAACCTTTCTATGCTCTATTAAATAATAGAGTTCCTCATAAGCCATCACATCTAATTTCATAAATTTATAAATTTTAGCAAGTAAAAATCTAGCACTATCATTATCAGGATAAATATCAATAGCATTCCTTACATTAAATACTGCTCTATCTAAGTTTAAATTTTTAAAAGCCTTCAATCCCTCATTTTCATATCTTTTAGAAATTCCTATATTAGTACCATTATTTTTTTGAAACGAACTCCTAAAATTAGATACAAAAAAACTTTCCTCAAGAGCTATATCATAAAATTCCAAGTCCTTTTTCATACTCTTAGCTCTCTCAAAGTTTAAAACGGCTTTATCAACTCTTTCAAGCTTCAAATAAGAATAACCAAGCAAATAATAAAGTTCATCAGAATTTTGATCAACAAGTATTGCCTTTTGAAGAAAATCGGTTGCATCTTCATACTTAGACTGATATAAATAAACAAGGGCAAGTAAACGGTAAGCATCAACAAGTCCAAAATCTCTATAAGTAGTTCTTACCAACATTAAGTAATTTTGAGCATATTTCTCAGCAACTCCTAAACTATTAGTCTTAATAGAAAATTCTGCCACCCTTTTATGAAAATCTGGCAAAGAAGTAAAATTACCCCTTACTTTGTTTATTAAATGCTGCGCCTTATCATTCATGTTTAATTTTTCATAAATGCTCATAAGACGCTCAAATGCATTATAATTTGTCTGATTATACTCAAGAATAGATAGATAATAATTAGCAGCTGCAATAAGCAATCCTTCTTCCTCAAAAATTGAAGCAAGTCCCACTAAAGCATCAATATTATTTTTTTGCTTTGCTAAAACTTCTGAATAAAATTTCTTAGCCTGTGCTGTTCTATTATTTTTAAGCAATATATTCGCATAAAGAATCTTATATTTAGTATCACCATTTGACATTTTATAGGCTTTCTCTATAAAAAACTGAGCCTGATTATATATCTTCAATAGATAATAAATTTCTGCAATAAACTTATATGCCTCATAATAATTAGGATTAATCTTTACAGCCTCAAGAAGTTCGTCAATAGCATCATAATACTTTTGCATAAGATAATATGTTTGCGCCTTTTGATAATATTTGATTGCGGTTGTAGTATCACCTATTAAACTCCCAAAATTTAAATTAAAAATTAAAAGCATTGGCAAAAATCTCTTCAAATTCATAAACCTTCCTTCTGGGAAATTTTTATTACTTTAATGTTTCTTTGATGCATATTTTTAATGGTAAATGTTAAATTATTATATTTTATTTTCTCATTTTTCAAAGGGATCCTTCCGAATAGATCATAAACAAATCCCCCAAGAGTATCAAAGTCCCCATCTGGAAGACTTAATCCAAGCTTTTCATTTAAATCTTCAATCAAAACTCTAGCGGTACAAAGATAACTCCCATCATCAAGAGGTACTATTTCATCAAGCTCATTATCAAACTCATCTTGAATATCTCCTACAATCTCTTCAAGAATATCTTCAAGAGTGACAAGACCTGCAACTCCCCCATATTCATCAACTACAATAGCAATATGAACATGATTTTCCTGGAACTCTTTTAAAAGTGAATCAATCTTTTTACTCTCAGGAACAAACATAACCTTTCGCATAATATCTCTTAGATCTATTTCATAAAAATCTCTCTTCCACATATGCAAAAGTATATCTTTCGTATGAATTATCCCAATAATATCATCTATTGTTTCTCTATAAACGGGGAATCTTGAATGATTGCTAGATGTCACAACTTTTAAAATTTCATCTTTACTCCAAGAATAATCAACAAAAACCACACTTATTCTTGGAATCATAATTTCTTTAACAATTGTTTCCTTTAGAGAATTAAAATTCTTAAGCAAAGATGTTTCAAATTTCGACTTTTCCTCAATATTTTTACAATCATCATCTCTTATTTTTTTATTTTTAAAACTCAAAAACTTGAACATCAAAATACCCTTCTGGTTTCTCTTAAAACTTTCTCCTGAATAATTAACATCTCTTCATTTTGGAAGTCATTTGTTTTGTGAGTATATCCTATTAAATGTAAAATACCATGTATAGTATTCCTTTGAAGCTCATCGTACAGTTCAACATTAAACTCCAAAGAACTAAACTCTAAATACTCAAGAGATATTATAAGATCACCTTGTATTTTATGATCTATTTGTCCACTCTCTTCAAGATAATTAAAAGAGAGAACATCAGTAGGCTCGGATTTTTGTCTAAATTGACTATTTAACTTTTGAATGTACTCATTATTACACAAGATAACAGAAAGTTCATATTCTTTAATACAAAGAAAATCTAGAACAGATAAAATAAAATTATAATAAGCATCCCAATGTTTAAACTCAACACCTTCTGCCCATAAGTTTAACTCTTCTTTTATCAATTCACTATATCCTAGAATAATTATAACTTAAAAAAATATTATATAAACAGACAAGATTTTAATTTTTTATTAAAATTCTTTACACATGAACTTTAAACAAATCTTTAATTGCATCTTCAAAAGAATCTTTTTGAATAAAACCAACAGAAACCCTTGGCTTTTCTCCAACAGGAACAAAAATAATAGTAGGAAGACTTTGCACACCAAGCGCCATAGAAATTTCCTGTTCTTTATCAGTATTGACTTTATAAAAATCAATCCTATCTCCATATTCTTTTGAAAGTTCATCATAAATCGGAGCAAGCATTTTACATGGACCACACCAATCAGCATAAAAATCAATTATTGCAGGTTTTTTTCCCTTGAAATCCCACTCTTTATTATTCTTATAATCAAAAACCTTATCAATAAATTCTTGTTTAGTTAAACTAATTGCCATATTTTCTCCTAAATCAATCGATTTTTCATTATAACATAAATACAATATAATTAATAAAGGATTAGATATAGCAATGAACTTAATATTAATAAACCCAGACGAACTTAAAAACGGATTAATACTCAATGATTCAAGAGTAAAACACATTAATGAGATATTAAAACTTAAAAATAATGAAACATTTAAGTTTGGTATTATTGGGGAAGAACACATTTACTCATGCGTATATCAAAAAGATGTAAAACTTTTTTTTAGAGAAAATCATAAAATAGCAAAGTCAAACAAACTAAAAAAGTTAAAAGTAATAATTGGTTTATTACGACCAATTGCAGCAAAAAGAATAATCACACATCTTGGAAGCATGGGAATATCTGAACTGATTTTTTTTAATGCTTTACTTAGCGAAAAATCTTATTCATGTTCCAAACTTTTTAAAGAAAGAGAATATGAAAAATATCTAATAGAAGGTGCTATGCAAGGTGGAATTACCTACATACCAAAAGTCAACATTCTTAATAATCTAAGAGAAGTTTTAAAGAACACAGAATATGAGGGATCTAATACCACAAAAATATTACTTGAAAGAGAAAGCAAAAATAAATTAGTTGACTTAAATATAAAAACAAAAAATACAGTTGTTATCATTGGACCAGAGAGAGGATTTATAACAAAAGAAATAAACTTAATCAAAGAATATAATTTTAATGCCTATAACATTTCATCAAATATTTTAAGAACAGAAACGGCTACAATCGTAGCATCCGCTATTATCACATCAAAAATGAATAGTAAATAATATTTTTCAACATCTTAAATATGCATCAAATAAATAAGCACATTATCAAACATTTCACTTTTAAATTCACTTTAAAAGTGAATTTAAAAGTGAAAAAAAAATACAAATAAAGCAAATAAACTCAGTTTACTACTGTTTGATTTACAAGCCTATCATAAATATAAAGTTCAATTATCGAACCTTTTAATGCCTCATAAGGCAATTTAATAAGTCCGCCCTTAGATCTAAAAGAATAAAGCAAAGAACTACTTCCATTAGGATCCTTGATCTTAACCATTATATCCACACTAGATGGATACATATCCAATTTATAAGTCAAAAACCCAAAAACACCTGTATCATTACTCCTTGGTTCATTAATAGTAATTGTTAATTTATCTAAATTTTCAATCTTACTACCGGGAGATAAAGATTGAAAAATAACACTTCCAAAATCACTGCCACTTGACAAATTCACATCAAAATCAATCTCATCATTTAAAAGAGAAATAATCGCATCTTTATAATAAAGACCAATATAATTTTTTACATATTTAACAGGGGGTTCTCCTTGCCCCTTGCTTACTAAAAATTGAAGATCAACTAAGCTTGAAATCTTCGTACCTGGAGATGGTTCCTGGCGGATTATTGTCCCCTTTGGAAGAGTACTCTCAATTTCAATGGGTTTTAACAAATGATAAAACATCCTGTTATTATTAATTGAATTGGCTTTTAAATTAATAAGCACATCATCAATATTTTTTCCAATAAAACTATCAACTTTATTGATCACAGCTCCTTTACTAATAAAGATCTTAACTTTACTATCAAGTCTTAAAACAGTACCTGCCTTAGGATTTTGATCTATTACCTTTCCCTTATCAAGAGAAGTCGATGAAAATTTAAGTTCAACATAAGGAATAAGTTCTTTATTTTGAAGCTCAGTAATTGCATCTTCAAGATAAAGTTCACTAAGATTTGGAACAACAACAATATCATTGCTTTCTAAAAAAATAAAAAATATTGCACACGAAATAATTAAGGAACCAAAAATAGTAAGTATTAAACCCTTAGCTACATGTTTGGGCAAAATGAGAACTTTGCTATCGAAATTTTCATTATATTCACACAAATTATTACTACTATTTAAATTTTTATTATCTAAAAAATTTTTATTATGTGGTGGTCTGTTATCACTCAATACTATATCATCTCCTTATATCCTTATACTTAAGATTTAAGAAAAAATTTTACCTATTAAATCTCTATTTCCATTATAAAAAGACTTATAATCTACAACCTTTCTCCCGGATCTTTGAAGTTCTAATAACAATAAAATTCCATCTTCTGTCTTCACCAAAATACCTTTACTAGGATCAAATGAAACAATTTTTCCTATTGCCTGATCACTATAATCAGTAGTCTTTATAAAGTCAGCTCTATGAAAAATAATTTCATCTTTATCAAGCTTAGCTCTTGCAAGTGGCCAAGGATTACAAGCATTAATCTTATTCTTAATTTCAAAGGCACTCAAATTAAAATTAAGCATTCTATGTTGCTTATTAAAAAAAGAACAATATGTTGCCTGGTTTGAATCTTGAACAATGCCAATATGTCCTTTGTTTAGTTTACTTAAAGCTTCCAAAACAAGATTAAAACTATTTAAAGAAACATATTTAAAGATATCAGCACTTGTATTAAAGCTCTTTATTTCAAACTGACTCTGTGCTAAAATATTGCCACTATCCATCTCTAAAGCCATTTTTTGAACAGTAATCCCTCCAATAGTATCACCATTTAAAATAGCGGTTTGAATGGGGGAAGGACCTCTATATTTTGGTAAAAGAGAAGGATGAACATTAATACAACCCATTGGGAAAATATCTAAAAATTCTTGCCTAAATATCTTTCCATAAGAGAAAACTAACATAAGATCGGGTTTTAATTTCTTAACCATTCCTATTACATCAGAATTAAGTACAACGGGATCTAAAACAGTAATATTCCTATTAATAGCCTCAACTTTAATGTCATTAACTTTTAAAAAGAGACCACGACCACTAGGTTTATCAGGAGCAGTTAGCACACCAACTACATTATAATGATCTGAAACTTTCCTTAAAACCTCTAAAGCAATACTGTCAGAACTTGCAAAAAAAATCCTCAAGTTTTAACAAACCTCCTTTTTTTCATATAAGACCTCAACAAATTATTCCTAAGTTTATCCTCATAATAATCAATAAAAAGCACACCTTTTAAATGATCCATTTCATGCTGAACAATTCTGGCTAACAAACCTGAACTTTCAATCTTAAAAAACTCACCATTTTCATCATAAGCTTCAACTATAATAGATTTTGGCCTCAAGAGATCATAATAAACTCCCGGAATACTTAAACAACCTTCTTTATAAAGAACCAGTTCAAAAGAAGTTTCCGTTATCAAAGGATTAATAAAAATTAAAGGTTTTGACATTGCATTTTCTCTGACCACAAAAATAGACAAATCAAGACCTACTTGAGATGCCGCCAGCCCAACACCATTCTTAACATCCATCAAATTTACCATTTTAAAAGCAGTATTTCTAAGCTCATTATCAATATTTAAAACCGTCTTTGTCTTTATTCGCAATAGATCATTAGGATAACAAACTATTTTCATAAAACCCTCAAAAAAAATTCAAATTATAACTTTATTTGTCCAAAAAGCTTCCATTCTTCATTTTCTGCTTCTGAGAAATAAATACTACCTTTCCTAGACTTAGGAAAAGCATAAAGCTTACCCTCATTTTCATCCTTAAATACTAAAAACTCCTTAAGCTCTATTTTTGAAGGAAGGAGTTTTTTGTCTTGACCATTCATTCTTAATCTCCAATGCCCGTCCAATGTTTTATAAAAAAAAACTTTGTCATCAAGAGTATTAATTTCATAGTTATTCTTTTTATGAATAATATCATCTAATTTAGAAACTCCCAAAGCATAATTTAAAAACTCTTGATTACACTGAACAGTATCCCTAATAGAACCAACATACGCGGCTTTAATTTGCTCACTCTGTGAATCAACAAAAAACAAAGTGGGACTTTTTTTTAAATTAATCTCACCAAAAATTTCATTATTCACATCAATAATTAAAAAAACATTATTTTTAGCAATAGCCTTAAGAAGGTTATCATCTTCAAACGACTTTAAAAAATCTCTTATCAAATTACCTTTAATATCTTTTCCAACCAATATTAAAACATTTTTATGTAAACTTCGGGCCTCATCCATAGCATCCTTATAAGAATCGTGAAAAATAATATCCGATGACAGCGAAAATAAATGCACAAAACCAAAAACAATAAATATTACAAATAAGCTTACAAATCTCATATCTTATTAGTTAATATCTCTAAAAATTTCAGCTCATCACCACTAAGATATTCTTTCAAACTAGAATATATAAATTCATGATAACTATTAATATAGTCTAATTCATCCTTTGAAAGCATTTCAGTAACTATTAATTCTTTTTCAAAAGGTACAAGAGTTAGATTCTCAAACTCCAAAAAAGTCCCAAATTCATTTGAATAACTTTGCTTCACAAAAACTAAATTTTCAGTTCTAATTCCATATTCAGAATCTCGATAGAGCCCAGGCTCAATTGAAGCAATTTCAGAACCTTTAAAAGAATAAGTAGACAAAGGACTAATAGAAACAGGAAGTTCGTGAACATTAAGAAAAAAGCCTACCCCATGACCCGTTCCATGAGCAAAATTCAATCCTTGCTTTAGCAAAGGAAATCGAGCAACACCATCAAGAGAAGAACCCAAAGTCCCAAATGGAAATTTTAAAGACGCAAGAGCAATAAAAGACTTAAGAACTAAAGTATAATCTTCCCTCTCTTTACAAGATGCTTCTCCAATTAAAATAGTTCTTGTAACGTCTGTTGTACCAAGTTCAAGGTAAGAACCTCCAGAATCTATTAAAAGCAATCCATTACCATCAAGATTTTTAGCTCCTTTTGTGGGTCGATAATGAGGCAAAGCCGCATTTTCTTTAAATCCAACTATCGAATCAAAACTGGAACTAAAAAATTCATCTCTTGCTGTCCTAAAATTTAACAACATATTTGCAACATCAACCTCATCTAACTTAGAAAGCTCATCTTTGTTTAAACTCTTAAATTTATACAAAAATTTAATCAAACTCACAGCATCAATAATATGAGCCTCTTTCATCTTACTAATCTCATAATCTGATTTTATTGCCTTAAGTTCATTAACAATACTCTCTCCAAGTATTGCATTTGGGTTGCCAATAGATTCCAATATTTTAACATTACTTTCAACTGGTATAAAAAATTTTCCTTCATGATTAATCTCTGCTAAAAACGAATAAAAATTACTATAATCTTCAATCTCAAAACCTTCGGCCTCAAACCTCTCGCTTAACTCAGAATCAAGTTTATCAATATTAACAAAAAGAACATTCTTATATCTCTCACTTCTAGCAATAAACAAAAAAGCATAAAATAAAGCTGATGATTCAACATCCAAACCTCTTAAATTTAAAAGCCAAGCTATTTCATCCAAAGAGCTTATAATACAAAAATCAATTGCCTTTTCTTCTAATTTTGCATTAACTTTATCAAGTTTATCCGTTCTTTTATCGATTTTTTGAGCTCCACTCAATTCAAATATCTTATTGCTTTCTAAACCGGGTCTATCCTGCCAAATCTTAGAAACTAAATCTTCATGTAAGATCTCAATATCTGTATATCTACAATTTTGAACCAAATCATTATAAAATTTTATATTAACATCTTCAGAATAAATCCCAAGCCTTAAGCCCTTAAGATTTGCATTTATGTAACCAAAAATATCCGGATACCCTTTAACTCCAAGCTTCATCAATTTAAACTCGGTTCCTTTAAGTTCACTCGATGCTTGTAAAAAATACCTACCATCTGTAAAAAGCACTGCCTCTGTTTCTGTAACAATTACTGTCCCAGCACTTCCTGTAAATCCTGTAATAAATTCACGAACATTAAATCTAACATGAGAATATTCACTCATATGTGGATCATAACTTGCTATTAAATACGCATCGATTTCACTCTTCATCATCAAATTTCTCAAAGAAAATATTTTTGTACTAATTTCCATAAAAGCAAGCTCCTTAGACTTTAAAAAGTAACTTTTATTTAATTATAACAAATAATTCAATTTTAAAAAATTTCTTTATTTGTTATAATTAAATCCAACGGTAAAATCAAAGGACAAAAGTATGAAAGATATTAAGGCTGTTATTTCTGATCTTGATGGCACACTTCTACTCTCAAATAGCCAGATAGGGGCTTTTAGTGAGATTGTAATAAAAAAACTAACAAAAGAAAACAAAAAGTTTATTATTGCAACAGGAAGAAGTAAAAATGAAATAATTTCTCTTACAGAACACCTAAACTCACATGTTTCATTTTTTATAACATTAAATGGAGCAAGAGTCTATAATAATCAATGGCAATTAATAAGTAGTTATGATTTGTCCTCTGAAATTGTAAATGAGATTTTAAATCTCAGAGAGAACAAATACAAAGATATACCCCATTTTTTACAGAAATCTGAAGATATAGATGAAAAGCTTTACGCTGATAACACAACTAAAAATGCTATCAATAATATATTTAAAAAACATGAATTGTTAAGGAAACACAAATATATAGAACATGAACTAAAAGATATAAGTATAAAATATCATGAAGTCAACAGTTTTAGAGAAATTAAAAATTTTAACAATATAGCAAAAATATTATTACTGCATGATGAAGAACCACAATTAATAAAATACGAAGCAATAATTTTAGAAAAATACAGAAAAGAAATAAACGCTTATTTATCAACACCACACTCACTTGAAATTGTTAATAACAGAGTTTCAAAGGGAAGTGCATTAAAAGACGTCCTTAAAAGCATTCATATTAATTTAAATGAAGCAATTGCATTCGGAGATGGGTTTAATGATGTTGACATGCTAGAAAATGTAAATAAAGGATTATTAATGGGTAATGCAAATTATAGATTAAAGAAAATGTTATCGTATTTAGAAATAATAGGCACTAATGACAATGAAGCTGTTGCACATTACATTAATGACAACATTTTAGAAGAACCTGTATAGCATAGGACATAATATGAAAACAGACTTAATAAAATATGCAGAGCTCATTATCTTAAAAGGAATTAACTTACAAAAAAATCAATGCGTACTTATTACAGGTTCAATTGAAAATTATGAATTTTTAAAAATTCTAGCACAAAAAGCTTATGAGTATGGGGCAAAATACGTAGAATTAAATATTGAAGACACTGACATTTTAAAAACCAGATTAAAATCATCACCAGAAGATCTCTTAGAGTTTATTCCAGATTTCAAGCATAAATTTTTTGAAGAAATGATAAATGAAAAATGGGCAAAAATACGAATTGATAACACAGAAAATTTAGACACATTGAAAGATAATGATAGTAAAAAAATATCAAAATACTTTAAAGCACTAAATATAGCATCAAGAAAAGTTTCAAGTGCAATAATGAATAACGAATTAGCATGGTGCATAATTTGTGCTCCAGGTCCAAAATGGGCTGCAAAAGTTTTAAATAAACCTGAGAGTCAAAAAACATTAGAAGAATTTTTTAAAATTCAAAAAAAAATCATGTTACTTGACTCAAAAGATCCAATAAAAGCTTGGGAAGACCATGGGAAAAAACTTCATCAAAGATGCAAAATCTTAAATAAATTCAAATTAGAAAAAATAATTTTTAAAAACCAGAAAACAAATCTAGAAATATATCTTCTAGAAAGTTCTATTTGGACAGGTGGAAGTGAAAAAATAAGAGGAACTAACATTGAATTTAATGCAAACATGCCTACTGAAGAGGTTTATACAACCCCCAATTACAAAAAAACAAATGGAATCATGTATGTAACCCGTCCAGTAACGGTACTTGGAAACTTAATAACCGGAATATGGCTAGAATTCAGAGAAGGAAAAGTAATTAACTTTGGATGTGACAATGAAAAATCAAGAAACATATTAAAAAGACATATGGAAACTGACATGCAAGCACAATATATAGGAGAAGTTGCATTAGTAGACTGTAACTCTCCAATATATCAAAGTGGTTTAACGTTTTGCAATATACTATACGATGAAAATGCAAGTTGCCACATTGCACTGGGCAATGCATATTCCTCTTGCTTAAGCAACGGACAAGAACTAAAGACTGATGCTGAAAAATTAGATTATGGCTGTAATGTCTCTTTAATTCATACAGACTTTATGATTGGTAGTAATGACATAAACGTTATTGGCATTGACAAATCAAGAAAAGAACATACAATAATACAAAATGGACAATTCGTAATATAAAACGGAGTAATCAAATCATGATAAAAGAGTTATTCACAAATGACCTTTTCTTGTCTTGTTTTGTTTCAGGCATTGTTGCACAAATGATTAAATATATTATTCAAGCAATGAAGACAAAAAAATTCAAAACAAATCCAAAATACCTTTTAAAAAGCATTTTCTTAGAAACAGGAGGAATGCCCAGCAGTCACTCTTCAACAGTAACAGCTCTTGCCACATCAGTATTAATAACAGAAGGAATAGATACTAACTTTATTATTGCTCTGGCTTTTGCTTTAATAACAATAAGAGATTCATTCGGAGTCAGATACATGGCAGGGGTTCAAGCAGAATATCTAAACGCTTTGTCAGAACAACTAAAAATGAAAATCAAAATTGAACCTTTAAAAATCAAAGTGGTTAAGGGACACAAAAAAAAGGAAGTATTTACAGGAATACTTATTGGCATAATTTCTGCATGGGTAATATGTAACAGAATAATATAAATAACAGATTATAAAGGAAAAAATGAAACTACCAAAATTTTTAAATATACTGTTAATACTATTATTAATTTCTTGCAATATGGCAAAATTTGGAGATTATAAACCAATATATTTCAAAGGAGAAGAAGATTTAAAAACCGCAAATGACTACATAAACTCATTAGGATATAAAACAATATCTGAATACACAACAAAAGTAAATATATTAGACTTCCCCAATTTCAAAGAGATAACAATAAATAAATTAATTCACCTTAATGACTATGATCTTCGAAAAGATCTATTTTTAAAAAAATTATCTAACCTCTTCAATATAGAAAAGAAAAAAATACTCTATGTCGAATCAGCATTCACCAGTAGCGATCTTAGAAAATTAAAGCAAGATCAAAAGATTGAAGCAGAAATGCACTCACTTAACTACAAAACTAAAATTAAATATTTCTCAAGCGTAACATTCATAACAATTATAATACTTTTATTACTATTAAACATCAAATATGCACCCTTTATAATCCTTTTTCTAATAAGTTCATGTACTATATTCATATTTAGCGATGAAATACTATATTTTTATCCTTTAACTATACTCTCTTACCTATTATTTACATTAATTGATAATTTTAATAAAAATTACAATAAAATATACCTAAGGGATATTAACTTTACAGTATTAATTAAGAAAATTAAAATTCCAATATTTTTATTTTTATTTATAGTATTTTACTTTATTGTTATCATTAATTTTCTCACAACCAACCTCGAAGCACTTCTGATTATTTTTGTATCAATATCAACACTTTGTATTTTTTTAATATTCACTTGGATAAAAACTGAAAGCAACCTCAAACACACATTTTTATCCTTAATTGAAATCAAAGAACAAAAACGAGAAACAAAAATCCTAAAATTCAAAATCCTCATACATATAATGTTATTCATAGCATCATTAATGCCATTTTTTTATGCACAAAACATACTTAATGCTTATAATAATTTTAATTATCTTTACAGTAAAAAATTGAACTATTTTGACTATTTAAACCCCAACAACATTTACTTAATGGTGGGACACAATGAAGAAATTCCAAATATTGTGGGTTATATGTATCACATATTTTACCAAAATGAGCTTAAATATAAAATCACATCTCAATATGGCAAAGTAAACACACATGTAAAAGAGGACTATTTTGAAATAGAAAACAACAAAATAACTATCAACCAAAAAACTGTATACAAAGTAGACAAAGAATTTATATCCAAAAACCTTAATAAAGAACTCCCAAAATTATTCTTAGATAATGGAAATCCAATCTTAATATATAAAGAAACACCCGCTAATATTGCAATCAATAAAGATAATTTTACAATTTTGTTCTCTCTCTCATTACCATTTTTCTTATTGCTATTCCTATTTAAAGCAATAAGATTTACAATTCTTTTAAATATGAGTGAAAAAAGCTATAGAAAATATATTAGAGGAAATATTTGATGTCTAACTCAAAAACGCTAAAAATAAAAAAACAGTATAAAGTAAATATAGATGAAATTCAAATGCCTGAATGTGTCTTAATTCCACTAGAAACAGAAAATGCAAAATCTACAATATATATCATTGAAAATCAAAGAATCACAGAAGGTCAAATATTATCAAAAAATAAAAATGCAGAGCTATACACATATTCCCCAATATCTGGAACAATAGAAAAAATATATACAGCCAATCTTCCAGGTGAACACCAATTAAAATCAGCATTAATAAGATTTCACGGAAGAATCAAAAACGAACAAGAACTCTCAGTTGAGGAAGAATCAAGAGAAAAAACACTAGAAAAGTTAATTCGACTAGGAATTCCCTGGTTTAATGAACATTCACTATTTCAATATGTAAGTAAATGCAAAAAAATAGATAAAATGCTTTTCTTAATAAATGGTAAAGATCCATTCACAAATATCTCAGAAATATTAATAAAAGAAAAATTAGATGAAATTATTTATGGTTTTGAAACAATCGACAAAATATTTAAATTCAAAGAAATATTAATAGTACTTAGCAACTATAACTTAAAAAAAAAACTTGAAAACTTAAATATCTTTCAAGATAAAAGATTAACGATCAAATTAATTCCCAATACTTCATATCCATATTCAAATCATGAAGTAATCATGCACTTTTTATACAATGAAGAGAGCATAAAAAACAATATAAATCCAAATAAAAACATACTTCTAGCTAATGTCGAAGACCTTTATAATGTATATAGTACGCTCAAAACAAACTCCCCATATAAAGAAAAGTTTATAACCATAAACGGCAACAAAAAAATACAAAGTAAAATAATCAAAGTAAAAATTGGAACATCTATCCAACAAATAATAAATGAAGATATTGATACAAAAAAATATGACATATTTGTAAACAATCCCGCAAATAAGATAAAAATAAACAATCTAAATATACCTATAACAAGGGATATATATAGCATTACAATATTAAAAAAAGAATCAATATTGAGTAAAATAAAACTCTTAAAAACACCTAGTTTTTCACCACGATATATGGAAGAGATTATTTTATCAAAGATTAAGGGCAAAAATAACATCTCTAATACACAATTACAATATCTGCAATATACTGAAACTGAAACAGAAGATGAAATAAACAAAGTAAAAAAAGAAATAAAGGAAAAGATTTTAAATCTGAGCCTCAACAATGAACCAATATACACTGAGAATAACTTAAAAGATATCTATTTAACTATTATCTTAGCCTTAATACCTAGTTTAATATTCTCTTTTACAAACAACATAAAATTTTTAATTGATACTTTAATATTAACAATGATAAGCTTGTGCTCATACATTACAATAATGCTAAAATCCAAACATAAATATCTCTCGTTCTTTATATATACTTCATTAATTATCAATATAATCTTACCTTTAAATTTCTCTATAATATTAAAAATAATATCATTACTTTTTACATTTTTAGTATTTTTTTATTTCTCAAAGCTTTCCAAATTTCTTGTAAACCCCATATTAATATCGTTTATGTTTTTATTACTAAACTTTCCATCAAGTTTTAAGCATACATATTCTAAAAAACTCTCAGAGCAAGAAGATATAATTCCTACCTGGAATAAAATAATGCAGCAAAGTTCAAACATTCAAAATTTAGAAAGCCTAAAAGAATTTAAAAGGTATGAAAACAAGCACATTGATATGATTGAAAAATTCATAAATGACAATATATTGTCTAATATAAATATAATGATACCAAGATTTCACATTGAAAACTTGTTAGGATTACAAAACGAAAAATATCTATCCCCCATTCTGATTTATATTGGTTTCTCATTTATTCTTGGAAAATTTATCATCAATAAATTAATACCACTATCTTTTTATATAAGTCTGCTACTAATTGCTTATATCCTCAAAAATCTTGGTCTTTACAGTCATATAAGTTTTGATATGCTAACTCTAATAATGTCACCAATTCCAATGATTTTAGTATTTACAATGAGCACAGAATTGCAAATAGCCCCTCCCTTTAAATTTGAACAAATACTTTATGGAATTACATTATCTTTAGTATATTTTATAACATTAAGCTATATTCCACTTGAAACTTTAGCAGCTGTAATATCCATTTTTATCCTACAGATAAGTTCAACATTAATAAAAAGATATAGCTTAACATTTCAGATAAAAAAAATATTGCATCATTTAAGCATAAATCAAGCAAAAACAATAAAATATAAAAATGACAATGGAGAAGAAATTATATAAATTATGAAAAATAGTTTAATAATGTATTTACTAGTAAATAATCTATTACTAATACACTTTATCGGAATTGAAGACATAAAAATCAAAGATAATAAGACATTATCAAAAAAGTATTTGATTGTTATAATAACTTCTTTATTAATTTATTCAAGTCTTTTTTACCTTTATAAATTATTCTCAGAACATAACTTATTATTTATAATACCAATTATATATATAACATTGATCTACATACTAACGATAATACTAAAAACATTAAACAATATCTTAATTGTTTACAACAACAAATCAAAATATTCTAACGACTTTCTGCTATCCAATAGCAGTTTAATTGCAATAACATTCTTTTCCTTAGATAAAAGTCATAACTTTTTAGAAGGCATCAAAATACTCATTTTGTCTTCACTCAGCGTCCTAATAGCCCTTATATTAATAACCCTAACAAAGAAAAGTTTTGAAAAAAAATTAACATCAAAAATATTAGCCAATGAAACAATGTATTTTTTTATAATGTTCATTTTATCTTTAATTCCAAATATAATTATGTTAATAAATAATATCGAGGGTCTATAATGAGAGAAAAAATAAATGAACTTTTGGAACAAATTGAAAATGTCTGGAGGAAGCTTTGACAGCAATAAGATCAAGGTAAAACTTAAAGAATATGAAAAACAAATAAATGATGAAAATTTCTGGAATGATAATAAAAAAGCACAAAAGATTCTTAAAAATCAAAATATTTTAAAAGCCAAAATTGAACCTTGGGAAGACTTGATATGTAAACTCAAAGACTTAAGAGAACTCTGCGAAATTGCAGAAAGCGAAGAAGACACAGCGCTACTTGATCAAGATATTAATAAACTAAGAGAACAGTATAAGCATCTCCTAACATTATCTTATTTTAAAGAAGATATTGATATAAATAATGCATTCTTGACAATACACTCAGGAGCAGGTGGCACAGAAGCTTGTGATTGGGTTAGCATGTTATATAGAATATACCTAAGATATTCTGAGAGACATGGATACAAAACAGAACTCATAGACTTACTTGAAGCTGAGGGAGGCATTAAATCTGTTACAATTGAAATAAAAGGAGAATATGCTTACGGATTTTTAAAAAGTGAAGTAGGAATACATCGTCTTGTAAGAATTTCTCCTTTTGATGCTGCAAAAAAGAGACACACATCTTTTGCATCTGTTTTCATTGATCCTGTAATTGATGATAAAATTGAAATAACAATTAAACCAGAAGATATTAGAGTTGATACATATAGAGCCTCGGGATCAGGAGGGCAACATGTCAATAAAACATCATCTGCTGTTAGAATTACTCACCTTCAAACGGGCATAGTAACTCAATCTCAAACTGATAGAAGCCAACATAGAAATAAAGATCTAGCAATGAGAGTATTAAAATCAAAACTTTATGAACACTACAAAATACTAGAGCAACAAAAAAGTAAATCTAAACAAGAGGAGAAAAAAGATATATCTTGGGGCAATCAAATAAGGTCTTACATCTTTCAACCCTATACTTTAGTAAAAGATCACAGGACAAAATTTGAAAATCCAAATATCATCTCTGTTATGGATGGAAACATTGATAACTTTATAGAAGAATATCTTAAATGGAAAAATCTAAGTTAATCATAATATTATTTTTAATCTTAACATTAAAACTAGCATATCCTCAAAATAACATTGAGTATGGCTTTTCTTATATCATCAACACACAAGATGAAAATAAAAATCTTCAAGAAGGCATTGAACAAACACTAGATAAAATTTATAAGACAATCAATGAACATATTGTCAATAACAATGATAAAGATTTCATCAGACGCATTTACATAAATCAAAATATAGTAAATAAAGAACAAGAGATCAGCAAACTAAAAGAAGATATGGACAAAAAAAAGCTACAGAATGCAATAAGTTCCAGAGAAGAAAATAAAATAGAAATCAAGATAAATGAGCTTAAAAAAGACATTGAAAATATTAAAATTAAACAAAAAGAATTTGAAGAGTACCTTATAAATTTAAAAAAAATGAAAACAAAATACATAAAACATAAAGAAAAAATACATCCATCAAATTTAAACACAGAATTTTTAATAAGCCAAAAACTATTTTTTATCAATTACATACATCTTAAAAAGATAGAAAAATATTATCTAGTTGAAATTAGCAATATCACTCCTCAAGGAGTCAAGGTTAAAAAAGAAATTTTTCACCTATCATCATCCGTTGATGATATTGCAAAAAAAATAGCAGAGCTTAGTTTTGAAGAAATATTAGGAAGAGAATTTATTAAGATTAAGATCAATGTCATCAATAATTTAGATGCCAAAATATATATAAATGAACAATTTGTATCAAAAGGAATATATAACAATGATATATGGGATATTTCTAAACTCCCTAACAAAGAAATTATCATTAACATCATAAGCACAACTTACAAACCCCATACAGTAAAGCAAAAGGTAAAAAGCGGAGATACAATTAACTTAAATATTAACTTACAAAAAGCAAATTATAGAAAAATACCAATTACAAGTAATGTAACATCCAAAGTATTTAAAAAAGGAATATTCATAGGAGAAACTCCAATTGAAATTGAAGAACCTGAGGGCATAGAATCTATTTTATTACAAGCTAAAGGATACAAAAACATGTTCAAAATGATAAGCAAAGAAGATAAAGAAATTAATATTGAAATGTTAAAAGACAATAAAAGCGAGCTTATCATAAAAAGAGATCAATTCTATATAAACCTCGGAATCTTCACATTAAGCTTAATAGGTACTGCCTTTGCCATAACAAAATATAATGAATCATCAGAACTTTATAATATCGCTTTAAAGAATATTATTAAACGTAAAATAACACCTCAAGATCTATACAACGTAAAATCAGAACAAATGATTACAACATTTTTACTTGGTACAGGAATCACACTTTCTGTTGGCAGTTTTATACCGTTAATAATTCATCTGGTAAAATATATTCAAGAAGCAAGCAGAGGTGAATAAATTATTGTAAAATTACTTAGTAAACAATAAAAAATAGGAGAATGAGAATTTTGGGTATTTTTGACAAGATAAAAAATTTATTTAAGAACAAAGAAAAAACACAAATATTTGAAAAATTAGAAGATATTCTCTTAGAAGCAGATATTAAAAATGATATAGTAATTGAAATAATAGAAAATATAAAAAAACTTAAGGTCAAAGATGAAGAAGAAACATTCTTAAAACTAAAAGACTTTCTTAAAAGTTACATAAACCAACAATCCCTCAACCTAGAGAATAAAAGATTAAACATCTTATTGATAATTGGGGTAAACGGAGTTGGCAAGACCTCCAGCATCATAAAGCTTGCAAATAAATTTAAAAATGAAGGTAAAAACGTATTAATAGCTGCAGCAGACACATTCCGAGCAGCAGCAATTGAACAAATTAAAATACAGAGCGAAAAAATAGGAATTAAAGTCATATCTCAAAATCAAGGAAGCGACGCAGCAGCAGTAATATTTGACAGCATTTCAAGTGCAAAGACCAAAAATTATGATATATTAATAATTGACACAGCGGGAAGACTTCAAAACAAAGAAAATCTAATCAAAGAACTCCAAAAAATGGATAATGTAATCAAAAAGCAAATGATCAAAACAGATGTTAACTATAAAAAGATACTAGTAATAGACTCTATCGCTGGAAAGAATATAAACAATCAAACAGAAATATTTAACAAAGCAATAGAAATTGATGGAATAATAGCCACAAAATTTGACTCATCATCTAGAGCAGGTGGAATAATAAATATTTCAAAATTATTTAAGAAACCAATATACTTTTTTACATTTGGAGAACAAGTAGAACATATTAAAGAATTCAACACTGATGACTACTTGAATAAATTATTATGACACCAAAGATAGTAATATTATTCTTAATATTTATAATACCAAGTACATATGGGCAAAATTACTTTATATCCGACGTATTTTTCAATAAGTATCAAGAAATATATGAAATTCCACAAACAGGATTCTACATTGAATACATGAAAATTAATGAAATTGAAAAATTTAGTCTCTTTAAAGACCTACAACTGATAAAATATAAAACACAGAAAACAATAAAAGATGATAAAAAAAAACTAACATTCTATAATGAAAAAGATATCAAAACAAAAGAAGAAATTTATGATAATTTGAATAATAAAATACAAGAAATAAAATATAGTCCTAAAGGAATAATTCTTGAATCTGTAAATTATTTTTACAAAAACAATGATTTAATTTATAAAGAAATCAAAATTTTAAATCAAAAGCCAAAAACACTACACTACATGAAAGATTCTAATGGTAAGCTTTTAAAAATAACGGGTTCAGATTTTCAAGTTTGGAATTACGGAATCAATGGAGAGATCAAGTCCACATACTTTGACATAAAAAAATCCAAAACAAAAGTAATTCAATATGATGATCAAAAAAGACATTTAGAAAGCATAATATTAGACAATAACAAAATCAAATCTAGAGAAAAAAATCAATATTTAGATGATAATGAAGTAATCAATACAGAAGAAAAAGAAGAAGGCAACATAAAAATTATATCAAAATATAAAGGTCCTAACTTAATCAAAAAAGAAATATACAAAAACAATGAAATAACAGAGATCAGTGATTTTGAATATAATGAATCTGGAAACGTTATAGTTGAAAATGTAATTGTAAAAGAAAACAAAAAAGAACATAACACTAAAACAAAATATGAATATAATTCTGATAATAGACTAACGTCAAAAACAATTTATGAGAATAACTTAATATTATTAAAAACTGACTATTTTAATGATCATGAATACGAACAAGAAATATACTACGATGGAAATCCTATCTTTAAAGTAAGATATAAAAATGACGAAATTATTGAAGAAATAAAAAGATATTAAGAGAGATAAAAATGGGATTAAATAAATTTTTATTGAAAAGATTGATTTTAGATGAAAAAAATAGTTTATCACTCACAATTGTAATAATTTTAAGCATAGTACTTGGACAAATCATTATCATTATCACAATATCAATAATGAATGGTTTTCAAAATGACTTTTTCACAAGCATATCTACTTTAGAGAGCGGTAATTTAAAAATTGAAAGCCAATTAAATGATCAAGAACTTAATGCTCTTAAAGAGATTAAAGAAATAATTCAAATAAATAAAATCTATGAAACACAAGGTATTGGAATCGAAAACTATTACTATCCAAGTATCTTGAATATAATTGCACTTGACACAAAAGACATCATAGAAGATAAAAATTTTATCCTACTAACAGGCCTTACACAATCTGAGCTTCAACTTAACGATGATGAAATCATAATAGGAGATGTACTCTCATACAACTTAGGCCTACTTGAAGGCGACATAATAGGATTAATATTAAGTGATGAAATAAAAAATTTACAAACATTAAAAAACGAAATAAAATACTTCAAAATAAAAGCCATTTTTAAGAGCAATTATGCCAAAATAAATGAATCCACAATATTTATGAACATTAATTACTTTTACAAAAAACAAATTATAAAAGATTCAGACATTAAATATCAAATCAAAACACAAAATTTATATCCTAGCAAAAGCTTAATAAACAAAATAAAAAATATTAATCCCAATATCCAATTTAAACCATGGAACGAATATAATAAAGAATTCTATAAAGCACTAAAAATAGAGAGGAATACAATGTTAATCATTTTAACAAGCATATTTCTTGTCATTGCCGTTAACACATATTATTTACAAAAAAGAATAATAATCAATAAAAGCAAATCAATTTCAATAATCTTATCTTTAGGGCTTAAATCGCAAAAAATCAGGAAGATTTTCTTAATTCATTCAGTAATAATCTGCATACTCGGGGGCATTATTGGATTAATTACAGGCATTATAATATCTTCAAATATCAATGAAATTTTAAATGTAATTGATATTTTAATAAATAGCCTGATTAATACTATAAATTATATATTAAAATTAAAACTAGAAAATATAGAAATAAAAATAGTTAAAAATACAATTACACCTAAAATATTTTTAAGTGATTTAATGTTCACACTATTTTTTGCTTGCTTGTTTACCATATGCTCAAGTCTAAAGGTAACAAAAAAGATCAAATATGTTGATAAAATAAACGGAGCCTCATAAATGAAAAATATTATATGTATAACGGAAATACATAAAACATATACTAAAAACAAAACAAAAATAAAAGTATTAGAAAATTTAAATTTAAATGTAAAAGATGGTGACTTTATTTCAATTCAAGGCAAAAGCGGATGTGGAAAATCTACACTTTTTAACATCATATCAGGAATTGATAAAATGGATTCAGGCGATATAATTTCATGCGGAATATCTTTAAAAGATGCAAATGAGAAAACCCTAAGTTTATATAAAAACAAAAAAATAGGTCTTGTATTTCAAAATCACAATTTAATTGATGAGTTTAGTGTATTTGAAAATATTATTTTACCTAAAATAATTGAAGGGAAAGATAACTTAGAAACAATAAATAGAAAAGCTCTACGCTTAATGAAAATATTAGAAATAGATAAAAGAGGGGATCACTACCCTTCAGAGCTCTCAGGAGGAGAAGCACAAAGAGCAGCAATTGCAAGGGCTTTAATAAATGAACCGAATATAATCTTATGCGATGAACCTACTGGTAATCTGGATATTAACACCGCAAAAACGGTAGAATCTTTATTAATAAACACAGCTAAAACATTTCACAAAACACTAATTTTAGTCAGTCACAATCCAGAATTTTCAAACAAAGCAGATATTAAATATGAATTTAAAGAAAAAACATTAAAGAGAATATGATGCGTCCAAATATCAAAGAACTCACAAAAATAGCATACATAATATTTATAAATTCAAAAAATAAAAAAGCCTTGATTGGTTCTGGAATGTCTTTAAGTTTAGTCATGATTCCTTTAATCATTGTCTACTACATGTCAAACAATATAATGAATTCTACAATAGAAAAATACATTGAAAATGAAGGATTTTCCGTACAAATTGAATATAATGAAATTCAAAAAGATACATATCTTGGATCTAAGCTAGAAAAATTAAAAAAAGAATACCAACATGATGAACTAAGATATTTTTTTGAAAGAAGAACCTACGGAATAATCGGAAATAATAAAAAACAAGGTGTATTAATAAGAGCAGTAGAGAACAAATTTATTGATGAAAATAAGCATATAAAATTAATAGACGGCAAAAAAAGCTTCAACAAAAATGAAATATTGATATCAAAACAAATTAAAGACAGACTTAATTTAAACATCAACGAATCTATTTATATAGTAATACCAAATAATAAGCATCAAAAGATATTCCCCAAAGCAAAAAAGTTTAATATATCCGGAATCATTGAAACGGGTTTAAGAGAAATTGATAAAAACTTAGTTCTCATTTCACTACAAGATTCAAATATCATGTCGGAAGAATTTTCAAAAAGTATAATTGGAATTTCTATCAAACCCAATACCAAAGAAAAAACTGATAATTTAAAGAAAAACATTAAAAAAGAATTCCAAGAATACAAAATAAAAACATTTTATGAGCTTTATTTAAACAAATATACAAACTTAGATATCAGCAAAAAACTCTTAATATTTATTATGGCATTTATTGTAATATTTGCAAGTATTAATATATCCTCATCCCTTTGTATGTTAATACTTGAAAATAAAAAGAAAATTGCAATATTTAAATCAATTGGAATGAATAATTCAAGTCTCAAACTAATATTTATATTAATAGCACTTGTTCTAAGCTCAATATCTTGTATAATAGGAATAATTATTGGAAATTATATAACCATTAATATCGAACATTTAATTAATATAATAGATATTATTATTAATACAATTTTAAAAATATTTGGAACTGATAACACAGAACTTTTAAACTCTGATTATTATATCTCTGAATTTAATATCAAAATAAGTTACAAATTTAGCTTAATTATTCTTTTATCTTACACACTAATCAGTATTACAACAACGCTTATTCCTCTAAATATTATTTCAAAGTTTAAAGAAAAAGAAATTCTATAGATAAATCAATATTTTTATACATAAAAATACTATCTTACAAATACATTCACAATCTTAATAGAGGACAACTCTTCTTTAATATCTGGATAAATCTCTTTTGGGAAAATAGTCTTTAACGAAAAACTTTGCCTAGAATAAGGCTTAAGAAAAGAATTGGATTCAGAAATTAACTTTCGTTGCAGCGACCTAATAATCTGACTATCCTTAGAAACATAAATCACTTCAATTTCCAAATCTTTAATATTATCCTTTGAATCATTGTAAACCTCTATTAAAGAATTAGCCTCATAAATTCCAAAAGATTCATTAAAATAACTTCCAAGATATTTAAAATTTAATATTGAAGAACTTGTTTCTAAATTAACACTAGACAAATTATCAACTTCACTAAAAAATTCAACTAAACGTATATCAAGAACCATTTTTTTAGGATGCCCATTAATCTCTTTAGAAATACTGTATATAAAATCAATTGGGGCATACACACCTTTACTCCATTTATTAGGAAAATCACTTGTCTTTTCAAAAACCTTATTTAAAATAGGCCTTCCCAAATCATCATAAACAGTAACACCATAATAAATCCTTTTAATAGGATCTTTAGCTGAAACAACTCCTGCTTTTAGCTGATAAGCATGTGCATCTTCAAAAACTAACACCTTAGCATCTTCAACTTCAACATGATATAAAACATAAGGACCTGCAGCAAGATTAACAGATTCAACCACTAAATCAGATGCCCTTGTAACTGAGGGTAACCCTTGAAAAGTAGTCCTATGCACATCTTTTACTTCATCAAGCTTTTCATAGCCAACAATAAAGGAATGCATTATTGTATATGTAATAAATGCAATAATAGCTATTAATACAAAACTTAACAATAATATTAATACTCGATGTTTTAACCTCTCAGCTTCATCATAATCTTTTAAGTTAATCCCACTCACTATTCCAAATTCTCGAGCCTGTAAACTTACATGTATCAATTTTTTATTTAAATTTTTACTATCTATTCTTTTTATAAGTCTCTTATAAAAATTAAAAAATGAAGCAAAAATAGATTTATTATGAAGAGAATACAAATATATAGTCTCAAGTTCTCTTAAAGAATCGCTTAGTTCCCCCATTTCCTCTAATCGCCGAGCTCTATCATATATCTTAGAAAAACGCATTTCAATATTTTCAATATCAGCATCAGAGATATCTGCTCGTTCAATAATATCCTTTATACTGTTTTCTTTTAAAATCTTATTTTTATACTTAGACAGCTTAGATAAATAAATCTTAATTCTTTCCTCAGAAGTTTTACTCATTATCTTCTAATTCATCAACTTTTTTTAAGAGCCAATAAGCAATATTTTTAGCAGTATCTTTTGTAATAGAAATCCCAACAAAAGAATTTATTAAAATTATCTTCTCTTTAGAACCCTTAAACTCTCCAGAAATCTCTTCCAAGACACCCTCTTTAGTCTTAGTATAAACAATTTCTTCAGGAATTTCTGTGGATTCAAAGACAAGATCACAAAAAATCTCTCCAGTATTAGTTACACTGCCATAAATATTATTAATAGGTACTAATTTATAATCCTCTGCTTTTTCAAATCTATAAATTATTTCTTTCATAAAACGAATTATAACATAAACATATCTTTAAAAGATAAAAGCTTAAAATTAAACATAATGATAAAATATAGACATCAGAACACAAATTAACTTAACAAAAAAATATAAGAAATTTTATATGTCAAAATAAAATAAAAAATAATGGTATAATTTTTAAAATAAAAATTCTTACATAAAAATAAAGAGTACTAAACAAATGAATCTTAATCTTATAAAAGACACAAATGAAACAGTCAAAATCCTAAGGAAAGACTTCCCTATTCTAAATAAAACTATTAATGATAAAAAAATCATTTATTTTGACAATGCCGCAACTTCTCAAAAACCACAAAGTGTGATTTCATCTATAGTTGAATACTACACAAATTATAATGCAAATGTGTACAGAAGCGGACATGAACTTGCAATACAATCCAGCTTAAAAGTAGCAAAAATAAGGAAAATTGTCAAAAATTTTATCAATGCAGAATCTTGTAAAAACATAATATTTAATTCTGGTACTACAGATGGAATAAACACAGTAGTAAACTCATTACTTTTTTCAAAACTTTTAAAAAAAAATGACGAAATCATTACAACAACGCTCGAACACAATAGTAATTTGCTTCCTTGGATAAATATTGCCAAATTTTTAAAATTAAAAATTAAACTTGCAAAATTTAATGAAATGGGAATCATTCAACCAGAACAAATAAAAAACTTAATTACAAATAAAACAAGAATCATTGCTATATCTAGCATAAACAATATACTAGGAACTATACAAGATTTAGAAACAATTGGAAAGCTTGCTAAAGATAATAAAATTATTTTATTCATAGATGCAGCTCAAATGGCACCACATATGAATATAGATGTAAAAAAAATAGACTGTGATTTTTTAGTATTCTCAGGACACAAAATGCTTGCTCCAACAGGCATTGGGGTCTTATATATATCAGATAAAATTATAGATAAACTCAACAGTTCCAAATTAGGAGGTAACACCATAGAAGATATTTTCATGAAAAATGGAGAGCTTAACTTCAAAACCCTTGAACCTCCAAATAAATTTGAATCGGGGACACCAAACATTGCAGGAATTATTGGTCTTGGCAAAGCAATAGAATATATTAATAACGTCTCAATGGAATTTATTCAAGAACATGACAGAACACTGATTGAATATTGTGTTGCAAAATTAAAAGAAATTGATGAAGTTGAATTCATTCTAAATAAAAATATCAAACGGAAATCAATAATATCATTTACAGTAAAAGATATTCACTCACACGACATCGAGACATATCTTGATACAATGGGAATTGCAATTAGATCTGGGAAAACTTGCGCTTACCTTGCATTTTTTTCAGAAAATATCAAAAAAGACCATCTACTAAGAATAAGCTTTTACTTATACAATACAAAAGAAGAAATTGATATTTTCATATCCTGCTTAAAGAGCACAATAAAAGCATTTTATTAAATTTATCTTTAAAAAAGCTCACAAAAGCTATTAATCATATTACATAAAGATTACAACACTCAATAATATCAAAGATAATGTGTACAAATTTTACTCATTACATAAAACTTAAATTAAATCAATATAAAAATATTATTGATTTAATCAAGCAAACCTCTTAAAATTGAAATATGTTTTCAGAAGAAACAAAAAAAGAACTAATACGATTTAGCAAAATAAAAAAGTATTATTTTAAAACAGATAGAAATCAAAGTTCAGTATATCATCAATCTAAGTGCGGTGACCAAATAACTTTTAAAATCAATGAAAGCAACAAAAAAATTAGATTAAAATACAACGCATATGGATGCATAATTTTTCTCTCAAGTGCTTATATCTTAACTAAGCTATGTGATAATAAACCTAGAAAAGAAATACTAGAAATCATAACAAAAACAATCAATAAAAATTTTGAAAATTTAGAAGAAATTGATAAAAGTCTTAAAAATTTTGAAAATTTCTTATATACAAATAGAAAAGATTGCTTCATGCTACCATACAAAGCTCTAAAAAAGATCTTGAATACCATTAAATAACTTTTAATTTAAGGAGAATTATATGAAAATATACTCTCACTCATCAATAGGATATGAAGGTGAACTCATTGAAATTGAAGTAGATATTAGAAAAGGAATATCAGGAATTGACATTGTTGGACTAGCTGGAAGTGAAATCAAAGAATCAAGAGAAAGGGTAAAATCAGCTATCAAAAATTCAGAATTTACTTTTCCAAAAGACAGGATATTAATCAATCTAGCACCAGCCGGTATCAAAAAAATCGGTACAGCAATTGATCTTTCAATCGCAACAAGCATTATAACTATAAAAGAAAATCAAAACAATAACTTAGAAGTTTTAATATTAGGTGAATTACAATTAGACGGACAAATAAGAGCAATTAAAGGAGTATTGCCTGCCATTTCACTTGCAAAGAAAAGAGGAATCAAATGTATAATCATACCTTTTGACAATTTAGAAGAATCTCTTTTAATAGAAAATCTAAACATCTGGGGAGTAAAAACTTTAAAAGAAGCCCTAGAAATAATAAGCAATCTTAACAACAATATATTTCCAGCAAAACACACAATTAACTTTAAAACAGAATACAATGAAGAAAAATTTGAATACGATTTTAAAAACATAAAAGGACAACATAGAACAAAAAGAGCACTCGAAATCGCAGTCGCTGGAGGTCATAACATCATGTTATTTGGTCCTCCTGGAAGTGGAAAAACTCTCAGCATCAAATGTGTACAGTCAATCTTACCTCCACTTACAAATAAAGAAATCATTGAAACAAACAGAATCTGGTCAGTCGCGGGTAAATTAATAGATACAAAAATCATAAGACAAAGACCATTTAGACAACCCCATCAAACTGCGAGTAAAGAAGGAATAATTGGTGGAGGCTCCAATGCACTTCCCGGTGAAGTATCACTTGCTCATAATGGAATTTTATTCTTAGATGAGGCTTTGGAATTCCAAAAATCAATACTACAATCACTTCGCGAACCAATAGAAGATAAGATGATCTCAATAGTAAGAGCAAGTTCAAAATCATTTAAATATCCTGCAAATTTTCAGTTAATGATTGCTACAAACCCCTGTCCTTGTGGCAACCTTGGAAAAAATGATACAGAATGTTTTTGTTCACAACAAGAGGTTTCAAACTACTGGAAAAAACTTGGAGCAGCAATGCTTGATAGAATTGATATTAGGGTACCAGTTAAACCAGTAGACAATGCAAAATTATTCCAAGAAGATAATGAAAGCTCGTGTGAAATCAGACAGAAAATAATAAAAACAAGGAACATACAAAGTAAAAGATACGCAAATATTGAAAATATTCACAAGAATTCTGATCTTAAACCAGAACATATTGCTATATTTTGTGAATTAGATAAAATACTTAGAGAAGAAATGATTTATATATTAAATAAACTCAATATATCATCAAGAGCAACTCATTCAATCTTAAAACTAGCAAGAACAATTGCGGATTTAAAAGAAGAAAACCATATTTCAAGGGAATCATTACTAGAAGCTATTGAACATAGAAAACATGGAGAAAGATTACTAGAAGAGTAAAAAAGCCCCAATTGGGGCAAAATTAAAACTCTATTTTATCAATATAACTCTTCAATTGACTAGCAGAAATTTTAAATTTTTCAAGCTCTCTATCACTTATTTTAAAATCAAGAACCTCTTTTATACCATCTTTACAAACAACAGAAGGTGCTCCAATATAAATATCCTTAACAAAATTACCATACTGCCCATTAATATATGAAGATATCGGCAAAATAAGGTTTTGGTCACTAATTATTGCATTAACAATTTTTTTAATACCAAGTCCAATAGCATAATAAGTTGCACCTTTAAGTTTAATTACCTCATAAGCAGCATTAACAACATTCTTGTGCATCTCATCAAGTTCTGCATCACTTACTTTTCCTTCAGCAAGATATTCTGATAAAGACTTCATAGCTATTTTAGTCTCATCCCAAGTAGCAAAAGAACTATCTCCATGCTCACCCATAATATATGAATGTATATTTTGAGTATTAACATTAAAACGCTCAGCTAAAAAATATCTAAGTCTTGAAGTATCAAGCGTTGTCCCTGTACCAATAACCTTATGAGTTGGAAAATTGGAATATTTCATTGTTACATAAGTCATAATATCAACAGGATTACTTGCAATTACAAAAATACCACTAAATCCACTTGAAACAACACTTGCTACAATTTCTTTAAAGATTTTAGTATTTTTGCCAACCAAGTCAAGTCTTGTCTCACCTGGTTTTTGATTAAGACCTGCAGTAATTACAACAATATCAGCATCAGAACAATCATCATAATTGCCAAATTCTATTTTAATATTTTTTTCTAAGAACATCTGACCATGGTTTAAATCCATGACTTCACCCTTAGCTTTGTCTTGAGCTAAATCAATAATTATAAGCTCATGAACAAGTGAGTTATCTATTGTCAAAGCATAAGCAAAGCTTGAGCCAACACCACCAGCTCCAACAAGAACAACCTTATTACGTTTAAGCATAAACTATCTCCATATAAAATTATTTTATTGGTATAAAATAATTTTATAACAGTTTATAACACTTTAAAACAATTTAATAATATTTTATAAAAATGAAATATCTTATAACTTGGTTATTAAATTGTACCAAACATCAACAATGAATATCGCTGCACTAAAAATTTAACTGTTTAAACATAAAATTAATTATCATCTGATTTAAGAATAGCAAGAAATGCACTTTGTGGTATCTCAATATTCCCTATCATCTTCAGTCGCTTCTTCCCTTCCTTTTGCTTTTCTAAAAGCTTTCTTTTTCGAGTAATATCGCCTCCATAACATTTAGCAGTAACATCTTTCCTAACAGGTGAAATTGTTTCACGCGCAATAATGTTTGAACCAATAGCTCCTTGAATCGCTATTTTAAATTGTTGTCTTGCAATCTCATCTTTTAATTTTTTACAAATACTTAAAGCCTTTGCTCTCGCACCATCCTTAAAGACTAACTGAGACAATGCATCAACTCTATCCCCATTAACTAAAATATCCAACTTAACTAAATCTGTTTCCTCATATCCTAATAGTACATAGTCAAAAGAAGCATATCCACGACTTACAGATTTAACCTTATCGTAAAAATCAAAAAGTATCTCAGCAAGTGGCATTTTATAAATAACTTCAACACGTTTTGTATCAAGATAAATCAAATTTTCTTGCACGCCTCTTTTAAGCAAACAAACACTCATAACATTCCCCAAAAATTCAGTGGGAACAATAATATTTGCTCTAATATAAGGCTCAAGAGCAACTTCAATGTTTTCATTTCCAGGAAATTGTTCAGGACTCTCAATAAAATAGAAATTCCCTTTTTTGGGAATAATTTTATAACGCACTGATGGTGATGTTAATATCACATTAAGATCAAATTCACGTTCAATTCTTTCCTGGATTACCTCTAAATGTAAAAGTCCCAAAAATCCACATTTAAATCCATGTCCAAGAGCAGCTGAGGTATCTTTTTCAAAAGTAAGCGATGCATCATTTAATTTAAGTCTATCCATTGCCTTTAAAAGATCATCATACTGATTAGCATCAACTGGATAAATAGAAGAAAACACAACGGGTTTAACTTCCTTAAACCCTTCAAGAGGTGCACTTGCTGGATTATCAACAAGAGTTACAGTGTCTCCTATCTTAACATCTGATATATTCTTTATGCCCGCAATAAAATAACCAACATCACCTGCTTCCAAAATCTCTTTTCTTTCAAGAATTATTCTAAAAATTCCAATCTCTTCCACTAAATATTCCCTATTTGCATGCATCAATTTAATCTTGTTGCCAGTTTTGATTTGTCCTTCAAAAATTCTAAAATGAACAATAACACCACGATAAGAATCATAATGTGAATCAAAAATTAAAGCCTTTAATGAACTCTTAACACTACCTTTGGGAGATGGAACATATTTACAAATAGCCTCAAGCAACTCATCAATTCCTATTCCATTCTTAGCCGATATGGGAACAGCAATATTTGAATCTAATCCTAAATCATGTTCTATTTGCTCTTTTACAAAATCAATATTAGCACTTGGTAGATCTATTTTGTTAATAACAGGAATAATTTCAAGATTATGTTCAAATGCCATATAAAAGTTTGAAACAGTTTGAGCCTCTATTCCCTGACTCGCATCAACAAGTAAAAGTGCTCCCTCACAAGATGAAATTGCTCTTGAAACTTCATAAGAAAAATCAACATGACCTGGGGTATCTACAAAATTAAGTTCATAAGTATTGCCATCACTACACTTATAATCAATAGTAACTGCTTGACTCTTAATTGTAATACCCCGTTCTCTTTCAATATCCATACTATCAAGAATTTGACTTTTAAATTCACGATCTGAGACTATTTTGGCTTTTTGTATAAATCTATCCGCTAAAGTTGATTTACCATGATCAATATGTGCAATAATACAAAAATTTTTTTTATAAGAACTAATTTTCAAACCTCCCCTAAATTAAAATAAAATATTTAGGAATATTATACTAATACACACTTTTATTAAGTAAAAAATTCCTGATATGAATTTTTGATTTTAAAACATAAGGCGAAAATTTAGGAGCAAGATCAACAATCAACTTCCAAGTATCTATAGCTCTTAACGTGTGTTTATGATCATCATAACTATAAGTAGCATAAGCAATGGTATACACTATTTCCCAAAAATCTGTAGACTCAAAACTAGTTTTAACATCAGTATATTCATTTATTTTTTGAACAAAAGACCTTAAATTTTTAAATTCATAAAGCGGTTCATAATAACTAACACAGTCATACATTTTAGTCAAAATACCAATTGCAGCTACAAGTCCATGAGTAATTGCAAGTTCATAAGCACCAATCTTTAAATATACTTTTGATAATGACTGATGGGTATCGATAATATTATATTTATTAAATCTATAAAGATTAAAAGTAAAATCTAAACCAGAAGTTCCCCTTACCTGTTTTAAATAAGAATGTAAATAAAACGACATATTAAATTTATTACCTGTACTACCTGTAGTATTCTCATATTTTTGAACGACATAGTGATAATTATAATAATCATCACTACTTGAGAATTTACTTAAAATTTCATTCAAGTAATCAATCATATCAACATAATTATCTTCAATCTCAGCAATCTTTGCCAAAGAAAAAAGTATATTTTTTTCAAAAGATTTATCTAATAAATAATCTTTATCTTCCAAAGCCTTTTGAAGATGTAATTTTTCAAACACAACATTGCCAATCATGCTATAAGCAATGGATAAATAATAATTAGCTTCTGGATATATTCCTTTTCTAAGCAAAGCTTCCTGCAAATAATTAATTGCACTAGTAAGATTAGATTTAATAAATCCTTCTTTAGAATAAATAAATTGTCGTCCCTTTTCAAGTAAAATCCAATACGGAAATTCTTTCACACCTGATGAACTTAAATTGAAGATAAAGCTGAAAATAAAAAGGAGCAAAAAAGGTCTTAGCATATCTATAAATATATTAAATTTTCTCACAAATTGCGAGAAAATTTAATGCATAATCCTTCATATTTAAACAAATTTAAATATCATCAAGAATACCATCACAAAAAGAGCCACAGATTCTATGAGACCTAAAACCAAAAGATTTGTCGCAAATCCCTTGCCAGTTTCAGCAAAAGCATCACAAGCACCTGCAGCCGTCCTACCCTGCGCAAAAGCAGAAATAGAAATTGCAAGACCACCACCAAAACCAGCTCCAAACAATAACCAAGGATCCGCCTGTGTCATTATCCCTGCTAAAGTATTCATCAATATATAACCATATATTATTTGTGTCAAAGGTGCTGATACAAAAACAATTAATAAGAAAGGAGCTGGCTTACCTTGCATATAACATCTCTTCCATGCCCCAATAGCAGCACTTCCGGCAGCTCCCATACCCAAAGCTGAACCTATTGCAGCTATTGCTAAAGCCGAATTAACTCCTATTAAACCTATATTCATAATTCTCTCCTTATCTAATCTTTAATTTTTAATTTTTCTAAAAGGCCTATAAGAATACCCATTCCATTCTTGCCCCAAATGGTTTGAAAATTCAAGCATATTAAGTCTTACCCCATGAACAACAACAGATAACAAAGATAACGTTATATTTAAAATATGTCCAAAAAGCATCACAATAATGCCACTTATTATAAGACCAATATTAGATGATTTTAATAAAGCTGCTGACATACTATTAAAACTATCAGAAATTGCAAGTCCAGCAAGTCCAACAGCAAAAAGTCTAATATAAGATATTATGTCTGCAAATCCTGAAACAGTAGCTAAAAATTGCTCTATTATTCCCCCAAAGCTCTTTAATACGCACATAAAGAAGTTTGAACCATCTTGTTTCTCAAAAATAAAGACAAGTATTACTCCACTATATATCATATTAAGAATAATGCTATGCATAGGAAACCTATCTTTGCCAAGTATTAAATTGAGAACAAGATAATAAAGCCCAGGCATTATAATAAGCCAACCAATTTGAGCAATTGAATGTATATGTGGCTTTTCCTTCACTTTTTGAATAAAATTCCATATATGAGCTAATGATATTTGCAAAACACCTATTGTAAAACATATAAACATAATATTCTGCATACCATTCGTACCCGTCAAATACCCAAGCTTTAAAGACTTTAAAATAGGAAATAACTCAAGAATAAAAGGATTACTGCCAAACCAAGTACCAGTCATCGAACCATATATTATTGCTGATGTACTTAAATAAAATATTAAAGCATGAATAGATGTTAAAGGCTTACCTTTTATAAAATTGCCTAAACTAAGGAAAATGCCTACTAGTAAGAATATTATTCCATAAGCCGCATCACCAATTATCATTCCAAAAAACATAAAGAAAAATAACATAAAAACACAACTAACATCTCTCTCTTTATAGCCAGGAATTGTATCTAAAACATCAAAAATAGGCTTGGCAAGCTTAGCAATTCCCCTTCTCTTTATATAAGTAGGAACAACATCATCATCCGGCTCTGCAAATTGTACCACAAATTTACCCTTAAGATTTTTAAGATCCTCCCGCTTATCTTCCGGAACGAATCCTGTAATATATACAAAATTATCACACGCTACATCCATGTCAGCCATAACTTGCTCAAACTCAACAATTTGATCATACTCTTTTATTTCATCTCTTAAAACATCCCTATATTTATTTAAAATCGATAATTGGGTCAACTTTTGATCTAAAATTTCATCAACAAATCTTAACTTATTCTCAATAAAATCAAGGTCAAACTCAAACTCATATTTTTCAGCTGTATCTATTGTTTGTTTAGAATAATTAATAGCTACAAAATAAGCCGTACCTTTATAATTATTAATAAGAGCAACTTTGGTTTCAGAGCATGCCAACAATTTTTTATATTCAGCAATCCCAGACTTAAAAAATTGTACGTAAATATTACTTTCTCTCAATTTATTAACTAGTTCAAGAGAAAAATATCCCCAAAAAGATATAATATCTCTCTTATGAAGTAATGACTGCTGCATCTCCCTTAAATCTTTAATTTCAGAACCTAAACTAATTATACTCTTTGCAACATCTAAAAAATTCTCATTTGAAGAGCTTAAAAGTTTTACTTCAGAATCATCCCCAAGTAAAGATAAAGCCTGAACCAAAATTCCCCTTTCCTCAATAACTTTTTCTAAAGATTCTGAAACTCTATTGCAAAAATTAATATGAACAACCCCCAATTCTCTTAACATTTCGAGTGACTCTTTTTTATATTTCAATAAAGTCAAAATCAAAACTTTGCTCATTTTTACAATCATAAACGCATCCCTATCTATTTTTAATCAAACTAGCTTTAGCCATTTTACCTCTTACAACAGCTGCTGTTTGCTGATCACCAAGATAAATATTAATCTTTTTTATATTAATTTTTGCAGCAGGTATCATAACTTTTTCAAATAAATTTACCCTTTGAGAAGTAGTATTAAGTTCGGATTCCAATAACCTAATCTGCTCATCTAAAACCCCAAGCTCTGCATTTATCTGAATCATACTCTTAATAACCTCTATTCCTCTATCTACCCAATAAGGAGTCAATAAAAAGTCATGTTTAATATCTTCATATTCAACAAAGTCAAATACAGGAATATTGATGCCTGCAATATTTGCAAAACTCCTTACTACCCTTTTAATTTGAATCCAATCTTGGAAAGTAAATTTTTCACCAAATAAAGCAATCCAAGATTTAATATCTCTCTTAAGCCTATCTTGCTCAAGCTTCCGAGCTCTTTTAAGAGCTTCAACTTTTCTAATTTCTAAATAAAGTTGTTGTTTCTTAAGCTGCAGGGTAGGCAAATATCTACCAAGCATTTTAAGGCTATCTTTTTGTTTTTTAAGCTCATTCTTAGTTAATTTAACTTTAGGCATTGCTAATCCTTTTTTTGAGGCCAATATTTCTCTACAAGTTCTGTTCTAATTCCAGTTTCTTTAGGTTCAAAACAACTAAAGAGAATTTCCCATCCCAAATCCAAGGCCTCCTCCAAAGGAATATTAACAGATAAGTCCATCAGCTTACTTTCAAACATATCACTGTACTTAATAAGCTTCTCATCCCACTCTGTCATATTAAATCCCATAGCTTTTTTCTCTATAGATTCCTTTGAAGATGCATAAAGCTTAATCATTGCATCCATAATCGTTCTATGATCATCTCTTGTTTTCCCGTTAACCATTTGCTTAAGTCTTGAAAGAGAACCAAAAGGTTCGATTCTGCCTCCCTTTAAATAATATTGCCCTTCAGTAATATAACCCGTATTATCAGGAACTGGATGAGTAATATCATCTCCAGGCATTGTAGTAACTGCAAGTATAGTAATTGAACCTGCCCCTTCAAAATCAATAGCTTTCTCATATCTAGATGCAAGCTGAGAATATAAATCACCAGGATAACCTCTATTAGATGGAACTTGCTCCATAGTAATAGCAATTTCTTTCATAGCATCTGCAAAATTGGTCATATCAGTCAAAAGTACCAAAACCTTTTTTCCTTGCAATGCAAATTTCTCGGCAACAGCAAGAGAAATATCAGGGACTGTTAAAGACTCAACAACAGGATCATTAGCTGTATTTACAAAAAAAATTGTCCTACTTAAAGCACCACCCTTTTCAAGATAATCTTTAAATGTCAAATAATCATCATTCTTAAGTCCCATTCCCCCAAGAATAATTAAATCAACTTCCGCCTGAAGAGCTATTCTTATAAGAAGTTCATTATAAGGTTCACCGGATACAGAAAATATTGGTAATTTTTGAGACTCAACAAGAGTATTAAAAACATCTATCATTGGAATTCCTGTTCTGATCATGTTCCTTGGAACAATACGCTTTGCAGGATTAGCTGATGGCCCGCCAATTTCAATCAAATCATCCTCAAGACGCGGTCCTCCATCTTTTGGATTACCAGCTCCATCAAAGATTCTACCAAGCAAATTTTCAGAAAATGTCACTTGCATTGGATGACCTAAAAACTTAACTTCGTCTGCAGTTGAAATACCTATAGTTCCGTTATAAACCTGAAGAGAAACTTTATCTCTATCCAACTTAATAACCTCTGCTAACGAACTTGAATCTTTTGACCTAACAATGGCAAGTTCTCCATATTTAACATTTTGTGCCATCACAGTTATTACATTTCCAACAATAGATTCTATCTTGCTATATACTCTCTTCATTTATGCACCTCAAAAATCCAACTTCTTAGAACGTACTAAATCCTTTAAAGTATTTTCTAATTTATTAAATTTTTCTTCCTTAAAGGGATTAAGATTCATATCCAAAATATTTTGCCTTAGTTCATTTACAAAACTTCTTGCTTCCAATTTATTCTCAAATTTAAAATCCGATTGTAAAATATCGTAAAGTATATCAAACATATAATTTTGACGCTCAGGACTTACAGCAGTATCAACACTATCGAACGAATTTTGTTGCAAATAACATGCATCTAAAAGCTCAGATTTCAAATAAACTAAAAAGTCACCAATACTTATACCTTCCTCACCAACAACTTTCATCATCTGATTTATTTCATTCCCTTTTGCCAAAAAAGACCTCGCATATCCTGTCTTTTCAGATTCAACAACCCCTCTATACTTACTCCACGACTCAAGAGGATTAATGGCTGGAAACTTTCTAGCATCTGATCTCTCTCTTGTAAGACCATGAAAAGCTCCTACAACCTTTAAAGTTGCCTGAGTTACTGGTTCTTCAAAATTACCTCCTGCAGGACTTACAGAACCACCCACAGTTACAGAACCAACATTACCATCATTTAAAACAACAATACCTGCTCTTTCATAAAACGATGCAATAACAGATTCAAGATAAGCAGGAAATGCCTCTTCTCCTGGTATTTCCTCAAGACGCCCTGACATCTCTCTCATAGCCTGAGCCCATCTTGAAGTTGAATCTGCCAGTAAAAGTATATCAAGACCCATTTGCCTATAATATTCACCAATAGTAATAGCTGTATACACTGATGCTTCACGAGCAGCAACTGGCATAGAAGAGGTATTGCAAATAATACATGTTCTATCCATTAATGATTTACCTGTCCTTGGATCTATAAGCTCAGGAAATTCTTTAAGGGTTTCTACTACTTCACCTGCCCGCTCACCACAAGCAGCAATAATTACAACATCAACATCAGCATTACGACTTGTAACTTGTTGAAGGACTGTTTTTCCAGCACCAAAAGGCCCAGGAATACAAAATGTACCACCCTTTGCAACTGGGAAGAATGTATCTATTATTCTTGTTTGAGTTACCATAGGCTCACTAGGAATAAGTCTATCTTTATAACTGGTAATTGGAACTTTAACAGGCCAATGAAATGACATAGTGATGACATGCCTACCCCCAGCATCATTTTCAATAACAGCAATTTTATCATCTACAGTATAATTGCCATCACTAACGATCTCCACAATTTTGTAAGAATCTTTTCTATAAAATGGAACCATAATTTTATGCTTAATTGTACCTTCAACAACAAATCCAAGATAATCTCCTGCAACAACAATATCCCCAACCTTTGCAGTTGCATTAAAACTCCATTTCTTACTCCTATCAAGTGCACTTAAGTACAAGCCTCTCTCCAAAAAAAAACCACATTGAGCAGCAAGTTCTGACAATGGATTTTGAAGACCATCATACACCTGACTTAAAAGACCAGGACCAAGTTCAACAGTTAAAAGCTTATCCGTAAACTCAATATCATCTCCAACGGCAATTCCCTTAGTCATTTCAAACACTTGAGCATCAACTTCCCCATCTCTAATACGAATTATCTCAGCTTTTAAACTGCGTCCACCGGTTTTAATAAAAACAATCTCATTCATGGAAACTGTACCAACTATCTCAATAGTAACCAAATTTCCAATAACCCCCACTACTTTTCCTCTAGCTTCCATTCAAATTCCCTCTAAAAATTTTTACTCATTTGCATACTTAATTTTTGACAAATATCATCAAAATTCTTCTCGCCTATCTCTTCTATAAAGAGACTTCTTCTTGAAACTAACATTAACTTTAACAAATAAATTACCAATTTTTCAAAGTTAAAATCATTTCCCACTTCAAGTTCTGTTAAAAACTGCCACTTTAACATATCAAGTCCCAATTCTACCTCAAAAGGATTTTCCTTAAGACAAAGAGGTTTTAAAATTCCTAAATAATAACTAGAAAAATAAGAAGATTCTAAATACACATCCCTTGAAAATCCTAACTTCTCAGCTCTAATAGTTGCCAAAGTATATCTCATCATTTCTTCAAATTCAAGAAATTGATCAATTACCTTCAAATTCCCCCTAGCAAATCTAGATTCTGACAAATCCTTTAGACAAAGAAAATCTTCCCTGCTTAAAGCAATCTCAATGTTATCAAAAAAACCTGATATACTCCCCCCTTTACCAATTTTTAAATCAAGATAAGGTAATGATGACATAACATAGTAATATGGACTTAACATACTACATCTCCTAAATCAACTTTATAACTTCTTTAAACCTTGGATTTAAATATTCAAAAAGAATATCAGCAACGGTTTCTGATGTAAAATCATAATACAAATTTCCATCTCTTTGTTGAATTGTAAAACCTTTACTTATGCCTTTAAAAGGTTTAATCTCAATTGCATCATCAAGCCTATTTCCTATCTTTGCTCTTAAAACAGATAATAAATTAGAAAAATCAGATTCATTAAGCATTATATCTATCTTATCGTTCTTACTCCAAATATCTACAACCTTAATAATAAGGTCCCTCAAAAAATTATCATCATAAACTCTAGAAACAGAATCCTTCAAAGCAGTCTTAAAAAGAGATTTAATATTTTTTTCAGTACCAATAATCAAATCCCTGACTGCTTGGCGAGATGCCTCAAGAGAATATCTTTTATACTCATTAGCTTCCGCTTCAGCTTGCATTTTTAAGTCCTTAGCATCACTCTCAGCTTTTAAAACAATAGCCTCAGCATCCCTCTTTGCATTAAGAATAATCTCGTTTGCTAATTTTTCAGCTTCCTCAAGTCCATCTTTTTTAATTTTATTTATCAGATCTTTAACTTCAAACTGCACTAAAACTCCTTAATATACAAAAAAAATAACTCAAAATACTTAATAAACAAATCTTTCAATAAAAAGTATAACAATAAATTTTCAATTATTAAAAGCCAAATTATTGAGAATTATACACCACTAAAAAAATCTCCTATAATTTTATAAACATTAATATCCTGAACTATAAAAAGTTTTTTTCCTGGAAATCTTTCTTTAAGCTTTTCACCAAAAACCTTAATACCCCTTTCTATAACCCTGTTACTAAATTCTATATCAACCATATCAAGAGTTATTATTTCAATAATGACTAAATACCCTCTTCCAAATTTAGAACCATATCCAAGGGTAAAAGAAGTAGTAACACGAAAAAGCCCATCCAAAAGTCCATTAGCTGCCTTCCCTCTAGAGAGCCTACTTGGATGCACTTTATAAGAATTACCAAATTCATCTTCAAGAACACAATCAACATCAAGACAAATCTTAAACAATGCATTCTCAAATTCCTCAAACCTTGATATACCCATTTAAAATTCTACTATTGTTTTTCCAACTCCTCCATCACTTGGATGAGCAAAATAATATTTTTTAACAAATTTTACATCTCTTAAGAATGCATGTACTCCTTCCATAAGAAGACCTTCTCCTTTGCCATGAATAATCTCAAATTTACAAACATTTCTCAGTAACATATTATCTATTTTCCTGTTTAAAAAGTCTATAGCCTCAACCACTCTCATCCCCCTAATATCAACAGTTAGACTCAATTCATCATCTTGATTTTCAAAAGAAAAACTAAAATTTTTATCACGATCATTTTTGGACTTCTTATCATCCAATATTTTCTCTAAATTAGAAGATGAAACCGTAATCTTAAAAACACCAGTATTTACAATAAACCCTTTTTTAGTAACACCTATTATTTCTCCTGAAGCATTTAACCCAGCAACTCTAACCTTATCACCCACTCTAAATTCAATCTTAGTGGCAATCTCTTGATTAAGCAATCTAATTTTAGTAGTTTTGGTAATTATATTATCCGTAATATTAGATATAAATTCCTTATTTTTAGTAGTACAAACACTGCCCTCTTTTATCTCTCTAACTAAATTTTCTAAAATTTTCCTTGAATTTTTTAAAAATTCTTTCTGCTCATTTATCAATCTCTCTTCCAAATCTTTTTCTTTCAAGATAATATTATTCCGAATATTATTAATCTCGATTTCCTTAAGTTCAATAAGCTTAAGCTTATCTTTTAATTCCTCTTCAAGTAAATGAATTTCCTGCTCCTTTTTTGTAAGTCTTTCCAATATTTCATTAACTCCCGTCTTATTAGATAAATGAATCTCTCTCGCTCTAAGTACTATATTAGCATCAATAGAAGACTTACTTGCAACACTAAAAGCAAAGCTTTCACCTGGAACAGAAAACATTAAATTATAATTAGGTTCCATTTTGTCTAAATCCATCTGCATAGAAGCATTAACAACAAATTCATGGGTGTATGCAAAATATTTAAGAGCATTGTAATGAGTTGAAATAATAACACAAGAATTAATATCAATTAAATGCTCAAGAAGAGCTACAGCTAATGCTTGTCCTTGTTCAATATCAGTACCTGAACAAAATTCATCAAATATTAACAGGCTATCTCTTGTTGCATACTTTAAAATATAAGCAATATTATTCATATGACTTGAAAAAGTTGAGAGTGAATTTGCAATTGATTGATCATCTCCAATATCAACTAAAATATTATCAAAAATCTTAAAAGTACTAGACTCATCAACTGGAACAGGAATTCCAAATTGGAACATAGCGCTCAAAAGAGCAACGGTTTTCAAAGTTGCCGTTTTACCACCAGCATTAGGACCTGTAATAACTACAACTTTATTGTTTAAAGGACAAAAATTTATAGATTTTGCATGCTGTATTAAAGGATGACGGGCATTGATAATATTAATATTACTATCAAATCTAGGAAATACTCCTTGATTTCTTATTCCATAAATTGCTCTGGCCTTTAGAGAATCATAATATAAAAATTTATTATAAAGGGATTTTAAAAGAACAATATGTCTGCGAATCTCATTTGAGAGTTCTTGAAGAATTTTTAAAACTATACGCGTTTTTTCAAAACCTAAAAACCCTAATCTGTTATTCTCACTCACTATATCATTTGGTTCAATATAAAATGTTTCACCAGATGATGAAATAGATATAATATTACCCTTGATTTTATTTTTAAAACTAGATTTAAGTGCAATAGTATATTTGCCTGATTTATAATAAATAAGCGTAGAGGTTAAATATTGCGAATTTAAGCTTATTATCTGCTTGAGCTGTTTTTCAATTTTTTTATCTAAATTTCTAATTTCAAAATCAATCTCATCATAATTTTTGACAACACCTCGTTTGATTTTAAGTTCATCAAGATCAATATACTTACATAAAGTCTCTAATAAATGCTTTAAACTTGGATCTACAAATAATAATTCTTTTAAAATTTCAACTTCATCTTGAATCTTAAATTCATTTCTATCTAAAAAAAGCATTATCCTTAAAACTTCTCTTAGAAAAAAAATAATATTCTTAATCTCCTCAATAGAAATTCTTGATTTTTCTTTAAGAAGTAAAATAATAGAATCACTTATACTCTCAAGACAAGAATTTGGATATTCGTCATAAATTTCAATAAGATTTTTGATCAATTTAACAAAACAACATACTCGATTAACTTCTTCCTCGGTTTTCAATATTTGTTGATCACCTAAAAGGTTAAGCGTATCTGAAATAGCTACGTAAGAAGCAACTGAAGATAATATTTGATAAAAATCAATTTTTTCCAAATATTTCTCTTGCATAACTCTTATATCTCTTAAGCTCATTTACAATCTTTAGATAACTATTGTATCTAACTTCTGAAATTCTAAATCCAATTTGATTCATTATAAAACAATTTGGCTCATTTGCATGCAAACAAGAATTAAATCTACAAAAATCATTTAAATCTTTAAATTCTCTAAAATAATATCTAAGCTTAAGAGGTTCTAAGCTTTCAATTCCAAATTCCTTTATTCCAGGAGTATCAATTACCACTCCATTATCAGAATGAAAAGCCATAGCATAAACTGTAGTATGTCTACCTCGTGAATATTTATAAGATATTTCATTTATAGCCTGCGCTGCATTTAAATCCACCTCATTTATAAGTGAAGATTTTCCAACACCAGACTGCCCGACAAAAGAAGCTCTTGAATTCTTAATAATTTCCTTTATTTCTTCAATTCCCTGCAAAGTGATAGCAGAGGTTTTAATAACCCTATAACCTAAATTTTCATAAATTTTAATTAGAGTATCAACTTTAGTGCTTATGCCCTCATCAACCTTATTTATCAAAATAATAGGAGTAATCCCTTGTTCCTCAGCAACTACTAATGCCCTATCAATAAATGAATTTTTAATCTCAGGAAGATTAGCAGAACTAACAATTAAAACATTATCTATATTTGAAACAATAACTTGCCTAAGAGCAGCCTTTTTATTATAACGCCAAAGAACACTTTTTCGTTTAAGTCTTTCTTTAATATATACCTTGCCCTCATCATAAATATCTCCACAAACAAAATCGCCAGGAACCAAAGGACTATATTCTTTATCCTGGGTATTTAAAATTTTCCCCTTAATAACTCCTTCATAAATTTCATTGGTATTAACATTAACAATAGAATAAATATTATTCACACCCCAGAGAATCTCAAATCTAAAGTCATTCAATTGATTATTCCTTTAAAATGCAAACCATATTTTTTACAAAAATTCTTATAGAAATACAAATTTTCATCTTGTGTTAAATAAAAATAACGTGTAAAACAATCATCACGACTCTCAATACTCTTTAATTCTTTAATAAGCTCATTAGTCACAAGTTCACGATTCTCATAAACAGGAATTCCTAAAAAATTTTCAATCATATCTTTAATGTGCAAATAATGTGTACATCCTAAAAAAACCATATCCCGCCTACTAGCTTTAACCTCTAATTTTAAGAAATTTAAATATTTAAGTGCATCTTCCTTAAATCTATCTCCATATTCTACAAAATTCACAAGCTCACTTGCGGATTTTAAAATTAAATCCCAATGACAATCTTTTTCTCTTTGAATAAATTTACTATTAATGGTAGCATGTGTCGCAACTAAAATAACCCTTTTATATGCAAGCTCTTCTACTAAACAAACTGAAGGCAAAGTATATATTACAGGAAAACTAAAATTTAATTTGTCATATACACTAATAGAAGCTGTATTACAAGCAATAACAATTGCAGCAACATTATACATTTGTTCCAATTTCAAAATTAGTTCTAAAATCTCTTTTAAAAGAAAGTCTGAACTCTTCTCACCATAAGGAAAGTTCTTGTTATCTGCAACATAGACATAATTTCTCTTAACAAACCTTTTGCTTATATACTCAAAATAAGAAAGTCCACCAACACCCGAATCAAAAATAACTATAACATTCTTTAAATTGCTCATAAGTCTTACTTAAATCTAAGTATAAAAATTAATTTATTCTCTTTCAATGACAATTGATAATATTTACAACCTAACAAACTTTCAAACTTATCATAGTTTAAATTATAATTATCATTAATACCAAATTATAGAAGGGGCAAATATGCATAAGAGCATCAAAGAAATTTTAAATAATCCTATACTAGATAGTATAATCACAGTGAAAGGATGGATTCGTACAAAACGCAGTAATGGTAAAATCTCATTTGTAGACATTAATGACGGCTCAAATATTAAAGGAATTCAAGCGATCATAAATGAAGAAGATCATCAATTTGAAAAAAAAGAATTAAAAAAGCTCACAACAGGTGCCAGTATATCATTAACCGGAATTTTAATCTTAAGCCCAGCAAAAGGACAAACCTATGAAATCAAAACAACAAATTTTAATATAATTGGAGAAGCGGATCAAGAAACATATCTTTTACAAAAGAAAAGGCACACCTTTGAATTTTTAAGAGAAATCCCTCATTTAAGAATTCGTACTAACACATTTGGGGCTGTGGCCAGAATTAGAAATCAAATTTCTTATAAAATTCATGAATATTTTCAAAAAAATGGATTTTTATACATACATACCCCAATTATTACATCAAATGATGGCGAAGGGGCCGGTGAAATATTTCGTGTATCTACCTTAGATTTCAATAACATCACAAACGAAAAAGAAGTTGACTTTAAAGATGATTTCTTTGGCAAACAAGCATTCCTTACAGTAACTGGACAACTGCACGGCGAAGCTTATGCAATGGCTTTATCAAAAATATATACATTTGGACCGACATTTAGAGCAGAAAACTCTAACACAACACGCCATGCCTCAGAATTTTGGATGATTGAACCTGAAATGGCATTCTTTACACTTGAAGACAATATCAATTTAGCAGAAAATTTTCTTAAGTATATTTTAAAAGAGACTTTAAATAATTGTAATCAAGATATGGAATTTTTTGATAATTTCATTGAAAAAGGCTTAATCAAAAAAATTGAAGATGTAATAAACTCTAACTTTGAAGTTATTACATATACCCAAGCAATTAAACAACTTGAAAATGCAACAAAAACATTTGAAATAAAACCTTACTGGGGAATGGATTTACAAACAGAACATGAAAGGTATTTAACAGAAGAAATCATCAAAAAACCTGCCATAGTTATTGATTATCCAAAAGAATTTAAAGCATTTTATATGAAGATGAATGAAGACGGCAAAACTGTTAAAGGAATGGATATTTTAGTTCCACGCATCGGAGAAATAATTGGGGGCAGTGAAAGAGAAGATAATTTGGATAAGTTGAATAAAAGAATAAAAGAGCTAAATTTAGAAATAGAAACTCTTAATTGGTACTTAGACTTAAGGAGATTTGGATCAACTCCTCATTCTGGATTTGGACTTGGACTTGAGAGATTAATACAATATATAACAGGAATGGCCAATATTAGAGATGTCATACCATTTCCAAGGACTCCTAAAACTCTTTATTTCTAATAAAAAGTTTTAGGAGGAAACAATTGAAAATAAAAATTTTATGTCAAATAACATTAACATTATCAGCATTGATGTTATTTTCAAATGTAGAAAAAGAAATTACAGGTAAAAAATCAAATTATCAATACAGTAAAGAAAAGCCCAGGATTAACAAATCCAATAAAATAAACTATCCACACAAAAAAGAAGACTATCATCATAACATTATAAAAAAAAAAGATACAAATCTACAAATTGATAAAACTAATAAAAAGCAAGACGTACAAAAACCCATAAACAATATCGTAAAAATAAGAAAATCTAACAAAATATATTATCCTCAAGACAAAAACAACATACAAACATCCAAATCAAAGAAAAATATATGGTATAACATCAAAGTTTATTCAACTCATACGAAAGATAGATTTAAAAAAATAAAAGCACTAAATAAAATAAATACACAAATAGAAAATAATTTTGCTTTAATTGGTCCAATCTTAGAAGATTATTTAGGAGAAATAACAAAAGCATTACACGTCATAGGGTATAGTGAACTGGAATATATCAAAGTCGAGCAAAACTAAAGTTTGCTCGACAAAAATTTTAAAATATCATTCAGTTCATCATCTAAATTAAAAAAACTTAACTTATACTCATCTTCTGATAAGCCTATTAATTCATGATTACTGTAATGTATCCAAGTGTTTAACTCATCTTCACTTGAATACTTATTAACATAATAATCGGGCTTATAATCCACATATCCACGTTCCTTATAATCATAAACAGCAATTTTAACATTTTGACTATCTATTCCTCTCTTTAGAACTTCTTCTCGCAAATGAATAATTGTACGGCCAGTATCAAAAATATCATCAACAAATAAAACATTATCCCCTGCTCTTAAATATTTTGGATCATAAGTCCATCCATCTATCATTATTTTTTTTTGCTTATTCGAAATATCATATGATCTTGCAACAACAGCAGCATAAAGAAGGGGTTTTTCTAGCTTAATAAATTTAAAGAATTCACTAATAATATTACCAAGATAAGCTCCTCCTCTTAAAGAGACATACATAATATCAGGAATAAATCCATTTTTATAAATTTTATAAGCAAGCTTAAAACCATTTATTCTTATCTCTTCATAAGAAACAAATTTTTTCATTAATATAACACCCCAAAACGCATAAAAATTAAGATTTATCTAAAATTTGACCATTTTTATTAAAATCAATATATTTGCTACTCTTGCAAGCGATCAACATTACAAAATAATTCATATTACTCATATGTAATTAAAAACAAAACTCATTAATATAAACAATACATCTTTTCCTAAAACATTTAAACATAAATTCTTAGTTAGAATCACTTCCATTTAAAACACTAACCTCATCACATAGATTTTGTCTTATTAAAATTGAGAAATTTTAATAAGACAAAATTAACAACTCTAAGCTCTAAATAGGCTTAAAGATATCCATTCTTTAAGCCTAAACTAAAAATAAAGTGTATTACTAAAAAGAGACTTTAAAAGTTTGACCATCTCTTAAAACAGTATAAGTATTCTTCCCATGTTCAACAGCATCATAAAAATCCCTTAAGCTTTTAATACTTTTTGAATTAACAACCATAATGATATCTCCTGTTGAAATTTTAGGATTTGTACCTAAAGTTGGATCAACACTATCTACCACAACTCCATTAGTCCAATTTCTTAAACCAAGTTGAGTCCTAACTTCCTTAGTTAAAGGATAAACAGTAAAACCTGGCATCAATTTTAGCTCTGAGATATATTCCTTTTCATTACTGATTTTGGGCTTAACATCAAGTTCTATTTCAACATTCTTTTTCTCTTTTCCTCTTAAAATTTCAACTTTAATCTTCTCTTTTGCATAAAAATCATTAATATACTGCTTAACATCGTAGAAAAAATTCATTGAAACATCATTGATCTTGCTAATTACATCACCTGCTTTAAGCCCTGCTCTAAAAGCAGATGTACCATCATAAACACCCGCAATAATTGCTAATGATTCAAAATTATCCTCATAACCTAAGCTTTTAAGAAGTTCTGGGTCCTTACTTCTTAAACGATGCAAATCAACTCCCATCCAAGCCGATTCACTCTTCTTACCACTCATCAAAACATCGAAAATACTTTTAGCGTTATTAATAGGAACAGCAAAACCAAGTCCAAGATTACCCCCAGAAGGAGAAGCCGATATCCAAGTATTGATCCCAATAACTTCTCCCTTAATATTTACAAGGGGTCCCCCAGAATTACCACGATTAATAGCTGCATCTGTTTGAATAAATGAATTTCGTGCTTTCAAATTAGGATTAACTGAACGATGAAGACCACTTATAATACCTGCTGTAACTGAAAAACTAAAGTTATGGGGACTCCCAACAGCTATAACCCAATCCCCTATCTCAAGCATATCACTATCACCAAGCTCAGCTATTTCAATAGCTGCATCATTAGCCTCAAAACTAACGAGTGCAATATCTTTCTTATCATCCTTACCTACTAGTTTTGCTTTATAAGTTTTATTGTCATAAGTTCCAACTTCAAATTCAATCGCATTATCTACAACATGACTATTTGTAAGAGCATAAAATAAATTTGTTTTCTTAGAATCTCTTCCAATAATTACCCCAGAACCACCCCATTGCGCCTTTTTTTCAAGGTTCAAACCTGGAATATCAAAAAAGAAGAATAAATGGAAAAGATCGCGTGTTTTAACTATTCCAGTAGCATAAATTTCCACAGTGGATGGTAAAATCTTTTTAGATACCTTCCTAAAAGAATCCTGAAGAGACTCGCCAGCATCACCTTTCTCCTGTGCAAAAACAATAGTATTTTTATCAGATCCTAAATAATGTATTCCAACAAAAAATCCAATAGTTAAAGCTAAAAAGCTTGCTAAAAATACGGAAATAAAATTTTTCTTCATTTTATACACCTCCATAATATAAAACCAAATCTTTTAAATAACACTTAATTAATATCTATCAAATCTTACTCAAAATCAAAGGCAAACCATCAACAACAGCAACAGTATGTTCAAAATGAGCAGAACAACTAAAATCAGATGCAAACACTGTCCAATCATCATTCTTAACAGAAACTTTATGTCCCCCTAAATTTACCATCGGTTCAATTGCTAAAACCATACCTTCCTGAATTCTAACATTTTTAAAAAAAGGCTCATAATAATTTGGAACACTTGGTTCTTCATGCAAAGCAAAACCAACACCATGTCCTGTATAATCCCTAACAATTCCAAAACCAAATGGTTTAATATAATTTTCTATAGCTTTTGAGATATCTAAAACTCGATTACCAGCCTTCATTTCATCAATTCCTCTATAAAGAGCAGCCTCTGTAACTTCTAATAATTTATTGACACTAGGGCTTACTTTACCCACCTTAAAAGTCTTAGCCATATCACTATAAAACCCATCTAAAATAACTCCACAATCAATACTAATAACATCGCCATCTTTAAGTTCTCTTGTTCCAGGAATTCCATGAATAACTTCTTCATTTATAGAAGCACAAATAGTTCCCTTAAATCCAGCATATCCCTTAAAAGCAGATTTAGCCCCATTCTTAGTAATAAAATCACTAGCAATCAAATCAAGCGTCTTGGTGTTAATTCCAGGAACAATATTTTTCTCAATTTCTAAAAAAGTCTGGGCCAAAAGTCTTGCAGATGCCCTAATTTTCTCAATCTCTGCTCTAGATTTTAATCTTAATTTCAAATAATTAATTCCTCTCTTTAAGTATTTCTATCATATTCATATAAAGTTTACCTTCATTAGTTTCATAAAAAAAATTAGAAGTTAAAATAGCTTCTCGTCCCTTTTCAAATTCACCTAAATAAAGATAATTAATTCCACGCTTTAAATACACTTTTGCCACATCTTCACGTTCTCTTAAAGTAATTTTACTCTTATCATCAAGAGTGAAAGGCAAAAGAGAAACTGTCTTACTAAAATATTCTTCAGATTCTTTATAATTTTTTTGATACAATTTTAAAACCCCAAGATTATAATAAAAACCATATAAATATTTGCCCACCTGATTCTCAATAATTATCTTTTCCGCAACACTTAAGTCCTTTTTAAGAAAAAAATAATAAAATTTATAGAAATAATACCAATCTTGAACTTCATCAACAGAATCATAAATCTTAAAAAATAAATCTAAATCTTTTAGATCAGAATAAAGAAGCAAATTCCAAGCCAAAAGCTGAGCAATATCAGTACTATAATTTGATCTATAAAATAAACGCCATAAAAAAGACTTTTTAGCCTCATACTTTAAATTTGCATAATTCAACACAAAGTAAAGTTTAAAAAATAAAGGACTATCTCTATACTTTTTTGCAATCTCATTTGCATTAAAATAATCATTGGCTTCAAAATAAATATTAGCCAAATAATAATTCACCATTTCATTTTCTTTAAAATTTTCATTAGCCTTATTTAAATAAGCAATAGCACGCTTTAAATCATTCTCCTTCTTAGCAATAAATGCCAGACCAAGATATACCATCATACTATAATCAGGAAAATCGGTATAAAGTTTTAAATATTCAATCTTAGCATTGTTAATATCACCCTTCTTCAAATAGGCGTCTGCTAGCAAAAACATCAAACTTGGTTCATTACTATTATTAAGCTTAAGATTTGCAATAGTAAAATCCAAATTATCAAGACCGTAAGAAATATAGGCAAGCTCTTTGGAAAAATCCTTATCTTCCTTTATTTTCAAAAGTATTCTCTTAGCAGAATCTAAATCCTTTTTCTGTATATACAAAAGCATTGCATCAATTAAAAATGCATTATTCTGAAGATTGAAACCTATAGTCTCAAAAGCAAGAGCATCTCTTTCACGTTCCATTTTGATTAAAAAGCTTTTAATATCTTTTACATCATAGCTTAAAATTAAACTTTTAATAAAAGCCTCATCATACAAATGCTTATATTCCTTATATCCTAAAAGATACTGCTTTGCAATATCATAAGCCTCTAAAACAGCTCCTACCTTAAGTTTTGAATATACTTCAAGCGCCCTAAGCTTTAAATTTCCCGGCAAACTTTTAACACTTAAGTCCAAAATGTCCCTCATCAATAAATAATGTTTAATTTTAACAGAATAAAGCTTTGCCCTTTTAATAAGAGAAAGCCACTTGTATTCAGTATCAGCATAATAAGAATAAAATCTTATTGCATTCTCAGCACTCTCTAAATTTTCATTTAAAAGATAACCATCAACTTCTACAAGAATTTCATTAAAATCTAGTTCGCCCTTTAACATATATAAAACGTATGGATTCAAGCTCAAATAAACAAAAATTGATACAAAAAGGACTAAAAATAAAATAAAAAATAATAACACTTTATTTGCTTTCAAATGAGCTCTCCATATTTTTCAATAAAGCATCAAGTATCCCATTAACAAATTTATAAGAATTTTTACCACCATACTTTTTGGCAATTAAAATAGCCTCATCTATTATGACTCTCTTGGGAACATCTAAATTTTGAAACTTAAGTGAATATACACTCATTCTCAATATGGCAAGATCAACCTTATCCATACGGTCTAAACGCCAATTAAGAGAAATATTACTAATCAATTTGTCAATAAATTCTAAATTATCATAAGTACCATTAACCAAAACAGAATAAAATAATTTTAAATTTTCTTCTAACTCCAATCCATGATCTTCAAGATTAAAAATATCATAAATATTATCTTTTGCCTTACAATTAATATCAATACTGTAAATTTTTTGAAAAGCTAATACTCTAGCCTTGTGTCTCAAGTCCATAACCAAATATTATAATATCTTATTTTTATTTTAGACTAGAATCCAAAATTTGTATACTAGCAGACTTATTTAGTTTATCATAAATCTCTTGTTGTACTCTAGCAACAATTTGCTGCTGATGAATATTAACCATATTATTTTTTATGGCATCCTTTACAGTCATATCAACATTAGGAGATATCTTATCTTGAAGACCTAAAAATCTCTGAGAATACATTTCAGTAACTTTAACTATATGAAAACCCTCTTTTGATGATATTGGCTGAGAAATGTCTCCCTTCTTAAGCATAAATACTTCTTTAACAAAATCTAATCCAAGAACATTTTGTGCATTCTGATCACCCCTTGCCAAGAATCCAAGATCACCATTCTTAACCTTAGAACCCTCATCATTTGAATATTTTCTTACAGCTTCCTCAAAAGTAATCTTTTTCGATTTTATCTGATTTACAATATCCTTTGCATTTGCAAGAACCTCTGATCTCTTTTTATCTTTTGAAGAAAAGAAAACATGACTAATCCTTGCTATATCAGGATTAACAAACTTAGTTTTATTAGCCTCATAATATTCAACTACTTCTTTTTCTCCTGGGATTTTTATTTCTGAAAATTTAGGCTGAGCCATCTTTAGAATTAACTTTTGTGCAGAAAGAGACCTCTTCATTGAAGATAAAAGCTCATTCCAATTTGTACCCTGACTTTCTACCATTTGTTTAATTTGCTCATTTGTAAGATTTAAAAGTCCAAACTGAGTTCTAATTGTTTGCATAACTTCCGCATCTTCAACCTTAATCCCTTGCTTTAAAGCCTCTTGACCAAAAAGGACATCGGCTATTAAAATCTGCAAAACTTGCTTCCTCTCAGCATTACTTAAATCTCTACCTTGTGTCTTTTTCAATGTATTTACTTTAGAATCAAATTCTGTCTTAGTAATAATTTCGTTACTATGCAAATTGATAATTACAACAGGAGTATTTTGAGCAAAAGAAGTTATTCCTACAACAAAAAATAACAGAAAACACAAAACATTACCCATAAAAATCACCTTTATATCAATCATTGAACTAAATCACTGCATAAGATTTTAACAAAACATTAAATTTAAATCTAGTTTAAAATAAGAATATCATTCATCTATATAAAAAAGCCGCTATACCCTGTCCACCTCCAATACAAAGAGAGGCAATTCCTTTTGATTTATTATTTATTTTAATAAGACGTGCAAGAGTTAACAAAATCCTAGAGCCACTCACTGAAAACGGATGTCCTAAGGCAATAGCCCCTCCATTAACATTGATAATACTATCTCTCACATCATATTTTTGACGTAAAGCTTTCAAAACACTTAAAGATTGTGCTGCAAAAGCTTCATTTGTTTCAATAAAATCAATTTCACTTGGAGTTAAGTTAAATTTCTCTATAATCTCTTTAATAGCAAGAAAAGCTCCAAATCCCATATGAAGAGGGTTTAAGCCTACACTTTTAAAACCACCAACATAAGCTAAAGGTTGTAATCCCATTTTGCAAACAAAATCCTCACTTGCCAATATTAAAAAACAAGCCCCATCATCTAAACTAGAAGAATTACCGGCAGTAACAGTACCTCCCTCCTTAAAGACAGGTTTTAAAGACAACAGTTTTTCTAAACTTAAACTATCACGTATCTCCTCATCACTACATATAACACTTTTAAGTTTTGTCTTTTTATCAAAAACTGATAAAGGATATATTTCATCATCAAAATATCCACTATCTCTTGCTGCTGTTGCCTTCATATGAGAATTATATGCAAACTGATCTTGCATTTCTCTTGTAATTTCATACATTTCAGCCAAATTTTCCGCTGTAAGTCCCATCACAGTACTACTTGGAGTATCAACTAAGGCATCTTTATATATTGAATCCTCTATTTTAAAGTCGCCAAATTTTAAACCATCAAATCTAACACCTCTTGGCAAAAGATAAGGCGCATTACTCAAATCTTCTACACCACCAGCTAAAATAATTTCACTATTACCAAGAGCTATAGAATTAAACGCAAGTTCTAAAGACTTAAGTCCCGAGCCACAAACTTTATTTACAGTAAAAGCAGGAATAATTTCACCTAAACCAGCCTTCAAAGCAATTTGTCTGGCAATATTTTGACCAAGCCCTGCAGAAATTACATTTCCAACAATAACCTCATCCACTTTATCAATATTATTTCTCGCAAGCAAAGCCTTAACAATATCTGAGGACACATCAACAATATTCATTCCCTTTAAGACACCCCCAAATTTAGTAATCGGAGATCTAAGTCCGTCAATGATTGCTATTTTTCTCATACAAAACCCCACACAAAAAAACTAATCTTCAACTATATAATAACAAAACACAATTTGAAAAAACAGAATATAAAAGATATTATAAATGATTTGATAAAAATTATCATCAATATCAATTATTAAATACACAAAAAACACAATGATATATTCGAACAAAAATGTTATATTAATCATGCATGTATTTAGCAAAACTTAACCTCAAAATGATAATTATAATGTTGGCAATTAATTCTTATGCTTATAACCATTTAATCAAATATCAAAATGATAGGGTTGATAAATACCATTTTAACAATCTAAATGACGGCCTTGGATTTGCACTTTGTGATTTTTTTGATGATCTCAGAAGCGGTTCTTTGATATTTATTCATGAATCAAAATATAATTTCATGCTAAATGCAGAAGCACACATGTTAACTTTTAGAGGGAACAAAGACTCTCCTGAGCAATTAAGAACAAGAGTTGATCTTTTAGAAATTGGATTTATGTATTATTTTCCATTCTCAATAAAAACAAAAACACAATACTTTGGAAATATTGATATTGGTATTGGTATTAAAAATCTAATCTATGGAAACTGGGGTGGAGCTTTAATACAACAAGCAGTGCATTTTACCCTAAGACAATTAAGACCAATTCCTAAAAATTATGAAAATTACAATTACAGAGGTTTCTTAAGTACAGCAATCAATTATTCTTACATGAAGTTTTTTAATCTTGAAAATTATATAGACTTATCTTATTTTGCAGACTATTTTTTCAAAACAAGCATTGCAATGGACTTTAAAAATGAATCTATAGGGATTGAAACTAAACTTTTTTATCAAACTCAAAGTAAAATAAATAGCATAGAAACATATTCAAAAACACAAGAAGCAGAAACTGGCATTGGAATTCAATACAGACTTCATTCTAAAAACTTTTTTACAATAAATAACCTTAATTTAAACAATTTTTCAATTAAGGAAAAATTTTTCAGCGTAGGAGGATTTGGCATAATCTTTACTGAAGAATACGACAATACATTGGAAGATAACTTATATCTCCTCAACCAAAATTTTTCTTTTGGATTTGACATTATGATCCCATTCCAAACTAGAAATTTAATATATTACATAATAATACCCTCATTAAAATATTATTTTGCCATTGCAACAAATTATGATATTAATTTAGCTGAATTCAATAGCCGTACAAATAGATTTTCATCCGGATTAATGTATGAATTATTCACAAAAGATCGATTTATACTATACATATGTTCTGGAATATTCGTATCTTACAATAAAGATAAAAAAGATATAAAAGCAATTTATAGACCATTAAAAATAAAAGATACACTGCAAGCAGGACTTGAAATTGAACCTGGCATATTAATAGAAACACTTAAATATAATAAAGTAACATATAATGCAAAAATATTTACAAAAATTAATTATCACCCAATTGTTTATAACACAACAAATTATAATTTAGAAACACATAAATTAAATTTTAATTATCTTGGTATTGGTATAACAATAAACATCTAAATACATCAACTTAGTCAAGTTATATGAATGCAACAAATAATATCCTGTCCAAAATCAAAGATGATAAAAACTCAAACCCTCATAAACATCAACAAATAACATTAATAATCATTTTCATGTTCTTTATTCACAAATTTAACAACATGTGGTAAAAACAATATATCAGCTCTTCCTGTAGGCCCATTTCTATGTTTAGCAACAATAATTTTAGTATCGATAGCACTAATCACTCTCTCATCATCAGAGCCACTTTTTAAGTCCTTATCTCTATGAAGTAAAATAACAATATCTGCATCCTGCTCTAATGCACCTGATTCTCTTAAACTAGCAAGACTAGGTTCACGTCCCTCAGTATCTCTTGTAAGCTGTGAAAGGGCAACAATTGGAATCTTAAGTTCTCTTGCAAGCTCTTTGAGTGCTTTACTAATTGAGGCTACCTGCTCATGACGTGGAATATTCCTAGCTTCGAGGGAAATAAGGCTAATATAATCAACAAATAGTATATCTATATCCGAAAATCTTTTAAGCTTTCTAGCCTGAGTTGCAAGCGTTAACAAACTAATATTAGCAGTATCTTCAATATAAAATTCAGAATTACTAATATCATTCACAACATCATTGATTGCCTTAATTTCATGACCTGACAAAATACTATTTTGAATCTTAAAACTATCAATATTAGCTTGGGCTGCTATTATTCTTTTAATCAAAGCATCAGAAGTCATTTCAAGAGAAAAAAAACCTACTTTCCTCTTTTTATCATTCCTCAATGCAATACTTGATGCAATATTAAGTGCAAAGGCAGTTTTACCAACACTAGGACGAGCACCAATAATAATAAAATCACTCTCTCTAAAACCTCCAATAAGACTATCAACCTTCTTAAAACCACTTGGAATACCAAAATTAACTTCTCGTTTTTTCATGCTTCTCTCATATATCTCAGCATGAACTCTCTCAGCAATAATTTTTGCATGATTAAGATTTTTACTAGAACAATCTAATTCAATTGAAAGAATATGCCTTTGTGCTTCTTCCACAAATTGCTCAACTTTTTTTGTAGAATCATTAGCTAGATCATTCAGTTCCCTAGAAATTTTAGAAATATCTCTTCTAATGCGATGTTCTTTAACAATTTTCGCATAAACATTTATAGTCTTATCAGTTGGAAGATACCCTGAGAGAAAACTCAAATAATCCTGCAATCCTGTTAAAGCTTTAAAATTACTTAAAAGCTGTGATTTAGGTGTTAAAGAAGATACTTCCTCAAATACAGTTATTGGATCAATATTTTCTCTTTTTTCATAAAGAGAAATCATCGCTTTAAAAATCATCTCATGATTTTGACTATAAAAATCATCCGGTTTTAGATATAATAATGCCTCTTCCACCTTTCCTGGATTATAAAATATACTCGAAATAACTGCCTTTTCTGCGCCTTCGTTAAAAAGAAGTGTAGAGGCTGTACTTACTGAAGTAAAAGCCACAAACTATACCTCTTCTTTAAACTTCCTTTTCAACACTCTTAGACTTTTTAAGAGAATGTTTTTTCTCTTCCCTTTTTATCTCAACTTTAATTACAGAATTAATTCCCTCATAAAGCTTAATAGTTACATCATAAATTCCAAAAGTTTTTAATGGACCATGATGTATATCTATTTTTCTTCTCTCAATTTCAAACCCAAGCTTTAAAAGCTCATCGGCAATATTTAAGCTATTAATACTATGAAACAATTTTCCACTATCATTAGACTGCATTGCGAATTCTAAATTGATCTTATCAAGTTTTTCTTTAAGCTCAAGAGCTGCTTTTTTTCTTGTTTCTTGTCTCTTAAGTATTGATCTCCTTTTTTGATTGAAAATATCAATATTATGCTTATCCGAAAAAACAGCAAAACCTTTTGGTAATAAATAATTTCTAGCAAAACCATCCTTTACATCAACAATATCACCTTCTTTTCCAAGATTAATAAAATCTTCTTTCAAAATTACTCTCATCATCTCTCCTTAATATTTCTTTACAAAAGGAAGTAAAGCCATATATCTAGCTTTTTTAACCTCTAGTGCAAGACGCCTCTGATGCTTAGCAGAAGTGCCTGTAATTCTCCTAGGTAATATTTTCCCTTGCTCTGTAACAAACTTCTTAAGGAAATCAAATTCTTTATAATCAGGAACTCTGTCCATATCACAAAATCTGCATGTCTTTTTCTTAAAAAATCTAAAATTAGGGTTTTTTTTAAAACCATCTTGATGTCCATCAGTCCTTGAATCTCTCTGATGGGAATCTATATCTTTATACATAAATTCAAACTCCTAAAAAGGTATATCTTCATTAAAACCGTCATCAAAACCAATATCCGTAAACGAATCTGGCTTCTTATAACTTTCAAAACCAACATCATTAGCACCTTTAGTAGTAATAAGTGAGCCAAACATTTGAATATCATCTACTAAAACACTGCATCTGTTCTTCTTATCTCCAGTGTTTTTATCTTGCCAACTCTCATACCTTAAAGAACCACTAATCACAACTTGTTTTCCTTTCTTAAGAAAAGAAACAAGACTCTCAGCCCTCTTGCCAAAGAGAGTACAATCAAAAAATTGAGCATAATCCATCCATTCGTCATTTTTTTTCACCCTTCTGTTATTAGCTAAACCAAATTTAAGAATAGCCATACCTGCCTCAGTATAAGTAAGCTCAGAATCTCTAGTAAGCCTACCAGATAATACTAAGGAATTAATATCGGCCATCTACAACCTCCTCAATCTACTTTTACATCAACATTAGAATTAAACTCTGATGATTCTTTTTCTTTAATATCCCTATTATCCTTGAACTCTCTAAAATTTCTTCTCTTAACTTTTTTAACACTAACCTTTTTGTTAATCTTAACCAAGATCATATACCTTAACAAATTTTTAATAAGTTTTAATTGAATTTCAAGCTCTTTCAAATTCTCACTATCCATCTTAAATTCTATTATTTCATATCTACCACGCAACTGCTTCCTAATAGGATATTCTAATGCCCTCTCTCCAAGAGAATTTTCAGCAAAATCACTAGCATTAAAAACTGTTAACTGTTTTTTTACCTCTTCTAAAGCGGCTTTATATTCAAGTTCTTCACTCTTAAACAAAAAACAAGCTTCATACTTTTTTATCATTATAACTCCTCATGGTCTTAATCGTACCATAAACCTTTTAAATTTATGGCAAAGGTTATCTCAATACTATAACAGATTATTTAAGTAGTATATAAAAATACTCATTTTTTTTCAATATTGAGAAAAAATCTTTTCAAAATACTCCTCACAGAACAATTAAAATCCTACCACACTATCTTTAAACCATTCTATTAAAAGGTACCTTCTATATACCATAAACAACCCAGCTAAAAATATTAAGTTCTTAAAAAGTCTCTTTAAAACAAAGTAAAAAAACAACTTATATAACACAAATTCATAATTTTAAGTAACCTTCTAACCTAAATAAATTCTAATTATCCTCATCATCCTTATTAAGTTTGTAAACTTTTCCTGTCGAACCTTGTCTTTCAAGCTTATCATCTTCTTTCATTTCAATATATGCTTTAATACCATGTTTCACATTATCAGATGCAACAATAGCACTGGCCTTAAAAAGTCTTTCAGGAGAATAATTTTTAATCGCTTGTTTTATATAATAAACATTTGTTCCATAATCAATTTTAATTGTATTATCAATTGTAACAATATTTAAAGCACCTGTTTTTTTAAGAAAATCTTCTGATATAAGCTCAGGACTGAAAACTACAAACATTAAGTTTGTTGAAATAACATTAAACTCTTGAATATTGTCAAGACCTCCAAGACCTTGAGCTATAAGATGTGCAATTCCCATTCCTTCAACTTCCCCTTCACTACCAGCAAAAAATGGCTCATCAACACCAAAAATCTGAAAATCAAAATAATTATAAATCCATTTAAAAGTAAAATAATACAAAGCAAAAAATGCAAATCCTAATGGTAATAAATAAAGCCAATTTGTCTTAGCATGTCCCTGTAACACCCCAAACATTAGAAAATCAAAAAATCCAGCAGAAAAAGTAACACCAACTGCAATATCAAGTACATTAGCAATCAACAACGCAAACCCAGTATAAATGGCATGTATAAAATAAAGCAAAGGTGCAGTAAAAACAAATAAAAATTCTAAAGGCTCCGTAATTCCAGTCAAAAAAGCTGCAAAAGCACCTGAAAATAGCAAAGGCACGATCTTACTCTTATCATCATGAATGATTCCTCTATAAACCCCCAATGCTGCCCCAGGAAGTCCAAACATAATAGAGAGATAAAACCCACTATTGAACCTGGAAATACTTGGGGAAAACCTAACAAGATATGGATCTGCTAATTGAGCATAAAATATATTCTGAATACCACCAACAACTTGACCATCAATAACTTCTGTTCCTCCCAACGAAGTAAAATTAAAAGGAAATGTAAGAATGGAATGAAGCCCCAAAGGAATGAGAAGTCTATTTAAAAACCCATAAAGGAAACTATTAAGATAGTTAAATTTAGCAATAAAAAATCCAAAAGAAGTAATTAATTCATTAAAATACGGCCAAATTAAAACAAATATTATCCCCAATAAAATACAAAAAGGAAAAACTACTATGGGAACAAAACGAAAACCAGAAAAAAAGTTTAAAGGTCCAGGCAACTCGATACAATAAAACTTATTGTGCAAATAGCCAACTAATAGTCCAACTGATAAAGACCCCAAAATACCTGTATTTAAAGTTTGAATTCCCAAAATATTTACTTGACCAACAGAAGACATTAAATTAGGCTCAACAAGTCTTGCAAACACATCAAGAAAATAATTTTCAGTAATATTAAAAATCAAATATCCAACAAAACCTGAAAGTGCAGCAGGACCCTTTTGAGCTCTAGCGACCCCAACAGTAATCCCTATAACAAAAAGCAATGGAATATTCAAAATAATAATATTACTGGTACTCTTAATAAGTCCCAAAACAAGTTTAACAACAAAGTTATCAACGTAAAACAAATTAGAAGGATTTAACAGTGCAGATCCAATTCCAAGCATTAAACAAAAAATTGTCACAACAGAAATTGGTAATTTTACTGCACTAGAAAACTTTTGCAAATTAGCAAATCTAAAAACTTTTAAAAAATTTATCACTCTAGACCTCTCCATTCAAAAACTTAAGACAATATGCATTATATAGCTTTTTTACAAAAAGAGAGGTACTAATAGAAAAATTTAAGAAGAAAATTATGCAATAACATCAATTTATCCTTCGGTTTCATACTAAACTATTCTTGATCACTTGATTTATGTATTTTTTTGAACTAATATACCTAAAATAAATAAGAACAAATACATGTTCTAAAAATAAAAAGCATACAGAGAAGAGTAGGTTTATGTTTGAAAAAAATAAAAAATACACATCATATAATGAGCCAATACCTAAAAATGAATTGTTTAGCTCAATATCTCACTTATTTGGCATTATTTTATCAATAATAGGAACAACGATTCTCATTACTCTATCAACTCATTCAAAAAAGTATCTCCATGCAGTATTATTTCTTATCTATGGCTCATCAATGACATTATTATATACGATGAGTACTCTTTATCACATTTTTACAAAAGGAAGCAAAATAAAACAACTCTTTAGAAAATTTGATCATATTTCAATATTTATATTGATAGCAGGAACATACACTCCACCATGTCTAATTCTCATGCCAAATGCTTATGGAAAAATAATCCTCATAACCGTTTGGGGATTTGCTATTCTTGGAATTATTTTTAAATCAATATACGTAAACAGTCCTGGATGGCTCAACGGATGCATATTTATACTTATGGGATGGAGCATCATATTCGGAATCAGACTCATTTATAACATTCTCCCTATACAAGGATTCTTATGGCTAGCACTTGGGGGTATTCTCTACACACTAGGGGGAATAATTTACTCAACAAGCAAAAAACTTAATCCAATAGCAAATATGAGAATGCATGACTTTTTTCATATTTTAATCCTATTTGCATCTTTTGCTCATTTTTGGTTCATGTTCAAATATGTACTCCCTTATTGATAAACATCAGATAGGATCTGCTTGAACAAGCAGCATAAATTGACTAAAGATTACGTAAATCGTTAAAAAACCCTAATATAAAAAAACTTAACATCAACAAGACACCAAAAATATAAAAATAATAAATAACTTTTGCCCTAAGTCGTTTCCCACGCAAGATTTCAATTAAACTAATAAGAATTTGACCTCCATCAAGCATTGGAATTACAACAAAAAACAAATTCATACCAGCAATAAGTAAATTAAAAATAGCAATAGTATTAAACCAAGATAATATTCCAGCAGAAGAAGAATCAATAAAAATATTAATCATACCAACAGGCCCTGTGACATTTTTAGCATTATTCTTAAAATTAGTGAATAATGCAACAATGGAGTAAAGAATATGACCTAAAATATTTAAGACTTTATTAAAAGAATTTTTAATAGCAATTCCTAAATTATCTGACTTAACCACTCGCTCTAAACCAGGCAATAAATAAACTCCTAAACTTTTATTAGTATCTTGAAACACCAACCTGGAAGTTAAAATCTCTCCATTTCTCTCATACTTAATATCCACCACATTAGAATCAAGCTTCTCAATCAAATTGTTTAACTCCACATTATTATTTAAAATCACATCATTAATGCTTATTATCTTATCATTGGGTTTAAGACCGGCAACTTCAGCTGAAGAATTTGTTTTAACTTTAGAAATAATAAGATTTATCCAAGGACCAATTTCCTTTAAAAGCTTATCGAAACTTGTATAATCTTCAAAACTAATAGTCTTACTGTCCCTTAAAACTATGAAAGTCACTCTTGAATCTTTTAAAGGAACAACTTTATTTAAATCGGAAAAATATCTTATATCACTATTATTAACGCTTAAAATAACATCCCCATCTCTAAATTTACTCAAAACACTATTATTAATAACTACTATTTTATTAAAATAATCAGGATAAACAATACCTATCATTTCTATTGCAATAAAAACAATTAATGCAAAAATTAAATTAAAAAGAGGCCCTGCAAAATATATTAATATTTTCTTAAAATTAGAAATACCAAAAATAGAATCTTTATCCGCTTCAAGCTGTCTATTTAATCTAAGCTCATTTTCTAAATGTTCAGCTCCTTTAAGCTTACAATACCCCCCCAAAAAAATAGGAGAAAATCTATACTCTGTGTCTTTTATTTTAAATTTAAAAAGACTAGGGCCTATCCCTATAGAAAAAACTTCAACTTTAACTTTAAAAAGTTTTGCAAAGAATAAATGACCTAATTCATGAATGAATATTATAAAGGTAAACGCCAAAATACTAAGAAAAATATACATCAATTACTCCCAAAAATTACGACAAATACAAATAAAATATAGGACCTGTTAAAAGGTATGAATCAATTGAATCAAGAGCACCACCTCTACCAGGAATAATATTGCCAGAGTCTTTAACTCCTGCACTACGTTTAAGTCCAGATTCAAATAAATCACCAATAATAGTAAAAAATCCTATTAAGACACCAAAAATCATAGCTTCTCCATAAGTTAAATTTATCAAACCTAAACATACTACAACTATTGCAACAATAACAGAAAATAATATACCACCTAAAAATCCCATTATCGTTTTATTGGGACTAATAATTGTAGGTCTATAACTATTTTTTCCCAAAAAATATCCAACAAGATAAGCAAAAGTATCATTACCACTAACCATAGAGAAAAGTATTAACAAAAGAATAGGTGCTCTTGGCAAAGTAGTAATAGCAACAACAAATGACATCAAAACACCCGGATATATAAGTATGAAAATTATCGAAGTTGCCTGTGATAAAAAATTAACAATTTCATTTTCTTTAATGAAAACCAAATTAACAATCCAGTTACTAAACACTAAAGTTATAACCAAATAAAATATTATATTTATACCCAAATCAAAAACATTGCAATGTACATATGTCAAAATTGGAGGAGCTATCCCTAAAAAGAAAGATAAAGTACTAGAAATGGAAGAAGATTTAACCCTAAGCAAATCATTAACTTCCTTTGCAGCAACTCCACTAAACATAAAAATTAAAATATTAATAAATAAATAATTATTAAACTCTAAAAATATTAAAAACAAAACTAAAGGAACAAAAAACAAAAATGTCCCCAATCGTGCAACAAATGCTAATTTTTTAGACCTAAGATTAAATAAACTTTTATCTCCCAAAATTCCTCTTCCTATTTTTAAAACATTCCAAGTCTTTATCATAATGCGAAACGGAATACTCTGGCCACAAAACACTTGAAAAAACAAATTCACAATAAGCAATTCTCCATAAAAGAAAATTACTTATTCTCATGTCTCCACCAGTACGAATTAAAAGATCAAGATCACAAACTTCAGGATTGTCCAAAAATTTAGAAAATACAATCTCATCTAAAGTTTCACACTGTAAACCACTTCCCAGAATTTTCTTAGTAGCTCTAACTATTTCATTTCGACCACCATAATTAATTGCCAAATTTAACACAAGTCCATCAAAATTTTTTGTAAAATCAATAGCATCAATGATTGACTTTCTTACTTCCTTACTTAAAGCTTCAATCTCTCCTGATACTAGTATTTTTATATTATTTGTACTATAAAATTCAAACTCAGAACTTAAATAATCGGCAATCACAAACATCAAATGTTTTATTTCAGATTTTGTCCTATTCCAATTTTCTGTAGAAAAAACATAGAGAGATAAATATTTTATGCCTAATTTAAGAGAATATTTAACTATCTCCTTAGCTCTCTTTAAGCCTTCTTTGTGTCCTTCAAACAATGACAGACCTCTTTTTAAAGCCCATCTTCTATTTCCATCCATGATGATCCCAACATGCATTGGAAGGGAATTATTATTCATAAATTTAAACTTCCATTATTTCTTTTGTTTTTAAATCAAAAATCTCATCTATTTTCTTGATATAAGAATTAGTATCCCTTTGAATATCATCTAAAATCCGACGCAAATCATCTTCAGTAATCTGAGAATCTTTTTCTTGCTTCTTGGCCTTACTATTTAATTCCTGCCTTACATTTCTGGCCGCAACCTTATATTCTTCCGCAATTTTTTTTGCCTGCTTTACTATTTCTTTACGTCTCTCAACAGTCAATACAGGTACTTTAATTCTAAGTACTGCCCCATCACTTGAAGGATTCATAGAAAGATCTGAATTAAGTATAGCCTGTTCTATTTTAGATAATAAGCTTTTATCCCAAGGCTGAATTACAATAAGTCTTGCCTCAGGAATACTAACATTGGCAACCCTAGTTAAAGGGGTCTTTTCTCCATAATAATCAACTAACACTTTATCAAAAAGAGAGCTATTTATCCTGCCCGTTCTTAAAGATTTATATTCACTCTCAAGAGATAAAAGAACTTTACTCATCTTCTCGTCCAATAAAGCCTTATATTCCTCCATTCAAGCCTCCTTAAAAATTAAAAAGATCATAAATAATTACCCAACACTTAAATATTTAAAATCTACTATCTCTATCTTGGTTAAAATTGATTTAGAAATCTCTTCAATCTTTTCTTTAACGGTAAGTTTATCATCCTTTACAAATCCTTGTTCCAAGAGAACAATTTCTCCCAAATGCTTTTTAAGTTTCCCAGATACTATCCCTTTAATTACAGCTTCAGATTTTCCACTAGCTTCCATCTGCTTTGTAAACATTTCTTCCTGCTCTTTAATATAATTAGAACAAATATCAACAACGCTTAAATAAAGCGGAGCAAAAGCTGCTACATGTAAAGCTAAATCCATTGCAAGATTATTTAAACTCTCATCTTCCATTTTTAAAACATCATCTACCTTTAATTTAATAAAAACACCTATCTTAGATTGCTCTCCATGAAGATAATTTTTTACAAGTTCATTAGATGCAATATTTGAAATATAAATCTTACTTACATGAATATTTTCCTTGATTGTGGCTGCTAAATTTTTAATTTCAAGCTCTTGCTGCTTATCTAAAGAATCTTTACCACTCTCAACCAATTGTTTTATCAAAGAATTTCCAAAAGTCACAAAATCACTATTCATAGCAACAAAATCTGTTTCACACGAAATAAGTAAAAGACCCACTCTCTCTTTATTTACATAAGAAAATACTCGTCCCTCCTTAGCATCCCTACCACTTCTCTTATCAGCAGATGCAATACCCATCTCTCGAAGTTTTTTCTTTGCCAATTCAAAATCACCACCAACAGCATCTAATGCCTTCTTACAATCACCAAATCCAGCTCCAGTTACATCTCTAAGCTTTTTTACCTCTTGAGGACTAATACTCATATTATTCTCCTTAAATTTTATAATTCTTTTTTTTCATCCTTAACTGCAATTTCACTCATTAAGTCTTCTTCATTCAAATTTTCAACTATCTGAATTCCAACCTCTTTATCACTCTCCAAAATAGCATCAGATATTATCTTAGTAAATAAAGCAACAGAACGAATTGCATCATCATTTCCAGGAATTGGACAGTCAATCACATCCGGATTACAATTTGTATCAACAACTGAAATTATAGGAATACCAAGCTTTCTAGCCTCATTAATCACTATTTGTTCTCTTTTAGGATCAATAATGAAAACGGCACCAGGAAGCTCTTCCATATCTTTAATTCCTGTCAAATTTTTAGATAATTTTAACTTTTCACGATTAAGTTGAGAAACTTCCTTTTTACTAATCATCTCAAAAGTTCCATCAATTTCCATTTTTTCTAATTTCTTTAATTTCTGAACTGATTTTTTAATAGTATTAAAGTTTGAAAGCATTCCACCAAGCCATCTATTATTAACATAAGGCATATCACTTCTTCTAGCCTCTTGTTCAATTATCTCACTTGCCTGCTTTTTAGTACCAACAAACAAGACCTTTTTACCACTTTTTATAACACTTTGAACAAGTTCATAAGAATCTTTAATACCTTGCAAAGTTTTTTGCAAATCCAAAATATGGATTTCATTTCTCTCTGAAAAGATAAACCTTTTCATTCTTGGATCAAGCCTTTTTACCTGATGTCCAAAATGAACTCCGGCCTCTAAAAGACTTTTCATAGTAATAACTGCCAAAACGACCTCCTAAATCCCTCGCTTTTACTCACTACTTATATAGTGGAAATTACGTTTTCTCTAATAAGAATATCATAAAACAAACCAATTGGTAAGCCTATGATATTTGAATAACTACCATTAATATATTTAATCAAGATATCTGCAACACCATTTTTAAGACTTATACCTCCAGCTTTATCTTTCCAATGTCCAAGTGCAATATAATGATAAACAATATCTGGGGTTAATTCCCTAAATTTAATAAATGAAACCTCACAGGCTTTAATTATTTTTTCTTTCCCTGGAATAAATACACAAAAACTAGTTTCAACCTCAATAAGCTTATGACTATATCCCATTATCTTACTAAAAGCTTCCTTTTCATCACTTAGTTTTCCAACATAAATTGAATCATTCTTTAACAAAGTATCAACAGTAATTAAACATTTATCCTTGCCATACTTCTCAATAGCATTAGTAAGTTTAAGAACCGCTATCCTCTTTGTAACACCAATTTCACCTGATTTCATTATTGAACCTTCATCAATATCAACACTAAGGGATAAAAATTTAATTTTCAAAGCCTCTAAAAACTCGGCCCTAGCAAAAGAATTTGATACAAGTGCAATCTCAAAATTTTCTTTATAAATCATTCTTACTTCTCTCAGAAAATCCTAATAAAGATATCAAAACTATTGAACCAATAACTGGGAACAAATAAAATAAAACATCCACTTGTCTATTATAATAATCGGAATAAAAAAGAGGTATAAAAAATAAAAATAAAACACTTCCTAAAAAACTTATCAAATAAACCAGCAAAAACCCAAATCTCAATATACCAAAAAAGACAACAAAAAAACTTACCACAAAAGAAATAATAATATTAGTTAAAATTAAATGAAAAAAAAACGTTACCATGTCTCGGCCTTTAACTAACTCGACAACCCAAAACCATGTAGACTCCCTAAATTCACAATAACACTATATAAATCATCTTCAATAGCATTACCTACTGCCATAACAAAAATTACTAAATTATATTTAGGAGAAACATCTTTTGTAAAAAAGCTATCGCTAATATGCTTAAGATCAAATGGCCTATTTGTACTGTTAGTGACTTTAGATTTTTTCAAAGCTTCAGAAAACTCCCTATACAAATCATTAACAACATAAGATCTATATACAGTCTTGATACTCCTAATAAGAGGGGCTGAAGAACTATTACCTTTTCTTATATTAATAAAAACCGAACCAGGGGTACTTTTTCTCAAATTTTCAAAATTAAGTTCAAAATATAAAGGAAAATTTCCTTGAATCCAGCTTTTGTCTAATTTCAAAGTCGGTTTCCCTGAAAAACGATCACCATCCAAATTAATTTTATAAAATCCCCTTCTATTAAACTCATTAACATTATTAAAAACACTCTTTAAAGCATTAAAATCTTTTTGAACACTTTCTGCAAAACCCCTAAAATGGTAATTTGATCCTTCTGGATAAAATTTATAATATATATCAAAACCCCTAACCCTAGAATTATGGTTATTACCAAAATACCAAGAAGGCAACGCAAAAGCAAGAGTATCTCTGGAAGCTCTACTATCAATAACCAAAGGGGAATCGACTATGACAATATCCTCAAGACCACAACTAACTACTAATAAAAAAACAATTAATAATATAATGTTATTATCAAATTTTTTCATACTAAAACAAAAAAACAAACTAAATCATCTAAGCTGCAAAAGCTTATTCTTGGCAAGATTAACATATAAGTTATTTTCATAAGAAAAATTAGCAATCTCTGAATATATATCAATAGCCAATTTTTTATCTCTAGTTTCAATTAATACTGCCTTACCAAGCAGGGCTCTAATTTTAATAAAATCTAATTTAGTCTGCTTAATCAAATTATCATATATGATTAAAGCATTATCCACCTGTCCCATTTTTTCATAAATCACAGCTTTATTAAGATAGGCAAGCTCTCTTTCAATCCATTTTGAACCAATAACAATATCTAAATCCTCAAGAGCTTCTTTGTATAAACCTTTACTTTGAAAATAAGTAGATCTGGCAAGATAAAACCGTGAAAGAAATTCATAAGCAACATCGTCTCTCTTATTTATAGACTCCTCTATCTTAGACTCTAATTCAAGTTTCTCTTCAATATTTTTTGCTCTTAAATACAGATTTAAATCTCTCTCAAGATTTTCTACTACATCCCCTCCTGCCTTAACATAATCTACATCCATAGAACTATAAAAATAAACAACAATTCCCACAAAAACAATAACTGTAAAAATACCTATAAAAAATTTATTTTTAAACATCAGCATTCCTCTTTAACAGATTTGCAAAGGGTTTATAAGATTCTTCATCATCTTCCTTAAACAAATAAGAAGAAATTTCTTCGCTTGATTTTTGCTCTTTATAAGCCCTATAAGAAAGCAAAACTAATTTGTTTTTAAAATCAATATTGGTGATTATAACTTTAAGTTTGTCTCCAATATTCAAATTTTCAAAAGTCTCCAAACTGGACTCTTTTGTATCTCCAAGTTGTATTTTACTAATAAATCCCATTATTTTACCATAAACTCTTACCTGAACTCCCTTTGACTTCTTCTCTACAATTTCAACTTCAAGAGTATCACCTTTCTTATAGCTCTTAGAAAAATCATCCCAAGGATTCTCTTCCAACTGTTTAATTCCCAACTTAATATTTTGCTTCTTTGCATCAAGTTCAATTACTTTTCCACTAATTGAACTGCCTAATTTAAAGTATTCCTCAGGATTAACTTCGTCAATCCAAGAAATATCAAATTTACTAATATATGCGTCTATACCTTCTTCAATGCTCACAAAAGCACCCGTCTTTGTAATATTTTTAACAACACCCTGAACAACTTTACCAACAGCACACCTTTGAGCCAAATTATTCCATGGATTTTCATTAACTTGCTTAATACCTAAAGATATTTTTTGATTTTCCTTGTCTATCTCCAAAATCTTAACTTCTACGATTTGACCAACTTTAACTAATTCCTGAGGACTTTTTATAACCCTTACCCAAGAAAAATTACTTATATGAATAAATCCTGATATCTCACTATCAAGTTCAACTACAGCCCCAAAAGGTAATATTTTGACAACTTTGCCCTTTACAATACTCTCAACCTTATACTTAGCCTCAACAGAATCCCAAGGATTTGTCTTTAAAGCCTTAAGAGATAACTCCATCTTTACTGCATTTACATTTAATTTAATGATTTTCAATCTTAATTTATCACCAACACGAATAAAATCTTCAATATTCTCAACACGATTAAATGCAATATTCCTTTTATGCAATACTCCTAAAACAAGATTTTTAACCTTTATAATAGCACTATAATCTGTAATTCTTTCAACAACACCATCAACTATATCCCCCTCATTATAAGAACTAACAAGTTCTTTTTTCTTTACAAGCTCTCTCTCTCTCTCCAAAGTTCGTCTATCAAGAATAAGTCTAAGGCCATCGGTTTTATCTGCCTGAACAACATAAAACTCAACCACTAAACCTCTTTTTAATTTTTCATCTCTAAATTTAGAACTCAAATAAGATGGCATAAATCCAATAACATTCTCATTAATCTGAACTTTATAGCCACTTGAAAGTTCAGCTAAAATCTTGCCTTTAAGCACCTTTCTATTTGAAATATACTCATCAATCTTATCTTGCAAATTTAGAGAATCAAGCTTTGCAACACTAAGAACTAATCCTAATTCTCCCCCTACTTTTGTAACTATTGCATCAAGCTTATCTCCAATACTTGGAATGGTTTCAAATTCATCGATTTTAATAAAACCTTCAGATTTATAACCAATATCTACAAGCACATAATCTTTCATGACATTTATAACAACACCAGAAACACTACTACCTAGTTCTACTTTTTCAAGAACCTTTAGATAATTTTCTTGTAAATCTTCTTGATTTTCCATTCTCACCTCTCTATCACTTTTTTTTTCAAATTAAACGTCTTTATGATAATATTACATACATCATCTAAGCATTTATAGCTTGTATCAATATAAAACACTTCCTTATCCAATTTCAATTTACCATACTCTTTATTTTGATCAATCTCATCCCGTCTCTCTAGTGCTTGCTCTAACTCATTTAAAGTTACATTATCACTCCTTTGATTATACCGTCTTAAAGCTCGCACTTTAACAGAAGCATCAAGATAAATCTTGACCTCAGCTTCTGGAAATACTACAGTAGTAATATCTCTACCCTCTATTATATAATTATCATCCTTTAATTTAACTATTTCTCTTAATTTTTTATTAACAATATTTCTAACACCTATATAAGAAGAATAAAGAGAAACTTGAAAATCTATTCTTTCATTTAAAATATGGCTTATAACATTTGTACCATTAAGCAAAAAATCAAAACCATTAAATTTGATATCATTTTGTGATACAAGTTCCAAAATTTTACTCTCACTAAGCAAATCATATTCGTTTAGTGAAAACCTTTGAGCAATCAAAGTTATTATCCTATAAAAATAACCAGAGCTAATAAACTTAAACCCTAATTTCATCCCCAATGCTTTCGCAATCGAGCTTTTCCCCGAAGCTGACGGGCCATCAATTGCTATTACCATTTAATATTCTCCCAAAATTTGTGTCTTGAATTTATTAATCTTAGCTAAAGACAAAACCTTAATTTGCCCTTCTTTTAAATCATCCAATTTAATATTACCTATTCTAATTCTGTGAATTTTCTTTAAAAAAATATTCTTACTTAAAAAAACTTTTCGAATCTCCCTATTTTTACCTTCCGTTAAAACCAATTTAACAGAATTATTGCCAAGCATTACATAAGATTTTAACTTAAAAATTTCCCTTCCTATCTTTATTCCATGTTTAAAATTAATAAGCAAATTCTCATTAACAGCCCTTTTTGACTCAACAATATACTCTTTTTCAACCTTACTCCTTGGATGAACAATATTATTTGCAAACTGACCATCATTAGTAAAAAGTAAAAGCCCAGAACTTTTAAAATCAAGCCTACCAATTGAAAATAAACGTTCTTTAAACAAAGGCTGAACTAAAGATATTGCCAACTGTCTCCCCTCTGGATCAAAATTGGAACACAAATAATTTTTAGGTTTATGAAGGGCTATATAAATCTTACTTTCAACTTTACAATCCCTAAAAACAAATACCTGTTTTCTACACTCCACTCTATCACCTAAGAATACCTTATCTCCAAGTTTTGCAAGAGTATTGTTTATTCTAACAGAATTCTTTCTTACAAGATCTTCACAAAACCTCCTAGAGCCCACACCTTTCTCTGCTAAAAAAACATGAACTCTAAGCCCTTTGCTGTTTGTATTCGTCAATACTTTTTCCCTTTCTTAAAACCAACTTATCATTTACGTAAACTAAATCTATAATATTTGACATTTTATATTCAAGAACGATTAAAAAGTAACAAAATCTCTCAAAAAAGTAAAACTTATCATCAAAATTTAATAAAAATTCAAAAATAAAATTATCTTCCTTAGTTAAAAGAGCAATAATTTTTGTTTTTTTATCAAAAATTTTAGCGTCATATATACCTAAAATAACATTAGATCTAAATTTAATATTACGTAAAATATCATCATGCTTTTTACTTATCCTACTGACTTTACTCTTAACCTTATTAATACCTACCATATAATTTTGAACATTATCCACACTTTCAAAAAAAATACTATTTTCTCTCAAAAAAGAAGATTTAGATACATTTAAACACTTCTCATCTTTTAAATTTCGAGTTGAGGACTTGGACTTTACATATTTTTCACTGAAATTTATTAATTTTTTAACCATCTCCCTTTCAACTAACTTCTTATCTTTTAATTTTACTGGATAAAGAATTTGTGTCTTTAAATAAAGCAAACTGGTCGAAAAAGAATAAAACTTAATTAACTCTTTAACATCTATTTCAATACTCTCAGAAAATACTAAAAAATCTTCTATTATTTTATTTAAATTAAAAGTCTTTAAAATTTCTCTTTTATTTCTTATATAATCAAAGAAAATTTCTATTCCCCCTTTAAAATCATTACAAACAATTAAATAATCATCTAAATTTGTCATTCTATTCTTTATCTTTTTTAACATTAGGCGGACCAATTTCAATAGAATCTGGACTTAGACCTTCAAAAATTATCTTTCTAAGTTTAATCTCAAGTTCATTAGTAAGTTCTTTTTCTTTAATGAGATAAATAATAGCACTTTCTCTACCTTGTCCTAATTTATCATCTCCTATAGAATACCAAGAACCTATTTTTTGTATCAACTTATACTTAATCGAAGCATCTAATATACTAGCTTCACGTGAAATACCTTTCCCAAAATAAATCACAAGCTCGATTTTACGAAAAGGAGGTGCTACTTTATTTTTCACAACTTTAACTCTTACCTTATTCCCAACAACATCATCTGCAGAACTCCCCGTTACCTGTTCAATTTTCCTAACTTCAAGACGAAGAGAAGAATAAAATTTTAAAGCATTTCCTCCAGTAGTAGTTTCTGGATTGCCAAACATTACACCGATTTTCATTCTTAACTGATTGATAAACATAATACAAGTCTTAGACTTTGAAAGTATACCCGTAATCTTTCTTAAAGCCTTGCTCATTAATCTTGCTTGAAGCCCAATTTGACAATCGCCCATCTCTCCATCAATCTCTGCTTGTGGGGTTAAGGCGGCAACAGAATCAACAACAATCAAATCAACTCCACCACTTCTAATTAAATATTCAGCAATCTCAAGAGCTTGTTCTCCAGTATCAGGTTGACTAAGCCAAAGTTCATCAATATTAACACCCAAAGCTTTTGCATAAACAGGATCAAGAGCATGTTCAGCATCAATAAAAGCTGCTATTCCACCATTTTTTTGAACTTCAGAAATTGCTTGAAGAGTTAAAGTGGTTTTTCCAGAAGATTCAGGGCCAAAAATTTCTATTATTCTTCCCCTTGGATATCCTCCAACACCAATTGCCTCATCAAGCAAAATAGAACCACTTGATATGCTCTCTATGCCTTTACCCACAGGAGACTCTCCCATCTTAATAAGACTTCCTTTACCAAAATCCTTCTCTATTTGAATTCTAGCAAGCTCAATGGCCTTTTCTCTATTTAATCTATCATTTAAAGAATCATCTATTTTATCTTTTAATTTTGACATTTTACCTCTTCTAATTAATTTTGGCAGGTTCTATCTTTTTAACATAGTATTGAAAATGAGTATCATTTATTACAAAATCAAGATTATCACCTTCTTTGGCATCTAATAAATTTTCTCCAAAAGGAGATTTATACGATATAATACCTTCATCAGGATTTGACTCCCAAGGTCCAAATATCAAATAAGACTCTTCCCTTTTTGTATCTTTATTAATCATAGTAACTTTTGTTCCAAACCCAACAACAGAGCTTTGAAGTTCTTTAGTATCAATAACTTTTGCAACATCTATTTCTGACATAAGAGAATTTAATCTCTTTGTTAAAAACTGTTGTCTTTCCTTTGCAGAGTGATATTCTGCATTTTCTTTTAAATCACCAAGTTCACGGGCCTTGCCAATTTCTTTAGAATTTTCAGGTATTTCTACATCCTTTAAGTACTGCAATTCTTTTTGCTTCTTACTAAGAGAACTTAAAATAGTTAAAAATCCTATCTCGACTTTATCCCCTGAGGATTGCATTTTCTCATCTTCAAATTCAAGATCAATAAACACACTTCTTATTGCAGTTTTAATATGTAAAAGATCCTTTGGGGGAAAATCTCTTATATAAAAACAAGTCATATATATTCTTTTGGCAAGCTCCTCATCCATGACATTATTTAAAACAATACTAAGATATTTATCCTTAATTAAAAGATTCATTACCATTTTATAAATTCTCTTGTTAGCGACAGAATTATTTTTATTATTAATCTTAACAACACTATCTGTTAAAATTTTGATCAAATTTATCAATAACTCTGAATCAGAATAATCTAAATCAAGTGAATACGAAGTATAATGCTTTAAAAGCCAAATATAAGCATCTTTATAGACTTTATAATTTTTTATGATATAGTTAAAAAGATGTGCTGTTTCTTTTATATCTTCTTTATAAAGAGAATCTATCAATTTTTTATTAACATAACAAGGAAAAAGCTGCTTATAATAAACAACCCAATCAACTAATTCATCCTTGATTAAGGATACCAACTCCTTTTTAATCTCCGCATTCAAGATTGAATCAAAAAGATCAACTATATTCTTGGAATACTCCTTTAAGAGAACATCCAAATTAATATCTTTTTCAATATTAATCTTAAAAGCACCACCCCTCTCAGAATTTTTTAAAGACTTAAGTATTACATAAGAACTTATAACATAATGATCAACCTTTGCAAAATTATTAACATAAATCAAAAAGTAATTAAGCATTTCTTCTTCAACATGTAAATCCTTTACAACACCACTAGCGGTACAATAGTGCATAAAAATTTCATATCTTTTATAAAAATCCTTTTCTACTTTAAATTTATCATAAATCTTTTCATTAAAATTAGAAGCTCGCTCATTATATATATAACAATCGGCTTTTCCAGATGCCATAACAAAATGGGGATTATCTTTTAGAATTTGTTTAGCTTTTACACTCCAAGCATTCCACGCACTCTGAGTCATCAAACTTGGAACAAGTTCTCTTTTTATCCCTTTAAGATCAATTGACTTATAGCTTTTAATAATTATCCTTAAGGCCCATTCAACATCTCTCTTCAGATTCTCTACAAGCTCTTCTTTTGGCTTAATCGCCTTTAAAACCCGAATATCTTCTTTCTTAAGAGGAGATAGCGCAGACATAGCCATATCAAAACTAATAAAATGTCTTCGTTTAGAAACAAAATCAACTACAATGCCTTGTTCATTGACATCCTTAACTATTCCTACAAACCAGGTTTGATGATATACAAAATTACCCTTAGCAAAAAATAAATATTTCTCAAAATCAGAATAAACATCAATAAAATTTTTATCCAAATTTTCAAGATCAGACTTTTCAAGATATTCTTCAATATTTTTAACATCTTTATATTTTTCTCTTAAAAAGATAACTAAATTTTCTCTCGCTTTTTGATTTTTATTGTCAAGCTTCAAAATTCCCTTCAAAATTTCTATTGTTTCATCAATATTTTCACTTACAGAATAATGTTCATATAAATCTTCATAAAGAACAACAACCTTTTTAAATCCGAGCTCTTTCTCAACTTTCTGAAGTATAAGAAGAAAAGAATCAAAATCATCAGAAACATATCTGATCAATTTAGACCATACCTCTCTAATACCTGACATTTGTTTTTTATCGATAAAACGGTAAATAGCCTTTCTAAAAAAATATATTGATTTCTGCAAATCAATATTCTCATAATGCGTAGCAAGTTGCCTTACACATACAGTATCATCAACATCAGCTTCAACAATGCGCATCCAAATACCTGGAAGTTTATCATTCTCATTATTTTGCGAATATATCTTTGCAAGCGTATAGAGTGCATGCTTATTTTCAGAAGTTAAAAGCATCTTGTGACATATATGTTCAACAAGAGACCACTTCAAATTTTGTGAAAACAAGTCTACAACTGTAAGCAAACTCATATCATTAAGCGGTCTTCGACTATATATAAGCATGCCTGAAATATAAAGACCAGCAATACTTTTTTTGACATCCTTTAAATGTTTACCACAAATATCTAAAGCTTCTTCTGTTAAATTTTCAGAAATTATACTATCTATTAATTCATCCAATTCCCTTATCTTGGCAAGAGAATAATTATTAACAACTATCCTTGTCCATTTATCCTCCTGCAAGATATTATTTAATCTTTCTATAGTAATATTAGACATTCAACTCTCCTAATATCAATTTTATTAAAAACCAATCTAATTAACATATTGCTGATATATTCCTATATCTATTTCCTTAATATAAGATAAAATTTCATCAATCCGAACACGATCTTCTTTTATCCTTACATAATGATCAATAAGCCAAAAATATTTATTAATAAGCCTTGGAAGTAATATGCTCTCATTTATTGATCTATAAGACTTCTCCTTAAGCTCATTACGCAAACTATAAACAGACTGCTTTAAATGACCAAGTTCAATAGGTCTTAATTCTCTTTTTATATTAAAAACACCATTTAGTGCTCCATAAACAGGTATCCACTCCTTAACAAGAGTATCAGAAATATTTCTATCACTCTTAATAGCTTCTATTAATTTAAGTATCATCTCAGATTCAAGCGCATCTATATCTATCTTTTGGGGATTAATAAAAAAAGCCTCTCTAAATAATACCTTAGCCTCCTTAATTTCATCAATAAGGGCATAAGAATCAGCAAGTTCAGCAACTACATCTGCATTATCTTTTGTATCTCCTAAAATCTGCAAAAAAACAGTTATGGCTCTCTCATAATTACCCATTCCCTTGTAAGACTTAGCAATCTTTATTAAAATATCTAAATTCTCTGGCTGTAATTTATATATATTTTTATATATCTCCAAACATAATTGAAATACAAAATACTTAATTGAGTTACGACCTTGAATAAAATCAAAATTCATCTTTTTTAAATATCTTCTAGCAAAATTATTCCATTCTCTTATTAAAAACTCAGCCTTCTCATAGTCTTTATCTATACGATCAAGACTTTCGACTTGACCATTCCAATATACAGAACTTTTTAAAGCCGTTAAAATCTCAATATTATCAAAATCAAGAGAATGTGCTTCCTCTGATTTCATTAAAGCTGTCTTAAAATCACCTTTTCTGAAGCTTAAATAAATATCTTTGATTAATTCCGCGATTTTTTCTGATGACACATTCCTACCACTTTAAAATATGTATAAATCCCAAACGAGCTTATATAATTATAACATTAATAAATTTTTAGTCAAACCGGTCTTTTTAAAACAAAAAACAATATTCTATTTATTATTTTTTTAAGATAATATTTATATATAAAACATAAAAAATAATATCATGAGGGTAACTTCAACTTTATGGCAATGGAACCTAATAAACTTATTAATAAATCTATTAGTTATTATAACTCTCAAAAATATTCAGACGTAGTAAAACTTTTAGAAAAGGAAATTTTCCTTTATAAAAATTACTATTTTTATCATTATATTTTAGGAATGTCTTATCTTCGAATGGGGAATTTAGGAACTGCTCAAACATATCTAAAAAAAGCTTACACTTTAAATCCAACAGAACCAGATGTTAAGCAATCAATTGCAATATTATTAGCAGCTCAAGGCAAAGAAGACAAGGCTATACAAATATGGCTTAAAATGATAGAAGAGAATCAAGAAATACAACGATCAGAATTTTCCCTAGAAACCATTAGAAAAAATCCTATTCAAGGAGCACTATTCCTGAATAAAAACAAAATATATGCTAAGCTATTTCCAGAAATCAAAGTAGAAACGGGACAAAATTTATCTAAATTAATAAGAATATTACTAATAATAGCAAGCCTTGCATTTTTATTAATAGCAATATTCTTACTCATACATTCAAAAGAAACAATTAAACTGTCATTAAGTAACTCTAAAGTAAAAGAAAAAAAAGCTATTAACAATATTGCGGCATACATTGATGATATTAAAATAAATGACAAAGAAAAAATTGAAAACCATGAGGGACAATTTGTATTTATACTCACTGAAACTGAAATCAAAAATTCATTTCAAAAAATAAAAACTCACCTAAAGCAAGGCAAAGATAATTTTGCAAGAATTGAAATAAATAAAATATTAAATTCAAATGCCTCAGAATCAATTAAACTTAAAGCTAAAAATCTTGCAAGTTTTATCTCAAGACCTAATTTTATCACATTCGACGATTATTTAGTTTTAAAAGAAATCAAAAAAAATCCATTAATTTACTCAAATGTATATGTCAAATGGGAAGGAATTGCAAACAATATTGAAAAGAAAGACAACATAACCTACTTTGACTTTTATGTAGGATATAATAAAAATACTCTTGAAGGAATTATAACAACAAAAACAACTTTTGATATTGATATCAATTTTAAAGATTACGTTGAAATACTAGGACAAATAGACTATGACTACAACACAAACATATTAACTCTAAATGCAATTACGATACGCAAGATAGAAAAACAGAAGAACTAGTACTTAATAAGGAATCAAAGACACTAAAGCTTAAATACCTTTAAGTTAAAAAGGTGTGCATAAAAATTTGTCATTACCCTTAATAAATTTTATAGCTTCATCAAAAGACAATAACAATTCTTCCTTTTTAGTCAAGTCTCTCACTTTTAACTTATCTTCTCTATATTCATCTTGGCCTACAAAAATTAAAAACCTTATAGCCTTATTAAGAGCATATTCTATTTGCACCTTAATATTTTTACCCTCTTTACTCTTAGGATACACTTCACAAGCAATATTATTTATCTTAGAATAATCATGCCTTCTAAATTTATCCGCAAGTTTATAATAATAATCTTGTAAACTATCATCTATATTAACAATTAATACTCTAGAACTGGCCTTAACCACAAATAACTTGATATAATTAAATTTCTCAATTTCAATTATATCTTGAATTCTATCTACACCAAAAGATCCTCCAACTCCTGAAACTTTTTGCAAAGAGCTAGAAAATAAGGATAATAGATTATCATATCTTCCACCACTACAAATACTTCCCATATTAATACCTATCATCTCAGCTTCAAATACAATCCCGGTATAATAATCAAGCCCACGAACTATCTTAAGATTAAAATTAAAAGCATCTTGAATTCCCAATGCACTCAGATGTACAAAAACATCCTCAATCCTCTTAACAGCATCATTGTTCTCTAAAACACCTTTTAAAGTCTCCAGTTTATCCCAAAAAGCCCCTTCTAAATTTATAAACTCCAATATCAAATCAACATGCTCTTCGTTTATCTGTACAAGCAAATTTTCTCTAACACTTTCAATCCCCATTTTATCTAATTTATCTATATTCCTTAAAATAAAAGTGGCTTTATCCTTTAATCCCAACTTATCAATATAAGCATTCAATATACCAATGTGAGAAAAATGAATAACAAACTTTCTATTAATACCTTCTATGAAATTTAAAAAAATCTCTTCAAGCCCACAATAAACAATAGATAAAATTTCAGCATCACTACGAAAAGTATCCTCACCTACTATATCAAAATCAAATTGCATAAATTCTCTATACCTACCCCTCTGAGTATTCTCACCTCTAAATACCTTGCCTATCTGAGATCTCCTGAAAGGGAATTTAAGCTTAGATCTATTAGAAGCCATAAATCTTGCAAAAGGAACCGTTAAATCAAAACGCATAGAAACATCTCTATCTCCGTTATCTTTAAACCGATAAGTTTGTTTTTCTACCTCATCCCCGCTTTTTCTTAAAAGAAATTCAGAATACTCAAGAATAGGAGTATCTATTAAATCAAAATTATACGAAACAAGAACACTATATATTTGTTTTATAATATGAGTACGAATTAACGCTTCTTTTGGCAAGTAATCTCTAAACCCCTTTAAAGTTCTAACATCCACTATATTTAAACCTCTATTAATTTCAAATTTAATCTTTTCATAATATAATATTATAAATATGAAAAAAAATTAATCAAACACTAATACTAAAATCATCAACTGTCAAATATTTAATATAATATAAGGAGCATCTAAATATTTAATGCATAAAAAATTTGCTAGCAGCTTAAGATTAAATATCATCCTCATAATTTTCCTAATAATAACTCTGTTAACCATTTATAAATATTTTGTGCTAATGTCCTCAAAAGACATACAATATTTTTCTCAAAATATAAACCACATCTCAAGAAGAGGCAACATCTATGATAGAAATGGTAAAATCATAGCCTTCTCTTCAAAATCACATTCGGTCGGAACGGATCCAAACAAAATAAAAAATATTGTAAATACATCAGAAACTCTTGGTGCAATATTGAAAATTGATCCTCAAATACTTAAAAAAAAACTGTCTTTAAAAAAAGGATTCATATATATAAAAAGAAAAATAACAAGAGAAGAATCTGAACTAATTAAAAGAATTCAGTCAGAAGGAAGATTAAAAGACATCATACTTTATCCAGACTACACAAGAATTTATCCATTTAAAGAATTAACTAGCAATATTACAGGATTTGTAGGAACTGATAATATTGGACTTACAGGCATTGAACTTTCTCTAAACACCATATTGAATGAGGATCTCACAAAACAAAAATCTATAAATGAAAAATTAAGTACAAATAACATATATTTGACAATAGACATAGATCTTCAAAAGAGCATAAACCAAATAGCTCAAAAACACTTTAAAGAAAACAAACCTGAAAATATGATTGCCATAGTAATGAATGCTAAGAATGGAGAAATTTTATCAATGCTTCAATTTCCACAATATGATGCTAATTATTATGCAAAATATCCTAAAGAAATATGGAACAATTTTGCCACATCCCTAACCTATGAACCTGGAAGTATTAATAAAATTTTTACAGTAGCCATTCTATTAGACAGTGGATTATTAAAATCAAATGAAAAATTCTTAGATAACGGTATATACCAAAAAAAATTTAAATCGGGAGAAGTAGTTACAATTAAAACTCTAAATCCTCCTTATGGCTATATTGATCCCAGTGGAATTCTAATTTACTCATCAAATGTAGGAATAGCACACATTACAGACAAAGTAAGTAACGAATATTTCCATAATAAACTAATAGACTTTGGTTTTGGAAAAAGAGTAGGATTCCCCTTGCCCGGAGAAACAAAAGGTCTATTAACCCACCATTCAAAATGGTCCGGACGAAGCAAAGCCACAATTGGATTTGGACAAGAAATAGGAGTATCTGCCATTCAAATATTACAGGCTGCTAGTGCATTAAGTAATGAAGGAATTATGTTAAAACCCAAAATCATAAAAAGAATAAGCAATGAAATGGAAAATACAATTCAAGAATTTCAAAAAGAAGAAATTAAAAAAGTAATATCTAAGCATACAGCAAAAGAAGTTCTAAAAATGATGAGAGAAGTCGTAAATAAAGGAGGAATCCCAAAACTCAAGATGAAAAACTTAAGCATTTCAGCAAAAAGTGGAACTTCACAAGTAATTGATAAAAACACAGGTAAATATTCGGATGAAGATTACACGTCTTCAATACTAGTAATATATCCTACAGAAGATCCGCAATACATTATATATATTGTATACAGATATCCTAAAAAAATAATATATGGAACAAGAATTGCTGCACCAATGGCAAAAGAAATAATAGAATTGATTGAACATCGCAATAATAAAAATGAATACAATGAAATTAAAATTTCTTCAAAAATTAGCATACCAAAACCTATAATAAAATATGAAAAAACAGAAACCCTGCCAAACCTTACAGGAATCTCAAAAAGAGATTTAATGAAAATCTTAAAAAACTATACAAACATAAAAATCAAGATAAAAGGAAATGGTTTTGTATACAAACAATCTAAACCACCTAACACAAAATTAAAACATATAGACGAACTTGAAATAATCTTAAAATAATTTAAGAAAATAAATTCTTTATCTCATTTTTATAAAAACTTAAAATATAATTACGCTTAACATCCATCTTAATAGACATTTCTTTACCTACTTCAAATGGTTTTTCTAAAAGAACAAATCTCAATATTTGCTCAAAAGGCTTAAATCCATTGGCTCTATTAATAAGCTTTTTTATCTCATCATTAATAGCTTTAAGAACAATATTATTTGCAATAATCTGCCGCCTATTGTGAGCATCAAGAATTTTTTGCCCCATGCTTTCTAAATATTTATTTATCTCTTCAAAATTAGGAAGAATCAATGCACCTAAAAATTTTTGATCTTGACCCACAACAACAGCCTTTTCAATGAGTAAAGATTCTTCAAGCTTAATTTCAATTGGAGCAGGCTCAATATTCTCTCCATTATTTAAAACAATAGTATCTTTTTCTCGTCCTATGATCTGAACAACATTATCCTTTGATAACTTAACAATATCACCAGTCTTCAAAAATCCATCAGATCCAATAACCTGCCTTGTAGCATCTTCATCTTGATAATATCCAATCATAACTTGAGGACCTTTAATAAATAAAATTCCCTTGCCTGGTGTCTTAAGCTTATTGCCATTCTCATCCCTAATCTCAGCAACAGTTTCAGGCAATATCCTACCACAAGTACCAATCATTATCTTTTCATGTTCATTAGATGCAACACCAGGAGATGCTTCTGTTAATCCATAAGCATTCGCAAGCTCAATTCCAATTGAGTTAAAAAACCTAACAACAGATAAAGACATACTACCCCCACCAGTGATCCCAACAAGAAAATTATTGCCTAAAACTTTCTTTATCTTTTTAAAGATAATTAAATCTCCCAAAACTCTAAGAGGAAAGAAAAAAATCAGACCCAAAATCCCTAAGAGTTTTTTCATAGGAAATAACAAATCAAATCCATTATCGGGATATAATCCTAAAATTATTCTATAGCAGATATCATTTAAACATGCTGATTTAACAAAAATCTTAAATAACAATTTTGACAAAAATGGTTTCTTGGCAACCTCTTTAAAGATATTTTGCTTTATTGCAATCCAAAGCCTAGGCACAGCTGCAATATAATGAGGATTAACATTTTTCATATCATCAAGCATGTTTCTTGGAACAATACTTGAAAATAAACAAGTCATACCTTTAAGAAAAATATTATAAGAAAATGACCTTTGAAATGAATGCCAAATTGGCAAAATACACATAAATATTTGTCCCTCACTAGTATTAATCATTCGACTAAAACTAGAAACCTGATAAAGAAAATTAGCATGAGAAAGCATTACTCCTTTAGGATTCCCTGTAGTACCAGAAGTATATATTATTGTTGCCATATCATCAGGATTAATATTACTTAAAATTTCAATAATCTCTTCATCTTGCCTTGACTTATCTCCAATTGAAATGCACTCTTTATAAGTATAAATCTTAAAATTACCAAACTGTATTTTATCCTTTTCATCTAAGTCATCAATAATAACAATTATAGGGTCAACTTTAAAGTTAATCTGAACAACCGAATCAAGAAGATTGAAATTTTCCACTATTATTATATTGGGAAGCACATTATTAATAATTACTTCGGCTTCAAAAAGAGTAACATCAGCTCCTTTTGGAACGTCTACAGCACCTAAAGCCAAAATCGCAAAATCTATAACACTCCATTCAATTCTATTCTCAGAACAAATAAACACTTTATCCTGATATCCCAAACCCATCTTTTTTAAAAATGCTGCAAATTTTAACACATTATTTTTTAAATCTTCATAAGTAACATTGAAATAATCTTTGTTACTTCTATATATTTGTGCAACTCCATTGCCACGTTTTTTAGCAATTTCAAAAAAGTTTTTTACTATTGACATATGAACCTACTACACACTCATAATAACAACTATTATAAATAAATTATAACACCTTAAATAACAAAATCATAATCCAATTTTCATTAGCTTAAATTCGTCAATAGATAAAAAGTTTTATAAAAATAAAACATGCATTACCAAAAATCAATAAAGATTTAGTTGCCTATAACAAAAAATCTAATTCCTTCAGTAGGATACTCTTGATCTAACATCTCAACAGCATTTCTTAATTTTTCTATAATAAATAAATTATCAGTATAAACCACAAGAATAAAATTTTCTTCAGGCCAAATTTCATTACCTTGCTTCTCACCCGTTCTCCCTTTTCCTTGAACATTATATATCTTAGAATAATATATACATTCACCTAAATCTTTTTCTATCCTATGCATATGCTCATGAAGATCAAGCTCTAAAGACAGATTAGAAATTATTTCTGCTCTATACACATACCCTCCCAATCTTAATCCTCATCAATAAAAACATCATCCGAACTACCATCAATCTTAACATTCCCCTAGTATTAATTTTAGAAATATCAATAATATTTGCATTTATATTTTATCTGAAAAACCCCTACTTCCTCCCTGAAGATCAATTTTGTCAACAGGACCCCCTGACTTAAAAGAAATAAAAGCGTTTATAGAAAGTTTATAAAAAATTTCAAAAATCATAGGAATAAAAAGCAAAGTCAGAAATGTACTAGCAACCATTCCACCAATAAAGGTAAAAGCAATTGGCTTTATAAGATTACTTTCACTTGAACTTGAGAATGCAAGGGGAAAGAGTCCTATTATTGATGTTAAAGCAGACATCAAAATTGGCCTAAACCTGGAGCGACCTGCCTCAAGCACTGCATCTTTAAGATTAAAGCCCCTCTTAAGCAACAAATTAATATAATCTACCAATACAATACCCGTATTAACAACAACACCAATAAGCATAAGCATGCCAATAGCAGTAAAAACAGAAACCTTTTCTCCCGATATAAAATAAAACGGTACAACACCTATTAAGGTTAATGGTATTGTAAAGAGAATAACAAATGGCTTTAAGAAAGATTCAAATTGTGCTGCCATTACTCCAAACACAAGCAAGACAGCCATAAACATTATCACCCCAAATTGCTGCATACTACTTGTAAACTCACTGTATTCTCCTTCAAACTTAACCAACACCCCATCTCTCTGAGGTACCTTATTAGTTACAAAATCTACTACATTAGCTGTAATTAAAGCTAAATTTTCACCTGGAGCAATACCTGCTGTAAGCTTCACTACTAAAGACTGATCTTCTCTAGAAATTTCACCAATTCCTTTTGTCTTTTTAAGCCTAACAATTGAAGAAAAGGGCACTTGCACACCAGATGCACTTAAAATAGATATTTTATCTAAATCTTTAAAGCTAGCAATATTGTCTCTATCAAGCCTAAGCAAAATATCATAACTCACTCCATCTTCAATGTAATTTCCTGCTGAAATTCCACCAATATTAGCCCTAATCTCTCTTGAGAGAGTTTCCATATTAATTCCATAAAAATAGGCCTTTTCTCTATCTATTTCTATATCAATTTGCATCTCTTCTCGTATATTAAGTCTAGGATTGACAAGACTGGGAAATTTTTTCTTTAAAAGACTAACTAAAAATTCTCCATATTCTCTTGCATACTCAAAATCCGAAGCAATAATTTTAATCTCAATAGGAGAAGCACCAAAAAAACCTCCTCGTGAAGAAGCATTGGAATTAAAATCAGGATAAAGTTTCTCAACACGTTTATAAACTCTATATCTAATATCCTCTTCATCCTCAACGAATTCTCCATCGGCTTCCTCCTTTAAAGGTAATGTAACGTTAAAGATAAAACCATTTGAATTTATTTCAGAAACGATACTCTTATAAACCTTAATTTCATTTTTTACAATCTCTAAAATTTTATCTGAATAAAACTTCGCAATTTTCAAACTTGTCTTATGGGGAAATTTAAAATCAAAACGAATTAAAGAAGAACGTTCATAGGGAAGAAAAGATACATTTAAAAGAGGAAATAAAACTAAACTTAAAATAAAACTAAAGAGAATAATCAATGAACAAGCTAATTTCCAAGTTAAAACATAGTTTAGCAATTTAACATAAAATCTCTCTCCAACAAAATAAATACCATACAAAAAATCATCAATCCTTTTAATCAATTTATTTTTAATAGGTTTTTGAGAAGTAGTATAAAGCCCAACATAATAACTTGAAAGCACAGATACTAAAAAAACTGCAACAAACAAAGAAGCCACTAAAGATATTACAATAGTAAAAGCAAAATCCCTAACAAAATCACCAATAACACCCAACTCAGCCTTAAAAATAAGCATAGGAGCAAATACACAAATTGATGTCAAGGTTGCAGCCATAATTGGCAACATCATTTCCTGTGTTCCAAGAATAGCAGATGAAATGAGCTTGGCACCCTTCTGCCTATATTTATATATATTTTCTATTACAACAATAGAACAATCTACAAGCATACCAACACTCAAAGCAAGACCTGATAGACTCATAACATTTAGCGAAATATTTGCAAAATACATTAAACAAAAGGTAAGAACAATCGCTAATGGTATTGTAATACCAATAATAATTGTCGCTCTAAAGCTTCTTAAAAAGAAAAAAATAATACATAATGCAAGCACTGCTCCAGAATAAGCTGAATTAGCAACAGAAGAAATAGCCTTTTTAATATGTTCAGCATCATCATAAGAAATGTCTAAAAATATATCTTTTGGAAGTGCAAGCTTGATTTTTTCAACCTCTGCATTTACTGCATCTGAAACAAAAACAGAATTTGCATCGCTCTGTTTTTGTATAGATATCACAATAGAAGGCTTATCATTATAATATGCATAATCCTTTACATCTTGAGCAACACTCTTAACACTTGCAATATCTCTCAGTCTGACCTGAACAAATGAATTATCACCTAAAGAATAAATACTTGGCTTTCCATAAGCAATAACCACGTTTTCCAAATCCTTAATTGAATTAAATTTTCCAGATACTTGTACTTGATATTCCAAATCATTATCTAACATCTTACCAACCGAAAATTCAACATTTTGAGAAGAAATAAACGGTACTATTTCTGATAAAGTAAGTCCATATGCCTCTAACCTATTTTGCGACACTTCAATTAAAATATGCTTACCTCCACCTCCAATAACTTGCACACGTCCAACCCCATTAAGTCTCTCCAACCTAGGCTTAAGAATATTATCTGCATACCTTTTAAGTTCTAAAACCGGTCTATCTGCATACATAACAAACGATATTATTGGCGAAGAGCCTAAACTTCCTCTATAAATCCTAGGTAAGCTTGCTTCTTTTGGTAAAATTCTTTTTGAAATCTCAAGCGCATCTCTTATTTCATTCAAAGCCAAGTCTAAATTAGTTCCATGATAAAACTGAAGATTAATACTGCTATGGCCCTTAAAAGAACTACTAGTTATTGTCTTTATGTTCTTAACTAAGGATAGATTACCTTCTAAAAGACTTGTCACTTTTTCTTCTACTTCTTTTGCGGAACTTCCTGAATACTGAGTAGAAATAGTGATATAACTGTCTCCAATGTTGGGGAGCAAATCTATCTTTAATCTTGAAAAAGTATAAATACTAAGCATCATCAATAATGAAAACAATATTAACATTGTTATTGGTTTACCAACAATTTTTTTTACTAACATAATTAACCTCAAAAATCAAACATTGTCTTCAACATCAAGCCCATCTCGAATATCCACTATATCTACATAAGCTCCATCAGAAAGAGAAGAAATACCTTCAATCACAACTAAATCACCCTCATTAATACCATCCCGAATAGACATAATATTATCTATTTCAAAATCTATTAAAGGAAACACCCTTTCAACTGTTTTTGTATCTGGATTTAATCTAAATACACAAAGTTTACCTTCCCTTTCAACAAAAGCATGGCTTGGAATTTTGATCACATTTTCTAAATGCTTAGTAATAAGTTTAATCTTGGCAAACATACCAATAATCATTTTTCTTGCGTTATCCCCTATAGGTTCAAGATATATTGCAACAGAACGACTTTTAAAATCTAAAACAGGAGATATTTCTGAAATCTTAGCTTTAAATTTTTCATTAGGATAAGATTCAAGCTCAATAATTGCATCATTGCCAACTTTAATATCTAAAATATATTTCTCAGAAACATAAGTTTTAATCTGAATTAAATCAATTCTACCTATTAACGCAATACTTGTTTGAGTCCCAACTGTTTCTCCAATTTTGTAATTAATAGCTAAAACATATCCAGAAATCGGGGATCTTACTGGACTTTTTAAATAAAGAAAACCTGGTTTTGAAGGATCAAGTGTCGCGATAATTTGTCCCTTTTTTACATAAGCTCCAAGCTTCATATTAAGAGACACTATTTCACCTGTAATATTGGGAAATACCTCAACTTTAACTTTGGTATCTACATCACCATTTAAAGAAATATAATTACTCAAAGCACCCTGTCGAACTCTCATCGCAACAACTGGAAATCTATAAGGCTCATTAGTAAAATCACTGGTAGTATTATTGGTATTAATCTCTCCTTGTACTTCACTTTCAGTCCCCTCATTACATGAAAGGACAAACAATAAAACTAAAAGCAACAAATAATACTTAAAGCAACCTCTCATATTAAAAATCGAATTCATAAAATACCCTTATCAATCCAACTTATTTATTAAATCTTTATATTCAAGTATTGCATTGGCATAATTTAGCTTATCTTGTATAAATTGTAAATCACTCTGCTTATAGGAAGCTTCAATGTCATTTAATTTAATAAGATCTATAGTACCCACATTAAAGGAATCAAAAGCTACTTGATAATTCTTCTTAGACATTTCCAAATTTATCTTGGAGTTATCTAAAATCGACTTATATAGTCTTACACTTTTGCGCTTTTGAATAATATTAGATTTAAATTCACGAATCTTATTTTCAATTTGATTCTCTAAGAATTTTAACCGATAATCTCGTTCCCATATCTCTGTAAAACTTTTTGAAAATGGCAAAACCTCGGTAAAGCTATAAGTTAATCCCAAAGAAAAATGCAACCCTTGTTTAAATGAACCACTCAAACCATCACTAAAAGAAATGCTTCCGGGATTATAAGAAGCTGAGAACGAAAACCTCGGCAAAAAGGCATCTAGCCAAAGACTCTCAAGAGTAGTTTGCATAATTTTAGTCAAATTATTTAATTCTCTCACTTCTAAATAACCGTCAATATTTATGACTTCATCAAACAATGAAATGTCTAAGATTTCATCTGATAATTCTCCTGTAGTCTCAAAATCTTGCAAGACATCCAATCCTAATAATAATTTAAATCTTTCTTTTGTTTCTTCAAACTTAATAATTTGTTCATCTAAACTAGGCTGAAATTTAATATGCTTAAGCTTAGCATCAAGATAATCTATCTCAGAAATAAGCCCATTATGATAAGAAATTTTTACTTGCTCAAATTTAAGTTTGCTATTTTCAAACTGACTTTCCAATACTTCTAAAATACTTTTGAAAGCTAAAAGTTCATTATACATTTTAAGAACATTTAACCTAATATTTTTAATGACTTTTTCTCTGTCTATCTTAGCAGCCTCATAATTAAAAACAGTAAGTCTAATGTTATTAACAATAGATGGGGATACTGAAAGATCAGCAGCAACACCAAAATTCAAGTTCCACTCTCCCCTCCCTTCTACATTAGGCATAAAAGAGTTTTGCCTTGAAAAATTTGAAGAAAACCCCAAATTTGGGATCAAAAGATTCCAAGAATTATCTTTATATAATTTTTTTATCTTTTCTCTATACTCAGCATCTCTAGATTCCAAACTATTCTCTAAAGCCATACGAATAGCATCTTCAACAGATATTTTAATAACTTCTGCATAAGAAGAAAAAGATAAAATAAAAATTAATATTAACCTCTTAATATTTACTCCCATAAATAAATATAGTAAAATATCTATTTCTTAATATAAGAAAATTTAACAATACTAATAATAATAATTTTTAACATAACATGATAATAGTATTATATTGTAATATTATTACATTCATGCATATTTTTAAAAAACTTTTTATAATATTCAACTTGATACTCATTTTATTAATCAAAATATATCAAAACACTCTTTCCAAAATCGTTGGTTTTCACTGCATATATGAACCTAGCTGTTCAAATTACGCACTAGAATGTCTCAAAAAATATAACATCATAACAGCTCTTATTTTAATTACATTAAGACTGCTTAGATGCAATGCTCTATTTAAAGGGGGGAGTGAATCATTGACAACTGAAAAGCCAATATTAAATTCATTAAAAATTTTTAAAACAAGATTAATTAAATAAATCTTTGTATTTATCTGGAACCCAATTTTTGACATATTCTTTATGAAGATCAACGAATTCAACAGCATTCCCATACTCATGTCCAGGCTCCTTATAATTTTTCTCTATTAAAGGCAACAACAAATCATCACCCCAATAAAAATTATCAAACAAATAATAAGCATCGGGATCAGCATCCTCAAGTCCAATTCTAACAAGAGAATGAATACTCTCAGGGCCTCCCATTGACAACAAAGGATCATCTAAAAATTTAATATTATATTTGGTAAATGCCCAATGGGGCTTCCATAAAGGAACTAAAATCCACTCATGCTTTTTAATGGCAGATTCTAAACTTGCAAGCATTACGCTCTCACTTGAAGAGATGAGTTCATATTCTTTATCCAATCCATAACGCTTGAGGGTTTCTTCTACAGAAAGCTGCGTACCCGCTCCAGCATCTATTCCTATCATTTTATTTTTAAATTCAGCTCCTCTACCCTTAAGTTCAGAAATGCTTGAAATTGTAACATAACTTGGCACCACAAATCCTTGTAATGTTCCTTCATAATTAGCACCAAGATCAACAAACTTATCTTTAAATTTTTCATAATAAAATTTATCGGCCGTAGGTACCCATGCAGATACCATACCATCCACCTGCCCCGATGCTAAATACTGATACATTATAGATGTTGTAACAGGCAATATCTCCACATTATATCCTATTTTTTCAAAAACAACTTTCATAATATTGGTAGCAACCGTTTCTCCTATCCAATTAACATATGCAATCTTGACTGATCTTACACTTTTAAAGCCACTATCCTTAGAATTATCATTCTTATCACAAGAAAACAAAATTAAAATAAAACTTACAAAAACAGATATCAATAAACCTTTCATAGATCAATTCTCCTACTACTACATAAAAATAAAACATTATTTATTATACATTTCCAAAAATCTTTTAAACTTATTTTCTTTTTTCACCCCATAATTATCAGTATTTAAGTAACTAAACTTGATAAAAATAGCCTGCATAATTCTATCCAAAATAATAGCTATTACTACAACAGCTAATCCAGATATTAAGCCTTCACCAAAATGTAATCTCTCAACAGAATATATTACACTTCTACCAAGCCCTGATGAACCAACCATTGCCGCTATTACTATCATAGATATTGCCATCATTATTGACTGATTAATTCCCTCTATTATGCTTTGCAGAGCCAATGGCAACTGGATCTGAAAAAGAATACGAATATTACTACTTCCAAAAGACTTTGCAGCCTCAATGACCTCCCCTGGAACTTGAATAATCCCTAGTCTTGTATATCTAATGACTGGGGGCATTGCAAAAATTATTGTAGCAAAAATAGCTGAAGATGTACCCATACCAAAAAAAGGTATAGCTGGTATTAAATAAATAAACGGGGGCATTGCTTGCATTAAATCAAGCAATGGTTTTAAAAATACATAAAATTTTGAATAATATCCACCTAAAATACCTATTAAAATTCCCCAAATTACCGAAAAGAAAACAGACACAAAAATAATTGATATCGTATCCATTGAAACTTCCCAAAGATTAAAATATAAAATAAAGCAAAATCCTAACATAATCAAAAGAGCTAATCTTTTCTTTAAAAATAAAAAGCTTAAAACACAAATTAGAATAATAAAAAAAACAGGATTAATCAAAAGAAACAACTTTTTCAAATTGTCATAAAAAAAAATTACGATTTTCGCAAACCCTATACCGTTAGAATCCGAAAAATTGTCAACTAAAAAATTAAAAGCCTTATCTATATTAGCAACTATAAAATCTCTATTCATACATAACTATCTCGCCAATAAACCAGCAATCTCCCCTAAATCAATGTATCCAATAATATCATCTTGCTCACCTTTTATAATCAAATAATCCAACTTATTTAAATACTTAACAACACTTTTGATCTCATCATCCAAACCTAAATTTAAAGAAACAAGATTATTACATTTTTTATTAACAGACAAATCATACAAATTAAAATTATTATTCTCTTTTTCAAGAATAACATTACATTTATCAGTATCACCATTAAGAGTAAAATCCATTTTAATAATATCCTTAATTTTTAAAATATTTAAAACGGGAAGATTTTTAATAAAATTAGCTATAAAATCGGTTTTGGGATCTCTTAATATTTCTAAGGGTCTACCCACCTGAACAATCTCACCATCCTTCATAAAAGCAATTCTATTTCCCAATTTAAAAGCTTCAATCAAATCATGAGTAATAAATACAACCGTCTTTTTTAATTTGTCTACCAACCTTAAAAGCTCACATTGCATTTCTCCTCTAATTAAAGGATCAAGAGCTGAAAAAGCCTCATCCATTAAAAGTATATCGGGGTTAACCACTAAAGCTCGTGCTATGCCTACTCTCTGTTTCATTCCACCTGAAAGCTCATTTATATATTTATATTCAGAATCTTCAAGCCCCACAAGTTTTAAAATATCAAGAGCTCTTTGAATCCTAATTTTTTTAGGAACATTCTTAACTTCAAGTCCATAAGTCACATTCCTTAAAACATTCATATGTGGAAAAAGCCCAAAATTCTGAAAAACCATGGCAAATTTATCTTTTCTTAAAGCAGATAGTGCTTTTTGATTAATATCATTCATTTCAATATTATCCACCAAAATAGACCCGGAATCGATTTTGTGTATACCATTCAAACATCTAACAAAAGTAGATTTACCACAACCTGACATACCCATAATAACTAAAATTTCATTCTCATAAACATCAAGACTGATATTTGCATTTGCAATAAAAACAGAAGATTCTTTGTAAATGTCAGATCTATCTTTACCACTCTCATAACTCTTTATAGCCTTAACTATTTGTTTTTTATTTTTATTATAAGAAAATGTTTTATAAAGGTTCCTGACTTTAACACTAGCCTTAGACAAAGCAAACTCCTAATGTAAAAACATTATAATTCCATATAAATCAATATTAATTATACTAAAATATCAGAATTTTGATTGACACAAATAAAAATAAGGGTCTTTTAAGAGACCCTTATTGAAAAATCAAATTTATCTAAGCAATGATAATACATACTGAGGCACTTGATTTGCTTGTGCAATCATAGCCATTGCGGATTGTGTCAAAATACTGTTAGTTGTAGATGCCACAATTTCATCTGTCATTGTTGCATCTTGAATTTGAGCATAAGATGATTTTAAGTTTTCAATAGCATATTCTGTGCTAGCCTTAATAGACTCAAGTCTATTTTGGAAAGCACCAAGATTTGCTCTTTGATCACTTACCATTCTAATAGCATTTTCTATCTTTGAAAGTGACATATTAGCATCAATAGTAGTTGTAACATTAACTGGAGAATTAACTCCACCTTGAGCTGGAGCTGCTGCTGGTGCTGGAGCAGCTTGAACTCCCTCTTGTTGTGCACCTTCCTGAGCTGGAGAAACCTGCACACCTTCACCTGCAAAAAGGTTTGCAACATTAGCTGCATAAATATTAACAGCAATTGCTTCATCCTGATTTGCACCCACATGTACTCTTAATGTCCATGAAGCTTGTGATCCAGCTAATGATGCTGGTGTGTTAATTTTTGCAGGTTGCATTCCAAGCTCTTCAGCTGTTTTTATATTTTGAGCAGCTGACTTGTTGGACAACATATGCATTTGGTTGTATTGAGCTTGATCAGCAATTCTGTTGATTTCATCTGTAAGTTGCTCAATTTCAATTTGAATAGAACCTCTGTCTGCATCTGAATATGTACCATTACCAGACTGAACAGCAAGTTCTTTCATTCTTACTAATACTTTCTCTACTTCATTTAAATTCCCTTCTGTTGTTTGAATAAAATTTATAGCCTTTGAAGTATTTCTAGAAGCCTGAGATAATCCTCTAATTTGAGCATTAATCTTTCCTGCAACACCCATTCCAGCAGCATCATCAGATGCACGATTAATTCTATGCCCACTAGAAAGTTTTTCTTGAGTTTTGCTAAGATTAGCAGCATTAATGCTATTATTCCTTGAAGCATTTATAGCTGACGTATTATGATTTATGATCATATATCATTTCCTCCGTGATAAATTAATATAATTTTTTGATATTTTAGACAAATCCATTCGTCTTTTTAAAAGGATATCACAAAAACAAGAAAAAAATAAATACAATATTAATTTAAATTTGTTATCTGTTTTGCCTCTGAAGATTCAAAGACTTAAGGATTTCCTCTTGCTCCTTCATACGCTTCACAGTGAAATCCAAAGTATTAAGTTCTCCTTCAACCTTTTGCTCTCTTTCCTCATACTTCTTTTTATAATCTTCAACCACATTTTTCTGATTGGGAATTTTAAGATCATAATTTCTGATCTTATTATAAATAAATCCTCCAGAACTTATCAAAGGAGATAGATAATCACCCAGCATCTTAGCAAGTCCATCATCATAAATGCGGTCATCATTAAAATCAACTGCAAAAAGTTCCTTGACTGAATTAATATTGCTTTGTATTATCTCATTAAATTTTTTCTCGTCAAGCCCTAAATAACGAGAAAGCCCTCCTGATGAAGACATAGAATTAGTAAACACCCCTATTTGATTGATAATCGAAAAATTAGGATCATTAGTCCTATAAGAATTAAACATGATTAATTCTAATCTTGATCTAAGATTTTTCAATGCAAACTCCGCCCTAAGGATTCCCAAATTCTTATAAGCTTCTTCCCTCTCTTCATCACTGAAATAGGACCATTCTTCAAGTACATCTGATTTTTGACCTTCCAAATTACTCTCATTTGAACTTACAATATTAATTTCAGCAAGAACCTGATTATAAGCTACCAAAAAATCTAATAAAAGTTTTTTAATTCCCTCATAATCAGGCTCAACTCGAACAACGATAGTATCATCTGATGCTTGTTTTAAATTCAATGTAACATTAGGAATTAAATCATTAACAGTATTCGAATCACGCTCAACATCAACTCCATCAAACTTCACCTTTGCATTTTCTGCAAAGCTCTTGGCATTTATTGGCAAGAAACCATCTCTATTCTTTGGATCAAAGATCTCAATATTGCGAATAACAAAAACCTTATTATTAACTTTATTTTCGATATTGATCTCTTTTAAATCCAAAAGTGAACCTATTTCAACCTCGACTTTTTCAAAATCACTTGCAACATTTATTGGGGGCAATTCCAAGGAATTTGTACCACTATGAATTTTAATCATATTCATCTGAATATACTTTCTCTCTTTCAAAGGAAGTTTATGATCAGATTCAAGATTAATTATACTATCTTCACCCTCAACCTTAGCATCCTCAAATGTAGCCTCGCCAGGATTAAAAACAATCTCGTTTAAAATGCCTTTATCATCTGAATCATAATATTTAATTTCAAATTTAATTTTACTTCTACTACTAACCTCAATATTTTCTGGAATACTTATTGAAATCTCTGAGAGAGGCTCTAATACAATATCATCCTTATCAAGAAAAATTTTATTACTACTACTTTGTTGACTATTAATAATTTCTGTTAAATTAGGACTAAAATTTGTTGTAAGCTCACTTAAAATACCTATCTGTTTAGCAAGATTTAAAGCCTCACCTTTCATGATAAGTTTATTGTTTGCACCTTCCTTTAAAGACCGCAAAATCAACCTACTATTTCCAGCACTATCACTTCTCACAACTTTAGCAGATAAAAACCCCTTGCCTCGATTATTAATATCCTTTACAAGAGACTCAATATCTCCATTATTCCTAATCTTAATCTCTTTATTACCAACTAAAAATATATAGTCTCCTGAAGGAATACTAATCTCCTTTTGTTTAAAATTCGCAGATAAAAAAATATCGGAACTTGCTATTTGATTAACATCAATTTTATAAGTTTCATTTTTAGCTCCATAACGAGCGGATAAAGAGAGAACATCATTATTACTAGAATTACCTGACATGTAATTAAAAGGACTATTAAGAGAGGTGATTTGCCTTGCAAGTGAATTTAAAGTAGAAATCTTTTTATTAATCATTTGCCAAGCTCGTTTCTCTTGCTCTAAGTTTTCAAGCTTTTTTACAGATGAATCTATCTTGGCCTTATCAGGTTTAAGCATCGATTCACGGATTTCTTTAGTATTATATTTATTATCCACACCTGGAACAAAAAATCCAGAAGACATTACAACACCCCTTAATTAGAAATTTTAACATAAAAAATATAAATTTTTACACACAAAATCATATCTTACTTCAAAACTAACAACAGAGCTCCCATTAAAAGACAAATAAAAAAACAAGCATCTTTAAAAAAGATATTTGCTTATAGTAAAATTTAAGTCTATAGGAGAGTAAATATGCCAAATTTTTGTTTATTCAATTCAAAATCTGTTCTGACAGGAAATGATAAAATAGACAATTCAGCAGTCCTTATTAAAGACAGTAAAATCTTTGATATCGTAACAGCTGATCGACTTGAAAAAATTGATCTACAAAACTATGAAATGATTGATGTTAAGGGAAACTATATCACACCTGGTCTTTATGACAATCACATACATGGATTTCACGGATACGGAACCGACCAATGCTCAACAAACTCAATAATTAAAATGTCACAATATTTAGCAGAGTATGGAGTAGTAGGATTTTTACCAACACTATATCCACGTCCAACTGAAGAAATGATTGAAACAATCAAAGCATGTACCGCAGCAATAGGCAAAGAAAAGGGTGCAAAAATTTTAGGACTTCATCTTGAAGGACCATTTTTCTCTCCTGAAAAAAAAGGCGCCCATCCTACCTCCTATCTTCAACAACCAAGCATTGAAGTTATGAAAAAATTTATAGACGCTGCGGGGGGTACCTTTACGGATTCGTTCGGAAGAAAAAGAACAAATATTGCAACAATGACCGTTGCACCTGAACTTAAAGGCATGAGAGAGCTTGCAATGTTTTGCATGGAAAACAACATCACACTTCAAGCAGGACATACCAATGCAAAATATGAAAATATGATTGAGGGCTTTCAAGTAGGCATACTTCACACAACACACTTTTTCAACGCAATGTCAAAACTTGATCACAGAAATCCAAATGCAATAGGAGCAACTTTAATCCACGGAGATGTATCTTGTGAAATTATTGCTGATGGACATCATATTCATCCAAAACTTGTTTTAATGCTTAGGAAACTTAAAGACATAAGCAAATTAGTGCTTGTAACTGATGGATTAACCCCAACACTACAACCATCTGGAAAATTAATAGCTAATGGAGAAGAAGTATACCTTAACGATGACGGATTATTTCATATTGTAGAAAGCGACACAATTGCAGGATCGGCTCTCACAATGATACAAGGCATTAAAAATTTAGTAGAATTTGGATATAGCTTAAGCGATGCCATTCAAGCAAGTTCATACAATCCAATAAGGATAATTAATCTTGAAAAAAAAGGATTAATATGTCATGGTTATGATGCAAATATAAATGTCCTTGACAAAGACTTAGATTTAAAATTAACAATGATAGAATCAAAAATCATTTTCAACAAACTTTGATTTTATTCATTTATAAATATAAGGAGCAATAAATGAGATTAATCATTAGATCTAACTATAATGAGATTTCAAAATGGGCTGCTAATCATGTAGCTATGAGAATAAAAAAGTTTTCACCAACAAAAGAAAAACCATTCATTTTAGGACTTCCAACGGGTAGCTCACCAATTGGAATGTATAAACATTTAATTGAAATGAATAAACTTGGAAAAATTTCATTTGCAAATGTAGTCACATTCAATATGGATGAATACATAAAATTAGATAAAAATCATCCTGAAAGTTATCACTCATTTATGTGGAGCAACTTTTTTTCACATATAGATATCAAAAAAGAAAATATACACATGTTAAATGGTAATGCTACTAATCTTATAAATGAATGTGAAGAATATGAAAACAAAATTAAATCTTACGGTGGTATTATGCTTTTTGTAGGAGGAATTGGACCTGATGGTCATATTGCCTTTAATGAACCCGGATCATCACTGAACTCAAGAACAAGAATTAAAACTTTGACTCAAGACACAATTATCGCAAACTCAAGGTTTTTTGAAAATGATATTAATAAAATTCCCAAAAGTGCCTTAACAGTAGGAGTAGGAACGATTATGGATTCAAAAGAAATTATGATTATAGTAAATGGACATAACAAAGCAAGAGCATTAAAACATGCTATTGAAAAAGGAGTAAATCATATGTGGACAATTAGTGCTCTACAGTTACATAAAAACGCAATCATAGTATCAGACGAAGCTGCAACATATGAACTAAAAGTCGGCACAGTAAAGTATTTCAATGATATCGAAAGAGATAATTTTAATAACGACATATAACATTATTGATTTCTAAAGATAGTAAATACAACATAAACTAAGCACAAGACATAAATTCTTTAAGCTTAGTTTACGAAACGCTTAAAATAACATTATTCTACGATTTCATTATATACTCTTGAAACCTCTTCCCAATTTAAAACCTTAAAGAACGCATCAATATATTCAACTCTTCTATTTTGATATTTAAGATAATAAGCATGTTCCCAAACATCAATACCTAAAATAGGTTTATAGTCTTCCATCAAAGGACTGTCCTGATTTGGTCTTGATATTATTTGCAATTCTTTACTTGCATGAAGAACTAGCCAAGCCCAACCACTTCCAAAAACACTAATAGCTGAATCTCTTAAGGCCATCTTAAGATTATCAAGACTGCCAAAAGTAGCATTTACATGCTCTTCAAAATTTTCTAAAATATTATCTTTGTTACCAGGTCTCAAAATCCTAAAATACAAAGTATGATTAGAATACCCACCAGCATTATTCCTAATAGCTGCTTGGAACTCTTTGGGAAATCGCTGAATATTTTTTAATATACTTTCAATATCCTGAGAATAATTTATTTCTGTCTTCTCAAGAACAGAATTTAAATTTACTGTATATGCATTATGATGTTTACTATGATGAATTTCCATTGTCTTAGCATCAATATATGGCTCTAAAACATCATAAGCATAACCAAGTTCTGGTAATTTAAACATAAAATCCTCCTTTTTAGCTTTTTCCATGACAATTTTTATATTTCTTTTCACTGCCACAATAACAGGGTTCATTCCTCCCAATTTTAGGAGTACTTCTAATTATTTGAACTCCTACTGTATTACCTTTATCTGCCGAAGCAATGCCCGAAAATTCTTTATGAGTAGCACGAACATTTTTAGGCTTTTTATTTTTATAACCACTAGAATCAACATCAACTCTCACCTGCAAAGTTCGCCTTAAAGTTTCAACCTTAATATCTTTAACAAGCTCACTAAAAATCGCAAAACCTTCTTCCTTATACTCAGTAATTGGATTTTTATTAGCATAAGATCTCAGATAAACCGATTCTCTTAAAGAATCAAGATTTGCAAGATGATCTTGAAACTTAGAGTCAATATTCCTTAAATATTCATGTTTTAAAAATTCATTAAAAAATTCAACTCCAATTAATTCTTCCTTTGCATCTAAATTAGCCCTTGCAATTTCCATTAACTTATTTTTCAAATCCACAATATTCATGGTTTCAATAGAACCAACACTTTCCATCATATAAGCAAAAATTGAATTTATCTCATTTAGTACAGAACTCGTAACTACTTCTCCCTTAACTTGATCAAATAAAAAATCAAGATATTCCCTTAAAGAGAGAAGAATACGTTCCTTAATATTATTATCAACAAGAATTAAATTTCTTTGAGAATAAATAAACTCCCTATGCTTTGTTATAACATCATCGTACTCTAAGAGATGCTTTCTAATCTCAAAATTTCTATCTTCCACACGCTTTTGTGCATTAACTAAGGATTTCGTTAACAAAGAATGCGCAATAGGCTCACCTGTTGCCATGCCAAGTTTTCCCATCAAAGCTCTCAAATTATCGCCTGCAAAAAGCCGCATCAGATCATCTTCAAGAGATACATAAAACCTTGACCGACCAGGATCTCCCTGTCTTCCTCCTCGTCCCCTAAGCTGATTATCTATTCTTCTTGACTCATGGCGTTCACTACCAATAACATAAAGCCCACCAAGAGCTTTTACTTCTTCATAATCTTCAAGATACTGTTCTCTCTCACTTTGCATAGCCTTCTGAAACTCTTCAAGACTCATGCCCGTTCCAAACTTTTTACGAACCCGATGCTCAAGATTACCCCCAAGCTTAATGTCAGTACCACGTCCAGCCATATTAGTTGCAATTGTAACAGAATGTTTTGCTCCTGCTTCAGCAATAATTAACGCTTCACGAAAATGATTTTTTGCATTTAAAACTTCATGTTTAATACCTTTATTTTTAAACATATTTGAGAGAATTTCAGATTTTTCAATAGACACTGTCCCAACAAGCACAGGTTGTCCTTTCTTATAAGCCTCATAAACTTCATCCGTAATTGCTTTAAATTTAAATTCCTCAGTGTAATAAATAATATCATCCTCATCTATTCTTGCTACCAATTTATTAGTTGGAACAACTATAACATCAAGATTATATATTCTATGAAATTCTTTTGCCTCTGTATCAGCCGTACCAGTCATGCCAGAAATTTTTTTAAACATTCTAAACAAATTTTGAAATGTAATCGTCGCCATAGTTTTATTTTCACTTGCAACTTTAACACCTTCCTTAGCCTCAATAGCCTGATGCAATCCATCAGAATATCTGCGCCCTTTCAAAATACGACCTGTAAACTCATCAACAATTTCAACTCCAGAATCCCCAACAATATATTCTCTGTCCTTTAAAAAAAGTAAATGAGCTTTTAATGCCTGAGTCATATAATGAACATAATTAAAATTAGAATCAACATACATAGATCCCTTAATTATGCCTTTTGAAACCAAAATTTGTTCGAGATTATTTAAACCATTTGCCGTAAAAGATACTCTCTTACCCTTTTCATCAATCGTATAATCCCCATCAAGCTCATCGATCTCTAAAGGATAATCTCCAGTTTTTGGATCTTTAGAGCATTCTTTTAAAAGCGAAACAAGAGAATTGACCTCAAGATAAGCACTAGTATCTCCTTCTGTAGAACCTGAAATAATTAAAGGGGTTCTAGCCTCATCTATCAAAATAGAATCAATCTCATCGATAATACAATAATTAAAATTTCTTAAAGATTTTTGAGACAAATCAAAGCACATGTTATCTCTTAAATAATCAAATCCAAGCTCATTATTTGTAACATAAGTAATATCTTTATCGTACTCTACCTTACGTCTAGCAGAATCCATATTAGACAACACAACACCAACACTAACTCCTAAAAGCTCAAAAACCGGTTTCATCCAATTTGAATCACGCTCCGCAAGATAATCATTAACTGTAACGATAATAACACCATCACCCGTTAAACTATTAAGGTAAGCAGCTTGCACTGAAGATAAAGTCTTACCTTCCCCCGTTTTCATCTCTATTATTTTACCCTGATGGAGCGCAAGTCCAGCAATAAGTTGAACATCATAAGGTCTCTCCTTAAGTCGCCTTCTGGCAGCTTCTCGCGAAAGTGCAAAGGCTCTCTCTAAAATATCTTCTAAAGTTTTACCTTCCTTAAGTTCATCTCTAAATTTTTCTGTTTCCATAGCAAAATCTTCATCTGACAAAGACAATGCCCAAGACTCAAGCTTATTAATAGTTCTCAAAACAGGAAAATAACTTTTTAGATCCCTTTTACTTTTTGAACCAATAGTTGCTTCAAATATCGCTCTTAACATATCAGGTATCAATTCTCCTAAAATAATTGACTTTCAACCATTTAAAATAATAACATCTAAAACATGAAAAAGTTTTATAAAATTCATTTAAATTTACTTTTTATGATTATATCATGTAATATCAAAACTTTAAACGAACTTGGGGAACAACAATTTAAAATACCATTTGGAACGTTACCTGGAGAAATAACACCACTTGTAAACAAATTTACCAATTCAAGCTTTGATATCAAAACATACAATGGACTTGTATACATTGTAGAGGCAAAAGCAAATAAACTCATGATTTTTAATTCTTATGGAAAATTAATTCAAACTTACCAAAATGACATATTCAAAACAAATTCTGACCTTAAAATCAAAAAAGTAGATTTTGAAAATATTAAGGCAATTTATCCATCAAAAGACTTTATTGTAGTATCAGATAAGCTAAATAATAAGAAATCTAAATTTGATGAGAAAGAAAATATAGCATACTCTACACGAATATTTATTTTAAATAAAGATTCATCTGTAGAAGTATTGGGACAAGAAGGACGGAATGGAACAATATTTCCACAAGTTTACGATATCAATATTGACGATAAAAACAACATAGCAATAATAACTATATCTAATGAAGGATATATAATATACTCCTATGATAAAGAGCTCTCACCCCTCTACAAAATTTATGTTAATACAAATATATTACAAATACCGGAAGAAGAGAAAAAAAAATATAACATATCAATAGATAAAGTATTTTTTGAAGTAAACAAAAAAATCATTTATATAAAGACAACTCACTATGAAAACATTAGAACCAATGAAAACATTAACGACCTTGGAGTGAGGATCAAAAATCAATATTTTTATACAATGCTCTTAAACAAAAATAAGGAATTTGAAATAAAAAATAAAATTACACTACCCCAAAACTTATTAGACGATCAACAAGAAAGTTTTATAAATATCATTGGAATTCAAAAAGATAAAATAATAGCATCCACTAACATGAAGAACCTGTATAATACTTTAATATGGAAACTGGACAATAAGGGCAAAATAAAAGAACAAATGGTCCTAATCGAACCACCGAACCTTAAATTTCTTGCTGAAAGCCTATCTAAGGATGGAATACTTAGTATACTTTATGGAGAAAAAAGTGGAGTCAGTGTCTATTGGTGGAATTTAAATACTTTACTTAAACTATGAGATAATTAAAAAGCCAACCTTTATGAGAAATAAGAATTGCAAAAGTAAAATACAAAATAATCATAAACAAAGACTAAAAAAAAATCTAACTCTGGGAATAATCTTTGTCACTATGCTAATTATTATCAAAATTGTATTAATTCCCAAATTACAAAAATTGGAAAGCAAATACAAACCTACCATCACAATAGAACATAAAATAAAAAATGAAAACCTATATATCAAAATCAATATTAAAAGTCAAAACATAAAAAACTTAGGAAAAGCCAATATAGAAGTATACTTAGATAATAAACTTATTGAAAATAATATGATTTACATAGACAAGATTAACTATACATTATATACTAATGTTGCATACAGGAAAGAGGGTTTATTAAACATAGTGCTAATAAATCAGAAAGGCGATAAGGCATATTTTAGTAAAAGATTAGATCTTGGAGGATAATAGATGTTGCAAATATATTTTATATCTGTTTTACTTAATATCTTGGGGGGAATAGTACTAGCATTCCCAATTCTGGGAGAAAGATTTAAATGTTTAATCATCTTTGAAGAATTTATAAATTTAATTAACAATAACAAAAATGTAAGAAGCATTTTTGGCACAACATTTTTAATAGCTAGCATCTTTGAAATAATCATACCTTATGATTTGCCAATAATTGGAAATTTATTTCCTGCTATCAGTTTATTTTTTATTGGTTTCATCCTCTTCTTAAGTCAAAAAATACCTACAAGCCTTCAAAATAATAAAGAATATGGAAAATTCAAATCTTTCATTGAAAGCAATAAAAAAGTAATAGGAATCTTAGCATTAATTATTGGAATAATCCATTTTTTTGCACCAAGAGTACCTTTTCTTTAAAATTAGCTTCTGACATACAATTTTAATTACAATTCCAAAAAATAAGACAATGAAATAAATCAAAAGGATATTTTAGATAAATACAAAAAAACTAAAATTTTACTGTTAAACTCACCTACATATAAATGTAGTATAATATACAAAAATGATTAAAAATAAAGAAATCATAATAAATCTTAAAAATTTAGAATATAACTTAACCGCAATTAAAAATCACATTCAAAAAAGAGAATTAGTAGCAACACTAAAAGCTGATGCATACGGACATGGACTTATTCAGACATTTAAATTTTTAAAAGAAAAAGGGATAAATTATTTTGGTATTTTTTGGATAGATGAGGCTTTAAAGATTAAAAAAATAGACAAAAGAGCAAATGTATTACTCTACATCAACACAGATAAAAGTGCAATAAAAAATCTAGTTAAATTTGATATTACACCCTTTGTTGCTGACTCTCAATATTTATCACTAATAGAACAAGAATGTAGAAAACAAAATAAAAAAATCAAGGTTCATTTAAAAGTTGATGTTGGAATGAATAGATATGGAATCAAAATAGAAAATGCTCTTAATCTAGCAATGCAAATTCAAAATTCAAAATTAGTAGAATTTGAAGGAGTTTGCACACACTTACCAACAACAGAAAATAGAAAAATTACTCAAGCACAAATCGAAAAATTTGTTCATTTTATAAACGAACTTAAGACCAAGAATATAAAACCAAAATTCATTCATGCTTCTAACTCAGAACACATAACAAACTATCCAATAAGTGAAAAATTTAATATGGTACGACCAGGACTTATTTTATATGGATATCATCCAAATTCAAATAGCTTAAACAATAATTTACAACTTAAACCCGTACTAAGCTTATATTCAAAAATCATATTTCTTAAAAAGATAAAAAAGGATGAACAAATATCATACTCTGGTCTATTCACAGCAAAAGAAGATATGCAAATCGGACTTTTACCAGTTGGATACTTCGATGGAATTCCACAAAATACATCTAACAATTTTTATTGTATAATAAGAGATAAAAAATGCTTCATTAGAGGAAAAATATGTATGAATATTTCAATAATAGAAATCCCTAAAGATCTAAAAATTAACATAGGAGAAAAAGTAGAAATTACTTCTGAAAGATTAAGCTTAGATATACTTAGCAAAGAATCTGGCATGAGTAAATATGAAATACTTTGCTCTATTGGAAAACATGAGAAAAAGAAATATTTATATTAAATTCCCTAAAGAATCAAACTTTTGAAAATCAACTAAATTTCCTTTACTATCATAAATCCATTTATAAACCGAAATCCCACCAATATCATCTCTTAGCCTTAAATCTGGACCATGATTTGTCTTTTTTGAAATCTTGCCAAATTTATTATACTCATATTTATACACACTAACACCGTAAACATCATCTTGTAACTGGCCTAGATTGCCAAAATTTTTCTGACTAATAAGTCTATTTTGTTTATCATATTCATAAGCATACTCAAAAATAGCACTCCGATCTGCAACCAAAACCCCACTCTTAGAATAATTACTCTTCAAGATCAAATTGCCATTAACATCATATGCAAATTTATATCTAAAAACACCTGCAAAATCATCTATAGGATTATCAAAATCTCCATAATGCTCTTGGGATTTAAGAAGGCCATCATCATTATAAGCATACTTATAAATCATCACCCCATTGGAATCACTAATTAAATTAAAATTTTTATCAAAAAAAAGATTTTCAATTAAATAAAACTTATTATCATACTTATAACTATAAACTGCAATACCCTTAAAGTTATTCATTATCTCATATTTTTCCTCATAACTAGCGGGAATATCACTATTATAATTTTTATTTATTCTATTACTATGATTTATTACCCTTTTTTCATTATTTTGCATATAAAAAATGGTTTTTCTCATAGCATAACCATTCTGACTAACGGTTAAATTATTGTTAGCATCATAATTATACTCTTTATAAAAATAGTCCTTTTCTTTTAAATTATATTCATATCTATATATTGCCACATTATTTTCATCGGGGGTCAAATTATTTTTAATATCATAATTTAAAATTTCAATGAGTTTGCCATCAAAATCATAACGATACGTCTTTATTGCAACAGAAAAAGGGTTTGCATACAAAGAAGCTACCGGATCTAAATATTCTTCCCTTATAATATTATGTGAACTGTCATAAGTTAATCTAAAACCATATATTCCATTCTTAGCCTTAATGTTATAATTGTTATCATCGTAATATAAAACTGTCTTCCTCCGATCAGAATCATCATAAATAATTTTAGTATAATAAACATTATTTAAATCTTTAATTTGAAAACCAACCTCACTAAACCTATAAACATAAAAACTACTATCATCATTGTAAATAAAATGATAATAAGCAATTCCATACTTATCCCTTATAATCTCATTAGATTTATTATAATTAAAAATACTCTTCGGTCTGCCATTTGGAAAATATTCTACTTGCTCAACATAAACATCTTTCAAATTCTTAGCAGCAAAACCTCCATTTAAAAATAATCTCCTTTCTATATCATCAGAATATTCTATTTTGATCTGATTTGCACCAAAAAAAGAAGGAATTAAAATACTAAGTTTGCCAACATAATCAATAAATACAAGCCTGCCATCATCATATGTAAATTTATACCCACACTCTTCTTCCGCATTTTCTTTACTGATCTCATATTTCCCGATTATCCTATAATTAACATCATAATCAGCAAACCTATAATAAATTTCTTCTGAAAAAAGAACACAAGACACAAAAAATATCACCAAAAACATAGTCATTCCTTGATCAATCAACCTTATTTTGATAAATTTATTATACAATAAATTAGTTTAACTAGGAGTTTAAAATGGCAAAAATTTCTAAAAATGCTCAAAGAAGTGGTTTTAAAGAGTTGTTAAGCAGGTGGGGCGGAAAAATTATAATGAAGTCTAAATTTGAAAATGGTAAAATAAAACACTATGCTGAATGTCAAACCTCAAAAAATACAGCAAGAAGACCTAAAGATTTATTTTAAAATTTATTTTTTATTCAATTTATCTTCAAATTTCAACCAAGCTTCATCTTGTTCACTTTTAGTATAGGCCCTATTAAAGGTTGCTTCCTTAGGGGTTTTGCCTTTTCTAACATAAGAACTCCTAATTTGCTCTCTTAGCTCTTCCCTTTGTTTTCGTCTTTTGTCCAGTTGTCTTTTCACTCTTTCATTTGGATCAAAAAGCTCAGCATGATCTTTAACCACAATCTTAGAATTTAATCTAGATAAAGCCTCTTTATAACTCTGCTGCCTCCCTGTTAAGAATAACACAAGCCTCTTTAACAAAGGCAAATCTCTATAAGCAGAATCTAAAAGATTAGATAGGTCAACTTTATAAATCTTATAAAGTGGTAAAAATGTATTACTATTTTTAAAATATTTAGCAGCTTCGGTTTTGATTATATCCTTAAGATGCGTCTGAATATTCTGTGTTTTAGAAACTCGTTTATAATGCGAAACAATAAAATCAAGAAATGCGACCTTATTTTTTAAACAATAATCATTTATATCATAATTAGCAATAAATTCAATCAATGTCTTTTCAAGACCTTCTTCTGTTAAAATAGTAGAAGAATTCTTCCCACTATTAAATACTTTCACAAAGTCATTTCTCAACTTATCCCTAATATCAACTAAAATTTGATCGAATTCCTTTAAAAACATAGAATAGGCACATGGCTTATATAAATACATTCCGGATTTAATACTAAATATTTTAGGTAACGAACCCTTAATGCTAGACTCAAAAAAGTATTCATTAGCCGTCTTTAAAAAATATTCAGAATCAGATAATACCTCAGCATGCTCTTGAAGAATATTTTTAAATTCTTCTATATTAATAAATCTCGGTTTAAACTCTATTGTTTTTTCAATTGATTTCAAAGTTTCATCAATCTTAATGCTTTCTAAATTTTTAAGTTCTTCTAAGTTTTTCTCATTAGTAATATAAATATTCAATACTTCTAAAAAAGTAAAGTAATGTTTAGAAATATTAACGCCTTTCTTATTTAAAATTTCTTCCTTATTTTCTAAAATTCCTAAAAGCAAATTATAAGCAACTCCCACACCATTAATACCCTCATCTAACATTCGATCATACTCACTAAGCTTTACATTTTTAGCTCTCATAAAAACATCTTTAACTATTCTGTTAGAAGCAATCCCGAATAAAATTCTCTTCATAAATTCAATAAAATATAAGGCTTTTCCTGATGGAATTATTAAAGAATCCAACACAAATATCTTTTTTGATGAAGAATTTTCTTGAAAATATTTAAGATTAATGTCTGAATTTGAAAGAATGACAAACTCTTTTTCGAAAACCAATAAATTTTTATCTATATTCTTAATTGTAAGTAAAGTACTAAAGACTTCTATTCCCACATAATGCTTTAAAAACAAATCCTCGATAGCATAATAATAAAAATCATAACTATTTTCATCTGTTATTATTATTTTATAAGGTATCATTTCTCCATTGGACGTTGACTGATTAATAATAATTCCTCTCCTAACCTCATAAAGCTTGCGAAATAAAAAATCCAATTCTCCTTTAAGAGCACGAATTTTAACAGAATAATCTTCGATAAAACTAGCATAATCTATAATATTGTGCTTATGTTCCAAAATAATCCTTAAAATCATTTTTTGAGTATCTGAAGAAATCCCTATTTGAGAAATTAAAATATCCACTTTTTTATCATTGAGATAGAAAATTTCGGGTAATTTTTTCATCTTATATTTCCAAGCTCCTCATATACAAAACAATAATAACATATAATAACATATTGACAAATTCAATAGAATTAAAAAACACCAAATAAAAATGAATTATATAAAATATACAAACATAAAAATAGAATAGCGGGTCCTCTGCTAAAAGCTCCTCTAAATCTCACTATGAATAATAACATTAAAGATACAACAAACATGATACTAAAATCAGCTAAATAAATATCACTCATGAGTACTGGATTTACAAAACTACTACTAGATAAAATAAACCCAATATTAAATATATTACTTCCAATGATATTACCAAGGGCAATATCTGACTCCTTTTTAATTACTGCAAAAAGAGAAACGACGATCTCTGGGATGCTGGTCCCAAAAGCTACAAAAATAATTCCAATTACTTTCTCACTAATATTAAAAACATTGTGTGCAATGTATATTGAACTATCTATTAACAACTTTGAACCGAAATATAAAAAATATATACTTAATAATAAGAGCAAAGTATTTAAAAATAAAAAATTAAACCCATAATTACAATTAAAATTTCCTAAATTTTTTGGAACAGAATTATATTTTTTCTCTTCTTTGTAAAATAAAAATAGATATGATAAAAATAAAATTAAAATCACCAATGAACTGGTTCTATGATAAGGTACCTTAAAAAAAGACAAAGTACCAAAATCAAAAGAAAACAATAAAAGAAGAAACATTAATAAAAATAAAATTATAAAAGAAAATTTGAGTCTCTTAAAATCAGTTTTAATCCTTAAAAAAATCCCTGTTAAGGGAAGTGCAAGCAACATATTAATGATATTACTCCCAATGATATTAGAAACAATAATTTCATTTTTACCCTTAAGAGATGCTATTAAACTTGTAAAAAGCTCTGGAGAACTTGTTGATAAGGATACTATTACAACACCGATTAAAAGATTAGGAACTTGAAAATAAGTAGCAATGTTAACAGAACTATTTAAAAGATAATTCCCACCAAGATACAACAAAAATATACCAAATATTACACAAAAAAGATGAATATGTGCCAAAAAATCTCCTCCCACAAACATATTAAGAAAAATTTAAAAATTCGCTTAAATCACTCTTAACCATATAGTAAATATTAGATGCATTCCATAAACTAAAGCCATTACCTAAAGATTCCTTAACGCCTCTTAATTGATGAGAAAAATATTTTAAATAAACTTCTTTACTCACGCGGCGTTCAGAACCAAGCAAAAAAGCTTGAACATAAGGTCTAATTATAACCTTACCTGAAGAAAATACAGCCGCTCTATTACTTCCTTCCCTATAAATTTTATAAGCTCTCGTAGTATAGTATAACTCATTCTTTAAAAAATCATTAGTATAATGAGAAGGATAGAACATTGGAGAAATAACATCAACATAATCCGCAATCATAGAAATATTTTGACCAATACTATTTGTAATAAACCATCCATTATTTCCGTAAATGTCAACAGAAATAGGAATAGAAATATTTTTTCTAGCCATAATTAAAAAAGATTCAAGAGCATCAATCGCGCGCATCTTATATTTATTAAATCTTGAAGTTATAAGAGACACAGGGCCATCTGTTGGAAATCTAATATAATCAAACTGAATCTCATCAACTCCAAGAGACTGAATTTCTTTTGCAATAGATAAATTATAATCCCACGTACCTTGCAAGAAGAGATCTACCCAATGTTCCTTTTGAACAAATTTAAAAGAATCACCATGCTCAACCTTTACAAGGTTTGCCCAAGGCTGATTGGTCTTCTTATTCCAAAGAGCATACTCATAATTATTATAAAAATAAAGTTTAGCGTCTTTAAACACAACAACTCGTGCAATAACATATATTCCAAGTTCCCTTGCTTTATTTAAAATATAAGGAACATCTATCAAATTCTTAACAGCCTTTATCTTGTTTGGCAAAGCTAATTTACTTGCATAAGTTAAAATACCACTATCATCTTTAAAGTCAATAATAACAGCATTCATGCCTAATCTTTTTATAAACTCAAATCTCTCATCAATAGCTGTTTTGCTTCGAAGAGTGTAAGCCGTTAAATAAATTGACCCCTTATTAGAAGCAAGATGCATTCTTTCTAATTTTTCAATAGAATTTTCTCCATACACAGAAAATTGACCATCAAAAGTCCATTTGCCATCAACATAGGAATAAAAATGATTATCATAAGTTCTAACTAAAAGTTTTTCTATTTTTGCATCCGATAAATCAATAATACGCACTATCTGTTTTTTAAAAGGAAAGTCCAACTTCCTAACAACCCCTAGAGTTGTATTAATTAAAATAATATCCCCATAAATTCCACAGGAAAAGTACAACTCATTTGCATTGTTTCTTGAAAACTCTATTGCACTAACCATATCATAATAACCAGCACCCAGATATGTCTTAGAAATTAAAGAATTTAGGCTCTTAAAATCCAAATTATCATTAACACTTAAATAAATTCCACTATTAGAAGTACCAACAGCAATACGCTTATATTCTCCTCGAGATAATGCACTTGATGTAATGTAAGAATTTTTATTAAACTTCTCATTGTCAACTAATTTTATAAAACTTTTAAAATAATTATGAGAAACATAAACAGAGTCATTAGTTGTCAAAAGGGAATTTGAAGAATAAAAATCTTCATAAATAGAAGTTATTCTCTTAGACACAGGTCTTGCAAACGGATATATCCATCTGGTCTCTAGCCCCTTAGGTTCAACCTTAAATATCACATCATTATGTTTTTTATATAAAGCACCTTTATTAATAAAAAATAAATCACTATTCTTAAAATATTTAATCTCATCTAATGAATGCAAATGAAAACACAAGAAAAAATAAGAAAACAACAAGCAAATTATATACAAAAGCATTATACATGTATTAAGTTTCATATAAATAACATCCAGCCTTTTTTAAAATAAACTTAAAAATAAATATTAAAAAACAAATATCATTTTAACAAATTATTGAAGTTCCTATTAAGTTCTTCCATAAAGTTTTGTAATGTCACTTATCTTTTTGCTTAAATCGTCACTCAAATCACCACTTAATATTCTAAAATTGTTAAGCATTGCATCAGATATATTCATACTAAAATCAGCTACCAAATCAAGATAATCTTTCATTGGAATTATTACACTATTTGCAACACTAGCCATCGCCCCCCTTATCATATCCCAAACAATAGCATTTTCACTAGTATTGAAATAATCAAAAATATATTTTTTATGCTCATTATCAACAGAGTTAATAAATCCACGAATAGTATTACTCTCATGAGTACCTGTATAAACAACACAATTTCTTATATAATTATGGGGAAGATATATATTTGCGGAATCAAAATCAAATGCACATTGCATCATTTTAGTTCCAGGGAAACCAAAATAATCTCTTAACCTAAATGTATCCCCACGATCTTTTACAAGGTCTTCAACCCAAATTTCTAAGTCATTAATCTCATTTAGAACCTGTTTAAAAAAATCTTTCCCAGGACATTTTACCCATTGTCCACCAAATAACAAAGATTCTTCTGCAGAAACCTCCCAAGTTGATACAAATCCCCTAAAATAGTCGATTCTAACAATATCCACATATTTACGCAAAAAATCAATACGATTAATCCACCATACATAATCATCTTTTCTTAAAGCTTTCCAATTATAAGCTGCATTACCCCAAAGATATTTTTTGCTAAACAAGCAATCAGGGGGTACACCCGTTACCTTATCTTTACTTGCATCAAACCTTAATTTAAAATATTTTTGATGCGCCCAAACATCAGCAGAATCATAAGACACAAAAATAGGAATATCACTTACTATTTTAATTCCAGCATTATTAGCATATTTTTTTAAAGCCTTAAATTGTGAAAAAAAGAAATATTGTAAAACTTGTTGAATATTGATCTCAACCTCAAGTGTCTCTCTAAGCTTAGCTAAAGCCTTAGCATCCCTTTTTAAAATTTCTCTACTAAATAAAAGATTAAAAGCCTGTGAAGATTGAAATTTAGAATAGTACTCTTTAAAAGCAACAAAACTTGAAAAATCTAAAAGCCAATAAGCAGCTGATTTTTTAAACTTTTCAAATGCATGAATCTCATCAATTGTTGCCCTGTGCAAAAAATTCAAAGCAGCATTTCTTAAAATAACTTCCTTAGCTTTTAACTTATCATAATCAACATATCTATCTTCCAAGCATTCAAAAGTGCCTAAGTCTATATCAATAAACCTATCAATAGCATTCAAATCAATATAATTGATATTACCAGCAAATGCAGAATAACTTGAATAAGGAAACTCCAAAAAACTAGGAGGCGAATAAGGCAATATCTGCCAATAACCTTGTGATGAATCGGCAAGAAAATCTATAAATTTATATGCCCCTCTTCCTAAATCACCAATACCGTATTTAGATGGCAGAGAACTAATATTTAGCAAAATTCCACTTTTTCTTTTCATTTTTTATACCTCAAAACAATTGACTATTTAATTAATATCTTAAAACAAACGTTCACATACAATCATTATAACTAAAATGTAAAACTCACAAAGCATTATTCAAAAGATTTAATGAAATATTTTCAAAAAACATAATCTCAATTATGATATAATTCGTTAAATGAATATTAAAATTGTTATATTACTATTTTTAGCAAATACTCTAGCATTTTCATCTGAAATATTAGAATTTAAATACACTAAAGGGGCTAAATTCAGAATAGAAACTACAGATAATCAAGAAATTTACCTAAACGGAAGATTTAACTCAAAAACCAAAACTAATATCCAAGTCTCAAGCGAAGTAAAAGACGTAAAAAACAATTTTGCAGATATCAAATCTTACTTTAGAGTGTTAAAAAGAGATAATGAGAGCGACGTTTACTTACTTAAAGAAGAATTTGAAGGAAATTTTAGCATAAACAAACAAGGCGAATATAAAATTAATAATGCTCAAAAAAGACCTTCTGTTAGAGGCATCCCAAGATTCCCAAAAACACCCATCAAAGTAAATGAAACTTGGACATATCCAGCAGAAGAATATATTCAAGCATCTGAGATTTCACAAGAAATAAAAGATTTTGTTACAAAATTTGATGTAAATTATGTGTACAAAGGCAAAGAAAAAATAAATGGCAAATACTACGACATAATTCTCTCAAATTATAAATCTAAATATAACGTAAAAAACATATTATTCTCTCAAAAGGTTAACCAAATAATTTATTTTGACTCAAAATTAGGAAACATATATAAATATAACGATACATATGAATTTCAAATGCAAAATGACAACAATAATATCAAAATGACTGGAAACTCATTTGGGAAAATAATCTCTATTGAACTACCAAATGACAACATAATAGAGCATGAAGTTAAAGAATATATTAGCACAAAACAGATAGACTCTATTAACATAGAGAAAAACGAAAATGGTATCAAATTAAGCTTAGATATTGAATTTTACCCTGATTCTTTCCAAATCATTAAAAAAGAATACAACAAACTAAAACACATAGCCAATTTATTAGAAAAGTTTAAAGACAACAATATTCTAATAGAAGGACATACAGCAAAGTTTGGAACAGAACAAGAAATGCAAGAATTGTCTGAAAAAAGAGCTCATTCAATTGGAAACTATTTATTAAAAATGAAAGTAAAGAACAAAAACCAAATATTTTTTAAAGGATGGGGTGCCAAAAAACCTAAGTATGCAAACTCATCTCCTTTAGCATCAAAAAATCGAAGAGTAGAAATTACAATCCTAAACAATTAAATATTAAATTGATCGCTTGCCCTTTTTTTCTTTTTTAGTCTGACAACTTATACATAAAAATGCATAAGGAATAGCCACAAGTCTTTCTCTTGTAATACTCTTATCACATGCCAAACAATTACCATAAGTATTTTGGGAAATTCGATAAAGCGCCTGATTTATTAAATGCAGTTTTTTTTTCTCAACTGAACTTAAAGCTTCAAGATTATTTCCATCCATATTGTCAAATGCAATATCAATTATGTCCTTTAAATGCATATCATTATTAATGATCTCTCTTTTACTATCCTCAACAGATCTTATAGAATTTAATATTTCTTTTTTTGATTCTAAAAGAAAATTTCGCATCTTTTCAACAAATTCATGCTCAAAATTACTTTTCTGCATGATATTACCTCCCTATAATAAATTACAATTTTTAAAAAACTCCGTGTAATTATATAAACAATCTCATATAATGTAAACTAGTACATTAATTTTTAATAAAAAATAATTGCAATGATATTCCTAATTGTGTACAATTTATTCTGTTACATAAATAACAAGGGGGCATTTTGAACACTAAAGAAGAAGCTATTGAAACTGAAGGTATTGTTAAAGAATCTCTACCTAACACAATGTTTAGGGTAGAACTTAAAAATGGGCATTTAGTTTTAGCTCATCTATCTGGAAAGATGAGAAAACATTTTATAAAAATAGTTCCTGGAGATAGAGTGAAAGTTGAGCTATCACCTTATGATCTTACAAAAGGGAGAATAGTATATAGAGAAAAATAACTACTTATATCAAAATAATTTAAATCAATTAATAGATCGGTCTTACTTTATATTAAACTATCTTTAACAGATACAATAAAGTTTTTATAAATCCATCCCTGAAGTCCATGGCTTGTTTGAATAAGAACAAAGTCATCTTTTCTATTAAGTACATAAACACTTATATTCCCGTTTAAGAATCGCCAGCTTCTTGAAAAATTATCAGGAACTTTATAAAGAGAAACTAGATCACCTTTAATAATTCCAATCTCAGACTGCTGGTCAACATAAAAGTAATATGTTTGAAATAAAGTAAAACACGTTACAGATAAAAGCAAGAATAAAATAATTCTCTTTAAATTTTTTGCATAAAATTTATAAGAAATAACCACTATTAAACTATTTATTAAAATTAAACTAATAATAAAAAAAATATTAGACCAAACAAAACTATTGTTTCGAATATTTTCATTAACTCCATTCTTAGCCTCAATAAAATCAATCACCTTGTAAAAGGTATCATTACTTGGTGAAGTAAAAAATGCCTTATAAGCCGAATAAATTGCATCAAAATATCTATCCATTTTATTCAAAATGAGAGCTCTGTTTAACCACAGTCCTGAATAACTTGGATTCTTTTTTAGAATATTATCAACTCTATTAAGAGCATTATCATAATTTTTTGATTTATAATCTTCAATTAAATCATTTATATTATCTTCTGACAAAGAACCATCGTTCATAGCATTAAGACTAACAGCAAGAGTTAATATTAAAATAACTAATCCACAACCTGATGCAATAAAGAACTTTTTATATCTAATAAAAACAGCTAAAGAAAATAAGATTCCTGGTATCAAAATTAAGTAATAAACGGGAACAAAGAATAAAAAAGTTTTATTTCTATGTTTTAAAATATCATGGTATGAAAGCAAACTAAAATCTGACAATAACTCTTGACCAGAATCATTATTATTTTTAAATTCCCCATAATATTCATATTTTAGTCGTTTACCATCAAGTTTATAAACCTTTCCATCATCAGGATTTAAATAAGTAAAATCACCAATATTTAAGAATAAATTACCCTTATTATCTGGTTTAAGAGTATATATCTTAGATATACTGCCCTTATACCCATCTTTTGAGGGTTCAAAATTATAATTTTTTTTATTATAAATAACTTTAGAGTTATAAGTTTCAATTTCTGGAAAACGAATATGTGGAAGATTACCTTGCCCTGTAATTTTTATTAAAACAGTAAAAGTATCTTGATTAATTAAAGTTGAATTAGGAAATTCATAGTCAATTTTAAAAGTTCCAACGGCTAAAGACTTAACCTCATCAGGTATTGGTTTTATTTTTAAAGAAATACCAGGACTCATACGGGCAACATTTTCACCTATATTAAAAAAAACACTAGGAATAACAATACCTTTTGAACCTCTAAGAGGAGTTAAGATAAAGTTATAAAGGGGTACATCCAATATTTCTTTACTATTAAAAGTCCTATACTTAATATTTTCAAATATAGGGGTTCTATCAATCATTGCATCTTTAACAGCGTTAAAAGAACTGGCAATAGACTTCAAATTGTTATTCACAAGCCAATTGACACGCAAAACAAACCCAATACTCTGATACTCATAAATTTCTTCTTTATCAAAATCCCAATACAATCTAACTGGCAAACCAAAAAACTGGGACTCATCTTCTTTTAAAACAACCACTTCAAACTCTGAACTTAAATAAACTTCACCAAGATAAACAATTTTTAATGAAGGAATCTTAACAAATCCCAATTTATCAAAACCATATTCAATTTTTATTTCTGTAACAATATTATTTCCATCTGGTACTTTTGATATCGAAGCAATTTCGGTGTTATCATTTATATCTTTACTTATTTCAAACTTTAATGACGACTCATCAATATCTTGGGATAGATTTAATCTAATCACATGAACAACCTTAGATCCTTGAAGGACCTTAGTTGATACTAAATAATCGGTACCAGATAAAGAGTAAATTTCAAAATTTATAAAAAATAAAACTAAAGATATCACCAATCTTCTCGTAAAAACACAGTTTGTTCTTCTGATCTTGTTACCCATAAAACCCTCTCAAGATTTTCAATATACCTTAAAAAATTTTCATTGTTCTCAATAAAATTTTGACTTCTCTTAACACTTAAACTATCTAAATCATCTGGAATACTTCTTTTTTTAATTATTGCAAGTTCAAGATTATATTTAGCATTATAACTTGCAGGATTGATCCTTAAAGCTTCCTTAAATGCCACCTCTGCTTTTCGGTAAAGTCCTTGATTATAGTATATTATACCCTCATTATAGTTTATATTAAAATTCAAAAAGGAATCATTATCTCTTTTTGCGTAAGAAAACATCCGAAGAGAGCTTTCATACTCTCCTAAAGAATAATATACAATCCCAAGATTATAATAACCCCAAGACGTACCTTGCTTATCATCTATAAGATCATAATAAGTGGAAATTGCACCCTGATAGTCGCCTCTAATATATTCATAATTACCAATGGCCATAAGAGACATAGCTCTAATATTAGAACAAGATAAAAAGGATGCAAATATCAAACTCATTAAAAAACAAATTAAAAAGTTTCGTCCCATTTAATGACCTTAACAAATAGATACAATACTATAAATAAAAAAGAGATAGCTAAAAAAAGCTTATATCTTAGAATACCAATAAGCAAAATATCACTTGAACTTTTTTTCATTATATCATTCCTTATCTCATTAATAACATAATTAGTACCTTTTAAATATAAATTATAATAAGAACCCTTAAGAGAAGACGTTAAAAGATACAAATTATCCTCATCAAGCACAGCTTTCACTACATTGCCATCTTTATCCTTAACACTTAAATTATTATCAATCAAAGGCGATGGCTTATCACTTCCAATACCAACTACAAAGCTTGTAACATTAAGTGCATCAATCAACTTAGGAAAAGTATAATAATTATTCTCACCCCATTCATCTCCATCTGTTAAAATTATCAAAAAATTATAATAAGAATCATCTTTTATTCCCTGTATGGCACTAAAAACTCCTTCACCTAAAAAACTACCAGGAGAACTTATTAAGTTAGGCTCAATATAATTTAATATCTTATGCAAGCTAGCTTTATCCTTAGAAAATGGCAACACTAACAAGGATTTACCTTTAAAAATAGTAAGCGAATACTCAACATTCTCAAAATTATTTAAAATCAAACTAATAAAATTCTTAGCACTCTCAAGTCTGTTAATCGATTTTTCTTCATCAAAGGTTAACATACTACGAGAAATATCAACAACAAAAGATATCCTTAAATTTGATCTTTTATCCTCAGTAGCTTTTTGCCCCCAAGAAATATCCAAGATAGAAACAATTAAAGAACCCAGACTCAATACAAAAAAGAACATCATAAGAATTTTTTTTATATAATAATTTTTAATGTAAGCATTATTAACATACATAAGACTTAAAGTCTTAAACAATGGAAGCGCTTTTCTAAAATTATAGATATATAAAAAAAGAACTAAAAATAAAATTATAAACAAGTAAAAAGCATAATAATTGCCTATACTCATAACACCTCTTTTAAAAAGACCTTAGACAAAATGAAGTAAAGGATTAATAAGAAAAATATTACCAATAAAAATTCATTGTAAATATCATCATTATCAACCGCAATTTTAACCTTTCTCTCCACATTTTCCTTTTTCGAAAAATCCTGTATTGCAAGTTTAAATGAAAAATCATCACCTACAGAATAAAAAAGTCCTCCTGTTTTACCTGAAATCTCAAAAAGCATACTAGGATCATAAATCTCTCTTAAAGTACCTTGATAAAACCTGCCAGATCTCAATTTAAAACCAACACTAAGCTCTTCACTACTACCAATTCCAATAGAGTAAATTTTAACATTTAATCCTTGAGCAAGATTTATTACCTGATCCTTATAAACTTCATCTGAATTAACTACCCCATCTGTTAAAACAATCACTGATCTCTTAGGCGCTTCCGAATGCTTTAAATGAGAAAGGGCAATGGAAATACCAAGTCCCAAAGCAGAACCATTTCCAAGATCCATAATATAAATATCGTCTAATTTTTTAGAAAAAAAATCTCTATCAATTGTAAGTGGAACTATTAAAGAAGCTTCCTTAGCAAAAGCTACCAATCCAATATTGTCATTTTCTCTCTGATAAACAAAATATTTAATCAATTCTTTTGCAAATTCAAGTCTATTTTTAGATGAAAATTCAATAGCACCCATGCTAGGAGATATATCCAAAACAATAACAATATCAGCTCCACTACTAAGATAAGTCGTTTTCTTCTTCGAAATAGAAGGACCTGCTAAAGTTAAGATCATAACTGTCATTGCTAAATAAAAGAAAGCATAAGTTATAAAATATAACAAATTCAATCCATAATCCCTTAATTTTATAGAACCAAGGTTTCCATAAATAGATATTGGAAATTTAACTTTTCCTCCTCTACGCTTAAAAAAATGACCAAAATAAATTATGAATGGAAGAATTATAAGTAAAAATAAATATAAAGGCTCATTAAATGTTAACATTATCACCTCTATTAAATTCTTCAAAATTAAAAGCTGCTTCCCTTAAATCATCTAAAACAAGTGATAGATTTCCACCTGATAAATTCATCCCACTAAATTTACTAAAATCAGAAAGCCTAAGCATATTAACAAAAGTTGAACGAATTTCATAAGGAACGTTAAAATTTTGCAAAATTTCAGAAATTTCCGTCGTAGTAATTGCATTAAAATCAAAACCTGTTTTTTTAGATAAATAAACCCTTAAAGATGAATTCAATAAATTATAAAAAACAACCTGTTCTTCGTCACTCTTAATATAATTAGACAAAATAATCATTTGTTTCTGAAACACTTTATAAGGTTTTCTTAAATTATGCTTCATTATTAAAAACACTAATAAATGCTTGACAAGCTTCAAAAATTTAATAAAAAAGTAAGGAACTACTACAAGGGCTAAAATAAAAATAACAAGATACGTACTTGTTCCTGGAAGAAAAAGCACTCCCTCTATATCTTGAATTTTAAGAACATCATCATCTGCAATTAACTTACTAGTATTTATTTTGACATTATTGAGAATTAATTTAAAAGATTTATCATTGCTGATAATATCTCCAACATAAATACGCGGAAGAGTATTGCTTCCGACATAAAACGAAACAAAATATATTATTACCTCACCGCTCTCAGGCCTGTAAAGAAGTGAATTAACCTCAACGAACTCATTTTTAATTTCCTCAAATTCAGCAGGGATAAATTTTTCATTTTCACCAAGAATTAATGAAAATTTAAGCTCAACAGTATCTCCCACATAATAACGAGTTGGAATAAATATCTCATTTTTTATCTCATAAGAAAATAAATAAAAAGACAAAAAAGACATGATAAAGACAATTATGTTTTTCAAATATCATTCTCCTTTTTTAAAAGAGCTTTTAGCTTTCTAAAAACATCATCTTTCGTACTAATTTCTATAAAATTAATACCTCTTTTTATGCATTCTTTTCTCCATTTGATTTTATCTAATGTCCAATAATTTTTATAACTATTCAATATCGTTTTACTAAATCCAGAAGTCAAAAAATCTTCACAAGTTTCAATATCTTCATAAGTTAAAACTCCATATTGAGGAAGATTTTCATCAAAAAAATCTGTAAGCCTTATTGCAATAATATTATGACGTTTACTAAGAACAGTTAAAGATTTAAAATAATCACTGGCTTTAAAATCTGAAATAATGATAATTAAAGATCTTTTCTTATAATATTCAGCTGTATTTTTAAATACATAAGTTAAATTACTTCCCCTCTTAAGCCGCCTATTTATTGTCTCATTTAAAATTCGTCCTAAATGTGAATGCCCCTTTCGAGATGAAATAAACTTATCCGTTTCACTTGAGAAAAAAGTTATACCTATCTTATCATTATTAAAAAATGCCATATGAGCAAAAATAGAAACTAATAAATCTTGAATTTCTTTTTTACTAGTCAAGCTTCCCAGACTCATTGAAAGAGAATTATCAACAAGCAAATGAAGATTCATTCCCTTATCTTCTCTAAAAACCTTAGAGAAGATACTATCTGTTTTCGAACTAACATTCCAATCAATCAATCTAGCATCATCCATCTCCTCATAAGGTCTAAACTCATGAAATTCAAGACCAAGACCCTTAAAAATAGAACGATATCCACCAAAATTAAGCTCCAAAAGCATTTTTCTGGAGAAAAATTTTAAAGCTTTTATCTTATTTTTAGTGCTAGCATTTGATTCATTATCATATTGCATATGAAATTTAAACCCTTAAGGAAGCGCCACAGCTGAGAGAAGTATCTTAATAATATCATCAGTATTCATCTCCTCAACCTCTGCCTCATAAGATGGAGTAATTCTATGTCTTAACACATTATAAGCTACCGCCTTAACATCTTCAGGAAGAACAAACAATCGCCCCTCATACAGGGCATTCACACGAGCACATTTGAGCAAACTAAGTGATGCCCTAGGAGATGCTCCAAATTCAATATATTTAGTAAATGGATAAGTTTTTTTATCATTTTCACGAGAAGCTGCTATTAAAGTAACGATATAAAGCATTATCTTATCATCTACCTTAACCTTACCAATTGTACGCTTAAGATCTGCTAAAGAATAAGCATTCATTATTTTTGCAACTTTAATATTCTCAAGTCCGCCATCAACCGAGAATATTTTAAGAAGCTTAATTTCATCTTGAATAGAAGGATATTTCACATTAACTTTTAACAAAAATCTATCAAGTTGAGCTTCTGGCAAATTATAAGTCCCCTCTTGTTCAATTGGATTTTGTGTTGCAAGAACAAAGAATGGATCGGGCAGCTTATGTGTTTCATCACCAAGAGTTACTTGACGCTCACTCATTGCCTCAAGAAGTGCTGATTGAACCTTTGCAGGTGCTCTATTAATTTCATCTGCTAAAATAATATTTGAAAATACAGGCCCTTTTCTAACCTTAAAAGTCCCTGTCGTACTCTTATATACCATATTACCTGTAAGATCAGAAGGCAAAAGGTCCGGGGTAAATTGCACTCTCTTAAACCCAAGATCAAGAACATCTGAAACTGTTTGAATCGTCAATGTTTTAGCAAGTCCTGGTACACCTTCAAGCAAAACATGTCCTTCAGTCAAAATTCCCATCAAAATAGCATCTATCATTTCTCTTTGACCAAGGATTCTACTTGCGACTTCTCTTCTAAACTTATTTATTAAACCTAATGCATTCTCTACTTCAGAATCTATTTGAAAACTACTTTTCATACCACCCCTATCGTACTAAAATTTTTCATCAAAAATAAAATATAAACGATAAAACGAAAAAATAAAATCACTACTTATAAAGCAAAAGAAAATTTCTCTCTTTACCATCATTCATTGTTGATGATTTTATTTCTATTTTGTTAAACAAGCTTTCAATATGACTAACTTCAAACTTAATCTTATTTAATTTACCCTTATAAGCCACAATCAAACCTCCATCTTTTAAAATCAATTTCAAAATTCTTGCATATTCTCTTATATCTCTAAAAGCCCTGATTGTAATAAATTCGTATTTATTTTGCTCTTTATCAACATCATGTTCTAATACCTCAATATTATCTAAACCAAGTTCCAAACTAATCATCCTTAAAAAAGTAGCCTTCTTATTGCTACGTTCAAGAAGAATATACTTTCTAAAGTTATCAAAAAGAGCCAAAACAATCCCTGGAAATCCAGCTCCACTACCTACATCAAGTACTTGCCGTGGATTCTTATCTTTGATAATAGGTAATCCAGCTACAGAATCTAGAACATGTAAAAGCACTGCATCAAAATTTCGATCATTATTTGACACTAAGTTAAACCTAGTACCAAATAACAAAACTTTTTCTATATAAAATCTTAATTTATCAATGCTTTTTGAAGTAAAAGACACTCCTAAACTTTTCAAAGAAAGTTCAAAATCATTCATCATAAAGCCAAATTAAGCACTACCTTATTTTTAGGACTTGAAAAATATATAAGTAAAACTTGAATATCCGTATTTCTAACACCAGAAATCCTACTTGCCTGAGCAAGATTAGCTGGCTGAATTTTAACAAACTTTTCCCTAGCCTCTCTGGATAAACCATCGATTTCATAATCGAAATCAAGGGGTAATTTAATAAGCTCAAGGTTATTCATTTTCCTAATTAAATCTTTTTGTCTATTAATGTAGCCTTCATACTTAATATCTAATTCAACCTGTTCAAGAATCACTTTTGAAGCATTCAACTTAGGATCTATATCAATAAGATCACTTAAATGGATATACGGATCTTTTATAATATGATAAAAATCTTTACTAATATGTTTCTTTAACTGTAAAGTACTAGCTTCCCTTTCCTTAAGACGCCTCTGCCTCAAAAGTTCCTTAATTTCTTCTACTTGCTTCTCCTTGAAAAAATATCTAGAATATTTTTCCTCACTAACCAGCCCAACTTCATATCCCCACTTAATCAACCTCTTATCACTAGTATCATGTCTTAAATTAAGCCTATGTTCAGCCCTTGAGGTAAACATTCTATAAGGTTCCTTAGTACCCTTAGTAACAAGATCATCAATAAGCACCCCAATATAAGAACTTGTTCTTGGCAGTATCATTGGATCTTTCCCCTGCAACTTAAGTGCTGCATTAATTCCAGCCATCAATCCTTGAGCCGCGGCTTCCTCATATCCTGAGGATCCATTAGTTTGTCCTGCAACAAAAAGTCCCTTAACTCTTTTAGTCTCAAGGCTCGCATATAATTCAATAGGATTAATATAATCATACTCAACAGCATATCCAGGTCTTGTAATAACGGCATTTTCAAGTCCATCAATACTATTGATCAATCTTTTTTGAACATCCTCGGGTAAAGATGAACTTAGACCATTAAGATACATCTCTTCAGTACTTAAGCCTTCAGGTTCAATAAATATTTGATGTTTATCTTTATCTTTGAATTTTACTATCTTATCTTCAATTGAAGGACAATATCTTGGACCATTCCCAATAATTTCACCGGAATAAAGCGGAGAGAGATGCATATTGTCACTAATTATTGCATGAGTTTTTTTATTTGTATAAGTAATGTAACAAGAAAGTTGAACCTTATCTATCTTAGTATTTGAAAAAGAAAAAGGAATGATATCAGAATCTCCAAATTGAATTTCTGTTTTTGCAAAATTTATACTCTTTCTATGAACCCTAGCAGGAGTACCTGTCTTAAGTCTACCCATCTCAAATCCAAGTTCAAGTAAAATTTTTTCAAGACCATAAGCAGCAGGCTCAGAAATTCTCCCCATACAAGCTCTATATTCACCAATAAATATTTTACCTCTAAGAAAAGTTCCGGTTGTAAGAACAACAACACGAGATGTAAATTTATTACCCCTCTCTGTAACAACACCTTCGATTCTATTCCTCATAGAATTAAGCAAAAAGTCACTAACGGTATCTTGAAAAAGATCAAGATTGATTTGCCTTTCCAATGTTTCTTTTGCCTTAACCTGATACACTAATTTATCAGCCTGAGCACGTGGGGCCTGAACAGCAGGCCCTCTACTTTTATTTAAAATTCTAAATTGAATCATACTAAAGTCAACAAGGCATCCCATCTCTCCTCCAAGAGCATCAATTTCACGCACCATATTTCCCTTAGCAAGTCCACCAATAGCAGGATTACAAGAAAGTTTACCAATCGTATCTAAATTTTGAGTAATTAGAAGCGTCTTAAAATTTAATCTTGAAAGAGCTAAGGATGCTTCAATACCAGCATGTCCACCTCCAATTACAATAGCATCGAAATCCATATCTATATCTATTTTCCTAAACAAAAATTCTTAAACATATTGTTAAGTACATCTTCACTAGTAACCTCACCCGTTATTTCGCCTAAAAAATTAAGAACTTCATAAACATCAAATGCCAACATATCATAGCTTATATCTTTTTCTATCTTATTTAACAACTCAATAATTAAAATATAAGCTTTTTTTAAAAGTTCTGCTTGGCGACTTGATGATACGATAACATCATAAGCATCAATATCAATGTAATCAAAGCATGTCAATGACCTTATCTTATCATAAAGAGAATCTATGCCAAATAAAGTCTTAGTACTAATCTTTACTAAATTTGATGAATTTATATTACCTGAATTAAAAAATTCAACTGTTTGTCTATTTGGTTCTAAATCCATCTTATTTAAAACAAAAATCACTTTAGAATGTCCCTTATAAGAATCAATAAATTTTAAATCGTCATTTGTTAATCTTGCACTCAAATCAATAACATAAAGAACTAAAGATGCTTCCTTAATTAAAGAATTACTTTTAACAATACCCAACTGTTCAACAAAATCAGTAGTCTCCCTAAGTCCTGCTGTATCAAAAACGTTAAATAAAATACCATCAAATTCAAAACTTGCTTGAATGTAATCTCTTGTAGTGCCAGCATAAGAGGAAACTATAGCCCTATCTTCCTTTAGTAACAAATTAAAAAGAGAAGATTTGCCAACATTAACAGAACCAGCCAAAACCAATGCAATTCCATAATCCAGTTTCCTTGCAGTATTATAAGAATCAACCAATCTCTTAAGTTCATCTCTGCTTTTTGAAATAATCTCAAAAGGAATGGCAACCTCATATTCACTTGTTTCATAATCAAGATGAACACTAAGTGCTGAGAGAAAATTTAAAATATCTTTCTTGATCAAATCTATTTTAGCAAACAAAGAACCTGAAAGCTTGTTAACAGCAAGAGAATGGATCTTATTAGTTTTAGCAGAAATTAGCTCATTTACTGCCTCTGCTTTAGTAAGATCAAGTTTTCCAGCCAAAAAAGCACGAAGAGTAAATTCACCAGGCTCAGCCATTCTAAATCCCACTTTCAAAAAACAGCCTATAATTCTCTTTATACCAATAGGGGAGCCATGGGCCATAACCTCTATTGAATTTTGACCTGTAAAACTCTTTGGGGCTCTATAAATACAAACAACAACTTCGTCCAATTTTTCGCAAGTTCCTTTATCTATTAAATATCCATAATGAATGGTATGGCCAGACGCCTCAAGCAGTTGCTTAGGATCTGAGAACATTTTAGAAAATTTTTCAATTGAAGAAATCCCACTACTACGAATCACACACAAAGCACTACTAAGTAAAGGGGTAGCAAGTGCAACAATATCATCCTCTCTTTGAAAAAGCTTGCTCATAGACTGTAAAAATTATAACATAGAATAAATGGCAAAGACCAAAAATAAAAGAAAAAATTCAAAAATACAATACACAAGATAAATGACCTAAATTTGTAAATATTATGAATTTCACTTATAATTTATTTCATAAAGATGAAAACCAAATTAGAAACCGAACTGAAAAATACTTTACAAGAAGAAGTTCTTTTAGTAGAAGATATATATAATATGTACCTAAATATAAAAAGATATCTTGATGAAAAAAACGAAAAGATGTTTAAAGAAGCAATAAACAAAACAAACATTTATCTTCACAAATTTAAAGATATAGAGCACAAGAGAGATGAACTTTGGAAAAATTTTACAGATCTTGAAAAATTTGAATCAACTTACATGGCTATAGAAAAACTATGTTTGGTTTATAAAAAAGAGATATATAATTATTTTCATCGATTAAGAATAGGGATATTGAATATCCAAAACTTAAATTACTTAATATCAAGCTACACAGAAACATCTCTTGGTATTTTAGATCTAATATTTAAAGATGCTCAAGAAAGTGTAGACAATATAACTTATAAAAATCCTTATGGACCAAGAAGCGGAAACTTAAATGAAACATCCGTTTTAATAAACAAAAAACTTTAACTACTTAAGGAGTTTTAAATGGATTCAACATTTTCAGGAATAGAAATTGGGAAGAAAAGTTTATTTGCACACAAAGATGCTATGAACACAATTGGACATAATCTAACTAACACGTCAAAACCCGGTTATTCAAGACAAAGAGTTATAATGAAAACTGAAATACCAATTTATGCTCCTCAATTAAATAGAGCAAACAAAGTTGGTCAACTAGGTCAAGGAATAATGGTTCAATCTATAGAGCGAGTAAGAGACGACTTGCTTGATATAAAAATAGCTGAAGAATCACATCGACTTGGCTATTGGAGTTCAAAAGACAAATTTATCTCTCTGCTTGAGAATGTATATAATGAACCGGAAGAACAATCAATCAGAAAAAGATTAAATGATTTTTGGGATAGCTGGCAAGATTTATCAAAACAGCCCCAAGGACTAGCTGAAAGAAATATTATACTAGAACGCGGACAATCTTTTGCAGAAGTAGTAAGCAACAGATTTCATTCTCTTAAGCGAATATACACAATGGCAAATGATGAAGTAAAAATCACTACTGAAGAGATAAATAACTACCTTAGGAATATCAGTGATCTTAATAGGCAAATTGCAAAAGCAATCGCCATGAAAGATCAGCCAAATGATTTAATGGATGAACGAGATTTAATAGTTGATAAACTAAGCAATTTAATTAGTATCTCCATAGAAAATAAGCGAGACCCTAATGAATTTTTAATTTATGTAGAGGGGAAACATCTCATTCAAGGTGCAATTGCAAATGAATTTATATTGGAAGCAGCCAATAGCCCTACAGGAACTAAATGGAATGTTTTATGGAATAATGGAGAACCGGCTAATATTAATACGGGAAAATTAGGGGCTCTTATTAATGTAAGAGATAACGAAATTAAAAACGAAATTAATGAAATAGATAACATGGCAATTAATATCACAGAGCTTGTAAATGAAGTTCATGTGTCAGGACACGGTCTTGATCAAAAAAACGGAAGAATTTTCTTCGACCAAGAATACAAGCTAACCGATGAGCGTGGACGATATGACAGCAATGGAGACGGTCAATTTGATTCTGTTCATATATTTAAAATAAATAGTACAAATGAAATTTTTCCAGAAGAAAATCTAGGATTTTCAGGAATACTCAAATTTCAAGCAATCAATAAAAATGATTTTATAGAAATACCCTACAATACAACAGATACCGTTCAAGATGTAATAAATAAAATAAATAACTCCAACTCACAAGTCACTGCAAGAATTAATGCAGAAGGAAAATTTGAAATTAAGGCAATCAAAGAAGAAGAAAACGACAGTGCTATTTTTAGAATTAGATATATTGAAGATTCTGGACTATTTTTAACAACTTACACAGGCATTTTAAATACATCGGGAACTGAGGGTGCTTATAACTATCAAGACGTTAATACTACTAACCAACTAATAAATACAGTTAGCTACTCAATAGCTCCTCTCAAAAATCCAGCTGCATGGCTTAAAGTATCTAGAGAAATTGCAGAAGATCCATCAAAGATTGCATCGGGAATTAAAACTCCAACAAACAACACTCCTATTGGAGATAATAAGGCAGCATTACGTATTGCATCTTTTGTAAACTCACAAATCATGATTGGAAAGAATGCAACACTAAATGACTACTTCGCAAACACGGCTTCCAATATTGCAATCAAAGGACAAACAGCAGAAATTACAAAAAATAGTCAAGAACAAATACTTAAAAATTTAACTGATTTAAGACTATCAATATCTGGTGTAAATAAAGATGAAGAATTAGCAAACATGATAGAATTTCAACAATCATTTATTGCCGCAAGCAAATTCATCACCGTTTCTGCAGAATTAATAGATACAATCATAAATAAAATGGGAGTATAATATATGATAAACAGAGTAAGTCATCCTTTGACATATGATAACTTAAAAACATCTTCAACAGACAAAGAAGTAAAAATAACAAAACTTTTAGGAAGCCTATACCAAGGTGGCAAAAGAATTACGAATTTGCGAGATGATCCAACAGGTGTCACTCATGCAATAAGATTAGACAGTGATATATTTAAGCTTAATACCTATGTTAAAAATATCAACAGCGCCAAAGGAAAATTAAGATATATGGAAGGGTATTTACAATCGCTTGCAAATATTCTAACTCGTGCAAAAGAAATAACTGTCCAAGGTGCAAGCGGTACATACAAAACTGATGATAAAAAGATAATAGCAAAAGAAATAAATGCAATACTTGAAGATGTCCTTGCAATAGCAAATGTAAAAGGAGCAGATGGATACAGCATATTTGCAGGCACTAAAATTGATAATGAAGCATTCAAAGTAATTAGAGAAAACAGGATAAACAAACTAACTCAAGACAAAGCAGAAACTCAAATAGTAAGAATAGACTACAATGGAAATCAAGCAGAACAAACAACTGAAATATATAATGGAATTTATATCCCAACTAACTATCCTGGAAGCGAAATATTTTTTTCTCACAATCATTACATAACATCATCAAAAAATGTTAATGGATTTATTGTCAAGGAAAACACAAAAATTTATATTGATAACATTGAAATAGCATTAACAGCAGGAGATACCGCTGCCGACATTATTGCCAAAATAAATGAATCATCTGCTCCTGTTGAAGCTACTCTTGATCGTATTTTAAATTCAATGGTCATACAAACAACAATACCTCACCAAATATGGATCACAGAAGAGGAAGGTTCAACGGTACTACAAGAGCTAGGTATTCTGACCCAAAATAATGAGACCAAAGAACCTCCTTATAATATTGCAAACAATACTGAGGTTAGAAATAGAACAATTTTTGATAGCTTAATTGAGTTAAGAGATAATCTAGAAGAAAATAGAGAAGAAATCATTGGAAGCAGAAGCTTAGCAGAAATTGATGCAAGTTTAAATAAAATTTTTGCAACATTAGCTGATCTTGGCACTAAAGAAAATAGGCTTGATCGAAGTTATGAAAGGATAAGTAAAGAAATAATGGATATGAAAGATGATATGGTTAAATATACCGATCTTGATGTCACAAAAGCAATAACGGAGCTTAACATGACAAGTTTAGCTTATCAAGTATCTTTAGGGGTTTCCGCAAGGATCATGCAAACAACATTATTAGATTTTCTAAAATAAAATGAAAAACGAAATTAGTATAAAATTTAACTTTCCTGAAGGGATACTGGGATTCGAAGAGATTAAAGAATTTATCATCAAAGATTCTGAACACAAACCTTTCTCTATAATGCAATCAATAAACGGAGAAATAAATTTTTTAGTAACATCGCCCTTTAATTTTTTAGAAAAATATTTACCAAATATAGAGGAAGAAGATTGGTTAGATATCCAAACAGAAAATGAAGATGATAAAGTCATACTATGTATAATTAACATGCATGTAAAAAACTATAAAGAAATAACGGCTAATTTAAAAGCCCCAATCATATTAAACAAAAAGAAATTAATTGGAAAACAAGCCATATCTACAAATGAAGAGCATTATCTTAGATATAGAGTCTTTAAGGAATAAATATGCTAGTATTATCAAGAAAAGCAAACGAAAGCATAAAAATAGACTCTAACATTGAAATTTCAATATTAGAAATAAAAAAAGATAGTGTTAAAATAGCTATAAAAGCCCCTGCAAATATCAAAATACTTAGATCTGAAATCTATGACATCATCAAAGAAGAAAACAAAAAATCAATCCTACAAGACAAGAATAATATACATAAAATTAAAAATTTATTTGATTATCTTAGTAAATAAGATTTAATTTCTGCATCACTCAGTCTTACATAAAAAGGTCCTGACAAAATATCATCTCCCTGCCTGTTTTCTACATACTTAAACTTGCCAATCTCTGTCAGAACTGAACCAAAAGAATTCATATCATTGATAATCTCAAACTTATTTTTAAGTTTTTCATAAATAAATTCAATACCATTACCCACAATAACAAATTTTAAGTCAAGACTATCTAAATATTCAAATAACTCTGATTCAGAAAAACAAAAAATTTTCCCGCAGAATTTAGAATTCTTATAACACCCAAGGAAATATTTACCCGCTGTAAAACTTAAAGTTAGCGTATCTGCGCTTGTATTAACCAATTTCGCAAAAACATCAAAAGTAGGTACATTAACAAAAGGAATTGAAAGACCTAAAGAAAGCCCCTTAATAAAACTTAAACTAATTCTCAAACCTGTAAAAGAACCAGGACCAGAAGAATTAATAAGTAAATCAAGTTTCTTTAGATCAATACCATACTCTAATACAAAATCATTAAATAATTTTGGAATACTAAGAGTATAATTAATATTATCTTTACTCTCAATTATAGAGAAGACCTCACCATTAATTTCAAAATGAATCAATAAAGTTTTATGTGAATATTCAATTGCAAGGGTATTCATCGCTAAATTCTAAAATCCTACTAGTATTTTTTATTTTAAATGTTAAAAACATTAATCTATTCTTTGGCAAAACATCAATAATTATCTCCGGCCACTCAATAGCTATTATAGCTGACATATCTAAGAGAAGCTCCATTCCACCAATAAGTTGAAACTCATCTAAAATATTTAAACGATACAAATCAATATGATAAAATTTAAAATCTACAAACTCATAAACATTAACAATATTATAAGTTGGACTTGTAAAGTAAGAAATGCCAAGATTTAAAGCCAAACCTTTTAAAAAGGTTGTCTTCCCAGTTCCCATATCACCACAAAGACCAAATATCTTACCAATAGGCAAGGGATTAAAAAAAGATTTAGAAAAGTTTATCATTTCCTTTTCTGTTTCAAAAGATAATGTCAAGGAAGTTCACCTTTTATATCAAGATCAATAACATGCCTCTTGATTGCAACCATTAAACTAAGAACAGGATAATTTAAAGGGTTTACAAAATCAATAGTGATATGTTTCTCACCTAAAGGAGTTACTTCTATTGTAAACTTCACTTGCTTAGTCTCACTAGAGCCCTTATATTCATAAAAAGCGTCAGCAAAATATACTCTCCTATAATATATATGACTATCTTGCTTGCTGATATTATCAAGAGAAATAAATTTCACAAATAGTATTCCTTTAAATAAAATCCCGAGAAGCCAACATAGGAACATTTTCATTTAGCGCTATTTTCAAAGATGGGACTTTCATTTTTAACTTTTAATCCGCCTATGCAACTATCCGTTAAAAAAATACTTAAATCCCCAAATTTAGTGAGATGTCGCAAAAAATAACTCTAATCCCTATAATTAAACTTCCCAGGAAGTTTTTAATTTTTTATTTCATAAACAATTTTTTTAAAAGTTTCAATATCCTCAATTGCTAAATTAGATAAGATTTTTCTATTAAGCTTAATATTAGACTTTTTCAAACTTTCAAAAAATTTTGAATAGTTAATTCCCATACCCGTTAAAGCAGCAGAAATTCTTACAATCCATAAACTTCTAAAATCCCTCTTACGAGTCTTTCTATCTCTTGTAGCATACATCATGCCTTTACGAAGAGTATCTTTGGCTTTCTTATAATTACTTTTCTTAGTACCCCAAAAACCCTTAGTTTTCTTTAAGATCTTCTTTCGTCTTGCAACGTGAACTATCCCGTTCTTAACTCTAGCCATATAATCTCCTTAAATCAATATTTAAGCATAAGGCAATAAGGTTTTGATTCTCTTAACCTCAAAACTTGAAACCAAACCTGACTTACCCAACTTCCTTCTTCTCTTTGAAGACTTTTTTGTCAAAATATGTCTTAAATTTTGCTTCTTATATTTAATTTTACCTTTTGAAGTAAAAGCATATCTTTTTTTTGCACTTTTACATGTTTTCATTTTTGACATTTACATCTCCTTATCACTATTTCTTAGACTTAGGTGCAATAATTAAAAACATTGTTTTCCCCTCCATCTTAGCTGGGGACTCTAAAACATAATTAGACTCACCTACCCTTTCAAGAATACTCTCTAAAATTCCATAGCCCAAATGAGTATGAGCGAGTTCACGTCCTCTAAATCTTATAGTAACTTTTACCTTATTACCCTCTTTGAGAAATCCTAAAATATTTCTATACTTAAAATCAAGATCATGAGTATCTATCTTTGGCTGCATCCTAACTTCTTTAAGCTTAATTATTTTTTGATTTCTTTTTTGCTCTTTTTGACGCTTTTCCTGATGAAATTTATATTTCCCATAATCAATTATCTTGCAAACAGGAGGCACTGAATTTGGAGAAATCTCAACCAAATCAAGCTCAGCATCCCTAGCACATTTAATAGCATCTTCAATTGGCAAAACAGATTGAGTTCCATTATCAAAAATAACCCTAACCTCACGGGCCTTAATCTTATGATTAATTCTCAATTCTTTATCACCGAATCTTGACCTATCCCTATCCTTACCGGAACTTCTATTTATCATTTAAAAATACTCACTCCTCAAACAGCATTAATCAATAACTAATTTTAATATACCTTCTCTAAAAAGTAAATTCGAACACATATCTCTTAAACACAATAATAAAAAGAATTTTGAAAAATTCTAAAAAGTAAAAATTTAATTGATTAATAAGTCATTTAAAAGTAAAATTTACTTATTATGAACGTATTTTTACTAATAAGCCTACCTTTAGTTTTTAAAATATACATGATAATAAACCATCCTCAATTAAAGTTAATTAAACAAAATTATATCCATGCAACATCAATATTATTCGCAATGACCATTTTTTCTTTACTATATCTGATAGAAGAATTCATATTATATAAAAGCTTGCTCATAAATTACCAAACAAAATTCAGTTTAGCATATTCAATATTTATTAAAGAACAAATATATTACTATGTTTTTCCATTATTTATATTCACATTTTTTTTTACATTCAATCCAAACTCATTGCTTAAAAAAAATCCAATATTTTTAATATATTTTGCATTTGGATTAATACTCTCTAAAAATTTAGCACTCATCATAACAAACAGTAAAGCTTTTGGCACATATGAATATATTAAAATACCGCTTTTACATATATTAGAACTAATATTCACAGCAATTATATGCGAAAAAGGAATACGTCTTCATATAACACAAAATATAAATGGATATCAATTAATTTTTGTTCCTATCTTGATCTTAGAAGTAATTATAACATTTTTAAAAGTATTAATTTTAACTAATGCACAAATTTACGCTCTAATAACATTAATAATACTACTAGGAATCACAATCGTAAACAAGAAAGCCATTGGAACTGTAAAATAATGATACATACAATAAAGACTTTTATTATTACAATTATTTTAATTCTATGTTTTAGTTGTAAAAACAATAAAATCACAGATAAAAATTTTAGTTATATCATAATTTTTTCAGACGCCACAGAGTATTTTTTCAAAATTAAAAATTCTCCATTCATACAAGATAAAACACTCTTTATCAATGAAAAAGATATCGAAATTATTAAAGACAAACTAAATAATGTAAAAAAGATACTTTTAACACATAAATCAAATAATGAAATATTTAATATTAATAAAATTAAAAAAAAAACTTTTTATCTATCCAAAGTAAAATTTTCATTAAAAAAAGCAATAGATTTTATATTCAGTGACCCCTCAATAGATTTAACAACCTCATTAATAATGAAAGACAATACACTAAATCAAACAGATTCAGAACACTTGGAAAAAAGTGCAAAAGAACAAAATATAAACATTACTACAATAAATGACAAAAATATTCTGTATTTAAAAAATTTGATTACTCCAAAAATAACAAAAGTGATCTTATTCTCAATGAGAAATAATCATGTTTTTTTAAAAAAATTATCAGAATCATCCTTTTTTAAAAAAATAGAATTCATATTGATTGGAAGTAATAAAAAAGATTTAAAAGAAATTAACACAAAATACATAATCAGTATGAATGAACTCGATTTGATTGAAATAACAAAAAAAATTAATAAAGATTTTCAATACGAATTCAACATCTATGAAAAAACAATATAAATCTGATTACAAATCAACATACATTTAACTGAATTGATAAGCAATAATTGACAAACAAAAAATACTATTATTAATGAGAGAAAATAATTGTTAAATCAAATCATTAAATAAATCCTTAAAATTATCATACAACGCAATTATAACGCTATTCACATCACAATTTTTAATTTTTGCAATCTCAAGACATGTATATCCTAAAAAACATGGAGCATTAATCTTACCCCTTAAAGGAACTGGGGCTAAAAATGGACTGTCTGTTTCAATTAAAATATCTTCAATATTTAATTTCTTTAAAACTCCTCTTAAAGGCTCTGAATTTTTAAAAGTTAAATTACCTGCAAAAGATATCTTAAATCCAAAATCAATAAATTTTTTAGCATACTCATAATTACCTGAATAACAATGCAATATGCCTCTACTTATAAAATTGGAAGATTTAATAATATTGTAAATATCATCATAAGCCTCTCTTACATGCAAAATGACGGGCTTCTTATATTTACTAGCTAAATCTAACTGAATATTTAAAGCTTCAATCTGCTCGCTTTTATTATCTCCCTTAAGGTAATCAAGTCCAATTTCACCAACAGCAACAACGTTTTCATTTTCTAAAATACTCTCAATCAATTCAAAATCATCTCTTAAAGCCTTATTTAAAGGATGTATGCCAACTGTTAGTGAAATATTAGGATAAGTATCTAAAAGTTGCTTTCTCTCATAAAAATCACTAGGATGCAACCCAATATCAAGAAAATAAGAAAATCCATTTTTCAAACATTCATTAATAAGATAATGAATATCAATAGAATTTTTCTTAAGTTCATTAAAATGAACGTGGGTATCTATTAACTTTTTAAAAAAAATAGATCTCTCAAAATTAAGATTCATGCATCCATCTTTTTTTTAAGGTTATTAATGTAGTCAATAATGGTAACATTCTTCATTCCAAGTTGCAAGAAACTTGACAAAATATCTACAGCACTTTCAATTTGCCCTAATGCCTCATAACATTCAGCAGCATTTACATACAATATTGAGTTCTTAGGATTGGTTTTTATCAGATTTTTAATAGCTGACAATGCCTCTTCATACTGCCCCTGCTCCTTTTGAAGTAGTGCAAGACCAAGTATAGCAAACATGTCAAAATCAACATCAAGAGCTTTTTTATAATAAATCTGTGAATTCTCATACTCTTTCAAGTATCGGTAAGTATCACCTACTCTTGTTAAAACCAGATTATTCTTTGGATCCTTATCTATTATTGTAAGCCAATATTTTAAGGCTTCATGATACTCTTTACTTCCTCTATAGCAATCAGCAAGTCCAAAAATAGCATAAAAATTATTCGGAGAAATTTCCAAAGCTCTTTTGAAAAAATAAATTCCCTTACTAAATTCCTTTAATTTCCTATAACAATTTCCAATTGAAGTTAAAACACGAACATCAATCTTAATCTGATTTATTTCATACATTCTAAGCCAATATTTCAACGCTTCTTTATATTCCTTAAAGTCATAATATAAATGTCCAATACCAACAAGAGCATAATCATTATCAGGTACAAATTCTAATACTCTTAAGTACGATTGCCTAGATTTTTGAAAATTTTTTAATTTCCTATAAGAAGAAGCAACTCTTGTAAGAACCGTAATATTTTCAGGATCATATTTCAAATATTCTTCCCATACATCTGTAGCCTTCTTATAATCACCTAAACTTCTATAACAATCTCCCAATCCAAAAAGTGCATAATTATTATTTGAATGTTTAGCAAGGCATTTTTGATAATAAATTATAGCTTTATCAAAATTTCGCTTCTTCCTTTCAATGTCTCCAAGTCCAACAAGAGCATAATTATTATCATAATCCTTTTGTAAGATATCATTAAACAATGCCTCTGCTTCAGGAAGTCTCTCTTCCTTTATCAACTGATATCCCCTTTTGGATTTTTCAGTAACATCAAGAAGCTCATTATCAGAAATTTGCGAGATATCCCCAAACTCACCTAAAAGTTTCTTGTCTAACATAAATACCCCTTCTTAACTGGTTTATTAAAGACATAACATTCACTTTATATATGCTATTTAAAAAAACATATAAGTCATAATTTATATATAAACATATCAAGATATTAATAAATCTTTAATATCCAATCTCAATAAACATATTATATAAAAAATTAAAAAAATATACTTAAATTCGTAAACTTAAACTTATTTATTTAAATTGTATATAAAGCCTATAAAATAAAATTCATGACCAATTATAACAAAAAAATTCAAAAGTAGGATAAAATAATACTACTTTATTAGGAGAAAATTAAGATGTTTTTAGAAAGATTAAGTCCCATCGAAAGCAAAATAAAAATACTTGAAGAAAAATTACAAGATACAAATTTAATTAAAAACCAAAAAGAATATGCAAAAGTAATAAAAGAATATAACCATTTAGAAAAAATCAAAGAAAAAAAAGATGAATATGAAAACATAATAAGCCAAATCGATAAGAATCAAAAAATTTTGTCCGAAGAAGAAAATTTAGAAATGAAAGAATTAATAAAACAAGAATTAACTCATTTAAATCTCAAAAAAGATGAAATTGAACACACAATCAAAATATTACTCTTGCACCAAGATGAAAATGACAATAAAAATATAATTATTGAAATTAGAGCTGGCACAGGGGGAGAAGAAGCTGCACTTTTTGCACATAATCTTTACGAAATGTACACAAAATATTCTGAGAAAAAAAAATGGAAAACAGAGCTTATTAACTTTAATGAAACGGAACTTGGTGGATTTAAAGAAGTAAGCTTTGAAATAAAAGGTAAAGAGGTATTTAAAAAATTAAAACATGAAAGCGGGGTGCATAGAGTTCAAAGAGTTCCTATAACAGAATCCAATGAAAGACTTCAAACCTCAGCAGCAACCGTTGCTGTACTGCCTGAAGTTGAAGAAACCGACATTGAAATCAACGAAAAAGATTTAAGAATAGATGTTTACAGATCTTCTGGTGCTGGGGGCCAACATGTAAACACAACAGACTCTGCCGTTAGAATTACACATCTGCCTACAGGAATTGTGGTACAATGTCAAAATGAAAGAAGTCAGCACAAAAACAAAGATCAGGCTATGAAAATATTAAGAGCAAGGCTTTATAAATTTGAAGACCTCAAAAAACAAGAACAACGCTCAAATGACAGAAAGCAACAAGTAGGTTCAGGTGATAGGTCTGAAAGAATTAGAACATACAATTTTCCACAAAATAGAGTAACAGAACATAGAGCAAACATTAGTCTTTATAAACTAGAAGAAATTATGCAGGGAGAACTTGACTTTCTTCTCGACACACTAGCCCTAAAATTACAAGAACAAGCACTAAAAGACAACCCAATATAATTTATTTTAATGACAATAAACGAAGCAATAAAAAATTCAAAACAACATAATTTAAATACTCTTGAGATTTTATTACTACTTGAAAAAATCTTAAAGAGTCGAAAAGAATTAATTCTTGCAAATATAAATAAAAATTTAACAAAACAAGAAGAACATAAATTATCGTGTCAAATAAACAGAATAAGATCAGGAACACCCATAAACTATATACTTAAAACAAAAGAATTTATGGGTATTGAGTTCTATATAAACAAACATGTACTAATTCCTAGAGAAGATACAGAATGTTTAGTAGAAGAAGCTTTAATTCAAATTAAAAAGCACAATTTAAATAAAATTTTAGACTTATGTTGCGGAAGTGGATGCATTGGCTTAACAATTGCACATTATCTTAAGTGCAAAGTAACACTATCGGATATTTCAAATAAAGCCTTAAAAGTATCATTAAAAAACACACAAAAACTAAAATTAGAAAATTATATAGAAATACAATATTCAGATCTGTTAAAATACATAAATAAAGAGTTTGAGCTAATAATCACAAATCCTCCTTATTTAAATAAAGATGAACTAAAAATAAAGGAAAAATTAATAAAAGAACCAAGAATAGCTCTTTTAGGGTTTGGAAAAGACGGACTTGAAATTCCAAAAAAAATAATAAGACAGGCAAAACATAAGCTTGCCAAAAATGGACTTTTAATAATAGAAATGGCTCCTTGGCAAACAAAATCTTTAAAAGATTTTGCAATCCAGGAAGGGTTTGACTATTTAAAAACTATATATGACATTGAAAGCAGAGAAAGAGCATTGGTCTTAAGGATAAAGAATGATACAAGTTTATGAAATTGCATACTTACTTAAAATAAATGATATCGATAAACTAAAAAACATTTTCAGAAAGACTGTCAATAATATTTATCAAGATGATATTCAAAAAAAATTAATATTTAAAGCTCTTGAAATATCAGAACAATTACACTACGGACAATATAGAGAAAGTAAAGAGCCATATGTCATCCATCCAATCATGGTTTCACTATTTCTTATAAAATTTCAACTAGACTTTAAAACAATAATAGCTGGGCTACTACACGATGTTCTTGAAGACACAAGTGTCAAAAAGGAAGAAATAATCAAAGAATTTGATCAAGAAATTTTAAGTCTAATTGATGGGGTAACCAAAATTCACGACCTACACAATAAAACAAGAGCAATAAAAGAAGCAAATACCATTTCAAAAATGTTTTTTGCAATGACTCATGATATTAGAATAATAATCATCAAACTTGCAGATAAATTACATAATATGGCAACCCTTTCTCACTTACCTAAAAACAGGAAAGAAAGGATTGCAAGAGATTGTCTTGCCACTTATGTACCAATTGCAGAAAGACTAGGTATTTCATCTCTTAAAATATATCTTGAAGATTTATCATTAAAATATCTTTATCCAAAAGAATATAAAGAAATCAAAAATTTTTTATCCGCAACAAAAATAGAAAGGGAAAAAAAATTATATAAGGGAAAATTGATAATAGAAAAAGAACTTAAAAAAATTGGCATCGATGTCACAATCACAGTACGTTCAAAACACTTTTACTCAATATTTAGAAAAATGAAAACAAGAAATAATAATATTTCTCAAATCTTTGATACCCTGGGAATAAGAATAATTTGTAAACAACAAAAAGAATGCTACGAAATACTAGAAATTGTACATAAAGTTTGGAAACCAATACCTGGAAGACTAAAAGATTACATAGCAATCCCTAAAGAAAACAAATACCAATCCCTACATACCACTGTCAGAATACCTGAGGATAATCAATTGATAGAAATACAAATTAGAACAGAAGAAATGGATAAAATTGCCAAATATGGTGTTGCTGCTCACTGGCTTTACAAAGAACAAGTCGAATTAAAAGCTGATGATATATCATTTATCAACCGAATCAAAAAATGGCAACAAGAATCTGTTAACAAAAATCAATACTCAATGCATGACATACACAAAGAACTCTTAAACACATTTATATATGTCTATACACCAGAAGGAGAAATAGTAGAACTTCCATTTGGCTCAAACTCAATTGACTTCGCATACACAATACATACAGATATTGGGGATCAAGCACTTTATGCAAAAATTAATGGTAAAATTAGCTCACTAACCAAACCATTAAAAAATGAACAAATTGTTGAAATATTTACCTCTCCAGAGGCAAAACCTGATGTAATTTGGCTTAACAGTGTTAGAACAAAAAAAGCACGCTCAAAAATTAGATCTTGGCTTAACAAAAATGACAATACAATATTTGTAGATAATAACATAATTGCATATCTTATTGGAGAAAATAAGGAACAAAAAAGACTCTTCAGTTTGTTTAAATCTTTAACAAAATCCAAAATAAAAAGTATTACAATAGCCCCTGACTGTAATCCATTAACAGGTGAAGATATCATTGGGATAATACAAAAAGATACAATAGTAGTTCACAAAGAACATTGTAGAGAAATTGCACATCAGAAAAAAAGTCATCTTGTAGAAGTAGAATGGGAAGCAACACCAACAAGGAAAGTATATCATATCATAATATTCTTAAAAAATTTAAAAGGCCTTTTTAACTATTTAGATAATCTTTTTACAACTTTTGACGTAAGACTTATTAGTGAGAAAATAGAAGACTGCGGAAATGGACATGGAATAATTAACATAATTATCTCATCAAATGCAAAAAACGTATCAATGATTTTTACTTCACTTAAAGAAAATCCTAACGTACTCCAAATAATGCAAGTAGAAGAAGACATAAAAAATTATGATAATTAAGACATTACTCTTAATCCTAATACAAACATTAATTTCACATAAAATAATAAAAGCAGACGAAATAGAACAATGTGGCAAACAAATAAGAAAACATATCACAAAAATTAATGAACTAAACAGATCTTTAGAAAAGATAAAACGAATAGAAAATACTTATGATTACATAAAAAAATATTTTCTAGAAAATAAGATTCAACACAAAGAACACTCACTCCAAGAAATTGGATTTATTGGATACTCGCAAAAAACAATTCACGTAAAAATAAAAGGCACAGAAAAAACTAATTATAATATCATTGTCCCAATAGAAGCACAACATGATCTAAAAAACAACCTAGCAATTGCCATTGTAATAACACTAATAAATAATTTCAAGAACAAAGAGATAAAGAATAACCTAAACATTTATTTTATAGAAGACGACTCACATAAACAAATATCAACAATAAGCAGTAGATTGTTATTAAACAATAATGCACTTGACAAAAACATAAATACAATATATTTAATGCTAAATGAAGACAAAGAAAATAACTTAATAGAGTTTAAAAATCAATCAAACATAATAAATTCAAAAACAAGTTTAAGCTTTTTAGAAAATTTTATAAAAACATTTGAAAATCATAAAGTAAACTTTAACGTATCAAAAATAAATGACAAACATATCAATGGAATATACAATTTGTATTTAAAAGAAGAAATTCCAATTTTAATAATAAGCAACAATAAAGAATGCTCACTCTTAAAACATGTAAAAAATAATAATCTTTGTGACATTTACAAATCAATTGAAGAGACAGTCAAAGCTAAAAAAAATAATCAAAGTGAAAATGAACTACACTATATCATTATAAATATGCCATTTAAAAAATGGATAATAAATGAAAATACACTTATCATAATAATATATGCTATTTGCAATTTCATTATATTAGTGTTCATCACAAAATTTAAAAAAACTAGTATCATACTTAGAAAAACAAAAGAAAATTACCATAAAATCATAAAACTATTTTTCATATTATTCCTAAGCACATATATTTCTACTCTAATCACAAATAAAATGTTAACAGCATATGAAAATTTCATAGACTATAAGATTATAAATCCAATATATCTAGTAAATTTTTTTCTAACATTATTTAACTTCAATATTATATCTTATTTCACATATAACTTTAAAATACATTTGAGCCTTAAAGAACTTAAATATTTAGCAATATCAATCTCTATAATTGAACTTATTATAATGTTATATATCAAAATAGAATTTATTTTAATCATAATTTTAAAAAATATACTAATATTAATCATTCCTAACAAGACAAAAATTCTAAAAAAGATAGTAATAATGCTTATTTGGATAACAAATCTCATGCTAATAACGTCAATACAAACAACCTTAATGACGACAAGACCGATTGCACTAAGCTATTTCATATCAATTTCACTTTTCTCAGCAATACTTACAAACATCGTAGAACATTTAAAACATAAAACTGAGACAATAAGACAAGAATTTACAAAATTTGAAAAGATTGAATCTATCATTCTTTTTCTAATAATCGCCATTACCATAATATCACACGACATAGAAAAAATTTCAACAATAAAAATAGATCAAATAATAAGCTTTCCAGAAAAAACCAACAAAATTAGCGTAGAATACCTACAAGACAACAGAAATACAATTCAAATTTCAACAAAAGATTTTAATTTAAGTTTAGAAAAAAATAAAAAATACACAGAAAAGGAAATTCAAACACAAGAAAACTTAATAGATTTATTTTTTCAAAAAATAGATGTAGCTGAGAGAACTATCTATGACATTAAGATTACCACAAATAAGATTACAAAACAAATTAATCTATTTTTAAAAAATGCATCTGAGCTTATCATATATCAAAGCAATACACCATATAAAATAGCATCCAACAATGTAATATTTACAATAAATAATATTAAATTAAATACAACAAATATAACTTTTACGGTTAAATCTCAAGAAAAAATTCAATATGATGTTTTTGCTTACTCTGATATCAATACAAACTACGTAAAAATATATGATCAAAAAACAAAAAAAGAAGTTAAAAACATTAATATAGACTATTCATACGCAATAAAGTATTCTGGAATACTTCCAAAATCTGCAAAATACAATCAAAATCCCTTTTTTAAACTTCAAAATGACAAGGAAATTGAAAATTTAAAAAATTTGAAACTAAATTAGTTTTCCAGCCGGTGAAAATCAATCCTCTCCTTTCTCTTTGCATAACTTTGAAAAGCTAAAGCTATCAATTTATCAACCAAAGATCCATAATCAAGACCATCATGTTCACACATCTTAGAAAACATAGAAATATCTGTAAATCCTGGAATTGTATTTATTTCATTAATATAAACTAAGTCAGTATCTTTTTCGATCAAAAAATCAATCCTTGCCATACCCCTAAGCTCCAAACATTTATAAGTAAAAAATGCATATTCTTTAATGTCTAACAAATGTTTGGTATCAAGGTGAGCAGGAATATTAAAGACAACCGAATTTCCAGGAGCAGTGGAATATTTAGCATCATAGTCATAAAATACAAAATCCTGTATAACAATTTCACCAGGAGTAAATATTTTAATCTGCTCATTTCCAATAACAGCACATTCAATCTCCCTTGCCCTCATAAATTTCTCTATAACAACTGTCAAATCATATGCAAACGCTTCTTCAATACATTTTTCAATCTGAGTCTCATTATATGCAATACTTATTCCAATTGAAGAACCTAGTATAGCCGGTTTAACAATGACAGGATAATCTAAACTTTGCTTTATGTCTTTTTTGATGCCCTCTTTATCTAAAAGATAATCATATTTTTTAAACCCAATAAAGGGTACTAAAGGAATATTAAAACTTTTAAGCAAAAGCTTACAGAAATACTTATTAATAGAAATAGCACTTCCTAAAATTCCAGAACCAACACAAGGAATATCCATAATTTTTAAAAATCCCTGAATAGCACCATCCTCACCTGTTCTCCCATGAACAATAGGAAACACAACATCAATTTTAAGATCCTTATTATTTACAAATATTCCATAACCAGGAATTAAACTAATAATAGCAGAACTATCTTTTTTAATTAATTTAGGATCATCAGGAACAGAATCTAATAGGTACCAAACCCCAGTAATTTTATCAATAAAACTTGAAAACACATTATATTTATCAAGCTTCATAAGAGCTGAATAAATTCCACAAGCAGATCTAAGAGAAATTTCATGCTCAAAAGAAACTCCTCCAAATATTAACATAAGATTTTTTTTCATCAAATCAACTCCTATTTCTCGAAATTATATCTTTAACAACAGCTTGCTCATCCCAAAATATACTTCGATCTTTATATATTATTGAGTTTTCATGCCCCTTTCCAAGAGTAACCACCAAATCGTCAGTATGTGCAATATTTATTGCCTTTTCAATTGCACTTTTTCGATCAGGAATGAAAAATAAATCTCTATTTAAAGTTTTTCCTGAAATTCCTTCCGCAATATCTCTAATTATTTGCATACTATCTTCACCTCTTGGATCTTCATCACAAAGTATTATTATATCTGAATATCTATCTGCAATTTCTCCTTGCAACTTTCTCTTAAGAACATCTCTCTCTCCAGCAGAACCAAAAACAGAAATCAATCTATTTTTTGAAAGTCTTTTAAAGATAGGAAAAATTTTAAGAAAAGCTCCGGGTGTATGCGCATAATCAATAATTAAAGAAAAATCCTGTCCAAAATCAACACCTTGCATTCGTCCAAAAAGACCCTCAATATTTACAAGCTTACCAATAAGTTCTGAAACATCAACGTTCATAACTTGACTAACAACAATCAAAGCCGCCATAACATTTTCGACATTGAAACTGCCAGTCAAATTAACTTTAGCATCATATTTAACATTCTTATGATAAAACTCAAATTCAGTAAAACCCATTTGTTCATTAATCTTACTTACAAAAAAATCAGCATTTTTATTCTCTAAACTATACGTATAAGCCCTATTAATAGTATTTAAAAAGGTAGAAAAATTTTTATCATCCATATTGATAATACCAAAACCACCATTAGCATCTGCAGAAGAGAAAAGATTAAGCTTAGCATTTAAATAATGCTGCATAGTACCATGAAATTCAAGATGTTCATGACTAACATTAGTTAAAACAGCAACAAAGTACGCAATATCAATGAGTCTTGATGTTCTAATATCAAGGCCATGCGAAGTCGATTCAACAATAGCATATTCAACATTGTTTTCTACCATTTTACTAAGAACTAAATGAATTTCTGTTGACTCTGGAGTCGACTGCCTATAAGGATTCTTAACTAGCGTTCCACTTCCATCTTCAAAGAATACCGTTGAAATAAAACCAACTTTAACACCCATAGATTTTAATAGAGTATAGATATAAAAACAAACAGAACTTTTACCATCAGTTCCTGTAACGCCAATAATCTTAAGATTTTTTGAAGGCTCATTATAAAAAATATGAGCAAAATTTGACATAAATTTTTTTATATTACAAGAATCAATTTTAATATATGTCACATTGGGATCATAAAAATTAATATCATTAGTATGAACAATAACATTACTACCCTGCTCAATTGCCGAATTGATAAATTCTTGACCATCAAAATGAAGTCCTGGAAGAGCAAAAAATACAAAATGAGATAAAACACATCTTGAATCATATGTAAGTCCCAAGATTTCTACTTCACAAGACCCTTTAATTTCCTTTACAAAATTCTTATCTAACTTAGATAAAACATTATTAAGCATTTTTTTATTCATATTCATAAATATTACAAAAATAAAAATTATTTTTATAGAAAAACATATAAAGAAAATACTTAAAAAAGTTCAATCACAATCATTCAATCATAAAAGATACTGTTTACAATTTAAATATTTTTTAATAAACTAACTAATGTTTAGAATGGCGCTGTACCCAAGTGGCTAAGGGAGAAGTCTGCAAAACTTTGATTCGCCGGTTCGATTCCGGTCAGCGCCTTGTAATCCTTAAGTAAAAAGCCAATGCAATTTTTTTTTACAAAGACAAATAAAACTAAAGAAAATGCTTTAAAGATAAATTAAAATAATACTTATGTTAGAATTAACAATTATATTAATATTCATAATACTATCAGCAATTTTTTCAGCATCAGAGACAGCCTACACATCATTAAGCCTAATTCAACTTCAAGACATAAAGAAAAAAGGCAAATTAGGAACAGTAGTATACAATTTAGCCCAAAATCCATCAAAGCTTGTAACGACAATTCTAATCGGGAATAATATTGCTAACATAACAGCAAGCGCTCTTACAACAAAATTTGTCCTCGACAAATATGGAAACAATGCACTTGCTTTATCAACTGGAATCATAACAATAATAGTGCTTATATGCTCAGAAATATTTCCTAAACAAATTGCAATTTTAAATAATGAGAGCATAGTTTTATCAACCTCAATCTTACTCAAAATATTAACAATCATATTCACACCAGCAATATATGTAATTAATGGAATAGTTAAAATTTTACTAAGCCTATGTAAAATAAAAGCAAGTCAAAAAATGACTAAAGATAGCATTAAAAACATGTTATTTTTGGCCGAAAAATTAGGAATTTTAGAAAATGATGACAGAATATTCATGCAAAAAATGTTAAACATAGGAGAAGTTAGGGCTTCTGAGGTTATGACACACCGAACAGAAGTATTCTCACTCTCAAGCACATCGCAATTAAAAGATAAGATCAAACTAATTAAAAAAGAAGGATATTCCAGAATTCCTGTATACAAAGGTCAAAATAGAGAACAAATAATAGGAATTTTAATAACTAAAGACCTAATCGAAATAAGTAAAAAAAAACTTGAACAAAACATTATTAAATTTGTCAAACCTGCTGTTTTTGTACAACAAAACAAAAGGATAAAAGATATACTAGATATCATGAGACAAAAACAAAAAATAATGGCCATCGTTATCGACGAGTATGGAGGATTTGCAGGAATACTTACAATAGAAGACATAGTAGAGAAAATCTTTGGTGCAATATTTGATGAATATGATTTTGAAGAACAAAAACAACTCATTACTAAAAAAGATGAAAATATCTACTTAATATCAGGCGAGACCACATTTGATGAGATTGAAGAAACAGTTGGAATAAAGATTCAACACAAAGATTACATAAACACAATTGGAGGATATATAATGGATTTACTTGATAAAATACCCACGGGCGGAGAACAGGTTAGCACAGAACATGGAGAATATTTAATAGAAGAAATCCAGAATCATAAAATAAAAAAAATAACATTTACAAAACTTGACAAGGAGTAAAAATGTATAACAAAAAGGAGACAAAATGTTAAATGATATCTTAAAATTTTTCAACAAAACATATGAATATATGATAATTCTAATTGTATTAGTAATAATATTACTAATAACCATTGCAAATATTTTTGTGGTAGGACCATCTGATGAAGCTATAGTTCTTCGTCTTGGTAAGTTAAATAGAATACTTGAACCAGGCATACATATAAAAATTCCATTAATTGAAGAAAAATTAATTGTACCAGTAAAGATCGTACAAGAAGTTAAATTTGGTTTTAATACAAATAATAACACAGGACCTAACTTGAACGAAGATGACGGGATAATTATTACTGGTGACTTAAATATAATTAAGGTTGAATGGTTAGTACAATATAAAATCAGTGACCCATATTCTTTTATGTTTAAAGTAGAAGATCCTGCAAAAACCATAACAGACATTGCAAAATCATCAATGAACAGATTAATTGGGGACAATACTATTTTTGAAATAATTAATGATAATAGAGTTGGTGTCACAGAAGGAGTAAAAGCCTCTATGAATGAAATCATAAAAACATATGATTTAGGAATTGATATTGTTCAAGTACAAATCAGAAATGCTATGCCACCAAAGGGAAAAGTTTATGAGGCATTTGAAGATGTTAATATCGCAATCCAGGATAAAAATAAATTCATTAACGAGGGAAGAAAAAAATTTAATCAAATAATTCCAAAAATTAGAGGAGAAGCCCTTAAACTGATAGAAGAAGCCAAGGGATATAAGGAAAACAGAATAAATACTGCATTAGCTGAGACCGCCATTTTTAATGCAATCCTAAATGCATACATCAAAGATCCAGAAATTACAAGAGAGAGAATCTATAACGAAGCAATGAAGGAAATCCTTGAGAGTAAAGACAATATTGAAATAATTGATAAAAATTTAAATAATTTCCTTCCATTTAAGGAGGTTAAATAAAATGAAATACATATTAAAATTTTTATTCTCTATTGCTAAGATTTTAGCTTTTACATTAATATTTGGATTAATATCGTTAGCTATAATGCAACCACTCTATATTTTAAAAGAAAATGAAATCTCAATCACCACAAGACTTGGTAAAATCGAAAGAACTGAAAACACAGCGGGACTTAAATATAAAATCCCATTTATTGAAAATGTACAAATATTTCCCAAAAACATACTTAGATGGGATGGAGAACCTCAAAGGATTCCAACAGGAGGAGAAGAAAAACAATTAATCTGGATAGATACAACTGCTAGGTGGAAAATTGTAGACATTAATCAATTTTATACAGCAATTAAAACAATGAATAGAGCTTCTACAATAATTAATGCAGCTATTGAACCTGCGGTCAGAGGTGTTATTGCCAAGTATCCTTTGCTTGAAATCATCAGAAGTTCAAATGATCCAATTCAACGTCTATCTGATGGAATTTTAACACCACAAGAAATTACAGATAACACAACTTACAAAATCACAAAGGGTCGAAAAATAATTGAAAATGAAATAATTGAGGTTTCCAACAAAAACACAAAAGACATTGGTATTGAAATTGTCGACGTTCTTATTAGAAAAATTGGTTATGATCCAAGTTTAATTGACTCTGTACATAACAGAATGATTTCAGAAAGACAACAAATTGCAGAAGAACAAAGAAGTACAGGAATTGCTGAGCAAACAGAAATACTTGGTAGCATTGAGAAAGAAAAGCTAAAGTTATTAAGTGAGGCAAAAGCTGAAGCAGCTAAAATTAAAGCTGAAGGGGATCATGAGGCTGCAAAAATTTATGCAAATGCTTATGGCAAAAACGTTGAATTTTACAAATTTTGGCAAGCACTAGAAAGTTACAAAACAACACTCAAAGACAAACGAAAAATATTCTCAACAAATATGGATTTTTTTAGATACTTGCATAATAAAAAATAAATTATAAGCGGGGCAAATACTTAATTGTATTGTACCCCATTTCAGCAAATACTAAAAAGTAAAGATAATTTCACAAATAACAAATTTTAGTAAAAACATTGTAAAAGTTAAGACAATAATTATAACCATAAAAATGTACAATTATCTTTATCATATACTTCATTATAATGTTCCAAAGACTGAAAATAGTATTTACTATGTTTTATAATAACTAAAATTGACAAAAAAATTACTCACTCAAAAAATTACAAATAATTTTTTATTGACAAAAAACTTTGTTTATGAAAAAATTACTTCTGTTAATAAAAAATTACAATGTCAAAAAAATTTAGCCGCTGTAGCTCAGTTGGTAGAGCAGAGGACTGAAAATCCTTGTGTCAGGAGTTCGATTCTCCTCGGTGGCAATATAAGTTAAAAGATTTTGTCTATACAATGCAGCCCACTTAAAAAAAGTAAGAATAAACTTTAGGTCTCAGCTATTAAGAGGCTATATAAAATTATATGATAAGTATAGCTGCATCCCAATTGATAAAGCATAGGATAAAATTCCTGACTCGTGCATTCAATTGTATTAGACAACAATACTTAAAGCTTTTAAGAGGGCTCTCAATGATTTTCAAAGAAATAAAAAAAGTAGAAGATTTAACAGAAAAGGATATAATTTTTTCAAATATTGGAAATATGGCCAAATTAAGTACAAGAGTAAATGAAAAAATAATCACATTTTTAAATAAAGGTAACGTTTTACACATACCAGTAATCAATAATTACGAAAATATTCCACATGACAAACTAATAAATACAATTAATGAAGAAATTCTAAACAATGAAATAAATTCCTTAAAGGAAGAGCTAATAGAAGCATTAAAAGACATATATAAACCATTTTCAGAAAAAGATAAAATGTTTACAATTTCTGGAAGAAAAACATTAATTAATTTAAATACACTAATGGAAAAAGAACCCGATCCTATTTACCTTAAGGAAATAATTGAGGGCAGTTTTAAAATTCTACCAAAACACAAAATAATATCTATTCAAAAGATATTACTAAAAATCTATGATTATTTTGATTTCCAAAAAATCATAGACAAAGACAATCTTAATAATACAAAAACAATTAAAAAATTATATCTACATTCAATCAGAAGAGATTATGAATTTTGCAGAGAACAAGTAAAAACAGAAGGCGACTCCATATTGATACATGCAATTGATACTACAATCTATTTTTTAACAACCATTGCACAATTAAATAAAGAAAGGGCTGCCAAAGATGCTCCACGCTCAACATCAAAATTCTTTATCGACAAATCGCACTACACAGAATTTACAGAATTTTTCTATGATAATGACATTATACTGCAAGCTGCACTTGGAGTACTATTACACCCTATTGGACTCATGCATATCACAATATTACAAAAATTAAGAGAAAAGATCAGTCTTAAAAACAAAGACACAAAAGAAAAATATATGTCTAAAATAGAAATTTTAGAAAAAAGTATTAATATCTCTAAAAATCTATTCAGAATGAGAGAAGATATTTCTGCCATTACAAAGATGATAATAAATGGACAAAAAAGCTATCTTAACATCAAAAATCGTGCAGAAACAACAACAAAAAAATTTACCCATGAACTTATTAGAATTTTTTGCATAATAGATACTTATGATGAAATGGTTAATCCAATTATAATCAAAGAACCTGTGAATCCTTTAGAAGCTATTAAATTTTTAGCTGAAAACAGTGAACAATACTATTGGACAAAAGATAACCCAGAAGAATACTTAAAAAACAAAAAATTTGACGTAGAAATGCTAAAAAATTTTCTAAAAGTCCTTGCACCATTCGATTATGGAACAATAGTAGATGTATATATAAAAGATTGCAATGAACCTTTATTTAAAGCAGTTGTTTTGAAGTATACAATAGGTATTTTGCCCATTATGTCCATTATCAAACACAAGGACAAATCTTACAAAATTGGAGATATACTACTAAACCTTGAATCTAGAGAAATCATCATAAAGGGACAAAATGGAGAAATTAAGACAAGTCCATTCAAAAATACAGATCAATTTGAATTAAGGCACAACATTGAAGAACTTAAAAGTGATGAATTTCAACTTTTGACTTCTATGCAAGATTAATAAGCTTAAACATAAGACTTAACTTTAAAAAAATCAAGTTTTGACCCCCCATACTTTCTAAAATCATATTTAGAGAGTCTTAAAATATTGTTGTCTAAATTTTCTCTCGAAGGATAATGAATAATAATTTTTGCATCTTTATTTAAACTTTCATTTTCTGATATTATTCTAAGTAAATTCTCTTTAAAAGAATATCCAAAAGGCGGATCAAGATAAATAAAGTCATAAAAAAGATCACTCTTTTTAAGAAATAATTCAGCCTTCCTGAAAAAAAATTTGTAAGGTTCACTCACAACTTCAAAATTCTTAATCAAAACATTTTTAGAAAATTTATTACAATCAACAAGATGAGCAAGATTAGCTCCCCTACTTAGAGCTTCAAGAGACATTATTCCCGTACCTGCAAACACATCAAGAAAATTCGATCCTAAAATCTGATTTAAAAAAATGGAAAAAAACGCTTCTCTAACAATAGCCATCACAGGACGCACACCACCTATTTTAGGAAAAGCAACCTTCCATCCCTTATACTTACCTGCACTTACATGCATAAAAATAGATTTTAAATCATTTTCAAAAATAATTAAATATTTATAATTTAAATTTTGATATAATTTTAATTAAGAGAGACAAAACATGAAAGGTATTATCTTAGCTGCGGGATACGGAACAAGGTTCTTACCCATAACAAAAACTATTCCAAAGGAAATGCTACCAATCTTAAACAAACCATCAATTGATTACATTATTGAAGAATTTACTAGTTCTGAAATCAAAGAAATACTAATAATAACTTCAAGAAGAAAGGGTGTTTTGGATAATTATTTTGATAGAGAAATTGAACTCGAAACTGTATTTACCAAAGAATGTAAAAAAGACTTGCTAGAAAAAATCAAACTTAAAGATATTAATATTAGCTTTATAAGGCAAAATGAAATGATGGGCACAGGTCACGCTCTACTGCATGCAAAACCCTGGATAGGTACTGACAATGTAATAGTCGCATACCCTGACGATTTACATGTTGGATCACCATCCTTAACAACACAATTAATAGAATTGCATAAAAAAACTGGAAAAAACATATTATCTGTTATTGAAAATCCTAAAGACATTAACAGATATGGAGTAATAAAATTAAATAAAGACAATATTCATGTCAAAGACATAGTAGAGAAGCCAGAAATTGGCAAAGAACCAAGCAATAAAGCATCTATTGGAAGATTCTTATATACCCATGAATTTTTCAAATTTTTAGAAGAAGGATTTAAAATTCACCAAAAAGGAGAATATCATCATATTTATGCCTTAAAAAAACTCATGTCTGAGAACAAAGTATTATACAAAGAAATAGAAGGCGAAAGACTTGACATAGGTGATATTGGGGGATATTTAGAAGCGATAATCAAAATTGCAAAACGTGATGATAAATTATTACAAATCATTAAAGATTCACTAAGGAACTAAATGAAGATAGCACCAAAATATCAAGAGTTTTATAATTCTCTTAGCATATTAAAAAAATATATAAATATAAACATAGAAGAAAAAATTTTAAGATATAGCATCTTATCAAAACTTTACAAGCTCAATGAAGAAGAAATTCAAAATCTTATAAAGATAAGTCAAGATTACGAACTTAAAAAAAACAAAATCAATATCACACTTGAAGAATATTATTATGAGAAAATACAAGACAAAAAAATAAAAAATTGGATACTAGAAATAATTAGAGAAAAAAATTCATTACAAATAAAAAAAGAAACAAATCTTATCAGCAAAAGATCTGGGATAACATATAAATTACATTCCACCAACTTTTTAAAAATAATTGAAATACAAAATAATAGCAAATACACACAAGAAAAAAAAGAATTATATAAACAATTAATATTAAATTTCTCTAGTAACTTGAAAATAGAAAATCTAGAACCAACAATAGATATATTAATAGCTGTAAAACATAGAAATAAGGAAAAAATTAAACGCATACTAAAATATAATCAATCATTTCAAAGATTATTTAAATCAAGTTTAGGAAAAAAACAAAGTAGAGTAATAAAACTAAAAAAATTACTCATCTTAACCTACTGGCCAGTAGGATGTTTATCCAAATCACTTTTCAACAAAATTTTAACAAAAAATTACAGATACATAATAGATGAAGTTTTAACTCTAAAGTATGATGAAATTCTAAAATACCTAAAAACAATTAAAACTTTCAGTCTTAATGAAATTTTTTACAAAGGATCAAATAAAAATTCTAATTTTAACTACTTTTTTAGTGAATTTATGAAATATACTCCTAACGATTTTCAAAACACTTTAAAAACTTATTTATTTTCACTTGAAAAAACTGCAATAAAACAATACCTAGAATGGTTTTTTAAAGACAAAGTACCAAATGAATGGGAAGATTTCATCTTTGCAATTGAATATCTTGAAACACATAAACTGCTCAACCTAAGTTCCAATATCAAAGATATCATCATAGCAAAATTTAAAGCAGAAGAATTTTTTGTATCTTTCGAAAAAATGAATTTCAATCCATACAAAAGTTCAAAAATATTTCAAAATAAAAATATAAAAAGAATATTTTTACAAAATGTAATAAATTATATAAAAGACAACTCAACAAAAATAGATACATACGGATGGATTGCATTTTACATTTATGCAGATAAAAATGATAAGGCAAAATTCTCAAAAGATATAAAAAACTTTTTTGAAAACAAAAACCTTGAAATTCAAAATCAAATATTTGTATATTTTTTATCCTTTTATCCAAATATTGACAAAAAACATTTTGAATTCATATCAGAAATAATGATACACCTAGATAAAGATAAAATTTCAATACCTCAAGAAATAATAAAAATGCAAGAAATAAGTCCTTACAGATTAAATTATCGTAAATCATACATTTTTGTCAAATCATTAATCCTAAGAACAAGGGTGTTTAAAATATTACATAAAAATATTAAACTAGAACTGCTATTTAAAATAGAAGAATTTAAAACTGAAACATTACTACCTGCCATATGCTATATTACTTGTTATTCCAAACCAAATGCATTAAAAGAAGAACAAACAATGTCATCCGAAAAAAAAGAAGAAATAATGAAATTTGTTACATTTTTAACTAAAGAATAAAATAAATTTGATTTTAAGACACTATGAAATATAGAAATATTTACTTTAAAGTAATAAAATAGTACTTATAAAAGATATGAATAAATGTTTATTATTGCTTAAAAATCTGATTATCTTGCTTATTTTATTACTTAATTCAAATTTGGCATACTCTCAAAGATTAATTAGAATTGGACAAGAAGAGATAAAAAATAAAAATTATTCACAAGCAATAAAAATCCTAAGTGAAGCCATTCAGAAATACCCAAAAGTACAAAACGGCTATTACTTTCTAGCAATAGCCTATAGAGAAAACAATCAACTAACAGAAGCAGAAGGGGCTCTGCTTGATGGAATTGCAATAGGAGGAGACATTGATTATAAATTATATTTTGAACTGGGTAACATAATGTTTAAACGAGGCGAGGGTTATTATAACCTAGCAATCAAATATTATTCCAATTCAGTTAAAAATATGCCCAATTATGACAAAGCACTTCTTAATAGAGCAAATTCTTATGTTGAACAAGGAAAAATTAATTTTAAGGAAAAAAATTACAAAAATGCATGGGATTCATACACTATGGCAATCCATGATTATTCACAATTTATTACATTAAGATATGAAAGTGAAAAAAAAAATGCTATTCTCCACATGATAGCTCTGTTAAGAAATAAAAAAGCCGCTCTTGAAGAACTTGACAAAAGTCTTAAAAATAGAAGTGAATACATTGCCACAGAACACCAAAAAGATAAAGAGAACATACAAGAACATATGAACAAAAAAGATAAAGAGAACACACAAGAGCATATGAGCAAAAAAGATAAAGAGAACACACAAGAACATATGAACAAAAAAGATAAAGAGAACACACAAGAGCATATGAGCAAAAAAGATAAAGAGAACACACAAGAACATATGAACAAAAAAGATAAAGAGAACACACAAGAGCATATGAGCAAAAAAGATAAAGAGAACACACAAGAGCATATGAGCAAAAAAGATAAAGAGAACACACAAGAACATATGAACAAAAAAGATAAAGAGAACACACAAGAGCATATGAGCAAAAAAGATAAAGAGAACACACAAGAACATATGAACAAAAAAGATAAAGAGAACACACAAGAGCATATGAGCAAAAAAGATAAAGAGAACACACAAGAGCATATGAGCAAAAAAGATAAAGAGAACACACAAGAACATATGAACAAAAAAGATAAAGAGAACACACAAGAGCATATGAGCAAAAAAGATAAAGAGAACACACAAGAGCATATGAGCAAAAAAGATAAAGAGAACACACAAGAACATATGAGCAAAAAAGATAAAGAGAACACACAAGAGCATATGAGCAAAAAAGATAAAGAGAACACACAAGAACATATGAACAAAAAAGATAAAGAGAACACACAAGAACATATGAGCAAAAAAGATAAAGAGAACACACAAGAACATATGAACAAAAAAGATAACACAAACACACAAGAACATGAAAAGAAAAAAACAATGTTAAAAGACAAATTTGAAGATAATTTAAAAACAGATTCTTTAATTGAACTAGACAAAATTAATTGGCAAGAGGAGTTGAACATAGATGAATAAAAGAAAAAATTTACCCACACTAATAATTTTAATAATATTACTTATTGCTTCATTTGGAGGACTTGGTTATTACATATATAAAGAACGCCTAAATAAAAACAATCAAGCAATCATGCTGAATGAAGTAAAAAACAGCGTTATGGATAGAAATTATAAAAAAGCACACTCAATAACAAAAATGCTAAAAGATAAATACCCACAAAATACAGATATTGCAATGCTTGAGAACACTCTTTCCGAACTTGCAAATAACAGTCCTTTTGAATCAAAAGATTTACAAAGAGATACGGCTAATCAAATATTAGATAAAATACAAGGAAAACAACAATCAATACCCATCAACAATGAAAATTCTGAAATTGCTTTTAACAATAGATATATAAAAGATACTACAAAAATAGAAAATTATGCTGATAGAAAAGATGATACTGGAATTGAAAACGAAGACATTTTAGAATTTAATCAAAACACAATACCTGAGAACTTAAGAAAAAACATAAATAAAATAGCAAAACAACAAGAATCAACTCCAAACAACGATAAATCTATTGAGAATAAAAAAAATCTATTTAACTTAAAAAAACTAAAAGAAAATCTTAACAAAGAATTAAATCAAACCAAGACCACTCAGTTCAACACTATAAAACAAGTCATCAAAACACACGAACAAAATGAAGATAAACTTATAAAAAAGAATACAGATGACTCTAGAGAAAATAAAACAAAACAAATTGACAAAGTTATCGAAATTTCTCCCTCTCTCAAACCAAAAACTAAAAAAGAGACCCCAACCACAAAAGATGCTCATAAAAATCAAATAATCGAAAAAATAGAGAGACCTTATAGTTATGTAATAAAAAAAGTACTCTATGAAATATTAGATAACATTAATACCGGGAATCCCTCACTTGCAAAAGAAAGACTTAATGAACTCATTAAAAAAGGATTGAGTAACAAATTCAATAAAATTAATGACTTAATTGATAAACTACAAACCCAAGAAGCAGCCAATCTCTTAATTAGATTAATAAAACAAGATATAGAGCCAAATTCAATAAGCATAGAAAAAGCTCCTTTCAAAAAGGAGCTTTTAAAGCAAAAACAACCCAAAGAAAAAAATTTTCCTACAAAAGATCAGTTAACAAATAATCAAATAAAAATGCAAGAAAAACCTAAAACACATGCAAATCATCTTAGTCAAACCTCAATAGATTTACAATCTCTTAAAATGCTAGCATCAACAAATGAAGAACAAAAAGATTTCAAAAAAGCCGAAGCAATTTATGAAAAAATTGCAAATATTACAAACGAAGCAGAAGATCACTACAAAGTCGGAATAATGAAATTTAAACTTAAAAAATATGAAGAATCAATAAAAGCATTTGATAAAACAATATCATTAAATCCAAAGCACAAAAAAGCATATACAAATAAAGGAACAAGCTTAATATTGTTACATAAACCAAAACAAGCAATTGAAGCTTTCAAAAAGGCAATTACAATCGACCAAAATTATGATACTGCCTACTATAAAAAAGGAATAGCAGAAGAACAAAACAATGACAAACAAAATGCTTTTTTAAGTTTCAAAAAAGCTTATGAGATTACAAAAAATCCTCATTATGCTTTAAAAACAGGAATTATTGCAAACTATATAGGAGATTTTAAAAACAGCGAAAAATATCTAGACAAAGCAAGTACTTCGATAAAAGAAAAAAACGATATTATGTTTTATAATCTAGCAATAGCAAAATTTGAAAATGATAATCTTAATGAATCATTAATAAACATCAATAAAGCCCTTGACATAAATCCAGAAAAATCTGAATATTTATATTTAAAAGCATCTATTTATTTAACTAAAGAAAATTATAACGAAGCAATACCACTCTATAATAGTGTAATTTTAAAAAATCCTGAAAACATTACGGCTCATATCAATCTAGCAAGAGCATATGAAAAGTCAGGCAATGAACCAAAAGCAATTGAAATCCTTGAGAAAATTAGCAATAAAAATCATTTATTAGCACTAAACAATCTTGGAATACTTTATAAAAATCAAGGAAACTATCAAAAAGCAATAGAAATTTTTCAAAAAGCAGAAGCTCACTCAAGTCTTGAAGCAAAATACAATCTTGCAACTGCCTTGATTGCTATTAAAGATAATAAAAGGGCTATGGAAAAATTAAAAGAATACATTAAAATAAATCCAAACAACCCAGAAGCTCTACATACATTAGGCATAATAGAATATAATGATAATGGGAATGATAAAATACTTAAAGAAGTTATCAACAAATTTCCCAATTACAAACAAAATAAAACAATAATAAAAATTATAGGCAAATGAATAAAATAAAATTTTTAGATAGAAGTCTAGTACAAAAAATAGCAGCAGGAGAAGCAATAGATAGACCTTGTTCAATTTTAAGAGAATTACTTGACAATTCAATAGATTCCGGAGCAGATAAAATTGAAGTTTTTCTCGAAGAAGGTGGGATTCGAAGAATACTAATAACAGACAATGGTAGCGGAATAAGCAAAGAAGATTTAAAGATATGTTACCTACCCCATACCACTTCAAAAATAAATGAAGAGAAAGACCTTGAAAAAATCCAAACACTAGGATTTAGAGGGGAAGCTCTCTCAAGTATTGCAATCTGTTCAAATCTCACAATCACAAGTTCAACTACAGGAGAAGACAGCTACCAAATTGAAGTTGAAAATGGAACTGAAAAATATTTTAAAAAACAATCCGCAATAAATGGAACAATAGTAGATGTTACAAATCTATTCCACAATTTCCCAGCAAGAAAAAGATTCTTAAAAAAAGACTCTATCGAGACAAAAATGTGTTTAAAAGTTTTTGAAGAAAAGGCTGTTACTCATCCTGGTATTGACTTTAAATTAAGTCTAAATAATGCACTAAGAAAAGTTTACTTTAAAGAAAGCCTAATAAATAGAGTTCAGAGTGTATATGGAGAAATAATAGAAAACAATAAATTTGGAAAAATAGAAACAGAATACGAAAATGTACAAATGAAAATCTTTTTTGCTCCTCCCAATTTTTCAAGAAAAGACAGACGAAACATAAAAATATTCCTCAATAGGAGACCTGTTGAAGAGCACAATCTATCTGAAGCAATAATCGATGGACATAGCAGAATACTCACTAATAGAAATTTCCCAATATGTTATTTATTTCTAGAAATAGATCCCAGATACGTCGATTTTAATATACATCCTCAAAAAAAAGAAGTAAGATTTTTTAACTTACCATTTCTTCCTAAGCAAGTTTCAAGCAATATTAACGAATTTTTTGACAGAGAACGAAAAGAGATTTTACAAGACTACCATAACATAATAATCAAAAGGCAAATAACAAATGATGCTCATCTATTACACCCTGAAGATGATCCAACAAATTCAGATTTTCAAACTTATGCAATCATACAAAACGAATCATTGATTCTAGATAAACCTCAAAACAATAAAATAACAAATATAATAGAAGACAAAGTAAAATTTGAAAGTCAAAACCCAATTCAAAAAGATAAACCATCATTCAAAAGCTACATCCAAAATATTCTCCTAGAAACTTCTACAATGCCAAATGATTTTCAAAAACCAATAGCAAAACATGAATTTAAATATAGGGGACAACTATTTTCAGAATTTTTAATAGTAGAAAAAGATAATGAGGTTTTCTTCATAGATCAGCATGCACTTCATGAAAAAATTATATATCAAACTTTAATAAATTCAGAAAAAATTACCCAAAAACTTTTAATACCAATTGAATTTCAAGTAGACTGTGAAGATACAGATAAAATATTAGCAAGTGAATTGGAAGAATATAAAAAATTAGATATTATAGTTACCAAAATAAAAGAACAAACCTACCAACTCGAATCAATTCCCAATATCTGCAACAAATATGAAAATGTTATCATCCAATTTTTTAAGACAAGAAAAAGTAAAACAATTGATTCTCTGGAAACTGATTTATATGCAACGATTGCATGTAGACAAGCTGTTAAATGCAATGATACAATAAGTTCTGAATTTAGTCAATTTTTAATAAATGAATTTTTCAATCTCAAACTAAAATACTGCCCACATGGAAGAAAAATTTACCATAAAATTTCCAAATTTGAGCTTGAAAAAAGTGTTAACAGAAAATAAAATGAACATGGAAGCCGCTTATGATAAAAGATATTAAATCCAAAATTCAAGAACTGAGCCCACAAAGAGATAAAAAATTAGTTGAACTTGGCAAGGCTCTCAAAAACAGTAACGTAATAGAGCTTAAAAAATTAAAATCTTACACATCTTTAAAATTAATTGAAAAAGAAATATCTCAGCTTAAAGCAAGCCTAAATAAAATAGAAGATAATGAGAGTAAACTAAAAGAATTATATAAAAAGATCAAAGACTATAAAGAAAGCAAAAAACATATCCTAAAAGCATACGAAAAAAAACTTAAAAAAATTACTGAAATAATAATAAACAAATATCCAAATAATCTTTCAACAATTTTAGAATACAAAATGAATTTTATCAAATCAACACTTGAAAAACATAAATACAAAACAACAGAAATAATAAAACTCAATGAAAAAATTAATTTCTTCAAAAGACTTATCATAAACATTAAACTAATGCTAAAAGACATCATAAATAAAATAAACATAGAAAAAATGTCAAAAGAATTCGAGAAAAAAATATTAAAAGAACATTTATTTTCAGACAATTTAGAAAATTTAATTGATGAATTTGTAGAAAATAAAGACTTAAGCAAAGCAATCGTTGAAGAATATAGGTTAATGAATGAAATTCAAACAGAAATCGTAAAAATAAACAATGAAATAAAACATAAAAGTATAAAAGATAACATTAATAGTAAGAATAAAATAGAATGTGCTATTAATGCTGTTCAAACAAATAGAGAATTAATTTTAAAAAAAATTGCCGAAGAATTTGTTGAAATGTCAAAGACAGAAAAGGGATTAAATAAAACCGGAACAATTAATTCATTGTTAGAAACAATAAAAAATCTAAATCAACAGATATCCAAATTGAACGCAGATTTAATAAAAGCAATAAAAATAGATGAAATTGTAAAAGTGAAATCAAAAATGCAACAACTCATCAAAAATAAAGAATCAATTGAGGTCAAATTAAACGAATTAAATTCAAAAATAGAAATCATACAAAATGAAATTAACGAACTTGACAATCAATAAAAAATCAATATAATGGTCTAAGGTATTTCTAAGCTTTAATTGGCATAAAAGTATTTAATCACTTTTAAGAACTTTTTTAGCTTGTCTTTACTTATATGGGGCCTATAGCTCAGTTGGTTAGAGCACCCGACTCATAATCGGGTGGTCCCAGGTTCAAGTCCTGGTAGGCCCAAACTAGTTTAATCTAAAAAATAAATTAGAATGCTTGCCCACATAATAAAATCCTAAATAAACATCCAAGTTATCATCATCCAGCTGAATATTCATTAAATCTTCGATCTTAACAATTGAATAGAAAAAATCAATTTCATCCTTAGGGGTCTTAATTAAATATAAATTATTACCACTAATTTCATTTAACTTAAGCTTATCTTTCGAGTTATATATATAATAATGAATTAAAGTCAATTCTTCTTCTGACAAGCTTAAATTTATGACAATCTCTCTACTATATACCCTCATTCCAGAATCAATAAGATGAACTTGTGCCATAAAATTTTCAAAAGTCTTATCAAAAAGATTAAACCTTAAATCTTTACAATAAAGAACATTTTTCCCAAGAACAGAATTTATAAAAGAAGAAGTATATTTATCCTTAGCTACTTCAATAAACTCCTTACTATCTATGTTTTCAACAAAAAATTTGATCATATCATTCGAATTTAAAACTTTAACGGCAAAATCAAAAGTCATAAAATAATCGAATTTATCTTTAGCGAAATAATAATTAATTACATAATCAACTTCCCTTATATCAGGATAGCTCATCTCACAAGAACAAAAAAAAATAAAAAATAATAACAATATGTTACTCTTTAACTCTCTCAGCATACTCTTTAGTTTCAGAATTAACTAAAATTTTATCTCCAACATTAATAAAAAGAGGTGCTTTTACCACCAATCCCGTATGAAGGGTAACATTCTTCATTGCATTAGTTACAGTATCCCCTTTCACAGCAATCTCAGCATCTACAACCTCAAATGCAACCTTTGGGGGCAATCTAAGATCAATAACTTCGTTATCCCATTTAACAAGAGAATAAATCCCAGCCTCTTGCAAAAACATAACCTTGTCCTCAATGTTTGAAATCTCTCTTAAGTTCACATCAAATTGCTCATAAGTTTCTAGATCCATAAAAATAAGATTTTCATTCTCTCTATAAAGATACTGAGAAGCAACTTCTAACACTTCAATTTCTTCTACTGTATCAGCACCCTTTAAAGTTTCCTTAACAACAGACTTGTTTTTAAGATTTTTAAGCTTCAATCTTACAATAGAGCCTCCCCTACCCATTTTTGAAAACTCTCTCTCAAGAACAATATGTGGCATGCCTTTAAAAAGCAAAAAAGTACCTTTTTCAATATCTCCCGATTTAATTGTACCCATCTACTACCCTCAAATTCTTAATGTATATAATAACTTATATCAAAAAATCAAAATATTTACTATTCATTGACTTATCTAAGATTAATGATATTATATATAGTTGTAAAAGGAGTTAATTTAATGCAAGCTATCAAAGTGCTCTTTACTATTTCAATAGCTTTTTTATTTAGCAATTGTACAAACAAAGACAAAGAAAATGTCATTGCAATTGGTGGATCTACATCGACAACCTCTATTATGGATGAAATGATCCTACGATATCAAAAAATAAATAATCAACTTAAAGTCACTTATGATGCACAAGGCAGTAGTGTTGGCATTAAAGGATTATTTGATGGTATTTATAAAATGGCAATTTCTTCAAGAGACGCAACTGAAGAAGAAATAGCTCAAGGAGCAAAAATCACAATCATTGCTTATGACGCTTTAATATTCATTACAAGTCCTGATGTCAAAATCACAAATATTACAGAAGAAGATTTAGTAAAAATACTTAATGGAAATATTAGAAACTGGCAACAAGTCGGTGGACATGATGCTAAAATTAACTTCATAAATCGAGATTCATCATCAGGCTCTCATTCATCTATAAAAGAACTGGTTCTTGATAAGATATTAAAAAATCCTGAAGAAGCTCAATTCAGACAAGATAGTATTATGGTCAAATCCAATGGTGAAGTAATTGAAAAAATAAGTCTCACACCCCACTCAATTGGTTACATTAGTTTTGGATATGCAAGAGGTGCAATAGAAAAAGGTCTACATACACTCTCAATAAACAGCATATATCCTACAAAAGAAACAATAACAAAGGACAAATATAATATAAAGAGAAGGCTAATAGCGATCACAAACAGTATTTCTGAGGATCAGAACATACTTGATTTTATTAACTTTATGCTAAATCCAAATGGACAAGATATTGTTGAAGAACAAGGGTTCATAAAGGTTCATACAACTGAAAATATCTAAAACCATGACAAAATTGTCTTAAGAATTTAAGTTAAATATAAATTTAACAAAATTCGATTTCTATAGGGGAACTCTTTTAAAGCATGAAATTAACTTTAAAGACAAAAAGAAATATTGTTAGATTGGCTTTCAACTGTTTCATTTTTACATCCGCAATAATTAGTACCTTGACAATATTATTACTAGTCTTATTCATCATTAAAAATGGACTAGCACCCTTGCTTAATAATAAAATTAAAATTTTTAATTTTCTATTCAGCACAAACTGGGATCCTACTAACAAATTACAAAAATCGTACGGAATTTTATCTTTTATTATAAACTCAACCTTAACAACATTTTTTTCTGTCCTAATTGCACTACCAATTGGACTTGGTTTTGCAATTTACCTGTCTGAGAAAACCAAAGGTATTTACCAAAAGACATTACAAACCATAATAGAACTCTTAGCAGGAATCCCAAGCGTAGTATATGGATTTTTTGGAAGCACATTTATAGCCACCCTTATAAAAAACACTTTTAGCAGAGAAGATAACTTAGGATATAATTTAATAACCTCAGTAATAGTTCTAAGCATAATGATACTCCCAACAATAATTAGTGTCTCATACACATCACTTAAAGCTGTTCCAAAATCATATAAACTAGCATCTCTTGCACTAGCTGCAACAGACTGGCAAACAATATATAAAGTGATGATCCCTTCAGCTGGAAAAGGAATTTTAGCAGGAGTAATACTAGCAATTGGAAGAGCTATTGGTGAGACAATAGCAGTTTTAATGGTTGGTGGGGGATCACCTCTATTTATACAAAATATATTCTCACCTATTAGAACATTAACGGTAAACATTGCAATAGATATGGGATATGCATCTGGAACACACAAAGAAGCCTTATTTTCTACAGCTTTGGTCTTGCTATTATTAGTCATAATAATAAATTCAATTAAACACTTTATTTTATCTTCATCGAAAAGGCTAAAAATCAAGTGAATACAATTCAAACAAATAAATTATTCAATAAAATTTCATTTTGCATAATCAGATTCATTGCTTATTTTTTAATAACACTATTATTCTTTCTAATATCGTATATAGTATACAATTCACTATTCTTTACAAGCAAAAAACAAACATTATTTTTAGATGAAACAAAACACTTTTTACCATTCACATTGAAAAACAAAATAATCAAAATCGCATTTATTATTAACAAAAGCATAAAAGCGGAAGAAATTACTACGCAAGATATCTACAATATATACAATAATAAAATTTCACATTGGGGAAGCATATCAGATCAAAGTATTGACATAGTTCCAATTGCAAGTTCACAGTCAAATCTTGCAAGTACAGTCGTACTACAAACTTTTACCAAAGACAATAAATTTAATAACAGGTATATAAAGCTTGTAGAATCAAATGAAAAGATAATAGAAACTGTCAATAAAACAACAGGGGCTATTGGTTACTTAACAAAAGAAGAACTTGAAAAATTAGATTTTAAAAAATTTTCAGAAATTAAATCCCTGAAAATCAAATCCATGTCTATTTTAGTAGGCAAAAAAACACTACAAAAAAGTGAAAATGAAATTATTAACATACTAAGCCTTAATCAGATTAAAAAATTACTCATAGAAAAGACAAACTGGAATAACTTAATATCTAAAAATATTAAATTAAATATCATAAAATACTCAAATTATGATCAAAATGCAATAAAAACAGTAGAAGAACATGAAGGCACAATTGCGGTTGTGCCTTGGCATTCTTTCTATAAAAGTGATGCTCCTTTTCTCAAATTATACTATATAAAAAAAGACATGCCTTTAAACTTAAATTTCATATTATCTACTCCAAGAAATTCTGGAAAATACGGGGGTATTTCTTATTTAATCTTCAACACATTTTACGTCATACTATTAACAGCAGTAATATCAATTTCAATAGGAATTGGTACGGGAATAATGCTTGCAGAATATACATCAAATAAAATATTTTACAAAACAGTATCTATGAGTGTTGATATCTTATCATCCATCCCTGCTATCATTTTTGGACTCTTTGGACTTATCTTTTTTGTTCCAATCTTTGGTATGGGAATACTCTCAGGAGCAATAACAAGTTCTTTAATGATATTACCAATGATTATTAAAACAACTGAGGAAGCACTAAAATCAATTCCTAAATCATACAAATATGCTTCAGTTGCTTTAGGTGCCAATAAAACAGAAACTATAATCAAAATTTTACTGCCCGCTTCTAGTCCAGGCATATTGACAGGAATAGTGCTTGCAATAGGACGTGCTCTTGGAGAAACTGCTGTACTCCTTTTTACAATGGGAACAAATTTAGGACTTGCAAGTTCTCTAAATGAACCTTCAAGAAGTTTAACTGTACATCTACTATTATTATTTCAAGAAGGATATTTAGACAAAGGTTTTGCAACAGCATCAATACTTATAATAATGATACTTTCAATAAATTTAACATCAAAATTTCTAATCAATAAATTATATAGGATTAAGTAAATGAGCCAAGACAAAGCAATTATTAAAACAGAAAATCTAAACTTATTTTATACAGATTTTAAAGCATTAAATAATATTAACATATCAATACTAAGAAACAGCATCACAGCTTTAATAGGTCCATCAGGTTGTGGAAAATCAACATTTCTTAGAACACTTAACAGAATGAATGATCTTGTGGAAGGCGTTAAAATAGAAGGAAAAGTTATGTATGAAGGTAAAAGTATTTACTCAAACAACTTTGATGTACTGGAACTTAGGAGAAAAATTGGAATGGTTTTTCAAACTCCTAATCCATTTTTAATGTCAGTTTATGACAACATAAGTTATGGACCTAAAATTCATGGAATTAAAGATAAAAAAAAACTTGATGAGATAGTTGAAAAATCCCTAATAAAATCTGCACTATGGAATGAAGTAAAAGATAAACTTAATAGAAATGCCTTAAGCCTTTCAGGGGGACAACAACAAAGACTTTGCATCGCAAGAACTCTTGCAATCGAACCAAATGTAATATTAATGGACGAGCCTACTTCTGCTCTTGATCCAATCTCAACAGGCAAAATTGAAGAGCTAATAATAAATTTAAAAGAAAGCTACACGATCATAATAGTAACTCATAATATGCAACAAGCCGGACGGATATCTGATCGAACTGCATTCTTTCTAAATGGCTACATTGAAGAAGAAAGCCAAACAGATGAATTATTTTTCAATCCTAAAAATATTAAGACAGAAGAATATATTACTGGCAAGTTTGGCTAATTACCCCAAAGACACATCAAGGAACATCATTAAAGCAAATCCAATAACTCCAAATATGGTTGGAATCTTATTGTCAATATCTTTTCTCTTAGCTTCAGGTATTAATTGTTCAATTGAAACATAAATCATTGCCCCTGCAGAAAAAGATAAAGCAAAGGGTAGAATCCTAGTAAAAGTATAAACTGCATAAGATCCTAAAAATCCTCCAACAATTTCTACCAAACCTGACATCTGACCATAATTAAAACACTTCCATAAAGGAACATTACCTCGTCTTAAAGGCAAAGAAATTGCTGCACCTTCTGGCATATTTTGAATACCAATTCCTAATGTAAGAATCATAGCCCCAACTAAAGTATGAATGTCAGGAGAAGAAGCTAAAGCTCCAAAAGCAACACCAACAGCAAGTCCTTCCGGAAAATTATGCAACGTAACAGCCGTAAAAAGCAAAAAATCCTTTTTACCATGTCTCGTTAAATCTTCATCAATAAATGCTAGTTTATCAAGATCTGGCACAAATACATCCACAATATATATAAAAAATGCTCCTAAGAGAAAACCAAAAACTGCTGGCATCCATGCAATATAACCAAGCTCTTCCGCCATCTCTATTGCTGGTTTAATAAGTGAAAAAAAACTAGCAGCAATCATAATTCCTGCTGAAAAGCCAAGCATGGCATCCATTATTTTATTGTTTACTTTTCTGAAACAAAAAACAGCAGCCGCTCCAAAGGCTGTAGTAAACCAAGTAAAAGTAGAACCTAAAAATCCTAAAAAAATAGGATGTAAAGTTAATAAATAATCGCCTAAATGTTTAAACATAAAGTATCCTCCAATATTAATCGATCAAAATGCCTTTTATTCTCCTTACACCTGATGATGAAGCCTGTTCCTTTTGTATCTTAAAAATCCCAAGTTCACTAGTGTTCTTAACATGCGGTCCACCACAAACTTCAATTGAAAAACCATCAATTTCATACACACTGACAATCTCTTCATATTTCTCACCAAATAGAGCCATAGCACCCTTAGCCAAGGCATCATCCAGACTCATTACAGTTCGATTTACAGATAATTTATTTTTTATCTGTAAATTAACCATCTCTTCAACTCTTTTTATCTCATCATCCGTCATTTTATAAGGATGACTAAAATCAAACCTTAGTCTCTCAGCAGTAATATTACTACCTTTTTGCCTTACATGATCACCTAAGACTAATTGAAGTGCCTTATGAAGCAAATGAGTAGCTGTATGTAGCTTGGTAGTCTCATATGTACAATCCGCAAGTCCCCCTTTAAAGACTTTATCACCTCCTTTCTTAGAAACCTTTCGATGCTTCCTAAAATGCTCTTCAAAACCTGTCTTATCTATACTAAATCCATGTTCAGTTGCAAGTTCTTCCGTTATTTCATAAGGGAAACCATAAGTATCATAAAGTTTAAAAGCAATCTCACCAGGAATTAATTTCGATGATAAATGCTGAATTAATTTAATAAATTCTTGTTCACCATGACGCAAAGTTTTAAAAAATTTTTTTTCCTCTGTATTTAACTCAGCCTTAATAAAATCTTTATTTTTTGTTAATTCTTTATAAAAAGATTTATAAATCTCTTCAACAGGATCAACAAGATCTGCTAAAACATGAGATTCCATCCCAAGTTTTTTTGCATATCTAATAGCTCTCCTAATGATTCTCCTTAAAACATATCCCTGTCCTATATTAGACGGAAGAACTGCAAAATTATCAGCCAAAATAAAACAACTGGCCTTAATATGATCAGCAATTATTCGAATAGATTTATCATCATCTAAATTCTGCCCATAAATTTTGCCAGAAATTTTTTCGATCTTATCAATTATCGGTTTAAATGCATCCGTGTCATAAACTGAAGACTTTCCCTGCAAAAATGTAATTGTTCTCTCAATACCCATTCCTGTATCCACACATTTCCGATTCAACTCTTCATAATTTCCATTCTCATCCCTTTTATATTGCACAAAAACATTATTCCAAATCTCAAAATACTTACCACAAGAACATGTAATATCACATTCATTAGAACACTTCTCTTTGCCTGTATCTACAAAGATTTCAGTATCCGGCCCACAAGGCCCTACATTTCCAACAGGACCCCAAAAATTATGCTCTCTTGAGAGATAAAATATCCTATCTTTAGGAATTCCAAGACTTTCCCAAACACTAGCTGTCTTTGTATCCCGTGGAATATTCTCATCACCTTCAAAAACACTAACATAAAGCCTATCTTTTGAAATATTTAAGTAATCAGGTGAAGTTAAAAACTCAAAACTATACTTTACTGAAAGTTCTTTAAAATAAGCTCCAAGGGACCAATTTCCAAGCATTTCAAAAAAAGTTAAATGACTCAGATCTCCCACCTCATCAATATCTCCTGTTCTTAAACATTTTTGAACGTCAACTAACATATCTCCAGATGGATGTATTTCTCCAAGAAGATAAGGTACAAGCGGTTGCATGCCAGCTGTATTAAAAAGAACTGTAGAATCATTATCAGGAATTAAAGACTTGCCTGCAATCTCACAATGTCCCTTACTCTTAAAAAATTCTATATACTTTTTACGTAGTTCATCAAGTTTCACTAAATAAACTCCTCATTTTTTCTATATATCATTAATTCACCCTTTAAAGTTAACTCCTTAATATAATTAACAAAGGACGTAGTCATTGCTTTTATATCTCTCTTTTTTACCTCTTTCAAAAAAGACTCTTCTTCTAAAATAAGAGTTTTACGTCTTCTTGAAACATTGAAAAGAATTTTATCTCTAATTTCATCACTTTTATCTTTAATAATAATTGCAATATCGTTATCTGTAAATTCTCTTAAAATATTATGCATATCATTATCTGTAATTCTAAGTATTACATTAATATCAAATATTCTTTCTTTAATCTCATTATCTTTAACAGGATTTAAAACTTTCATATCAATATTACTCAAAAGATTTTTTTCATCCTCAGAATCCATATAACTCAAAATATCAACAAGTATCTTAGAACCATCAAGTTTTTCTGTCTTAAGTTTACCCTGCATTGCAAATCTACTCTTAAGTCTATCAGAGATAATCTCAATCATATCCATATTTAATTGTCTCGGCTTAGCAAGCTCCTTAACAAACTGTTTCTTAATATCTTTTTCCAACATAGAAAAAACATATTTTTTCTGTTCTTTGGTTAAATAATTATATATTATCAAAAGTGTTTGAATATTTTCATCTTTAATTAAAGCCCAAAGTTGTTCATCCTCAACACCAGATAAGTAATCAAAAGGCAAAAACGGATCAATTCCTGTAACTTTTATATAAATCTCTTTCGCTTTTGCCTTACTTAAAGATTTATTTAATAACTCATAAGTAAATTTATCATCAATTTTTAAATATTTTCTCTCACTTTTTACTAAATCTTCAAATTCTTGAATAATCCGCTTTTTATCATCAGGGGTAATGTACTTAATTTTTGTAATTTCTCTAGTAATTGCAATTATATCAGCATCATCAAGTTCAGCCATAATTTTTGATGATTTTTCAAGACCAATAGCTAAGAAATATTTTGCTATTTTTGATACTTTACTCTCTTTACGAATAAATCCTGGCTTCCCAACTCCTTTGCTAAGAGACTTTGAATTGCTGAAATCCTCTCTTTTGCCCCTCTTAATCAGATTGACCCATGACTTAAGCAGAGAACCTTGTATTTCAGGCAAATCATTATGTAACTCTTTTTTTTCAGATTCTTTAAAGGTTTTTACTCCCAAATTTTTTGCATCCTGATATTTAGAAATCCTAGGATCCTGCATAGACTCCCTCAATATTTGTAAGAACCAATAAACGAGCATGATCCTTGAAAATTTTAGCTGGACATTCTCTTAGAGAAATTTCTGAACTTAAAAAATTTTCTAAAGCACCCTTTTTTTCATGACCAATAAAGAGTAACACAGAAGCCTTAGACAAAAGTAAAGACTTAGGTGTTAAGCTCATTCGCTTACTTGGAAGCTTTGGTGCATCATACTCATATTGATATCCTTCCATCTCAGAAAATAAAAGTTTCCTTGAAGGAAAAAGAGAAGCAACATGCCCATCTTCACCAACAGACAAAATGCTAAGATCCAATCTTGTAAATCTAGAATTAAATTCAACATTATAATTATAAATAGACGATGTTTCATCAAACTCACTGTAAATAAATGGATGAAAATTAGAACCACAGATTAAATTTTTCTTCATCATTTTAGAAAAAAATCCTTCACTTAAAAGCCTAAAATTACTGTACTCGCTATTTAAATCAACACAACGCTCATCTACTAAAAAAAAATGAGATTTTTTAATAGGATAATTTTGTTCATCAAAGACATTGAGAAAAGAAATAATATTTCGACCACCACAAACTCCAATACTAGTAAAATCATCTCGACTAATATTTTTTAAAAAAAAATCAAAAAACCTTCCCTTTAAATCATTCTCTTTATTAGAACACAAAAATTCCATCACCATTCCTTGCAACAAATTTAATCTAAATAATAAGAAACTGTAGTAACAACCCTTAATATCTTTTTTGAATAACGCTCATGATTTTCGGAACTTCTATCAACTGGAAGAAATTCAAAGTATCCTTGATTTGCGGTCTTAATTTTTCCTAAAACAGCACCAGAATTACGTGAGAACTCTAAAGCCGCATCCAAGGCATTTTTAATAGAATCTGCTAACATTGCAGGTTTAACATCATTGATTTTATCAAAATAATAACTTGGTCCACCATTACCAGTAAAGAGTACTCCTTTATTGTAAAGTTTAATAATATTTTTGCTTACCTGCTCCATTTTATCAATATCTTTAGTATAAATACCTAAAGATATATACGCATTGTACTTATAAAGAGCATCACTATAGTTTGCAATATGAAAATCCATATTTTTCATGCTTATCTCATCTTCATGAAACCCATAGCTAACAAAAAAATCTCTTATCGCCAAAAAATTTGCATTATTTAACTTATTAATCTCATCTATAGTATTTCCACCTAATTCATACCGTAAATTCCAACTTGAAGAAGTTGAGAGTACCTCTTTTTCACTTAAGCCCTTAACAGTAATGTAATTTCCATTTTTTATCCCAATATTCTTTATACCAATAGACATGATAACTGAGGCTATCAAAAAAACTAAAGATGACAATAAAAATAATAACTTTTTTGCCAACATAATTTTCACCTCCTAATTTTTTATAAACCCATAAACAAATATATTGTCAAATTAAACAATTTATTTTAACATATTATGCCATGTTAATAAACCAAAAAATCGCAATAACACCAATGGTAGCAATTACTGACGAACACTTTAGATATATAATAAGATTATTATCAAAAAAAGTTACTCTATATACCCCAATGATTTCTGCAAAATCAATTATTATGGGCAAGTTAAACACAATTGTAAAACAAACTCCCACTGATTCACCCATTGCAATTCAAATAGCAACAGACTGTGAAAACGACGCCGCAAAAGCCATAGAAATCCTTGAAAACAAATTTAACTTTGATGAATATAATCTTAACGTTGACTGCCCATCATCTCGTGTCCAAGATGCAAACTATGGGGCATGTTTAATGCAAACTCCAACTCAGGTAGGCAAAATCCTGCAAGCCATGAAAAAAAAACACAAATAAACCTGTCTCAATCAAACACAGAATAGGCATAAGACATAATAAAAGAGAATATCATGAAACAAACTATAGAGAACTCAAACAATTTGTAGAAAAAATTATAAAATATGAAATAAAAAATTTTACCGTTCATGCAAGAGTAGCCATACTAAATGGATATTCTCCTAAAGATAATCAAAATATTCCAAAACTCAAACATGAACTTGTATATCAATTGAAGCAAGATCATAAAAATATATTTATTGAAATAAATGGAGGAATTATCAGTAGTAACCACATAAAAACACATCTATCTTATGTGGATTCTGTTATGATTGGAAGAGCTGCGGCAAAAGATCCTTATTTCATTGCCAAAATTTCAAGAGAATTCTTAGAAGAAAAAGAAAAAATTCCAACAAGAGAAGAAGTATTATTAAAAATGGTAGAATATATCAAAGAATATAACGAACACCTTTCAATTAATACCATACTAAAACACATAATGAGAATAGTATTTGCAAAAGACAATGCTCGCAAATTTAGACAAATCTTAAGTGCACCTTTTCCTAAAAATCTTAAAAATCATGAAATACTCTTAAGCGCAATTGAACACTTAAGAGAAGATACTTTAAAATCTAATTCTTAGGAGATATATAATCAAAACCTGTATATTTGACCAAATTCTTAGGTATTCGTATACCGCCTCTTGCATCCTGAAAGTTCTCAAGTATAGCAATGATTGTTCTTGTTGAGGCTAAGGCTGTACCATTTATCATATGTACAAACTTACTCTGACCATCATCCTTATATCTAATTTTAAGGCGCCTTGACTGATAATCTGTACAGTTTGAAGTTGAAGTAACCTCTCCATACTCGCCCTTATCTCCTCTACCCGGCATCCAAGCTTCAATATCGTACTTCTTATAAGCTGGTGCACCAAGATCAAAAGAACAAACATTTAAGACTCTATACGGGATCTCAAGTTCAGTAAAAATTTCTTCTTCTAATGCCAAAAACTCATTATGAATACGATCAGAATCTTCACTCTTACAAAGACAAAACATTTCCACTTTACTAAATTGATGCACCCTATAAAGGCCCTTAGAAAATTGTCCAGCTGCTCCTGCCTCTTTACGAAAACAATGAGAAAGTCCTGCCATCTTTAGTGGAGACTTAAGATCTAATATAGTATTATAATAATATCCACCAAGAGTAATCTCAGCTGTACCAATAAGATATTTATCTGTATCTTCAATTTTATAAATATTACTTTCAGTGCCACGCGGATTAAAGCCAATTCCATCAACTATAAATTCTCTTGCAATATCAGGTGTGATAAATAAATCAAAACCCTTGAGTTTAAGTTTATTTAAAGCAAAATTAATAAGTGCAAGCTCTAAAAAAACAGCTTCATTTTTAAGATAATAAAACTTATTACCGCTAACCTCACGTGCCCTTTCAAAATCAAAAAGATCCAAATCAATTCCAATTTCCAAATGATCCTTTGGTTTAAAATCAAAATTTGGAATACTTCCTGACACTTTTAACACAATATTTCCATCCTCACCCTCACCAACAGGAACATCAGGAGCAGAAATGTTTGGAATCCGCTTGTGCTCAATCAACAGTTTAGATGTTATATGACTCAATTTTTCTTCCAATATCGCAATTTCAGACTTTAAAACCTTTCCAGTCTCTATGAAAGAATGCCTACGGGAATCATCCATTTTTCCTTTCATAGCGTTAGCATTTTCATTCCTTATAGCATTCAACTCCCCTATCTTAGTAACAAGTTTTTTGCGCTCATCATCAAGAGAAATTAACAGATCGATATCTAACTCAAGCCCTCTATCTTTAATATTTTTCTGAATAAGCTCTAAATTATCTCTTATAAACTTCAAGTCAAGCATCACAGAACTCCCACATAGATTTAACTAAAAATAATTGAGGTCAAATAAAATAAAATGAAAAACAAATAACATCAATTATTATCATAAATATTATATAATAATTATAATAATAGTAGAATAAACTTATATACGGAGAAAAATGTCTTTATGATAAAAGTGTCAACAGCTCAAAAACTATTCATTTTAACATCATTACTAATGATTTTTATAGGGTGTACAAAAAAAACAAAGAAAATAAACTTTAATGAAATTGACACACTCTATAACGAAAAAGATGAAATAATAATTCAATCAATTCTAGCAGAAGAAGAAAACGAATTTTTTGAATATAAAATTAGAATACCCAAAGTAATAGATGCCAGAACAAAAAACAATAAAATAAAAACATTCAATGATGAAGTTGAAAATTATTCAAATGAAATAATTAACAACCTAGAAAGTGCTGCTCAAAATATTAAACAAGAGTCTAAAAGACCAAGCTTAAACATAGATTATGAGATCTACCATGGATATGGTATTTATACAATAATAGTAAGTGCCACTCAAACAATTAATGATACATCTATCACAAACCATAGAAGCTATTATATTAGCGATAATGGGGATTATATTTATAATATAGATGAAATCATTAACGTAGAAGAAGCATTTCCCTACTTTACTCAAAGGATTAAAGAAAAAATTGAAAAAACATACCCAAATAAACTACTATTTGATTTACAGCAAGCAGTAATTTACTTTGAAAATAAAAAAATCATAATAAAATTCCCATTTTATGTATTTAATTTAGACGACATAAAGGATACCGAAAACATATTCGAATTTAATGAAGAAGAAGCACAAAAATATATAAAACAAGGATAAAATAAATCATAAATGAAAAGAAAAAAAATTTTCAACTTAATTTCAAAAACTTACCTAGAAGAATATGACACTGAAGGATGTTATTTTAAACATGAAAGTGGACTAGAAATATTTGAACTAAAAAATACCACATTTAAAGAACATGCTTTTGGAATAGCATTCAAGACTATTCCCCTAAATAATACGGGGGTTGCTCATATCCTAGAGCACACGATTTTTTGCGGATCAAATAAATATAGAATAAAAGATCCTTTTCTTTATTTAATGAAAGGAAGCCTAAACACTTTCTTAAATGCAATGACATTTCCAGATAAGACTCTCTATCCAGCAGCATCTACAATCCAAAAAGATTATTTTAACTTATTCAAAATATATGCCGATGCTGTTTTTAACCCATTACTTAAAAAAGAAGCCTTTATGCAGGAAGGTTATAATATAAACCCAAATAACTTTAAACTATCTGGTATTGTCTTAAATGAAATGAAAGGCAATTATTCCAACAAAAATTCTTTAATTAACGAAATTGCTACCAATTCTCTTTTTTCTGAAGGTACCTATCAATACGATTCTGGGGGCAATCCTATCAATATCATTGACCTTACATACGAAGAATTTATCGAATTTTATAGAAAACACTATACACTAGAAAATTGTAAAATATTTTTATTTGGCAATATTGACACTAATAAAAATCTTAATTTTATTGAAAAATATATAATTAGACCTTATACAAAGGAAAAATTAAATATTAATTACAATATAAAAAAAACCACAAGATGGAATAAAGGCAAAACACTAAATTTTGATATCCCAAAAGAAACTGAAAATACACTAGGAATATATGCAATAAACTGGTTATGTACTGATATTAAAAATATCAAAGAAAATATCGGACTTGAAATTCTATCAGAAATTCTCCTAGACAGCTCCTGTCAATTCACTATAAACATGCTAAAGAGTAATATTGGTGACGTAATAGCTGATGTTAGTGGCATCAACACAGACATAAAAGAATGCGTATTTTCATTCGGATTACAAAACGTAGTCCCAGGAAAAATGGAAGAATTTAAAAATATGGTTTTTAATGAACTTAAAAATCTTGTTAAAGTAAAAATTTCAGAAGAACTAATACAAGGTATTCTCTTTGGTTATGAATTTGCATTAAAAGAAGAAAAAGGACAAGGATGGCCTATTTCTTTAATGATCAAAAGTTTTAAAGGTTGGTTACATGGAATGCATCCAACTGAAACTTTAAAAATCAATTGTCATCTAGATGAGATTAAAAACAAACTAGAGAAAGGGGAACCTTACTTTGAAAATCTAATAGAAAAATATTTACTCAATAATAATCATTACACATTGATCCAATTTAATCCATCAGATACAGTCCTTAAAGAAATGGAAGAAAAAATAGAAAAAAAATTAATGGATAGAGAAATTGACATTAAGAAAAATCCAGAAAAATTTGCAGAATTTACTAAAGATTATAATCAATTTAAAGACTATCAAAAAAAGGAAGATCTTAAATCCGACATTACTAAGCTTCCCATGCTAAAAATAGAGGATTTACCAAAAGAAGTTGAAAAAAGTTTAATTCTTAATGAAACTCCTGAACTTAAAACACATACGTTTGAATTAAAGAAAAACAATAATATCTTCAATGTGCATCTATTTTTTAAATTAAATTTTCTACAAAAAGAAGATTTTATGCATCTTTCTTTATTAAAAAGAGCCATTCAAGATCTATCTACCCAAAATTATTCCTATGTAGATTTAAATAATAAAATCCAAAATACTTTGGGACAATTAAACATACATGAAAGTTATGAAGAAGATATACAAGGAAACATGATAAATTTATTTAACATAAATTTCAAATCATTTAACAATAAAATTCAAGAATCATTTATATTAATTAAAGAAATTTTAATCAACATAAATTTTCATGATTACGATAGATTAAAAGAAATAGTCTTAAGCCTAAAAAATGATTTTAAATCGATATTAATACCCAAAGGACATATCTTTGCAACAATAAGATCAGAATCAAAATTAAGTCAAAGCAAATATCTAAAAGAACTTCAAGTTGGCCTTACAGGAAGAGAATACTGGCAAAAAGTAAAGACAGACATAGAATCTTTAAGAGAACTTGCATCTAATTTAGAAAGGCTAAGGGACAAAATAATTTTTAAAGACAATCTCTCATCACTGCTTATAGGTAGTACTAACGATGTCATTAAAAGATTAGAAAGTGAATTATTCACATTAAGAAAAAGTTTAAGTAAAAAGACTTATATCAATAACCCAATTACAATACAACCATCAGGCAATATCTTAACAGAAATAATCATTATTCCATCAAAAATATCTTTTAACTCCATAAGCTTTGCAAGCTATAAAATAACGGATGAAAATTATCCAAAAATAAATTTCTTAACACATATATTAAAAAGTGGGATCTTATGGGAAAAAATAAGGGTCATGGGAGGAGCATACGGTGCATTTGCATCAATTACAAACGGAATATTTTCTTTTGCATCATATAGAGATCCTAACTTTGTAAAGACATATCAAGCATTTGAAACATCATTAGAAGAATTGGCTAATAACGAAATTAAAAACGAAGAACTCTATACATATTTAGTAGGAGTAATTGGTTTAAGTACAAATGTAAAAACCAAATCCATAGAAATATTAGAAAGCTATAAAAGAAAAATGCTAAACATTAGTGATCAGCTAAGACAAGATATAAGAAACTCTTACTTCAAAATAACAAGCACAGACATTAAAAATATATCTGAACAAGTATTAAACCAATTAAAACAAAAAAATAGCATTACATCTCTTGTTAACCATGCAACTTATGAAGATGAAAAAGAAAAACTAGAAGCATTTATTGGAACAAACTACAAGGTAAAAAAAATATATTAATATATAAAGAAAAAAAATTACTTAAGCTTTTTATATTTTTTGTTAAATTTGTCAATTCTACCTGCTGCATCAACAAACTTTTGTTGACCTGTATAAAAAGGATGCGATTTGCTTGTAATTTCAACAGTAATTAATGGATACTCTTTATTATCACTATATTTAATTGTCTCTTTTGAAGTTAAAGTAGATCTAGTTAAAAACATCGTACCATTGGAACTATCTTTAAATATTACTAAATTACTAACAGGATGTATATCTTTTTTCATAATGCCTCTCTTAATTTGATAAAAGTTTAGTCTAAATTTCAAATAAAGTCAATTTTACTAATCCCCATTACTCATGGTCTTTAGGAAAATTTCATTGTTCTTACTCTTTTTCATCTTTTCAACTAAAGCTTCAACACCTTCATAATCATCAACACCACCTAAAATTTTTCTAATAAGCAAAATTTTAGAACGCTCCTCTTCACTTAAAAGCAATTCTTCTTTTCTTGTCCCTGATTTCTTAATATTAATAGCAGGAAAAAGCCTTCTATCTGCCAAACTCCTATCAAGAATTAACTCCATATTACCAGTACTTTTAAATTCCTCAAATATGACTTCATCCATCTTACTTCCAGTATCAACTAAAGCTGTAGCTATAATAGTAAGACTTCCACCTTCCTCAATATTTCTAGCAGAACCAAAAAATCTTTTTGGTTTATGCAAAGCATTAGAATCAACTCCACCTGAGAGTATCTTACCAGAAGTTGGCATAGTCTGATTATAAGCCCTTGCAAGTCTTGTAATAGAATCTAAAAGAATAACAACATCCTTTTTATTCTCAACAAGTCTTTTTGCCTTCTCAATAACCATCTCTGCAACCTGCACGTGTCTACTAGCCTGCTCATCAAAATTAGATGCAATGACCTCACCCTTAACACCCCGAATCATGTCAGTCACTTCTTCAGGTCTCTCATCAATAAGTAAAATCATTAAAACAATGTCTGGATAATTAGTAGTAATTGCATTTGCTATTTTTTGAAGCAAAGTAGTCTTCCCAGCCTTTGGAGGTGATACTATTAATGCTCTTTGTCCTTTTCCAATAGGAGAAAAAAGATTAATAAGCCTAGTGGAAATATTACAATTTTCATATTCAAGATCCAACTTTGAACTAGGATATAAAGGTGTTAAATTATCAAAAGGTATTCTATTTTGTGCAAATGTAGGGTCCTGGTCATTAATGCTTTTAATTTTAATCATTGCAAAAAATCTCTCACCATCCCTTGGAGACCTAATCTGCCCATATAAAATATCACCTGTCCTTAAATTAAAAAGTCTAATCTGAGACGGTGAAACATAAACATCATTACCTCCTGAAAGATAAGAATTAGATGCTGTACGCAAAAACCCGTACCCATCACTTAAAACATCAAGAACTCCAGTAAATAAAACATTAATATTATGTTCAGTTAATATCTTAACAAGTAAAAATATTAATTCTGTCTTCTTCATTGTTACCGCAATAGTATGATTAGTCCCAAGACCCTCAACAACTTTCCTGATTTCGGTAATGGGCTTATCATAAAGACTATCAATAACGATAAAATCTTTACCACCTAAAAAATTAATAATGTTGCTTTGCTCAAGAGTCTTAATACTATTTTCTAAATCTGGATCAGATATATCATAATCAAAACCTGACGAGACTCCATTAGATTCTCTCAATTTATCAATATTAGAGTTTTTAAGTCCACTAGCAACAGATTCTTTTTTAGTAACAACTTTAACTATTTTTTTCTTAGAATTATCCTCAATCTTTAATTCTTTAGAAGAATTTAAACGCTTCATTTCATCCTCTAAATCAAATTCCGCACATTTTTTATCCATAATCTCCTCTATGAGATAAATTTTTAAGAAGGGTATTTTATCAAAAATAATACTTAACCATTAAATAATCAATAAATATAACACTCATTCATTGAAAAGTATCTTTTAATTGTGAAACTGTAAAAGAAAATAAATCTATACTCTCATTAGATTTAATCATTTCACACTTACCATCAAAGACTATATTATCATTAATAAATATCTTTTTTGTCTTAACATCACCATATATCTTACAACCACTATTTAAATAAACCTTATTGCTAGCATTAATATTTCCCTTTAAAATTCCTTCAATTATTAACGTATCGCAAATTACCACATCTGTAATAACTTTACTATTTTTACCTATAAAAAGTATTCCACTTTTTGAAAATATCTCCCCCTCAAAAGACGAATCAAGATATAAAGCACCCTCAAACTTTAACTTCCCTCTGAAAATTAAGCTTGAATCTAACTTACAGTCCCATTTGTAAGAATCCTTAATATTAACAGGCATTAACTATCCCTTAATGCCCCATACTCGTTCTTTTAAATCTTTTCCTGGACGAAAATAAGCAACATGATGATCATCAACATTAACATACTCACCTGTTTGAGGATTACGAGCATTCTGGCGACCTTTCCTTTTTCTAAGCTCAAATGTACCAAAAGATCTAAACTCTATGACATTATTAAGACAAAGACTATTTTTAAGCTCTTCAAAAAAAGCATCAACTACAAGCCTTATATATTTTTTTTCTAATTTTTCATTACTATTTTTAATATTTAAAGATATTTGGTTAACAATATCTGATTTAGTAACTTTGGGTCTTCTTGAAAAAGACATAAACTAGTTCCTTATCGTAATAACAAAATACTCAAATTTGATTTTTTACGTGCAGCTTTATTTCTATGAATTATTCTTTTTCTAGCAGCAGTATCTAATTTTTTTGAAACAAATTTAAAAAACTCCAAAGCTTCTTCTTTTTTACCTTCCCTTATAAGGTTCATACAACGCTTTTCTATTGTTTTCAACTCACTCTTAACACTTACATTTCTCAAATTCCGCTTCAAATTTTGCCGAGCTCGTTTTAATGCTGATGGATTATTGCCCAAATTAAACTCCTTAATGCAGCAAACATGATAATAAATAAATATACCAACTAATTACAATATAGTCAATCATACATTAAACACACTGCCTACAATATTTATCAATATAAGCAAATACCTTTTGCATAGAATAAGACATTCCCTCATTATTAATGTATACCTTTTTAAGAGTACCTCTATGATTATACACAAAAGACAAATAACCATCCCTACTCAGCTCAGAAACATGAACAAATATACTGTTAAAAAATTTATAAAAGTATTCTTTATGAGAAAAGATTTTTTTCTCATAAACAGAATCCTTTCTAAATTCATAAAAAATAACCAAATCTTTAATAACTAAAATATCATCTATTAAAACCTTAATACCGATAAGAAAAATAAAAAAAAATACTATTATGCTACCAAATGCAATATAACAAACAGACATGTTAATTAAAATTCGACACAAAAACATTAACAAATAAATACCTGAAATATAATACCTTATCGGCAACTCTTCATTCTTTGCAATAAATAGATCACTTCTCATAATTTTAAGCTTCCTGAAAAAATTGCTTAAATATTTTTTTCTTAAAAAACAAATTTTTATTTTCCGTTTATTATTTAATCCTAGAATTAATATACTACCTGATAATCTCTTTTCAAACCATAGAATATCATTAAAAGTAAAATTAACCTTGGAATAAAATTTTTTATAAAAAATTTTATTCCCTTTACAATCAAGCTCATAAAAATATCTTAAATAAAAAATTATTAAAAAAAGATTTATCAATATTAAAAAAAGAATAAAAATACCAAAGATATTTTTATATAACAACATATAAAATACAGAAAAGCTCAAATTAAGAAGAAAAATAAAAATTAACCTGATTTTATAAAAAAAAAACTCATTCATATTAATAAATATTATATTTAAACATTAAATTTAAAGAAAATTATATCACCATCTCTTACTAAGTAATCTTTCCCTTCAAGCCTAAAACGCCCTTTCTCCTTGACGCCTTGAACACTCTGATATTCAATTAAATCATTAAATGAATATACTTCGGCTTTAATAAAACCTCTCTGAAAATCACTGTGAATGATACCTGCAGCTTCTGGGGCCTTCATTCCATCCATAAAAGTCCAAGCTCTAACTTCTTGCTCTCCAGCAGTAAAATAGGTTCTCAAACCTAAAGCATAATAAGTTGTTCGTATTAAATTGCTAAGACCACTATCATTAATTCCCATAGACTCAAGCATTTCCCTTCGCTCACGCAAGTCTTTAATCTCAATAAGTTCTGCCTCAACCTTAGCACACAAAATTAAATAATCATTACCCTCACCTAAAGCTATATTCTTTACGGTATCTGTATATTTATTGCCACAAAGAGAATTTTCATCAACATTACAAACATATATAACTTTTTTAATAGTTAAAAGATTTAAAGATTTGATAAAATCATATCCAAATTCATCAAACTCAAATTCAATTACCGGTCTAACATCCATTAAATGCTTCTCAAGGCTCTTAAGCATTGAAACAATCTTCTTTGCATTCTCACTAATCTTTTTATCAACGCTCTTTACATTTTTTTCATTCTTTAAAATGCTTTTCTGCACAGTATCAAGATCTGCAAGACATAACTCTATATTAATTGTGCTTATATCTCTTTGTGGATTTACATCCCCATCAACATGAATAACCTCTCTATCTTCAAAACATCTAACAACATGCACAATAATAGAAACCTCACGAATATTTGCCAAAAATTTATTACCAAGTCCCTCACCCCTAGAAGCCCCCTTCACAAGACCTGCAATATCAACGAATTCTATTACAGCAGGAACAGTTTTTTTTGACACAACCAAACTAGCAATTCTTGAAAGCCTCTCATCAGGAATTTCCACTATACCTATATTTGGATCAATAGTACAAAAAGGATAGTTAGCAATCTCTGATTTTGATGCTGTCAAAGATGAAAATAAAGTAGATTTACCAACATTGGGCAAACCCACTATTCCCACATTAAGCGCCATAACTAAAACTCCATAAAATTAAAATCTAATTAACCAAATACGCAAATTCGCCTCTACCTATTTGTTGATTAAAATTCACCTCAACAGATAGATTGTAATAGCCATCAGGTTCTTGAAGTCCTGGATAATCATACTCAAGCAAATAAGTACCTGTTTTTTGTTTCATCATTAAATCATAAACCCTAGACACTCCCTCATAAGATGAAAAAGGAATAATTGCACCACCAGTTTCATTTACTAAATACTGTAATTTAGAATCAACAGGATTATTGCCAAATAATATCAAATAAAATCTAATATCATTATTCTTATAATAACTTAAAATAGTATCTATAGAATATCTATTAAAAGCAGAACGACTTAAATTTCCATTACTAAAATAAAGCACAGCTCTTCTTGCACTCTTTGACATAAGCTCAGAACCTGCAAGTTTAAGACTAACATCAGTCTTTACATAATTTGAATCATAAGCTCCAAGAGAATTTGTCTTATGAATAGTACTTAATAAACTTTCAATATTATCTACTAAAGGCACACTTGTTGCATTTATAAAACTAAATTTTTTATTCGCTCTAGACTTTATAAGAGTATTTACACCCATAATCTGTTCTGACTCATAATTTTTCATAGCAAAAGACTTATCAAAAACAATTGCAATATTCATATCATTAGAAGTATTAATATCATAAGCAATTTTAGGATTAACAATATAATATTCTTCATTAGCAATCGCAAAATTTTCGCTCTTTAGACCTATAACTGGCAAGCCATTTCTATTACTAACATTAAGTTCAACATAAATTTTAGGACCTCCGACCCTAATTACTCGACGTACATCAACATTTAAACTATCATAAACACTAACATCACTTTTATAAACCGAAATCTGAGCATTATCAAAATCTGAAACAATTACTTGATTATTAACATCAATAATTGAAGATGAAATTTTAGAATCAATCTTATCTGCTTTTAAAAGCTTAACAAATGTCTTTCTTAAAACACTGTACTTATAAACACCATACTTTGAAGATATAATAATATTATTGCCTGTAAAATCACTACTAAGACCTTCTATTCCCTCAAGAGAAGTTGCAATAGAATATAAATGATTACCACTAGTATCAAAAACCTCAATGGAATTTTTAGAAGTATCAGCAACATAAACATTTCCATTTAAATATGTAACACCTGTTGGACCTAAAAGCCCCATATATCCAACCGTTTTAACACCAAAATGCAAAATAAAATTTCCCTTAGCATCAAATTTACTTACCCGCTTATTGCCCCATTCACTAACATAAATATAACCTCTCTCATCAACTGTCATATACTGAGGAGCAAGCAATTCACCAGGATCAGTGCCTTTTTTCCCAATCGAACCCCTTTTAATACCAAAAGTTTTATCATATATGCCAATCTCATCATTTGAACAAAGTGTCACATACAATAGGTCACCAAGTTCAATTACGTCATAAGGCGACTTTAAAGAAGTGATTCCATCTTTAATCAAAACACTAACATTATTGTTAGCATCAAAATGTAATATTTCATTTCCTACAAAATTAACAGCATAATACCCACCATATTGATCAGCTTTTAAAGAGGTAATCTGATATCCATTTGGCCGTCTATAAATAGAATTATTAAGAAAAGCAACTTGAATAAATCTCTCAACATCAAGTTCATTACTTAATGATATACCTCTTCTTTGTTCAATTATAGATATTAACTGTCTAAGATAAGCTGCCTTATACCCTTGGGATTGCAGATTGCGCCATTCCCTCAAAGCTTCTTCAACATATCCCAACCTATAATAAACATTACCTATCCAAAAACGATAATCTAGATTACTTGGATCAAAACTTAAAACTCTTTTAAAAGATAATAAAGCATCATCATAAAGCCCATTATTATAAGAATTAAGTGCCAATTTAAATTCTTCCTGAGCATCTTTGTTGGTAACTATGCCTTGAGAATTTAAAACAAATGTACTCAAAAAAAATAAAACAAATAAATTAAATATTAAAATCATTCTCTTTATACTTAAACAAATACTATATAAATTTGATATTGTTATACAAAACATACTATATATATTATACTATGCAATATGGCATATTAATATCTGTACCACTTAATATGCCATATATTTTTATAGATAAATATCAGTAAAAAAAGAGGGAAAATGAAAACAAGATATTTCTTACTAGCCACATTTTCTGGAATGCTTACCACTCTGGCAATTCCAAATGAAATAAAAAATATGGGATATTCAAATATTGGTCTAGTTGCATATATACCACTTTTCATTGCATTAATTAAAGTAAAAGATAAAAAAACTCTCATCAATTTAACAATTTTTTACTTTTTAGTAGCTAATAGTCTACAAAATTTTTGGCTTGCATTTTTTCATTCATTTGGGCTAATTACATTCTTAGGAGCAGTATCTGGATATATTCCCTACGCTTTCGTTTTAGGATATTTTCTATACTATGCATTAAAAACTTTTAAGAATAAAACATTGACTTTAGCTATACTTTTCACATTTTATGATTATTCAAAATCAATTGGATTCGCAGCATATCCTTGGGGATTCTCAGCCTTTATGGTAAACAACTTCAATGATCTTATACAAGTAGCTGATATTTTTGGGGTCTTTTTTGTATGCTTCATCGTTTACTTTTTTAATGCAGGAATTGCAAATTTTTTAATAAGACAAAACAAAATAAACACATTAAACGTATTATTCTCCGTTCTATTAGTAAGTACATCTTTTGCTTACGGAATCATGAAAAAAATAGAATTAAATCCAATCTTAAACAAAGAAATAGACACTCTAAATATCGCAGCAATCCAACTTAACATTGACCCATGGCTACCTGGAAATCATAAAAAAGGAATTCAAACATCTATAAAGCTTACAAAACAAGCCTTAAGGAAACATCCTGATACAGAACTTGTACTTTGGAGCGAAGGGGCATTAGCCTTGCCATTCAATTCTTACAAAGATTACATTTATTATGATGAAGAATTGATTGAATTATATGATTCAGTAAATGAACTAATAAGCAACAGCAAAGCCCATTTTGTCATTGGTTCACCTTCAAAACCAGATAAAAGATCATTAACACATCAAAATTCAGTTTACGCAATAAAACCTAACCTTAAGATAGAAAATATATACTCTAAAATATTTTTAGTTCCATTCTCAGAAAAAATACCATTTTATGAATATAAATTTGTAAGAAAATTCTTCCGTCAAAACTTTAACATTACAGGACAAATCAACGGCAATAAACTTGAAATCTTTAAACTCAAAAAATTCAATTTGGGACTCTTAATATGCTATGATGATGCATTCCCAGACCTTGCAAGAAATTACAAAAAACAAAACGCAAATCTACTATTAAATTTTTCAAATGATTCTTGGTCACATACAGATTCATCAGAATGGCAACATTTTGTAGTAGCAAAATTTAGAAGCATAGAAAATGGAATCAAAACCATTAGAGCTACAAATTCCGGAATCACTGCTATAATAAATGAATATGGGGAAAATGTTAAAAGTTTAGCAACATTCAAAAAAGGATATCTAATATCAAGAATAAAATTGCCTCCAAGATTCACAACAATCTATGAACACATTGGAGACCTATTTATATATGTTTTGGCAATAGTAATTGTAATCATGACACTAAGATTCTATTTTATTGAAAAGAGTACCCATTTATCATCCTGATTTTCAAAACATAAAGTTTGAACATCTCTCCAAAATGGAATATTTTTAGTAACATCATTTTTATTAGCTTTAACTCTAACACTATAAGAAACATCTGTATTTTTTATAATATTTAAAGATTTGAGGTCATAAAAATCATCAACTGCAAGATAACTTACATCGTCCTTACTAATATCATTTGAAACCAGCTCTAAACTTGAAATAAAATCAGTTTTAGGCTCAATTCTACCCAACACTTTCACTTCATCGGCCACAACAGAATCAAGTAAATTTAAATCCTGCAAGAGAATAGCTCTTACAAATTTACTAAACTGAAATTTAACTGCTTGTTCTTTATATTTCTCTCTCTCTCTATTTACAATATATTCTATTTTAGGAGCATTTGTTATTTCGCTAATTTCAATTTTACTATGAATTATCCCTGGAATATCATCAAGTTTAACATCATCAAATGCAAGGAAGTTGGTCTCACCCTCCAATTTAATCTTAGAATCAATTTCCTCTATAGCGACTTTAAGATTAACTTCTTCTTTCAGTCTCGGATAAATCTCCAAAGCCTTTTTTTGAAAAATTTTCCCCTTTCTAACTTTACCAACATCAATGTATCGCTGCCCAACCTCATAATAAAAAATAGCAAGTTCCTTTTGTTGCTCATCAACTACAGAACCATTTTTTGCAAATAAACTTATAAAAGCAAAAGAAAAAAACAATAACACCAATTTTTTCATACTAACCTCCAATAAAATCTAGTCATCCTCAAAAAAACAAAAATACAACCATAAATCATCTATAAATAATTATATTACAAGTTTATCTTTAATGAAAGCAATAAGCTTGCTTTTGTGTTTATCATCAAAAATATTTATGCTATTGTAATCAAAGCTCAATTTAGGCGATAAATCATAACTATCATACCAACTTAAATATTTCTCATTAAGACCTTCAAGATACTCTCTAGGAATGCCTGTCTCAAAACTCCTATTTCTATTTTTAATGCGATGCTCAGCTTCATCAACGCTACAATCAAGATAAATCATCAATACAGGTTTCTGAGAATGTTCAAGCATATTATCAAGCAAATCAAGATATATCTTATATTCATCATTGGAAATATATCCACTATCATTTAAAAGAGAAGCAAATACACGATCGCCATAAATAGATCTATCAAGTATCCCTCCCTTAGTCTTAAATATACTCTTTATAAGCTTAAATCTTTCATTTAAAAAATTAATCTGAACTAAAAAAGCCCACCTAGACTTATCCTTATAAAATTTATCTAACATAGACAATGTAAATTCATTATTTAATTCACTGTAAAAAGGAATATTAAACTCCTTAGACAAAACATGTCCAAGCGTAGTTTTTCCTACTCCAATTAAACCCTCAATTACAATCACCAAACCTGCCTCCAAAATTTCTAACTAATATTTTCTAACTAACATTAATAATAATTAAAAACAACATCATTTAAACAAATAAAAACATAAATTATTAAAAAAACATAAAGTAATAAAATGTTTAAAAACATAAACCAAGTATTGGTAAATTCATATTTTTAAATTATTGACATTAACAACAATAAAAAATAAAATCTCTAATATACAAAACAATTTCATATACTTTAATGCTTAAATTCAGGAGAATATTCAATGAATAGCAAATACAATCTAAATAGTCAAATAACACTGTTTAAAGCAATAATTAAAAAATCCATAAAGGAAAGATGTAAAAAATTTTTCATCTCAAAAAGATTCACAAATAAAATCAAAGAATTAATCAAAAGTTTTAATTTATACAGCACAAATCATATAATCTTAAACGACCAAAAAGGCAATGGTCACAATTGGCACAAATTTATAACTCATAATCTCATCCCCTTGATAACAAAAAATTTATTAATGAATAAGAACCTATGCTACAAAAATAAATATAAAGAGCATATCAATGGTCTTATATCAAGTTTCACAAATTCTAAGATAATGAATATTGAAATATCAAATGAAAAAAGAGCAATTAGTCAGCATAAAAAGACTTCACTAAAGTTTTCATATTTGGCAATAATTTAACAAATTCAACATAACTAGTACATATTAAAAAAATATTATGAGAGAAAATGAAAATAAAAAATTATAAAAAAACACCATGTAAATTGAAAAAATATAAAAAGTTAATTTCAAATTAGATTTTAAGTAATATAAGGGAGTTAAAGTATGATTTATATACGATTTAAAGAATTTATTGCAGAATTTTTAGGTACATTTATTTTACTGGCACTTGGAACAGGTTCTGTAGCAATGACAACCTTATTCCCATCAAACCCTTCTGTAACTGGAGAAATAATAAAAGAAGGCTATACAAATATAGTACTTGGCTGGGGACTTGGTGTAACATTTGGGGTTTATACAGCAGCAAGAATTAGTGGTGCACACTTAAATCCTGCCATTAGCATTGGATTAGCTACTATTGGCAGATTTCCAACGGCAAAACTTTTTCACTACATTTCAGCACAAATACTTGGAGCATTTTCTGGGGCTCTAATGACATTAATTGTATTTTACCCAAAATGGATAGAAATAGATCCTGCATTTGAAAATACCCAAGGAATCATGTCAACTTTTCCCGCTGTCCCTGGTTTTTGGCCTGGATTTATTGACCAAATATTTGGAACATTTTTACTAATGTTTTTAGTTCTAGTTGTTGGAAAATTTATAAAAGGAGACACTCAAAATCCATTTTTTCCTTTCATTATTGGATCAATAGTTTTAGCCATTGGAATAAGCTTTGGGGGAATGAATGGTTACGCTATTAATCCAGCAAGGGATTTGGGACCAAGAATATTACTACTACTAGCCGGTTTTAAAAATCACGGTTTTGACGAAATGAACGTATTCATTATCCCTATATTAGGTCCAATAATTGGTACTATCCTAGGTGCTACAGTTTACGAATTTACCTTAGAAGACAAGGAATGATCCTAAATACAATTCAAGCTAACATTGGTTATGACAATAATGCTAAGGAGGAACAATGAATATGAAATATATTCTATCTATTGATCAAGGTACAACTAGTTCAAGAGCAATAATATTTGACAAAAAAGCAAACATAAAAGGATTTGCACAAAAAGAATTTAAACAAATTTATCCATATCCAAGTTGGGTTGAACATAATCCAAACGAAATATGGAGCTCAATATTAGGAGTCATGGCAGAAGCTTTAGCAAATGCAAGAACTTTTCCCAATGAAATTGAAGCAATTGGAATTACGAATCAAAGAGAAACGACAATTATTTGGGATAGGCAAACAGGACATCCAATTTATAACGCAATAGTCTGGCAAGATAGAAGAACAGCACAACTTTGCGATGAATTAAAAGCAAGAGGACAAGATAAAAATTTTTTAAAAAAAACAGGTCTTGTATTAGATGCTTATTTTAGCGGTACAAAAATAAAATGGATATTGGATAATGTTGCAGGAGCAAGAAAACGAGCAGAAAAGGGGAAATTATGTTTTGGAACAATAGATACTTGGATAGTCTGGAACCTTACTAAAGGAAAAATACATATTACAGATTATTCTAATGCATCAAGAACCCTACTCTTAAACATTAAATCACTTGAATGGGACGAAGAACTACTGCAAATATTAAACATCCCAAAATCAATTTTACCTGAACTTAAACAAAGTTCCGAAGTGTATGGAAAAACCGACTCTTCCATACTGGGAACAGAAATCACTATTTCAGGAATTGCGGGTGATCAGTTTGCAGCAACATTTGGACAAGCATGTCTTCAAAAAGGAATGGCTAAAAATACCTATGGAACTGGTTGCTTTGTTACCGTTAATATAGGAAAAAACCCTATTATTAATGAACAACAAACACTTTTAACGTCAATTGCATGGGGAAGAAAAAATTCAATAACTTATGTTCTTGAGGGAAGTGTTTTCATTGGAGGAGCTGTAATTCAATGGTTAAAAGATAATCTAGAATTATTTAGAAAAAATAGTGATGCAGAAGCACTGGCAGCCTCAGTAAATAATAATGGGGGTGTTTATTTTGTACCAGCATTTGTAGGACTTGGAACACCTCATTGGGATTCTTATGCCAGAGGAACAATTATTGGACTTACAAGAAGCTCAACAAAAGAACACATTACAAGAGCCGCTCTTGAGAGCATTGCATTGCAAAGCTTTGATGTACTAACCGAAACGCAAAACTCAATTCAAGGTTTTGCAATAAAAGAACTAAGAGTTGATGGAAAAGCCAGTCAAAATAATCTACTTATGCAATTTCAAGCTGATATTTTACAGTGCAATGTTGTCAGACCAAAAATTACAGAAACTACTGCTCTTGGTTCTGCTTATCTGGCAGGACTTGCTGTGGGATATTGGGAAAGTACGGAAGAGATTACAAGTCTTTGGAAATCAGATAAAATATTTGAACCTTCAATGGAAAATAGCAAAAGAGAAGATTTAATCTATAATTGGCATAAAGCTATTAAGAGAGCAAAGGATTGGATCCAATAACATTTATATTACTAATTTGTTAAAATCCAAAGACTAGTATTTCTTAAGTTATAAACGTAATATATAAAATTAATATTTGATAAATACAACGGAGATGTTAAATTATGAAGAAGTTATTTGATTTTTTAAAACCAGCACCTCACATAAAGAGAGTACACAAAGAAATAGAAGATTCACTATATAAAAAGTTAAGATTGCAAATCTTTATTTCAATATTCATTGGATATGCTGGTTTTTATTTAACTAGAAAAATTTTTTCATTTGCTATACCAGAGCTCGAAAAAGAAGGTTTCAATAAAGGCCAATTAGGAATAGCTTTATCTGGAGTTTCAATTGCATATGGATTTTCTAAATTTATTATGGGAAATATCTCAGATCGGAGCAATCCTAGATATTTTCTAGCACTAGGACTACTGCTTACAGCAATAATTACCTTGTTATTTGGATTATTTTCATGGCAATTACTCGACCCCACAACTGCGATAATGTTAATGTTTATTTTGATGTTTGCAAATGGATGGGTTCAAGGCATGGGATGGCCTGCGTGCGGGAGAACTATGGTTCACTGGTGGGCAAAAAAAGAAAGGGGAATAACTGTAGCTACTTGGAATTTAGCTCACAATATAGGGGGAGGAGCAGCTGGAATAATATCCGCTTGGGCTTTAATTTACTTTAAAGAATGGCAAGCCATATTTTATGTACCAGCAATATTAGTATTAGGAATTGCAATATTTATTCTCATTACACTACGAGATACACCTCAATCTGTAGGATTACCACCAATTGAAGAATATAAAAATGATTATCCTGACGACTATACAGAAGAGGCAGAAAAAGAACTTAATGCAAAAGATATATTTATAAAATATGTCCTTAACAATAAACTGCTATGGTACATAGCTACTGCTAACGCATTTATATACTTTGTCAGATACGGAGTCCTAGACTGGGCACCATCATATCTCTCGCAAGTAAAAAACTTTTCCATCAAAAATTCAGGATGGGCATATTCCCTTTATGAATTTTCAGCTATCCCTGGAACAATAATTTGTGGATGGATATCTGATAAAATTTTTAAAGGAAGAAGATCTGAGACTGGAATAATTTTTATGACCGCTGCTCTTATTACAATAATTATATATTGGCAACTACCAGAAAATAATCCAACACTTACAACTATTCTCTTAGCAATAATAGGATTTTTAATCTACGGCCCTGTTATGCTTATTGGTCTTCACGCTCTTGATCTTGCACCCAAAAAAGCTGCGGGCACTGCTGCAGGATTTACAGGATTATTTGGATATATAGGAGGTTCTGTTACTGCTAGCGCTATTACAGGTCTTGTACTGCAACACTTTAATTGGAATGTTTATTTTTATCTATTAATAACTGCTTGCATATTTTCAATACTATTTATAAGTTTAACACTCAAGCAAGAAAAAAAAATTAATAATACCAATAAACAATAATTATATAAATATGGAAGCTTAATAAGTAAATATATTATAATAAGGTAATCATCACAATATAAGGGGTTAAATAATGAAATTAATTAAACCAAAATTATTAATGCTTACAATGAATATTTTTCTCATCATTGCCTGTCAGAATGAAAAAATGAGTATGACAAACAAAAAACCACCATTAATTATAGCTCACAGAGGTGCTAGCGGGTATTTACCAGAACATACCTTAGAAGCTAAAGCATTCGCTTATGCTTTAGGAGCTGACTACCTAGAACAAGATATCGTTTTGACAAAAGATAATGTTCCTATTATAATGCATGACCCAGAACTTGATACAACAACAAATGTTGCAAAACTATTTCCTGAAAGAGCTAGAGAAAACGGAAGATACTATTCTGTTGATTTTACACTAGATGAGCTTAAATCACTAAGTCTTAGCGAAAGATTTGATCTAGAAACCAGAAAACCAATATATCCCAACCGTTTTCCCTTAAACGAATATAATTTTAAAATCCCAACTTTAGAGGAAGAAATACAATTTATACAAGGATTAAACAAAAGTACAGGAAGAAACGTTGGAATTTACCCTGAAATTAAAAAACCCTTATGGCATAAACAACAAGGTAAAGATATCTCTAAAATTGTAATAGAAATTTTAAATAAATATGGATATAAGTCAAAAGAAGACAAAATTTATCTTCAAACATTCGACTTTGACGAATTAAAGAGAATAAGGGAAGAACTTGGATATCAAGGAAAATTAATAATGCTTGTTGGCGAAAATGACTGGGATGAAGCACCAACAGACTATGAATACATAAAATCACAAGAAGGTATGACAGAGGTTGCAAAATATGCCGATGGAATTGGACCTTGGATACCCCAAATTATAATTGATGGAAAAATAACAGATCTAACAAGTTTAGCTCACAAATATAACATGGAGGTTCATGCTTATACATTTAGAATTGACTCATTACCTTCATATGTAAAAGATGCAAATGAGCTATTAGATCTATTATTTAACAAAGCTAAAATAGATGGCCTATTTACAGATTTTACTGATACAGTAGTGAAGTTTGTAAAACAATAAAACGATAACTATAATTTTAATAAGGAGAATATCTGATTTTTATGGGTAAAAATAAAAAAAAAGAATTAAGAGATATTGATAATCAAGATTTTGACTTAATAATAGTTGGAGGAGGAGCAACTGGCCTTGGCATTGGAATAGACTCAATTACAAGAGGATACAAAACTTTACTCATTGAAAAATTTGATTATGCAAAAGGTACTTCCTCTAGATCAACTAAACTAATACACGGAGGCGTAAGGTATTTAGCACAATTAAATGTGCCTTTAGTCAAAGAGGCCTTATATGAGAAAGCTTTACTTGAAACAAATGCACCCCACTTAGTTAGTAAATGTGAATTTGTTACGCCCATATATAACATTTTAAATATTCCTTACTACTATTTCGGATTAAGTTGGTATCACAACCTTCTTGGCAAGCATAAAAAATCTCAGTATAAAACAAAGCTATTATCAAAATCCAAAACAATAGAAAAAATGCCAAATATTAAAACCAAAGGTCTTAAATGCTCTGTTTTATACTACGATGCTTCATTTGATGATGCCAGAATGGCAATAAGTATGCTTAGAACTTTCACTGAAAAAGGAGGAATTGCGTTTAATTATACAGAACCCACAAATTTTATCAAAAAAAATGGCAAAATATCTGGTGCTATTATTAAAGATAGAATGACTGAAGAACAAGTTATCATTAATAGCAAATGCATAATAAATGCAACAGGAATCTTTGCAGACGAGATCAGAAAATTAGATGATACTAATGCAGCTAACATTATAAAACCTTCCCAAGGAACACATTTAGTAATTAACAAAGATAAACTACATACCGAATACGCAATGCTAATGCCTAAGACAAGTGATAAGAGAATCTTATTTGCTGTACCTTGGTATGATGTCATTGTTTGCGGAACTACAGATATTGCAATAAACAAAATTGAGGAAGAGCCTAAAAGACTAGAAAGTGAAATTGAATTCATAATAAAAAATATAAATAATTACTTAGATATTAAAATAACAAAAAATGATATTCTAAGTGTTTACTCAGGAATTAGACCCTTAATAGTAGCTCCCAAAGAGAAAAAAAATACCTCAAAAATATCAAGAAACGATAAAATATTTGTATCAGACTCAAATCTCATTACAATTGCCGGGGGAAAATATACTACTTACAGAAAGATGGCTGAAAAAGTTCTAAAAAGAGCAATAGAAGAAAATTTAATACCTGATTCAAAGTCTATAACAGAAAACCTCAAGCTGCATGGGTATATAGAAAGAGAAGAAGCACTTAAAATTCCTGAATATTTTAGAGCTTATGGAAGTGATTTCGAACATTTAAGTCAAATGAAAGACTTTAACAAAAAGATTCACACAGACTTGCCATTAAATGAAGCCCAAATAACCTTTGCCATTGAATTTGAACAAGCAAAAACTGTTGAAGACATTTTATCAAGAAGAACAAGATCGTTACTTTTTAATGCAAAAGCCACAATTGAATCCACACCAAAGGTCGCTGAAATTATGATGCATAAACTTGGCAAATCTAAAGAATGGAAAACAGAGCAAATAAAAAACTTTAAAGAGGTAGCAACAAAATATTTAGTTTAAAATATAAAGGATTATATCATATCCTTTATATTTTAAAATTTTCATGTATCATAAGCTTATATTATTTTATAAAGAAAAGAGTATCTCACTTAAGCAAATTTATAAGCAATCCTTGAATTTCCTCAATACTGCTTAAAAGTTTAATCTGAGAAACTTGATTTTGCAAAACAGAATAAGCAAGCCTATCAAGCTTTTCATTAATAATCCTAATAATGCGATATTTGGGTCTTTTAAGCTCTCCATTATTACCTCCCTTTTGTTCTTTAAGCGAAATAGAAAATGATAAAACAATAGATAAAAATTCTCCTATAGTTTTTTTATAAAAAATTACATTTTGACGAGAAGGTTCACTTAACAGCTTTTCACCAACATCATTAATCTTGTCTAACATATCTTTAATTAATTCAAGATTAAATTCACCATTTTCAAAAACAATAAAATGCTTATCTTCTCTTACAAGTTCAGCTTTAAATATCGAAGAAAAAATATTTGCTCTATTGACATTAACTTTCTTATTTGCGGCCTTATAATCTTTTGAATCAAGATTTAAAACTCCTGCAACCAAATTATTAATCTTCATCTATCTTGCTCGTCATCAAATAAGTACTTATCACACTCATCTATGCAAGCATCCTTAGTTGATTCTTCCCGACTCATTTCCTTATTTACTTCAATTAAAACATCTTCATCAACCTTATAAGAACCCGTATAAATCAACACATCTTTTTCAGAAAAACTAAGACTTCCAATACCAATATTCATATACCCATCAATAATTGCTCCTTCTTCAACCTCAATTGACTTACATGAAATATTGCCAATAATGCATCCTGACTGAAAAATCTTAATTTTATTGCTAGCCTGCACATTTCCAAGAACTATTCCAGAAACAACAACCTCATTTGCATTAATATTTGACTTAACTCGTCCTGCCTCTCCAATTATAACTCTTTTAGTAGAATTAATAGTGCCTAAAAAATCACCATCAATTCGAATAAAATTATTTGAAATTAGTTCTCCTTTAAAAAAATCACCTTTTCCAACAATTGTTTTTACATCAGCAAAAATAAAAGATGACGAAATTTTCTTATCCTTTTTAATACTCAATAGATTCAACATTTATTTTGAAGCCCCCGTTGCTAAATTTAAATACATATCAGGATTTACAACTTGAGATCCTATGCGAACCTCATAGTGAAGATGCGGACCTGTTGAATACCCTGTTTGACCAAGAAAACCAATTACTTGGCCCTTCCTAACATAAGAACCCTTAGAAATATTTAAACGAGACATATGCGCATAAAGAGTCGAGAGTCCATACTTATGCTTAATTTGAACAAAGTTACCATAACCTGTTACCTGATAACTAGCTCTAATAACTTCACCATCAGCAGCTGCCACAATAGCTGTTCCAATTCTCACACCTGCAAGATCTATACCCTTATGAATATACCATTGTCTGGTAAAAGGCTCAATAGCCGGACCAAAATGAAGAGAAACAATACCATCTCCTTTAACAATCGGCCAAAGCGAAGGAATATCATTTAATAATTTATTTTGAGAATGAAGTAATTTAACAATACTCTTAAGGGGAGAAATTGACCCTTCTATTGTATTCTTAACATTCTTAAGATCATTTAATTCTTTAAGTGCATTAGCTTCTAACATTTGCAAATCAAGAAAATCCGCAAGGTCCCCATCTAATTTACTTCGATTTAGATCAATATTACTCTCTTTTATTTTTAAGGAAACGTTAAGTTCATCCAAAACTTTAGAAAAATTACTAGCAACAGAATTAATTTCTACAACTGTGTTTCTAAAATCCTCAATCTCAGATTCAGCAAGTGCATAACTTTTCTCAGTAGACTTAACAATAGATTTAAGAGTAACATAATTAATAGAAAGCAAAACAAACCCTATAAAAATAAAAAGAAAAAATAAAAAAAATAAAAATAGAGTTAAGAAAGAAATCTTTATATTCTTAACATCCCCTTTAACATGAGGAATAATCATAAAGCTAATATTTTGCCTAAAAATTGAATAAACATTACTTAAAAGTTTAAGAAAGGAACTAAAAATCGTAAAAAAGATATTATCTAATTTTTTAAAAAAAGATAAAATTCTAAAACCTTTTCTGTCTCTCATTACAAACCCCTCACCACTTATTCACTAATCAATAGAGATTTCAACATTTAAAACCTATTTGAAAGCCACAAATTCTGATTTAATGATTTTAATGTTTAATACCAAGTAACACCACCAAATTCTAAAATTTATCTTCCATATAATCACTATCTCCATTAAATCATAAATTATCTCTATAAGTACAATAGAAATACCAAAAATATACATAAATGATTTACTATTATATACAATGAAAACATTATTCTTTGCAACTACTAATATAAATAAAATAAACGAAGTAAAACAAATTTTAGATATACCTAACATAAAAATCAAAATTCCCAAAAACTTCGATGTAAAAGAGACAGGTAAAACTTTTAAAGCAAACTCTTTGCTCAAAGCAAAAACTCTATTTGAATCTTTAGATAAAAAAAAACCTGTTTTTAGTGAGGATTCTGGATTATGCATAAAAGCTTTAAATTTGGAACCTGGAATTTATTCTAAAAGATATGATCAATACAAATTAGGAAAAAAACTAGGAACAAATGAAAAAAACCATCTTATTATAGACTTAATGAAAGACAAAGAAAATAGAACAGCATATTTTATATGTATAGTTAGTCATATCTCTATAGACGGAACAATAACCAATTTTGAAGGCATCCTCAATGGAACAATTGCTTTGGATATTGATTGTTACAAAAAAAACGGATTTGGATATGATCCAATATTTTTAACTGCAAATAATAAAAGACTCAGTGAATTAACTCTTACAGAAAAAAACAAAATATCCCATAGAGGAATTGCATTTGCTAAATTTAAAAAATTTTTAATGCAATCTTTGAATTGATACCAAAAAAAACAGATTTTAAAAAACAACATAAATCAAGTATTCAACTCAATTGTAAAATTACAAGTAAAGATTTAAAATGGTTATTATTTATAAATCACAATTAGTGTCATATTAACAAGGAGCAAGTCTGATGATAGAGAGAAGTAAAATTAATGAAGATGACAAGTGGGACTTATCTTCTCTATTTAAAAACAATGAAGAATACAAGGAAACAGTCGAAAAAATAAAACTAAAACTTCAAGACTTCAAGGAATACGAAAAATTAGAATTCAACCTAAACATCTTTAAACAAGCATTAAATGATTACTATGAAATCGAAGAAGAACTGGAAAGAACAGTATATTACACACAAATTCAATTAGAAACAGATGTAAGCAATCAGACCTCAAACGAACTTCGCGCAATCAATATCAACTTAGAAACATACGCATCAAATTCCACTTCATTTTTTATACCAAAAATTTTAAAAACAGATACAAACCAAATAAGAGAATGGCTGCAAGATATAGAACTCAAAGATAAAAAAATAGCTATTGAAAAAATCTTAAGAGAAAAAGAACACATCTTAAGCAAAGACGAAGAGAGAATACTAGCTAACTATACATCTCTTTATTCATCTTACAATGATATATTCTCTGTATTAACAAATGCGGACATGGAATTTGGAGAAATTGATGGTCAACCATTAAGTAATACCACTTACAGTCTATTTCTTCAAAATGAAAATCAAGAAATAAGAAGAGAAGCTTTTTTGAAATTTTATCAAGAATATAAAAAACATGAAAATACATTATCCAACCTCTTAATTGCCGATATCAATAAAAATAAATTTTTAGCCAAAACAAGAAAATTTAAAGATACTATTTCAATGAAACTTTTTCAAAACAATATTGATAAGAAAGTTTATATGAACTTAATTGAAACAGTTAACGAAAATTTATCTGTACTTCATGAATATTACGAATTTAGAAAAAATATACTTAACCAAGAATATCTTAATCATTACGATGTCTATGTTCCTCTAACAAAAAATATCAAATTCAAAAACTCCTTTAAAGAAGCCTGTGATAAAATTTTAAAATCGCTAGAAATACTAGGAAGCGAATATACCGAAGTACTAAGAAAAGGACTCTTAGAAGAACGTTGGGTTGACAAATATGAAAATAAAGGAAAAAGAGCAGGGGCATTTAGTGCAGGATCATATAATGGAAAACCTTATATATTAATGAATTACAAAGATGAATCAATAAGAGATATGTTTACCCTGACCCATGAAGCAGGACACTCCATGCATTCCTATTTCAGTATCAAAAATAATCCATTTCCTCAATATCAATATTCTATTTTTGAAGCAGAAATAGCATCCACAGTGAATGAGCAAATACTTACAGACTACTTACTAAAAAATGAAAATGATATCGAAAAAATAAAATACATTAAATTAAACCAAATCGATGACCTACTTGCAACATTTTTCAGGCAAACAATGTTTGCCGAATTTGAATATATCATTCATGAAATGATCAATAAAGATGAGCCAGTGGTAAAAGAAACAATTAAGCAAACCTATTTAAACTTACTAAAAAAATACTTTGGTCCAAATTTTAAACTCGATGAAAACAGTTCACTCGAATGTCTTAGAATTCCTCATTTCTACTCACCATTTTACGTATATCAATACGCAACAGGCATCACAGCTGCTCTTTTGATATATAAAAACATAAAAAATAACAAAAAAGATGCTACTAAAAATTACATAAAATTTTTGAAAATAGGGGGTTCAAAATATCCCTTAGAATCCTTAAAAGTTACCGGTGTTGATTTAAGCTTAAAATCAACAATAAAAAATACAATTAATATATTCAAAGAACGTCTTGAAGATGTAAAAAAATTATTTGAATAAAGGAGTAAGCTTTGAAAAAATTATTAAATCTTATTTTAGCCTGGTCAGTACATATTTTAACAGCTTCCGGATTAATAGTCAGTCTTTACTCAATAATATCCATAATAAACACAGATTATAATCTTTTATTAAAACTTACCATCCTTGGACTTTTAATTGATGGGATTGATGGTACACTGGCAAGAAAATTAAAAATAAAAGAAATAATTCCAACAATAAATGGAGAACTCCTTGACAATATAGTAGACTACATAAACTATACGTTCATTCCCACAATATTTTTTTATTACGGCAACTTCATAAACAATGAATACAAAATAATAACTTGCATTGGAATTTTATTGGCATCAGCATACCAATTCGCAAGATTAGACGCAAAAACTAGCGACGATTACTTTAGAGGTTTTCCATCTTTATGGAATTTTTTAATAATCTTTAACATAATTTTCAAATTAGACCAAACCACAAATCTTAGTATAATATTATTATGTATCATATTCAGTTTTGTACCAATTAAAGTCATCTACCCTTCAAAAACAAAAGAATTCAAATATATAACACTTCCTGTAACAGTAATAACAGCCCTATCAGTAATACTTATAACATTCGCGAAGCTGCCAGACACTTACTTAAAGATAGGTAAAACACTAATAATTTTTTATTGTCTATATCTAATCTTAATGAGCATATATTTAACTTACAAGACAAAAAAAAAATAACGAGGTATTATGCATATCATACTAGAATTTATAGATCTCAATATAGCTTATTCACCAATTGTATTTTTCGGACTACTTATTCTTGCAGGTTTTAACATTCCCATTTCTGAAGATGCAATAGTAATAATGGGTGGCATACTTTCTAGTCGAAAAAATGAGTATACAATCTTAATTTTCCTAGGAATTTTCTGGGGTGCTTATATTGGCGATATAATTTCATTTTATATAGGCAAATTATTAGCTAACAAATTCTTAAAACAAAAAAAACAAACAAATAAATTGATCGATAAAATGAATTATTACTATAAACGCTACGGAAGCTTAACTTTACTATTTGGAAGATTTATTCCATTTGGATTTAGAAACGCAATATTTATATCAGCAGGAATGGGAAACATGAGTACCAGTAACTTTCTTATAACTGACTTTTTTGCAGCCATGATATCAATTACAACTTACTTTACACTAAGCTTTAAGATAGGTGAATCGTTTAAATTAATCTTTCCTAAAATTAGGATCATATTACTAATAGCACTTATCCTCATCACAATAATAATTTTAATAATTTACATTATAAGAAAGAAAAAAATTAAAAAAGTTGACAAACTTTTCAAATAGCAAATATAATATGTATGCGCTGTGGTGGTGGAAGTGGTATACACGCTAGCTTGAGGGGCTAGTGGGCGTAAGCCCATGCTGGTTCAAGTCCAGTCCACAGCATGCTTTAAGAGCAAATCTAACGTTACAAACTGTTAAGTTAATAAAAGGATTAAATATTTAATTTGCTTTTCAATGAAGTGACTATGAATATAAAAATACTATATAAACCTTAAATAAAATATTACTATTTACTGAGGGGCAGATGTCTGAATACAATTTTACCAAAATAGAAAAAAAATGGCAGGATTATTGGGATAAACATAAAACATATAAAGTTAATGAAGATCCAAATATTCCTAAAGAGAAAAGAATCTATATTCTTGATATGTTCCCCTACCCTTCAGCTAATGGACTCCATGTCGGTCATCCTGAAGGTTACACAGCAACTGACATATTAACAAGATATAAACTCTTAAATGGGTTTAATGTACTTCACCCAATGGGATTTGACAGTTTTGGATTACCCGCAGAAAATTACGCAATACAAACAGGGGAGCATCCCAAAAAAATAACAGAAAAAAATATTGAAAAATTTAAAGAACAAATTAAAGCATTAGGATTTGCCTATGATTGGGATAGAGAAATCAGAACCCACGATGAAAATTACTACAAATGGACACAATGGATTTTTCTAAAACTATACAAAAAAGGTCTAGCTTACATAAAAGAAATGCCCGTATGGTACTGTCCTGATCTTGGGACAGTATTATCGAACGAAGAAGTTATCCAAACACCTGATGGGCCCAGATCTGAGAGGGGTTTCCATAAAGTACAAAGAAAACCTTTAAGACAATGGGTTCTTAAGATCACAGAATATGCAGAGAAGCTAATTAAAGATCTTGAAGAGATAGACTGGCCTGAATCTGTTAAAGAAATGCAAAAAAATTGGATTGGAAAATCAATAGGAGCCGAGATTGAATTCTCAATAAAGGCAAGCAAAGAAAAGATAAAAGTATTTACAACAAGACCAGACACAATTTTTGGAGTAACATATTTAGTACTGGCACCAGAGCATAACATAGTAGATAAAATCACAAAAGATGAACTTAAAACTATAATTGCAGAATATAAAGACAAAGAAATCCTTAAAAACGATCTTGAAAGAACTTCTCTTGAAAAAGATAAAACAGGAGTATTTACAGGCGCATATGCTATTAATCCAATAACTGAAGAAGAAATCCCAATCTGGATAGGCAGCTATGTACTTGGAACTTATGGTACTGGAGCTGTGATGAGTGTCCCAGCACATGACGAGAGAGATTTTGAATTTGCAAAAAAATACAACCTGCCAATCAAACAAGTAGTGTCTCAAACAGGAAACAATGAAATACTAACAAAACCATTTACTGAGAATGGCATTTCAATTAACACACCAGAAGAATTTAACAACCTCAAAACTGAAAAGGTAAAAACGAAAGTAATAGAATGGCTTACAAAAAACAAAAAGGGTCAAAAAAAAGTCAATTATAAACTTAGGGATTGGATTTTTTCAAGACAAAGATACTGGGGTGAGCCCATTCCTATTATAATTGATGATGATTTAAATGAAATACCATTAGAAGAAGATGAATTACCTTTAAGACTCCCAGAAATAGAAAATTATAAACCATCAGGTACAGGCGAATCTCCTCTCTCAAAAGTCCAAAATTGGGTAAATGTTAAACGTAATGGCAAAACATACAAAAGAGAAACAAATACAATGCCTCAATGGGCAGGTTCCTGCTGGTATTACATACGTTACCTTGATCCAAATAACGAAAAAGAATTTGCAAGTAAAGAAAAAATTAATTACTGGATGCCCGTTGATCTTTATATTGGGGGTGCTGAACACTCAGTATTACACTTGCTATACGCAAGATTTTGGCACAAAGTTCTCTATGATCTAGGATATGTCAATACAAAAGAACCCTTTAAAAAACTCATAAACCAAGGAATGATAACATCATTTGCATATCAAGATGAAAATGGCATTTTAATTCCCAATGATGAGGTTAAAAAGAGAGATAATAAGTTTTTTTCCAAAACAAATAATAAGGAACTAAAACAAATAATTGCCAAAATGTCAAAATCACTCAAAAATATAATAAATCCAGATGATATTATTAAAGAATACGGCGCAGATTCAATGAGAATCTACGAAATGTTCATGGGACCTTTAACTGATTCAAAACCTTGGAATACACAAGGACTAATTGGAATTTTTAGATTCTTAAACAAAATATGGACTATTAAAAACAAAGAACTAACAAAAGAATCAGCATCAAAAGAAATAATATCCGGACTTCACAAAACAATAAAAAAAGTAACAGAAGATATAGAAAATTTAAATTTTAATACCGCGATTTCATCATTGATGATATTTATAAATGAACTTTTAAAACATGATAAAAATTATTTAGAAATCTTCAAACCCCTAACCATTATCCTAGCACCATTTGCGCCTCATTTAGGAGAAGAACTATGGGAGTATATGGGAGAACAACCTAGTATATTCAAAAACGCAAAGTGGCCAAAATACGATCCAAATCTCATTATTGATAATACAAGAGAGATTGTACTACAAGTTAACGGAAAAATTAAAGACAAAATTATATTAAACAAAGGCATAAATGAGGACACTCTTAAAGATATTGCACTTAAAAATCATAAAATCATGCAAAATATACAAAATAAGCAAATAATAAAGATCATTACGGTCAAAGATAAACTTATAAATATAGTAACAAGATAACGAGGCAAAAATGGATTTGGAAACCCTAAGCATTAAATACAGAGTTTTTATATTAATAATATTTACATTAATAACAATTTTTTTAGGATTTTTCCTAAAAAACATAAAATTCGATTCCAATATTTTGAAACTTATCCCAAAAAACAAAAAAACCGAAAAAATAATAGACATAGACAAAAGTAATTCTCTATTATCAACAATAGTAATGTTTAAAGACAAAAAAAGTATTTTTAATAAAGAAACCTTTGGAAAAATTAATAAAGTAGCAAATGATATAACCAAAATACTCAAAGTAACACCCAACTCTGTTACAAGTATATTTACTTACTTTCCACAATTTAAAAAAGATGTATACACAGATGAAGACATAACTGAAATAAGAAACAAAGTAAATTCATCATCATTCATAAAAAACATATTCTTAAATGATGATGCGACTTTAATATACTTTATAGTCATATCAACAACAGACGACAAAACAAATTTTAGCCGAAGTTTAAAGAATGAACTTGAAGCAATGGAAGCGGCAATTAAAAGATATGAGACTGATGATCTTAAACTTTACTTAACAGGAGATCTTATAGTAAGGGAAAAAATACTTAACTACATGGCTGACGATTTTAAATTGTTAGGTCCACTTGCTACCCTTGTAGTAATTTTATCACTCTATTTTATTGTAAAAAATGTATTGGGAGCAATACTTCCTGTACTTATTGCAACATTTGCACTAATTTGGACATTTGGAATCAAAAGCATTGTTATGTCCCCCATTACTGTTCCAGAAACCACAATGGTCGTTCTCCTTATTTCGATTGGATGTGCTAATGCTGTACATATAATAAATGGAATATTAAAGAGAATAAAAAACGAACCTTTCACTGAAAAAACAATAATAACTACAATTAAAACTCTAAGAACACCAATAATTTTAACTTCTCTTACAACAGCTTTCGGATTTTTATCATTAATAAGTTCTTCAATTCAAGCATACAAAACAATGGGAATTTTTATGTCAACAGGAGTCATTATTGCAATGCTTATGTCCTTATTAGTGCTTCCTGGAATACTAACCTACATACCATTTAAATACAAAAACAAAGAGAAAAAAAATGCAAAAAACGATTTTCTTGAAAAACTTTCACTGATAAACCAAACAGTTACACAATGGATATTAAATAACAAATATCTCTCATCTATCATAACTCTAATTATTTTATTAACCTCAATTATAGGTCTTTTTAAAATAGAAATTAACTTTGACGAGAAAGATTATTTTAAAGAAAATACAAGTGTCAAACAAACACTTAATTTAATGCAAAAAGAAATAGGGGGAACATCTATCATCAAAATTGAAATTAATGGAACTACTGGTGAATTCAAAAATGAAAAAAATATGAAAAATTTGGATTTAATTACAGACAATCTTGATAAATTTACTGAAAAAACACAATCCAGTTCAATAAATGGAATTATAAGACTGATGAATTTCAAATTCAAAAAAGAAAATCCAAAAGAATATAGACTTCCTGAAAATCAAGCTATTTTAAACAAGTTAATACTCTTAATTAGTAGAAGCAATTCTATTAAGAACATGACTAAGATGTACATTAATGATGATTGGTCTCAGATATCAATTATTGTGAGAACTGACCAAAATTCAACTGAAGAAATCAAAAATTTTGCCAACTATGCAAGCAATTTGATTGAAGAATACATGCCAGGACATGAATATAACTTCTCAGGAGCGTATGACAAAATATTAATATCTAAAACCATGGTGGTAGAACAAGTCACAAATATTATTACAACACTCAGTGCAATAACAATATTGCTAATGTTATTCTTCAAATCCATTAAAACCGGAATAATAATTGTGATTCCAGTAGCCTGGTCAGTATTTTTAAATTTTGCTGTAATGAAACTTTTCGGAATAACACTCAATCCTGCAACAGCAACAATTGCATCCGTTAGTATGGGTATAGGGGTAGATTACTCCATTCATTTCTTTAATGCATTTATATTAAATTATCAAACAACTAAAGATTATAAAAAAGCTTTAATTAAATCAATTCCCAATGTATTTAATGGAATATTTGCAAATTCAATATCAGTAGGAATAGGATTTTTAACATTAATATTTTCTACTTATAAAATAATCGCAACACTGGGCGCAATCATAGCCTTTACAATGTTAACAACATCTCTTGCATCATTAACACTACTTCCATTACTAATTTACCTATTTAAACCCACAGTTAAAACACTAAAGACAACAAATGAAATAATTCTGCTCAAAAAATAGTAAAAGTCAAAATAAAACTTAAAGTCTTTTAAAATTCTAAAATAATAATTTAATAACTTCTCTCATATTATCTACAAGATGAAAATTTATGCCATTCTTGATGTTAATAGGAATATCATCAAGATCCACTTTATTTGATTTAGGAATAATAATATGCTCAAGTCCACTTCGTTTAGCAGCTATTATTTTCGCTCTCAATCCCCCAATAGCCATTACATTACCTGTTAATGATAACTCTCCAGTCATAGCCAAATGAGGTCTCACCACTTTATTAAGAGCTAAAGATATAAAAGCACTAGCAATAGTAATACCAGCCGAAGGTCCATCCTTTGGTATAGCCCCTTCTGGAATATGCAAATGAATCATATATTTTTCAAAAAAAGACTTATTTAACTTAAGCTCATTACTAATGCTATTTACATAAGTAAACGCGATATTTGCAGATTCCTTCATCACATCTCCAAGTCTACCTGTCAACTTAATACCAGGGGACTTAGACTCAGTTTTTACAGTTTCAATTACCAAAGTTGATCCACCATAATTAGTCCAAGCAAGACCCATTACCATCCCTGGAGACATGACTTTATGCAAAAATTCTTCTTTTCTAAATACAGGAATACCAATATATTCTTCTAAATTTTCCTTAGAAATCTGGTATGCTTTAACAGACTTATCTTCAATAAGCTTTCTTGCAACTTTTCTAACAATTTGTTTTAAATACTTTTCAAAATTCCTAAGCCCATTATCTCTTGCATATTCCCTAGCAATTTGAACAAGAGCTGAACCTTGAAATTTTAAGGAATCTTTATTAACACCATTTTCATTTAAGACCTTTGGTATTAAATACTTTCTTGCTATCTCTATTTTTTCATCATCAACATATCCTGAAAGCTGAATTATTTCCATTCTATTTAATAAAGGTGTAGGTATTGTCTCAAGAGAATTGGCTGTTAAAATAAAAAACACATTAGAAATATCAAAAGGCAAATCAAGATAATGATCTCTAAAATTAATATTTTGCTCAGGATCTAAAACCTCAAGAAGAGCTGAGAATGGATCTCCATAATTAGATGCTGAAACCTTATCAATTTCATCTATTAAAAAAACAGGAGAGTTGGTCTTTGTAATTCTTAGCCCTTGGATAATTTTCCCAGGTAATGCTCCAACATAAGTTCTTCTATGCCCTTTAATCTCTGACTCATCTTTCATACCACCTACAGAAAATCTAAAAAATTTTGTTTTTAGAACTTCAGCAATAGCTGTTCCTATCGAAGTTTTACCAACTCCAGGAGGTCCAACTAAAAGCATAATAGCTCCTTTTTGAGATTTTCTTAATTTAAGAACAGAAATATATTCAATAATTCTATCTTTAACTTCTCTCATTCCATAATGCGTCTTATCTAAAATCTTTTCTGCCCTTTGCAAATTAAATTTATCAAAATTAACTTTAGATTCTCCCCAAGGAAGGTTAGTAATAAGTTCAAGATAATTTCTAACCACAATATACTCAGATGAATGCTTTTCAAGGAATGAAAATTTTTCAAGTTCCCTCTCAACTGCTTCTAAAGCTTCTCCTTTTAAAGCTAAAGAATCGATCTTGGCTTTAAGTTTTAAAAATTCATTACTTTTTTCATCTCCTACACCAAGTTCAGCCTTAATAGCTTTAAGTTGTTCCTTTAAAAAAAATTCTTTTTGTTGTTTTTCTAACTTTTCCTGAATGCCCTTAGCAATTTTATTTTGAATCTCAATTAAATTTAATTCTTCATAAATCAATTCCAAGACCTTTTTTAGCCTGTCCTTAACACTTAAAGTTTCAAGCACTTCTTGATGAGCATCTTTTGAAGATGAAATCATTCCTGCAACAACATCACACAATCTACCTTTATCTTCAATGTTAACCATATTTAACTGAAATTCGGGCATCTTTCTATGTGAGAATATTTCTTTAGTTCTAAGCAAAATACTACTATAAATTGCCTTTGACTGAACATCATCTTTTTTAATCGGAATTTGCTTTAAATAATCAACTTCAATTATCGGAAAATCTTCATTAAGAACAACCTTGACAAACTTCACTCTATCAATAGTTGAAACAAAAATATTATATCCGCCATCAGGAAGATTAATTTTCTTAACTATTTTAGCAGTAATACCAACAGAATAAATATCCTTTTTATAATTGATAATCAATTTATCATTTTTAGTTCTGGATTTTTCTAAAAATTTATCACGTAATACGAATAAGGAGATAATGCCGTTACCTTTAATCACATAATCAACAGCCTTCATATCAGTATCAGAGACTATAACAATTGGAATAAACATACCTGGAAACACAGGATGTGATGGCACAGCAATTAAAGGTACTCTCACAGGCTTATCAAAATGCGGCAGAATGCCCCCAGAGTTTTTGGAACGCTTTTTTCCCTTAGAAACAGTATTTTTTACTTCTTCCATAGAATATTTAATCTCCTTAAGCTTCATTATAACAAAAGAAAATTTTTCTGAGAATTCATTTAATAATGAATTCTTTTATTATACAATAGTTATAATGCAGTTTAATAAAGTTAATGCTATCATAACAAATTTATATCATAAAAAAAGTTATTCTCTGTTAAACCTATTTCATTCAAAAGGAATTATTCACACAATAATTTATAATTCTACTATAAAAAAATTTAAATCAAATATCAATAACCTAGTAAAAGCCAATTTCGAGATAGTGAAAGAAAAGAATTTATGCAAAATAATAGAAATTAATGATGAAGAATTTATAATGCAAGATTTAATCTATGAAAAACTAATAATTATTTATCTTTGGATCAAGCTTATTAATTTAAGCTTTGATGATGGGGAATGCTTTAAGTTATTTATCGAAGCAACAGAGATACTAAATACCACAAGCTTAGAAAAAGCACAATTAATTGACTTACAATACAAGACAAGATTTTTAATAATAAAGGGATTTTTATACTTATCAAAATTATGTTTTCAATGTAATAAACAAATAGACAAGCATTACTACTATGATATCCACATTAACGGATTTAATTGCATAAAATGCACCAACAATCAAAATAACTATATTAATACAGGTAGTTTTAAATACTTAGAATATACAACTCAAAAAAACATCAAAGAAACCTTAAATGTAAATTTAATCAGTAAGTCAAAAGAACTTATCAAAATTATGATCAAAAATAAGATCAATACAGAATTTGAACAAACGCTACTTTAAATAAAGCAAACTGGAATAAGACATGAAAATTTGGGAAAAAAAAGAAATTGACATCAAAAAAGAAAATATAATCAATATTGCAAAAAAATATAATATTAGCATTCTTGAAGCAACACTGCTACTTAGAAGAGAAATTAAAGAAGAAGACTTTTTATTTTTTATTGAAAGTAGTGTAAATTTAATGCACAATCCATTCTTATTAAAAAATATAAACAAATTCATTTATAGAATGAATGAAGCCATTGCAGAAAAGGAAAATGTATTAATCTTTGGAGACAAAGATGCCGACGGAATCACAGCTACAATAATAATGTATGAAACCCTTAAAGATTTTGGAATCAACGTAACCTATAAAATACCCTCTAATGGAGAATTTTATGGCCTTACAAAAGAGATCATTGATAAGGCATTGGAAGATAAAATATCAATAATAATTACCGTTGATTGTGGAATTTCTAACATTGAAGAAGCAAATTATGCAAGATCAAAAAACATAGAAGTAATAATTACAGATCATCATCTTCCAAACAAAGAAATTGACATAGAAAATATAATTATTGACCCTCATTTAAAAGGTGATCTCTCTCCATTTAAAGAAATAGCTGGATGTTATGTCAGTTTTAAAGCATGTCTTGCGCTCTACCTCTCCACTACCAATCTTTATAATAAAAACATGGTATTTTTATTCCTAGAAAGATTAAATAATAATATTACACTTCATGCAATAGAAATAAACAACTACATTTTAAAAAAGTATATAACTCTAGAAAGCAATAATGACTTACAAATCAATATTAATAAACTAGAAGAATTCTCACAAAGTAAATACATAATTGTATTTAATAAAGATGAACAGAATCAACTTCTAAATGAATTCTTTAATCACAAAATAGATATTGAAACAATTGATATTAGTGAAAATTTTGTCAAAAAATATCCTAAATTTGCTAAAAAAACACTAAAAGAACTCATGCAAATTACCAAATATTTTAAATATAGAGAAATTAATATTAAAGAAAAACTATATTACATATTTTACAACATAATATTTGCAATAAATAAAGATTTACTAAAAAACTGCCTTAAGAGACTTAAATTTGTCGCAATAGGAACTATTGCTGATAATATGCCAATTATTAATGAAAATCGAATAGTTGTAAGAGAAGGACTTAAAGAAATCGCACTAAGAGAAAACATATCCATTAATTATCTATTAAAAGAGGCCAATATACTAACAAAACCAATGATCACTGCAACAGATATTGCGTTTAAAATTGCTCCAATATTAAATTCAACAGGAAGACTTGAAAAAGCAGATATTACAATTCAATTTTTATTAACCGAAGATATTAATCAAATAGAAAATAAGTTTAAAGAAATTAAAAACATAAATATTTTAAGAAAACGCAAAGAAGATATATCTTGGAATACACATAATGAGAATATTATTTTTAAAAATGATAAATTCATAGTATGTTATGACAAACATACTCCAAAAGGAATTAGTTCTAGAATGGCAACAAGACTTTCTACTTATTATCAAAAAGTTGCTGTTTTCTTAACAAGACAAGAAAATATAATTAAAGGATCCATAAGATCAAACAATAAAGTAAATTCAAAAGAATTAATTTCGATGATACCAAACCATTTAATAATAAATTCTGGTGGACACAAAGCCGCTGCCGGATTTACTCTATATGAGAGTGTATTAAATGAATTTATAAAAGAACTTGAAAACGCTCTTGAAAAAATAGAATACAAAGAATTATATGAGGATTCAATACTCATAGATGCGATTATACCTAAAGACTTTAATAAAAAAGAACTTTTAAAAATAATAAACTTATTTGAACCTTACGGACATGGTTTTAGAGAATTTGTTTTTATGATGGAAAACGTATACATTCAAAACCTCAGAACAATTGATAAAAATGGAAATTCAAAACATATAAGCATGAAAATCAAAAACAATAAAGATTATTATAAAGCTATCTACTTTAATGGAACTCAAAATATCCAAAAACTCGGTATCAAAGATGGCCAAAATATAAACATAATATGCACAATTAGTGAAGATCTTTACAATCAAAACGATAAAATTTTAAAAATTATTGATATCAAAAAGAGACAAAATTAGTGATTAACATCAAAAGCCTTTTATTTACATTCATAACAGGATTACTTAACATCAATGCAGTAAGTAATGATACCATAAAAAGTTACTATAAAAAAGAAACTTTCCAGGGAGATAATATTTACTTTGCAAGCAACAAAAATTTCAAAAAACTATCTCTTTTAGGTACAAATCAAAAACCTATTTTAAGTGCATCTCCTTTCAAATTCAACGTAGGAAACAGAGAATACCACATAGCACTAATAGGAATTACACCAATGATTAAAGAAGGAAAAAGGAAAATTAAAATAGAATTTGAACATAAAACATACATAAAAGAAATAGAGATAAAAAAACTCAAATTTAAAAAAACAACAGTAAAGCTTAATAAAAACAAATCCAAGCTTATTAAAAGTCAACAATCACCTAAAGAAAAAAAACAAGCTCTCACATTATGGAATATAATTGGAAATATAGGAGATACAACAATTTACCACTATGATACATTGGTTTATCCAATCAAAGATCAATACAAAATAACCAGTCCTTACGGAGACCAAAGAATTTATATGCAAGACAAAAAAAAAATATCAAGCCATAAAATGCATAATGGAAAAGATTATGCCCCACTTAAAAGAGAAAAAACACCTATTTTCGCAGCTGGTAGAGGCAAAGTAGTATTCGCAAGAGATAGAGAAATTACTGGTAAAACCGTAATAATTCAACATTTACCAGGAGTATTTACAATTTATTTACATCTCTCAAAATTTGGAGTTAAAGAGAATACAATAGTAAATACAGGTGAATACATTGGTCATGTTGGCAACACAGGAATTTCAACAGGACCTCATCTACATTTTGAAGTTAGAATTAATGGAGTTGCAGTAAACCCAGATTTTTTCTTAGAACAAATGCTTATTGACAAAAATCAAATAATCAATAACACTAAAAGGATAGAGTAAAAACAAGGAGGTGATTTTTTTGATAACTGTCAATGTTGACAAAAATGAAGGCTTAGAAAAAGCACTAAAACGTTTCAAAAGAATGATTGAAAAAGAAGCAATAATTAGAGAATGGAAAAGAAGAGAATATTATGAAAAACCATCCACCATTCGCGTCAAAAAAGAAAAAGCATTCAAAAGAAAACAAGCAAAAAAAGTAAGAAAGTTAAAACAAAAAATCGGGAAATAATAAAATAGGGATATTCATATTGAATGTCCTTTTTAATATCTAAATAAACACATCCCGTGGTTTTGAGCCATTTACAGGACCTATATATCCCATCTCTTCCATAAGCTCAATAATTCGTGCAGCTCTATTATATCCTATCTTTAATCGCCTCTGTAAATAAGACGTAGATGCTTTTTTAGTAGAACGAATAATTTCAAGAGCTTCCTCAAACATGGGCTCATCTGAAGGATTTAGAACCACAGTATCAGCTCCCACAATACTATCAATAAATATTTCATCATCAATATAATTTGGGGTACCAAATTTTTTCACTTCTTCAACTAATCTATAAACTTCTTTTTCATTCAAAAATCCACCTTGAATTCTTTGAGGAAAAGGTGTAGTAGGATTAACATAAAGCATATCACCCTTTCCTAAAAGTTTCTCAGCACCTGATGCTCCAAGAATTATTCTTGAGTCCATAGAACTAGCAACCATAAAAGAAATCCTTGAGGGAAAATTAGCCTTTATTACTCCCGTAATAACATCAACAGATGGTCTCTGAGTAGCAAGAACTAAATGCATTCCAACAGCCCGAGCCATAGCTGCAAGCCTAGAAATCAAATTTTCTAAATCCTTTTTTGCAGAAAGGATTAAATCTGCAAATTCATCAATAATGATTACTAAATAAGGTAATGGGGCTTCATTTAATCCCTCTTCCAGTATTTTTTTATTATAAGCATTAATATCCCTCACAAGAAAATTATCAAGAAGAACATATCTTCTCTCCATCTCATCAAGACACCAACGAAGGGCTTCTAAGGCTCTATTTACATCAGTAATAACTGGAGTTAACAAATGTGGAATATCATTAAAAAGCTTAAGCTCAACCACTTTAGGATCTATTAGTACAAGCTTAACATCATCTGGGGATTTTGAAAAAATAATTGAAGCAATCAGTGAATTTACACAAACCGATTTTCCAGCCCCAGTAGCACCTGCTATTAAAAGATGGGGAGCATTGATAAGATCAAAAACAACATTACTTCCATTAATTTCTTTACCAAGTGCAAAAGGCACTTTAAAATCACTTTGAAACTCTTTACTATTTATTATTTCTGAGATCAAAATAAATTCTCGTCTTTTATTAGGAATTTCAATCCCAACAGCTTCTTTACCAGGTATTGGTGCAATAATTCTAACCCGAACTGCTGCAAGCCTTAAGGCAATATTATCAGATATAGAAGTTATTCTTGAAAGCTTAATACCTTTATCAGGACGAACAGCATACATTGTAACAACGGGTCCTTTAATAACATCAATAAGCTTAGCATTAATATTAAATTCTTTAAAAGTTTCCTGTAAAATCATCGATTGTTTTTGAATTTCTCGATCATATTCAATATCTTCAGTTTCACTTTTAGGTTCTCTTTGATCAAAAACAGAAATATCTATTAAATAATTATCACTACCCTCACCTACTAATAAATTTCCATAATTGATCTTAACAAGATTACTTATGATGCCCTTATGCCGTATATCACCAACCTTAATTTTTCCACTAGACACTAACTTATTATCCTCAAATTCTGTTAATGCTTTATACTTAGAATCATCTGTAACATTTAGATCACACTGAGAATCTTGAAACGATTGCTCTTCCGATAAGTTATCATCGCTCACCTCTGATTGACAAAAAATGGTCTTATCTAAATTAACATCTAAGGGTTTATTGGGTTTCCTTAAAAAGGCTTTAAAAGACCATAAAGCCTGATACTCTTCATCATTAATGATATTATCTCCCTTATCAGAAGTCTTAGCTGCATCCAAATTACCATCACAATCTTTATACACTTTAATATTTTTTTTAATTTTTAGAGTATTTAAAAACGGTAAAAAAGCAAACATACTTTCAAACAAAATTTTCAATTTAAATACTATAAAATGAAAAGTATTTAAAATAAAGCTAGCATCCTTAAAAAGGACATAATTCAAGTAAATCCAAATAACAAGTTCCAAAATTAAAATAAGAAAAACAAAAAAATTGCCAAACATAATCCCAAAATTACTCAAAAACCAATTAATAAAATTAGAACCCTCAAGATCAAAATTAATTCTTAACCAAAATGTCAGCGTAAAAAATAAAATAACCGTATAATTCCAATTAAATACAAATTTCTTGCTAAACATATTGTTGCGATAAGCATACCAATTTACAAGCGGATAAAGTATTAGATAAAATGATAAAAATGAAAAAGTATTTAGAAGCATATGACCTATTAGATTAAAAACAAAAAATATGAATATATTTCCTATAGGGGTTAAAGCAACAAAAAGCGAGAATGATATAACAGCCAACATAAAAAAAAACAAAAAATGAAAATAATGATAAAAATTTTTCATAACTCTATTAAAATAAAAAAAGGAAATAAACTAAACTTACAAGTATAATTAAATAAACCGAAAAATAATAAAGTTTACTATCCTTAAGCATTTTAACAAACAAACTAATTGAAAATAATCCAACCATAAAAGCAATAATTGCCCCCAGGTTTATCTCAAAAACACTAAAAAGCATATCTGATTCAAATAACTCCTTATACTTTAAAAGTAAACTTCCAAAAACAATAGGAATCAAAGATAAGAACGAAATCTCAAATGACTCTGACCTGCTAAACCCAAGCAAAACTGAAGCAAAAATTGTAATTCCTGAACGAGAAATACCCGGCATAGCTCCAATTCCTTGCATGATCCCAATTAAACATCCTGCAAACAAGATATTTTTTTTAAAATCAAAAATTAAAATCTTAAATTCAAGCAAAAACAATAAAATACTTGTCAAAATAAAATTAACTAAAACCAAATCAAGAGTAAATAACTCCTTAAAATTTTCTATAAAAATTCCAACAAATGCTGTAATAAGAGTGATTATTGATATGAGTAATATTAATCTCAACTTTACAAAATCCAACTTGGTAGTCTTTCTTAAAACAAATTTTACCAAGACTACCACAAGTTCTAATATTCGTTTGCGATAATAAATCATTACAACCAAAACAGTTGCAAAGTGCAAATAAATATCAAATACCATCGGAAGATCAATATGCATAAACTTTTTTAAAAGCAACAAATGCCCTGAACTAGATATAGGCAAAAATTCAGAAATTCCTTGAACAAAGCCTAAAATCATAACTCTTAAAACATTTTCCATCAAGTTCGCGACAACCTAAAAACTTTTGGGAAATTTACCCATAATATATTCTATAATAAAATCCATTCCCTTACTCTCATATAAAGCATCATACAACACACAATAAACCAATATCTTCTTAACGTAATTTCTAGTTTGCCCAAAAGGAATTGCTTCTATAAAAAACTCCTTAGGTAAATGCCCATAATCCCTCTCCCATTTACGCACATTTCCAATGCCACCATTATAGGATGCAAGAGCTTTATATACCTCTCCGATCATTTTTATTCTTTTACTTAAATAATAAGTTCCTATGATAACATTATCTTTTGGTTGTTTCAAATCATAATCATAATATTTAATTTCTCTAGAAACATCAACTGATGTTAAAGGCATAATCTGCATAAGCCCAATAGCACCAGGCTTAGACACAGCATTTCCTTTAAAACTACTCTCAGCTTTTATTAAAGAAAACACAAGACTAGGCTCAAGTTTCCGTCTCTTTGACCAATACCTAATTAAATCATTATACAAACACGGATAGAGACGCTTATAATCATCTCTACTTAAAGCCGAGTTATCTTGTTTGACAAGATAGTTAATAGCAAGTGTAGATTCATAATAATATTCATGCCTTACAAGTTCATCATAAAGGTTACGGTAAAAATTAGGAGAAAACCTATAACCATTATTAAAATCACTAGCAACAAAAGCACTAACATAAGAATGCAGATTAAATTTTAAAAACCCTTCTAAAAAACTTTCATAATCAGACTGATCATAATGAATATTTAAATCATTTTCAAAAAAATCATTAATACTTTGATTCAGCAAATATTTGCTCATAAATGAGGCATAAGATATCCGATTATACTTAATAGAAGAACGCAAAAGTTCGTCATACTCATTTCTTGACTTAGAAGCAATAAATTTATGATATATAAGCCTTGCATTAATAAAGGCAAGTCTAGATAAAACAGCACCATCAATAATATTTTGACCATTATGATAAAGTACATATAAATTATCATAATCCTTAAATTGCACAGCTTCTAGAATATATTCATCTAATATCTTAATAAAGCCAAGATTATTCCTATCCTTACCCGTATAAAATCTAGCTACATTTTGAGCAAAATAATTTCTTGTATTCTGCAGAAATATCAAATTGCCAAAAATTTCATTAAGTATTTCTAACCTATAAGGTTCATTTTCAAGAGAAGCATTTTCTAAATATTTAACTATGGTAAAAAACCCTACGTCCTTTTTTAATCTTAAATTAATAAGCCCTAAATAATAATCCTTATAAACACTATTTAAACTACTAAAAAAAGACAACGCCTTACTAATATAACCTGAACCTAGAAAAGCTTTATAAACATCATTTAAAAATACAAAATTATTATAATATTTCTTAAAATCATCATTTAATATACTGATTGCGCCCTTTAAATCTCCATTAGCTACCAAGGATTTAAACTTAACAAGATTAAAAAAAACTGAACTTAAAAGATTGGCTCTCTCTTCAAGAACAAGATAATCATGGGCCCTTACGTGTAAATATTCTGCTGGCAAATCTTCAAATAATTTACTGAAATAAATCAATGATGAATTAATATCAGAAGCATTAAAATAAAGAACTGCCTTAAATAAAAGATTTTCATTCTCTTGAGATTGTGCAAAATTCATCTTTTCAAGCTTATTTAAAACCAAAAGAGCTTCATCATTCTTTTTTTGCCAATAAAGACTTTTGAAATATCCTAATATAATAAATTTATTATTATCATATCTTTTGTAAAGTTTGCGTCCAACAAGTTCAGCCTCAAAATATTCCCTTCTAGCATTATAATATTCAAGAAGCTTAATTCCAGCAAATTGAGATGCAATATCATTGCTACTCTTTATTGCCTTATACATATATTCCTTAAACTTTTCATCATATCCTATTTTTTTAAAAAGATAGGCAATATACACATAAGAATTTGAATCTATGCCAAAATATTCATCGAAATTTTTTCCCGCATAGTCAAAATTCCATAACCAATTCAGATGACTTAAATCAAAATTATCAACATTCCTTTTAACTATATTGCTATTTAAAGACCCTTTCCCAAAAGAACAAGAAAATAAACTTAATAAGAACAAACAAATAATTTGCTTAAACATAATTACTGTTTTCACATTTAGTAATTTTTTCTTCTTTATAAAAAGGACAATCATAAATTGCAAAATTTCTAGGATTTAATACTTTAGAAAAAATCAAAAACAATGAAAAAAATATCAAAAGAAATAAAGAAATAAGACTTAAATAAAGCATAGAAGTTTGAATCAAACCTTCTTCCGAATCTAAATCCAATCGACTCTCTTCAATATCTGTAGCAAAATCTTCCTTACTAAAATCCAAAGCAACATCATCAAATTCACTCTCACCCAACCCATTATCAAGGTCGGTAATAATGTCCTCAACGTCCCAATTATCAGAATAAGAATCTTGAAGAGTATAAACATTAACACTCTTAAAATCAGTGTCCTTATCTTCAACTAATTTCACAGCATTAGCAGCAGAATTATCAGAAGCAGCACTCGAATCACTAATATCAACAGAAATGTTATCTAAATCGAAATCATCTCGGCTGACAGTATCTTTATCATTAAGGACGTGTTCTTCAAGATCATTCCCTTCATCAATATTATTCTCAAAACCATCTCCTGTAAGCCCAAAATCAAAATTTTCTAAATTAAGATCAGAGTCAGAACCCAAATTTTCACTTACCAATGTACCATTATCTGAATTTAAAGAATCCGATAATAAATTAAAATTATTCTCATTACTAAAAAGCTTTTCGTCTGCAGACAAATTTTGGGAATTAGGTAAATCATTAAAATTATCTAAATCACCATCTAAAGAATCATACTGCCCAGCAACACTGCCAAATTCTTTAACAAATTCCTCTTCACGCTCTACACCAATAAAACCAACGGGCAAATCACTCGACTTAGCACTCTCTAAATCATTAATTTCTTCTGAATCTACAGCAAGATTAATTAAGCTTAAATCAAACTTAGACTTATTTGCAATTCCATCACACTCACCATAAACATAAAGCATCATAGAATCTATTTTGAAATAAACATTTATATTAGCACTCTCTTTCCTAAGATTATCTAAGAAAAAAGACCCAATAATAACAGAATTAGAAAAGTCATCATGTTCACTAATATAAAAATCCAATTTTACATTAGTTTCATCTGCAATCTTACCTAATACCACTCTCTTTACAGCAGTATCATCCAAACTTAAAATTGAAAAATATTCATCATTAGACAGCCTTATGGCTAAAAACCCTTTCAAGAATTCCAACCTTTTTGTTCTTTTGTAAAAAACAAATTTATATATAATCAAACTATAACAATAATATAATATAATTAATACTATGTTCAACTTACAAGTAATCTTTTATTTAACAGAAAAAACATTCAAAGGCTATAAACTACTATTTTATATGATATTACTAAATATGACTTTTTAGGAGAAGTTAGGGTGTTACCGTTATTCATAATACTTTCCTCAGCTGCAATATCTCTTTTGATATTTTTATTCTTCAAAATTGCAATATCAAACACAAAAATAAGAAAAAAAGGTAAACATAATAAAACAAAAAAACTAACAGACAAAGCTGCAAACATATTAAAAACAAATCCAAACGAAATAAGTGCTTTACAAACTCTAAACGATTATTATTATTCCAATAAAGACTTTGAAAATGGTATTAAATATGCCAAAAAATTATGCCAACTTATAGAAGAAAATCCTACAAATCAAAGAATAGATTCTTTTAAGGCTTTCTTAAGTTACGGTTTTTATAATCTTGAGAGAAATTTTAATTCAGAAGCATTGACATTTCTTAAAAAAGCATACATCATGAAAAAAACCGATGTAGATGCAAATTACTACCTTGGAATAGCCTTCTTAAGAAATGCACATTATAAAGAAGCACTACATTATCTCACAAAAATATATAAATTTGATAAAAACAATAAGGATGTCTTAAAATACATAGGAATAACGCTCTTTCATATGGAAAACTATACTAAAGCTATCGGGATATTTAACAGCATAAGCAAATATATACAAAATGACGTAAATGCTCTATTAGCATATGCCCAATCTCTATCTCAATTAAATCAGGACCGGCTTGCATTTTCAATTGCAAACAAAATAAGAAACAAAGATGGAAGGATATATGAAGCTCTTTTAATTGAATCTGAAATTAATTCAAAAAATAACAACTTAACAAAATTAGAAGATAACATTAGAGAAATGATGAAGATCAAACCTGATTTACCAACAAAAACATTCCTTAAACTATTTTACAAACTAGGAGAGCTGTATATAGAACATGAAAACTACAAAAAAGCAACTGAAGCGTTTACTCGAGTTGAAAGAATTGATCCACACTATCAAAAAATTACTGAAAAATTAGAATTTAGTAAAAGACTGAATGAAAATTTAGCATTAAGAATATATCTTAGAAGTCCAAAAGAAAAGTTTGATAATTTAGCTAATGCAATTATCCTTAAACTCTATAAAAACAAGTTTCAAGTAAGAGATAAAAAGATAAATGAAATAACCTCACAATTTATAGACATAAATTTCCAACTATCAAATAATCAATGGGAAGAAAATTTAATAGTTCGATTTGTCAGAACAGATCAAAAAAATTTTGGAGAATTATTCCTAAAAGACCTTATTGCAAAAACCAAAGAAAGCAAATTAAAAGGACTCTGTATTGCACCAGCTACATTTTCTGATAAAGCCAAACAAATCATTGAAGGGAGGTTAATTGACCTCATAGAAGGAAAGAAACTAATACAAATATTAAAAACACTGGATATATCAAAATACGTATAGCCTATCTGAGATATTTCATAGGATTCCCCGTTTTTCCATCTTTAAAAATAGTAAAATGTAAATGATTGCCCGTGCTATACCCTGTACTTCCCATACGTCCTATTATTTGTCCTCTTGAAACCCTCTGTCCAACTTTCACTGCAAAAGAACCTAAATGAGCATAAAGAGTTTGAAAACCATTATTATGAGAAATAATAATATATTTTCCATATCCTCCAACACTAAATCCAGCTGTTACCACAATACCTTCTTTTGTTGCAAAAATAGGTGTATTAGCTACATTTGCAATATCAATCCCATTATGAAAACTAATAATTTTGGTAAAAGGATCAGGACGATAGCCATAACCTGAAGTAATAACGCCTTGAGTTGGAAATAAAAAAGTCTCTCCTAAAGCATTTCTAAGTAATTCTTTAGCCATTTTTCCCCCAGGAATAAACAATTTTTGCCCTAAATACAAAACTTCATTATCAAGGTTATTAGCATCAAGAATATCTACTTTGGGAATCTTATATTTTTTTGCAATTGATGAGAGAGAATCACTTTTCTCAACAGTATAAAGAACGCCTTTCATATTAGGCACATTAATAACAAAATTAGGCCTAATGCTCCTTACATCTTTAATATCATTATAAGAAATTAAAGTCTCACTCGTTATGCTATATCTGGCTGCAATATGAGAAAGTGTCTCTCCAGGATTAATTTTATGTTTAACTACCTTTAAAACAAAAGGCCTCCTTACAGTTGCTTCATAACTATTTGTATCCACTCCAAATAGATGATTATTGATCTGACTTAAATCTTGATCGCTATAATATAAAAAAGTATCAATAAAATAATCCTTGGGAAAACTCAGCCTACTTAAAAAAATGTACGAACCATAATACGAAAAAATATTTAAGTAAAAGACTAATACTAAAACAAAAATTATCGCATTAAATCTAAAAATAAAAATATAAGTTAGATTGATATCATAATCATTAATCATTTTAAGTCGAATCTTATTATAAGAAGATCGATACTTATAATTATCAATGATTACCATCCTACCAAATAAAGTCAAAAATAATAACTTAATTACATCTAAAAGTTTGTTTGGAATATTCATAAAACGAAAAAATTTTTTCCGTTTTTTTCTATGAAAGTTACGAATATTACCAAAATCTCTCAATTCAAAATCACCTTTAATAGCCCTATCAAATAAAAAATTTCTATTTCTTTTTAATACATTCTGATCCTTTTTTGGTATAATCATAATATGACTCATTATACACTAGAAATTTCAATTTGCTAAAAGATATCAATTGGAAATTTAAAAAATGATCAAAACTCATAAACAAGTACTAATACCCATTATACTGGCTTTATTATTAATGATAGCAATCATAAAAATATCTCTGTCTTTTCATTTAGTCAAAGGTTCTTCAATGTCACCAAAAATTTTAGAAAAACATTGGATAATCAATAACAAACTAGCTTATGGAATAAGACTAAAGAACAGCAAAACATATATTATATTATGGGGCTTGCCTAAAAAAAACGAAATGGTACTTATTAAAGACCCTATAACAAAAAAAATATCCATTAAAAAAATTTTTGCCATACCAGGCGAAAAATTTATAAAGCTAAAACAAAATGTAATATCCATACATAATTTAAACTTTAACATAGATAAGGAACATCTAAAAATTTTAGAAAATATATATATCCCAAAGGATTATTACCTGGTAGTAGGAGAAAACAAAAAAGTTTCCCTTGATTCAAGAGAATATGGGTTTATAAACATCAATGATATCATTGGAAAAATAATATACTGCCTGTAAAAAAACTTATAATAACAAAATTAATATCTCAATTCAAATAAATGTTTAAGTCAATTCAATACTGTCTTCTAACACCCTACTAGATCTCATGTCTTCTAATGAAGCAAGAACACCTTCGTTTTCAAAACCACTATCAAAAGAAGAACTTGTCATTCTTATTTGAATTGACTTAGAAGCATGCGTATCTAAATCTTTTGCAGAAATGCTTAAGATACCACTTTCATCCAAACTAAAAAGTATCTCTATCTTTGGCATACCTCTTAAAGCCTTTTGTATATTACTAAAAAAGAATCTGCCTATAGAATAATTCAAAGATGCTTTCTTATATTCACCTTGAAGGACATGTATCTCAATCTCTTCCTGATAATCATTAGTTGTTGTAAAGATTTTTCGCTCACAAACCGGTAATAAAGTATTTCTCTTAATTAACGTAAAAAATCCATCATTACAAGTCTCAATGCCAAGAGAATAAGGGGTTACATCTTTAAAATCAATAAGAGTACTATTATTTGACAGACTACAAGCATGAATGCCCGCACCATTTGCAACAACTTCATCTTGATTTAAAGAATCCAATACTTCAATTTTAGGAAAAATTTCCTTCAATCTCTCTTTAACTAAAGGAATTCTTGTTGAACCTCCTGAAAGTATTATTTTTGAAATACGTTCAAGATCAACACCTGAATCGACAATACATTCATTTGTAAGACTAATAGTTTTCTCTATAAATTCCTTAATCATAGAATTAAAATCATTTCTCTTAAGTTTATAATTCAAATGCTTGCCATCAAGAAAAGGTAATACAATACTAACCTCATCCATAATAGATAAACTTTTTTTAGCTTCTTCAATTTTGTCTCTTATCTGTTCAAGAATAACAATATCATCTAAATTAATATCAGGATATTCTTCCTCAAAACTGGTTAAGACATGCCTTTCTATGACTTCATTAAAATTATTTCCGCCAAGTTTATTCTCGCCCTTAATTGCAAGAACAGTATAAGTATCATTTTGTTTTTCTAAAAGAGTAACATCAAAAGTTCCACCACCAAGGTCATAAACAAGAAATAATCCATCTATTTGTTTTTCAAAAGCATAAGACAAAGCGGCTGCTGTTGGTTCATTAAGTATTGCACGACATTTCAATCCCGCAAGACTTGCAGCTTCTACAACACCTCTTCTTTGAATTTCAGAAAAATAAGCAGGAACAGTTATTACAACATCACAAATCTCTGTACCTAAAAATTTCTCAGCATTCATCTTCACATTTAAAAGTAAATAAGAAGCAATATCCTCAGCTCTATATGTATTATTACCCACTTTATAAGAGACTTCGGTACCTATATCAACTTTAAAATTATAAAAAGTCTTATCTGGGTTTACCAATATTTGATGTCTAGCAATACTACCAACAATAATACCAGAATCTGTAAAAGACACAATAGAAGGTGTCATTCTCTCACCCCTATCATTTAATATAACCCTAGAATTAGCATCAAAATAAGACGCTACAATATTTGTAGTCCCAAGATCTATGCCTATCCATTTTTCCATCAAGTACCCCTATGAATTGAAACAATTAATTCAATTTCACCCAAATCCAATTTCAACTTTTTAGCAATAACTTCTAAAGACATTCCTTGCTCATAAAGCGAAATAACTTGCTGGCGAATATTATATCCTTCCTTGATTATATTTTTCTCAATAGTAGGTATTGAATAATCTAAATTACTCTTATAAACACTACTATCCCCTTTCATGCTAAAATTATTACTTCCCATTGAAATCGAATGAGCATTAAATCCCAATAGTCTTTGATCAAGTATTTCTATCCTCTCATCAACTTCCTTAATAATTCTATTTAAGCTTTCAATCTTTATCTCAATAATATTTATATTTCTATCAGTTGCTTGATTAATTTCAATAATAGTTTTATCTACCTCACTCCTAAATTTCCTAAGTATACTATTAGATTTGATTTTCAAACTAATATAAATATGAAAATATATAAAAATAAATATAATCAAAATAAAACAAAAAACAACAAACATACAGAATGTCCTATACTTAAACTATCGCTCAATATCAATGTTTCTTCCAATTTTTGGATCATGAAAATTAATATCATATATGCCAGGTGAATTTCTCTTAGCAGTCTTAATTTTTGACATTGTAATAAAATTGACATTACCATCCATGCTTTCATCAGCTGGATATATGCTATTTATTTCAGAGTCAACATGATAACTCTTGCTTTGATTTAAACTCAGATTTTTATTTTCTCTTATCTTTTTTTTCCTTAAATCTTCATTTGAAATTTCACTAGCCTTAAAAACACCTTGTGTAATTATCTTTACAACTTCAGATGAACCATTAATATCCATAAAGCTCCTCCTACAATTTGCAACCTATTTAGATTTAAAAGGAACATAAGCTAACATTTTAATAATATTGTCATCCTCTACAAAAGTAATATTATTATAATCTCTTGGAAGTTCATAATAAGCATCTTTAATATGTAACTTAACGCCAGTATAAGCTATGTACTCAACAAAAATTTTGCCATCAATCTTACTATCTTCAAGTGCATCTTGCAAACTTTCTTGCTTATCTTTTACCATCTTTATTTCCAAAATTAAAATATCTCGCTCATTAATAAGCTCATTACAACTGTCAATTTTTAAAGATTTCTCAGCTTTATCAACAGTAAGTTGAATGTTCTTCTTTAAAGCAGAAATATCTTTTGTTAAAACTTCCAACCGTTTCTCAATCTTCACAAGATATTCAGTAAATCTAGATAGCAAAACTTTTATTTCAGGATCACACCCAACACAAATAGAAGTCTCAGCATTACCCTCAGATCCAATAGAATATGCTCGAACCTCTTCTCTTGCACGAACATCAGAACCAACTATCTTAGATTTTTTTCCAATGCAAAGCACCTTCTTTGTACAAGAAACAAAAGAATTGACAATTCCTCTTACAACTTCAATATTGCCTTCACATCGTACATTAACATTTTCTAAAAATTTAGACTTAATAGACTTCTTTGCATAAATCTCTGAACCACCCTTTCCATTAGCCCCACTTCGAAGAACAATAGAACCATCAGTTCTCAAATTACACCTACCAACAAGTCCATTGACTTCTATTCCACTCTTAGCCATAACATTATATCCATCTAAAACACTTCCCTTAACAAGCACCATACCATTATTTACTATATTTCCAGTACCAGGTCCAACATCACCCTCAACAACATAAACATCATGCACAGAAATAATACCATTTGAAATAGATATATATCCATCACACCCTGCAATAATCTTATTTCCTTCCATGAAAGTATTATCTCCCAAAATCAAATCCAGCTCTCGACCATGCTCTGCTCTTAATATTTTTCCAAAAACAGTATACCCTTCAATACCCTCTGATAAGGGAATAATTTCTGCCAATTCATCTCCTCTATTAACATTTCTAAACTCATTACCTACAGCACCATACTCACCTGAAGACTTACTCTTAGCAATAAAATTAATATAAGCATCTCTTCCCTTAACAGGATTTACTCCCCTTGCCATCTCAACTGGTTCACCATAAAAAGGATAATCTACAAATTCTTTTATTTTATTCTTAAGCAATGCTCGATCTGATACTCCATATTTCTTAAGAATACTATAAATATCTTTTTCCAAAACTTCAGCACCATTAGGTCCAGGAACAGTAAATTCAACAGTTACTGACATTGAATCTTCTGATATATGAACCATCATAGTTACACTCTCAACAAGATCGGCCTCAAAAACAGATACTTGTTCATACTTACCATTAGCATCCTCAATAACCGATCTAACAAAATTTTCATCCAAATCTTTGATATTACTATATGAAGCAAATTTATCCATTACATCTTTAAACTTAACAACACTCCCATCTCCTTGAGCAGGCGTAACCTTCAAAAATACCCCCTTGGCAGTTCTCCTGATAAAAAATTTCCCATCCAGAGACGCAACTTCTTCAAATTCACTTTGTGAACTTAAAACATCAGTAACACCAAACTTTGAATAAGAATTCTTATAAGCAACTATTTTCCAGTTTTTCTTACCATATCCAAATAGTCCATTATTTCCACGTACCAAGACCTCATAATTCAAGTCTTTATAAGGAACTGAAAGTTCTAAAGAAGCATCATTTAAAGCCTCTTCAAGCGTATCTGACTCCACCTCTATTAAATTAATACGATTTTCTCTTTCTAAATAATTCTTAATTCTATTCCTAAAATCCGCAAAATCGCTAATCGTAGCCATAATTATTCCTTTTTATTAATCAAACTCTTAATAGTCTCAGCAACAATTTTTGGATCAGTATTCTCAACATGTGAAATTTGATCTAATAACTTACTATTTAATTTACTCTCTTTAGCAACTGTGTCATATTTACTCAATTTGTCTGAAAGACTATAATTGTCATTATCACCACTTTTATTATTATCAAGATGAATATTTTTAGAAAAAGAATTCTTATCATCTGTTTCAGGCTTACAGTTACTATTCTCATCAATATCCTTCTTCCTTGTATCATTACTCAAACTATCATCTTTAAAAAGATCATACAAATATTTCTTGTATATAAATTCAAGTAAAAGTCCAATACAAAAAAAAACTATAAACTGAAAAACCGCTCTAAACAATACTGTAATAAAAGGCACGCGAGCAAAAATGCCAAGAATCACCGCAAGAACAAATGCAAACGCACTAAATAATAAAACATACTTGCGTCTTTTAGTAAATAACATATTACCTATTCCATCCCAAAAAATTTAGATATAAAACCTATGACACCTCTTCTTTTTTTATTATCAAGAGTAATTTCTTCAAGAGCAGCCACAATAGAATCAAGACAATAACTAGCCTTACTATTGGGATTTAATAAAATAAAAGGTCTTTGTTTAAAAACAGAATTCCTAATATTTTGATCTTCATAAACATATCCTAAATAATCAATATTTAAATTCAAAAACTGACTTGATATATCAATAACTTTTTTAGCCACTCCTTTTCCCTCACTTACATTAGCCACTCTATTGACAACCAGTCTTAAATTTTTTAAATTTTCCATTTTATGAGATAAAACCTTGATTATACCATAAGCATCCGTTATAGAAGTAGGTTCTGGTGTTGTAACAATAACTACATCATCACTAGAAAACAAAAACGAAATAACCTGTCTTGAAATTCCAGCACTGGTATCTATTATCACTATATCATATTCATAAACTTTTAATAACTCCTTTATAAACTGATTCATCTCGGTCTCTGATAAATCTAAAAGTTCTGTTGTCCCAGAAGCACCAGCTAAAAGATCAATATTATATTCTGTCTTTGTTATTACGTCCTTAATACCTCGCCCTTGCATAATCATGTGATAAATACTGTACTTTGGAATGACTCCAAGCAAAATATTAATATTAGCCATACCAATATCTGCATCAAAAACTAAAACTTTTTTACCAAGATTTGCATATTTAAGAGCAAGACCCACAGCAATATTACTTTTGCCAACACCACCTTTACCACTAGTAACAGCAATAAATCTTGTTCTATTATTTTGAATTTTATCATCAACAACAAAACTAGCCCTATTATTCAATCTCATAATATCACGTAAACTTTGAGCCTGATCTTCTATCATATATTATCCTTAATAATAAGATTTACCTTTTAGCTTTCGAATAAATTCAATATCATCACTTATTCTATATCCATTTATTTTTTTGATAAAGGTAAGCGGTTCTGCAATACTAATATTATGAGGAACAATTTGCCCATCAGTAACATAAGAAACTTCCTTTCTCATTTCATGAATTAAACTTATTAAATTACCAACACATGTTGTCTCATCTAACTTCGTAAAAATCACGGTCTTGTAGCTAAAGGGAGAAAATTGATGAAATATTTCTTTAATATCTGCCGTCTTTGTAGTAGAGCTGACAGCCAAATGAAATTCAGCATCACGACCACAAGCATTAAGAAGTTCCTTCATCTCAGCAAGTTTCATAAAATCTTTAGGACTCTTACCAATTGTATCAATAAGAACAAGATCAAAATCCTTTGACTGTGTAATTTCTTCTTTTAAATCTTTAAAAGATTCAATCGCCTTAACAGGAATCCCCATAATATCACCATATGTTTGAATTTGTTTCTTAGCTCCTATACGATAGTTATCAATGGTAATAATCTTAATATTCAAACTCTTATCATCACTATTAATTCCATAGATCGCTGCAAGTTTTGCAATAGTAGTGGTCTTCCCAACACCCGTTGGTCCAACTAAAATAAAAATTCTTTTCTTAAGATTATCAATAATAGAACCTGAACATTTAATAGTTTTAGCAATGTATATTATAACACTATCTCTAACTTTATCATAATCATCAAGATCTGATAAACTAAACTCTCTCTTAATAAAATTATTAATATCTCTAATGTAACTTTCAGAAAAATCATTACTACGTAAAATATCTTCTATTTTTAAAATTGTTGGATGATTAATTTCTTCCTTTTTATGTGCAAGTTCATTTTTTAGAGATTTAACTTCCTTAATTACATCCTCAATTGAAGAACTCTCTTCTTTTTTAATGCTTTGAAGAATTTTACGCTTCTCCTCTTCGACATTTATTTGTTGTTGTCCAATGTCATATCTAACATAACCTGAAACTTCAATCCAATCTCTACTAAACAAGCCAAATATTCCTCCATGAGCTATTGTCTTATAAGTCATAACTCTAGCATTCTTTCCATATTTCTTCTTAACAGTTTCTATGACCTCATTATAGGTCGGACCTCTTTCTGTAAAATACTGAACCATAATACTACTCTTCAACCTCTACTGTTTTAAGCACATTAACTTTAACATTTTTAGGAACCTCTAAAACAGATATAACAACAATATCTGGAAGTTCTCTACTGGTCAAGACCCTTATTACAGGTCGTGCGGATTCACTCGATAGTACAACAGGATAATATCCTTGTGATTGAACCTCATTTACAAGTCTAAAAAGTTCATAAATAAATTTAGTTTTTAAATTTGGATCAAGAGAACTTATAAGATCGTTATTCGTCTCAAATCGTGAATCAATTATTTTTTGCTCAAATTCTGGATTTATTGTTATCACATTAAGTTCTAAATTAGAATTTAAATATCCACTAACTATCTGTCTTCCAATTGCTTGTCTACATTTTTCAATTAAAAAAAATGTATCTTTAGTAATACTCGTAAAGTCTGCTATTGTTTCAAAAATTGTCACTAAATTACGTATTGAGACTTGTTCTTTTAAAAGACCTTGTAACACTCTTTGAATTTCTCCCACTGAAAAATCCTTTAAAACTTCTTCAACAATAGCTCCATAATCTTTTTTAAAAAGATCAAGAATATTTTGAACATCCTGACGTGTCAAAATCTCACAAGCATGCCTCTTAATAAGTTCAGTCATATGAGTAGCAATAATTGAAGGAGGATCAACTACAGTATAACCTAATTTTTCAGCAATTTCCCTCCCATTGTCATTTACCCAAAGAGATGGAAGTCCAAATGAAGGATCTTTTGTCAGATCTCCTTCAATACCAGAATCAGATCCCACATTTATAACCAAAAACTTACCTAACTTAATTTCCCCATGTCCAATCTCTACTCCCCTAAGCTTAAATGAATACTCATTTGGTTCAAGTCGCATATTATCCACTATTCTAATCTTAGGCACAACTATTCCCAATTCAAGAGCAATTTCACGACGTATTTTCACAATACGATCAAGAAGTTCTGAGGTCTTTGAATCATCAACTATTGGAACAAGATTATACCCAATCTCTAAAGCCAATGGATCTAGTGGTACTACAGGAGCAATCTCCTTATCAGCATAACTTAATATTTGCTCTTCGGCTTTTTGTTTTTCACGAAGTTCTCTATTCCTATCTAAGTTAGACAGTGAATAAGCTAAAAAGGCTATCAACATACCTAAAAGAATGAGTATTAATGTAGGGAACCCTGGAAGAAATGCCAAAAATAATAAAAACCCAGATACAATCCAATAAATTCCTGAATAGGAAGTAAATTGTTCAATAATCTCAACTCCAAAACTATTTTTTGATATCGATCTAGTAACAATAAGCCCTGTTGCTGTTGAAATTAACAACGCTGGAAGCTGAGAAACAAGTCCATCCCCAACAGTCAAAGACACATAATTATTGACCGCATCGCTAAAACTAAGTCCTTGAAGAGTAACCCCTATTATAAGTCCTCCAAGAATATTTATAAGCGTTATTAAAAATCCAACCTTCACATTGCCTGACACAAATTTAGAAGCACCATCCATAGCACCATAAAAATTTACTTCAGCTTGCAAATCATTTTTCTGCCTTGTAGCTTCCTCTTCTGTTAAATTTCCAGAACTATAGGCAGAATCAATAGCCATCTGTTTTCCAGGAAGAGCATCAAGAGCAAAACGAGCGGCCACTTCAGCAACTCTTGTAGAACCCTTAGTGATAACAATAAATTGAACTGCAATTATAATAAGAAATATTATAAAACCAACAAAGAGACCTTGAGTTCCAGAACTTCCAACAACAAATGTTCCAAAGGCCCTTATCATTTGACCATCAAAACTTATTCCTTTTATCAAAATTAATCTAGTAGAAGAAATATTTAAAACAAGACCAAAAATGGTCATCACAAGTAAAAGCGTTGGAAAAACTGAAAAATCAAGTGAACGTTTAGAATAAAGAACAATAAGCATAACTAAAAGACTTATTACCAAATTAACTGCAATCAAAGCATCTAAAATAAATGCAGGAAGTGGCAAAATAAAACTAGCAACAACAAGTATTAAACCAACTGAAACTACCAAGTCAGCTTTATTATTAAGTCCAAAATATACTAATACAGAGTTTTTTCTTGCATCCAACAACTTAACCTCTAATTAAATTTTTTAGCGATAGAATACACTTTCACAAGAATTTTAGAAACAATTTCCCAATATTCTCTTGGAATTTCTTCATTAACATCAACATTAGCATAAAGATCCCTTGCAAGAGGCTTATTTTCCATCACAGGAATATTATTTTCCCTGGCAATTTGCTTAATTACAAATGCAATTTCATCTTGCCCCTTTGCAAGCACCCTTGGTGCTAACATAGTATTACTATCCCACTTAATAGCAACAGCAAAATGTTCCGGATTCGTAATTACTACATCCGCTTGAGGAACCGTTACTTTTAAATTAGCATTCAAAATTTCTCTCATTCGCTCCCGCATTCTAGAACGAAGCAGAGGATCTCCTTCCATTTCTTTTCTCTCTTGCTTCACTTCTTCTTTTGTCATTTTCAAAATTTCAATATAACGAGTTCTTTGAAAAAGATAATCCAATATACTAATACCTATCAATACTATTACTGAAAAAAAACATATTCTGTAAGCAAGACTTAATATAACAGAAATACCATCTTCAAGACTATATTCAAACATTCTTGAGATTTTACCTATATTGCTTCTTAGCATTATATAATATATAAAAGATATTATAGCAATTTTTGATAAACTTTTAAACAAATTAAAAAAAGCATCAAATGAACCAAAAGAATTTTTAATCCACTTTGAAAAATTTGGATTTACTCTATCCCATTTGGGAACTATAGGTTTAAAGGTTATCAAAAAGCCAACTTGCACAACGTTAATTAAAAAAACAACTATAAACGATATCAAAAGAAATACAATCACATATCCAAGCATCGATCTAATATATGCAAACCCCAATGAATAAATACTAATCGATATTATCTCTGGAAGCTTACCAGCTTGCCACCTAAAAACATCCATTAATTCGTAAGCAAAATAAGATAACATAAAGAAAAACACAGCAAATAATATGCAAAGAGTAACTGCCATATTAATTTCGGTTGATTTTAATACTTGCCCTTCTTCTCTTGCTTTTTGTTTTTTTTGTTCAGTAGGAAGTTCAGTTCTACCCTCATCCTCTGAGGCAAAAAAATTAAGAGGGATATACCAATTTTTACTTAAAAATTCATTTCTAGTATTCATTTTAAGGTCTCAGAAAATAAATTTAAAGCATTCCTCATAGATTCTAAAGCAAGTTCAATTACTCTCTTAACTGACATCACCAAACTTGGAAAACCAATATATAAAATAATTAATCCCAATCCCAACGAAACTGCAAAACTAATCATTAATAAATTAATCTGGGGAGAGGTCTTTGCAAGTATGCCTAAAATTAAATATAAAAGTAAAAGAACTCCCAATATTGGAAGAGAAATTATCAAAGCTTTTTCAAAAAGAATAGCAAAAGAATAAAACATCAACTCAATAAATTCATAATTTTTTATATTAACCATATTTTCAACTCTAACATTTAAAACAGAATCATGCACTCCAATCATAAAGAAACGTAATAAAACATTATTTGATAAAAATAAAAGCAAAAAAAGACAAGTAAATATTTGAGATATTACTAAATTATCCTCTTCTGCAAAAATATCGAAAATATTTGCATAAGCAAGACCCATCTGATTTGAGAAAAAAAATCCAAGCAAATGAAAAACACTGAAAATTATGCTTACAAAAAAAGCCTGAATAAGACCTAAAATAGCTTCTCCTGCCAATATCAACGTAAATGCAATCAAATTATCTAAAGGGTAAACAACATTTATCTTATCTACAACAATAATAGACAAAATTAAAGCAAAGAAAAAATTTAAATAACTCATTCTTATAGTTGCAAAAAAAGGTGAAAACCTTAGGAAAAGAAAAATCCTAACAAACACAGGCAAAATCACAAAAGATTTTAAAACTAAAAAATTCATATTCATACTTTAATCCATACATTATATATTTTGTATTTGACTAAAAACCATAAAAGCAAAAAGCATAAGCTTTTTCAAAATCCAAGGACCAAATATAACAAGAGTTAAAAGTATTATAATAATCTTAGGAATAAAACTAAGTGTTTGATCTTGAATAGATGTAACAGCTTGAAAAATTGAAATTAGAAGACCAACTATAAGAGCTGTAATCAACATTGGCGCTGAGAGAATAATAATATTCTCAATAGAAATTCTAATTAAATAAATAATTTGTCCTGTTGTCATTTAAATCCTTCACATAAAGCTTTTCACAAGCCCACTAGTAATCAAAGTCCAACCATCTACCATTACAAAAAGCATAAGTTTAAATGGTAAAGATATCATTACAGGCGGCAACATTATCATTCCCATCGCCATTAAAACGGCAGCTACAATAATGTCTATCACTATGAATGGTAAAAATATTAAAATGCCCATTTTAAAAGCAACTTTCAGCTCGTGCAAAACAAAAGATGCAATAAGAACATGAGTAGGAACTTCACTAAAATTCTTAGGCCTGGGATAATTACTAATACTCATAAACAATCTAATCTCTTCATGCTTACTATTAGACATTTGCTTATACATAAAATTTCTAAGAGGAGCAATTCCCCTATCATAAAATTCATTAAAACCTATTTTTGAGTCCTGAAGAGGCAAATATGCTTCTTTATATATTATGTTAAAAGTTGGCCACATAGTAAAAAGAGTTAAAAATAAAGCCAATCCCATTATTACCTGATTAGGTGGTGATTGTTGAAGTGATAATGCCCTTCTAATAAAATCTAATACTATTGCTATCCTTAAAAAAGAAGTCATCAAAACTAAAAAAGCTGGAGAAAGAGTTATTATAGTTAATATCAATAACAGTTGCAAAGGAAAAATTATTCCACCGCCAACAGAATTTACAAGATCAACAAACGGAAAATTTAAACCAGTAGTAGTTTGCAAAGATTTAGTTTGAGCAAATGCAAAATTTATAACTCCAAAAAATAAGAAAAAACTTAATTTTTTACTCAAATTCAACCTCTAAAACTTTTTCAGCCTATCTTGTTTACTTTTTAACGAAGTCTCAATATCATTCTCCAATGCCGCATACTCAGTCTTATCAAAAGATAATTCATCTTTTTTGTTCTTACGCAATATTTTATTAAAAATTGACTTAAATGAAGTTATATCACTAAGACTTTTAGCTTTATCAAGCTCAAATTTTAAATTATCTAGTTCTTCACCCTGTTTGATCTCTCTTAGCAAAATAGAAGAATTACTTGATACCAAAAATACATAAACATTACCTAGTATATTGATAACCCTTACAGAATTTTTATTATCTATTTCATAAAAAGCAAGCTCTCTTATAAAATTTGATTTATAACTATTTTTAACTTTCTTATGATTTAGAATCATTTTCTTGAACAAAAAGATACAAATAAGAAAAAAAAGAAAGAACAAAAATATAGTAACTAAATCTGAAATACTGAAAAGAGATATATTTTGTATATCTTTATTATTCAAATTAGCCTTATCACCCTCAAATATCGGTAAATTAACCTCATTCTCTAAACTAGAAGAAGAAATATCTAAATCAACTTCATTCTCCTGTGCAAACAAATTTTTAAAAAAAAATATAAAAATAATTAAAAACACAAACTTAAATAAAGTTAGTCTACTCATTTTTAATTTTAATTATTTCGGTAATTCTAACACCAAAATTCTCATCAATTACAACAACCTCTCCTTTAGCTATCACTTTACCATTTACCAAAATATCTACAGGCTCACCAGCAAGTTTATCAAGTGTAATAATCGTTCCCTCAGACATGCCAAGTATATCTTTTATTTTACGCTCAGTTCTACCAAGTTCAACAGTGACTTGCATAGAAACATCCATCAAAAGACCAAAATTACTAGGATCAACACCTTCAGGCAAAGTATCAATTAAATCAGGAAGTTTAACACCCTTTATCTCAGGTTTCTCTTCACCAATATCACTCTTATCATCTATAGCCATTAATTCACCTCTTCATTAAACTTATTAACACATTTAAACTTTCAACAACCTATTCAACCTCTTCCGTGAGTTCCTTTAACAAATCAAAATCCTCTACTTCACCAACTTTTTCTGTAACCTGAACTGAAATCTTATTTCCAACAAGACCCATTCTACACTTAAATTTCTGTTTAGTCCCTACCTTTAAGATCAAATCCTTATCTATTGGAGAATTTTCAAGATTAAGCACATCACCTTTTGCTAAGGATAATATTTCTCTTACCTTTAATTTAACCTCTCCGATTTCAGCCACTAAAAGCATATCTGTATTCTCAAGCTTTTCTCTAAGGATGTCAAGATTTTCACTAGTAGTGCCTACACCAATTAAAGAATGCCAATATCTTGTTGAAAGCTTAGATACAATAGGCTCTATTGTAATATAAGGCAAACAAAAATTCATAAGCCCTTCAACTTTACCTATCTTAACTTCAAGAGTTACTAAAATAACCATTTCTGTTGGAGGAACTATTTGGGCAAATTGAGGATTAACCTCTATATGCCCAAAACGAGGCCTAAGATCGACTACCTGCGACCAAGCTTCTCTCATGTTAGCAAGTATACGGATAATAACACTTTCCATGACAGACTGTTCTATTTCTGTTAAATCTCTACTCTTATCCTTAATAGTATCTCCATCTCCTCCAAAAAGTCTATCAACTATTGCAAACGCAATGGTTGGATCAACCTCAAATATAGCAGAACCCTTAAGAGGATCCATGTTAATTATTGCTAAAGTAGTAGGATTTGGAATAGATCTAATAAACTCTTCATAAGTCAACTGATCAACTGAAGCTACATGTACATGAACCATCTTTCTCAAAAGTGCTGAGAGTGAAGTTGTAGTATACCTTGCAAATGCTTCATGAAAACTTGATACTGTCCTTACTTGTTCTTTTGAGAATTTATCTGGTCTTTTAAAATCATAAACTTTAATTTTCTGTTTCTTGCCCATAGGACTGGATATGATATTAGAAAGTGAATCATCTGATGATAAATTATCAGATGAATTAATAGATTCTAAAAGACTATCTATATCATCTTGTGATAATGCTCCCGGATTACCTGCCATTCAAAATTCCTTTTAAAAATCACATATCAAAAATATCAATTTGTGTTAATGCTATCTCTTTTATTTCACCATTTCTAAGAATACTATTAATTCTAGCCTTAATTTCCGCCTTAATCTGACTTTCGTTCTTTATCTCTTGTCCTGTTCTTTGACTAAAATATTCTCTAATAATATCTTTTAACCGCACTTTCTGTCTTCCAAGCTCACTTAAAATATTTACATTATTCTCAGCATAACCTAACGCAAGTTTTATGACAAAAGTCTTTGGAGGAGTATCTTGAGTAGTTCCCCTAATTTCATCTATGCTTTCATACCATATAAGCATAGGGGGTTTTCCCAAATATTCATTAGAAAAAATTGGAAAATTATTAGGTGCCCCACTTTGACTTACTACCATCTTAGAAACAAAATAAGCAACTATTATCATAACAACAACAGTAAATAATCCTATTGCTAATATTTGCAAGATTTTTATTATAACATCAGGTAGAAGTCCCATTCTTTTACTATCCGCACCACCTACATCAATACTACCATCATCTCTCTCAGGCATATTACCTCCTATAAATTTCTTCTTTCATTACTAAAACATTATTAGTGATTAATACCTTTAGTAGAACTCAAAGAAGCATCACTAGTAATCAAAATATCTATTCTTCTATTATAAGCTCTACCTTCAGGAGTATCATCTGTAGCAACCGGTCTACTTCCCGCAAATCCAGATACCTCAAATTTACTCTCAATGCTTTGTATCTTAGACTGATCGGTGTAATTCAAAATCTGCTCTAACATATTTACTGCTCTTGCCGATGAAAGCTCCCAATTGCTTTTCCAAATTCCATTTATATTAACATCAACATTGTCTGTATGTCCTTCGATTTTAAAATTATACCCTTGATTATCCAAAAACCCAATAAAAGAAGCTATCTTTTGTATAGTTTCCCTATTATCATCAAGCTTAACCTCAGCACTAGCTGAATCAAAAAAAGCATCGGCCAAAAGAGATACAACAACACCGCGTTCATAATGTCTCACAATAACCCTATTAGACTGAATCTTTTCAATAAATTCAATAATAGACTTATTTTTAGACGCCTGAGAAGCTTGCTTATTCTTCTCAGTAGAGGGTAAAGACATAAAACTATTACTCAAATAAGAAAGCTTATTAATATCTAAGGTCTTTCCGCCCTTAAAAAATCCGGATCCTGTAAATGAAGCTGACATTATTTTTAATACATTTTCTTTGAGAATAATATCATTTAATGAAAACATAGTAACAAAAAAAATAAGTAACAAGGTAACCATGTCTCCATACGTTAACATATATTCAGGAGTACCTTCAGCACACTTTGAACGCTTCTTCCTATCTCTCAATGACATCACTCACCCCCAAGAATACCGCTTCCAAGCTGACTCCTATCTTTAGGAGTTAAAAACGTTACCAATTTTTGTTCTAAAATTCTAGGGTTATCCCCTGCCTGGATTGATAAAATACCCTCAACGATCATCGTCTTAACTGATGCTTCCTCAATATCTATAGACTCTAATTTAATTTGAATAGGAAGCAACATTAAATTTGCCATTATTGTACCATAAAGAGTTGTAATAAGAGCAACAGCCATAGAAGAACCAAGAGCTGATCTGTCTTCTAAATTCCCAAGAAGAGCTATAAGCCCAATAAGCGTACCTGTCATTCCAAAAGCAGGAGCAAGCTTTGCCCAAGTTCCAAAAAGATCAGCACCAATCTTATGTCTCTCTTGCATTTGATCAAGTTCAAGATAAAGCATAGTTCTAATTATCTCAGGATCAGCACCATCAACAACAAGTCTCATTCCAGACTTAAAAAAAGGATCATTGATTTGATCAAGTTCATCATCAAGAGATAAAAGCCCTTCTTTTCTGGCTTTTTCTGAGAGTTCAACTAAAGTCTTTATAATGAAAACTTTACCAAAAGAACTCTTTTTAAAGAACAATCCTAGATATGTAGGAATTCTCTTTACAGTGGGAATCTCTGAGGAAGCCACAAGTGCAGAAAAAGAACCAACAACCGTAATAAACACAGAACTCAAATCCCAAAAAACCCCTAATCCTGTAGGAGTAAATGCCATAGAAATTAAAATAGCACCAAATCCAACGCCCCATCCAACTATACTAGCTAAATTCATAGCTCAACTCCCTTATTCTCTTGTATAATTCTATCTAACAAAGCAATCTCTCTCCTACACATCTTGATTTTATCCACAACCTCTACTACATCTTCTTTTACAATCAATTTTTTACCATTCATAAGAAGAATCGTAGTATCAGGATTAGCCTCAATACTCTCAATATGACAAGGATTTAAATAATACCCATCGCCATTAAGTTTAGTTACATAAATCATAAACTAAAACAAAAAAATTAATTCTTAAGTCTTACAAGCTCTTGTAATAACTGATCCGAAGTGGTTATAGTTTTAGCATTAGCCTGAAAACCTCTTTGAGTAACTATCATATCTGTAAATTGTTCAGCAAGATCAACATTAGCCATTTCTAAAACTCCTGCTCTAATAGTACCAAGACCTGCCAAACCAGTTTCACCTATCCTAGCCTGACCTGAATTACTTGTCTCACTAAAATTAGTATCACCTACCTTTGCAAGTCCTCCAGGATTAACAAATGAAGCAAGCGCAATTTTGCCAATATCTCGTCTAATACCATTTGAATAAACTCCCATTATTATGCCATTTTGATCTATTTCATAGTTTTCCATATATCCCATACCATATCCATCTTGAATAATAGCCTTTGTAGTACTTGCATCAGCAAATTGAGTAATTGAATCAGTATAACTACCAACATTACCAAGTCTAAGATTAATAGTTTGCTGCTCACCAACTTCTCCGGCATTAGCATTCACAACACCAAAAGTTATAGGAAACTCAAGTAAATCACCAGGCTGACCTGCCTGACCATTTAAAGAAAGCAATGCTCCTTCATTATTAAAGCCTATTGTAAAATTGGAATTTGTCTCTCCATTTACTAAAACTGTAGCGTTCCATAAATTAGGAGTAGTTGTATCCTTTACAACTCTAAGTTCAACAACACTAGTATTTCCAAAACTATCATAAATAGTCTTATTAACAACCCAAGTACCACGAGCAACATCCACTTCACTTGCACCTTCCTCAATTATAGGTAATCTTTTATCAAGATTACAAGCAAAAGTAATGTGTTCAGTAGCCTTAGCACTTTCTTTATCCCCAATAGGAATAACTAAATCTTCAACATCAGCAGATGTATTAATAACCTGTTCTCCTCCAATAGACTTTGCCATCCAACCTTGAATTCTCATACCATTTGCAGGATTTACAAGACGCCTATTAGAATCAACATCAAATGCACCAGCTCTTGTATAAAAAGAATTATTACCATCTCTTAAAATAAAAAAACCATTACCACTAATTCCAAGATCAGAAGCTTTTTGGGTACTTTGAAAGGATCCTTGAGTATGAATAGTATCAATAGTAGCAACACTCATTCCAAGACCAACTTGTTTTGGATTAACACCTCCGCGCCCATCAGTAGGACGAGACGCTCCAGAAATACTCTGAGATATCATATCTTGAAAATTAACTCTTCCTTTCTTAAAACCAATAGTATTAACATTGGCAATGTTATTACCAACAACATCCATTCTTGTTTGATGATTCTGAAGACCAGAAACACCAGAATATAAAGACCTCATCATATAACTACTCCTCCAATCCTACTGACAAAATATTATTATAAACATAATACTTGCCATCAATCATAATTTGTGGAACTATTCCTGTTTTAATATTTGTAACTTTACCCTTAATAATCTCTCCATCAACATGTTCAAATTCAACTATTTTGCCCAATAAATCCAAATCCTTATTTATACCAAGAACAGATGAGAGGCTTTCAAAAGATTTACTCATATTTGTCATTTGTTCAAGAGCTGAGAATTGTGCCATTTGAGCAATAAACTCTTTATCTTTCATTGGATCTGTAGGATCTTGATATTTAAGTTGAGTAATAAGTAGTTTCAAAAAATCATCTCGACCAAGATTATTACCCTTCACACCTCTTTGTACCTTAGAATTAGATATTTCCTTAGCTCGGCCTATACCGACTAAATTGTCAATATAATCAACTCTACCCATCTATCCTCCATTTTAAACAATAAAATTAATACTTTTTTCTAAATCACCAGAAATCTCAACATTATCCTCAATTTTAAAGATATTATTCTTATTCAAAGAAAATGATTGGCTCTCAACATCATCCTCAAAATTACCAGAAAAAAATCCAGAACCACTACCTGCAAGAAAAAGATTTAAACTAGTATTAAAACCATTATCATTTAACATTTTACTGATTGAATACATATTTTGTTCAAAAAGAGTCCTAACATTATGATTGTCAACTATAATCTTACCTAATAAATTATTATTAGAATCAAGATTTAAATTAATTCTTATACTACCAAGTCTTTTGGGCTTTAAAATCAGCCTAATTTCTCCTGTATCATTCGATTTTAACACAATTTTGGCCTTGTTCACAATATTATGATTTATTTTTAAATTCCATTCTGACATTAAATTATCAGCAATGTGACCAATAAAAGATCCTTTAACAGGTTTTGCATTAAAACTAGAAAGATCACCTATAAATTCTGTCAATCCATCAAACGTTTCTTTAAGACCATATTTGCGAACACAATTTTCACTATCAATTAACCTAAACCTAGAACCTGAATTAAAAAATTCCTTAACACTATCATTTTTTTTAAAATTTTTAACATCAATACCAATAACATTTTTTTCCCTCTCTCTCTTTACAATATTCAAATCTCTATGATTAGAATTAAGATCAACACTTAAAACATCAAAATTAAAAAGAGAAGTTACATTATCAAACAAAATGTTAAGATCAGATAGAACTTTTTCAAAATTTTTTAATATTTCTATTTTGTCACTAAGTTCAGAATCAAAAGACAAACTCTCACTTAAAACTTTCAGACTATCAATATCAAATAAATTATTCACCTTTTTTATTAAAGATTTTAAATCAGACACGAAACCGTTATCACTAAATTTTTCAAAGGCAAAGGGCTTCTTTAAAGAGATATTCTTAAAATCCTTACTTATAAGGCCATTACTTTTTAAAAATTTTAAAAAGTCTAGTATTGAATCCCTAAACTTAGACAGATTTTGAACCTCTGAAGAAATAAGATCTGAAAAAACACCCTTTTTAGCTTGACTAAAAATACCACCTACATTCACAAAATTAAAATCCTTGTTTAGACTTGGCAAACTAACAATAATCTTACTTACATTATTCATACATTACTCCAACGAACTAACAGACATTTTTCTAATTAGTATAGCGGCCTTCTTAGAATCCATAAGAGACAACCAATAAGGCACAATAGACGCACGTCCCTCTTTTTTAGCAATATCTTCCACCTTACGCATATAAGATATTGCAATCTCATCATTAAGTTCTTCAAGCCTCTTAACAGCATCCTTTGGTGGCATATTAATTAAATATAAAGCAGCCTGAGCAAAATTTGCGTCTTCATCTTTATATTTATTGACAATATCATCGATTACTTTCTGTTTCAGATCTAAATCTTTTTGCTTTTGATTAAGTTCGGCTTCTAACTTATTCAAACTATCTTCTCTCTTTTTCAATTCTTCTCTCAATTTTTCAACCTGCTGACCTTTAATATAAATCGCCTCTTTTTCCTTTATCATTCTAATCTCTTCAAGACTAATATGTGTATATTCAGGTGGCTGAGCATCTCCCTTAAAAAGTAAAGCCCTGATATACACAGGCAAATAATCTCTAGTTTGATATATGCCAAATAAATCGACCAAAAAAAATGAAAACACTAAGAAAAAAATAACTAAAAATAACCACAAAAAAAATCTAAGTAAAAATGACAAGCAATCATTCATTGATTATTCCCTAATTTTTTACAAATTCTATAATTAACATATTCATCCAAAAACAAGCTTTCGCTTTTTACTTTTTCTTTAATTATAGTATCATTTAAAGTTTTTATTAATATGTCAACCTTTTTTTCTTCTCCATATTTCTTCAAATAAATATCATGATACTTATCATACTCATGCTTAAGTTTTTCAAGCTTTTTCAACCCTTTCCCTTTTCTATAAGTCAAATAATCTAAATAATTTCCTTTTGAAAAAACATCCATATTGTTTAATTTGTTTAAACCTGCAAAAATTCCTTCTAAAAATTCTTCTATTTTTGAAATCTTATTATTTACATTCACTAAAGCGTTTTCGCTAGACTTCCTATCATAAGTCCTAATACTCAATATTTTTTCAAAAATTTTTTTCTTAAAAATTAAATCATTCAAGCTAATATTTCTCTCAATTCACTATCCAAATTTTCAAAATCAAACTCTTCTTGTATTCCTTGAGACAAAAAATCAATAATCTTTGGATATTTTGCAACTGCCAAATCAACTTCTTTATTAGAACCTTTAATATAAATTCCCGTCTTAATTAAATCTTCATAACTTTTATAAATTGATAATAAATCCCTAATTTTAGATATCAATTTTTGTTTTTCAAAATTTACTATTCTATGAAGAGATCTTGAAGTAGAACTCAAAATATTTACAGAAGGATAAATCCCTCTATCAGATAAATCTCTATCCAAAATAATGTGTCCATCTAAAACAGCTTTCATATTATCAGCTATTGGTTCTGTAAAATCATCACCCTCAACAAGCACAGTATAAAACCCTGTAATACTACCCTTAGAATTAAGTCCTGAACGCTCAAGCAAAATAGGAATTTCTACAAAAACAGAAGGGGGATATCCTTTAGTAGCAGGTGGCTCTCCCATAGAAAGACTAATTTCCCTTTTAGCATTTGCAAATCTTGTAATTGAATCAAACAGCAACATAACATCCATCCCACAATCTCTAAAATATTCAGCTATTAATGTTGCGGTATAAGCCCCTTTATATCTTGCGATAGGAGATGCATCAGAGGTTGAAACAATCAAAACACTTCTCTTAAAGCATTCTTCTCCAAGATCATATTTAATAAACTCATTAAGCTCACGGCCTCTCTCACCAATAAAGGCAATAACATTAACATCTGCCTTAGAATTTTTAGCAATCATACCAAGCAAAGTAGACTTACCAACACCCGCACCTGAGAAAATGCCTACACGTTGTCCCTTTGCAACTGGTAAAAACCCATCAAGAACTTTAACACCAGTAACTATTTGCTCAGAAAAAACACCTCTACTTAAAGGATTAATATTACTAAAACTTAATTCTTTATAATAATTACAAAAAAACTGCCCCTTATTATCAATAGGTCTACCAAGAGAATCAATCACCCTACCAAGTAATTCATCGCTAAGATTAATCTGAAGCTTTTTACCTAAAGAGCAAACTTGATCGCCAATCTCAATTCCATCAAATCCTTCATAAGCCATAAGATTAACAAACGATCCATTTAAACCTAAAACTTCAGCATATATTTTCTTACCACTTCTCTGCTCTATTAAACATAAATCACCAATACCACATTTTGGACCCAAACTTTCTACTAAGAGCCCTTTAATCTTCCTTACTTTACCAATAAGAGATATAGGCTCAACATCATCCAATATTTTTGAATAACCTTCAAAAAAGATGTCCATCAATATTCCTTAATCCCTAAAATATAGAAGAAAAATTTTTAAATTTCTCCTCTATTCTATCCAGTTGGGATGAAATTCGTGCATCTATTTCCCCAAAATCAGTCTCAATAATACATCCACCCTTGCCTATATTAACGTCTTCAACAACTTCTAGATTTTTTATAAAATCAAATTTAGAAATAAACTCATGTTTTTGATGACTCACAACATCTATATCATCAAGATTAACACGAATAATAATATTTGTTTTGCTTTTTACTTTCTTTAAAGCCTCATTTATATTTTCTATGACAACACCTGTCTGAGAATCTATAATTTTTTTAACTACCTTAACTGCAATCTGCATAACAAGATTCATTATGTGTTCCCCTGAGGATTCAAGGATCTCCTTCCTCTTTGCAACCAAAGAAGATATTATGCTATTTAACTTTCCTAATATTTTATCACAATCTTCACGTCCCTTATTAAACCCTGCATCATACCCTTCATTTCTTCCTCTTGCAATTTCCGTTTCAAGTTCCCTTTTTAATCGCTCTTCATGTTCCCTAACTATTTTTTCAATTTCTAAATTAGACTCTTGCTCAATAGCCCCTTTTTTGTTCTCAGCTTCCTTTTGCAAAGCTTCAGCTCTCTCACTAGCCAAACTTACTATTTTGTTAGCCTGTTCTTTAGCTTCTTCAAGAATCTTAGAACATTCAGCATCTATTTCCTTTTTAGCAAACTCATGTTCACGTTCAATTTCCTCTTGAAGTTTTGCTCTTTGATTCATTAAGTCTTCAAGTTCATTGCGAAGCTTAATGCTACGACTATCTATGTCACAAAGTTCATTTTCTTTTCTCTTAATTTCTAACGATTTAAAAATAGGATTTGTAATCTCAACAAACTCTAACTTTACTGCATTTACAACTTCTTTTGATTTATATAAAACCTTAGGCAAATACAACTCCTTCCTCAGACAAGTACATCTTCTTCACCACCCCTTGAGATTACTATTTCACCCTGCTCTTCTAATTTTCTAATAAGAGAAACAATTTTTTGCTGAGCTTCCTCAACATCCTTACGTCTAGTAGGCCCCAAAAATTCCATATCTTCCTTAAGCATTCCAGCAGCCCTCTTAGACATATTTTTAAAAATCTTATCTTGAACAGGTGCATCAACTGATTTTAAAGCTTTTGCTAACTCCTGACCATCTATTTCTCTTAAAATTCTCTGTATTGATCTATCATCAAGAAGAACAATATCTTCAAATACAAACATTTTCTTTTTAATTTCCTCTGCAAGTTCAGGATCCTCTTCTTCAAGGGATTCAATAATAAATTTCTCTGTCTTTCGATCGGCCATGTTAATTATTTCAACAACATTATCAACGCCTCCAGCTGAAGTATAATCCTCTGAAGATAAAGAAGCTAACTTTTTCTCAAGCACTCTCTCAACTTCTCTTACCACTTCAGGAGAAGTTCTATCCATCAATGCAATTCTTCTTGCAACATTAGTCTGAATTTCAGTAGGAAGGCTAGAGAGAATAAATGAAGCCTTTTGAGGATCAAGATACGAAAGTATTAAAGCAATTGTCTGTGGATGTTCTTGTTGAATAAAGTTTAAAATATTAGCAGGATCTGCTCTCCTAACAAATTCAAAAGGCCTTGATTGCAAAGCAGAACCTAAATTATTAATAATATCTACCGCTTTTTGAGTACCAAGAGATTTCTCAAGAAGCTCCCTAGCATAATCTATTCCACCCTTTTGAATAAACTCTTGAGCCATCATCAACTCTTTAAATTCTAAGAGAACACTATCTTTAAGATCAGAAGTAACAACATCAAGTCTTGCTATTTCAAAAGTTAAAGATTCTATCTCCTCTTGAGATAAATACTTAAATATTTTAGATGAAATTTCAGAACCTATTGAAACTAACAAAATAGCAGCTTTCTGTTTTCCCGTTAAAGTAGAAACACCTAATATCTCTTTTTCTTTTTGCTCTTCCATATAAATTATTACCCTTTATACATTCTTCACAATCCATGTTCTAATAAGCTTAGCAACATCTTCTGGTTTCTCTCTAGCTAAAAGTTCAGCATTACTTTGAAGCTCATCCTCTTCTCTAATTCCACCAACAACATCATCAACACCAATATCATCGCTATCCATTAATGCTTGTTGGCGTCTTAAATGTGCTTGTCTTGAAAATTCTTCTTCTCTAAGGCGTCTTCTTCTCTCAAGTTCTCTAGACACAATGAAAAATACCATAAATATTAATATCAACAATGCAAATATTATACTTACTGTAAAAATAAGAAACTTAAATTTTTCAGTTGAAAAATAATCTTCATCTATCTTTCTAAATTCATTCACTCGATCAAAGGCAACATTCCTAATGGCAATTGAATCTCCCCTCTCAGGCTTATACTCAAAAGAACTCTGCAAAACATCTGTAATATTTTTTAAAGCTTCATCAGAAATAGGCTTATATTCCCTTTTACGCATGCCATTTTCTATAATAAAATTTCCAGACTCATCATAAACAAAATCCCAAACACCATCTATAAAAATACCAAGAGAAATCCCTGCAATCCTAGCAGGCTCCTTTTCGTTTAAAGATTTTTTCTCATTAAGAGCAACATTCTTTATTTCTTTAAACTCATTTGACTTACCGATAATATCACTTAAATCTCGGTATTCAGGAGGAGTATTACCTTCTTGACCAGGTGGCCCCCATGGACTATAACCTTGTCCCTCGTATTCTCTTTTATGCACTTGAGAAGAAAGCAATGTAGAATCACTAACTTTTCTTGTGTTATAAGAAACTTTTGGATCCTGAGGCTCAATCTCAATAGGAGCATACTCTTTAGATTCCGTAGTTTGACGAGAAGTATCAAGTGTCACATTAACTCTTGCAATCATAAACCTATCAACAGACAAAACCTTACTTAAAGCGGAATCAATTTCATCTCGAAGCATAGATTCATATTTTAATTTAAGCTTTCTTTCCTTTTCAGCCAAATCAATCCTATCAATGCCATCTAAATTAGAAAAATCATTTAAAACAGTCCCTTTATTATCAACAATAGCAATGTTATCTGATTCAAGACCCTCAATAGCATATTGAATCAGCTTAACAAGTCCTTCCACTTTTTTACGATTAGTCACGATATCAGAACCAGGCTTAGGAGTGATTCTAACAGACGCTTTAACTGCTTCCTGTGATTCTTTAAAAAGAGCCTTTTCTGGCATCACAAGATTAATACTAACAGCATCAACATCATCAAGAGCAACAATATGCTGTTCAACAGCTCTTGTAATTGACCTTCTAAGATTAACATTTCTCTCAAAATCCGTAATGGTCCATCTAGCAATATCAAAAAGAGACCAAGGATCCATATGCACAGGAACAAGCTCTTCTCTTACAAGAATTGCTCTCATTTTTTTTGACATATTTTCATCACTTAAGTAAATTTTTCCATCAGCAGTAATAATATATTCAACACTTTCTCTATCCAATCTTTGCACTATTCTATCTAACAAGTACTGATCCTTAATGCCAACACCAAAAAGAGCAACACCTTGTTTTTTAGTAGAAAATCCTATTAAAAAAATAAATGCTAAAATTATGAATAAAGCAATAACACCAAAAGCCACTTTTTGAACCATACTGGCCTTTTTGAAATTTTTATTTACTGATGCAAAAAACTTAGTAATAAAATTGTTCAAACTGCATAGCTCCTTAACGAATATTAATTACATCTTGATAAGCCTTTATACTTCTCTCAACAACAGCCTTTGTAATACTTAAATTCATATTAGCTTTAGCCATTGCTATTGTAATATCATGCACATCGACACTATTTGGTTGCAAAATAGCTTGTTGAGACATTCTAGATACATCTAATTGGCTATTATTCACATCAGATATTAAATTCAAGAACAAATCTTTGAAAGACTCTGCCTTTACCTCACGTTTAACGTCAAAAACAGAAAAACTTTTATCAAAATGCAAAGGATTTTTACGAACTAAATAAACATTATTATCTGTAAAAAAAGAATCTACTTCCATTGCTCACAAACCTCCTTAATTCTGCAATATCGATAATGCACTCCTAAACATTGCTTTGCTACTATTAATGACAGTAGAATTTGCTTCATAAGCACGCGAAGCAGATATCATATCCACCATCTCTTCAACTGCATTCACATTAGGAAATTCCACATAACCCTTTCGCTCACCAGATTTTATTGCATCAGGATGAGTTGGATCATACTTTAATTTCAAAGGAGACTTGTCTCTCTCAATACCAGCAACCCTTACACCCTGACCAATTCCATTATCAAGATAATCAGGAACAAAAGGACCCTTCCAATACGGACTTACAACCCTTGGAGAAAAAACTATTCTCTGTCTTCTATAAGAGCCCCCCTCAGAAGTTCTAGTAGTCTCCACATTAGCAATATTATTTGCAATAACATCTAGTCTCAATCTTTGAGCTGTCAAACCCGTTGCAGCAGTATTAATACTTGAAAATAATCCCATATATAATATTCCTTGAGGTTATAACTTATTTTATTACAATATTTACACTTTTAAAATGATGGGCTTGAATATTTGTAAACAAACTATACATCATTTGATTCTGAGCAAGATTTTTCATCTCAGAATCAATATCAACATTATTACCATTATTATTGAGAGTAGAGAGATAATCAAGCATTCTGCGAGGTTTAACATCTAAATATCCCAACTCTTTAAAACCATCCAAATGCTTACCATTACCCCTTCTTAAAGATAAACTGCTTGCTCCTTCTTCATTAAAAATTGCTCGTTCAAGCTCAGACTCAAAAGTGACCTTACTTCTCTTAAAATTTGGAGTATCTACATTTGCAACATTATCAGCTATAACACTTTGTCTCAAACTAAGAACATCCAAATATCTATGCGCTAAATCAATTGACCTATCAAAAATATTCAAGCTCACACCCTCTATATCACAAAATACTTTTTACTATATTATATAATAATTTAAGTCTTTTTGTTCGTTAATTTTTATTTTTTCATTAACATAGTCCAAGTTTATTTCAAATTTTTTTAACTTGCTACCGGGTGCTTCAAAAAAAAGATCGGCAAGAATCTTTTCCATAACTCCATGCAACCTTCTTGCTCCAAGATTCTCTCCTTCATAATTCATATCAAAAGCAAGTTCAGCAATTCTATCAATCGCTTCTTCACTAAATGTCAAAGTCAAATTATAAACTTTAAACATTGCAATATACTGTTTTATTAAAGAGTTTTTAGTGTGTTTTAAAATATTTTTGAAATCATTCACACTTAAACCTTTAAGCTCAACCTTAATTGGAAACCTACCTTGAAGTTCTGGTATTAAATCGGATGGCTTTGATAAATTAAAAGCACCTGCAGCAATGAACAAAATATGAGAAGTATCCACTATCCCATATTTTGTATTAACCTTAGATCCTTCAACAATTGGCAAAATATCTCTCTGAACGCCTTCTCTAGATATATCATTTCCGGTTCTATTCTTAGTAACTATCTTATCGATCTCATCAATAAAAACAATTCCCATATTCTCAACTCTTGATTTGGCAACTTCTACAATATTTTCATGATCCACTAACTTTTCAAGCTCCTCAGATATAATTATCTCCCTGGCTTTTTTTATTTTTAATTCCCGTCTCTTCTTCCTATCAAATATATTATTAATCAATCCTCCAATACTCATATCAATCTCTTCGAAATTACTACCGGAAAATATTTCGATAGTAGAAACGGGCATTTTTCCTGAAACATAAATATCAATAAGATTATCATCAATATCCCCACTTCTTAATTGTTTCCTAAACTTATTTCTTAATTTATCACGAATTTTTCTTTCTTCTTCACTTGTATTATCACTCTCAGAACCCTCAGAAGTTTTCAAAAGTTTGTCAATTATTCTCTCCTCAGCACGCTTACTTGCCTCTTCGCGAACAGAATCATACATCTCTTCCCTTACCATATTCACCGCAATATTCATCAAATCACGAATCATAGACTCAACATCACGACCCACATAACCTACCTCGGTATATTTTGTAGCCTCGACTTTAATAAAAGGAGCCTTAATAAACTTTGAAAGCCTTCTTGCAATCTCAGTTTTACCAATTCCAGTTGAGCCAACCATAATAATGTTTTTAGGCATAACATCATCTCTTATTTCCTTGGGAAGCTTAGATCTTATATATCTATTAACAAGAGCAATTGAAACCAATTTCTTAGCTTCAACTTGCCCTATTATATATTTATCTAGCTCTGCAACAATCTCTTTAGGCACTATATTTTGATTTTCAGTCTTATCCATCAACTAATCTCCTCAAGCACGATATTTGAATTTGTATATATACAAACTCTTGCTGCTACCTTTAAAGACTTAAAAGCAATATCAGCAGCACTTAATTTTTTATTTTCCATATAAGCAAGCGCTGCTGAATATGCATAATTCCCTCCACTACCAATCGAAATCACATCTTCTTCGGGCTCAACAACATCTCCGGTACCTGAAATTAATAAAATATTTTCAGAATCAGCTACGAGCATCATTGCTTCAAGTTTATGAAGTATTTTGTCAGACCTCCAATCTTTTGCAAGCTCTACAGCAGCTCTCTTAATATCAATAATTCCATCTTCTCTAGCTTTAACCTTTTCTTCAAACTTCTCAAAAAGAGTAATAGCATCAGAAGTTGAACCTGCAAATCCTGCTAAAATTTTTCCATTAAACAACTTTCTTATTTTAATAGCATTGGATTTCAAAACAGTATATCCAAAAGTCACTTGTCCATCTGCTGCTACTACAGTCTTCCCACCCCTTCTTATTGCAATAACTGTAGTTCCTTTAAAACTCATGATGTCCCCCCCTATTTAGATATTTCATTCAATAACTTATTAATAAGCATACTCGATGTATCTTTGCATATACAACAGACCTTTGAGTTATCACTAATTTCAGGCTCATTATACTGAACATTTAGTATCTTATAAAGATCTGATACAGATTTTATCTCTTGAGCTCCAGAATCATATAAAACTCTAGAACCATCACCAGAATAATCAATATTATAAACATAAACATCAAGACCCAAATCAAGTCCAAGCTCAGCAGTAATTAAGGCTCCTGATTTCCTTGGTGCACAAGTAATAAAAACAACATCTGAAAGACCAGCCACTATTCTATTTCTCTTTGCAAAAAAATAATTTTGTATCTTCTCATAAGGCAAAGTTTCAGTAAGAACACCTCCACCATTTTCTAAAAGGCAAGCAACATATTTTCTATTTTGCTTTGGATAAATATTATCAATATCTGTTGCAATAACTGCATATGTTCTTTTTTTCTCATTCATTGCACCAAGATGCGCTGCGATATCAGCTCCTATTGCAAATCCAGATATTATTTCTACATGATTCTTAGCAAGATGAGACGACAACTCTTTAACTTTATCTGCCAACACTCTACTGATTTGCCTTGAACCAACAACAGCCCAAGACAAAGAATTAGAATCTGGAAGATTACCTTTATAATAAATAGCAAATGGAGGATTATAGATCCTCTTAAGCTTTAAAGGATAATCTTTAGATCCAAAAACAGCAATTCTTGCACTTGTTTTATTAATAATTTTTTGTTGCATTTCTATCAATTTTAAATCTGGAAGCTTATAGTCTCTCCTAAAAGCCCTAGATAAATAATTAGAAATATCTCTTAAACTTAACTTACAAAGACAACTTAAATCAAAATCATTAAAAATTCTAAGTTTCTCTTCACCCTTTAAAAATCTTAAATTATCAACATAAAGCAATTTAAACATAAAAGTTACTTAAAATTATTCATTATTCTATCAACACCATCTATTTGCTCTTGAGTCAAAGCTTTATCCTTTGCCTTCTTGTAAAACAACAAAGAATTATCAAAATCACCAAGAGAATAATAGTTTGCACCCCTCAGCATAAAAAATTCAAAATAATCCTCTCCCATAGACTCAAGTCTGCTTAAATATCCTTTAGCTTCCAACTGTTTATCAAGGTCATAAACATACATAGTAGAGAGAGCAAAAATCGCCTCTTTAAAATCATCTTTAATAGAGATTGATTTTAAAAAAGAACCTTCAGCAAGAATAAAATATTCACGAACCTTTTCTTTGGTTTCAATCCCCTTGGCTAAATTATAAGAAGAAACTCCTATATAAAAATGAGATAAATGATTATCAGGGCCATATTCCAAATTTTTATTCAAATACTCAATAGCAGGTCCATATTGACCAAGCCTAATAAGCTCAAGTCCAATCAAACTAAAAAATCTAGCCTTTTTATCAATTGAATTTATTATTTTTAAAATATTTTGCTCTTCTTTATCAATAAATTCCTTATAAACTTCAATTTTTTCTAATGAACCACCACCTGCTATCTCTATTTCTCTTATTCTAAGTCCAAGATTTACTTTTTCCTTAGATTCATCTCCACAAGAAATAACTAAAAACAAAAATATTGGTATCCATCTTTTCATTCAATTATCGCTATTTTTTTTATTTAAATTTCTAAGAAATGTAGGGACATCAATATCATCTTCAAAATAATTAACATTTTTTGACTTCGCTATAAAATTATCATTCGCCTCATAAACACTTCCTGAAACATCTTGACTACCTGACATTAAACTATCAAATTCTTTTGAACTTAAAGTATTATTTTCAACAGCACCAGATAAATCTTTCTGTTTTTTAGAAGAAAAACCAGTAGCAACAACTGTAACATAAATCTCATCATCAAGATTTGAATTAATTGCATGCCCATATATTACGGTAGCCTCATCATCAACACTAGCTGTAATAATTCCCATAATCTCTTCAAGCTCAAGCAATGAAAAATCTTCACCCCCAGTTATATTAACAAGAAGCCCTTTAGATCCTTCTATTCTAACCTCTTCAAGCAAAGGATTGCTAATAGCAGAAGTAGCCGCATCAACAGCCCTATTCTCACCCTTACCATAACCAATACCCATCAAAGCATCACCTTGTCCTTGCATAATGCTCTTAACATCAGCAAAATCAATATTAACTTCGCCATGCTCAATAATAAGACCTGCAATCCCCTGCACACCCATCCTTAAAACATCATCAGCCCTTTTGAAAGCATCCTTAATAGTAGTTCGCTTATCAACAACAGTTAAAAGTTTTTGATTTGGAATAATGATTAAAGTATCAACGGATTTTCTTAAATTATTTATTCCCTGTTCAGCAAGCCGCATCTTTTTAGGGCCTTCAAATTTAAAAGGCTTAGTAACAACCCCAACAGTCAAAATTCCAAGTTCTTTAGCCACTTGAGCAATAACAGGTGCAGCGCCTGTTCCAGTTCCTCCGCCCATTCCAGCAGTAATAAATACCATATCAGCACCTGCTAGATGATTTTTAATAATATCAATATCTTCTTCTGCAGCAGCTTGTCCAATCTCAGGTTTCCCACCGGCCCCAAGACCTGAAGTAACTTTAGCACCAAGCGCAATCTTTATTGGAGCAATAGAAGTTTGAAGAGCTTGAAGATCAGTATTTGCTACAATAAACTCAACATCTCTTACTCCATATTCAATCATACGATTGACAGCGTTGCTACCGCCACCGCCTGCACCAATTACTTTAAGAACCGTAGGATTTGTAGCAGAATCAAACCTTTTTGAATGACTATCAATAATATTATAATCTTTCATTAAACTTCCTCCATGACTGGTCAAAACCACTCCTTCAAAAACCAACCTTTCAATTTTGAAGATATTTTACTTTGTCTCTTAGATTTATTATTTCCCTTCTTTAATTTATTGAATTTTTGCTGTTCATGCTTATAAAGAACAAGCCCAAGAGCTGAGGAAAATTTAGGACCAATATATTCCTCTCCAACCCCATTAATATTCATTGGAAATCCTATTCTTGATGGATATTTAAATATTTCTTCTGTTAAATTAGAAATACCGGGAAACAAAGAGCCTCCTCCAGTTAAAACAATTCCTCCATTAATCTTATTATAAAGCCCTCTCTTCATTATTTCAGCTTTTATCATCTCAAAAATCTCACTTAATCTTGAATTAATTATTATAGCCAATTCTTTTCGACTTTTCTCTTGAGGCGGCCTGGTTCCAAGATTAGGAATAATAACACTTTCCACTTGACTCTCAAGAGCAGAAATATGAGCAACACCAGCCGTTATTTTAATATTCTCAGCAATATCTTCAGGTACTTTCCACACTTGTGCAATATCAAGAGTAACTCTATTTGCACCTATAGGAATTACTCCGGTATAATAAGGAGAGCCATCAATATAAAGAATTATGTCTGTTGTACCTTTACCCATGTCAACAAACAAAACTCCCATTTCTCTCTCTTCCTTAGATAAAGTAGCATAAGATGAGGCCAAACTTCCAAGCACAACTTCATCAACAGAAAATCCAGCACGATTCACACACCTAACCAAATTCTGACTTGAAGAACTAGATCCAGTAATAATATGCACTTCACCCTCAAGGCGGATTCCCATCATATCTATTGGATTTTTTATATGAGGAATCCCATCCACAATAAATTCTTGAGGAATCACATGTAAAATTTCTCTATCCATCGGAATCACAATTGCCTTAGCAGCTTCAATAACACGTTCAACATCTTCATTATCAATCTCCCTGGTTTTTGAATTTATTGCAACAACCCCACGAGAATTAGTACCCTCGATACTACTACCTGACATAGACACAGAAAGAGCGGAAATATCACACCCAGAAATAAGTTCAGCAGCTTCAATAGAACTAGAAATTGAATCAAGTGCAGCTTCAATATTTATAAGAACACCTTTCCTCACACCTCTTGATACACTAGTGCCTATTCCAACTATTTCCAACTGATTATTCAAGTTTACCTCAGCTACGACAGTACAAATCTTTGAAGTTCCAACATCTAATCCTACTATCAAATCCCTAGACACTAATCTTCTCCTAACAAAATGATATTACCGCTTCTTAAATCAACAGTATCAGACCTTCCCTTAAGCAAATCAGATATCATGAATACCTTATGCATTACACTTATTAAATCCATATCCGTTGTTATTAATATCTTATTATATATATTTTTTATATACAAAAAAATCTTGTAATCATAAAAATTCAACTTCAAAAAATTAATTTCCGATATTAAATTATACAAAGTATTTTGATTTATTTTAACATAGTTAAGGTTCTTTATAATAGCAAGCATTCTATCTTCTAAAAAATCACCAACTTCATTGCCATTTAAATTTAATCCACTAACTATAGGTAAATCATAAATTAAATCTTTACACTTTTCCAAAATTAAACCGTCTGAAGCAATAAAATAGTAAATAAAACTGCCATCAACATTCTCATAAGCAGTAACGATAGGCACTCTTCTCTCAATATTAATGCTAATTGTATTAGGAAATTTAAGTTTTACCGTCACATTCTTTACCCTTCGATCTCTCATAATATTTTTCTCATAAGCACTAACATCAGCATCATAATAATAAGTATTAGGCTTAATTCCTGAAATACTCAATATCTCTTCCTTAGAAATATGAATACTATCATTAAAACTAATGTATCTGATTAGAAAATAAGGGGAAATAAAAATAATAAAAACAATCTCAAGTAGTATAAGAGAAATTATTACATAAATATATATAATTAAAAATTTTCTATAAATCAACATAAATTTAAGATTAAATTATCATTTTGATAAAACTTCAAACTATTCACCTTCAACATCTCTAGAAACATTTGCAATAAGTCCAGAAAGAGCCATTGTAACAACAATAGAAGAACCACCTGACGAAAAAAATGGTAAATTTATACCTGTGGGAGGCAAAAGACCAATTGCAATTAAAATATTCATGATGCTTTGAAGAAAAATTGTAAGACTTGCAATAAACGCAATAAAAAATCTAAATCTGGTCTTAGCAAAAAGGGCAACAAAATACCCAAAATAGAACAATAAAAAAAATAATACAATAGCAAGACAAATCCCAAAAAATCCTAATTCCTCTCCAAGCACAGAAAAAATAAAATCAGAATTAGCCTCTGGAAGTCTGCCAAGCTTTACCTCACCCATTCCAAGCCCCCTCCCCCCAAGACCACCACTCTTAAAAGCATTAAGTGATGCAATTATTTGATATCCTCTTCCCAAAGGATCATCATAAGGATTTAAAAATGCAAAAATTCTAGCAACTCTGTAAGGTTCAAATATTAAAAAAAGCATAGCAATTGGAACAAAAGTAAATAAAATAGCAAAAACATATCCCAATGACATTCCAGAAACAAACAAAACAATAAAGAAAAGCATAGCAAAATAAATAGCCGTTGAATAATCATTTTGCAAAATTATGAGCAACCAAAAAATACCAAAAATTAACATTGGCTTTAGCCAATAAGAAATATTATTATCTGACTTTAATCTAAATCTACTCAAATAACTCGCAAGATAAATCGTAAAAGATACCTTAAAAATCTCTGAAGGCTGAATACTAACGCCTTTTAAAAATATCCACCTTTGTGTTCCTGAAACACTAGGAGAGAAAAAAGTTGCCAAAACTAATGTAAAAGTTACAAGCAATATAATAGAAACAATTTTTTTTAAAAAATCTAAAGGAATCCTTTCAAAGACAAAAAATACAATAAAACTTAAAAAAAGATATTTAAGACGCATTAAGAATAAAAAATTAGGATCCCCTGTAAGTTCTAGACTTAAAAAAAATGAAGATGTATAAAATACAACAAGACCATAAGCAATAAGCGACCATAAAACAAGTAAATAACATTTTCTAAGAGAGGTTCTCTCTACAAACATAAATATCAATTTAAACTCATCTAATCTTAAGAGTGCTTAAAGCAATTATAGCAAATATCAAACCTATTATCCAAAATCTAATAACAACCTGCATTTCAGACCACCCAAGCTCCTCAAAATGATGATGCAGTGGTGCCATTTTAAAAACCCTTTTCTTAGTATGCTTATAAACTACAACTTGAATAATTACAGATAAAGTCTCAACCACAAAAACCCCTGCAAGAATTGCAAAAAGAATCTCACTCTTTAAGATTAAAGCTGTCATCCCAAGAACCGCCCCGATTGAAAGACTACCAGTATCACCCATCATTATTTTAGCAGGATACGCATTAAACCACAAAAATCCAAAACTACCGCCAAGTAAAGCTCCAAGAAATACTACAAGTTCTTCAGCACCTTTAATATTTGGAATATTTAAATAAAATGCAAAATCTACTCTACTTGCAAGATATGCAATTATTACTAGAGCTCCTGTTACAACAATACTAAGTCCAATAGCAAGTCCATCAAGTCCATCTGTCAAATTAAAAGAATTAGACGCGGATATTAAAATAAACATCCCAAATGGAATATACAACACCCCCAAATCTAATTTAAGAGACTTAAAAAAAGGGAAATAAATTATACTAACATGTTCATCGCCAAAATAATAAAGCATAGTAACTGAAATACAAGAAAACAATATTTGCCCATAAATCTTAAATCGAGGATTAAGCCCATCTGAATTTTTTCTCTTTATTTTTAGCAAATCATCCATAAATCCTAAACAAGCAAAACTAACCATGACAAAAAGTATAATTAAAAAGTAAATATTCCAAAAATCAATCCAGAAAAATAAAGAAACTAAAACACAAAAAAAAATAAGAATACCTCCCATAGTAGGAATTCCTATCTTCTCACTTAAATGGCGCTTTGGTCCATCTTTCCTTAATATTTGATCTAGTTTTAGTTTTTTAAGTCTTAAAATAATAAATGGACCAAAAATTAATGCAAGCAAAAATGCAAAAATAGTAGCATAAGCGGTTCTAAAAGTAATATATTTCAACAATCTAAGTCCTAAAAGACAAAACATATCCCTCCCATTAGTCCTTAAAGATAATCAAGAATCCTTTCAAGTCTATTTGACCTTGACCCTTTAATAGCAATAAAACACTCAGATTCCAAATTCTTCACAAAATAATCAATAAAATTTTCAAAATTACTAAAATAAAATAAATTATCTAATGTTAAGTTTTCAATTTTTTTTACTTCTTGAAATTCTTCACCAATTAAAAAACCTTTATCAAAATTCATCAAAACAACTTCCCTAATCGCTGTTTTATGTATCTCATACGCAAATTTTCCAAGTTCTTTAAAAGCACCAAGAATAATAAATTTTTTACCATTTATCTCAAGACCTAAAATCATCTCCTTTAACGCCATAAATGAACCTAAATTACCGTTATAAGAATCATTCAAAATCAAATAATCCTTTACTCTTAAAAGCTCTGCCCTACCTTTTTGAAAATCAGCGTGCAATAAACCATTACGAATCTCATTTTCACTCAGTCCAAGCAACAAAGCTAAATGAATGCAAGATATTGCATTGAAAATATTATGCTGACCGGGTAATAAAATAGAATAATCAAACCCTTTATAAGTAAAATCATAAAAAAATTTATCATTTACAAATGCAAATGATCTAATTTGAAGACTATGAAAATCAAAATAAAAAATATTAATCCCTGGATTAATAGACTTAGCCATTACTCTTAAATGTAAATGATAAGGACAACTCTCATTTAAAATTACCATCTGAGTACTCTTAGTCATGATTTTACCCTTCTCAGCAGTAACAATCTCTAGATCTTCAAAAGCTTGCATATGAGCATAACTTATATTTGTTACAATAACAATTTCGGGATTTAATATTTCAGCAAGAAGGTTCATCTCTCCAATATAGCTAATCCCCACTTCAAAAACAGCATACTCTTCATCTCCCTCAGTTCTCAAAATACTCAAAGGCAACCCAATATCCGAATTTAAATTTCCCCAAGTTTTGCAAGTTTTATATCTCTCTGACAATATGCTGTAAAGCATCTCTTTTGTTGTAGTCTTTCCATTACTACCAGTAATAGCTATCCTCTTAAAACTTGTTCTTGTAATAAAATGTGCTGCTAAGTTTTGAAGAAAAATAACCACATTACTAGTAAGCAAAAAAACCAAATTCTCATCTCTGTTTAAATACTCAAGACACAAACTCTCACAATCTTTAGAGCACACAAAACATTTAACACCAATATCAATTAAATATTCGACAAAAGAAAATCCATCCACCCTATCACCTTTATATGCAAAATAAAGACTAGCACTACTATTTTTAGCATTTATTTCACGACTATCAAGCGAATAAAACGATACAATCTTTTGCATACTACTTGCATAACCAACAAATTTAATATCCTTTAGAGAATCTAAAATGTCTTCAATCTTTATATGCACCAAAAACCCTCATAGATTCTATCGTTTAATAACATTTATATCCTTATTATCCTTTTTTTCTAAATTCAAATAATCTTTACTAAGCTCTTCTATCCTATCAATACTTTGAAGTTCATATATTATGGTTAACAACCTAAGATTTTCATCAATAATATTACTTTGTTCATTATTTAAACCTTCAAACTCACGCAACTTTACAACATATCTAAAATTAAGATAAATATTTAAGCATATTATAATTGTTAATATCAGAATCAATAAAAAGTATAATCTAACTTCAATTTTTCCCATTTTACTCATATAATTTTTTGATGACTCTAAGCTTAGCACTTCGTGATGCATTATTAAATCTCTTTTCTTCACACCTTGGCATTATAGGCTTTTTAGTAAGTATACAATATTGGTCTTTACTTAAACCTTTAAAAAACTCTTTTACAATTTTATCTTCCAATGAATGAAATGTAACAATAGCCAAGACGCCATTATTTGATAAGCTTTCTACCCATAATGGCAAGCTTCTCTTTAAACGAAAAAGCTCATCATTAACATAAATTCTTAACGCTTGAAAAGTTTTTGTTGCCGGATTTATTTTAAGCTTTATCCTAGGATAGGCTTTGCTAACTATGTCCTGCAACTCTCTTGGGGTTTCTATTTTCTTAATTTTTCTATATTCTAAGATAGATTTAACAATTCTTCTAGAATAACGTTCACCACTTAATTCATATATTAAATTTTCAAGTCTTTTTTTGTCAAAAGTATTGATAATATCATAAGCACTAAGACCTCCAGCACCAGGATTCAGCCTCATATCTAATCTTTCATCTTCAAAAAAAGAAAATCCCCTACCACTCATTTTGTAATGAAACATGGAAATACCAAGATCAGCTAAAATAAAATTGATTTTACTACTTAAAGGATATTCACTAAAGAAATCATCAAACCAAGCATTAAAATATGAAACTCTTCCCTTAAATTCTATAAGAGATTCTTTTGCCCTATTTAAAACAACGTCATCCCTATCAATCCCAATCACATTTATGTTTTGATACTTCTTAAGAACTGCACTTGAGTGCCCACCTTCCCCAAGAGTACAATCAACAAAAACAAACCCATCACTTATATTTGATGCCTCTAAAAGATTAATAATTTCCTCAAGAAGTACAGGTATATGAAAAATATTACCCATTAAGTGTAAACCTATAAGTTAAACTATTTTCGGTATTATAAACATCGCCATATTTAATCTTAATTTCGTTATGACCGCTAGTAAACTCAAGATTATTTATCTCAATGTTTCCATTATCTCTTTTTATGTTAAAAAGATCTAAATTATAATCCTTATTATCAAAAACAACATATGAATTACCGTTTAAAGACATGCTCTGAAAATCAGCACGAAAAATACTGTTATTATTTAAAAACACTTCAAAATAGTAAATACCATTAATAGCTTTTGCAACACCAATATCTTTTTTCAAAAAATTTAAAACAAGACCATAATCACCCAATTCTAAATCTAAATCAATATTTTCCTTTAACTCAAACATTGTATCATCCTTACCTTTTAAAAGGATATTACTTAATAAAAAGGAAGAATTGATATTTAAATTATTTCTATTCTTTATCACAAATAAAGGATTAATTATACGCCCACTATAATGATCAACAACCACTACATCAAAAACTTTATTATCATTCTTCAAAAAAATTTTCTCATTATTATATATAAAATCACCAAAAAATTCCAAATTAAAACCCAAATCTTTATCAAAAATGATCAAAATGCTTCCATCATATTCACTAACCTTATTCTTGGAATACAAAATCTTATAATTATTTGAAAAAATAGAAAAGTGTGTATCTAAAGCTCTTAATTTTATACCAATACTTAAAGTATCATTTCTCAATTCTCCAAAATCACTTACCAAATCAAACTTCTCATCCTTTCCAAACTCCAAAAACGCATACAAATTAAAAAAATTAAAGAAAAAAAGAACAGCAATTATCATCACAACTACAACCCTAAATAATTTAAATCACTATTATCATTAAAATATAAAATTCCTTCATCAAATTCAACATATGAATTCACCTTATCTTTAAAAAAGATATTATCAAATAAATTATAAGAATCTACAGAATAAGTCCTTATATTGATCATACTACCACTCAAATCATAAAAATATACCCTATACACTCTAGAAAAAGGATCATAAGAGGCTTTTAAAACAGAATTTTTATTATCAACTTTAAAAGTTTTACCACTATTAATATTAAGTATTAAAAATGAATTTGCAGTCTCGACAAACAAATTATAAAATTTATCAATCTTAAAAAAAGGATTAAAATCTTTAATCTTTAAATTTTTCAAATATAAAAACTGATTATATCCATCCTCTAAGTTAAAAACCTCTATAGAGTATTCCTCATTCCCTCTCAAAATACATAAATATTTATTATTTAAGCTTAACTTAAGACATATAATTGGCAAACCAACACCTAATAAATCACCACCATAAACCATTTTTCCACGTTTATACACATAAGTCTTGCCATCAGAAAGTCCTAAAGCCAAAACATCATCATTATAATCAATACTTAATATTGAAGCCATAAACTTGAAAGACAAAATTCTACTTCCATCTGCCCCATAAACTTCTAAAGCCTTATGTAAATTATTTAAAGCAAAAACAACATTATCTTTTGTAAAAACAAAATCCTTATATGCCAAAGAAAATAAAAATTTATCTGTCTCTCTAGAAAATACAGAATAATTATTTTTAAACCTGTTAAGCACATAATAATAGTCTGAAAAACTTACTAAACGATCACTTACAACATGATAATCATATTTATTGAGATCTAGATTCAAAATTTGATCATTAATAAAAACATTACGCTTTGGAACAATATCAACCAAATTATCAGACTTCTTAAAGTGATTAAACTTATAAAAGATTGAAATATCAATCGTTGATTTCAAGATAGAATCAACTAATACTATGAATATCAATAAAAAAATTGATAACAAAAAATTTTTGATTTTTCTAAATCGAGTTGAATTTTCTTTACAAAGATTCACACCTATTAAAATCCTCCCCTCAAACTCATCTACTCTTGCTCAAATCCGACTGAAATTTAACAGACCAAACTTCATAAAATTTTGTAAATTTCTCAGCTATCGATTTCTGAGAAGTAACAGTAGCTAAAGTTTTTCCGGCCTGAATATAACTTAAAATCTGTTCTGAGAGTCCATAAGCCCCATTTACTTCATATCTTGATCTTAACAAAAATGCTCCTTCCTCTAGGAGATCTAAAGATTTAATAAGATGAGCTAATTGAACCTTATAAAAAGGACTATCAATAACTAAATTTTTTGACAAATTCTTAAAATCAATAAAATTTTTAACCAGAACAATAAATTTAAGATATATATCTTCTAAAAAGAGAATCGCTTTAGAATCACCTTTACTAAAATACATTCCCAAATCAATAAGATATCCTAACTTTCTAATAATCAAAAATCGTTCTTCAGGATTTAAATTAAGCACAGACTCATTATCCATAAGTTCGCCAAAAGAAATAAGTAAAACAGGACTTACAAACAACGAAAAATCAGAAATAAAACTAAAAAGATTTACTCGAAAATCATAGTTAACTTTTAATCTAGGCTTTGTGTAAAAATAATTTAATGATGCAATATAACTTAGAACATTTAAATTTAAGTTAATAAAATTAACCGTTACACCTGAATCCAGTGCAAGCTTACCGGATTTCTTGATGCCTTTTATATCTTTTAAAGCTTGCAAAATAAGATCATCAATAAACAAAATTTTTTGATAATTTTCATTATGCACTAAATCCATAAATACCCACTCATATCAATTATTACCTTTTAAAAGCTCTTCTGCATGTTGAAAGCTAATATCATTAACATTTCCACTAAGCATGCGAGCAACCTCTAAAACACGATCATTACCCAATAATAAACAGGCCTGAACATAAGTCCTATCTTCAATATATTCCTTTTTTACCAAAATATGATAATCTGAAAGACTTGCAATATTAGCAAGATGAGTAACAACAAATATTTGCATATTTTCTGACAATCCTTTTAAATACTTGCCCAAACTCATCCCAGACTCACCCCCTATACCAGAATCAATCTCATCAAATATGATAAGCTTACTCTCATCAACATTTTGAACACTCTTAATAGCCAACATTATTCTTGAAAGCTCACCCCCAGATGCAATTCTATAAATTGGTTGGGCTTTTAGCCCAGTATTACTAGAAATTAAAAATTCCACCTTATCTATACCCGTTGATTTGATTTTTCCTTCAGAGACTGACACAAAAAAATCTGCATCACCCATATTAAGCTTATGCAAAATCTCAGTTACTCCAGATGCAAATCTTAAAGCAGCAGCCTCTCTAACACTTGAGATATCGAATGCCAATTTTTTCACTCTCTCAAACAAATCATTTAACATTTGCTCTTTACCCAATCTTTCAGTCTCAAAATTAAGTGACAAATCAATAATGTCATCACACCTTTTCCTAAATACTATGACATCCTCAAGACTTGGTCCATATTTTTTGCGAAGACGAGAGAGGTCATGTAAACTATTCTCTACTGACTCAATTTCCTTCTCATCATAAGTCTTGTCAAAAAGATACCTACTATAAGCTTGACCAATATCTTCAAGCTCATAGTAAGAACTCTTAAGACGATTTTCAAGTTCAAAATAATTATTGTTCACTCCTGAGAGATACTCAGCATCACAAATTACATTCCTTATCTTACTTAAAGCAGAAACATTATTATTCAAGCTCAAAACACTCTTCAAGCTTGAAAGTGCATTACATAAAGATTCATGATTTTTAAGCTCATCTAACCTAGTCTTTAAAATTTCTTCTTCACCTATTTTAGGATTAAAAGAATCTATCTCATCAATTATTTTTTCACATTCCTCTTTACTATCTTTATGCAATTTCTCTTTCGAAACAAAATCATCATAGTCATTTAAATATTGAATATATTCTTCATAGACTAATCTATATTTCTCCAATTGAGAATTTAAATTAGCATAATTATCCAAAATCTTCAAATTACTTGAGGGATTTTTCAAAATTAAATACTGTTGATTTTGAGAATGAACCTCAATCAACATATTAAAAATTGGCTTTAATATGGTACTAGAAATTGATTCATTATTAATATAATAATTACTCAAAAGAGTCTCTGAAGATTCAAATATAATTACTCTTTTTATAATAATAAAATCTGGGGCTAATATAGCTTTAGAAGACAAATAATCTCTAACATCACCATTCACCCTAAACTTGGCAAGTAAAACACATTCCTGTTCTCCATTAATAATTATATTACTTTTAATTTTTCCACCAAATAAATAATAAATTGATGATAATAATAAGCTTTTTCCACTTCCAGACTCACCTGTGAGCGCTACCAACCCCGTACTTATCTTAATAGAAAGCTCTTTAATTAAAACAAAATTTTTTACAAAAAGTTCAACTAACATACAAAACTTCAAAACAAGCTATATCTATATTACAAAACGCCATACATTATAATAACTTATTTTTAAGTCTTCTAACAAAAGTATCTGTACAAAATGATGCAAAACGTAAACTCTTATTATCAAGTCCCAACTCAAAAATAATATTAACCCCAAATTTACCAATATTAACGCCATCAACGAAAATTGATGCTGAGTTTAACGCATATCCTTTCTGAAATGAAAGTGAAAGCTTACTCCCGCTTGAAAAAATAAAGGAACGATTATAAACAGAATGTGGGGAAATAGGAGTTAAGATAAAAGCCTGAAGATCTGATTCTAAAATAGATCCACCTGCTGAGAAAGAATATCCGGTTGAACCTGTAGGAGTTGCAAATATTATTCCATCACTCCTATATGAGAGAAAATCTTCTGAATTAACCCTAAGATTTACATAAATCAACTTATTAATAACACTAGAACGAATAATTACATCATTTAAAGCATATTTGGTAAACACATTATTTCCATTCTCATAAGCACTAATACTAAGTAAATATTTACTATGAATAACTAAAGAATTATCAAAAAACTTATCTATGACCTCTTTAAAATCGATAGGTTTTATGTCTGCTAAAAATCCTACCTTGCCTAAATTTATTGAAATAATTGGAATATCAATATCATTCTTCAAAAGCAAGCTACTAGCTAATAAAACCGTACCATCTCCACCCAAAGTTATTGCAAGAATCAAATTATCCTCAGTTAACACCTCTGAAGATTTATCAATTCCTGCAAATAAGCTTAAAACACCATATTTATGTTCTAAATATTTTTGTATTTCACAAGCAAGAACCTCGGCATCTAAATTTGAATAATTCACGTAAATGAGAACCTTACTCTTCATTATTCTCCTTATATGGAATCCGTGCAAATTCGCCCTTGTCAAATATCCGTTCAATATCAATTAAAATTAAATATTCACTCTCAAAATTTTCCTCATTCTCAATTTTAACAACACCAGATATGTATTTTCTATCCAAAGTTTGCAAGGTCGCAGGGGGTTCTTGTACCTTTGATGTCTCAAAGCTAATAACCTTGAGAACTTTATCTACAAATATTCCTAAAAGCTTATCTTTGATATTAACTATTAAATAACCTGTTAAAAGTTTATCTTCTTCCGTTACATAAACAGAAGGAATTTTAAATCTAATATTTAAATTTATTAAAGGGATAACACTCCCTCTAAGATTATAAATACCCGTAATATAATCAGGAACATTGGGTATTGCATATATACCTTCTAAAGGCACTTTAATTACTTCCCTAATGTGATCTATTGCAACCCCATAACTCTCTTTGCCTATCTTAAAACATGCAACTTGCAAATGAGACTTTTTTTCCATAATTTTTTCTTTCATAAACACATCCCAATACCCTTAAATAATTTAAATATTTGTATCTAATTTAATTAAAATCCTTAGATAAAAAATAAATCTCAAAGGAATTCTTCCGCACAGCTTTAGGTCTAATTTTTTTGACAATCTTAAAACAACTCTTAAGCTTATAAAAAAGCTGTTCTTCCTCACCTCCTTGAAAAACCTTAAGTAATAAATTACCACCTTTTACCAAAATTCTAGAAGCCAATTCAATTATTCTCATATTCAAATTAAAAGAATTACTTGTATCAACTAATCTATTACCAGTAGTCTTGAGAGCTGCATCACTTATAATTAAACTATAAGGTGCAAAAGTCTCGATCTTTTGACAAACCTCATCGATATATATATTACCTTTGATAAAATAAAAATTATTAGTAAAATTAAGATCTATATCATTAAGGTCAACTGCAACAAGCACCCCATCTTTAAGATTTCCATAAGCATATTGAGAAAAACTGCCAGGAGACGCCCCAACATCCAATATATTGCCAGAAGAAAACAAAGAAAATCTCTTATCAATTTCTATTAACTTATAAACAGATCTAGCAAGATATCCTTCTTTTTTAGCTCTTCGTGAATATTCATCAACAACATTATACATATCAATGCTCTGCAATACACTCAATCCATTATACTTTTTATTATAATTATTATTATGCAAAATAAATCATTTTTAGATAAGATCGAAAAAAATATTAATAATATATTCTCACAAGACCATTTTCTTAATTTATTTAAAGACAAAGATTTAAAGCTAAAACTTAATATACAAAAAAATACAATAAAGACAATTAAAGCCCCAGCTATTGAAATAATAAATAGAGGGGGAAAGAAAATAAGACCAATGCTAATGATTTTACTAGCATATGCATTAGGATATAATAAAAAAAATACTGAGAATCTATACAAACTAAGCATGCTACTTGAATTACCTCATTCTGGAAGTTTAATTATTGATGACATAGAAGATGGGGCTATTAAAAGAAGGGGTAAACCTGCTATTCACTTAATTTACGGATTAGATAACAGTATTAATACAGCAAATTTAATTTACTTTTTGCCTGCAAAATTAATACAAACTTCCAAATTAAAAAAAAGTCAAAAACTATTAATTTATGAAAATTTTTTCACAACGCTCTCAAATCTTCACCTAGGACAAGGAATTGATATCGCATTGCACAATGGGACATATATTCCAAACCTTGACGAATACATATCTTTAGTAGAACTTAAAACAAGCTGCCTTTTTGGAATGGCTGGATTTTTAGCCGGAATACTTACAAACAATGAAAGTAAAGCAAAAAATCTTTACAACACATTTCTAAAACTTGGAACCTGTTTCCAAATAATAGACGATATCAAAAATATTAAAGATGGAATTAACGGCAAAGATTTTGGAGATGACTTAATTGAAGGAAAAAAAAGTCTGCCCATAATATACTTTTTAAAAGAAAAACTATTGGATGAGCAAATCATTCAAGAATTAAGTGCAATTAAAAATAAATCTATAAATGAATCAAAAAAAGAAATATTAAAATTTAGCAATATGATTAACTCATCAAGTGCCATTCAAAATTCTGCAAATCTTGCAATGTCGTACCTTAATAAATTTACAGAAGAATTAAATTCATACGCATTGATCAACAAGTATAAAGATATGATAATGAACATTGTAAAGAAAATAAAAGAGGAAAATTTATGAAAAAATATGTAATAATGCTAATCTGGATGAATATCATTACTTTTATTTATGCAACAATTCCTACAGAAGATATCAACAAAATAGATGAGCTTTATACAAAATCAATGTTACTCAAAGAGCTAAAAAAATATAATCAATCCAAAGCATTATTAATGCAAATTATAAATACAGATCCAAAACAAGTTGATGCATATTTACTAATTGCAGAATTAGAATACTTGATGAATAACTGGTTGCAAGCAATCGAACAAACAAAAACTTATCTACAAATAATTGATTTGAAAGATACAAAAAATTATCTTGATATCTCATGGGCATATTTTCTCATGGGGGAATCAAGAAACTCAATGGACTATATAATGCAATTTATTCAAGATAATAAAGAACTACTAAATACTAACATATACATATTAATTGATACTATTTTAAAAAAAGGATTTTATCATTTCATACAAGATGAGGACTTAATATTTAATCTGATAATAAATACTCTTTTCCAAATAGAAACATATGATGACACCATATTTACAATTTTTCTAAACAATTTAGATATCATCAAACAAATGCCCTTTTACAAATTTAATAAAATTAAAATCAAAGATTTAGAATTACAAATTCGAGCCTTAAAAAAGCTCAAAAATTCGACAAATGATATTGCTAAAACAGGTTGGTTTTTCTAAAAAATGAGACAAATATATTAATTAATATAGCCATATAAAAGGGTAACGAAAGGGCAAAATAAGAATTAACATAATCCTGAAAATTAAAAAACTCGTATTCAATAAATATCATTAAAAATGCACTTGGAAAAATGAGCCAAGGATTTGCAAATGCAATATACAGTATACAAATAGCAAGCCAACCATTATTTAACCCCAAATCATAAGAATAAACATTAAAATTGATAGCAAGAAATGAACCTGCAATACTTGCCGAGATTATGGATACAAAAATAGCAAAAGATTTAAAGTAATTACTAGTTCGCTCACCTAAGATATTTTCATAATCATTCGAGCGAATGAACTCAAAAACTACTCTAACTCTTGAATAATTTAGTATATAAATACTAAAACTTAAAAAAACGAAAAAAAATATAACAAAAAAAATAATAGCAAAATTATTGGAAATATTTAAACTAAATCCTGGAATAAAATTGAAATTAGCTTTCATCAAAACCCTAACTAAAAAATAACACAATATGTTAATTCCTATACCCGTTATAAAAATGTTATAATCATTTATTACAATACAAGATAAAAAAAAACCAAAGATCAAACTAATAAAAATCGTCATAACAACTGAAGCAAATATTCCATATCCCAAATAAATAAAAAAAGATGTTAGGAAAACAGATAAAAAAGAAATTCCTTCAATAGATATATTTAGAAGTCCTACTCTCTCAGCATAAAGAATTCCAAGAGCTAAATATGCAAATACTATAGAATGCAAAAAAATACCAAACATTTATTTTTTACCCGCATTAATTAAAAACAATGAAATAAAAATCGATATAGCTTGATATAAACCAATAAATTCAAATTTAAACGAATAATTTATTTTAAGATAATTATTAAATTCATTCAGCATTGCAAAAAACAAACTAAAACATAATACATACATATAATTAAATCCTGAAACTACAGCAACAACAAATCCATTCCAGCCAAGCCCGGCGGTTAATCCTAAAAATAAATAATTCTTAAAAAAAATTAAAAAGATTGAACCCACAAGACCATTTAAAAAAGCACTGGTAAATACCGTACAAAACTTATACTTAAATTCATTAATACCGAAAAATTTGCTTAACGGCTTTCTATCACTCAATATTTCAAGTCTTAATCCTAAAATAGTTCTCTTATGAATAAATACATAACATCCCCAAACCAAAATACTAAATAAAAGCAAATATGGAAAAGCAGTATCAATAGCGAATATCTTATCAATACTTTTTGTCTGATTTAAAAGTCCATTCGAGCCTAAAAGCTTTGATATAAATCCATCAACTAATCTCTGATTTCCATAAGACATTAAAAGACCTGTAAGCATCCCATTTACTCCACAAAAAAATGTCAGTAAAAAAGGAATAATTCCTATAACACCAACTAAAAATGAGCTTAAAATTATTATTAATACAAAATTAAAGTATGTAAGTCCACAAAACTCACAAAATATATATGATAAAAATGCTCCGAAATAAACTTGACCCTCATCGCCAAGAGTCAAACTATTACTTTTAGCACAAGTCGAGATTCCTGTCGCAATTAATAAGAGCAACATAAAGTTCCACAACATCACTTTCATATAAGAAAAACTAAAAAAACCATCAAAAAAATAGTTAATACTCAATACACTCAGTGAAAATATTAACAAAATATATTCTCTTCTAAATGCCCTCATATAAACAACATTTCCTTTAAAGCCTCTTTATTGATATGTTCTCTTTTCAATCTCAATACAACCTCACCAGCCTTTATTGCCAAAACATCATCAGATAAAAGCAGTAATTCATCTAAATTAGGAGTAATTAGTAGTACAGGCTTTTCATTAGAAAAATTACGAATAAAATTAGATGTCTCACTATACGCTCTATAGTCTAAATTACTAAGAGGTGAAAAACAAATTAAAAAGCTCTTTGTAATATATTTTTCCCTAAAAAGAGCAAGTTTTTTTAAAGTTCCGCCAGAAAATGATAAAGACTTAGAATAAAAAGTCTTTAATATCTTACTATCACAATATTCCATGTCGCTCTTAAAAAATTTTTTAAGATCATTAATAATAGACTGTTTAATAAAAATTTCATTTTCAAAACTCATTATTTTGGCCAAAAAGCTATCCAATATAGTCATATTATCAGAAAATAAATTACCAATTCCTAAAGGTAAAAACCCAGCCTTTAACTCATAAAAATTAATATATTCATATCTATGCCCATTTATCTTTATACATCCTACAAATGGAATCTCACCTAAGAATAATTTCTCCCATGTTTTTATTACTGCCTCTTCTGCAATAATTCCTAAAACTCCTCTTTTTTTCAAAGAAAAACTAATATCATACTTCCAAAAATCTTCAAAAAACAAATTAAATTTTATAAAATCCTCATTTGGCCCACCACGCCTAATACTCATAGAAATAAACTTATCAGCAGGAATTTCAAGCTTGCTAAGTATTATCTCTTTATTTGTCGTTCTAAAACACTTCCCCTCTTTTAAAATAACAAATTCATCACTAAATTTTATGGCATCGCCAATCTCTCTATGTGTAATAAAAAGAGAAGTAATACCTGCCCTTTTAAGGGCCTGAAGCAATTTAATAAACTCTTTAGCCTCTTTTTGAGAAAAATAAGAAACACTCTCATCAAAAATAATAATCTTTGCATTTTTTTTCAGGGAAGAAATAATAAGCAAAAAATAGATTTCTTTAATATTCAAATCTTGTATTCTAGTCTCTAGATCAAAAGCAATATTATAAAATTGTCTAAGCCATTTATAATATCTATAGGTATGGGATTTATTCATTGGCATAAAAAATTGAGAATCAAACCAATAAATACTAAGATATTCCCAAACTTTTAAGTTCATATCAAGTTTTGGAATCTGAGACACAATATAAATACCATTACTCTTTGCTACATCCACATTCCAGTTTTTTTGCCTAATATTATTTACAAATACATCACCACTATCAAAACGAATAAATCCAGCTATAATTTTTGATAAGGTACTCTTACCTTCCCCATTTCTCCCAATTACAGTCAAGATTTTAGATTCCTCAATTCTTAAATTAACACTATCTAGAATAGGTTTTTCAATATCTGGGAAAGATTTTACTATGTTTTTAAACTCTACCATAAATTATTCTAAATTTATTTTGATCTCAGTATTATTCATCTCTTTCATTTTTTCCTCAAGTTTTTTTTTAAGCTTTGAATCGGTCTTCTCTAAATAAAACTTATTCAACAAATTAAATGAAACCCCCCTTTCTCTAAAGCCAAGGACCTTATAAGTTCCATATTTAAGTTCCCCTTTAAGGGCTTTTCCCAAAACTTTTTCTAAATAAAATCTTTGATTTGTAACGCCTGAACCAATAATATTATCTTTATTATTCAAATAATCTTCACCATCAAAAAGAACAGCAAAAACACCATGCTCACGAACTGATGAGAGAACTCCTTTAATAGCTGTACCTACAATTGGAAGAACTACAGAAACTCCTAAGTCTAAAATTAAAGAGTCAGATAAAACTTTTACCCTACTGCTATCATGCCAATTTCCTAAAGTTCTAAAGAACACTTCTGAATCTAGAACCTCTCTAATTCCATTCTTGAAATAAGGAAAAATATAATTATTCATAACAGGATATTCTTGTCCAGCAATTAAGGCAACATTTTTATTATGTAAATTAGAACTTTTTAAAAATAAACCCACATAATAACCCAATATGTAAGCTTCCTCTGCAACATTATAAGAGAGTGAATACACTTGTGGATTAATATTTTTAACTAAAGAATCAAAAAGCAAGAACTTAGTATAAGGATAATTGGGGGAAACCCTATCAATAATTCCTTGCATTGCATTATTTGTCGTTATCAAAAAATCATAATTGTTAGAATTTAATAACTTTTCAAGTAATTCTATCCATTCATGTTGATTAAACCCAGCTTCAAACAAACGAATCTCAATATCACTCTTATTTTTTTTAAATTCAATTAAAAAATCATACATTGCTTTATAAGAAGGAGAACCACTAATGATTCCAGGAATAAATAATGCAATTTTTCTATTAGATGAAGACCTGGGTTCTCTAATTCTAAAAAAATTAATATAAACAAATAAAAATAAACAAATTAGTGAAACAAAAACACAAAAAATCCTAAAAAAAAGAGCTTTACTCACAGAAATAAAACACCTTTTTCTCATAAAATAAAACTTGATACTATGAGAATAAAATGGCATAAAATCAAAAACCTAAAACGCACAATATACCAACTTTTTCAAAAAAGTTTCTTTGTAAAAAGATACCATAAAAGCCTCTATCACGTCCAATTCTATATCCGATTTTTTGCTTAAATTTGCTTAAAAACACCAGCATTGTACGAATATAACAAGAAACTTATTAACAAAAACTCAATGCAAGAAATAGCCTAAATCAAATTAAAACTATCAATCTTGAAAATAGGAATTTTTATAAATACTTCACAATCACAACATTTATCAAAATTAAAACTCTCTAGGTTTTAACAAATAAAATTCATTAACACTTAAATTACTAGGAATATCACCATTTGTACGAATTAAATACATTTTAAAAGAATGAACGGTTTTAAAAAACTTTTTTGTTAAAGACGAGCGATTTTTTTTATAATTTTCCAAATCTTTTAAAATAGCCCCATGGATGCTCACTTTATCAAACACATCAGAAGAATGCTTGACAATATCTTCTATAAAGAAAAACACATTGGCCAAATAAATAAAATTATTAAAAAGAATACCTATACGGCCTCTTAAATAATTGACATAATTTATCATGTCAACTCTATTCCCTAAGGTATAATTTTTATCTTCTAAACTCCACTTTGAATATATTGTATTAAATTTAGGATCTCTTACCAAATAATCATATACAAAATCAAATCTAAAACTATCTTCAATATATTTTAAAAATATGTAAGTTAAACGACTATTATTTAGAGAAACAAAATTTTTACGAGACATTTCTTTCAAATTTTCAATTACATTTTGCGACACAGAATCACTAGTTTTATATAAAAAAGAATTATTATCCCAAAGTAAAATACTAGTGCCTGCTGAAATCCAATACTCATCCTTGTTATAATGTTTAAGAACTCCATCAAAAACACTAACAAAATAATTATTAAAGTATTCACAATTTACATAAAATTTTGCCGGAGCATCTGTCATAAAAAAATAATTATTTAAATCTACAGAAAATGAAGAACCTTGCACAACCTCATAAATAAACACCTCTAAACTCCCCTTAAATAAATATATTTTTGCATCCTGCATATCTTTAAGAGAAGAATAACAAATAAGACTATGGGTATTAGAATACAAGGTTAAATCTGATGCAATACCATTTATCCCATACAAACCTATTTTAATTTTAGAATTATCTCCCACTTCAATAAAATCATATTCAAAAATTTCATCCCCCAAATTTAATTTAACAGGAATAGCATTCCTTATAATATTAATCTGTCCTTCCATTTCTTTAATAGACGCTACTTGAGAGAATAATGTCACTTGTAATAATAAAAGTAAAAGGATAATAACATATGATTTCACAATCAAATTTTCCTCTTTTTTAAAACCTTATAAGCTTAATTATATCTTTTTTAAAGAGATTTACTAACTTTAATAAAAATGAAAAATACGTTATAATTTTCAAGAAAGTATAAAAATAATATTTTATACTAAACCTGTTCTTTTAAAGAACCTAAAACGTAATAAAGCTACAATTTATGTAGTTAATCTTATGTCAAAAGGATGTACTTATGATGAAAAAAAACAAATTACTATTTTTAATGTTATTCGTATTTGCTCTTTCCCTAATTTCATGTGAAACCCCACCAGAAGAAAGAACATGTGGAGATGCTAAAATTTCTAAGGAATACTAAATGCAAGGGTTAGAGTATTGATACAATAAAAATGGAACTTAATATATACAGTTATACAGTAAAAAAATTGTATAATGTTAAATTGTGTAATAATATACTAATTAGAGGCTTTATGCAAAGATAAAAGAATTAATGTTTAGAAAGCAAAGTTCTTAATTTATGTAGTCAATATCACATAAGAAGGATGTATTTATGATAAAAAAAAGCAAATTATTATTTTTAATGTTATCTATATTTGCTCTTTCCCTAATTTCATGCAAAACCCCGCCAGAGGATACAAAGAATGCAAACTCCAAAATTTCAACTAAAGAAACTAGGGATATAAAAAGAGACATTGAAGATATAAAGAAGGGAGTCCTAAGAGAACGGGGCAATCTTTTTTATTCTAAAGAATTTAATGAGAGTGAAAAGATTGAAAAAGAAATGCACGAAAAATTTGCAAAGGGAATGATTAAAGAAGGTAATGAAATTGCCCTAAAAGTATTAGAAAGGTACAGAAATATCGCAAGAGATACAACAGAAAAAAAAGAACAAATAAACTACTTGAAAGGAAACATTGAAAAATACTTGAATGATGCTGAAGCTAATGAAGCATATATATGGATCCCATTAGAAATAGACGAAGTAAATAACTTATATTTCGAAGCAACAAGAAAATATAAAATGTATGATATCGAAAGCTCTCTTGGAATGTATAGTAAAACATTTAATAAAGCACAACAAGCTGCTAAAAAGGCAAAAGAAGCAAGAGCTCTTAAAGAAACGGAAGAGAGAATGTATAAACAATTAAAAGCACTGGAAGCTGCTTCTGAACTCCCCATTTACAGAAACAATAAACTCATTAAACCATCACCATGGAATGGAAGAGCGCTTCTTAAGGATAAAGGTGAACGCATAAATCTTTTAAACCCACAAGACGAAACTTACTTACTTGGACAAATGGATTCATTAGTACTTGCTTATGAAGAAAAGGCTGAAGAAGTAAAAACCCCAGACCCAAATAAATTTAAAACACTCCAGCTTATTGAAAAAGCCAGACAATTATGGGAACAAGGACTTGAAGCTAAGAATCTTAATAATCTTAGACTTGCAAATGAATTATTCTTAGATTCTGCAAGATATCTCAAAGCCTATCAAAGTCACTCAAGTAAGGAGTTATATATAATTAAAATCGGAAACACCTTGTGGGGTATTTCTAAGAAATTGTACAACGACCCTTACCTATGGCCAAAAATTTGGTTTGCAAACAGACAAAAAATTCAGAATCCGGATTTAATACATGAAAATTGGAAAATAATAATTCCTTCTAAATAAAACAAAAAAGAAAATAAGCTTATGCTTGTTTTCTTTTTTTATATCTAATAAAATTAATCTAAACAAATTTTTTTTACAAAATAAGAGAATCAAAAATGAAAAAACTAGTACTAACAAGTATCCTATTCTTTTCCTGCTATACAGTAGCTCACTTAAACAAACAACTTACAAAAGACACTCCGTACAGCATTTACCTACGAGAAGCTCAAAAAGCAACAAATGTTAACGATTATCAATCTGCTTTAAAGATATATGAAAAAATGATTAAAAATTATAAAGAAAATGAAAGCATCGTTGCCATAGGAAAGTATGAAGTCGCATTCATATATTATGTGACAAATAAAAACAACACAGCAAAAAAGCTCTTTGAAGAATTAATACAATCTAATGTGCAAACACCTAAATGGATTATTCCCTTATCTCAAAAGATAATAGAGAAGATAAAAAACCAACAAAAAAATAAATAATAATACACAATTAATGCAAACCACTACTCAAGTAATATTCCATAAATTGTAATATCTTTTTCCTTAGCTGATCTAATGACATCCTCATAAACTATAGGTCCTCGGGGATATTCATGGGGAGGTGCATTACCCAATACGATAATAAACCTATTATCTGCTTTCCAATCAAATTGAGTAACAGCAGAATTAATTCCCTCAAATACTGCCTCAGGATAATCTCCCCCACCACCCACACTAATATCTTCAAGAACATTATTTAAATATTCTTTATTATTAAAATCAAAAGATCTTGTTAAAAAATCTTCAAGATAATCCTTATAAAACACAAAACCTACCCTATAAGACCTATATTGACTTAACTGCGGTTCTATCATAGAGAAAAGGTGTTCTCTTAAAATTTCGATATGATTTTTCATACTATCAGTCACATCAATAACAAAAACAAGATCTAAATCAGCAAGCAGATCTTCTGATTCTTCTAAAATATTTTTTATCTTATCAACAAGATCAAGTCCTTTTTTTGCAACAACAACATTATCTGAAAACCTAGAGAATTCTTTTTTTAAATCATTATTCTCACTTGTACTTTCTCGTTGAATGTCTCCAAAAAATAACTCATAAGCATTATCCTTATACTGACCTAAATAATCATTATATTTTTTCTCAAAAGTTCTAATTGAAAACCAAAAAGGATCTTTTTTTCTCTTTAGAACTTCTAAATCGATATCACCACTCCTTGTCAAAAAATTAGGAAAACCGTATCTCAACTTTTTAGGTATTAAGATATGAAAAGCTTGTCCAAATCTTCTATTTTGAACAGGCGTAGAAGATGTTAATGATAAGAGACGTCTATTTTGAATAACTCTACCATTTAAAATTCTAATCTCATCCCCATTAATTCTATTATACTCCAATGTTCTAAATGAATAAGTAGAAACGTCTTTACTCTTATCTGGGATTTCAAAAGACTCAGTTAAAATAACCGATTTAATATTTGGCTTTTTTCTTATGAAAAGATGAAAACCATCTTCATGAGCCTCAACATATACATCATCAATATTAATACTTAAATGATCATTAATTGAAGAAAATAAATTAAATACAATAAATAAGGAAATAATAAAGTAAGCTTTTTTCATATAAATCCTTACACGTTATTAGGCAACCTTATATGCCTTAAAACTAACAAAATCACTAAATAATCTAAAGATTATCAGCCAAATTATCATAGAATAAAATCTTAGAACCAATAAAATCATTCTTAAAAATACCTCTAAGATTTAAACTAGCAAGATCTTTTTTAACACTCTTAACCATATCATCATCACGATTTAAGATATCAAATATTCTAGAAGATTCAGTCAAATTCGCAATCCCCGAATCAAAAAGATTATTATTTCTAACAACACCAGATTCAATCCTATCACCAAGAGATGCTCTTATCTCAACAACTCCTAGATTATTGTAAATTTCAATTTCTTTTATCAATAAAGCTTTATGATGATCATTCCCTTGAGGTTTAAAACTTAAAATGCTAGACTTTTCTGATTCCAAATTCTGCAATACTCTTAAATAATAACTCCTAGCAGCTTCAAAATCACCCATCTTGTAGAGAACAGATGCAATTGAGTTTAAAACTTTATTACTATTTGCAAATCCGGACATATTTTGAACTCTAAATAAATAAGTTAATGCATCTTTATAATTATTTTCCTTATAATTAAGCAATGCTAATTTGTAATAAACATCTGGAGAATTAACTCCTTCATTTATTGCCATTTCATAAGAAGATATAGCCGATTTAAAACCATTTAAAGTCCTAAGAATATCCCCCTGCTTTTCATAAATTAAAGCAAGCTCTCTAGAGCTTTTAACAAGACCATTTTTTTTATAAAAATCATATTCATTTAAAGCCAGACTAACAATATTACTTGCCTTAAGAGCATCATTGTTCCTCTCATAAATATCTGACAAAATTCTATAAGCAACAATCTTTTCAGAAGAATGTTCAATTGAATCTTCTTGTCTAAAACTATTCAGTGCTGTTAATAAATACCCTTCTGATTTCTTAAGATCACCCATATAATAAAAATATCTACCACTCTCAAAAAGAGCCTTATCGTAATCAGGATTTTTGAATAAAACTCTTCTAAGAATATATTCAATCTCTGAGTTAAGATTAATATCATTTAAAGCATTAGAAATGCTTTTTCCATTACCTGCCTTAAAACTAGAAAATTCTTTATTAAGTAAGTTCATTTGAGCACTGAAATATTTCAAATTTCTAGAAAGAGCATTTATTCTTTTATTATAAACTGTAAACTCAACATATTTATCTATCAATTTCTTAGCATATTTAGTATAAACTACTTCATCAATATCTAATTCCTTATTTACCTTAATAAAAGCATTTACATCTTCAGCTTCTCTCTCAGCACCAGCCTCAATGTAAGCATTAAAAAGCTTAAACAAAATTTCCTTTTTATGACCATATTTTGAAAGCAAGATAGTGTAATTATTAATACTATCTTTGTAATATGCAGGATCTCTTTGAGCCCACTGAAAATAATTATCACCCTTAGCCATTAATGCCTCATAATCATAAATAGAATAAGATATAACCTCATCCAAAATAGCATTGGCATCAGCATACTCACCAAGCCTCATTTTCATAAAAGCATAAGATATATACCCATCCCTATCAAAATTTTTACGTCTTCTCTTAGAAGCACCCACAGAAAATGGATCAATGGTAAATAATTCTTCGTATTTTTCCTCAGCACTATCAAAATCTCTTACATCTTCAAAAACTTTAGCATAAGTCAAAAACCACTTTTTGTTAGGTTTCATATAATATGCATCCCTAAAAATAGCTTTAGCAAGCTCTCTCTTATTCTCATATATATATGATATTCCCTCTTTATATTTTCTATCAGATGCAATATAAAAAAACATAACATCAACTAAAAAATAAAAAGACAAAAAGGTCAAAATAACAAAAAGAGATGCAATTTTAAAGATTGGAGTTAAAGCTTTAGAAAGTCTATAGCTAAATTTCTTTTCAAGTTTGCTACATTCCTCTGCTTTATAATACATAACAGGCAATTTAACAGAACGACCAACAATGTCTCCAACAAATTTAGCAATAAACTTAAGCCCTTTCTTATTTTGTTCAACAAGATCAATTAATGCTTCAATTTTGTACCTAGAGACATTCTCTAGCATTAAAGCCTCAGCAATAGCAATTCTCAAATTTCTAGGATAAGAATCTAAATGCTTGAAAAATAAAGGATAATTAATTTTAAAATTATGTTTACCTAAAGATTCTTTTTGGTCATTTTCCAAAAATTCAAAATCATCTGAAAGATTAGACCAATTATCCTCATCACCATCACTAAAATTTTCAGAATTTTCATTAGAAAATGATTCATCACTGTAAGGCATTTCTAAACGATTATTTGTTTCATCTGATTCCTTTAGACCACTAATCATATTCTCAAGATCAAAATCATCATTACTATCATTTAGAGATTTCTGACTCAAATTATTAGCATCAATCTCATTATCAATAGACTCATTAGAATTTAATAAATCTGAATCCAAATCACTCTCTATATCTAGATTTTGCAAACTATCAGCATTATTATCTAAATCGAAATTAATAGCATCGTCTAAATTAATAGAATTATCATCAAGAATTTTTTCAAGATTTTCTTCAAGATGAGAACTTAAAACATCAAAATCATTATCTAACTCATTAAACTCAGGATCAATGTCTACTTTTTTAGAATCTTTTAAAATTGCAATATCATTTTCATTAGATCCATCATTCTGATCTTCCTCACTATCAAGCTCACCAAGCATAGCATCCAAATCAAGCTCATCATCGGGTTCTTCTTCTAAATCAAAAACTTCTTCCTGATTTTCCCAAGGAACAATAGACTCCCCATCTTTAGGAGGTTCAATATCCATTTTAATGCCAAAACGTTCCTTTTGAGCCCTCTCATCGGAAATATTATCTAATAATTCTCTTTTAAACTTATTTATTTTCTCTATATCTGGCATATTACAATCAAAATCCTAAATCAAACCACTATATATCTTGGCTCCCTCTTCATGAAGGACCTCGAAACGTTTCTCTAAATCATCAGCAATTCTAGAACCCAAAATTTCTTTTGTTGGTTCTAAACCTTCTTGATTTAACTGCTCTAAAATTAAATTTTTGTATTCAAGTATATCCAATATTTCTGTTGCATTATAAACAAGAGAATCTTCTTTAAAAACATCACAAGACATATCCTCATTTGATGAAACTTCAAGAATACTCCCGTTAACACCAACCATTATAAAATAATCAAAAAGCTTAAAATAACTTGAAATCTCTGAAATTATTTTTTTAGTCTCAGGCCTACCTTTCCTATATCTTGTAGCCGTCGGAAAAATAAGAATCATATAACCACTACTCTTTTTATCTGCAATACATCTCATAGAATTAGCATTAAAAACTCGTCGCGCCCTAATCGTTTCATGATCAACGCCAACAAATGCATGTGGAGGATAAATAAATATCACACTATACCCTAAAGATAGACTTTTAATTAATAAATTATCTTTAAAAAGTTTAACACCAGCTATAGGAACAATATGTTCCGAAACTTCCTTACAATTCATTTGATTAAGCAAAAACTGAAAACAAGGAAAATCAAAATTACTATAATGTTCCATTAATATAATTGAAGACTTGCCAGATTTAGATTTTTCATAAAGCTTTAAAATATTTTGAATACCAACAATAGTAGAACTACTCTTAAGAAGTCTTTTAATCATTGTATCAACTAAACTCCTACTAACAGAATCTGCTTCATGATAAGAATTATTTAAATAATTTATCTTTTCAATAGCTTTAAACCTACTAAAAAATTCATTCTCAATACCTTTAAAATATTTATTAAAACTCTCATTACGTATAAACATAAAACTTCATCCTTTAAAGTTCTTGAAAAAAAAGATACTAGCAAACCAAAAATATTCCATGTAATATACTCACATGTAAATATTTTACATAATTATACTTTATTTATTTAGCAAATTAAAGTAAAATCCATTCAAGTATGTTAAACAAGAATAATTCAAAAGAAAAATAAAAAATATTTATAAGGAGAATAAATCAACTATGAAATACAAAACAATAATTCTTTTATCTTTATTGATTATATGGCTAACTTCCTGTTCCGGTGATGAACACAAAGATAAGATAACATTTAGAGTAACAAATGAAGCCGAGCCTGATTCACTTGATCCTCAACTTGCTACTTCTGTTCAAGCATTCAACATAATTATAAACACATTTGCGGGTTTAACAACAAGAAACACACAAACTGGAGGACATAAACCAGGATTAGCTCAATCTTGGGATATATCTGCAGATGGACTTGTATACACACTGCACTTAAGAGAAGGTATTATGTGGAGTGATGGAGTGCCCATTACTGCTGAAGGAATTCTAAAGTCTTACCTTAGAGTTTTAAATAAAGAAACAGGTTCACAATACGTTGACATCGTTAAATCAACAATCAAAAATGCAAAAGATTACTTCGAAGGTAAAATACCGGAATCCGAACTTGGTATTAAAACTATAGACAATTCAACTTTAGAGATAACTTTAGTTGCTCCAAAACCTTATTTTCTTGATATGTTAGCACATCCAACATTTATACCAGTACCAGTTCATGCTATTGAAAAATATGGACAAGCTTGGACAAATCCTGAAAATATAGTAGTAAGTGGTGCATACAAATTAAAGACAAGAATCCCAAATGAAAAAATAGTGCTTGAAAAAAACGACAAATACTACAATGCCTCAAATGTTGAAATAGATGAAGTGATATTTTATCAGGTACAAGGAAACACTGCGTATAACATGTACATAAACGACGAACTTGATTTCCTAACCAAAGTAGCATCAGAATACTTAGATGAAGCTAGAATAAGAAATGATTATTATTCTCATCCTATAAATAGAGTAGCCTACATGGCATTTAACACCACTATCAAACCACTTGATAATGTAAAGGTTAGAGAAGCTTTAACTCTTGCTATTGACAGAGAAGCACTCAATAAGATCACTCTAAAGGGTCAATCAAAACCAACAAGAAACTTAACACCACCATTTGAGCATTATTCTTACGGGAAACAATTAAAATTATTTGACCCACAAAGAGCAAAACAACTACTAGCTGAAGCTGGTTATCCTGATGGAGCAGGTTTTCCTACTCTTAAATATAAAACTTCACAACGAAATGGAATGGCAATAACTGCAGAATTCTTGCAAGAACAACTTAAAAAAACACTAAATATTAACATTGAAATTGAAATTGAAGAATGGAATACATTCCTAAATAATAGAAACAAAGGTAATTATCAAACATCATATATGGGATGGACAGGTGATTATTCAGATCCACTAACATTTCTTGAGAGTCTATTTACAACAGAAAATCAAGAATTTGGAGCATATGGCTATTCAAACAAAAAATATGACAATTTAATAGAACAATCTAATTTTGCACAAGACCCAATACAAAGACAAGATATTTTAAGACAAGCTGAGGCTCTAATTATAGAGCAAGATTTTCCTGTAGCTCCACTCTCAATACTCAAATCATACTATCTATTCAGACATGACAAATGGACTGGTTGGATTCCTAATGTTTCAGAAGCTTATCTTTATGAAGAAATAAAATATAAAAGAGAAAACATTAATAATTAATAATAAAATATGAAAATAACTTTAAAATTAATAGACTAATACTTAATAATGATTAAAAATCACTTCTATAAACTATAGGAGTGGTTTTTATTACATAACCATAGCTTTTAAAATCACCTCAAAATTTTTGCATCTGTATCTCTTTTATAATAGTTCATTATTTTACTTTATAAACTTTTTTATATCGAACACTAAGTAACTATTCAAAAATTTAAGCAAAGATACACATCTTATTTAATATCCAATAATATCCTACATTCATATGCCTCTCTTATTATCTTTATATTTAAACGTACTTTATGGTACAATTGATTCTTCTACCAAATAAATTAAAAGGTTCAATAAAACAAATTTTATAGGAAAAAACTTTTAACTGTTTTAATTGAATTAGAATTAACTTTAGTAACTAGGAGATAAAAGAATGAAAATAAAAAAATATACGTTTATTATATTTTTCTTAACAGTTATTTTATCCTGCAGTAAGGAAAATAGCAAAGAAAATTTGTCTTTCAAAATCAGCATGGGAGGAGAACCTAAATCAATAGATCCGCAATTAACTGAAGATAAAATAGGTGCAACTATAGTCGCACAAATGTTTAGTGGTATAGTAGATGGTGACCCAAAAACTGGTGGATACAAGCCAGGACTAGCTCAATCTTGGGACATATCCGATGATGGAACTATATATACATTTCACTTAAGAAAAGATATCGTTTGGAGTGATGGAGTCCCTATTACTGCTGAAGGTATAAGAAGATCTTATATTAGGATGTTAACTAAAGATACAGCATCAAATTATGTCGGTATGATTAAGTCAACAATCAAAAATGCACAAGATTACTTCGAGGGCAAAATACCAGAATCTGAACTTGGCATTAAAACTATAGATGAATTGACACTAGAGATCTCTATTATTACTCCAAAAGCTTACTTTTTAGATATGCTGGTACACCAATCTTTCATACCAGTACCAGTTCATGCTATTGAAAAATATGGAAAAAACTGGACAAATCCTGAAAACATGGTAGTAAGTGGTGCATACAAACTAAAGGAAAGAAATCCCAACGAAAAAATATCACTTATAAAAAATGATAAATACTTTAACGCTGCAAACATTGAATTACAAGAACTTATATTTTACACAATAAATGATGCATCAACTGCCTATAGAATGTATGAAAATAATGAAATTGATATGCTTATACATGGAGCAATTCCACCTGATTTAATAAAAGAAATAAAATTAAGAAATGATTATTATTCATCTGCTATTAATGGTCTTTACTACTTTTCATTTAACACACAAGTCAAACCTCTTGATAATGTAAAGGTTAGAGAAGCTTTAACTCTTGCTATTGATAGAGAAACATTAACAAAAAAAGTTATAGATAATGGTTCTATTCCTACAAGAAGTATAAGCCCAAAATTTAATCATTATTCTTACGGCAAACCACTAGAATTATTTAATCCACAAAGAGCAAAAGAACTAATGGCTGAAGCTGGTTATCCTAATGGGGAGGATTTCCCTCAACTAAAACTCAAATATAATACAAATGAAAGTCATAAAAAAATTGCTGAATTTGTTCAAAATCAATGGGAAAAAATTTTAAATATCAACATTGTACTTGAAAATGAAGAATGGGCATCATTCTTAGAAACCAAACAAAAAGGAAATTATGAAATAGCAAGATCTGGTTGGATAGGTGATTATTCAGATCCATTAACATTCTTAAGTTTATTCCAAAAAGAGTTTGCATATTTTTCCTCATACAAGTACTTTAATAAAGAATATGAAAATTTAATAAACCAATCTGATCGCGAGCAAGATCCAATTAAAAGACAAAACATTTTAAGACAAGCTGAAGAAATAATTATAAAGAAAGATTTCCCTGTAGCCCCAATATACATATATGCAGGAAACTACCTATTCAAAAATGACAAATGGACCGGTTGGGTACCTAACATTTCAGAAAGATTTAATTTCTCTGAAATTAAAAGAATTAAATTTTTGATAAACAAACATCTATAAAGATAGATGTTTGTTTATCAAAAATTTAATTCTTTTCTTTAAAAATTGTAATTTATATATTAATGAATAAGAATAAGTTAAGACTAACTTAAGGATGTGCATTTTCCCAACTAAAATAAATTCAATATTTTTTGAAAAATATTGAATCTCATATGTTAAAATAACTAATTATACAACGAAAAAAATCTTTCTGTTATAATAAGGAGCAATTATGTTAAAGTTTACCATGCAAAAAATACTGGAAACAATACCAACTTTAATAGTAATAATTTTTTTGTGTTTTTTAATAATGAAGCTTGCTCCCGGGAACCCATTTGATTCTGAAAAACCCATTGACCCTCAAATTAAAGAAAAATTGATGCAAAAATACCATCTTGATAAACCTTTTTATGTACAAGCTTACTACTACATCACAAACATTTTCAAAGGAGACTTTGGGCCATCATTAGTAAAGAAAGATTTAAATGTAAATCAATACATAAAATTAGGATTTCCTAAATCATTTACAATTGGAATAATAAGCTTAATAATATCTCTCACACTTGGAATTTTGCTAGGCTCATTAGCAGCAATCAAAAAAAACACTCGCACCGATTATATAATAAGAATAGCAGCAATATGTGGAATTTCTGTACCCACCTTTGTGACTGGTCCTCTTTTACAATATCTTTTATCTGTAAAATTAAAATTGTTTTACACTTCTGGGTGGATTTCAGAACGAGGAGGGCTTACAAATTTAATTATGCCAATATTAACAATGAGTTTACCATGGATAGCTATTTTTACACGCATTATTAGGGGTTCTATGTTAGAAATACTAAAGAGCGATTTTGTAAGAACAGCAAAAGCTAAAGGACTAAGCTTTAATGTAATAATCAGAAAGCATGTGTTAATAGGCTCTATACTCCCTCTAGTAAGTTATATAGGGCCTGCATTTGCTGGTATAATTTCTGGCAGTATGGTTATTGAACAAATATTTAGAATTGCTGGAATGGGTACATTTACAGTAGAATCATCTCTAAACAGGGATTATCCACTACTCATGGGTTCACTATTAGTATATTCAACAATATTGCTCATTTCCATTTTAGCATCTGATATTGCTTATAAAAAACTTGACCCAAGAACATAGGAGAACAAAATGAACGAACACGAAAAGCAAGACACCTACGTCGAAATCCACACAGCAAACAAAAGAGCTTGGTTAAGATTCAAGGAAAACAAACTTGCGTTTATTAGTATATTTATTATCGGATTTTATATACTAATTGCAATACTTCGGCCAATACTACCAATATACAAATATCATACTCAAGTAGTAGAACATGCCGATTTGCCCCCATCTCTTAAATATGCTGGAGAACTATGGTATGAAAAGGAACTTCATTTCATCAAAAGATTATCAGCAAAGGAAAAACGAGAAATCAATAAGGAAGAAAAAGCAAAACTAGAAGAGATAAAAAGAAAAATAGAAACCGAGGTTCAAACAATTGATGGAAAAGAAATTAAAATACACAAAAGAATATATCTACTAGGAACAGACAATCTTGGACGAGATTTACTTGCAAGAATAATACAAGGAAGTCAAATATCAATATCTGTAGGCTTTATTGGAGCACTCATATCAATGATCATAGGCACTATAATAGGTGCAATAGCTGGCTTTTTTGGTGGTATTATCGATAAAATAATAACTAAAATAATAGAAATTTTTTATGTCTTACCTACTTTGCTTGTCATAATAATTTTAATGACTGTTATGGAAAGAAATATCATTGGGGTATTTATTGCAATTAGCATTATCTCATGGCTAACAATTGCTAGGATAGTAAGAGGGCAAGTAAAATCACTTGCAAGATCTGAATTTATACAGGCGGCTAGAACACTAGGTGCAACAAATACGAGAATGATATTTAAACACTTAATTCCTAATAGTTTTGGCATGATAGTAATTATTACAACAATGAATGTTCCATCATTCATTATGCTTGAATCATTTTTATCATTCTTAGGTCTGGGAATATCAGCACCAATGACTAGTTGGGGAGAATTAATCAAAAACGGAATCCCCACATTTATTGAATACCCATGGAAAATTTTCATCCCAGCAACAGTCATGACAATATTTTTACTATTTATGAACTTTTTAGGCGACGGATTAAGAGATGCATTTGATCCAAAAGACAACCTTTAGGAGACATTCAATGAAAGAAGACTATATGCTGGATATAAGAAATTTATCAATTGAGTTTAAGTTGAAGCATACAACAATATATCCTGTAAGCAACATAAACTTAAAAATGAAAAAAGGAGAAATTAGGGCTATTGTTGGAGAATCTGGTAGCGGTAAATCTGTCACAAGCATGGCAATACTAAAATTGCTGCCTGAAATTACGACAGTATACAAAACAGGTGAAATACTATTTGAAGGTCAAGACTTACTAAAACTTAGCGAAAAAGAACTTCAAAATATTAGAGGCAATAAAATAGCAATGATATTCCAAGATCCAATGACTTCTCTAAATCCATATTTAAGAATATCTACACAAATTGAAGAAACAATAATGTTACATCAAAAATTAGATAAAAAGACAGCAAAGCAAAAAGCAATAGAAATGTTAAAAACAGTTGGTGTTATAAATGCAGAAGAGCGAATAGAACATTATCCACACCAATTTTCAGGGGGAATGAGACAAAGAGTTATGATTGCAATGGCTCTCAGTTGCCATCCATCATTATTAATTGCAGACGAGCCAACCACAGCTCTTGATGTCACAATCCAAGAACAAATATTACTACTCATAAAAAGCCTGTCTAAAAAATTTAATACCTCCACCATATTAATAACCCATGATTTAGGAGTAGTTGCAGAAGTATGCGATACAGTTTCTGTAATGTACCAAGGAAAATTTGTAGAAGAAGGTACAGTACAAGAAATATTTAAAAATCCTAAACATCCATATACAATTGGACTTCTAAAATCAATACTTACTCTTGATAAGGACCCAAACGAAAAACTTTATTCAATTAAAGATAATCCTATTGGGACTATTACAAACAAAATGGGGGGGATTTTAAATGAAAAATGAAAAAGACATAATTCTTAAAGTAGAAAACTTAGTACAAACATTCACAATTGGGGAAAACTTTTTATTTTGGAAAAATAAACGTAAGGTAAATGCCGTAAATGGTATCAGCTTTGAAGTTGAACGCAACAAAACATTAGGACTGGTTGGGGAATCTGGATGTGGAAAATCAACAACCTTAAGAACAATAATGCAGCTCTATACACCAACATCTGGCAACATATATTTCAATGGAAAAGATATTACTAAACTGTCAAAAAGAGAACTTTTAAAGATAAAAAAGGACATGCAAATGGTATTCCAAGATCCACACACATCCCTCAATCCAAGAATGACAATAAAAGAAATAATAGCAGAACCATTAGTAATATACAACGAAAATAAAATTTTCCCAAGAACCAAGCAAGAAATAGAAAAAAGAGTAAATGAATTAATGGATATTACTGGACTTGCAAAAAGCATGCTATCTAGATATCCACACGAATTCTCAGGGGGACAAAGACAAAGAATAGGAATAGCAAGAGCACTTGCTCTAAATCCCAAGCTCTTACTGCTAGACGAAGCCGTGTCTGCACTAGATGTATCAATAAGAGCACAAATTTTAAATTTACTTAAAGATTTACAAAAAGAATTGAATTTATCTTATCTATTCATTTCACACGACTTGGCAGTAGTAAAATACATGAGCGATAAAATTGCCGTAATGTATCTGGGAGTCATTTTAGAGATTGCGCCTAGAGAAATTTTATTCTCAAACCCTAAACATCCATACACTAAAACATTAATAGCATCTATTCCTGAAATTGATCCTGAAAAAATAAAAAACAAAACTATCAAGCTTGATGAACCATCCCTAACAAATATACGAAACACATCTATAACACCAGAAAATGCAACTCTTGAGGAAATAGAAAAGGATCATTTCGTATCTAAGTACCTTTTTGATGAAATGAATAATCTGATAAATAAAAATCTGGGTTAAGACAAATATTTGTCTTAACCCAGATTTTTATATTTAGGCCTCACAAGACAATGTGGGTCATTAACTTAATTCAGCATAAATTTTTATATTTACATAGATAAATTGTATTAAGAATTGCTAACAAGAACTTTAATTTTTTCCTTTAAGCGATCAATTATCAAAATAAGAGACTTCAAAATCCATCTTATTGTCAATACCCTCAACCAAATATAGATTAATTCTATTAACATTATTCTTATCTATAACTTTATTTCCAGAATCGACAAAATAATAATAAATTCTACCCTTAGGAAGGTCTTTAAGCTTAATAGTATATACCCCTTTATAGGGTTCTTGTTCAACCAATCTATTTAAAAATGGATTAAAATTATTAAAATTGCCAGCTATTGTAACAATCTGCCCAGGACGACCTATATAAAAAATTTCAACTTCTCTTCCATCAGAAGAATCAATCGGATTTCGTAAAGACACGTAACTATGATCTACACCTATATCAATTATAGAGAATGGTATTAAGTCTTTATTAAACACTACATTTTTATTATATTCATCATTTGTCCAGATACCATCTACAACAAGCCTATACTTAATGCTACCAACTCCATGAGGGAGATTAATCTTTACAAAAAAAAGTCCATACTTATTCTTCTTAAATAAATACTTTTTTGCATAACCATCAAAATCAAAAGCAGCAAAAATTTTCCTAATACCCTTATTCGAAGGATAAAACATAATGACTCTCTTAGAGTCAACAATTGGTGATAAATTATCCTTTCTTGTTGAAACTTCCAAAAACTCATTTAAAGATAAATCAAAATTTTCAATTACATAACATTGTGAACAAATATTAAAAATATTAAAGAAAAAGAATATAAAATAAAATAGCCAACCTAAAATTCTTTCCATGATTTAATTATAAAATCCAATAAACAATTCTTTTGCAAAAATACTACACATTTGTCTTATTTGTTATTATACTAAAAATATATACTAAAGTAAATATACAAATATTAACCAATAAGGAGCGGAAAATGGGCTTTCATATTTATGAAATAAAAGCTAGGCAAATAATTGATTCTAGAGGAAATCCAACTGTTGAAGCAGATGTCATACTTGAAGATGGTTCTCTAGGCAGAGCAGCTGTTCCATCAGGCGCATCAACAGGAACCAATGAAGCTGTTGAATTAAGAGATGGTAATAAATCTGTTTATATGGGTAAAGGGGTACTCAAAGCAGTTGAAAATATAATAAATATTATCTCTCCAGAACTTGAAGGAATGAGTGCTTTAAACCAGGTTGAAATTGACAAAAAAATGCTTGAACTTGACGGCACTCCTAATAAATCAAAACTTGGGGCTAATGCTATTCTTGCGGTTTCAATGGCTACAGCTAGAGCAGCAGCCGAACACCTTGGACTTAAAGTTTATCAATATCTTGGTGCCTACAAAGCCAATATTTTACCTACACCAATGTGTAATATTATAAATGGAGGTGCTCACTCAGATAACTGTGTCGATTTTCAAGAATTTATGATAATGCCAATTAGAGCAAAAACTTTCAGTGATGCAATAAGAATGTCTGCTGAGGTTTTCCATACACTCAAAGGTATCTTAAGTAAAAAAGGTTACGCAACAGCTGTTGGGGATGAGGGTGGATTTGCACCAAATCTAAAGTCAAACGAAGAAGCTTGTGAAGTTATTATAGAAGCCATACAAAGTGCAGGATATATACCTGGAACAGATATCGCAATCGCTCTTGATCCAGCAACATCTGAATTATATGATCCAAAGACAAAAAAATATGTACTTAGATGGTCAACAAAAGAAGAACTCACATCTGAAGAAATGGTTGAATACTGGGCAAAATGGGTAGAAAAATATCCTATCATATCAATTGAAGATGGAATGGCTGAAGAAGATTGGGACGGCTGGAAAAAACTTACAGATAAGATTGGGAATAAAGTTCAACTTGTTGGTGACGATTTATTTGTAACAAACACATCATTCCTTAAAAAAGGGATTGAAATGAAAGTTGCAAATGCAATTCTCATTAAAGTAAATCAAATTGGAACACTGACTGAAACTTTTGAAGCTGTAGAGATGGCAAAAAAAGCAGGATATACTGCAATAGTTTCACATCGCTCAGGAGAAACAGAAGATACAACAATTGCCGATCTTGTTGTTGCACTTGGAACAGGACAAATCAAGACAGGATCTTTATCAAGAACAGACAGAATAGCTAAGTATAATCAGCTCTTAAGAATAGAAGAAGAACTAGGAAGTATTGCCGAATACCACGGAAGAGACGTTTTTTATTCCATCAAAAAACAATAATAACAACTAAAGCCCTCTTATGAGGGCTTTTTTTCATACAAACAAAATACTTATCTTTTTGAAAACTGAAAGCTTTTCCTAGCCTTTTTCTTACCGAATTTTTTACGCTCAACTTTTCGCGAATCTCTTGTTAAAAACCCATTGGACTTAAGAACCATTTTATACTCTTCATCAAGATCAAAAAGAGCTCTTGCAATACCATGTCTAATAGCACCGGCCTGACCTGAAATGCCCCCGCCATAAATATTAATGTAAAGGTCATATTTTCCAAGAGTATTTGTTAAAACTAATGGAGATAAAGCAATTGTCTTTAAATTTTCAAGTTGAATATAAGAATCAAAATCCCTATTGTTGATCTTAATATCACCCTTACCTTCCCTAATGTAAACCCTAGCAACAGAAGACTTTCTCCTTCCCGTACCCATTCCTAAATTAATACCTTTAACATCTGACTTTGCCATTTTTCCTCTCTTAATTTGCTTCTAATTTATAAAAATTTTGAGAATTAAGCATATGATTAGAACCCGCAAAAACTTTAAGATTTCTAAAAAGTTCACGTCCCAAAGGTCCTTTTGGTAACATACCCTTAATAGCTATTTCAAGAGGAGCTGTTGGCTTCCTCTCAGATAATGTTCTAAAAGTATCAGAACGAAGACCTCCAGGATATCTTGAATGTCTATAATAAATTTTCTGAGAATATTTCTTACCAGTAAGCCTAATCTTTGAAGCATTAATAATTATAACATTATCACCTAAATCTTGGTGGGGCGTATAATAAGGCTTATGCTTACCTCTCAAAATTTTAACAGCTTCTGTAGCAACTCTACCAAGAACTTTATCTGACGCATCAATCATACACCATTTTTTCTCTACACACTTAGGTTTAACCCATATTGTCTTATTATTCGTTATCCTATTCATAATAATATACAGCCCTCACTTAGATATTCTACAAAGTTATACTTTTTCATTGTATTATTTGTAAGTTAACCTGTCAATACTAACAGCCAAATTTATCCTGTAGCTTAAGAGAAACTTTGTGAAAACCATCTAAATCTCCTTTAGAAAATTTTAAAGGAACAAGCGAAGGAACATCAAAAAAAGGACTAATTAAATAGCCATTCTTTAAATACTCATTAAAAATTTCATTATGATACTCAGATTTATAAAGAGGAAACATATATCTATTAATTAGTTTAAATATAGGTGTAGCAAAAATATTAAAATTAATTTTTGTACTCTTTTCATAAGACAAAATCTTAGTAAGCATATGCCTAGCAACTGCTAAAGTTAAAGCATCAAAAGAATCTCTAAATTCTATTTTTCTAGATAAATTATCTACTATAGCAATGTTAATAGACATGCATCCAGGCATTGGAATCTTTACAAGCATAGGATATCTAAAATTATTAAATCCAGCCTTAAATTCATATATACCCTGCTTTTCCTCCCAAGGACTACTAAAACAACACTGGTCTGTTAAAGATAATAAAAAATCTCTAGCATCCCTTTCAAATTTAAAAATACACACAAATCCTGCTTCTTTAAAAAAAGAAAAAAGAACATTTTCAAATTGTTTTCTAAAAACAGAAGGATAAGAAGCAGTAAGACCTCTTGAAAAAGTTTGCTTAAGAATAAGATTTAACCCTTGAACCCTATGTCCTAAAAAGCTTAGTCCCCCATTCAAGTATAAATCCAAATACCTATTACCATGAATATCATAAAGATAAAAAAATCTTGCTCTTTTAATTATTGGAAAACGGCTAAACAAAGATCTATTATACATCTCTTAATTTATTCATTAAAATCTCATTTGCAAGAACGGGATTAACCCTTCCAGAAGTTTTGCGCATAATTTGACCCATCATAAACTTAATTGCATGACTCTTACCTTTTTTATAAAGTTCAATGGATTTAGGATTTTCATTCAAAACCTCAAACACAACTGACTCAATGAAAGAGATATCACTTATCTGTGCTAAATTTTTTTCATTAATAATAATAGCAGAAGAAACATTTCGCTCAAGCATTTCTAAAAATATTTCTTTTGCTATCTTACCACTTACCCTATCATTAACAATGAATTCAACAAGTTCACTAATATATGATGGTGGTAAATTAAAATCAAGTATATTCATTTCTCTACCATTTAGTACACTTAATACCTCAGACAATATCCAATTTGCCACTCTCTTAGGATCACTCGAGGCAATTGCTGCCTCTTCAAAATATTTAACCAAGTTTTTATCAGCCGTTAAAGTCACAACATCAAAATCACTAAGACCATATTGCTCTTTTAATCTAACTCTTGTATCAAAAGGCAATTCCACCATTCTATTAGACTTTATACTTTCAATATAAGAATCATCGAGTTTGATCAAAGGCAAATCGGGATCCTTTATATAACGATAATCAGCTACTGTCTCTTTGCTCCTTTGAAGCACTGTAATACCCTTTTTATCATCAAAACCCATTGTATGTTTACCTACACTCTCAAAAGTTCTTCTATGTAAAATCCACTCTTCTTTTTGCCTTGACTTTTCATAATCAATTGCCAACTTTACTGATTTAAAAGAATTTAAATTCTTTATCTCAGAAATGGGGGTTTTATACTCAACACCATTTTCATTGATAAGTAAATTAACGTTGACATCACAACGAAATGACCCGTTTTCCATGTTACAATCAGACAAATCAAGATATCTAAAAATTTCTCTTAAAGCACTCAAATAAGCCACAGCTTCTTCTCCATTATTAATATCTGGTTTTGAGACAATTTCTAGTAATGGTGCACCTGAACGATTAAAATCAATATAACTTCGATTTTCACTCTCAAGCAAATGCAAACTCTTGCCAGAATCTTCTTCCATATGTATCCTAACAATATTGATTTTTTTTAAACCTGAACAAGTTTCAATAAAGATAAATCCATTCTCACAAATTGGTGCATCATTTTGAGATATTTGATATCCCTTAGGTAAATCGGGATAGGCATAATGCTTTCTATCAAATTTAATAATATTTTTAATTTTAGAATTAGTAGCATGCCCAGCTAAAATTGCACTACTAATAAGTTCTTTATTTATACTAGGCAATGCTCCAGGAAGTCCAAGACATGTTGGGCAAGTACGAGAATTTGGAATTCCACCAAAATCATTCTTACACCCACAAAAAGCTTTGGTCTTTAATCCTAATTGTACATGAACTTCTAAACCAACAAGCAACTTATATTCCATTTAATCCCAATTCCTCTATTACATTTTTTGCAAAACTTAAAAGATCAAAATCTCTCTTAACTTGACCAATTATTTGCATACCAATAGATAATCCCCTATCATCTTGAGAAAAGGGAATAGAGAGTGCAGGGGAGCCAATAAGATTGGCAATCACAGTACACATATCAGAATAATACATCTTTATAGGATTATCAAAATTTTCACCAATTTTAAAAGGTTTCACAAAACTTGTAGGCGTAATAATATATGAATAATTATTAAAAATTTCATTGAATTTTGGAATTAATACATTCTCAACAATTTTACAAGCCTTTACATAGTATTGCAAATCATAACCTTCTGATAACAAATAATTACCAAGCACAATACGCCTTTTCACTTCTTCTCTTAAAAATAAACTCCTATGTCTATAGTAAAAATCATTAAGATTTAATTCATCATTTAACCTTTTCCCATAATGAAGACAAGTATAACGAGCAAGATTAGATGCAGCTTCAACTGGAGATAATGAATAGTAAAGAGAAAGTACAAAGTTCACTGCCTCTATTGAAACTTCATGAATTTCAACGCCTCTGTTTAAAAGTGCAGATTTAAATTTAGAAAATTCGCATGCAACCTCCGGTTCCATCAAATCTTCACTAAGTTCTTTAATTACAGCTAATTTAGTACCTGCTAAAGACTTACTTAACAATGGATAAGGATCTTGAATAAGATCTATGCTAGTAGCATCCATTTTATCAATTCCACAAGTATATTTTAATATTAAAGCCACATCATCAATAGAATTAGCAAAAAATCCTATTTGATCAAGAGATGACGCATATGATGCAAGTCCATAACGAGATAAACCTCCATAAGAAGGCTTAAAACCAATTAAACTTGAAAAGGATGCGGGAATCCTAACAGAACCTCCAGTATCACTACCAAGTGCAAAAGGAGCTTGATTGGCAGCAACAACAGCTCCAGAACCACCAGAACTACCACCCACAACATATTCTTTATTTAAAGGATTAAGCGTAACACCATAATAAGAAAACTCACAAGAAGAGCCCATTGCAAATTCATCCATATTCGTTCTACCAATCATAATTGCACCACTATCTTTTAATCTCTTAATAACAGTTGCATCATAAGGGGAAACATATCCTTGCAAAAGTTCAGATGCACAAGTCAAGGCTTTATTTTTAATTGAAATATTATCCTTAACAGCAATGGGCATACCAATTAAGGGCAAATTTTGTCCCTCACCTTTACCCAAAAGTTCATCATATTTTTTTGCCAATTCTAATGAATCATCAAAAAATTCAATATATCCATTGATATCCTTATTTGCTTCATAAAGTTCTTTATAAAAGAGCACAATATCATAAATTTTACACCTGCGAGTCAATATTAATTCTTTAATTTTTATTAAACTTAAACCTCTGAAGTCCAAATCAATACTCCCTATTCAAGCACTTTAGGTGATGAAAAGTAACCATCCACAAACACATTGCTAAAATTTTTAATAGATTCAATTGCCAAAGAAGGTAAAATCTCATCGTTTCTCAAAACAGAAAAATTACATGCCTCTTTTTGAATGCCATCTTTTATCTCAAATTCAGAAATTTTATTTAACATGCCAATAATTTTTTCAAATTTTATGGCAAATTCTCGTTCTTCATTCTTACTTAACCTTAGTAAACTTAACTTTAAACTATCTTCTAAACGAATATCTCTAATATCTCTCAAATTTAACCTCTAAATTTTAGCAAGTCCTTTAATATAGCTTGAGCTTAAAATAGCTTTTCTCCCATTTCTTAGATTGATTTTAATAAATGGCTCACCATTTTGATACCACTTATCAACAACTATTCCGTTCTCACCATTATAAGTTATATAATCTCCAATATTAAAGCTTTTATTACCACTTTTTGAAAAAAAATCTTTAAAATTATCTTTTAAATATTCTGGAACAAAAACAATATCATAATTATCTTTGCTAATATCTTGAAAAAAGACTGACATAGCTGTATTTCTGAGCATGCCTCCAAAAAATCTTTGCAAATTCATTGTAACAATAAGTTCAAATTTGGCTCTAGTAATAGCAACATAAAAAAGTCTTCTCTCCTCTTCCAGTCTCTCTCCGGTCAATTCTTCAATCTCAGCAGGCAATAAACCCTTTTCAAGACCAGATATTATCACTCTATCAAATTCAAGTCCTTTAACCCCATGAATTGAAGAGAGTAGTATACTAGACTTAGAATCTCCATGTATTAAAGGTGAAAGAGATGAATTTTCCAAAAATATTACAAGTCCCTCAAAACTGCCTGAATATTCAACTCCACTGCTGATAAGTTCATCAATATTTCTAGATTTTTCATCACCATCAAATTTTTGATAATAATCCCAAAATCCAGATCTAATTACAACATTTTTAATAAATTCAGATAAATTTACATAAACATCTTTTTGTATACTTTCTGCTAGTTTATCATACAGATTTAAAAAAGCAACAAGAGAATCTTTTGCTTTGCCCTTAAGACTATCAGCAACTTTTCTACTTGCAAGAATTAAATCAAAATTAACATTACGATCATTGAGCATTGCAATTATTTTATTCGTAGTAGTTTTTCCAATCCCCCTAGCAGGCTTATTTATTACTCTTAAGAAAGAAATTTTATCTTTTTTATTTACAAAAAGTCTTAACAAAGAAATTACATCTTTAATCTCCTCTCTTTCATAAAATCTAATTGAACCTAATATTTTATGTGGAATATTATGTTTAAAAAAAGATTTTTCAAACTGCAAAGATTGGTAATTAAATCTATAAAGAACAGCTGTCTCAAGTTGATTTTCAATAAGGAAATTAGAAAAATATTCAGCCTCCTCTGCAGGATTTCGAAAAACAAAAAATCTTATCTTCTTGCCCATTTTGTTTTCTGTACTTATTACTTTTTCATATCGATTTCTATTTTTTGAAATAACATCATTTGCAACATTAACAATGCTTAAACTAGAACGATAATTTTGTACCAAATAATATTTAGACACATTGTCAAATATTTTTTCAAATTCAAGAATATTTTCAATTCTAGCACCTCTAAAAGAATAAATAGACTGATCTTCATCTCCTACTACCATAAAATGCATATCTTTACAATAAAGCTCTTTTAAAAACAAAAACTGTGTATAATTGGTATCTTGATACTCATCTACAAAAACAGCCTTAAACTTCTTCTGAACCCTCATCTTTACATCTTCACAATCTCTTAACATCAAAACAGCTTTAAGAATAAGATCAGCAAAATCAAAAGCATTATTTTTAGATTTTTCTTGCTCATAAAATTTAATATCCTTGTAACTTTTCTCATCAAGACCACAATAATTATCTAAAAAACAATTTTCCTTATATTTAAGTATGAAAGACGCAACATGCTTTGAAAGTTCAATGGTTGAAGCAAGCCCAATTTGCTTAACAAATTTAACAACATCATTAGTATCCCAAATCGTAAAATTTGAATCATAATTTTTATCAAATTCTTTAAAATAAAGTCTCAAAAGCCAAGCACCAAAAGAATGAAAAGTCTGGATATGTAAAGCCTTATTAAAATCAAAAAGATAATTTAGTCTTAAATTCATTTCATTTGCAGCTTTATTTGTAAATGTTAAAGCAAGAATCTCTTCTGGTTTTAATTGCATTTCCTTTATTAAGTGTGCTATTTTAGCTGTTATAACCCTTGTTTTACCACTGCCTGGACCTGCCAAAACAAGAATGGGATTTTTAGTATCATCTAAAACAATTTGTTTCTGATAAAAATTTAAACTAAAGAGGAATTTTTCTATTTTGTCCATTAATAAACTTCAGAAACCTTAAGATCAAAACCTCCAGGGGTTTTTAACCAAAAAAATTGCACTGCCATTATTTCTCTTCCATAACTCTTTAAAATAGAAGTAATATCCTTACCTTGAAGAATAATATTAACATCAGAAAGTCTTGACAAAAATAAGATTAAAGATTTTTTGAACTTTAAATTAAGAGGCAACCCCTTAGATACAAGCAAAGATTTACCATAAATATTACTCTCATCAGCATATCTTAAAAACGTATCGTTTAAAAAATTAATCATTAAATCAATATTGGAAATATCTTGAGAAGAATATACAGTAGGATAATCACTAATAACTCTACTCTTAGGTCCATTAACTTCAAATCCCCAATTTAAAACATTAAATCTACTAGAAAGACTAGTTTCAAGCACATATTCAATATTGAGCATAAAAGATTCTAAGCTTACATGAGCCTTTCGAACCTTACCTTGAGAATAATTATCATACACAATCTTAACTTTAACATTATCACTTAAATCTATTTCCCGAAATTTACCTAATTTAAAAACATATCGCCCATTTTTCAAATCATTTGTAACAACCAAATCATCATTCATAAAAGAGACTCTATAATTTGCAATAGTATTGCCATAAACTAAAGATAAAAAATCACCATCTCCAAGAGCAACGTTCCAAAAACTTTCTTTATCAAAAAGAACTTCATGAACTTCTGGAGCTCGCTTCGCAGCATGATTTGCTTTGAAAAAATTCCCTAAAAATTGCTTAATCCCACTAAAATTTGAAATTAAAAGTATTAACAATATAATACTAACTAATCCTACCAGTATTTGAATCATTTTAGGAAAAGCTATCTTAGACAGATCTAAATACTGACCCCCAAGCCTGCCTTCGTTCACAAAATTTAAACTGCCATTTTGATCTTCAGTCTTAATTCCAATATAGCTACTATTAAGTCTTCTTTTGTATTCTTTAAAAAGGGACGAGACATACCAAACATCAATTCCTAAATACTCACTATAAGTCCTTAAAAATCCTAAAGCTAAAACTTCATTTGGAAACAATTCAATATTAGAATCTTCAAGTGCCTTAAGATATTTAACAGAAATTCTAATATCATCAGATATCATCTCAAGAGTTAACCCCTTATCAATCCGAGCCTTTTTTATAAAATCTCCAAATCTAATGAAATTATTTCTTTCCATTTCTCAACACCTCAAGTTTTTTTAACATCATATAAAAAATTATCCACTTTATTTGAAGTTTTTGGCAAATCATACTTAAATCTACTATCAGGAATTCCAACATTAAATTTTACAGATAAAAGATCAATAATTATTTCACGACCACCACCTGTAGGATAAGCAATCACTCTCCTAATTACACCATTTCGTGTAAAAGCAATCATAAAGGAATCAATCGTAGCAGCACCCTTATAAAGTCGCCTTGAAAAAGTCAATTTTATAAAATTCTCTGTATTTCCTCCTCCAGATTCGTCAAGTGGTTCTAAATTGGGAGAATTAGTATAAGACACACTATACTCAGTACTTAAAATATTCATAAAACCACTTCCCACTTTTCCCATAGTCAACTGTTGTCTAAAAGAAGTACCAAGAGTTGGTACATAAACGGTTAAAATTTCACCATCACTTACAAAAACCTGATTATTTGAATCCAAATTAACAATGAATTTATCGGGGGATTTATATAACAGAGTTCCTGCTTGCTTTAACCCTTTTATGTTAAGACTAATCTTAGCCTGCATATCTTCTATATTTTGGTAATTTGAATAAATATTCTCAAAATATTGATTGGCAGATACTTGAGCAAAAATTAAACAAGGAAACAAAATTAATATTATTTTCTTCATTATAAAACTCGTATATTACTAAGCTCAATTTAACAACAAATACATTATGTACGATCTATGTCTAATATAAATAGTACAACTTGTTATGATAATAAGCTATTATCATAATATACCATTTTGTAAATTAATAATAAACATATTTAGCAAAAGATCAAAGGGGATAAAATGTCATTAAACTACAGTGAAATAAATATCTTACTTAAAGAAGTGCCATTAAAAAATTCATTTTTAAGAAAAATCAAACAACCCAACCATAAAACTTTGATTATGGAACTTTATAATAAAGAAACAGAGGAAAAAAACTTTAATATATTAATCTCATTAGATCCAAAAAAAACAAGAATTCACAAAACAAACAAGAAATTTGAAAATACCAAACCCCCTTTAAGATTTTTTGAATTTCTAAAATCAAAAGTTCAAAATGGTAAAATACTTGAGGCATATCAAATAAAAAATGAAAGAATAATTTTAATTAAAGTGTTTAAAGATAAAATAATAATCTTTATCTTCATAAAATTATGGCCATCATCTCCTAACATAATTGCAACAGACGCAAATTTTAAAATCCTTGATGCATATTATAGAAAACCAAGATCAAAAGAAATTACAGGTGAAATATTCACAAAAGCCAAAGAAATTATTGAAAATAATGATATAACTGACAAAAAAGAAGTCAAACTCAAAGATGGATACAACAATGAAATATCTTACTCCGAATTTATTGAAAATTACTATGACAATTTAGAAATAAAAGAGACTCAAGCACACAACATAGAACTACTTAAGCAAAAATACGAAAAAGAAAAAATAAACTTAGAAAAAAAAATAACCTCTCTAGAAAAACAAATAAACTCAATTGAAAAAATCGAGGATCAAAGAAAAAAAGGTGAAATGATCTTATCAAACATTAACAAAATAAAAAAAGGGATGGATGAAATCATTTTAAACAATAACAATGGTGAACAAATTAAAATAGTGCTGGACAAAGCATTACTCCCTAAAGATAATGCTTTAAAATATTTTAAAGAATACAAAAAAAACAAAAATTCTTTAAAGATCATACAAGAACAATTAGAATATACAAAAACACAATACAATACATTAATATCAAAGACAGCTTATATCGACAAAACAGACTGTGTCATACCGACAAATGAAAAAACAAAAAAACAAAAAATTATAAAAAAACCATCTATTGGCCTTCATTTCATATCTTATGGATTTGAAGTTGTTATAGGCAGAAATGCAAAAGAAAACGATGTACTCTTAAGAAATTGGGCAAAGGGAAATGATTACTGGCTACACACAAGAGACTACCCTGGTGCTTATGTTTTTATTAGGAGCAAAAAAGACAAAACACCTCCTCTTGAAGTCTTGATAGATGCTGGAAACTTATGTGTGTTTTATACAAAACCTGCAAGACAATCAGGCGAAGCTGATCTTTACTATACCAATGTTAAATATTTAAGAAGAATCAAAGGAGAAAAAAAAGGACTTGTAATACCTAATAGGGAAAAAAATTTAAATATCAAACTAGACAAAAAAATATTAAACAAACTAAAAAACAAAAATTAAGTTTATAATATATGCTAATTTAATCTTAAAATAAAATGACAAGTTCTTAAAAAAATATTGTTATTGAAACTTAAAAAGCATAAAATTTAAGTACTGTAGGAGAAAAATAAATGATACAAAAATTAACAAAAATAGTAGCAACAATATCTGACCTCAGATGTGATCCAGAACACATAAAAGAGTTATATGAAGCAGGAGTAAATGTAATAAGACTTAATACTGCTCATCAATCTCATGACGATGCAATAAGAGTAATAAACAATGTTAGAAAAGTTTCAAATAAAATAGCATTAATGATCGATACAAAAGGGCCAGAAGTTAGAACAGCTAATATTGAAAATCCTATTACCGTTAAGATAGGAGACAAAATAATAATCTCAACATCATCTATCAATGAGTCTAATGCATTGCAAACCAACTATGATGGATTTGTAAATGAAGTCCCAAATGGCTCGACAATCCTTATTGATGATGGCGAACTTGAAATGACTGTTATTGAAAAACTCACAGATAGATTAATCTGCAAAGTTAAAAACGACGGACAAATCAAAAACAAAAAATCAATTAATACACCGGGAATTTCACTTAAACTACAATCTGTCACTGAAAAAGATAAGGGATTTATTGAACTTGCAGCAAAACAAAATATTGATTTTATTGCCCATTCATTCGTAAGACATGCAAAAGATATTCAAGACGTTAAAGATATATTAAATGCTGCTGGAAATCCAGACGTCAAAATTATTGCCAAAGTTGAAAATCAAGAAGGAATTGATAATATTGAAGAAATTGCAAAAGCTTCCTATGGAATTATGGTTGCAAGAGGCGATATGGGAGTTGAAATACCAGCTGAAGATGTTCCTTTAGCACAAATTAAAATAACAAAAACCTGCATTAAATATGGAGTACCTGTAATTACTGCAACACAAATGTTACACACAATGATTGAAAATCCAAGACCTACAAGAGCAGAAGTATCTGATGTAGCCAATGCAATTCTAAATGGTACAGATGCCATCATGCTATCTGGAGAGACAGCTTATGGTAAATACCCAATTGAAGCTGTTAAGATGATGACCAAAATTGCTATAGAAGTTGAAAAATATAGAGAAAAAACACTATTTCAAGATGAAATTTTCCACAGCAAAAGGATCATAAGAAACTATATTATTAAATGTGCAATTGATGCAACCAAAATAATGCCTGTTAAAGCCATTATTGTTGATTCACTCAAAGGAAGAACTGCAAGAATAATGGCAACATACAGAGCAAGTGTACCTCTATTTATTACAACAAATAATGAAAGGATAGCAAGAGAATTATCACTCTCTTATGGTGTTTATGCTAATCTGGTTGATCATAACTTCAAGGCAACAACTGAATTTGTAGTAACCTCTCTTGAAATGCTTAAAACACAAAAAGTAGTTCAAGATTCAGATATTGTAGTAATTATCTCCGGAAATCCAAATAGAGATACTAATAAAGGTACGGAATTTATGGAAATAAATACAGTAGAAGAAGCAATTAAAGGACACAACAGATAAATAAAATAAGAAATAGTTTAGTTGATAATATATTTTATTCAACCAATGATTGCAATTTAGAATTATTTAGCTTAAATAAAAGAAAAACTCATAAAGCACTTTTGATTAGTTATGGTGCTTATGAGTTTTTCTTAAACAATATTGCTCTGTTCAAAAAAGTAATAGCACATAATACAAAAAATGTGTTTATATTCTCACAAACAAAAGAAAACTCACAGATTAACATCTCAGATCATCAAACTTGGAAATTCTTTAATAAAACAATTGATGTCAATCTAAACATAATAAATTTAATAAAAAATTTTGAATTTACAAATACAGAAGATAAAATAATAGAAAATGATCATAAAATTGAAATTGTATTAAATTTTATCAAAGATATAACACAAAATATAAAAATTATTCCCATTATTTTAGGTAAACTTAAAAATCAAACTTTGAGAGAATTTTGTACATTTTTAAATCCGCTTATAACAAAGGAAGAAAATTCTTTTATATTCCTCTCCCACTTCATATCACACTCTACACACTTAAATAAAAGTATTCAACTATCAACAACATTAAAGGAGCTCTTAAGTACACCTAATTTAAATTCATCTACTCTATTAGAATATTATAATGCACGCAAAATATTTCCTGAAAATATAAACGCAATCATCATAATCCACAAGCTTTTCCACAAATTTGAATTTATAAACCAACAAATCATCAACAATGACAATGAATATTCAATAATAGAAAACATATTAATAAATTAAAATTAACAAAGACACAATTTTTAAATAAAATCTTCTATCTTTTTGGAATTTTTCTTCAAAAAAACACTAAGACCTAACTTCGAAATACTTCTTAGAGTACTTGCAGAAACTTTTATATTAACACTTTTCCCAAGCTCAGGAACAAAAAATTTCTTATTTATCAAATTTACCTTAAAAGTTCTCCTGGTCTTTACACCAATGTGTTGGCCCCCTCCACCCTTTTTTCTGGAAAGTCCCTTCCTTGGAACATTGTTTCCAAACATTGTCTTTTTACCTGTTATTTCACATTCTCTTCCCATCTAAATCTCCTAAACTGTATTTTTCTTCTCCAGATATAAATCCATCAATTTCAAAAACAAATTTAAACTATCAACTACATTTTTAATTATACTACCAAAGTTTACATTATTGCCATAGCTTTTTACAAGCTCAATATCAAGCTCTTTCCAATTATAAATAAACTCCTTTTCTGAAGCAGGTTTAAAATAATCTTCTAAACAATCATTCAAACGTCGTTCCAAAGATTTAATTACTAAATAATACTCATTCAATAAAATTAAAGCCTTTTTATTAATATCTGCTATTATATTCAACAGCAATTTCTCTGAGGATTTATCCCCAACAGAAATTCTGTGCAAAAGTGAATTTATTCTATTACCATAAGTACCCTGTTCGCCAAGATTATTATCAAAATCAATAAGATTGGAATAAACACCAACTAAAGAATGAATATCATTAGAAATTTCTCTAGAAACTTCCATATTCTTCCACTGTCCCTTAATAATAAGAACATTAATAATATCACTTAGCTCCTTTTTCACAAAATTAACCGCATGAGTTTTTATATAAACTAAAAGATCAGAGTAAACATATCCTGTAGTATTCACAATTGCAGATGTAATCTTAGCATGCATACGTTCACTATAATTCTCTAAACTTACAAGAGTCATTCCAGGAAATAATTTTTCGGCCAAAAGCTTAGATTTACTATTTTTTTGCAAAATTTCAATCTTTGCTCTCTCATTTGAAACATGTTTAGAGAGATCATTAAAAAATAATTTTGCCTTTGCCTTTGCCTTTGCCTTTTTGACACCAGATATAGGCAAATAATCAGGATCACCGCTAACATACCTTATAAGATATAAAATTTCCTTATTTTTATTGATCTCAATTATAGAGGTTAATATCTTAAGCCAAACATTTGGTTTAATAGGGAAATTGTCCCTATCCCCATATACTTCTAAAAGAATATCGTAGAGATTTCTCCAAATAGAAACATCTCTAATAGAATATATACATTCCAAAAAATCCTTAATATCATCAAGAATTAGACCACAACTAACCGCATTAAATCTTGGCTTATATATAAAGTCATTTTCTGGAAACAAACTATCAAAATTCTTAATAATTGAATAATACTGATACGAGGCTAAGTCAAAAAAGATATCCAAAGCACTACAAGTCTCATCTATCAACCTGATTTGTTCTTGAGTTATATTGTTCAACAAATAATTTAAATTATTATCCAAATTCTTAGATATATCAGGTGTAAAATTGACTACATCATTAGATGAGAAAGAATAAATATATTCCAAAGCTTGCTTTTGATTATCATTTAAATACTTTTCAACAACAAAATGAATTATCTTATTTGAAGTTCGATATCTTTGTACAAAAAACTTGAAAGGCATAAATGCTTTATAAAGATTATAAATAAACTTAGCAAATTGAGGTAAAGCCTGAATTTTTGAAGCATTAAAAAAATTGCCTACCTTAATTAGATTATTCTTTACCTCTCTAAGTCTTCTTTGCTTCACTTGTTCAGGAGTAAGCTCTCTATTAAAGATAGAAACTAAAAAATCAACTAAACCCAAACTAGCTACTCTCCTTTCAGAATAAAATCTGGAGTTCTCAAAGAGATCTAAAATTATAAAATAACTATAAAAATTATACATAATTTATTGTAAAATGGAAGAAAATAGAACAAATAATTTTTTATGTGCATAAAGAAACCAATTTTGATCATAGTTTTTACTTTAATTTTTAGTTGCTCAAGAAATGATACCATCACTATATTAACTGATAACAAAATCATGCCATTTTACATCAATCAATTCAATATCCAAAATAAAACTAGCTTTATCATTAAATATAGAGAACATATTAACATGCAAACGATTAATGAAGAAAATGCGCAAGTAATTATCTCAAAAAATATAGATAACATAAACATAAATAAAAACTTTAAAAATATTCAACAATACTATTACTCAGATTATCCAATATTGAATAATATATCTGAAAAATTCGCATACAAAATTGTCCCCTTAAGCTTTGATGTTCCAATTTTAATATATAAAAATGAATATAACATACAAAAATATATTGATATACAAAATATTAAAGAAATATACAAAAGCTTTCAAAAGGAAAAAAAAATTTTTATCTCTCCATACATTTCTGAAAATCTATTCTACACAATATCTGAAATCAATGACATAAATTTTTACTTTGGAAACAATAAGCCAGAATATAATGAAAAAAAAATGTCGGATATGATAAACCACTTTAAATCTTTCATAGACACAAATGAACTTGCATTACACAAAAACTTCACAGAAAAATACAAATATTTAAATTTAGAGAAAATATTACTTCAAAAGAAAACCATTTTAATTGCAGGATTAACTAACTTAACATACTACAATAGCTTAAACAAAGATATTAAAGATAAAATTAATTTTTCATATCTAACAAATAAAGAAAAAAAATCATCAATATGCAACATAAGCTTTATGGGGGTTAAAGAAATATCAACGCCTATAGAAAAATTTATTCAATGGATACTAAACCAAGAGGTACAAAAATCGCTAATTAAACTTAAAGAAAAAGCAAAATTCAATGAACATTTTGGATTTGCAAATGGATTTACACCCTATAAAGGTTTAAATTTAAAATTAAAACACATAATAAAAAAAATACCTTCATTTATTATAGATGAAAATTACATAAATAAAAATTCATATATAATCACTAAAGAACAAATAGAAAAAGAAAATCGCATAATTAATGAATTATTTTTATCTAATATAAACAACACAAAATCTAATGAAGATCATTCTTCTTTATAATTAACTCGTATTATATGCAACACAATAAAAAACAAGATAGAAAAAATCAGAATAAAAGACATGTATATATTAACGGATATTTGAATAAAGAGTGCTATTAAAATCAACAATAAATAATTTATAAAAAGAGAAATAATACCTGAAAAAATAGCTATTATTAAGGATATAAGAAATATCATAAGTTTTGAATCAAATTCAAAACTTATCTTAGAAGCTACAGCTGTAAACATAACACCAAAAAAAACTAATAAAATAGGACTCATCATTAAAAAAAGACTTGAAGAAAACACACTTATCAGTATTAAATTAAACGTTTTAACTCTATTAAAAGCACCTAAAAGAACTTGAATGGGCAAAAAAATGCTATCCTTACCAGAATTTGCAAATAAAAGCAAATTATTAACATCATTATTAATATTAATGATTTTTGTATTACTTAAATCAAAGTCTGTAAGCGATACAATCATCCTAGTGGCAGTAATGTCACTACTTTCATTTTTCTTATCTAAAACATTTTGATAAACCCCATTGCCCTTAAGAGTAGCAAATGGTACTTTAATATGCAATATAATATTACCTGATCTATTAAATCTAATAAGCTCAAAATTTTTAATCATCTTTATATAAGAAGAAACAGTATTTACAACCTTTTGCATATAAATATAATCATATGTCCCATTACCAGAATTAGGTTGAAACAAAAATATATCATTGATGCCATAATGCTCATAATGTTTTTCAATCTCATCAAAAAAGAAATACTCATCCTTAAGCTTTTCCAAAGATTTATTCTTATAACTTAAGATCTCATTATCATTTGGAAATAAATTATGAAGCCTTAAAAAGCCATAATATGCGGGCTTAAACTTTTCTGTATTGAGATATAAAAAATTTTTTTGCTTCTCTTCAAAAATTAAAGATTTCTTTTCAATTTCAATATTTTTATATTCATTAATAGCTTTGAAAGTTAAATCTAAGAGTGCAGCAAATTCATCATCTCTAGTCGAAACCAATCCCATATAAGCAAAATAATTAGCTGTAGAATAATCACCTTTAGAAATAAATCCATTAACAATATCTTGAAAATCCCTCTTCGTCAAATTTTTAATCAAATGTAATTTAAGCGTCTTTCTAACTTTTTCCAAATCAACATCATAAATAGGCATTCTATCATACTCAGACCGAGTCAAGTAATAATTAATTGAAAGTTCATCGTTATCAGAAATAAGTCTCATTTTTTCATACATTCTAAGCAACTCTTCAAGGTATTTTCTTTTCTGTTGCAAAACCTCTATCAACTCATTTACATCTAGTGTCTTATTTGAAGACAAATTTATATCTATACTTTTAACCTCATTAACTATCGCATTTGCCTGACCTGCAAGAAGATTATATCTCTCATAGTTATACTTATATTCACTTCTTTGAGTAAGAACATAAGACATAATAGAGTTAAAAACAAACATAAAAACAATGCCTATTATAAAAAACAGAAACATGAATGGAGAGAGTTTTTTAAATAAATATCCTTTATAGTCTCTCAGATAAAGCCGTGTCTCATGTTTAGCTAAAAAGATAAAATAAACTAAAACAAAGAAAATAAAAAATCCATTAAAATAATGATAAACACTTAAAATAGTATCAAACAATGTGGCTATTAATACATGTTTGTCTAAATAATCTGCCCCAAAGAAATACGTGTAACAAAAAACAAAGCAAATAAACAAAAGCAAAAGAATAAAAAATTTACTTACAAATGTATACAATTCTCTTTTCATATATAACAAATTAGTTTAACGTAAACTATTATCAAATCCTTCACTCACCCTAATATACTTAAAAATAAAGCTAATCAAATAAGTAGCAAAGAAAGTAAGTACACAAAAAATAAAAGGAACATAATTAGAAACTACATTTTCGCCCATAATCAAATCCAAACTCTCAGGGAATTCAATCGCATAAATATTATAAACCTTAAAAAACAATATAATAAAAATAGGATAAAGAAAAAAAGATAAACCACTTGAAAATATAAGATTAAAAACATAAGAAAATGAAAATAAAAGTAAAGCAAATCCAAATATGTTAAAAATCAAACTAAAAGATTCTAAAGAAAACAAAAAATTATTCAAAGTATCCAAATCACTAAAAACATAATTAATTAAATCATTATATAATTTCTGAGTAAAAAATGAATTTGCATTAAAATTCATGATATCGGATTCAGAAAAATCTGAATCATATGAAAAAGTTTTAAAATCTCCCTCATTAAACCCATTATCCTCAACTTTTAAAACACCCTTAAAACCAAATGATTTAACATCATCACTATAAAAGACTATTTTGTCATCAAAAAAATGCACTACCCCATCTTTAATAATTTTTTCACCTCTGCTATGAAAGTCCAAAAAAACAGAATTAAAATTAGCAGATGCTAAGAATCCAAAATAAGATAAAAGCAATATAAAAATAAAAATGATACCATAAAAACCCCCAGAAACACGCAACGTCTTCACATTAAAAGGATAAGCAATTCTCATAAAAGTAACAACTAAAGATAAAGGAAAAGCATAAAGATAAGCATCATAATAAAGTTCAAAACTTACAATAGAAAGATTCGCTTGTAAAAACTTATATTTCAAGTAAGAGGTACAAACAAACATTAAGGAAAAGATAACAAACATAACAATAAATCTAAAAGATATTAAAAAAATAAACCTCAAAATACTCAACATAATAAGTTCCTACAAGTTATAAACAATAAACAATCTAAGATTTTCCCATAGACAGGACTTCTTTTATCTTTTGTTTAGCTTCTTCAAAGCTAATTTGCAAGGCTAAACTAATCTCATGTTGCAAAATCAATTCAAAATCATTTAAAATTCTTTTCTCATAGAAAGGCAATTCTTTTTGCATAGATTTTGTATACAAAAATTTATACAATTTAGCGGTACTTAATATATCACTTTGTTTATAAAAATCATGACTACCATCTTTTATCTTTTTTTGATCTATTTGCTCTTCAAAATCTTTAATGATATTAAAAACTTCTTCTACTTTTTCCTTACTAACCAAGGCTCTAATTCCAAGATCATCTGCTCTAGAGACTGGAACCATGAAAGTCATTTCATTAAATGGGAAATATATTTCATAATAATCAATAAACTCACCATTAAATTCCTTATTTTGAATGTTTTTTATTTTTCCCACCCCCTGCATTGGATAAACTACAGCTTGATCTAATACAAATGCCATTTCTTTACCTCATATAAATTTTCACCAATATATAAAATTAAAAAAATCACAAAAATACACTTAAATTAGTTCTAATGCCAAATTTATTTGCATAAAACAAATCCTCAAGATAACTATCACTACAAAAACTTATTATCATACTAGGAGTAAGTTTATTAATATTGGCAAAGAACATTTCCTTGTTTCTCTTAACAGCTTTCAAATCATAATAACCAATAAAGTTAATCTCTTTATGTGACTCTTTTAATCTTAAAAAATTTCTCTTAGAAATTATTTTGTCTTTATCAATAATATAACACGTTTTATATGTATTTTCCAGTACGCTCATTAAAACAAGCAAAATCGAATTCGAATCATAACAGCCAATATCGATTCTTTTAAAAAACTTACAAAGGGCTCTTAATAATTTAGAATTTGAGAAAACAAGTGAAGAATTCCTAACAAGATTTCTAAATTTTTTAAAAAACAAAAATTTTAGCAAAGACTTACAATCAATAAAAATAACCATCGAATGATATGGATAAGACACAAGATATTCAAATCGACTAATCAATTTATCACTGCTCTTAAATACATCTATTGGAATTCCAAAGAAATAAATCCTATCTGGTTTTGAATATATATCTTTTAAATTAGCCATTATTACCCTCTAATAATAATTTAAAATGAGCAAGTGAATAAACAACAGCCGTATCTGCTCTTAAAATTGGGGTATTAAATCTTACAAATTTAAAATTTAACTTTTTAAAGAAATCAATTTCTGATTTTGAAAAACAACCCTCAGGACCTATTAAAATTCCAATCTTACCAAAGACACTAATATCATCACCACAACCTAGCAAAACACCTTCTTTATGAGCAACATAATAATTCACAGATGGAGAATAAGAAATGCTAAAAAAATTTTTGTAAAAATTAAGACTAGGCACTTGGGTATTGCCACTTTGCTTTAAAGCCTCATTAATCAATTTTAAAAATCTTGTACTTTTAAATTCCAAATCATCCATGTCTATCCTAGCAACAGAATTATCAGCATTAACAATATTTATATGATCTACACCAATTTCAACAACTTGTCTTAAACTTAAATCTAATTTTCTACCCTTAAGACTAGATATAAATATACTTACTTCAAAATCACGCTTCTTAAGCATTTCTACCTTAAGAGTAGAGAGTTTAATAAGATTATTATCTATACTAGAAATTTCAGCAAACCTCACCTCTCTTCCTCCTAAGAGAACATTCAACGTGTCGCCTACCTTAACCCTTCTTACATCAACAAGATAGTGATAAATCTTAACATCATCAATAATGATATCATTATCAAATAAACAAGTATCGTCTAAGACTATTTGTTTCACAGATTAATTTTTAGTCCCCTTTACAAGATATTCATAAGCAGCCCTTAACGGCTTATCATAATGTAAATTATAAATTGGCATTTCATTGTGTGTGTCTTGATAAAATTGCGAAAATACATAATATCCTAAAATATCCTTATCTATATTATGGATCGAATGTTCTTTAAGAATTTTATCCACAAAAGCATCTATTTCTTTCTCAGTAATAGACTTTTTGTTTTTTCTGCTATTTAAAAAATCTTCTACTAATTTCTTATCAAGAATTTGTCTGTATGCTAAGACCTCAGTCTCAGAAAACTCTCTCTCCCCAACTTCCAAATCAGGCTTAATACCAATATTATGAATACTATGACCAGAAGGAGTATAGTATTTGGAATTTGTAATCTTAAATCCTCCAGTATAGAAAGGTAATATACGTTGAATTACTCCTTTACCATAAGATTTTTCACCTATAACATAAACTCTTTGATTATCTTTTAAAGCTCCAACTAAAACCTCCGATGCTGATGCTGAATGTTTATCAATCAAAACAACAATTGGCATGTCCAAAGGCACTATATGTGAAGAACTAGCCTTGTATTCCACAGGAACCTTAGAATCTCTTGCCCTGGTTGATACAATAAGTCCTTCAGCCAAAATATCATCAGCTATCTCTATTGCATCTTGAAGATAACCCCCAGTATTAAATCTTAGATCTAAAATCAAAGATTTGATGTTCTGAGCTTGCAGTTTTTCAAAAGCTTTTTTAAAATATGTATTAGTATTTGGATTAAAACTTAATATCTTAATATACCCAACACTTTTATTAATAACATCATGTTTAACAGTCTGTATATCTACTTTTTCTCTAACAAGTTCAAATTCAAGTTTTAAATCTTTATCTCTTAGAACAGAAATTTTAACTTTCGTACCCGCTTTTCCTTTTAAAAGACTACCTACTTGCTCTATTGTCATTAAAGTAGTACTCTTACCATCAATATCCGTAATGTAATCACCAGACTTAACTCCGGCCTTATAAGCAGGTCCCTCTTCAAAAGCAGTAACAATCATTACATAAGAAGCATCAAGAACAGAACTATCAGATTTTACAGGAACATTTTTCTTAACAATAGAAACTCCAATCCCAACATAATTTCCTTCAGTAGTCTTTGAAATTTCTACTAAATCTTCCTTTGTCAAATATTGCGAATAAGGGTCATTTAATGCTTTAAACATACCTTTTAAAGCACCTTCAAAAATAGCCTCATCATCAACAGGCTCAACATAATTCCTCTTAATAAAATTAAAAGCATCCATCATCATTTGACCATAAGTGGATGCAGACATCTTACCTTTAGAAGGATCCGTTTGTGCAAAAATAGATTCTACAATAACTGAAGAACTGATACTTAAGGTTAATACAAAGTATACAAATACTAAACATTTTTTTTTCATTGAATAATTCCTACATAAATAAAACTTGATTTTATCTTCATAATATAATATTTTAAGATTATGTTAAAGACAAATAACTCAAAAACAAAAAGAATAATTACAGGTCTCGTTCTTATTTTACAAACAGTCGCAAGCATATTAATACTGTTAGCACTATATGGATTTGCTGAGAGAACAATATTTGTAAATAACTCTTCTATCAAGTTTATGATAGCATTCATCATATTCTCACCAGAATTATGTATATCAATATTAACAACAAACTACATTCTGTATGAACAATTCAAAATCCTTCACAACTTAATCATCATAACAAAAACCTTTCAAATAGTAATGGTTTTTTTACTTATTATATTGGGATTAAGCCTTGACTTATTATATGTATATCAACCATGGATATTTATGCTTTTAGGAATAATAATAACTTACACTATATTTAACGCAGTGATTTTAATTTTAATAAAAATAAAAGATAAAATAACGGGGTAAAGGTTTGATTATCATTCCTGTAGCTAGTGGAAAAGGAGGTGTTGGTAAATCTCTTTTTTCGACAAATATTGCAATTTGTCTTGCAAATGAAGGGAAAAAAGTATTACTTGTCGATCTTGACCTTGGCGGTTCAAATTTACACTCTATGCTAAATATCATACCTAAGAAGAGTATTGGAACTTTTCTTAAAACAAAAATTCCCTTTAAAGACGTAATAATTGAATCAGGAATAAAAAATTTAAGCTTTATTGCAGGAGATTCAAATATTCCTGAACTTGCAAATATAGCCATCTTTCAAAAGAAAAAAATAATAAACAACTTAAAAAACTTAAGCTATGATTACCTAATAATTGACCTTGGTGCTGGCACAACATTTAATACAATAGATTTCTTTCTAATTTCAAATCGCGGAGTAATAATAACGATCCCAACAGTAACAGCAATAATGAATGCTTATTTATTCTTAAAAAATGCAATCTTTAGGCTTATATCAAAAATATTTACAAAAGAGACAAAAGCATACAAACTAATATCTGACATAAAAAAAGACTCTAGCGATTTACAAAGAATATATATACCTAATCTATTACTCAAAATAGAAACTTATGATCCTGAAAGTTATGAAAAATTTATGAAAAAATTTTCACAGTTTAGTCCTTTCATAATATTTAACATGTTAAACAAACCTGATGACATCAAAAAAATTAAAAAGATACTAAAATCTGCAAAAGACTATTTAAATATAAATTTACAAAGTATAGGTTCAATTTATAAAGACGAGCTTATTGACAAAGCATTAAACCATAAAATACCAATAACTATTTATAAACCAACAAGCTTAACTTCTAAAAGTATTAAAAAAATAGCAAAAAAATTAATTGAACTTGAAACCATAATAAATGATGTAGAACTATTAAGTGAAGACGATCTAAACGAAAGCTATCATTTTGTAATTCAAGAAGCACAAGATGAATACCTAGAAAAATATGCATATCTTGAATCATTACTAATGAACAAAACAATAGACAATAATGCAATTATTGATATAATCAAATCTCAACAAAAAGAAATTGCAACATTAAGAAAACAAAATATAATGTTTAAAAAAAAATTATTTGCACAATTAAAAAAAGACTAAGGAGAAAAAAATGCCGAATTATATAAACTATCCTAGTTGGTTACATCCTGAAATAATTAAAGGTATTCCAATTACATGGTATAGCCTATCTTATATTATCATAATAATAATTTCTTACAAATTCATTTGGTATCAAATACAAATTGATAAAATTAACATAGAAAAAAGTGATTATGAAAAACTAATGTTTTCGCTTGTTATGGGAGCAATAATTGGCGCAAGACTAACATCTACTTTGATTTATGATAGAAGTGGCATTTACTATACACACCCATGGCTCATCTTTCTGCCATTCGATCGAAACTGGAATTTCACAGGTTTTAGAGGAATGGCAATACACGGAGGATTTTTCGGAGTAATTATTGCACCAATAATAATGATAAATACCAAACTTAAAAACACAAATATAAAAAAATACTTCAGAAAGATAACTGATTACGGAGCAATAGCCTTTTCTTCAGGATATATACTTGGAAGATTTGCTAACTTTGCAAATGCAGAACTTTATGGAAGACCAATGAAAGGCGGTATAATATTTCCCAATGCAGAACTTTTTAAAGTAAGTCAGAAAGGAGTAAGAGAATTTGCAAAATCAATTGGACTAGAAATATTACCTCACGACTTGTTTATTAACCTACCGAGAATTCCATCACAACTCATTGAGGGATTATTTGAGGGAACTGTAACCTTTTTATTACTATGGTTTATTTTTAGGAAAATAAAAAGATATGACGGTTTTATCTTTGGAGTATACATAATTCTTTATGGACTATTTAGATTCTTTATCGAGTACTTAAGAGAGCCAGACAAGGAAATAGGTTTTGTTATAACTTACAAAAAACCTGAGAGCATATTAGATTTCTCATTTTTAAACATATCAATAGGACAAATATTTTCATTAATTTTAATATTATCTGGAATAATTTGGCTATCATGGGCCAAAACAAGATCGGAAAAATTAAAGAAATAAATCACAAAATATAGATTTATACCAAAATTAATATAAATTTATTTAAATAAGATGAAAAATCCAAATGCAATTGTAATATCTGAAGGAACAATTAATGATAATGATATTACAAAGATCAAATCTATTTTTAAAATATCACAAATAGTAAAATCTAGAAAAAATATCTCTAGCGAATACATCAAACAAAGTAATATTAAATTTGCTATTATTTATAACCACAAAAGACCAATAGATTTTTCAATCAATATGGCAAATGACTTAAAAAGCATTAATAACATTCATTCTATTATCATAGACAACAAATCTATAGACGAAGCAATATATAGGCCAAATTACATAGAAATATTAAAAAATATCAGTGAATTAAACGATAAAAACAAACTAATACAACAAAAAAAACTTTATTATGACAATAACAATGCTAATCTTGATTTTTTCTTAAATCTATCTGAACTTATTCAAGAAATAGTGATCATTACAAATACTGACAATGATATCATTTATATTAACGAAAAAGGAAGCAAAGAACTTGAACTCCCAATAAAGATTGGAGGCAAAACAAATAAAATAAGTGACATCAATATCATAGATTTAGAAAAAAATACAAAAATAGATTTAAGTTACAATATAAATGATATTCCCGAATTCAAAAACATACTAATAACCGACTGCCTTTTAAAGATTAAGAATAACAAAAAATTAATAGTAGACTTATTTATCAGTACAATTGCTCAAAACAATATTGATAAATTAATTACAATAAAAGACATATCAGAGTTAAAATCTAAACACAATATTCAAGATCTCACAATTATCGATCAACAAACAGATCTGTATAACATTAAAGGACTTGAGAAGCTATTGATAAATCAAATTGAATCTTCTTATAAAAAAATATATTTATTTGATCTGGATTTACACATAAATACAGAATGTAAATATAAAGACAAGAAAGCCAACTCCGACTTAAAGATACTTAAGAAAATTACTTCGAGAATAATGTCATTTTATTCAGAATACATATTTAGATTAAAAGACAATAATTTAATAGTCATTATATCCACAAGCGGAGGGGAACAAAGACTAATTTCAATTGCAGAAGAAATCAAAAAAACCATTTCAAGAGAACTTAAAAAAGAAGGCCTCATAATATTCAAATTCAACATAGGAATAATAGAAGTAAACCTAAAAGAAGATATAGAGACAAAGATTTCAAAATTAAAAATAGCAACAAAAATATCCGATGAATATAAAGATTCTACGCCTATTTTATACAAAGATGAATTACCAGAAACAATACTTATCAAAAAACAAAATAAAATATTTGAATATATAGTAAAAGCAATAAAAAATGACTTTTTTAGTCTATACTATCAAAAAATTACTCCCCTTAAAAAAGATCTCAAACCCAAAATTGAAATATTAACAAGACTTTTTGACTATACAGGAACTCCTATCCCAAACGGCAATGTATTTAGCTTAATAGATAAGTATAATTTAACTGTTGAAGTGGATAAGCTGGTAGTTACTAAAGCACTAAAAGAATATACAAATTTTGTAGCAAAAAATGGTGCTCATATCTTTTCAATAAATATTTCACCATACTCACTCAAGTCCAAAAATTTCAGAATGTTCTTAAAAGAAACACTTCTTACAAGCCATGTTCCACTTCAAAACATATGCTTAGAAATAACAGAAACTGGAATTTTAGAAAATTTTGAATTAATCAACACATATTTCAACGAACTTAAAACCTTTGGAATTAAACTTGCACTTGACGATTTTGGCAGCGGATATACGTCACTTTCATACATTAAAATCTTGCCAATAGATATCATCAAAATAGATGGTTCTTTCATTCAAGTAATAAATTCTAGTCAAACAGATCTCGTAATAATAAAATCAATAAAAGACATTGCTGACACAAAAAAAATAAAAATTATAGCTGAATTTGTATCGAATGAAGAAATACTTAAAAAGATAAACGAGATAGGAATAGATTATGGACAAGGATTTCTGTGGCATAAACCAGAGCCAATCTAAAAATATACAAAAATATTTTTTAATACTATAACAACATTTAAACTCATTTTATCTTAAAAATAATTGTAAGTTCAAACTCGCAAATCCATTGCACCCTATTTTCTATTATTATTAAACTGCATTTAAAAAAGAATAGAATGTTATAATAAGTAATCAAGAGGAGAAAATTCAATGACAAAACAAAATCCTTGGACTTCTTTAAACGAAGAAGATAGAAATAATATTTTAGAATTTACTCAAAAATACAAAAAATTTTTAAGCACAGTTAAAACTGAAAGAGAAGCCACCAACTATGCTACACAAAGGGCAAAGGAACAAGGTTTCATTAATGCCTGCGAAAAACAAGAACTCAAAGCTGGAGATAAAATCTTTTACACATGTCGCAATAAAAATGTTGCTCTTGTATTTATCGGGAAAGAACCTATTGAAAACGGAATGAATTTCATTGTATCACACACAGATTCACCAAGACTAGATGCCAAACCATCACCAATTACTGAAGAGAATGAATTCACAATGATGAAGACAAATTATTATGGTGGTATCAAAAAATATCAATGGTTATCCCTTCCTCTATCAATACGAGGAATAATATTTTTGCAAAACGGAGAGAAAGTAGAGATTAACATCGGTGATGATAAAAATGATCCCGTATTTGTAATTCCCGACATACTGCCACATCTCGACAGAAAAGTACAAAGAGATAAAAAAGCTGATGATATCATTGAAGGTGAAAATTTAAAAATCATAATTGGAAGCCTACCTATTGAGACTAAAGAAAAAGAAAAAGTAAAATCTGCTACTCTAAAGTTAATAAAAGAAAAATACAAAATAGAAGAAGATGATTTCGTTTCAGCAGAAATAGAAATAGTACCAGCAGGAAAAGCAAAAGACGTAGGATTTGATAGAGCACTAATTGGTGCTTATGGTCAAGATGACAGGGTGTGCGTTTACACTTCACTAGAAGCCATCCTAAATTTAGAAGAAACACCAAGCAAAACCGCTATATGTTTTCTAGTTGACAAGGAAGAGATTGGATCTACTGGATCAACCGGGCTAAACTCAAGATATCTTGAATACTTCGTATCAGACATAATATTCAAACTTGAACAGAACAAATATAATAATCTCTTTGTTCAAAAAGTATTATGGAACTCAAAAAGTATATCTGCTGATGTTTGCGGTGCAATAAATCCATTATTCAAATCAGTTCATGATGAACAAAACGCACCCAAATTGGGATATGGAATATCTATCATGAAATATACAGGTCACGGGGGTAAAATCATGGCAAGTGATGCTGATGCTGAACTTGTCTCTTATGTTAGGAATTTACTAAATAAAAATAAAATAGCTTGGCAAGTAGCAACACTTGGAAAAGTAGACGAAGGTGGTGGAGGAACTGTTGCAAAATTCTTAGCACATTATGGCATAAGAACAATAGACATAGGACCTGGTGTAATTAGTATGCACTCACCATTTGAAATAACCTCGAAATTTGACATATATACTTCTTATACGGCTTATCAAGCATTCTTTAAAGGATGACAAACATGAATAAAGAAACAATAAAAACATCAGAACACATTTTAGAATGCTTTGGGGGCATTGCAAATATCAAACAAGTAGACAAAGATCTAACTAGAATAAAAATATTAGTTGACAGCAATTCTCTAGTTAAGAGAGAAAATTTAACAGAAGATCACAATATTATAGGAGCAATTAAGTCAAATGAATTCACAGAAATTGTAATGAACTTTGAAATAATTGATGACGTCTATAGCAATATCGTATATATGATGAACAAAAAAATACAATAGGGCCCGTTTGGGTCCTAAACTTTAAAATTTCTTATATAATCAATGACAGCTTCAGGTCTTAATTCTTTATTTAAAATTTTATACACTATGCTCGCTAAATTATGATAACTTGAATCACTACCTAAACATTTAAAAAGCAAAGCAACTTCATTAGCAGCAATTACTCCCTCTGGCAAATAACCAATTTTATGAATATTATTTATCAAATCATTTATACCAGCCAAACCTTCTAAGATATTTTTACTAACAATTTCACGACCAAATCGTCTATTTCTTCCAAAAATACTTCTACAAGTAACATCTAAATCCCCAGAACCAGCTAAAAATAAAAATGTTTCCGCATTGCAAGAACCAAGCTTAAACGCAATATTTTTCATGTCATTTAAAGAAACTGAGAATAAAAAAGACTCCGTATTACTGCCTATTAAATTTGGATTTTCAATTTTATACTCATCCAAAATTCCAAATGCAATGGCAAATATATTTTTCAAAGCCGATGCTATTTGAACCCCAAGAATATCATCACTATAAAACATAGAAATAGAAGTATCACTAAATAAATTAATAAATTCAAAAGCATTGGCTCTATTCTTACTGGCAGCAACAAGTCCTGTAATAATTCCAAGTCCAACTTCTTCAGCATGACTTGGCCCTGCAATATAGGTAATTTCATCTTTATAGTCACTTAAAATACTCTCTGCAACATCTATAATCGTACAAGGCCTCCCATCAATTGTTATAAAACCTTTTGTAAGTATTGCCAAATTAAACTTTTTAGTAGTGTACATACCTTTCAATTTATTCAAAACATTTAAAGTATAAAGAGAAGGTGTCACAACAAAAACATAATCGGCTTGATCTACAACATCATGCAAATCAGAACTTGCAACCAAATTATCTGCTAATTTAATATCCTTTAAATACTTAACATTTTCATGATCATTATTAATGCTATCTCTAACATCTTCTTCAAAAGACCATATTAAAACATTATCTTTAAATTTATCCGACAAAACCTTAGCAATAGCAGTTCCCCAAGCCCCTGCTCCTACTATAGATATTTTCATATATACCTCCTTATAATCATGAGTTTACAACAACTCATATTTTATTGTTTCGTCCAGGAAAACTCTAATCTTATCATTCTCTTTGAATTTTTTTGAAATCATGTCATTGACTAATAAACCTCCAATCTCCTTGAGCACAATTTTACGCACACTCTTAATGCCAAGCCCACTTCTATAAGTCTTATTTTGAAAATAATCGACAATATTTTCTTCAAAAAAAACATCGACTTTTTCATTTTTTAGTATCTTAATAAAACTATTCATCTCTTCAATAATAACTTTTTCAAAATCATCTTCACCCACAGGCTTAAAGAAAAAAATATGATCCACAAGATCCAAAAGCTGAGTAGAAAAACGTTTCTCTAGCAAACTTCTACCATCGATTGTTTCGGTTTTGAATCCAATACCATCAAATTCCCTATGTTTTATATCAATATCTAGTATTATTATACTATCTGATAAGCTTACACTTCTACCAAGACTATCAAAAAGCCTACCCGTATTAAATCCTTCAAAAAAAAAATCTATAACCCTCTTGGAAGATTTATCAAAATCAGACAGGACAATAATTGAACTTGAAGATTCACTTAAAAATTTAAAAAACTTAGTAGGTTCATCATAAGATTCAGATCCATATACAGGTCCTATTAATCTATTAATGCCATCAAAATCACCATATTCACTCATTCCCAAAGTCAATTTAGGTATCTTAAGTTCTTCTGATAAAATACATGAAAGCTTATTCTTATCTACATCAGAAGAACCCATCAAAATGAAGATACCAAGAGTATTATTTTTTAAGAGAAATTTAATCCTTAAAAGTTTGATGTTTAATATCAAATCAGATAAAATATTCTCATCAATTATCATACTCTCTCTTATTTTACGCTCCAGATTAATGAGTAAGTTTTGATCATAATCATCAAAATTAAAAACATTAGTTCCAATCATGGACTTAACAAAAATTTTTACATCATCGCCCGTTATAACTTTCTTATTGCCCTCAAGTTTAAATTTAGCCCCAAGACCATCTAATAGGTCAAAAGCTTTATCAGGAAGAAATCTGTCTTTAATATACTTAGACATAGTAATTGAAGCCCATATGGCCTCATCTGTGTACTCCACATTATGATGTTTTTCATATTGTTCCTTACTCCCTTTTAAAATAAGATAAGTATCCTCAAAACTTGGTTCTTTAAGCTCTATGCTATGAAATCTTCTCATTAAAGCTTTATCTCTCAAAAAGAATTTTTGGTATTCATATTTGGTAGTAGCACCAATTAATTTTACTTTACCTAAAGTTAATATAGGCTTTAACAAATTTGAAACATCTATGTTACTAAAAGACGTAGCCCCAGCTCCAACTATCATATGAATTTCGTCGATAAAAAGAATTACTTTTTTTTTTAAATATAAAAAATCTAAAAGTTTATTTACTCTATCTTCAAGATCTCCTCTATACCGAGTTCCAGATATAAGTCTCCCAATATCAAGAGAATAAACCTCATAACCTACCAATTCCTGAGGCACTTGGCCTACCTTTATCATATAAGCAAGTCCTTGCAATAATATTGTCTTTCCAATTCCAGGCTCTCCAAATACAATTGGATTACTCTTATATTTACGAAGCATTACTTGAGTCAACTCACACAACTCTTCCTCGCGGCCAATCAAGGGGTTTTTATCTAAGCTTGGCTCTAAACTATCAATAACATTAACTAAAAAATCTTCAACCAAATTATCATTATCAGACAAATCATCACTTTGCTCTAACTTTAAATAATCTTCTTCAAAAATACTCAAACCCCCATCCTTATCTATCTCTTTACCGAAAAGATCATTTGCAATAAATTTTTCATTTTCACTAGAGTTTAAATCTAAGTCTGAACCTAAGTAATCATAAACTTCAATTATCTTGTCAAAGATAGTCAAACTAAAACCTGATTTTAATAAAGCATCTAAAATTATATTTTTTCTTTTCCTAATTAATACCCATAACAAGTCTTTCTCTTGCAACCTATAAGGCTTCTTATAATAAAAAATTGTATCGACTATCTCTTGATATAAATCATTCATCTTAAAAAGATAATCTGAAATATCAGAATCTCTTAAAGGAAGCTTTTTAAAGAACTTTTCCAAAATTTTATTAAAACTATAAAAATCAAGTGTACATAAACTAAGCAACTCTTTAATTTTTTCATCGCTAATTAAACTGTAAAAAATATGCTCTTCAGTAAAAACAAGATGCTTACGTTTCATAAAAAACAGAAATGATTTAAAAAATAAATTATTTAAAGCTCTTCTGTTATACATGAAACACCAACTACAAAATAACCCTCAAAATCCTCTTTTTGCCAATTTTAAGTTCAATTTCACCATTGATAAAATTATCCTTATTAAGACAATAATCTTGATCCCCTATTCTCACCTTATCTATATAAACTCCACCAGAATTAATAAGCCGCCTAGCCTCTGACTTACTAGATACAACTTTAGAGAGAACCATTAGGTCAATTAATAAAATACTTCCTTCTAAACTATCTAATGCCAATTTAAAGAAAGGAATATCTGCTCTATCCCCTTCACTTCCTTTAAATGCTGCTCGAGCTGCTGAGGATGCCTTTAAAGCTGCATCTTCTCCATGAACAATTTTTGTTATTTCAAACGCCAAGGTTTCTTTTGCCTTATTTAACAAATACCCTTTAACACTTGAAATATGTTCGATTTCATCATTGCCCAAAAAAGTAAATAAATACAAAAAATTCTTAACATCCAAGTCTGGAACATTCCTAAAATATTGATAAAAATCATAAACACTGTAAAGCTCTGCATCGAGATAAACTGCTCCCTTTTCTGATTTGCCCATCTTTTTACCATCACTTCTTGTAATAAGCGGCAATGTAAGTCCAAAAACTTCTGTTCCCAACTTTTTCTTAATTAAATCAACACCTGAGACAATATTTCCCCATTGATCATCGCCCCCAATCTGAAGCTTACAGTTCTTAATTTTGTTTAACATATAAAAATCATATGACTGCAAAAGTTGATAATTAAATTCAATAAACGAAAGACCATCCTTAATTCTTCTCTTATAAGTTTCAAAACCCAACATACGATTAACAGAAAAGCAAACCCCAATATCTCTTAAAAACTCAATATAATTAATATTATCAAGCCATGCTGAATTATCTAGGATATACCCGTGACTAAAATCTATTATTCTAAGCAATTGTGCTCTTATTGCCTTAACATTTTTTTCTATATCCTCTTTTGACAAAATTTTTCGCATTGCATCCTTACCTGAAGGATCTCCTATCTTTGTAGTTCCACCACCAACCAAAGCAATCGGAATATGACCTTGCCTTTGAAGGTGTGCCATTACCATAAAAGGAATCAAATGTCCAATATGCAATGAAGTAGAAGTAGCATCAACACCAACATAAAAAACTACTCTCTCCTTATCCATTAAGGTACTTAAAGCTTCCAAATTTGTACACTGTTTTAAGAATCCTCTTTTTTCCAAAATCTCTAAGGCAAGATTCATCTATTTGCAACTCCCTTATAATTTAGAATTTCAGTTCTAATATATGAATATAAATCATCAATAGGAATCCTTATTTGAGCCATACTATCTCTATCCCTTAAAGTAACCGTTCTATTTTCAATAGTATCATAATCTACTGTTACACAATAAGGTGTACCAATTTCATCTTGACGCCTGTAACGTTTGCCTATTGTACCATTGTCATCATAAAACATGTAAAAATCATCGCTAAACTGCATAAACACCTTTCTGGCAAGCTCAGGAAGCCCATCTTTTTTTACAAGAGGAAGTATTGCAACCTTATAAGGAGCAAGTTTAGGATGCAAACGCAGAACTATTCGTTTACCTTCTCCCTCAAGTTCCTCATGAGCATAAGCATCACAAAGAGTCATTAAAACGCTCCTTGTAAGTCCAAGAGACGTCTCAATAACATAAGGAATATATTTATCACCGCTTGTTAAATCATGATATTCAAACAATTTAGGCTTACCACAAAACTTTGCATGCTGAGACAAGTCGTAATTACCTCTATTATGAATTCCTTCAATTTCTTGAAAACCAAATGGAAATTTATACTCAATATCAACTGCTGCTTTAGCATAATGAGCAAGTTCATCCCCTTTATGTTCTTTAAACCTAAGATTATCAGATCTTATTCCAAGAGTTTCAATAAAAAAATTCATTCTCTTTTGCTGCCAATAATAATACCAATCATTCATCTGATTAGGATGTACAAAAAATTGCATTTCCATCTGTTCAAATTCACAAGTCCTAAATATAAAATTCTTAGCTACTATCTCATTCCTAAAGGCCTTACCAACCTGAGCTATGCCAAAAGGAACTTTGAGTCTTGTAGAATCTAACACATTGCGAAAGTTAACAAAAATACCCTGAGCAGTTTCCGGCCTTAAATAAATTTCATTAGAACTATCCTCAACAGCTCCAATATTAGTCTTAAACATTAAGTTAAAACTTCTTGGAGTTGTAAACGTACCTATAGAATTACAACTAGAACAACCATTAGACAAATCAATAGAATCTATTCTAAATCTATTCTTACAATTTTTACAATCCACTAATAAATCTAAAAAACTATCAACATGTCCTGATGCTTCCCAAACCTCAGGTCTCATTAAAATCGAACTATCTAATCCTACTACATTTTCATGTAAGTAAACCATGGTGTTCCACCATTCTTTTTGTATGTTTTTCTTAAGCTCAATACCCAAAGGTCCATAATCCCATACACCTGAAAGTCCCCCATAAATTTCTGAGGATTGAAATACAAACCCTTTTCTTTTAGCAAGCGAAATAATATCTTCTATTTTAATCATATTAAACATCCTAAAAATTTATTCCAAACACTTATTTACATTCATGTCTTCTTAAAAATTGCTGTGCTTGATTTATTCTATTAAAAACTTTAGTTTTACCAAGTAATTGCAAAGAATCAAAAAGAGGCGGTGATACCTTACTTCCAAGAACTGCTATTCTAATTGGAAGAAGTACTTCTCCTATTTTTAGATTATTTTCCTTAGCAAAATTATAAAAAATTTTTTCGTTTTCAGACAATATTCTTGTTTCAAATCCTTCTAATAGTGGCTTAATCTTTTCTAAGAGCAAACAAATATCACCCGCTGTTTTTTTCTTACCTAAAAACTCGTCTAAATTCCACGTTTTAATATCTTCATAAAAAAACTTAAGCATCGTAACAGACTCACTAAGTTTTCTAATTCTTGGCTTTATTAGAGAAACTAAAAGAATTAATTTTTGCTCATCAAAAGAATTAATATCTTCTTTAATATAGCCTGCTTTTTGCAAGAATGGAATTATAAGCTTGGCTAACTCATTATTTCCTTTCTCCCTAATATAATGGCTATTAAAAAAATCTAATTTATTATAGTCAAAAACAGCAGGAGATTTATTGACTCTCTCAATAGAAAATAACCTTCGAAGTTCATCTTTTGTAAAAAATTCACTCTTATCATCATAAGACCAACCAAGTAAAGTAATGTAATTAATAATGGCTTCCGGAAGATATCCATCATCAATAAATTGTTTTAAAGCTGTAGCACCATGTCTCTTACTTAATTTTTTCCCATCACTTCCCATGACCATTGGCAGATGACAATAAATGGGAGGATTCCATCCAAAAGCACTATAAAGAAGTACATGTAAAGGACCTGAGGAAATCCATTCTTGAGCTCTTAATACATGAGAAACTCCCATCAAGTGATCATCAATAACATTGGCAAGATGATAAGTTGGAAGCCCATCGGATTTAAGAAGCACAGGATCAGGACTAATATCCTTATTTGCCCACGTAATTTTATCAAGTAAAATATCATTAAAACAAGTCTCCCCGTCAAGAGGAATTTTAAATCTAATAACAGGAGTGATTCCTAAACTTAAAACATCTCTCACCTCACTCTCACTTAAATTCCTACAATGTCTATCATAACCCGGTGCCATCTTGTTAACAGTTTGAATTTTTCTAACTCTCTCTAGTCTCTCAGGCGTGCAATAACAATAATAAGCACTTCCCAATTCAACCAATTGTTTAGCATATTTTTGATATATTTCTGTTCTCTGTGACTGAACATAAGGTGCATAAGGACCACCACAAGTAGGACCCTCATCAAAATCAATGCCAAGCCACTCTAAACTTTGATACAGGTCCTCTTCTGCTTCTTTAAAATACCTAGTTTGATCCGTATCTTCTATTCTAAGCAAAAATTTCCCACCACAAGATTTAGCAAAAAAATAATTGAATAAAGCTGTTCTAATTCCCCCAATGTGCTGTAAACCAGTTGGAGAAGGTGCATATCTAACTCTTATATTCACAACATAACCTCTTTTAGTAAAAGATATCCTTTTTTGAAATATCATAAATGTAGTAAAATACTACAAAAAATAAGTTTGAATTAAGTAACCTTGTATGCTTAACATTTAGCCGATCTTTATATTTAAAATATTTATCTCTAATCTCAAGTCTATTTTTTTCAACCAATTGGTACTCTAAATTTGATCTTTTTAAGACATAATAAAAATAAACTGTAAAAATAGGATCTCCTCTTAAAAAATACCTTTTTAAAAAGTTTATTTCATTACTCAACTTTTCATAATCTTCATCGGCAATAGTATTAAGTGCCACACAATACCTTAACCATTTATTTTTACTGTATGCATGATTAGCAATTAAACCAGAAGCCTTCTCTTTCTCCCTAAAACTAATAAATATAGAGTAAAGTTCTATAATTGTCTTATTACTCATTTTAGTATCTTTTAAATAAAAATAAATCTCGTCAAGACTCTTTTTATCTTGTTTAATTAAAATTATTTTTAAAAGAAGAGAAATATCAAATACACTCTTAAGTGTTTTGCGTAATATCTTAAGCTTGAAAAAAGTATAAGTATGCTCTATGCCATTCAACATAAAATATAATCTTGAATATAAAAATTTAGAATAAACAATATTAAAAATAAATATAAATACAATAAAAGTTAAAATAAAAGAACAATGTAAGAAAATAAAGTCTAAAAAATTTGAAAATTTGAAAATTTCTAATAAATAAACAAAATACAAAAAAGCAACAAAAAATATGATATTAAAAATAAAAAGTATTCTGTCAACCATTAAAGATCTCTTATAATAAAGTTCAATGTTAAAATTGATGCATACATGTAGTATTATACTAAATAGATATACAATTAATAAATAATATGCGATAGATGCTTATTATTAAGTTTGCAGCTTAAGGGGGAAAATGCAAAATTTTGATAACCTAGCAAAAGATATAAAAAATTTTTCGTACATAATAGACAAAGACTTTCTAGTATGGCCTCAAAATTCGCTCTTACAACCCGTAAACACTGAACTTATTGAAAAATGGGACTTAAAGAGTTCACTCAAAATACAAAGAACGTTCTTTAATGAAACATTAATACGAGAAACAAAAAAGCTTATTAATGTAGAATATGATGAAGAATCAATTGCCAACTATCACATGCTAATAAACAATTTAGAAGAAATATATGAAAATTGCAAGAAAAATAAAAAAATCTACTATCAAGACGTCCTTCCAGCCGTCAAAAAGGTAATGGAATTTTATAAAAAAAATCAACAAACATTCATCAAATATATGAAACTACCTAAGCTCCTATCCGATTATCATATCGTTCACTCAATAAATACCGCAATACTAACCGTCGCACTTGGAAACGAGATGAATTTAAATAATCACAAAATGGTTGAACTCTGTACAATAGCTATTTTGCACAAAATAGGTTTCCTATTTATCCCCTTGCAAATAAGTGAAAAAAAAGAAAAATTAAGTAACGAAGAATTTGAAGTAATAAAAAAATATCCCGTACTTGGTCATAAAATACTCTCAACCACTAATTTTTCACAATCTATCTGCTCAGCAATACTAAATCACAAAGAAAACTTAGATGGTTCAGGATATCCTAATAAACTCAAAAGTGAAAATATAAATATCGAGTCTAATATAATAGGTGCTGCTAGTGCATACAGCGCAATCCTTCTAGATAGAACATATAAAGGGGCTTTAAACTCTGGAGCATCTCTTATTGAACTAATACAAGATGCTGATAAGAAATTTGATAAAAGAGTTTTAAAACTAATAATTAAGGTTCTCTCTCAATGCCCTCTGGATTTTATTGTTGAACTCAATGACAACTCAATTGCCAAAATAACAAAAATTAACGAAGATAATATTAATGTCCCATATATAAAATACATAATAAAAGATGACAAAATTGTACCTCCTAGTGAAAATAAAAATTATGTCAAGTCCATACCCAAAACAGAAACAGGAATAAAAAAAATACTAAGACAAGATGAAATAGAATTTATTTCAAAAAAATATGGATTAAAGGAAATATAAAAGGAGTAAAGTATGATTTTAATAACATCTGCAATGGATGAAGAATCGATAGAAATAAATAAAATTATCGAGAACAAAGAAGAAATTATATTAGACGATTATTCAGGTGAGAAGAAAATTTATAAGGGAGAAATTGCGGGTCACAAGGTAATCTCTTTAACTACTGGCATTGGAAAAGTAAATGCCGCCATGTGGAATAGTTACATTATATCAAAATATAAAATCACTCACATAATCAACTCAGGAACTGCTGGTGGGCTTAAAAAATCTGAAGATCTTAAAATAACAGACATCATAGTATCATCAGAGACGGCATTTCATGACTTTAATTTAACTAAATTTGGACATAAAATAGGACAAGTACCAGGCTTTCCACAAAAATTTAAAGCAGATGAAAATTTATTAAACAAAGTTGTTAATATTATTGAAGACAAACTTAAAAATATTAGTGTTCATATTGGCCTAATACTTACAGGTGATCAATTTATTGGAGATAAAAAACAATTAGAAGAAATTAAAAATAACTTTGCAGATGCTTTAGCTGTAGAGATGGAAAGCGCTGCAATTGCCCAAGTAGCACACACATTCAAAATACCTTTTATTATTACTCGCTCTGTATCTGATTTACCAAATATCAAAGATAATCACATAGACTTCAATAAGTTCCTACAAGATGCATCAATGAATTCAGCTAAGATAGTAAAGGAATTAATTAAACTCATATAACTTAAATAAGGTGACAATATGCTCAATAATAATTTAACATCAATATCTGAAGCCGTATCTGAAGGACATCCCGATAAAATTGCGGATCAAATCTCTGACGCTATACTTGATGAAATACTCAAAAGAGATAAAATGGCAAAAGTCGCATGTGAAACTTTAGTTTCACAAAATTTAATAATCATAGCAGGAGAGATAAGCAGCAAAGCAAAAAAAGAAATAAATATAAAAGAAATTGCAAAACAAACAATAAAAAATATTGGATACACAAATATAGAATATGGACTTGACTACAAATCTGCCACAATAATTGATGCTATTGGCTCTCAGTCAATTGACATTACAAATGCAGTTGAGAAAAAAGATACAAACGATATAGGAGCAGGTGATCAAGGAATAATCTTTGGTTATGCATGCAACGAAACTAAAAATTTCTTGCCCATAGCATACGAATTATCTAACTTAATCCTGCAAAAAGCTAGTAAACTTAGAAAATCAGGTCAAATTAAATGGCTACGCCCCGATGCAAAATCCCAAGTTACCATTGAATATGATTCTAATAAAAATCCTATTAGAGTCAATAATATTGTTGTATCTCATCAACATGATCCTGGTATTCCCCAAGATTTTCTAAGACAAACAATCATTGAAAAAATTATCAAACCTATCCTTCAGAGTAAATCAATGCTTGATGAAAATATCAAATATTATATTAACCCCTCAGGCAACTTCGTCATCGGTGGCCCTACTGGAGATACGGGCCTTACAGGGAGAAAGATTATCGCTGACAGTTATGGTGGATTTGCAAGACATGGTGGTGGTGCTTATAGCGGCAAAGATGCTACTAAAGTTGACAGATCAGCAGCTTATATGGCAAGATACATTGCTAAGAACATGGTGGCAGCAGGAATTTCTAAAGAATTTGAAATGCAACTTGCTTATGCTATTGGAATCCCAAATCCAATATCCATTAAAATAACTACAGGCATAAATAACAACGAATATGAAAAAAAAATATTAAGTTTCATCATCAATAACTTTGACCTAACTCCCAACGGCATAATTAAAAAATTAAAATTAAGAGAGCCCATTTACTCTAAGACATGCACATACGGACATTTTGGAAAAAATGAACTAGAATGGGAAAAACTAGATTTCGTAGACACAATAAAAAAGGAGTTCAAAATATGAATAAAATACCAAGCTTTACAATTGATCACACAAAACTAAAACCTGGCATATATGTTTCAAGAAAAGATATATTTGATAATTTAACATTCACTACTGTAGATATTAGGATGAAAGCTCCTAATAGAGAACCTGTAATTAACAATGCAGAAATGCATACAATCGAACACATAGGAGCAACATTGCTTAGAAACAATAAAGTCTGGGGCGACAAAGTATTATACTTTGGACCAATGGGTTGCCGGACTGGATTTTACTTAATCCTTTTGGGTAATTATGAGAGTAAAGATCTAATTGATTTAATATCTTGGCTCTTTCATGAAATTGCAAATTTTCAAGGAAATATTATAGGCGCAACTGAAAAGGAATGTGGAAATTACCAAGATCATAATCTAAACATGGCAAAATATGAATCTAATCGATATTTAGCAATACTAGCTAACATAAAAGAAGAAAACTTAACATATCCTTAAAGTAAAAATTTATTTACAATTCAGAAATATTATATCTTTGAAAAATCTAAGCAAAATACTCTACAACATATAATAAAATTCAAAAGACATAATAATCAAATTACGCAGCAAATTTTTATAAAATCCATTTTAAGAAAAAATCTCAAATATTCTGGCTTATATGCTTAGATAAGTCTAAAAACTCATCTCCTGAAAGTTCAATATTACTGCCTCTCGTAAAACCAAAATTATCTCCCTTAAATCTTGGAACCACATGAAAATGGGTATGAAAAATAACTTGTCCCGCGTCAGAGCCAATTGCACTATAAATATTAATTCCGTTACAAATATTTGAACCTAACTTTTTTAAAGAGAGAGCTACTTTCTTACAAACCTTCAATATTTGTCCATTAAGTTCGTCGCTCATACCCAAAGCATCATTGCTATGCTGTTTTGGAATAACAAGAGTATGTCCAACATTTAAAGGATTAATATCGAGAAAAGCAAGCACCAACTCATTCTCATAAACCTTATAACAGGACATTTCATTTTTTACTATCTTACAAAAAATACAACCACTCAAAATTGTCTCCAATTTAATTCTGTCTTAATCTCAACTTTAATTTTACTAAAAATAGATCATACTTAAAAATAATTGGTTAATACTAATCTTGCTATATTAAAATAAGCAATTAAGGTAACAACATCAGCAATAGTAGTAATTAAAGGTCCAGCCATTAAAGCTGGATCTATTCTTATAAACTTGGCTAAAATGGGTAAAAGACCGCCCAATATTTTTGCTACCATCAACCCTATCATTAAACATGCAGAAACAACAAAAGCTATTTTGAATTTTTCATTATGCTCAGGAATTACAAAAAATACAATTCTTAAAAAATTAATACCGGCAAGAATTGAACCAACTAGAATACTAACACATACTTCCTTAAGTAACACCTTGAAAAAATCCTTTACCTTAAGAGTTCCAAGAGCAAGTTCACGAATAATCAATGCAGATGCCTGAGAACCAGCATTACCCGAAGTATCCATTAAAAGTGGAATAAAGCTGGTTAAAATAACCAAAGATAAAACCAAATGCTGATAATTAGTGATTATAGTGGCAGTTAAGGTAGAAGATATCATAAGAATCAAAAGCCAGATTATTCTATTTTTTGTCATATCAAAAATAGAAGTATCAAGATAAGACTTACCTAAAGGAGTAACTGCAGCCATTATCTGAAAATCTTCAGTATTTAAATTCTGAATAACTTCAAGAATATCATCAATAATAATAACTCCTATCATTCGCCCTTCATTATCAACAACAGGAACACTTGAGATATCATGATTCTGAAAAAGAAGAGCAACATCTTCCTTTTCATCACCAACTTTAACAATATAAAATCCGCTAGTCCTCATTATTGCAGAAATAATAACATCATCACCAGATAACATCAAATCTTCAATTTTGATGACACCTTTTAACCGTTTTTCTTCATCTGTAATATAATAGGTATAAATGTCTTCCTTCGTTTTTGCAACCCTTCTAATATAATCAAGGGCTTCTCCAACACAAAAATAATCTTTAAGCTCAATATATTCTATCGTCACAATTGAACCAGCAGAGTCATCACTGTAAGACAAGAATTTATTAATAATTTCCCTATTCTCCTCAGTAGAACTTGCTAAAAATCTTTGCACAACATTTGCTGGAACTTCTTCTAAGAGATCAATAACATCATCAAGATTTAATTCATCTATCATCTCTCTTATTTCTCTGTTTGTAAAGGAATTAGCCAATTTATTTTTTGTGCCTTGATCAAAATTAGAAAAAGCTTCAACAGCAACCTTTTTGGGGAGGAATCTATAAAGTAAAATCAAATCAGAACCATTAAGTTTTTTTAAAGCTTCACTAATATCAAAAGCATCGTATTTTAAAAGCTCTTCCTTTATGTCAGAATATTTCTTCTCTTCAAGCAAGGTTCTTAAAAATACAACATCTATCATATCAATATCTCCAAGATTTAAATTTTGAATAAATGTTTATAGCCAAATTATTAATTAAAGCTTATCTAAAAGCATCGAACATCTACCTGAAGGTATAGGCAAAGTCTTTTCTTTTTTATTCAATATATTTATTGTAAAGTAATAAAGTTTTTCAGACTCCATCTTGATCTCCCAGCCCCTCTTGCCCTTATTACATATAATTGTGGTTTGATTTTTTTTAAGTGATAAACTCTCTATTCCCATAACTTCAAGAGCAGGAATATTCCAATAGACTGTTTTATCGGGCAGACTAATTGTAAGTCCAATAATATTTTCTATCATCAGGCTAATACTAAAAAGTGCAAGATAACAAATAACATCTTTTTCTGGAAGAATCTTTTTCTCAACATCTAAATATGCAGGTCCCTCTTTCATTGGCTTATAAGCCTCCCAAACATGTCCCTTAACTTTGCCATCAGGCAATAGAGTATCTAATATATAATACAGATGTCTTATGGTAAATTCTCTTGCAATATTTGAACGTCTACAATATTCAAGTCCTTTAATAACAAAAAAATTCATATAAGTATAAACAGAACCATAATATCCATTTCCATCTAAATTAAAGCTAGGATCATTAGCTGAAAGAGTAGGAAAAGGATTTGGAGTTCCAAAGTGTTCATGACTCTTTAAATAAAAAATCATTCTCTCTATTCTATCTTCACTTGGAATTTCGGAAAGCAGTGGTAAAAATCCTACTATTGTCTTACACCTAACAATATTTTCGTTAATATCAAGATCATAATAAAAACCATCTTTTTCATCCCACATCAATGAGTTAATTTTAGCCTTAAGAGAAAAAAATCTTTTTTTATACTCAAGGGATAAATTTTTATCATTTAATATGTCTGCCAATTTTGCAATACAATATGCACTGTGTACCTGAAGTGAATTAAAATCTATCGGGTAATAAGCATCATTTCTGGGAGAATTTTTATAAAAAATCTTATTCATATCAATTGAATAAAGACCATTTGCTTTTAAAAACTTTTTCTCTATCCACTTATAATACTTATCAAGAACTGGTAAAACATCACAGATACGTTTCTTATTGCCTGTTTTATGATATAAATTGTATTCAACCCAAGCAAAAATGGGCAAGCCAATACCATCATCATTTCCTTCTATATGAACAATATTATTATTGCGGTCATAACGAGCTCTAATTGCACCAGATGCCTCTTGAAGTTCATAAAATTTATCAATAGTAGATGTGGGAGAATATTCCCCATTACTATAAACAAGAAAAAAGCTTGAAAGACAAGCTTGAAGTTGATCTATAAACTCAAGGTTTTCAGAATAATAGTTTTTATCCTTTCTACCCCTTTCCAAAGCTTGAGGAAAAACAATTTTGTCTCGAATCCAAGAAAGACTCTTATTATAAATATCAATAAAATCCTGATCGTAATAATAAATTTTGGGAAACACACTCTTATTCAATGCTCGAACCTCTGAAAAACAAATATCAATCAACTCCTATTTATTATACATTATAATAATAACAAAATGAGACTGAAAACCAAAAATTTTAATATTAAACACAATTTTAAAGCTAAGCAATACCCAAGCAAAATAAATTAGTTAAAACTATATATTGCAACAACAGATTGATGTAACTTAAAATAATTAAAAAAGCTTAGGCCTAAATGATAATCACACAAACCTAACTGATATTAAAGATGAAAATATATTTCTCAATAATTACTTAAAATAAAAACTAATTAACAAATTCTTTCAGGAATTTATTATAAGTACTCTCATTATTTGGAACAACAATCTTCCTGTTAATTATCTTTTCAGAAATATCATCTAATTCCTTTTCAAGCTTGAAAGAAATCATCTTAGGATTTTTAACAAAATCTAAAAAGCCCTCCCTTAACCCATAATTTAATATACGGCCCCCTTCAAAAGCATTAATTTTTAAGTAATTAGAAATTATAATATTCAAAATTCGTCCAATATCTTTGATTGAAGATGTAATTACACTATCAGGAGCAAGATGTGATTGATCCTGATCAACTCCAATAACATAAGACTCATCTCCAAAGTTGTGAGCAGCCTCAATAACTCCAAGTCCAGCTAAACCCGCAACATGATAAATAATGTCTATTTTATCTACATACATCTCATTTGCCATGTTTCTTCCAGTATCAATATTAACAAAACTGCCAATATACTTATTATCAATATTGATATTCCTATTTGCATACATAGCACCAGCCTCATATCCATACCTAAATGCATTAACAATTACATTATCAACTCCACCTAAAAATCCAATTTTACCCGTCTTAGATATCTTAGCTGCAATATAACCTACCAAAAATGCTCCTTCTTCATTTCTAAAAGTTATGGCTGACAAATTTTCAGGGATGACCAAATCACTATCATAAACAGGATCAATAATTACATATTTAATCTCTGGATTTTTTAAAGCAACAATAATAGCAGAATCACTAAGCTTATATCCAATTAGCCAGATAAAATTTGAGCCATTATTCTTTAATGACTCAAGATCGGCTAAATAAGAATTTGAATTAGATTCCTTCATAACTATTTCCAATCCAAATTCTTTTTCTACTTTCTTAGCACCATCCCAAGCACCCTTATTAAAAGTCTTATCATCAAAGACTCCATCAACTAAAACGGCAATCTTAGCAAGATTACCATTAACTTTAGAATTAAAGCATGAACAACATAACATACATAAAATTAAAAATAAATTCTTCACATAATATCTCCCTTTAAACCTATCTAATTAAAAAGTTTATAATCTTGCCTTAAATAAATCAAATTCATGTTCAGTAGAAGGTATAATAAGTTGCCCATTAACTATCTCAGTCTGAATCTTTGTCATGGTATCAAATAAATTATTGCCAATAATATTAGGATCTTTGACAATATCTATAACGCCTTCTTTTACTCCTTCTTCAATTATTCTACCACCATTAAATTTGTGTTTTTTTATAGCATCTAATGAAAAATTATATATTGTCTTTCCAACATCCTTAAGCACAGAAGTAATAACATGCCCAGGTGCAAGAGATGACTGATCCTTATTAATCCCAATGACGTAATGACCAGCTCCAAGCTTCTTTGCAGCAGAAAACACACCAAGTGCAGCAGGACCCATTACAGGAAAAATAACATCAACACCGTCCTCAATATACATATGCTCAGCAACAGATTTACCAGAAGCTTCGCTAAATTCGTCTAAAACTCTCTTTACAATCATTCTTGTTTTAGGTTCTGCGTAAAAAGCCCCTGCTCTAAAGCCGACTAAAAATCTCTCAACATATTTAATATTAACACCAGTCATAAATCCAATTCTATTACTCTTACTCATCTTAGCAGCAAGATAACCAGCTAAAAATGCTCCTTCCTCAGCTTTAAAATTAATAGCTAAAAAATTTTTAGGAATTAAAATATTATCATCATAACCAAAAGGATCTATAATGCCATAAGAAGTATTTGTATTTTCATGAGCAAGTCTTAAGGCAGAATCTGAAAAATGGGAACTAATAAACCAAATAAGATTGGCACCATCCTTTTGCAATGTGTAAACATCTTCTTCTAATACTTCACTAGCCGTCATTAACCTTTTGCCTTCAACAGGATAAGGTGTTAAAACTTTTGGAAGAAGCTTAATTTCAAATTCATTTGTTATTTTAACGGCACCCTCAAAAGCATTTTGGAAATATCCTTTATCATCAAAATTACCTGGAAACATGATTCCCATAATAATTTGTCTGTCAACAAAAGAAGAAGACTCTTTTGAAGAAAAACAAGATACAAACAATAAAATAAATAAAATTATAAAACATAAATTATTTGACACAACCTATCCTCTCCTTATAAAATAGCTTTAAACATTTTTTAATTTTTAACAAACTATCAACAATAATAATAAGTTATAAATATCAAAATTTACCTTACATAAAATAAAGGTAAATTTAAAAAAATAAACATTAATGAAATTGCCTCTCTCTAAGCAAGAAATCAATTCAATAGATTATAAATATCTAAAAACCTATTATATTCGTAAAGATTACTTGGAACTGAAATATCGCCACTAACTATTTTATCTTCTATAGTTTCAATCTCGACTTTAATATCATCCTTGATGGAATCATGCTTAACAATACTTACGGAATCATTTTTAAGTCCTAATTTTAATACTTTTCCACCATCAAAATCATTCGTATTCAAATAATTCTTTGTTATTTCATAAATAGAATTCCCAACATTTTTAACAACTGACGTTAAAACATTATCAGGTGCAAGATATGACTGATCTTGATCAACTCCAATGATATAATATCCAGCTCCAAGTTCCTTTGCAACCTCAATAGCACCAAGACCTGCAAGGCCTGCTGCTACAAATATGACATCGGTACCATCTTCGTACATTTTCAAAGCAATAGTCCTAGCTAAAGATAAATCCACAAATGATTCCAAATACTGAGAATTCAACTCAATATCTTTATTTGCATATTTAGCACCAGCTTCATATCCATATCTGAAGGCATTAATAACCACACCTTCCATTCCACCTAAAAACCCAATTTTACCTGTTTTAGATGTCTTAGCAGCTAAATATCCAGCTAAAAATGAAGCCTCTTCAACTTTAAACGAGAGGCCAAGAAAATTATCAGGCAAATTTATATCATCTTCATAAGTAACATCAATCATTCCATAATTAACATCTTTATTAAGGGTAGCGGCCTGCTCAGTAGTTTCTTGAAGTCTAAAACCAACTCCCCAAATAATGCTGGAACCTTTATCTTTAAGATCTTCTAAATCACTTGCATAAGCAGTACTTGTTGAAGCTTTGCCAATAATCTCAACTCCAAAACCTCCTTCTAACATTTGAGAACCTTTCCAAGCATCCTCACCAAATGATTTGTCATCAAAAGTTCCATCAACTATCAGAGAAATTATGGGCTTTGCCAAAGATTTAGAAGTCAATGATTTTTTATCACAACCTAAAAAAGTTAACACAACAAAAATGAACATTACGAATTTATTCATATAAAAACTCCTCATAGTTATATTGTTATATTAGCTCTTATGTCACAGATTAACAACAAAGTCACCATAAGATTTTTCGTCTTTAGGAACTTTAATCTCATTACCAACTATTTTGTTTTTAATTTCTGAAAGAAAATCATAATCTTTGATTAAATCTAAACTTATTGATTTATTAAGAATCAAATCAAGTGCTCCATCTTTAAGTCCAAATTCTAAATTATCTCCACCATTCCACTTGCCAACGTCTAGATAAGATCTCATCAAATCTAACATAACTAAGTCAACCCTCTTAACATATGATAAAAGTACATTATCAGGTGCAAGATATGACTGATCCTGATCAACACCAATAATGTAATGTCCATTTCCAAGCTCTTTTGCAACCTCAATAGCACCAAGACCTGAGAGGCCTGCTGCCGTAAATATAATATCAACCCCAGAAGCATACATCTTACTTGCCATTAAATGTCCAAGAGAGAGATCCGAGAATGTCCCCACATACTGGGAATTCAACTCAATATTCTTATTTGCATATTTAGCACCAGCTTCATATCCATATCTGAAGGCATTAATAACTACACTTTCCATTCCACCTAAAAATCCAATCTTACCTGTTTTAGATGCATTAGTGGCCAAATACCCAACTAAAAACGCTCCTTCTTCAGATCTAAAATTTACATTCACTAAATTTTTGGGCAACTCAACATCTTCTGAGTAAGCACCTTCAATAATCCCATAATGCACATTGGCATTTTCAAGAGATTTTCGCAAAAACGTATCTGTAAACTTAAAACCAACTCCCCAAATTAAACTAGAACCACCTTCTTCTAATATTCCAATATCTGCTAAATAATCAGAAACCTTGGATTCTTTCCGAATTATATTAACTTTAAACTCTTCTTTAATTTGAGCCATTGCATTGGAAGAACTCTCATTAAAACCTCTATCATCAAAAGTCCCATCGACAATGACAGAAATAGTATCAGAAAGTGAAGTTTGATCTCGTGAACCTGAACAACCTAGAATAAAAAAAAACAAAAAAACCTTTTTTAACATATAGATACCCCTCATCAATTATATCTAAGATCAACAAACCTCACAACAATATGTATGAAAAAAGTGTTTTACTATTACCATCTGTAATGTGTGAAGGCTCTATTTGCCTCTGCCATTCTGTGAGTATCTTCTCTCTTCTTAAAAGCAACACCTGTTGAATTATAAGAATTAACAAGTTCATTTCCCAATTTTTCTTGCATTGATTTTCCACTTGCTTTTCTGGCAGCTGCAATAATCCACTTCATTGCCAATGCCTCACGCCTTTCCTCTCTAACTTCAACTGGAACTTGATAAGTGGCACCACCAACCCTTCTACTTCTAACCTCTACCAATGGCTTAACATTATCTAAGGCCTTACTAAAAGCAGCAACCTTATCAACCTCCTCAGTTTTTTCTGCAAGAAGATCAATTGAATTATAAACTATGGCTTCACTGATGGATTTTTTTCCATCATACATCATTCTATTCACAAATTTAGCAATAACTTGAGAATCATACTTAGAATCTTTAAAGACCTTCTTTTTAATTTTTTTACTCTTTCTTGACATACAATTTATACCTCCTAAGCTTTTGGTTTCTTAGTTCCATACTTAGAACGACCTTGCTTCCGATTATTAACACCAAGAGTATCCTTAGCTCCTCTGATGATATGGTACCTAACACCTGGCAAATCTTTAACTCGTCCACCTCTAATTAAAACAACTGAATGCTCTTGTAAATTATGTCCAATTCCTGGAATATAAGCTGTTACTTCAAATCCATTTGAAAGCCTAACACGGGCTACTTTTCTTAAAGCTGAATTAGGTTTCTTAGGTGTAACCGTCATTACACGAGTACAAATTCCTCTTCGTTGAGGACAATTTTGAAGCGCAGGAGATGCTGTCTTTTCTTTTTGACTCTTTCTTGGCTTCCTAATTAGTTGATTGATTGTAGGCATCTATGCTCCCTTTTTCCTAATTTTACCAATAAATGGTATCAAATATACAATTTATTTTCAAGCTACATTTCAGAGCTTGAATTTTCCCTCACCTTAACTCTTTTATATAAATTCATACCTGTTCCGGTAGGAATTAAATGTCCAATCACAACATTTTCTTTAAGACCTTTAAGATCATCGACACTACCTGCAATTGAAGCATCTGTTAACACTTTAGTTGTTTCTTGGAAAGAAGCAGCTGAAATAAATGAATCGATATTAAGAGATGCCTTTGTTATCCCAATAAGGATTGGACTAGCTACTGCAGGCTCACCACCCTGTTCAATTACCCTTTTATTTTGCTCATAAAAAGTATGCTTATCCACCTTTTGATTATAAACAAAATTAGTATCACCTACAGACACAATCTTAACTTTCTTCATCATCTGTTTAATGATCACACCAATATGCTTATCATTAATACTTACACCCTGCTTCCTATAAACATCCTGAATTTCTGCTAATAAAAATTCTTGCAAACTAATTCCACCAAGGATTTCAAGAACATCATGAGGATTAATTCTTCCATCACAAAGCATATCTCCAGCCTTAACAACGTCTCCATCCCTAACTAAAAGATGTTTTCCAGCAGGAATATAATGCTTATGCTCAACTCCATACTCATCTAAAACATTAATGAGTCTTTTACCTTTTTGAATCGCTTTAAACTGAACAACTCCACTTACCTTAGCCATCTCAGTCAAATTCTTTGGAATTCTTGTCTCAAACAAATCATTAACCCTAGGAAGACCACCAGTAATATCTTGAGTTTTTTCAGAACCTTTGGAAAGTTTAGCAATGATATCCCCTATATCAATGTCTTGTCCATCCTCAACTTGCAGATAAGCATCTCCAGGAAGAACATAAGATGCAATCTCAATTCCTCTATCATTAATAATTAAAATCCTAGGATCAAGAGACTCAAAAACTTGATCCGTAATTCTCTTTTCAATATTTCCTGTTTCAAGGTTTATTTCTTCTTTAAGAGTTGTTCCTAAAATAATATCTTTAAATTTAACTTTTCCCCTAACTTCAGCAATAATTGGTTCCGCAAATGGATCAAATGTTCCAATTACACGCCCAGCCTCAACATAATCACCCACATTTACCTCAAGTTTCGTACCAGTCTTGAGAGATATCTCTTGCTCTTCAGAGACAATCATCAGCTTGTTATCTTTAATTCTAACATAACCAATATGAGATGATAATACATCAATACCATCCTTGCTTGTAAACAAAGGCATTCCCTTAATTACCTTTTGAGAATCTAATACCTTAAAATCTTTAATATCCTTAATATCTTCTTCATAAATAACATTTATTACTCTTAAAGTTCCTTTTCTTGTAAAAAGCAATCCACCATCAACTTGCACATTAAATCCCTCTAGTCCATTAAGAATAAAAGAGTTCTTAAGCGCAATCTTATCATCTTCACTACCAGCCTGTGCAACTCCCCCAATGTGAAAAGTTCTCATGGTAAGCTGTGTTCCTGGCTGACCTATTGACTGAGCTGCTATTATCCCAACAGCTTCTCCAATATTAACAGGCTTATTATTTGAAAAGTCACGTCCATAACATTTTTGACAAACTCCATGCTCAGCTTCGCAGGTCAAAACAGATCTAATTACAAGCTTGTCAATACCAACGGTTTCCAATAACTTTATCTTATCCTCTGTAATTTCTTCATTTACATCTAAAATAATCTCGCCCGTAATAGGACTTTTTATTCTCTCAATTGAATAACTACCAACAGCTTTTTCTCTTAAAGGCTCAACTATTTCTTCACCATTCTTTAAAGCCTCAACTTTTATACCATTAATAGTTCCACAATCTTCTATTCTAACAACAACATCCTGAGCAATATCTACCAATCTTCGCGTTAAATATCCGGCATCCGCTGTCTTAAGAGCTGTATCTGCAAGTCCCTTTCTTGCACCATTTGTAGAGATAAAGAACTCTATAACAGAAAGCCCTTCTTTAAAATTAGAAATAATTGGAAGTTCAATAATATCTCCAGAGGTTTTAGCCATCAATCCTCTCATTCCCGCAAGCTGTCTTATCTGATTTCTACTTCCACGAGCACCAGAATCAGCCATCATATAAATCACATTAAATCCATCTCTATCTTTTTTAAGAATTTCCATCATCTTATTGGTAAGCTCTTCATTTGTCTTTGACCAAACAGAAACAACATTGTTGTATCTCTCTTCTCCAGTAATAACACCTTTAGTATAATCATTCTGAATTTTTGCAATTTCTCTATTAGCCTTATCCACATATACTTTCTTCTCTTCAGGCACAATAATATCGCTCATACTTATTGTACATCCAAATTTAGTAGCATATTTAAACCCAAGCTCCTTAATAATATCCAACATTTCAATTACAATAGAGGAACCATACACAACATAAACTTCAGAAATCAAATTCTGTAACTCATAATCACTAAGGGTTTTATTTACAAATGAAATTTTATCTGGTAAAGCCTCATTAAATACAACACATCCCGCCGTAGTTTCTATATACTCACCATCAACCTTTACATAAATCCGTGCATTATAGTCTAGACTTTTATTATTAATCGCAAGAAGAACATGATTGAAATTAGAGAACTTACGCCCTTCTCCCACTACATTTTTCCTCTCCATGGTTAAGTAATAAAGACCTAATACAATATCTTGAGATGGAAATACAATAGGATGTCCGTTTGCAGGATTTAACAAATTATTAGTTGACAACATCAAAGCCCAACTTTCAGCCTGTGCTGCAGGTGTTAAAGGAACATGTACAGCCATCTGATCACCATCAAAATCAGCATTATATGCATGACAAACAAGAGGATGTAATTTAATTGCCTTCCCTTCAACTAACACTGGTTCAAAAGCTTGTATTCCCAGCCTGTGAAGTGTTGGGGCCCGGTTTAAAAGCACAGGATGCTCTTTAATAACATTGTCTAAAATCTGCCATACTTCATCTACTTCTTGTTCAATTAGACTCTTTGCTCGCTTTATATTAAATACGGATTCACTCTCAATCAATTTTCTAATTACAAATGGCTTAAAAAGCTCAAGCGCCATCTTTGCAGGAATACCACATTGATGTAGCTTAAGTTCAGGTCCCACAACAATTACAGAACGACCTGAATAATCAACCCTCTTTCCAAGAAGGTTTTGCCTAAATCTACCTTGTTTACCCTTTAGTGCATCAGAGAGAGATTTAAGAGGTCTATTGGATGTACCCTTCACAACCTTTCTCTTATGAGAATTATCAAAAAGAGAATCAACTGATTCCTGTAACATTCTTTTTTCATTTCTGACAATAATCTCAGGGGCATTAAGAAGCAAAAGTTTTCTTAACCTATTATTTCTATTTATTACTCTTCTATAGAGATCATTGAGATCAGAAGTGGCAAATCTTCCACCATCAAGCTGAACCATTGGTCTAATTTCTGGAGGAATAACAGGAAGAACATCCATAATCATCCATTCTGGCTTATTTCCAGAAACTTTAAAATTTTCAATGATCTCAAGACGTCTTAAAAGTTTTTTATCTGTCTTATCATCTTTATCAATCATCTGAAGTCTAAGCTTAGATGAAAGTTCATCAAGATCAAGGTTCTCAAGTAAAGTTTTAATGGCCTCAGCACCCATTGAAGCACTAAAAGACATCCCATATCTCTCTTTTGCTTCAGAGTATTCATCTTCATTTAAAAGTTGCATCTTTTTAAGATCAGTATCACCTGGCTCAATTACGATATACTTTTCATAATAAAGAATAGAGTTTAAATTAGAAGCCGTAATATCAAGTAAAAGACCAATTCTAGAAGGAATATATTTATAATACCAGATATGAGCAACAGGAGCTGAGAGTTCAATATGCCCCATTCTCTCACGCCTAACTTTAAAATGAGTCACCTCAACATTACAACGATCACAAATAATACCCTTATACCTTATTGACTTAAACTTTCCACAATAACATTCCCATTCTTTAGTAGTTCCAAAAATTCTCTCGCAAAAAAGACCATCTTTCTCAGGTCTCAAAGTTCTATAGTTAATAGTTTCAGATTTTTTAACCTCTCCATAAGACCAACTCCTAATTTGATCAGGAGATGCTATCTTTATTCTTATCTTTTCAAAATCTTTTATCTCTTTCATAAAACCCTCAAAACCTAAGTTTTATTAATTAATTCCTCTTCCTTTTCTGTTAAAGGAATTTGATTGCCATTATCATCATAAATTGATAAATCAAAACCAAGACCTCTTAGTTCTTGCATCAAAACATTAAAAGATTCAGGAATTCCAGATACATTGGTAGGAATACCTTTAACAATATTCTCATATATTTTAACTCTACCTGACATATCATCTGATTTCACTGTTAAGAGCTCTTGAAGAGTATAAGCAGCTCCATAAGCTTCAAGTGCCCAAACTTCCATCTCTCCAAGTCTTTGACCACCAAATTGTGCCTTTCCTCCAAGAGGTTGTTGAGACACAAGTGAATAAGGACCTGTAGATCTTGCATGCATCTTATCGTCAACAAGGTGATGCAGCTTAAGCATATATATAATTCCAACCATTACCTCATTTTCAAATGGTTCCCCTGTATATCCATCATATAAAATTGCTTTTGATGTTTCATTAAATCCGGCTTTTTTCAACTTTTCTTGAATACATTCATTTGTAGCAGATTCAAACACAGGAACATTATAATATTCACTAAGATATTTACCAGCAAGACCAAGCTGAGATTCCATCAATTGCCCAATATTCATACGAGAGGGTACTCCTAAAGGATTTAGACATATATCAAGAGGGGTTCCATCTGCAAGATATGGCATATCTTCAACAGGAAGGATCTTTGCAACTACACCCTTATTTCCATGTCTTCCTGCCATTTTATCACCCTCTTTAAGTCTCCTTTTCTTGGCAACATAAACCTTTAATATTTCGTCAACACCAGGTGGAAGATTACCAACATCATTCTTAGTAATTCTTTGAACATCAATTACAGTACCCTCAGTACCATGTGGTACTTTGAGTGAATTATTCTTAACATCTTTAGCCTTTTCACCAAAAATAGATGTCAAAAGTTTAAATTCAGGAGTAATATCTCCCTCTGATTTTGGTGTAACCTTACCAATTAAGATATCACCCGGCTTTACATAAGTACCTATCCGTACAATTCCATTTTCATCAAGTTTATTTAATATCTTTCCACTAACATTGGGAATATCAGCTGTAACTTTCTCAGGTCCAAGCTTAGTCTCCCTTACCTCAATACTAAATTCTTTAATATGAATTGAAGTGTAAAGGTCTTCCTTTACAATTCTCTCCGAGATTAATATAGCATCTTCATAATTGAATCCATTCCAAGGGATAAAACCAACCAACAAATTGTTCCCAAGGGCCAGTTCTCCATATCTAGTAGCAGGACCATCAGCTATTATTTCACCCTTATTAACTACTTGGCCTTCCTTAATTAAAACTGAATGGTTAAAAGAAGTGTCCTGATTTGTCCTTTCATATTTTGCAAGTTCATATTCATCTAAATCATGCTCATCATCAGCATTATCAGGTCTGATAATTATTCTTTTGCTCGTTGCCAATACAACTGTACCTGATCTTTTTGCCTTAATAACAACACCAGAATCCTTTGCGACTATTCGCTCCATACCAGTACCAACAATAGGGGGTTGTGGAAATAACAAAGGAACTGCCTGACGTTGCATATTTGAACCCATAAGGGCACGGTTTGCATCATTATGTTCAAGAAAAGGTATTAATGCCGAAGAAACAGAAATTAACTGTCTAGGTGAAACATCCATATAATCAATATTCTTAGGAATCATTGTAGTATAATCACCAGAAACTCTAACGGAAATTAAATCATCAATATAATTACTCTCAGCATTAACAGCAGCATTTGCCTGAGCAATACATTTTTTCTCTTCATCAATTGCAGACAAATACTCGATCTCATCAGTAACCTTGCCATTAATTACTTTTCTATAAGGGGTTTCTAGGAACCCATAATCATTCACCTTTGCATACGTAGCTAAAGAAACAATAAGACCAATATTTGGTCCCTCAGGAGTTTCAATAGGACACATTCTACCATAATGGGTATAATGCACATCCCTTACTTCAAAACCTGCACGATCTCTTGAGAGTCCTCCGGGTCCTAAAGCATTAAGACGCCTTTTATGCGTCAATTCAGCTAAAGGATTAACCTGATCCATAAATTGTGAAAGCTGACTAGTTGCAAAAAATTCTTTAACAGCAGAAACAATAGGCTTAACACTTATTAATTCTTGGGGTTTAAGATTAAACACTTCTTTATTAGACATTCTATCTTTTGCAATTTTCTCTACCCTTGACATTGCGCCTTTATATATATTTGTAAGCAATTCACCAACAGAACGAACTCTTCTATTTCCAAGATGATCAATATCATCAAGAACATCATGACCATCATATATTCTTAAAAGATGAGATATCGTATTTACTATATCTGTCATAGTAAGAACTGAGGTCGTTAAGTCATTAAGACCAAACTTCTTAGAAAGCTTATATCGTCCCACATGACCAAGATCATATCTCTTCTCTGAAAAAAACACAGTTCTTAAATCATTCTCAGCATTATCAATGGATATTGGCTCTCCAGGTAAAAGCACACTATAAACCGCAAGCATCACAGCTTCCCTTGAAAGCTCCTTAAATCCATCCTTTAAAGAAAAATAAGCATCTTCCTTCTCGAAACAGTTCAAAATAACATCAGAACTGATAAAATGTTTCCCAGGAACACTATCATATCCATCAAAATCAATAAGGTCTATTTCTTTTACCCCATTTTGCAAGAAATCTTCAATATCTTGCAAAGTTATTTTATCACCTGCACGATAAGTCATATTTTCTTTTATGGTAATGTTTACTGCTAAATATTGCCCTGTAATTTCTCTTTTAGTATCTTCATTTACTTCAATTTTTTTAATCTTATAAAAAGTTTCAATTATCTTTTCTCTAGTATCAAGACCTAAAGCTCTTAAGAAAAGAGTAACAAGTATTCTTTTTTTTCTGTCTATCTTAACATAAAGGTAATCTTTTTTTGAATCAATCTCAAATTCCAACCAAGAACCACGATAAGGAATAATACGAGCATAATATAAGTCTTTTTCCTTGTAAAAAACAACCCCAGGAGATCTATGAATCTGCGACACAATTACTCTCTCAGCACCATTAACAATAAAAGTTCCTCTATCAGTCATTAAAGGAATAGTCCCCATATAGACATCTTTTTGTCTTATCTCTCCTGTTGTTAGAAACTGCAAATTTAATCTTATTTTTAAAACCGCCTCATAACTTTGGCCCTTTCTTTTGCATTCCTTTTCAGTAAAACTAAGAGAATCATATTCAACATAGTATTTCTCATATTCAAGCGCAACTTCACCATTGCTACTTTTCATAGGAAAAACATCCCTAAAAACAGATTCAAGGCCTTCATTAAGCAAAGGTTTATTATTCTTTAATCTATCAAGCTGCAAAAATTTTTCATAAGAATTCAATTGTATTTCTATTAGGTTAGGTAAGTCTAAGATTTCTTCGGCTTTTCCTTGTCCTAGATGAACCCTTTTTATCATTAAAAGACTCCTTTTTTAAGACACAATAAACCACATGCCACTAAAATGACATGTGGAATAACAAATCTGGCATATTTTTAATGTTTTATTTAATTTCAACTTTTGCACCAACTGTTTCTAGTTTTTTCTTTATATCCTCAGCATCTGCTTTTGAAACACCTTCCTTAACTGCCTTAGGTGCAGCTTCAACTAAAGCTTTAGCCTCTCCAAGTCCAAGTCCAGTAACAGCTCTTACTTCTTTAATAACGTTTATTTTACTATCTCCAAAAGACATAAGCATTACATCAAATTCAGTTTGTTCTTCAGCATCAACTGAAGCAGGCCCAGATCCAGCAGCAACAGCAACTGCAGCAGCAGTAACTCCAAATTTTTCCTCAATAGCTGTTATAAGCTCAACGACTTCAGATGTCTTGGCTTCCTCAAGCCATGTTAAAATATCTTCTTTACTTAGTGCCATATTAACTTAACTCCTTTCATTTACATTATTTCAAACAGTGATAGCATGCACCGTATTAAGACTAACACTGTTCTGATTAAACTTTAACATCTTTAACATCAGACAAAGCCTTTAAAGTTCTTGCAAGTTTTGAAATTGGTGCTTTAAGCACACTCATAAACAAAGAAATAGATTCCTTTTTAGTAGGAAGTTTACTATACGCATTAAGTTTAGCTTCATCATAAACCTCTCCTAAAACAAAACCTCCCTTAACTTTTAAAGAGCTAGTTTTAACAAACTCATAAAAAATTTTTGCAATCACATTAGCCTCATCAACAGCGGTAACAACAGCTGTTGGTCCTAAAAGATAAGAATCAAGACCTTCCATATGTTTATCTTTTAGAACTCGCTTCATTATATTATTTTTTACAACCTTTAATTCACCCTTCTCATTTTCAACTCTATTTCTCAACTCAGTAAGCGTTGCTACTGTTAAACCCCTGTAATCTAGAAAAAAAACACTATCCTTACCATCTAAAAACTCTTTCAACAAATTAAACATTTCAACCTTTTTAGGATTTATCTTTGCATGCATAATTCAACTCCTAAACAAAATCAATCTTCACAGAAGGTCCCATGGTAGATGACATATACACACTATCCACAAAAGTACCTTTTAAATCGCTTGGGCGTCTTTTAAGTAATTCCTTAATAAATTCATCATAATTTTCCTTCACCTTATTGTTATCCATAGAAGACTTACCAACAGAAAAATTGATAACACCATTTTTATTTGCCCTAAACTCTGTACGTCCCTTCTTAAGACTAGCTATTGTACCCTTTAAATCATTTGTAATCGTTTGTGTCTTAGGATTTGGCATTAAACCTCTCTTACCTAATATAGGACCAAGCTTCCCCACATCTTTCATCATATCAGGTGTTGCAACAACAACATCAAAATCACTAAAACCACCTTTAACCTTATTAATAAGATCATCATCTCCAACATAAGCAGCACCAGCTTCCCTTGCTTCCTCAGCTTTATCACCCTTTGCAAAAACAAGTATTCGCTTTTCTCTCATAAACTGATTTGGCAAAACAACTGTATCTCTAACTGTATGATTCTTCTTTAAATTGAGATTAACAGATACATCTATAGTTTCATCAAATTTAACAAATTTGATCTCTTTTAATAAAGAGATTGCATCATCTATGCTGTAAGATTTAAGCTTATCTACCTTAGATAAAGCCTGAATATATTTTTTTCCACTCTTAGCCATTATTTTTCCACCTCAACACCCATAGAACGAGCACTTCCTGCAATGATTTTAAATGCAGCAAGTTCAGTTTTTGCATTTAAATCAGGCATTTTAACCCTTGCAATTTCCATTACTTTTTCTTTTGATATAGTTCCAACCTTTTCTGTATTTGATTTTTTAGAACCTGTCTCTATACCAACAGCCTTCTTAATCAAAACTGAAGCCGGAGGAGTTTTTACAATAAATGAAAAACTCTTATCAGCATAAACAGTAATAATAACAGGAACGATAATTCCTGGCTCCATTTTTGCTGTTCTCTCATTAAATTCCTTAACAAACTGAGGCCCACTAATACCATGAGGTCCAAGGGCTTGACCTATTTTAGCTCCTGGAGCAGCTTGAGCAGCTGGAACTTGAAGCTTAACCCAAGCAATTTCTCTTTTTTTCTTAGACATAAATAACTCCTTATGGTAATAACGCCTTTAAGCTCCCATTAATATACCAATTATTAAACTTTCTCTATATGCTGAAAATCAACCTCAACAGGAGTTGATCTCCCAAAAATTTGAACTGCAACCTTCAATTTCTTTTTTTCATAGTCGATAGATCCAATAACACCCTCAAAAGAATCAAAAGGACCTCCTTTAATTCTAACTCTCTCACCTTCTTCAAAATCATAAAGTATAAAAATAGATTTATCTGCCTTAATCTCGCCAGCAAGCATAAAAACACTCTTAACTTCCTCATCACTAATTGGAAAAGGTTTTTGCTCTTTATTAGTACCAACAAAATTGACAACACCGGGTATCTTAATAATATTAGCTACAGTGCTTTTCCACTCCTGTTCAGGCAAATCTAACTCAATGAGAATATAACCCGGCCAAATTCTTCTCTCCCGTATCCGCTTTTTCCCGTTTTTTATCTCTTCTACCCTTTCAATAGGGGCCTTAACATCTAAAACATTACTACCAAAAACGCCCTCACTGATCAAAAGTTTTATCTCTTGTTCTACCTTTCTCTCATACTGAGAAAAAGTCTGTAACACATACCAGGCCCTGGACATAATCTTTCCTTAAAATACATAAGTTATAGCAAGATACATGATATAATCTACTATACCTAAAAAAATAGAAATAAAAACAACCAACCAAAAAACCTGTTTTCCGCTGCCTATTACTTCACCATACTTAGGCCATGTTATTTTTTTAAGTTCCAAAACACTCTCTTTAACAAATTTAAACATTTAAAAGCCTCTCTTTAACAATACAGACAACAGGCCAGGAGGGACTCGAACCCCCAACATGCGGTTTTGGAGACCGCCGTTCTGCCCTTGAACTACTGACCTATCACTTTAATTATTTTATTTTACCTTCTTTATGAAGAGTATGCTTCCTGAGAATTGGACAATACTTCATTAATTCTAATTTTTCTTGTTTATTACGCCTATTCTTAGTAGTCGTATAATTTCTAATTCCTGTTTCCTCACATACTAAAGCTATAAGCTCAACAGCACCTTTACCTTTCTTCTTGCCCATAATAATACTCCTGACTACAAAAAGCCCTCAATCGGATTTGAACCGACGACCGCCACCTTACCATGGTGGTGCTCTACCACCTGAGCTATAAGGGCATTACTTCCCTTTATAATAAACTCTTATATCATGTTAATTTATTATCTTAAAAAAGACAAGCCCCCCAAACTATATTTTCAGACTCTTATTTAATAATAACAAGCTTACCCTCTCTTAAAAGATTAACATTATTTTTATTTGAAAATATCTTATTAATAGAATACTTATCAAGTATGATATCTGAATGATTTTTACCATAAACTCCTTTAGCAATTAACCTTAAAGGATAATTTCCAACTCTATCTTTATTCTTATAAGAGATGTCATTCGTATATTCAAACATCCCCCACTTCCTAAGTGCATCTGGCTCAACCATTTTCTTATCAAAATAAAGCTTAATATCTTCATCATAAATCCTAATAAAAAAAGCATCCGTTAATTTTACAACGCCACCTGAGGAAAATTGATAATCATCACCCGCATAAATAATGATTCCAGTATAAACAAACTGATCAACACTTGTATCCATCAATGGATAAAAAGCCATATAAGGCGTACTATGAGCTATAAACAAGTTCACAAAATCAGGAAAAAGACAAAGCTCATACCTAACAGTTATGCTTTTCAAATCTTCTGAATATTTCGTATATCCTCTCTTTAAAATGCTATCAAGTCCTGAAAAATAAAGTATTAAATGGGGATCAGAATCAAAATAATCCTTAAAAGTATTATCAGAATCAATTATCATTTCAAAAAGAGACTGTCTTATTAAAGTATCCTTAAAATCATTAACACTAAACACTAATCTAGACGTAGAATCAAGCCCAACTCTGCCAAATTTATCCTCATCTACCGGTTTAATAATATCAAAATAAATGATCTTTGTATCCCAATCAATCGTTCTCTTTATGCTAGACTTAGATAAAGAATCATTTACAATAGAGACATTAGAATAAAATAAAAATAAAAAACTCAAAAGTCTACTTAGTAAATTCACATTAAAACTCCCTACTTTTTCCCCAGATAAACACCTATCCAAGCCCAACCATTATTAATTTCTGGATCTTTTGGATAAGAAATTTTTTTAAAGACAAAATACCATTCCCAAATGTGCTCCCAACCACTAGACCCAAGATAAGATATATCATCACTAGAATCAGCCTCAAAACTACTTGCAAACTGTATCCCATTCCTTCGCCTACTTCCAAGCTTAATCATCGTTGTTAAAAAACTGTTTGTATTAATTGAATTGCTTTTACCACCCCTTTGATCCCAACTTTGAATAAAAAAATTATGCTTATCCCTTATACTCAATAATTTTGTGGTATTCCCAGAAAAAATATATCTTTTAACATCTTGAATCAAGTCATTTAAATTTCTATAAATTATAAAATCTGGATTATTATAATAATTAACCTTAGTAATCACACCAGAATAGTCTATTGAATCTATTCTTAAGTCTGACCTTGGAATTGAAAGCAATTTATTATAATAAAAATACGCCTCATCATAATTTTGAATACTCTCTAAACTTAAAGCAAGATTGTAATAATAATTACCCCTATCTGAATTAGTAAGACTTTCTGCATGATCATCAAGCAATAGCTTATAATAACGTATTTTGTGTCCAGCTTCAATATTTAAATTGATAACTCTTTTTGCAATATCTAATTTTACAGAGCTATTTTCATAAATGTAATCATCAAAATTATCAACAACATATCTATAATAGGTAAAAGCCACTAAGTCTTCCTTAATGGAAGAATATATATTACCCATCAAATAAAAATATAAAGGATAATATTCTCTACTCTCATAATGAGCAATTTCTTGATTTACAGACCTTAAAGCATCTTGATAATCTTTATTGCGCATATGAATGTCGACTATCCTATCAACAATAAGAAATCTATCTAAACCTTTTTTACTTGACTCTTCTAAAAGACTTACGAGACTTTGAATTTCGCTCTGCTTAATCTTACAACAGCTAAAAACCAGCATTAGTCCAAACACTTGAATTAATAACTTCATTATTTTTATTATATAATAAAGGTCATGTATAACAAAACATACCTTAGGGTCAATAAAAACTATCAGGATTTTAACATGAATAAAAAATTAATTTATATCTTATTGCTAATATTATTTCTATCTTGTTTTAATAAAAACAACAAATATGGTGTTGTCCTAGACTCAAAAAATAGAGAAAAATTGCCAAATGGATCACTTGTCAAAATAGAAGATGCTAATCAAGAGAAAAAAACAGTAACAATAAACTATAATGGAATAAAATTTATCATACATAAATTTACGATAGAAGAGTTTCAAACAAAAAAAGAAGCAGAAAATTTCAAGCTAAGTATTCAACCATACGTAAACAAATATGCCATAAGTAAAAAAGATCTCTTACCTTTAAGAACATCTCCAGACAGTTATAGAGAAAACATAATATATAGAATTTCGAAAGAATCTATATTGAAAATCATACACATTGGGAAAGACACAGAAGCAGGCTCACTTAAAGGAAAATGGCTATACGTTTTAACAAAAGATGGACACAAAGGTTATGTTTTTGATTATGCACTTGAGGTTTTCGATAATATTACAGGTACAATACTCACAAACCCACTAGATCAAGTCTCACAGAATGACATAATCAATACATTTAATAATATTAAATACTTAAGACCACTTTATTATGAAAAAATGATCGCCTATAACACTTATAACACTAACTTACTAAGAGAAGAGTATGGGTTGTTTTTTACTCCCAAAAATGAAATAATAATCAATATACCCGAATTAAGCTTACATTTTAAATTCGATATCGTTGAGGAAGTAAAACCTAATGGGTTTTTATTTAGATCTAAAACTTCAGAGGAAGATTTTATTCTCTTAACAAAAGAAACTCAAAATTACTACAAGTCAATCATAAAAGTTAAAGAACATAATTTTGAGTCAAAATTCGTTATTATTGAACAAAATGTCGAAAAAATTATCCTTGAATCAAAAAAACAAAATCAAAATCTAATAAATAGATTAATAGCTTATGGAACATTAATAAATACACAATACGGAAATATTGAATTTAAGAGCGATCAAACTTTCATTTGGAAAGTAGACAAAAAAATTTATAATTTTCCAAGTTCTGGAACATTTGAAATAATAGGGCTTAGTCCAAATTTACAAATTTCATATAAAAAAGCTATCAAATTAATGACTAAGGAAAGAGAAAAATATTTTTGTCTACTAGACTATACAGACAATGCCTTACAACTCATATTTATATCTCCTAAAAATGTTAAAGACGATTTAATAATAATTGATGACAAGGATAAAATTGCAGTTATACTGTTTAATAATGCTCAGTCTAATCAAGAGATAATTAAACAACAATCTCAGAAAACTATTTAAAGGTAAAAGTCAATGAAAATAATATTCATACTACTATTAACACAATTTATTACATTCTTAAATGCAAATGAAAACACAAAAATAATAAAAGAATTATCAAAAACAATTTACAATCTTAGCAATAAAGAATATGAAATAGATAAAGCAAAGCTAGACAGTTTTATAGAGTCAATAGATCTAAATAATACCAATATTTTAAAAGAGTTACAAAAAATAAAAAATGATTTTCTAATCACATCTGTATACTTCCAAAATATAAAGGGTACTTTAATAGCCCTAAACCTCTCAGCAGAAATAAATTTTCAATACAAAATATCTCCGCTATCAATTTCAATAATCAATAATGATTTTCAGACTACCAAAACATTAATAGACTACGGAATTAAAATCAACCAAATAGACGAAACAGAATATCCATCAATATTTTGGGCAATATACCTAAACAATGAAAAAATATTTAATCTTTTAAAAGAAAAAGGAGCCGACTTAAGCCTTGCTCTCAAAAATGGAAAAACACCTATACAAGCTGCAATAGAAATTGAAAATATTAATTTAATTGAGCTACTACTTAAAAAAAATGCTTATATTAAAGATAAATACAAAAAAGAAATTAAGAATTTAAAAAATAAAAATATAAAAGATATTCTAAAAAAGTACAAAATAATATAAAATGATTAATATTAACTTGACATTTTAATATTTTTATCTTTATCAAAAAACTCCTTATATACAAAAGATTTCTTACTAAACTCCTCCTTTAAATCTTTATAAAAAAGAGCATTGCAACACATTATTCCGCGAACCATCTTCTCAATTTTTTGAATTACTTTGCTTTCTTTATCTAACCAAAGAAAATAGTCATCTAAAAAGAAATTTTTAACATTACTTTTCTTAATAAATTTAAAATAGTATTCATAATACTGACTGGTTATCCCTGTTTTCATCCACCTAAAAGATGCTTGATCTTTTACAAGTTTCCAAAAAAAATCTCCAATACCTAAAATGATAGCTTTTCTTAAATCTTTAGCATACATAGGTATTAATACTTTACCTTGTCCCTTAGCTCGATTTTTGATATCAACAGGCTCCAACAAATTCCCCTCTCACCATAAGATGATATTAATATAAAATAAGAAACAATCCTTAATAAATCTCCTTTATAATTTTTATAAAAAATTCTAGGCTGAATATTTTCAATTTCTCTAACAAGCTGAATGACTCTTTTTCTACTACCAAAAAACTGGGAATCTGCAATCACATTATTTTAATAATATTGAAAAGCGATTACCCTTAGGTCCAATAGTGAGCTTATTAACCTCCATTAAAGAGCCAATCTCTTCAACTGCAATAGCAAAAGAATTAGGCATATCAATTCCTTGAATTTTATCTTTAATTTCAATAAACTCCTTATTTGCCTTCTCAATCTGAGACATTAAAGATACAATCTCCTTGTTAGCTTTTACAAACTTATCAATGTAGTAAGAAGCAAAATTTAAAGGTTTTAAAATATCATCAGAATAAATTTTGCTTACTGTACATTCATCTATAAATATTTCATCATTAAATGACGTTTCAACAAATAAAAATTTAAACATACTCTCTTGATTAGCAATAGCTTCAACCATTACCTTATCACTTTTATTAAGCGTACTCTTTGCAAAATCAATATTGGCCAAAAACCTTTCTCGCTTATTAAACAATATCCTCTTCATGTCGCAATCTTTAATGCGTTCCATCGATTCATCAGTCGCAATCTTTCTTAATTTCAATTCATTAACGCCATAAATCCATTCATCAAAATAGATAAATGGTTAATTATAATTATTGTCCCAAATGATCCTGGAAATTAAAGACTTAAGTTTACTGCCAAGAGCATTTGGAAGAAGTTGGAAGAAGTGCAGCAAATTTCAATAAAACTTTCTGTTCAATTGTCAAATTCAAAATATTTTCGGCTATTGATTTTAAAAATCTCCAATAAATATTAATTATTTGTCTATATTTGGCAATCTTGTCACCTTCTTACACTGACTGTGAACTTAAATAATCTAACAATGCTTTATGAAGCCTAAAACCAATATCCTTATCACTTGAAATAAAATTTTTATAATAATCATCCGTAAAGAAATTTTTATCATTTTCTTCTAATGAATTAATTTCTGGTAACTTTAAATTCAAATCTGTATTGACTAATTCAGGATACTTATACAAGAACTTTCCTCTCTAAAATCGGACTTACTTATATGTTTTGATAATAAATAATATTACCAAAGTTTATATTTACAAAAAAATCTAGTAAGATTTATTATGCTATAAATACTATTTTTCAAACTCGCAAAGGAACAATTTATGAATACAAAAGTAAAGTTTTCTCTAATTATACCTATTGGAATACTGCTTGGATTATTTTTTCCTTCTGGAGCTTACAACATACTCTCACATATCTTCATAAGATTAGGCTATCTTTCCTTAATTCCTTTTTTAATATTCTCAATTCCACTTGGTATAGAAAACATTATTGAAAATAAAAAATTCAGAAAATTATTTGGAAAAACAATCTATTATGGAATCTTAGTTAACATTATGGGAATAATCATATCAATTGTAATTGCAACAATATATTTACCACAAAGAATTCCAATATTAGACAAAAACATTCAAAATATATATACATTTGATCAAAAAGTATTTCTTGAAACATTTTTCCCAAAAAATATTTTTATAATATTTACAAATAACAATCCAAATCTTTTAAGTATTTATATTGTATCAATAATTATTGGTGCTAGTCTTTATTATGCAAAACAAAAGGGAAGAATTGCTAGAGAACTTATTTTAAGCTTTTCAAATCTTTTTTATCATGCAAACGGGATAGTTGTTAAAATATTACACTTCGGGATTATCTTTATTACAGCAGCATATACTACTAACTTAAAAAATTTTAAAAATTATCAATACTACATAGATAGCATAATTTTTTTATCATTATGGACAATCATTATTATCTTAATAATAATTCCAATGATTAGCTATCGATTAACCAAAAATTTTAAATTATCATATAAGAACATACTAATATCCATCCAAAATATAATATTTGCGGGTTTAACAATGGATGCTTATGCCCCTTATTCTATTTTAATAGAAGATATTAAAAATGAAAGAATAAATATAAAAAAATCGATAATCACAAACATACCAATAATCAACTTTATCTCTAAATCTGGAACAATTTTTATTGCAACAATTTCATTTTTTATTATTTTAAAATCTTACTCTAGCTTGCCTATATCAATTTACGAAATAAGTTATATGAGCATATTGGCATTTCTTTTTATTTTCGCATTCCCACATATACCAAACAGTTTGATTTATATAATTACAATGCTATGCTCAACTTATACAAAAGGAATTGAACTTAGCCACTCTAACATAATTCCAATACTTCCAATTTTAACATCTCTAGCTTTAATGATCGATTTCACCTCTAATATTGCAATAATACAAATAATAGATTCCAATGAATTAAAAGATACCTAATGTTTAGTTTTTAAATAAACTAAACATTAATAAGATCTTGCAAATAAAACAAGATGTTTGGCTGTTGTATTGCAATAAATACAAGTTAGATTATTTAAAGACCTATTTTGAAAATCTTCAGGAATGCATCGTATTGTAGCTTTTGTATCATTTTTAATAATCTCTTCACACACTTCATTTCCACACCATGAAGAAAGTACAAATCCTAAATGCTCATTGATATAAGTCTTAAAAGTGTCATAGTCATTCTCTTTAAACCCAATAATTTCTTTGGTATGCAAATTTCTAAACTCTAATGCTCTATTAAATAATTCACATTGCATAGTTTCAAGTTCATGTCTCATTTTTAATGGCAACGCTTTAACTGATACTTGATACTTAGAGTTTTTATCTTGATCCCTTCTTGCAACAGTGACACAGTCCATAAGAATATCATTAGAACCTACCTCAATTCGTATTGGGATTCCTTTAAGTTCCACAGCAGCAAATCTAAATCCTGGCGAATTTTTGATATCTCTATCAAGCTCAACTCTAAACTTTGCTTCTTTTAAGATATTAAAAATAGTAGTAGAATACTCAATAATTTTTTTATTAACTTCATCATCTCTTTTAAAAATAGGAACAATAATAATTTCAATTGGTGCTATCTTTGGTGGCAATATTAAACCCTTACTATCAGAATGAACCATAATCAATGCTCCAATTAACCTAGTCGAAACTCCCCAACTAGTAGCAAAAACATAATCCATCTCACCTTTCTTATTTTGGAACTTAACATCAAAAGCCTTGGCAAAATTTAATCCCAAATAATGAGATGTTCCTGCTTGCAAAGCTTTCTTATCTTGCATTAATGCTTCAATTGTGTAAGTAGACACAGCACCTGCAAATTTTTCTCTTTCTGTCTTTTGTCCACAAAATACAGGAATAGCTAAGTAATCTTCAATAAACCGCTTATAAAGGTTTAAAATAAACAAAGTCTCTTCCAAAGCTTCTCCAGCGGTTTCATGTGCAGTATGACCTTCTTGCCATAAAAATTCAGTGGTACGAAGGAATGGTCTTGTTCTTTTTTCCCAACGAACAATATTTGCCCATTGATTTATTTTAACAGGCAAATCTCTATAAGATTTTATCCATTTGCTATACATGTTCCAAATAATTGTCTCAGAAGTGGGTCTTAAAACCAAAGGCTCTGCTAATTCTTCACCACCAGCAGTTGTTATAACAGCAAGTTCCGGTGAGAATCCCTTAACATGTTCTTTTTCTCTCTCCAAAAACTCATAAGGAATAAGCAATGGGAAATATGCATTCTCATGCCCTGTTTCTTTAAATTTATTATCAAGTATGCTCTTAATTTGTTCCCAAATAGCATACCCATAAGGCATAATAACCATACAACCTTTAATAGGACTATAATCAACAAGTTTTGCCTTTTGTACTATATCTAAGTACCACTTATAAAATTCCTCTTCCTTTGAAGAAATAAAATTACCCATAAACCTCACCCTTTTTGAAAAATTTGAAAAATTCATCATTATAGACAAAATGTCATTAATTTATAAAATAAAAAGAGATTCTTTGCTCTTAAAGGCAAATCGTATTGTTTCTTATACTAATTATCCAAATCAATGCTATTTAGATCTCTAATATGAATATCGTAATCTTTAACTAATAAGAAAATAGTAAAATCACCAAATAAAGATCATACATTAAAATGTATCTTTAAAAACCATGCGAAAGAGCAAAGAGTAGCCTTATCAACCTGCAAATCAAATCTATACTTAAATTTATATTTATATTAAAAATATGTCAAATATATTTTTAATATAAATCTTTGCTCTAATATTTATTTTTATAAGTTACAAAAATATGTCTGTATTTCACAATAGATGTTTGAAAAAAATGTGCAGAAAAATATTTATGGGTTTAACTTTAATGGTATACCAAAAATTGACATCAATTAAAACAAATCCAATTTTTATAACTCAAAATCATTAAAAACATGTTGGGATAAAAAAATTTTTTACATTTTATGAAAAATAATTTTAAAAATTGTGCACATCTAATCGAACATAAGTTGAAGGAGAATTTATGAAGACATTGTTAAAACTGATTATGGTTTTTTTAACAAGTTTATCTGTTGCGACAACAATTAATACATCAAATCTTAATAAAATATTAAATAAGCAACAAACCCAATTTAGATCATTTGGAATAGGGTTTGGAATTGGCAACCCTATCACTAATATCATAATTAATTTCCCATATGTAGACATAGATATTGGATATGGGGGCTTTAATGGATTACATCCTAACAATTTCATACCTTATATTGTTTTTGGAACTGATATCCTACTTAAAGAAGAAATTTATCAGAGTATAATGCTCACCGGTGGGCTTGGCATAGGTATCGACTTGTCTCAAATAAAACCAGACGAACAAAATAGTTCAAACATAAAACAAGAAAATACTCAAGACAAACAAGAAGAATTTTCAATAGCCTCATCTAACAATAGGTTAGGAATTGTGTTTAGACTTCCTATTATATTAGAATACAGTTTTTTGACAAATGTTGTAATAGGCTTCAAAGCTATAACAACAATTGGAGGAACAATGATATTTCAACCTACATCAATGGAAGGAATAAGATTTGGATTTTTTGGTTTTGGATTCATAAAAATATACATTTAAAGGAAAATTGATGAAAAACAATACTCAAAAAATATTTATATTATTGTTAATATTTAATTTACACCATTTTGCGTTCTCCAAATCTAATAATAATTATTCCATCAGATGCAAACAAGAAGATGATGGAACAACCTGTATCACAAATGATAAACCTATCATTGAAGAACCTAAACTTACCCTTGAAGAGCCTAAATCCATCTTTGAAGAACCTAAACCACAAATCATTACAAATTTTCACGCAATACAAAGGGAAAAAAATCCTTACTCATTTGCAGCGGGAATAGGAACTGGGAATCCTCTTATCAATCTTTTAATCTCAGTTCCATATGTAGACATAGATATTGGATATGGTAGTTTCTTATACTTTAATCCTACAAATTTTAAGCCTTACAATTTAATTGCCATCGATCTAATTTTTAAACAACAAATAGGAGAATATTTAATAGTTGGAGGAGGCGTTGGAATTGGAACAGACTGGTCCCAAGCAAATTTAACTTCCCTTGGAACTACACAAGCCTCTCCTTATGATAGGATAGGAATAGTAACCAGATTACCTTTATCAATAGAACATAAAATTATAAAAAATTTATCATTAGGATTTAAAGTTTATCCTACACTTGGTCCAACAATATTTCTCACAAAACCAAAAATAGTATTTGAAGGGATAAGATTTAAATTCTTCGCAATCGGGTTTATTAGAGTTTTCATGTAAATGATAGTTCCTTACTAAAACCAAAAGACTAACTTCTCATTATAAAGAAAGTGCAATAAAAACTTCTCCATTTCCACAAATTAATAATTTTTCATCACAATTTCCTATAAATACGCTTTCACCCCTCTTAAGGCAAACTCCATTATTAATCTGAATTTCTCCATTCATAACCAACAATATCATTACACCATCCTTTTTAAAGCAGATCTTTTCATTTATATTTCTTTGAAATAAACTTAAATTAGTATCTGGAAGCTTAAATACATTAAAACCATCAATTTCCTTACCCCTCAATAATGAAAATACTCCCTCTTCAAATCTACCAACCTTAAGCATCTCATCTTTGTCAATATATTTAGTAGTAAGACCTGCCCTAATCACATTGTCAGAATTAGTCATAAGTTCAAGACAATCACCCTGAAGATAAGCATGAACTTCTTGACTCTCTGTATAAAGTACTTCACCTGGACTTAATTTAAAAATATACATCCCTAAAAATACCAAAAGACCAATATCTGCCCCATAAATCTTATAAATTTCATTAAACCAATAAGCTCTAAAATCATTTATGAAACTTAAATTTTTTTTCACTCGACTAATAGCATCCTCAATTTCAAACTTTTGCAAACTAAATATAATTTTTATAAATTCTTTATGGGTTGCAAAATGAAAATCTAATTTCAATTTTTTATATATACTCTTGATTTCAAAAATAGGAAGAAATCCCTTAAGAGCATAAAAATCACTTAATGCATAAACAAGTTCTATCTTTGGATTTTTATCCTTATAAATTCGCTTAGAATCATTAATATCTATCCCCTTATCATTCTCAAGTTCAAAGCCTTTTAAAGCAATATCTTTTGAAGGATGTATTTGAATTGATAAAGGCTTTTGAGCTGAGAGAACTTTCAATAAAAATGATAATTCACTCTCACAGCCCAAAAGCTCTTTATGATTTCCTAAAAAATCACAAAGAGAAACGTACTGACCATCAACTAATATTTTACTAGAAAATGTCTTATGTGCTCCAAGCCACATCTCAGCTTTAGGCAACCCATCTTCTCTTTGTCCCAAAAGAGAAGGGATGAAACTAGTTCCACCCCAATCATATTCCTTAATTTTATTTTTCATCAAAAATATATTATCAGATCTCATTTAGATTCCTTCACTTTTAAAGATTTTAGAAAAATAACCAAACTTGTTGCAACGGCAACACCAACGGCTATTGCAATAATAAAGCCCAATTTGTTATCAACAACAGGAAGAACTATTGGCCCTCCATGCGGAGCATGGTCTGCAACACCCAAAAATGCCGCAATGATACTTGCAACAGCACCTCCAAGCACTATTGAAGGCAACACCCTCGCCGGATCACTGACAGCAAAAGGAATAGCACCTTCACTAATACCAATAAACGAAATTAAGAACGATATTTTTCCAGACTCTCGCTCTTCCTCTTCAAATAATTTAGGCATAATTAGAGTAGCAAGCCCCATAGCCATAGGAGGAACAGGAATAGCTGATGCAACCATACCCATTATTTGTGGAACTTGGGGAATCATACCAACACCAAAAAGAAATGCAACTTTATTAAAAGGCCCTCCCATATCAATTGCTACCATAGCACCAAGTATTAATCCAAGAAATAATTTCCCTATAATACCATAAGTTTCTGAATTATTTTGAAGAGATTTAAGGCCATTCTCAAGCAATGCCATGAATTGGCCAATATAAACACCTACATAAATCATGAAAAATCCAACAATAACAGTACTTATTAACGGAATTACAAATATAGGCATCACGGGTCTAAGCCATTCAGGAATCTTTCTCTTTGCTATCCATTTAGCAACAAAACCCGCCATAAACCCTACAAGTATTGCCCCTAAAAATCCTGCTTTAACATCTCTGGCAAGCACACCCCCCACAAGACCTGGTGCAAGACCTGGTTTATCGGCAATTGCCATAGCAATAAACCCTGAAAGTATTGGCAACATCATGCCAAAAGCCACACCACCAATATCTGTAATTGTTTTATAAAAAGGATATTTATCAAAATTTGGACCATCAGAACCAATCCCTGCCAAAGATATACCAAGCGCTATTAAAATACCACCACTTGCCACAATTGGAATCATAGGAGAGACACCACTCATTAAGTACTTATAAAAACCAGTTCTACTACTACCAGACTTATCTTTAATAGAATGAACATTTTTATAATTCAATATGGGAGCACTAAATGCTTCTTTAATAACATTTTCTACATTGTTGATAGCCTTTGCAGTTGAGACCTTATAAACTCTCTTGCCATCAAATCTTTCTTCATCAACATCCTTATCCACCGCAAGTATTATAACATCAGCGTCTTTAATCTCTATCTCTGTTAAAGGATTATCAATACCAATAGAACCTTGGGTCTCAACTTTAAGGATGTACCCTTGTCTCTTAGCCTCAACTTCGAGCTTTTTAGCAGCAATATATGTATGAGCAATTCCCACAGGACAAGCACAAACAGCCACTATTTTTTCTGATTTAGAAACACTTGTGGTATCATCTGTAGATGACCTCTCAACATTTTCTATATAAGAATAAATTTCATCGGTACTCTTCATAACTTTTAATATATTTTTAAAATCATCACTCTCAAATAATTTGGCTATGAAAGCTATCGACTTAATATGATCATTACCTTGTTGACTTTTTGACATACAAATTAAAAATATTAAATTAACAGGGGGATTATCATCAGACCATTTTATGCCATCGCCTTTTATGTAAAGCAATGAAATAAAACTTGATTTAACAACATCTCCTATAAAATGTGGAATAGCAACTCCATTTTCCCAAGATGTATCACCAATATTTTCTCTCTCAAATAATCCCTGAAGGAATCTTGTTTTATCATGAGTATAACCTCTTTTACTCACTTGATCAACTAAAAAATTAATTGCTTCTTCCTTAGAATTTATTTTATCAGATATAAAAATAAGCTCCTTTTTTAAAAATTTTAAAAACATAACCTTAAACCTCCTAAATACTTAAATTAATTCTATCATAATACAAACATTAAACACCAATTCCCTCCTCTTCTTTATTTTCAAATTATTTTATATTATTTAAATGAATTTAATTATGAAAAAACTAATCGAATTTTGCTTTTTATTGCTATGTGCCAGCTTATATTCTTCAAATAATGAGGGACACAAAAAAAATGAAATAAATAATAAAAAAAGTATATTATTAAAAGAAAAATCAACTAATCATGAAAATGATTTTTTCTCAGTAAAGAGAGGATTTATCTATTCAACAGGAACAGGACTTGGAACAGGATTTTTTTTAAATTCAAAAGTTAATCACATAATATTTAGACCTTATTACATATTTGCCATCAACAATTTTGATTTTCTGGTTGTTTGTATGATCCTAATGATTAAAGAATATAACATCTCTAAAAAAGTTAAATATTCAAGCTCTTACATTGGCACAGGAATAAACTGGCATATCATAAATTTGTCTAAAAAAATGAAATATTTATCTTCTACCACGGGTATTGGGGGACGACTTTACCTTTCAACAAACTTAATAGGGGATTTCAAATTCTATGACAAATTACCTTATGTAATAGAACCATATATATTTTTTGAATTCTCTACAAAAAAAGCTACACCTTACTTAAACATATATTCAAAAATTGAGTGCTTATTTCTTGATACATTCAATATTTCTTTTGATTTCGGAATCAGATATAATCTTAAAAACAGCAACGAGGTAAACTCATGAACAAAAGACTAAAAATTTTATTCTGTTTTTACATATTAATCTTATTGGGCTTTTTATTCTTATATCAAAATCCTAAAATCTTAAATAACATAAAAGAAATAGCCTACAATTATTTAAGCAAACTCAAAGATAAAATTTACGAACCCGAAATCTCAACTGAATTAAAAGAAGAATACCTCTTACCAAAAGGATATCTTACTACCCAAGTAATACATAAAAAATACTACTCTTTAGGGTATGCTGAGAGTGCAAGACAATCAGAATGGGTAGCCTACCAATTAAAAAGAGAAATGGTTGAATTAGCTTTAACCTTGCTTAGAGAAAAAAAAATAACGAGAAGTAAAAATTTTTTCGAAGACCAAGATATTAAGGGAATTGCTCCCAAACTAAGTGATTACCTAAAAAGCGGATATGATAGAGGGCATATCGTCAGTTCTGCTGATATGTCTTTTTCCAAAGATGCAATGCTAGATACCTATTTTCTCTCAAATATATCTCCTCAACAAAGAGAATTCAACTCAGGAATCTGGCTCAAACTTGAACAATTAGTTAGAAAATGGGCTATCTTAAAAGAAAAAATTTATATTGTTAGTGCAGGAATTTTAACAGAAAATAAAGGATTTATTGGAAAGAATAAAATTCTAGTCCCAAAAAATTTTTATAAAATAGTGCTATCATTAAACAATAACAACTTTTATGATATATTGGCTTTTATCATTCCAAATGCAAAGGCTCAAGACTTAGAACTTAGAAATTACGTTGTAAACGTTAATTTAATTGAAGAAAAAACTAAAATAAATTTCTTTGCAAAACTTGATGCTGAAATAAAAAAAATAATTAAAATGAAAAAAGACGTACGTTCTTGGAAATTCAGATGAAAACACTCTTTGCAAAACTAAATATTTTCCTGTTAACAACCTTTGTTTTAGGAATAATTGTTATATCAATATTCATGTATTATATAAACTTTAATATAAACTTCTATACCTATATTATTAAAATATATAATAAGAATTTATTGATTTTAGTCAATAAATTTTTTATTTTCAGCATTGGAATCATAGGATCTATTTGGACATGCATCAATTATAAAAGAACAAATAATATACAATTCGTATTCTTTTATTGTTTCATTCTTTCATATATACTTGAACCTATTTCAATTTTTAAATATTATTTTTTAAGTAATATATTAAGCCTAGAATTTTATTATTTTATGAAATTTTATCACTTAATAACCGTATTTTCATTACTAAATTTATTCTTCTTAAGCCTATATATATGTGATTTTCAAATAAAATCAATAACCTACGCTATTTACTTAATTTTCACCTTTGCAATGGTCTATAACTCTTTAGCCCCTATTAATGCATATGAATACACAAAGGATTTTCTCTCTCCAACAGCAAACAATAGATTTTATGTTTATTTGTTTTTATTACTAATACCTATAAACTTTTTAGTATCATGCTTAAGGAAAAAAAACCTAAGCTACTTTTTACTTTTTATATCAATATCACTAATAGTATCAGGAATTTATCTCAATTTTATAGAAATAACCTATGCATTCATACCAATCTCAATAGGAGCACCAATGTACTTAAAAGAATCAGGAAAAGTTTTCTTCTATTGGCTATAAAACTTAAGCAATCAATACAAAAGATAAAGTCGCTACACCTAAAGGCAAAAATAAATTATCGTATTTTTCAAAATCAAAAAGCTCCACAAGCACAGCCCCCATACCAACAACTGATGCTATTATAAAGTTCGGAAAGAAGTAATAACAAACAATAAAAGCAACCAAAAAAACAGCAACACTACCTGAGAATGTTTTATTATTTACAAGTTTAAAAGATGGTATTAGTTTCCCAACAAGACTTGCAAGACCATCTCCAAGACATGCGGAAAATATCCCAATATAACTAAAAGGCTTATCTATAAGAAAATAAGTACAAAAAATACTCACTACCAAAAATATTGGGGAGAGAGATATTTTATACGAAGATACCTCCCTAGACTTTATTATTATTTCTGATATACCTCTTAAAAAGAATAAATTTATTTCCATGATTCTAAATATTTCCAAAATTAAATATGCAAACATAAAAAATAGACTAGATACAAGACCTACCCAAAAATTTAACTTATAAAAGAATAAAAATACTAAAGTAGAAATATGAAAAAATTTTCTATAAAGCTCATATTTAACATTTTCGTTATAAAAAACTTGATCAAACATTAACTAATTTTCCTTAAAATAATATTAAACTTCAAAAAAGAATTTGGTTTTATAACGTTACCAATACTTCTCTCTCCATAAGCAAGGTTTGGTGGAATTATTACTACCCTCTCCTCTTCCTCGCACATATCTGACAACATTACGTCCCAACCTTCAATCACTTGACCACTCCCAACCACAAACTCTATTGGCTTGCCTCTGTCAATTGAACTGTCAAATTTTATTCCACTTAGTAAAAATCCCTCATAGTCTACTTTTACAATATTGCCACTTTTAACATTTTTGACATTTCCTTGTTTATTTATCTTATATAAGATACCACTTTCATCTTTTTGAAAATCTTTGTAATCTTTGTCAATTATTTCAAGTTGAAAAGCCATGTATTTTTTAACCTCAGCAATCTTCTTTGCCTCATAACTTTTTTTTAATTTTAAAAATTCTTCATTGTCAACTTTAAAAGCTTTTGCATCCTCACCAACACGAATAATCCTTACTTTCTCTATTTTATCTCCTTGACGTATATTATGAACTGTATCCATTCCCGCAACTACCTTACCAAAAATTGAGTGCTTAAGATCAAGATAAGTAAGATTATCTGCAAGAGTAATAAAAAACTGACTCCCATTGGTATCAGGACCTGAATTAGCCATAGAAACAATTCCTGGTTCATTATGACTCAAATTTTTGTTTAATTCATCGGGAAAAACATACCCAGGACCTCCAGTACCCGTTCCGGTAGGATCTCCTGTCTGAATAACAAATTCATCAACAACCCTATGAAAAATAATATTTTCAAAATAAGGCTGACTTGTAACAGAATTTTTAATAGTACCTTCACTAAGACCAATAAAATTCATGACTGTCAGAGGTGCAATTTTATAGTAAAGTTCAATCTCTATATTTCCTTTATTTGTATCAATTAATGCAAATATCCCTTTTTTTTCCACTAAATCTTTCCCTTTGCTATCACAAGTTATTAGCATTAAAATCAATAAAAAATATAATAAACATCTCTTCACAAATGTATTCCTTAAATTAATATTTAAATTAAGCTATCAGTTCTAATTGTACAATTTTTCCACAAAAATTGTATAATTAATTAGTCATTTATACTAATTAAGTAATAGTATTTATTAAGGAAATTTACAAAATTTGGATCTTATAAATGTTAAATATTAGCAATGAACTTCTTCTGAAATTCTGCAATTTTATATATGAAAATAGCGGAATTCGATTTGATGAAAAAAATAAAGTTGTATTACAAGGCCGAATTAATGATGCAATACATGAGCTTGAAAATATCAATACTCCAGAACAATTATATGACTTAATAAATTCGGACAAATTTCAAAAAGAATATTTCTTAGATCTAGTTACTACTAATCTAACACGATTCTTTAGAAATGAAGCCCATTTTGCAACTTTTGAAAGATTTATAATTCCAAAATTAATAAACATTAAAACTCAAGAGGGCAAAAATAGAATTATTATATGGTCTGCTGGATGCTCAACTGGAGAAGAACCATATTCACTGGCATTTGTTCTTAAACACAATCTTCCAAAGAATTTTGACTTTATTATTATTGCCTCCGATTTAAGTTTAAAATCTCTAATGATAGCAAAAGAAGGTTATTATTCTGTAAAAAAATGCGAACACATCCCAATACAATATAAAATATATATCAAACCTCACATGAATGGTTACAAGGTAATAGATGATATAAAAAAACACATACGATTTGACTATCATAACTTAAATTTTGAAAGTGGCTTTTCAGAAATGGACGTTATTTTTTGCCGTAATGTACTCATATATTTCGATGAAAAGTCTAAAATAAGGGTCTTAAAAAAATTTTATTCCTCTATGGCTATGAAAAGTTATTTATTTATTGGTCATTCAGAATCCCTTTTTGGTCTCAATCTTCCTTTTAAATTTTTAAGAACACCCTGGGCCATAATATATGAAAAGGATGATAAGGATGTTCCCAAAAAAAAGTTTCAGTTCAAAAACAAATACAAATTATAATTTGATATAAACAGACCCATAGGAGCAAAACAGAAATGCAAATAAAAATTTATGTACTCGTCATTGAAGCTTCTTCTGTTAATAGAAAGACTATATCAGACATTATAAATTCATCTTTAAAGCTTGAAGTTATTGCAACTGCAGCCAACACAGACTTCGCCCTTAAAAAACTTAAAAAACACCCAGATGTAATACTACTCAGTTTAGAAGAAGAAACAACCAAAGAAATTACTCTCATAAAAAAAAAGGAAAATATAAACAACAAGCTCCCTGTTATTATCCTCTCATCAAACAAAGACATAGCAAAAAATGCTATCTTAAAAGGTGCTGATGACTTTATAATAAAAACTGATAACAAATTAGAAAGCATAAAAGATAAAATTATTGATTTACTCTCAATTTACGGCAATAAAACCATAACAAACAAAATCATAACTGACATCAATTTCAAATTCAAAACAAATCAATATTTGATAAATAACAAAGTCAACGAAGAAAATTCAAATACAACAAAAGCAACAGATAAAAATGAAAATACAAACCTTAATCAAGAAAAAATAATAGATGAAAAAGATTTAAAAAAACTTAAAAACAGAAAATTTGAAATAGTTGTTATTGGAATATCTACAGGAGGCCCTGCGGCACTAAAGACAATACTACCAGAAATTCCTAAAAATTTTCCTTTACCAATAATAATTGTTCAACATATGCCAAAAGGATTTACAACAGAATTCGCAAAAAGTCTTAACAATATTTGCAACTTAACTGTCAAAGAAACAAGTAATAAAGAAATACTTCAAAAAGGATTCATATACATAAGTTCTGGGGGATACCATACAAGAATTAATAAAATAAACGAAAACTATCAAATAGAAGTCTTCGATGCTGAGAATGTAAATGGACACAAACCTTCTATAGGAGTACTCTTTAAGTCAATATCAGAAAATGTGAAAGACAAAGCAATAGCTTTAATAATGACTGGAATGGGAAGTGATGGCTCTAGAGAAATTGGAGAGATTAAAAAAGCTGGTGGATTAACTATTGCACAAGATGAGAAAAGTTCAGTGGTTTTTGGAATGCCCAAAATAGCAATAGAAGAAAATAATATAGACTATATAGTTTCAATAAGTCATGTGGTAAAATTATTAAAAGCCATTCTTCTTGATGGTTAAATTTTTAAAGACAAGGATCGCATTTGGACATCAAAAAAGAGAATACTGAAGATTGTTTTTTACACGTTAGCACTCTTGACACAGACCATGACAAAATATATGTACTAGGAACAGCACATGTATCAAAAAAAAGTTCACAAGACACAGTTACTTTAATCGAAACATTAAAGCCAGACTTTATTGCCGTTGAACTTGATGAGGCTCGTTACCACGCAATCCTAAAGACAGATGAAAACGAAAAATGGCGCAATTTAGATATATATAAAGTAATCAAACAAGGAAAAGCATTTTTACTAATAGTACAAATCATTTTAAGTAATTTTCAAAAAAAATTAGCAAAAGAACAAGGAATTAATCCTGGAGAAGAGATGAAAACGGCGATTTTAAAAGCTAAAGAGCACAACATACCGTTAATACTCGCGGACAGAAAAGTTGAGACAACTCTAAAGAGAGCATGGAACTGTGTCCCAACTTTTGAAAAAGTCAAAATAATATCAAGCTTGTTTTCATTCTCAGACGTAAAAGTCACACAAGATGAAATTGAAAAACTCAAAGAACAAGATGTTCTATCAAATATGATGGAAGAACTTGCAAAAGAAATTCCTACTGTAAAAAAAGTTTTAATTGATGAAAGAGATGAATTTATAGCAAGTAAAATACTTGAGGGTTCAGGAACAATTCTTGCAGTTGTTGGAGCTGGTCATGTAAAGGGCATAATAGCAAATTTAAAAGAAATTAAAGAAAACAAAAAGATTGTCAACATTGACAATCTCAATACCATACCTAAAAATACTTTCTCGGTGAGTAAATTAATATCTTACTTTATAGCAATCTCAATTGTCATACTGATGGCAAGTTCATTCTACTTTAAAGGCTTTGATTTTGCATACAAAAATTTAGAGTTTTGGATAATATGTAACTCTTTATTTGCGGGTCTTGCTGCTCTTTTACTAAGAGCTAATATTATAACGATAATAACAGCATCAATTGGTGCTCCAATATTTTCCCTAATTCCATTTATTGGAACAGGTATGGTTGCAGGTCTTGTTGAAGCTTACATAAATAAACCAAAAATAAAAGATTTTGAAAAACTACAAGAAGATTTGGAAAACATAAAAGGATATTTTAAGAACAAAGTTACAAAAATTTTATTAATAGTATTTTTCGTAAACATTGGGTCTGCAATTGGAACAATTGTTGGATTTAAATTCTTGTTAAATATCTTTAGCTAAACCAAAAAGAAAAATAAGAGCATACAGGAGTTACATTATGAAACTTGTTTTTTTAGGACCTCCGGGTTCTGGAAAAGGCACAATTGCCAAGATCTTATCAGGCAAACTAAATTACTATCATATTTCAACAGGAGACCTATTTAGAGCAAACATATCAAATGCTACACCTCTTGGTAAGGAAATCAAACAAATAGTTGAAAATGGACAATTAGTACCCGACTCAATTACAATCAAAATTGTTGAAGATAAAATTAATACCCTTGCAAATAAGGATAATTTTATTCTTGACGGATTTCCTAGAAACATCAATCAAGCTAAAGCTCTAGATACGTTCTTGCAAAATATTCAAATAATAAACTTTTTACTTGATGAAGCGATACTAATAAAAAGGCTTTCTGGAAGAAGAATATGTCAATCCTGCGGCGGAATATTTAACATATATACACTTCCTACAAAAGAAAAGGGTATTTGTGATCTTTGCAAAGGAAGCCTTTACCAACGAAAAGATGACGTAGAAGAGTCTTTAAAAATCAGACTTCAAGAATATCATTTACAGACAAAACCTCTAATAGATTTTTACTCAAAAAACAACAGGCTTAATAACATAAATGCATCAAAGGATATTGATGGAGTAGAAAAAAGCTTAATAGAAATAATATCAAAGTATTAAAAAATATTAATTTAAAATAATAATGATAATTATTTATAAATAATTTATATTTAAAAAAAATAAGGTATAATGTGAGAAAGTATTTTATGGAAGAAAAAATTTATATGATAAAAAAACTATTCATGGTATTGATATTTTTACAGACTATCTTAATCTATTCAAAAGAAAATCAAGATGAAATGGGATATTTTTATGTCAACTCTCAAATGGCTTATTATCCACCACATGCACTAGGAACTTCAGGAAGCAAATTTTCTCCAAGCTTCATATCCCCTCAATTTAAATCAGTATCACCAAACAATCAGATTTCACCTAGTTCTTGGGGAAGTATAAAACTAATATCAAATTTAGGTTACTATAAATTTTTTAAAATCTTAAAAAATCCCGATCCACATTCACTTTTACTTCAAAACACTGGAATAGACGTTGATTTTAAAATCGGACTCTCACCTGTTGTTGCACTACTTAAAGGAAACATCGGTTTCACTCCCATTGCATTTATTAATCTATATACAGGAATTGAAATTGGAATAGGTTGGCAAGGATTTGGATTTAAAGGTATTGGGATACACGTGGGCAATGGGCGATACTCAAGTAAACCTGAACTTTATTCTGAGGTAACAATGGGAGGTAGGCTACAATTTGATCTAAATGCTGTGTTTGGTGGAGACTGGACTCACATTATTACAGTAGTTGGAAATAATATTCTTCATATAAAAAATCCACATGCTAAGGACAATCAACTTTGGAAATATAAAGCTGATGAAGGTAAAAATATAAATGGATTTACAATAAACCCTTATGCACTCCTAGCTTACAAAATGCCAATACCTCTTAATATAATTGGGCTGTTATACGAAGGCCAAACATACATTGGACATGCAAGAAACGTAAGCACAACACAAAATCAAGGATGGGGCAGTGATTTCTTTTATCACAATTTCTCCCTTATTTCAAAAATTGAAATCATAGAAAATTTAACACTAGACATGCAATTCAAATTCTCAACAGCACCCATTTACACAGTAAACACAATGGGAATGGCCGATATCTCAAAAAGAATAAGTACAAATAATTCATATATTTACTACGATTCTATTGGATTTTCTTTAACTTATAAGATCTAACTTTAATATTTACATTGATTGCGACCAGAAATCTTAGCTTCATATAATTTGTCATCAGCAAGTTTAATAATATTGGTAAAATTGGAATCATAAGGAATTTGTTCAGCAAGACCAATTGAAACTGTAACAAAATTAGAAATATTACTGTACTCATGAACTATTTCCAAATTCCTAATATCTTCAATTAAAATACTAACAATCTTAATCACTTCGTTCAAACTCTTATTTACAGAAAATAAAATAAATTCCTCACCACCATAACGAGCAATATCTATCTTATATTTAATGGCAATTTTATTCAAACTCTTTGCAATCAACCTAAGACATTCATCACCATTGGTATGTCCATAGTTATCATTATATTTTTTAAAATAATCAATATCTAACATTCCCACAATAACGTTCTTTTTATGCTCCAAAGCTTGCATCCAAGACTTAGCAAACTTATCTGTAAAAAACCTTCTATTAGGAATTTGAGTTAGACCATCAATTCTTGCAAGATTCTTAAAATAGTCCCTAAGTCTTTTAAGCTCAAGATGGGTTTTAATTCTTGCATCAATTATCCTGCCATTAAAAGGTTTTAAAATATAATCCACCCCACCAACACTAAATCCTTCAAGTTGAGCATCAGTAGAATCGCTTGAACTGATAAAGATTACAGGAATATCTTTAGTCTCAGGATCATTTTTAAGCCTTTTGCAAACCTCATAACCGCTAACATCTGGAAGCAATACATCAAGAAGGATCAAATCAGGACTAGCAATCTCAACCTGTTTTAAAGCATCAAACCCATTTAATGCAACCCTAATCTCATACTTATGTTGCAATATATCTATTAATAAATCTAAATTTGTGGGTGTATCATCCACAAGTAGCAATTTCTGAGGTTCAACTGAAATTTCCTCAAAATTATCCAAAATCATACCCTTAGTCATGACTTCCCTATTTATCTAAGATTCATCATACGTTTAACAATATTAGCGCTCTCTTTGAAATTATATACTCTTAAATATTTAATAAGAGAATCAAATAATATAATATTATTGTCATCTAAACTATACCTTTTAAGCACCTCAAGCACTTCCTTATATTCTTTTGGATTTCTATCTTCTATGCCATTTAAAAGCTTTTGCATAAGACTCAAAAATTCATCATTGCTTTTAAATTTTAATTTTTCCTGATCGTAAGTTTCGATAACATCTAAAATCTGCTCCCTTATGTTCTTAATAAGTACAATCAAACCCTTACGCGCTTCAGAATACAATATTTTTAATTCATGTATTGAACCTGTATTTATCTCAATCTGTTTAAAATTCCCAAATAAGTTACTACGCATATTACCAAGAGCTCCAGCTATTGAATGTACTAATTCTTTTACTAATTTTATATTATTTAAATTAAAAGCCTCATCCAAATCACGTATCAAACTATCGCTCATGTCAACAAATCCCCTGCATAAATCAACATACATATCATATGAGATATTTAAATCTTTTAAAGCATTATTAATATCTAAATTGGGTAAATTAGAAAACCCATCGAATGTCTTATCTGCTATAATTTTATTATCTTCAACCTCAATATGTAAATATTTTTTTAATATATACTTAATCGAACTAATGTGTATCGGTTTCGCAAGATAATCATTCATTCCATTTTTTAAACACCTATCTTTATATTCTCTTAATGCATGTGCAGTAACAGCTATTAATACACATGGATTTAAGTTATTCTGACTTTCAAATTTGCGTATTTCTTTAGATACCGTCAATCCATCACAATTTGGCATTCTTATATCAATAAAAGCCATATCATATTTATTAGTTTTTAAGAATTCAATAGCCTTAACACCATCATCAACAATATCAATAGAATCTTCTTTGACACCTATAACAATCAAAACATTTTTTAAAATCTTTTGATTAATTTCATTATCCTCAGCTATTAAGATACCAACATTATTTTTAAGCTTAAGAGCATTAGACTCATTTATTATTGGAACATCTACAATTGCACCATTTTTAATCCAATCAGAATAAAAATCCCACCTTTGAAAAGGTTTTTGCATGTATTCATATTTAAAATCAATGATCTCATCACTCTTTAAACAATAAAACACAAAAACTATTCTTACATTAGAATTCAAACTTTCAATCTTCTCAGCAAACTTAAGACCTTCTTGTAAACCAAAATCGTCGACATTTATAAAAACAAAATCATAATAAGGATACCTATAAAAGGCCTTATAAGCATGCTCATAAGAATAAAAATAATGTATATCCTTATAATCAAATATCTTACTTATGTCCCTTAATACTTCAACGGTCTTTTTACTTAAAAATAAACTTAAAATCTTTTTATTTGTCACCAATTCCAATTTATTTACTTCTTTATCTTTAATCTTATGACCTAAAACAAAAGGCAACATAAATGAAAAAGTTGTTCCCTTGCCTACCTCACTCTCAACTGCGATACCAGGACCGCCCATTAAACTAACAAGCTTCCTAGATATTGCAAGTCCAAGACCGCTTCCCTCATACTTTTTTGAATCAGAATCATTGCCTTGTCTAAATAACCCAAATATTACAGGTATATTACTTTTTTTAATTCCTTTACCAGTATCAGTCACTTTAAACTCAATAGTAATTATTTTATTACCATCATTATCTTCTGTACTACAGATGGAATCATAGTTTAAAACTATGATTCCATCTGTAGTAAATTTAAAAGAATTTCCTATTAAATTAATCAGTACCCTCTTAAGTCTAGCTCTATCCCCTATTAAGTAATTTTCTAAATCTGATTTTGAATAAAAAATTAAATCAATATTTTGTTTTGCACTTTGCGACTGAAAACCTTTCAAAACACATTCAATTTCATGCTCCAAATCTATTTCATTATTGTCAATATAGATTTCATTCATATCTATTTTAGAGATATACAATATTTCATCAATTAAAGAGAGTAATGAAATAGATGAATAATTTATCATCTGCACATACTCTTTTTGCACACCCAAAAGATCAGTATTTTCCAAAAGTTCAGTAGCTGCTATTATGCCATTAATGGGGGTACGAATATCATGGCTCATACTTGCTAAAAAAATAGTTTTGGCAGCAATAGCATTCTCAATAACCTTTTTCTCACTGATTGCAGAAGAATACATTTTTTTCCTAAATCCTATCTCCTTCCACAAATTAAATAGGCAAAACATAAAAATAGTAAAAACAAACATACCCATGGTTAATACTGCTATACCAGACTTTTTTAGCCTTAGATCTTTAAAACTTTCATGAACATTGAATACCCAATCATCAAAATATAATTTATTATTAACATTTGTACGAAATAAAATCTTTTGTATAATTCTTCTTAAAATATAATCCTGGTTATAAACTGCAATATTTAAATCAAATGTTAGATTCGGAACAGTAAAAATTTTCTTAATATCCCTAATATTTAAGTCTTCAAAATTAATAGTAGCAGTATATTCATCGCTAACAATCCCACTAACCTTGCCCCTATAGAGAAGATCCAAAGCATCTGTAAAGCTATCCACTTGCACCAGTCGTGTGCCTATTTTGGTTTCCAATTTTTTGGTATACAAAAACTTAAGTACCGCAATACTATTAAACGACCTAGAAGTAAATAGTCTAGTTTTATTTGAAAAAAGATGTAGTGGAATTCCTGATACTGCTTTGATGTTAAAAATATAATCTGAATTCGCATCATCTAAATTAGCAGACAATATATCTATTTTCCCTAATTTCATTAATTCTTCAATATCTCTCTCATGCACACTTATAATATTGAAATCCAAATTTGTCAATCTTTTTATTTTCTTAATTAACCACTCATTTACTCCCTTATAACGACCCGAATTAAAATAATCAATAGGATACCAATCTTTAACAGCAAGGGTTAACCTATTATTGTTTTGTAACCAAATTTTTTCCTCAATATTAAAGTTACCGCTATTTATATGCCCATAAAAATTATTTTGATAATCTTCAATCTCATCTTGTCCAAGCCAATTTTTACCTATTTGTAACAAAGTGTCGAATAAAATGTTTTCTGTCAACGCATTAAGCATATATGAAAACAATTGCAATCTCTTATTATTAACAGCTAATACCAAAAATTTACCTTTACTTAAACTTGAATCCTGAAATTTCAATATATTATTGTATCCGTGCAATTTTAATAAATAGTTTACGGTAATTGAATTTTCTACAAATCCATACGAATGATTGACTATATCTAAAAAATTATTTACTATGTCTGTATTTTTATCTAATTGAATATCATTTAAACTTAAACCAATAACTTGTGAATTTATAACTTTATTACTATTTTTAGCATTTGTAAAATACAAATTAAAATTAAGTGAACATATCGGAGCAGTTGCTTTATACTTTTTAGAAGTCAAAATATTATCATCTTCAATAATTCCACCCCAAACAGACACATCCTTATCATCCAGGCTTCCTTTAATGCTCTCCTTTGGAAATCCTACAAATTTAACTGAAAAACCATATTCTCTAGCAAGAGTATTCCACAAATCAACTAAAATGCCTGCAAATTGACCTTTAGAATTAATAAAACTAAAAGGGGGATAATCATTATATATTCCAACATCCAGCTTAAATAAAAAATCGAATTCTTTAAAAGAAGCATATTCCTCTCTAGAGAGAGATTGCATATAACTTAAAAGATCAACATTTAAGTCTCTTAGTTGACTAATAGCATTCTTGCTAATAGCAGCTCTTATGCCAAAACTATAAAAATACTCAGAATTAAAAACTTTCATAAAAGATGGATAAAAAGAACTATACCATACACAAGATAATGACTTATAACTCCCATATACTAAATCAATCTTATTACCTCTTAATGCCAAGAGTAATTTTTCAGTATCTGGAAATAAAAAAATATTATCATTATGACCATGAAATCTTAAAATATCTTCATATATAGTATTCTTTACAACACCTACACGTAATTCGTTTGAAAAAAATAAATTGGAAGGTTTTTGCTCTTTTTCTGAATCATAAATCAATGCGGTTACACATTTGCCAATCTCATTCTTAAAATAAAGGTATTCATTTAAGTCTGAATTATAAGTTAATCCCAAATAAACTACATCATCTTCAATTTTATCTTTATTAAGATAATCAATAGCTTCTATACTAATGTCATAATCATTATCTTGTGCCCACTTGTCTAGAAGATAAAAAATCATACCAACCATTTTATTTTCTTGATTTTTATAATAAAGCGGATAATATTGATCTACAAGTTTAAATTTCAAGGTTTCTTTAGCGGGTAAACTGACATGAGAGACAAAAAATAAAAACAAAAATAAACTTAAACCACGCATAATTCATAATATATGTCTAATACATATTAAATATATCAAAATGCAAACAAAAAAACCCTGGCAATAACCTACTCTCCCGCGAACTCGCAGTACCATCAGCGAATAAGAGCTTAACTTCTGTGTTCGGAATGATAACAGGTGTTTCCTCTTTTCTTTAATCACCAGGGTATATAAGGAAGACAAAAATATGGTCAAAGATTTGGGTAATTAGTATTAGTCAGCTTAATATATTACTATACTTACACTTCTAACCTATCAACCTGGTATTCTCCCAGGACCCTAATAGGATATCTCATCTTGAGGAAGGCTTCCCACTTAGATGCTTTCAGCGGTTATCCCTTCCGAACGTAGCTACCCAGCACTTACCCTTGGCAGGATAACTGGTACACTAGAGGTTCGTCCATCTCGGTCCTCTCGTACTAGAGATAGCTCCTCTCAAATATCCAACGCTTGTGGCAGATAGGGACCAAACTGTCTCACGACGTTCTGAACCCAGCTCGCGTACCGCTTTAAATGGCGAACAGCCATACCCTTAGGACCTGCTCCAGCCCTAGGATGCGATGAGCCGACATCGAGGTGCCAAACCCTTCCGTCGATGTGAACTCTTGGGAAGGATAAGCCTGTTATCCCCGGAGTACCTTTTATTCGTTAAGTGACGGTGCTTCCACTCGCTACCGCCAGATCACTAAGACCTACTTTCGTATCTGCTCGACTTGTCAGTCTCACAGTTAAGCTACCTTATGCCTTTACACTTACAGAGTGATTTCCAACCACTCTAAGGTAACCTTTGCGCACCTCCGTTACTCTTTGGGAGGCGACCGCCCCAGTCAAACTACCCACCTGGCACTCTCCTCATATCACTATGAGTTAGAAACTTAATTAAACAAGGGTGGTATTTCAAGTGCGACTCCACTATCCCTAACGAGATAGCTTCAAAGTCTCCCACCTATCCTACACATATTTAATCAAACCTCAATACCAAGCTATAGTAAAGGTTCACGGGGTCTTTCCGTCTAACCACAAGTAATCGGCATCTTCACCGATACTTCAATTTCACCGAGCTCCACGTTGAGACAGCGTCCAAATCGTTACACCATTCGTGCGGGTCGGAACTTACCCGACAAGGAATTTCGCTACCTTAGGACCGTTATAGTTACGGCCGCCGTTTACTGGGGCTTAAATTCAATGCCTCGCTTTTACACTAACATCTCCTCTTAACCTTCCAGCACCGGGCAGGTGTCAGTCCCTATACTTCTCTTTACAGATTTGCAGAGACCTGTGTTTTTGGTAAACAGTCGTTCGGACCATTTTTATGCTACCTAATCTCTTAGGTCATACTTATCCCGAAGTTACGTATGTATTTTGCAGAGTTCCTTAACGTGGATTCTCTCGCGCGCCTTAGAATTTTCATCCCACCTACCTGTGTCGGTTTGCGGTACGGTCCCTTATAGCCTAACCTTAGAAGTTATTTCTTGGCACCTTGACTACCTACATTTCATGTTGCCTAAACAACACTCATCATCACATCTCAGCTCTTTTAGCGGATTTTCCTACTAAAATCAACACCTTAATGCTTAAACTAGGACTACCATCGCCTAGCAGTAGTTAACCTCATGCGTCACTCCAATCGAAACTATAAGAGGTACGGGAATATTAACCCGTTTCCCATCGACTTCACTTTTCAGCTTTGCCTTAGGGGCCGACTAACCCTGGGAAGACGACCTTCACCCAGGAAACCTTAGGTTTTCGGCGAATGGGGATCTCACCCATTTTTTCGTTACTCATACCTGCATTCTCACTTCTGATACCTCCATCAAACTTCTCAGTTTAACTTCTCAGGCTTACAGAACGCTCCTCTACCATTCTAACATAAATTAGAATCCAAAGCTTCGGTAATGTGTTTAGCCCCGTTACATTATCGGCGCTTAAGTACTCGACCAGTGAGCTATTACGCACTCTTTAAAGGTATGGCTGCTTCTAAGCCAACCTCCTGGATGTTTACGTACCTAAACCTCCTTTTCCACTTAACACATTTCTGAGACCTTAGCTGTTGATCTGGGTTGTTTCCCTCTCGACTATGGACCTTATCGCCCATAGTCTCACTCCTATTCATCATACAATAGCATTCGGAGTTTAACTGAGTTTGGTACCCTTTGACAGGCCCTAGCTCAATTAGTGCTCTACCTCTATTGCACTAAAATAAGGCTGAACTTAAATCCATTTCGAGGAGAACCAGCTATATCCGAGTTTGTTTAGCCTTTCACTCCTATTCACAGCTCATCCCTGCCTTTTTAAACAGACTAGGGTTCGGCCCTCCACTTGGTTTTACCCAAGCTTCAGCCTGGCCATAAATAGATCACTCGGCTTCGGGTCTACCACATCTAACTAAATCGCCCGTTTAAGACTCGCTTTCGCTCAGGCTCCAGCACTACAATGCCTTAACCTTGCTAGACATGATAACTCGCAGGTTCATTATGCAAAAGGCACGCCATCACCATGAATAATCATGGCTTTGACTGCTTGTAAGTCCACGGTTTCAGTTCTATTTCACTCCCCTCCCGGGGTTCTTTTCACCTTTCCCTCACGGTACTCTTCACTATCGGTAGCTTTATAGTATTTAGCCTTGGAGAGTGGTCTCCCCAGATTCAGACAAGGTTTCTCGTGTCCCGTCCTACTTAGGAACATCTTTAAGAAGATATTTACATTTAAATTACAGGGCTATCACCTTCTTTGGCTAACTTTTCCAAGTTATTCTTCTATATAAATATTTTGTAACTTCTCAGCTTATTGCAGACTAAGCTTCAAGCGTCCTACAACCCTCTAAATGCAATGCTCTGCAGCTTGACACATTTAAAGTTTAGGCTACTCCCCTTTCGTTCGCCACTACTTAGGGAATCTCTTTGATTTCTTTTCCTCAGGGTACTTAGATGGTTCACTTCCCCTGGTATAGCCTTTACTACATACGCAGTAAATAATTAGCATCTAGCTAATTGGATTACTCCATTCGGTGACCTTGGGATCATAAAATGTTTGCTTCTCCCCCAAGCTTTTCGCAGCTTACCACGACCTTCTTCGCCTTAAAGCTCCTAGGCATTCACCATAGACTCTTTATTACTTTGACCATATTTTTATCTTCCATCTCTAACTTGCCAATCGTTTATACAATATAGAATAATATATACTTTTCACTTTACTATGTCAATACCATTATTACACTTTTTATTAAATAATTTTTCCAATAATTAAAGGACACAAAAAAAATACCAGATTAATTGTTAATACGAAAAATAATCATACAATTTACACACAAAATGACCATGAAAACACATAATTCAGGAAATAAGCAAATAAAATACTTATCTTAGACAAAGTAAAGCAAATATTAAAAACCCAAATGATTTAGATAAAATATAAGAAAAAGATTAATTAAAATTGAATGTCAAGATTAAAAAACTCAATTAAAAACTTTGCAACTCCATCTTCATCATTATTGAATTTTGTAACCTCGTTGTTTGATAAATTATTCTTAACAAACTTGTTTGCATTTTTCATGAGAATACCTTTTCCAGCATTTTTTAACATCTCATAATCATTGCCATTATCTCCAAATGCTAAAATAGCATCAATAGAAATACATTCAAATAAAGCAATACTTTTAATAGCATTATATTTACTAGCATCAATATTTGTAATTTCTAAAAGATCATTAGCAGAATAAAATATACTTATATCTTTAAAATTTTTATCTCTGATTTTATTTGCAAAGTCTTCAAGCTTAGAAAAATCATGAGAATAATAAACTATTTTAGAACAAGAATCTATCTCAAGTTCAGATAAATCAGTAATAATAGGTTGTATTCCTAAATTTTCAATAAAATAATTCATAATTGGACTTCTAATCTCTCTATCAGAATACCAATCATTAAGAGTATAAAGATTAATATCAATATCCCCTCGCTTTACTTTAAGAAGTTCTCTTACTATATCATAATTAATCTTATATCTCAAAATCAGATTATTTTTTAAAAATATCTCAGCACCATTAGCCGTTACAATATAACTCTCATCAATTTGCAAATCTTTAAGTTGCATTAAAACATCCTTAATTTCATATAACCTCCTACCAGTAGCAACAATTATATGAAAATCATTCTTTAATCTTAAAAGTACTTTAAGAGTCAATGGCGCAATTTCATGATTGTTATTAAGCAATGTTCCATCAAGATCAAAAACCAACATCTTATACTTTTCACAATTGGCATTCATTATAACATCCTCTTTTTAAATAAATGATATCACATTAAACTCATGACTTATAATCTCTAACTTGAATTAAATTAATAAAAAAAATATAATAATTAATGTCAAAAGTTGAAGAGAGAGTTAAATGAAAAGCTGAATGAGTGATAAAATTTCAACTTTATTCACGGAAGAAAAAATAAAAAGCAAAATTAAAGATCTAGCGCAAAACATTAAAAACTATTATGAAGATAAAAACAATGTGGTTTTTATATCACTTCTTAAAGGCTCTTTTATATTTTTTGCAGATATTACAAGAGAAATTGGATTAAACGTAAAAATAGATTTCCTTCAAGCTTCAAGTTATAAAAATAAAACTCTCTCTTCATTAAATGTACTAATAAAAAAAGATATCGATATTAATATACAAAATAGTTACGTAATCATCTTTGATGATATCATAGATACTGGGCTTACATACAAAAAAATCGTTGAGCACTTAAAAACCAAAAATCCTAAAGAGATTAAAATTTGTACTCTTTTTAACAAACCATCCAGAAGATTAATAGAATTAAAGATAGACTATGCGGGATTTGAAATTGAAAATGATTTCATAGTTGGATATGGCATTGACTTTAATGAACAACACAGAACTTTAAAGAATGTAGCAAAAATAAGTAAATAGGAGATATAAATGTCAATTTATGCAGTTATTGGAACTCAATGGGGTGATGAGGGTAAGGGAAAAATTATAGACTTTCTCTCATCAAAGATAGATTATGTTGTAAGGTTTAATGGAGGAAATAACGCCGGGCATACAATTGTTGTCAATAATAAAAAATTCATCTTTAATTTATTACCATCAGGTGTTTTGCAAGGAGCAAAATGTATACTTGGACCTGGTGTAGTAATTGATCCCTTAATTTTAATTAAAGAACTTGAAGCTCTCAAGCATAATAACATAAAGACAGAAATATTCATAAGTGATAAAGCGCATATAATAATGCCTTACCATATTAAACTTGACGAGCTTAATGAACAAAAAAAGGGTGTTTACAAAATCGGAACTACAAAACGAGGAATTGGACCTTGTTATGCTGATAAAATTAACAGAACAGGCATAAGAGCTGTTGACTTACTTGACATTAAAATTTTTGAAAGAAAATTAAAAATAAATTTAGATGAAAAAAATGAAATTATAGAAAAAATATACAACCATAAACCTTTTAATTATGATGATATTTTAAGTAAATATAAAAAATGTATAGCAATACTCCAATATGCAATCACAAATACAGAAGAAATATTAAATCAGGCCATAAATTCAGGAAAAATTATCTTAATAGAAGGTGCTCAAGGCACAATGCTTGACATTGAACATGGAACATTTCCATTCGTAACATCAAGCAATACATTAATCACAGCAACAACAGGCTGTGGTATTCCTATTTCAAAAATCAAGGAAAAGATTGGTATAGTAAAAGCATTTTCATCAAGAGTTGGGTCAGGACCGTTTGTAACCGAAATTTTAGGTCCTATTGGGGATAAAATTAGAGAAAAAGGACAAGAATATGGCTCAACAACAAACAGACCGAGAAGAATTGGTTGGCTTGATCTCTTAACAATAAAAAAATCAATAAGCCTTAACGAACTAAACCATTTAGCCCTAACTAAATTAGACATACTAAATAATATTGAAGACCTTAAAATTTGCACAGCTTATGAATTTAAAGGCAAAATATATGACTATATACCTACTTCGTGTGAAATACTCGAGAATGTTAAACCTGTATACAAAGTCTTTAAAGGATTTAAACAAAATATCAGAAATATTAGCCATTACGAAGATTTGCCTATTGAAGCTAAAAAGTATATTGAATTTATAGAAAGAGAAGTAGGGGTACAAATTTCAATTTTATCTCTTGGAGCAGAGAGAGAAAAAACCATTTTTAGGAATCAAAAGTGGATAAATATATAAACCCGTTAAAATCAAGATATGCAAGCAAAGAAATGCTTTACATTTTTTCACCAAAATTCAAGTACACCACATGGAGAAAGTTGTGGTACAACTTAGCTTTAGTGCAAAAAGAATTGGGAATAAACATTAGTAATAAACAACTCAATAAACTATCCAAACACATAGAAAACATTGATTTCGAACTTGTAAAAAAATATGAGTCAAAATTCCAGCATGAAGTTATGGCACATCTTTATGCTTATGCCGATTTGGCTGGTGATGATGCTAGAAAAATTCTACACCTTGGTGTCACAAGTGCATATTTAATGGATAACACAGACTTAGTCCAAATCAAAGAAGCTTTATTGCTCATTGAGAATAAACTGATAAAACTAATTAACACTTTAAAAAAATTCTCAATAAAGCATAAAAACCTGGTAACACTTGCATATACACATCTACAAGAAGCACAATTAACAACTCTTGGAAAAAGAAGTAGCTTATGGCTTCAAAGTCTAATTTTTGACTTTGAAGAACTTAAGTTCATTATGTCCAACATGTGCTTTAGAGGGGTAAAGGGAACGGTTGGAAATCAAAGTAGCTTTAAAGAATTGTTTGCGTCTAACTTTGAAAAGGTAAAAGATCTAGATATCAATATTGCAAAAAAAATGGGATTTGACAAAGTTTATAAAATAACTAGTCAAACTTATGATCGCAAATTTGACTCATCCATATTAAATTTTTTAAGCAACCTAGCTCAAAGTGCACATAAGATTACTAATGACATCAGATTCATGCAACATCTTAAAGAAATTGAAGAACATTTTGAACCACACCAAATAGGTTCATCCGCAATGCCTTACAAAAGAAATCCTATCTATAGCGAAAGAATAGCTTCCCTTGCCAAGTTTATAATGAGCCTACAATCAAGTGGTGGTTTTATAGCAGCAACTCAATGGCTTGAGAGAACTCTAGATGATTCAGCCTGCAAAAGGCTCAATATTCCTCAAGCATTCTTAGCTGCTGATGCTACCTTAATATTACTAAGTAAAGTATTTAATAATATCAGAGTAAATAAAAAAATGATTGAAAAACACGTTAAAACAGAAATGCCATTTATATTAACAGAAGACATATTGATGAAAGCAACAAAAAATGGAGGTGATAGACAAATATTACATGAAAAGATAAGAATTTATTCAATGCAAGTAAAAGAAAATATTTATTCAGGGACAACTGAGAACGACTTAATTAAATTAATCCTTAATGACCAAAATTTTAAATTAACATCTAAAGACATAGATGAAATCTTAAATCCAAATGAAAATATAGGTTTTGCCTCACACCAAGTTGAAAACTTTATTACAGAAATAATCGATCCTATTCTTGAAAAAAATAAGGAAAATTAATATTTAGAAATATATTTATTGTCCCTTATGTAAAATCGCCAAAGCTTATTCGCATATTCTTCACCTGAATAATCAACATTTATTCTTTTTGAGCATGACACTTCAAAATTAAAAGATAAACCTCTTTTCAAAAAAAGTTCACCATTATTAATAAGATCAACTTTATTAAATTTTAAATCTATATTTAAAAACTTAGCAAGCTTGCCAGGCCCATTAGTAAATATCCCATCAATTTTTGGCGAAATAAGCTCAACACCTCTTATTAAAACAGCATGGGGACTATGTTCATTAGATGCCACAACGTTTAACATGTAATACATGCCATAAATCATATAAACATAAGCATATCCCCCAATATTATACATGGCACTGGTACGACTTGTCCTTCTTCCCCCATAAGCATGACAAGCTTTGTCCATTACACCCATATAAGCTTCCGTCTCAACAATTCTTGAAATAATTTCTTTGTCACCTATTTTCCTAACAAGCAAATGTCCAAGCAAAGACTTAGCCACAGTCACAGCATCTTGCATAAAAAATTCTCTATCCATCAGTACAATTCTAAACCAAAACAAAAATCAAATTCAAAACTTATTACAATTGAAAAAAACGTTAAATAAAAATTGCAAATAACAGATAACTATCATGAAAAAAAAACTATATATTGACAAATACAACAAAGTTAAATAGAATCTTAAAGGGTAAGAATATTTAAGGGATCATAGCTCAGGTGGTTAGAGCGCAGGTCTGATAAACCTGAGGTCGGAGGTTCAACTCCTCCTGGTCCCAATTGATTAAACTCAACCCCTCTTAAGCATTTAATAATCTCAACAAAATAATTAAAGATGCATTTCTGATGCTTCAACCAAGCTTGCCGTATGCAATAAAAATTTGTCAGGTCTATTTAAATTTATCACTAAAACCATCAAAACAACAAGTAATATAAAACCATGACCTGAAATATCAAACCATATATTATATTTATTCACTCAAAACAAATAAGAACATCAAATATCTTAAAATTTGCATGAAATAAAATTATTTCCTACAAGCTAAAAAATTTTAAAATAACTTAAATAAAATAATTCAAAAAAATAAATAAGTAACACCCTTATTTTTTATATTGCTTATCTTGTAAATGAGAATTTTATCTGAGTAAATTATTAAATTTAAAAAAATTCTTAAACAAAAAAATATTCTATCTGGAAATCAAAATTTTAATAGGATTTTTTTAATTCTTGAAGCTAGCTTTCAATTGATACAACAAAAGTTACTCTTTAAAAGCCATAACCTCCATTTATTCATTCACTTTTACAATAAACAAATGGAGGTTAAGGGATTCGAACCCTTGACCCCCGGCTTGCAAAGCCGATGCTCTAAACCAACTGAGCTAAACCCCCCAAAAAAAGTCTCTGAAAAGACAAAGGAAGAGTTAAAATAATAATTTGCCTTATAATAATTTCTTTCTCTTAGAAAGGAGGTGATCCAGCCACACTTTCCAGTACGGCTACCTTGTTACGACTTCACCCCCCTCACTAAACATACCTTAGATACCTTCCTCCCTTGCAGGTTAGAATAATAGCTTCGGGTATCCTCAACTCGGGTGGTGTGACGGGCGGTGTGTACAAGGCCCGAGAACGTATTCACCGTATCATTCTGATATACGATTACTAGCGATTCCAACTTCATGAAGTCGAGTTTCAGACTTCAATCTGGACTGAGACCTGCTTTATGCGTTTTGCTTCACATCACTGTTTCGCATCGCTTTGTACAGGCCATTGTAGCACGTGTGTAGCCCAGGACATAAGGGCCATGATGATTTGACGTCATCCCCACCTTCCTCCGGCTTATCACCGGCAGTCTCGTCTGAGTCCCCATCTTTACATGCTGGTAACAGACAATAAGGGTTGCGCTCGTTGCGGGACTTAACCCAACACCTCACAGCACGAGCTGACGACAACCATGCAGCACCTGTATACAGACCCCAAACGGGGAATAGTTATCTCTAACTACATCCTGTATATGTCAAGCCCTGGTAAGGTTCCTCGCGTATCATCGAATTAAACCACATGCTCCACCGCTTGTGCGGGCCCCCGTCAATTCCTTTGAGTTTCACTCTTGCGAGCATACTCCCCAGGCGGCACACTTAACACGTTAGCTTCGGTACTAACCTTTCGATTAACACCAAGTGTGCATCGTTTACAGCGTAGACTACCAGGGTATCTAATCCTGTTCGCTCCCTACGCTTTCGTGACTCAGCGTCAGTCTTGACCTAGAAGTTCGCCTTCGCCTCTGGTATTCTTCCTGATATCAACAGATTCCACCCTTACACCAGGAATTCTAACTTCCCCTATCAGACTCTAGTCATGCAGTTTCCAGCATAGTTCCACAGTTGAGCTGTGGTATTTTACGCATAGACTTACATATCCGCCTACTCACCCTTTACGCCCAATAATCCCGAACAACGCTCGCCCCTTACGTATTACCGCGGCTGCTGGCACGTAATTAGCCGGGGCTTATTCATAAATTAACGTCATCACCTTGTCATTTCCTACAAAGCTTATTCCTCATTTATAAAAGAACTTTACAATCTTTCGACCTTCTTCGTTCACGCAGTGTCGCTCCGTCAGGCTTTCGCCCATTGCGGAAGATTCTTAGCTGCTGCCTCCCGTAGGAGTCTGGACCGTATCTCAGTTCCAGTGTGACCGTTCACCCTCTCAGGCCGGTTACTTATCATAGCCTTGGTAGGCTCTTACCCTACCAACTAGCTAATAAGACGCAGACTCATCTACAAGCGAAGCTTTAAAGGCTTCCTTTCATCAATTAACATCTCAATTGACCTTATTCGGTATTAGCTACTATTTCTAATAGTTATCCCCATCTCATAGGTAGATTATCCACGCGTTACTCACCCGTTCGCCACTGAATGTATTGCTACATTCCGTCTGACTTGCATGCTTAAGACGCACTGCCAGCGTTAGTTCTAAGCCAGGATCAAACTCTTCGTTATTTTTATTTCTTTACTTTTAAAATTAACAGGTTATTTATTTTATTTGGCTCTTAAACCTTACTTAACTCTTCCCTTCTCTTTTCTTCCAATTCTTAATATCAACTCTTATCACTTTATAACATACGTTACACTTTGTCAATACTTAATATTCATTTTTTTATACTATCTATTTTTTAACCGACTGTCTCCATGACCTTCTCTTTTGCTATCTCGCACTAACCGCCTAACAACACCTAACACACTCTCTATACCTTCATATCCATTATAATAATTCTCTCTTAAATTTGCTCCCAAAACATGCTGAAATCCGGCTTTCTTAGCTGCAATAACCTTACTCTCAATATTAGAGGATGCCTTAATTTTTCCTGAAAGAGAAATTTCACCTGTAAAGATTAAATCTTGATTTATAATAACATTGGTTTTGGCAGAAAATAATGCAACCAAAACAGCAAGTTCAATTTCTATATCATCCATCCTAAGCCCCCCAGAAACATTCACATATATATCATCATTATTAAAACTGAGATTCAAATATTTACTAAGAACAGCTAAGATTCTTGATATTTTCTTAGAATCTATTTTTTCTGAAAAAATTCTAGGAATATTCATGCCTGTCCTTGTGATTAAAGCCTGTATTTCAACAAATAAAACTCGACTCCCCTCATTAATGATCCCAATAGCAATCCCTGAAGATATTTCTTCCTTTTTCTCCAAAAAAATAGAAGAGGGATCCTTAATCTCAACAAGCCCCAAACCCGTCATTTCAAAAATACCTACTTCATTAATAGCACCAAACCTATTTTTAGTAGCTCTAAGCATACGTAACGATTTTTCTGCCTCTTCAAAATAAAAAACAGAATCTACCATATGCTCTATTACTTTTGGTCCTGCTAAAATACCATCCTTCGTAATATGTCCCACTAAACATAAAGTTATATTCTTACCTCTTGCCCACTCTATAAGCTTATAAACACAATGCTTTAATTGAGCAACCCCTCCAAGCCCGCCTTGAACTTCTTTTGAATGCAAAGTTTGAATAGAATCGACAACAATAAAGTCAAGTTCAATATTTGCAAGCATTTTGATTAAAGAATCAACATTTATCTCATTAGTTATCAATATATCAGAAGAAATCCTCAGTCTATTTGCCCTTAATTTAATTTGTGGAATTGATTCTTCACCTGCAAGATAAAGCACATTTTTGTCAGAAAGTGAAAGAATACTAGAAATTTGAAGTAAAAAAGTTGATTTCCCAATGCCAGGCTCTCCTGATATCAAAATTGCACTACCAATTACAATGCCAGCACCAAGAACTCTATCAAATTCTTCAATGCCTGTTAAATGTCTAACATTATCAACCTGTTTAAAATCTCTTAAAGAAAAAATTTCATTTTTTGATTTACTTAAATCCCCCTCATAACCTGATTTAAATTCAGAATAAAGTTCTAAACTTTCCCAACTAAAACACTCAGGACATTTTCCAAGCCACTTTAAAGATTTATACCCACAATTTAAACATTTGTAAATTTCCTTATCCCTATTTTTTATCATAAAACGTCAATAGGTAAACCTCTCTTAATTTGGACAAGTGATAAATCCGTCTTTAAAACTTATGTCCCATCTTGAATTTTCAATATTAAAAAAAATGTTTAAAACCTTTATCATTGTTCTTAAACTCACTGTAAAAATTGTTAAACCAATTCCTTCAAGGTCTAAATACTCTCGCTAAATTTATCACAATTTGCAAAATATATAGCACCAGAATACATTAATTATACACAAAATTATACAAATCAGACTCTTACCTGTTCTTAAACATATATTTGAAAATTTTTTGAATAATCATAACCTCTTTCATAAGGTACTTCCGATTAATCATAATTTATAAACAATCAATAATACCCATTAATACATTTTTTCTCATCTTGTAAAACAATTTTAACTTTTAGACTTCCTGCTAACCAAAACCGTAAATTCTCCCTTACTTTTATTATTCTCTTCAAAATATTCCTTAAGTTCTAAAGGTTTACCAATTTTATATTCCTCATATAATTTTGTCATCTCACGACCAACAAGAACATTAGCATCCAAATTTACTAAAGAAATTTCAAATAATAACTTCAAAATTCTATGACTGGATTCAAGAAGAACAAATGCATCACCTCTATGATAAAGTTCCTCAATCCTTTTGATCCTTTTAATTCCTTTGTTTGGCAAAAATCCTTCAAATACTACAACTTTATCTTTAAAAGGATTTACACTAATAACTGTATTCAAAGAACTAACACCCGGAATAGGAGAAACTTTATGTCCATTTTTAAATGCCGCATCAACAAGCAAACCACCAGGATCGCTAAGACAAGGAGTGCCCGCATCACTAACGAAAGCTACGCTTTTTCCATTAGACAAGTATTCTAATAACAAACCAATTCTCTTATGCTCTATTATAGCATTACAAGAAATTAATTTTTTAACTATACCATAATGAGATAAAAGTCTCTTAGCAACTCTCGTATCTTCAGCAAATACAACATCAACTAATCTTAAAATATCAATTGCACGATATGTAATATCACCTAAATTACCTATAGGTGTTCCCACAATGTATAACACATAATCTCCTTAAAATTTAAAATACAGCTTACCTAACATGCATTAAACTTAATACTGCATAAAAATAATAAATAATATTTAATATTCCAATTTTCGTGAATTTCATTCATAAGAAAAAATTTCACATAAATTAATCATTCTCAAAGTACCCTTACTTTAATAAAAGTACTTGGTTTTTATATCTCCATATAAAAAAATATTTATTTTTATGCTATATTTATATTATTATTTAATTTTAACAACTGAAAACTAAAAGGCGGTAAAGTTTTATGTTTAAACTCATTAAAAAGATCTTTATAATCTATTTTCTATGCATCACACTTACTGGACTTACCATGGTTTTCATCGACAGTAAATTTTCTGAAAGACAAACTATCCAAGATGGTAAAAGTAAAATTATCAAACATGTAATTGATCCAAATTTAATTATGCTTACCTCTGCTATTGGAGGATTTTTGGGAATTTATTCCGGAATATGGTTTTTTGATCATGGAAAAAATAATTTCTACTTAAGCTGGGGAAGCCTAATAATATTAATATACAATATAGGACTAATCATTTCTGTATATTCCAAATCAAAAAACAAATAAATTCAAATTTTAAGAATTACTTACAATAATTCCTCTTTTAATCAGGTACTTATAAACTTCCTCTGGATTTTCTAAGCTTTCAATCAAGTTCTCAGTTTTATCATTTATTTTCTCTACTAACCTTTTAAAGGTTACTCTTATTCCTCTACTTTCCAAAAAGTCCTTTGCCGGTTGAGAAATAACACCTGCCTGAACATTTTGAAGTCCAATATTGTAAATAATAACAGCAGCGGCCTTGCCTACAACTTTATCATAAATTTCTAAACCTTCTTTATTTTGAATGTATTTATTAATAAAATTATCAACCTCCAAGAGGGGTTTTAAACCTCTTTCCATATTAGAGTAAAGTATTCTATGTTCCTTAAACAATTTTAATGTAGGATTTAACCCTGATATCATTTCTAACACCTCTTAAAGACTTGCACTCAGAATTTAAAAAAAACAATTATTAATAATAATAAACATAAATTAAAAATACTTCAACATAAAAAAGATGATATATTATTAAATTAAATGATGCTAATTCCTAAAGAAAATATTTATTCAAAAATTGAAGTAAAAAAATCAATTTTCTTATCATATATTTTTCATGTAGAGAAAAAAGAAGAAATAAATAAAATATTAAAAGAATATAAATTGAAATTTAAAAATGCAACTCATGTTATCTATGGATTTAGAATTGGCAATTCAAATTCATTTATAAACGGAATGAACGATGACAAAGAACCACGATTAACAGCTGGAAAACCTACGCTAGAAGCCATATTAAACAAAAATTTAACAGACACCTTAATTATTACAGTACGCTATTTTGGAGGAACTCTGCTTGGAAAACAGGGTTTAATTAAAGCATATTCCAAAGCAGCACAAGAAGTAATCAACAAATCAAATCTAACAGAAAAGAAAGAAATGGAAACATTATGCCTTAACCTAAACTATAACCAATATAATTTACTCATACGAACAAAAAACAAGATGGGAATTAAAATTACAGACGCAAAATTCCTAGATAAAATAAACACTACAATAAAATTTAACATAAAAGACAAAAAAAATATCATAACATTTTTACAAGCAAATTCTCTGCTCTAATTTGATTTAATTAAGTTATAGACATAACTTAATTAAACTCTATACACATTAAGCATTTAGAATGACTAAATGCTTAATGTGTATTGTCTAGTTTTTTCTAAAAAGAATTTTATATATACTATTATCATTTTCATATTTATGTTCTACAATAGAATATTATTATATATACATTAATTAAGAGAAAATTGTTATGAAAATAATATCCATTATTAATCAAAAAGGTGGTGTTGGTAAGACAACCAGTGCTATAAATATTGCCTATTCAATCACATTGCTTAATAAAAAAGCTCTTCTAATAGACATTGACTCACAAGGTAATACCAGTAGCGGGGTTAATATTTTAAAAAAAGAAGATACAAATTCAAGTTATGAACTTATCTATAAAAAACAAAAAATTACACCTATTAAAAATTTTAACTTGGATATAATTCCTTCAAGTCTTAAGCTAGCACTACTTGAAAAAGAATTAATACATGAAATTGCAAGAGAAAATTTTCTAAAAAATGCTTTAGAACAATATAAACAAGATGACTATGATTTTATCATTCTTGATTGTCCTCCTACTCTCTCAATACTTACAATAAATGCCCTTGTTGCAAGTAAATATCTTTTAATACCAATAGAAACAGAATTTTTTGCATTTGAAGGAATCAATCAATTATTAGATACAATAACTGCTGTCAAACAGATAAATCAAGAACTAGAGATTACTGGTATATTTATCAATAAATATGATATTAGAAACAAAAGCAAAGAAAAATATATTGATTATCTAAAAAAAGTATTCAAAGAAAAATTTTTAAATACCAAAATAAGAAAAAATATAAGTATTTCCAAATCTCAAGAAGAAAACATACCAGTATATATGTATAACAAAGAAAGTAATGCAGCAAAGGACTTTTTAGAGCTTACAAAAGAAATAATAGAAAAAATCAAAGGATAAAAATGTCAGACAATTTAGACACTTTAATGGCTTTAATGGGCCAAAAGTTAAAAAATAATGTAAAAAACGAAAAAACTTTGGCAAAACAAGAATTAATTATAATTCAAAACAAAAGTTTTAAATATGAAAAATTGGATAAAGAAATAGCCGATTTTTTAAAAATGAAGCAATACGAGATTTTCAACATATTCAATAATACCTACACAGAAATTGGAAGAATACTAAAAGAGGCACAAGAAAAACTACGTGGAAATAACCAATATGACGGTCTTTTTTACAAATGGTTTACCAGTATGGGATTTAAAAAAGATAAAGTTTACTCATTGATATCAAGATATGAATTGCTTGTCGAAAATTCCGATAAGCAATTCATAATAAACAATTTACCACTATCACTCTCATATGAAATTTCTAAAAAATCTTGTCCTACTCATTTAAAAATGGAAGTTCTCAATGGAAAAATAAAATCTTTAAAAGAATTTAAATCACGTTATCAAAAAGATGAACATAACAAAAAAAATCTTGAAATAAACTTTAATAAAACACAACTTAACAGAGAAGACATTATAAAATTAATAGAACTACTCTTACAAGAATTAGAAAACATTAAAAACATTAAATTAGATAAAATAGAAAATAAAAAAGAATTTTTGATTATTTTAAAAGACATACGACAAAAAATAAATCTCATAAAAAAAATTACTTAATACTCTCAAAAATAGAAATAATTCTTTTTAAATCAGAAGATGTAAAATAACTTATTTCGATCTTTCCTTTTTCTTTGCTTCCCTTAATACTTATTTTAGTTTGTATTCTGCTTATTAAAAATTCTTTAACACTATTTAAAAAAGGATCTCTTGAGATTTCTGATTTATCATTAATAGGTTTATAAAAATTTTTAACATAATTTTCTGTTTCTCTAACGGACAATTTTTTTTTAATGATTAAAAGATAAAGCCCATACCTATCCTGACTATCCTTTAACGACAATAAAACCTTAGCATGACCCAATGATATTTCTTTTTTATGTAAAGAATTTAATATTTCCTGTTCAAGATCCAAAATTCGAACTAGATTAGCAACGTGAGACCTATTTTTACCTATCTTTTCAGATAAAGCTCTTTGAGTCAAAGAATGCTTATCCATAAGATTTTTATAAGCATACGCCTCTTCAACAGGGGTTAAATTTTCCCTTTGAATATTTTCAATTAAAGACATAAAATCTTTATTCTTTTTAGTTGTCTCTATCTCTATAATAGAGATTTGCCTCATACCAGCTAATTTAGCAGCTCTAAATCTTCGCTCACCTATTACTAGGTGATATCTACCATTATCATGAAAAACAACAATGGGTTGTAATATTCCATTTTCTCTTATAGAGATACTTAATTCCTCAAGCTCAGCAAGATTAATAGACTTTCTAGGTTGCGACTTATCTACATCTACAAGATTAATATCTACCATTTTAAAAGTCTCACTCATTTTATCAAAAACCTCCTTGTAATAATACAAAATTTTATAAAGTTGTTCTATGTCAATTTCAACTAAAAAAATAACCCCCAAAAAAAAAGAATGTTCCACGTAGAACATTCCAACAATACAAATAACATTCATTGATCATTTAATAAATTTTGAAACAGACATTAATTTATCCTCATCAAGAGATAACACTTGCATTCCCCTAGCATCCTTACCTTGTTCAGATATTTTGTCAACCAATGTTCGTAAAACTTTTGAAGTCTTACTTACAAGTAATATTTCATCATCCTGTGCAACTGTAATAGCATCAACAACTGCACCTGCCTTTTCATCGGATTTCTTATAGCAAGTATAACCAGTAGCTCCTCTTTTAAGCTCAGTCACTCTAGATATTTCTAATCTCTTTCCATATCCATTCTCAGAAACAATTAAAAGATGGGAGCCTTGTTTTGCTGATAACACCTTAATAAGCATATCACCCTCTCTTACTTTCATACCAGACACACCCTGAGTCCCTCTGTGTGTAAGCCTAATATCATTTGAATTAAATGTAAAAGCATTGCCCTTCTTAGAAATACAAATAATTTTATCATTCTTAGAAACAATCTCAGCACTTGTAACAAAATCCTTATCATCCAGTTTAATGACAATAACGCCTCTTGATTTAACTGTTTTAAAGCCCTCTGTTTCAATACGAGCTATTTTCCCATTTGCTGTTGTTATTAATAAGTAATTATCCAGAGATAACTCATTGCAATTTTTAATAGCCAATATCTCTTCTGTTTCTCCCAAATTAATAAGCTCACGAATATTTTGTCCCTTTGAAGTTCTAGAAGAATCCTTAATTCCATAAGCATTAATTACATAAAGCTTCCCTTCATTTGAAATCATAAGTAAAAAGTCATGGGTATTTACACATAAAGCAATATTAACTTGATCTTTATCTTGTAAGTCAAAAGAACCAAGGCCCTTCCCACCTATACCTTGAAGTTTATACTCATCTTGTAAGATTCTTTTAATGAAACCCTGCTTTGTAAGAATAACAATAACATTTTCCCTCTGCATTAAATCTGACATACTAGTTTTTAAAACCTCCTCATCATAAATTATTTTTGTTCGGCGCTCATCGCCAAATTTTAAACTTAAATTAATAATCTCTTCCCTTACAATATTAACAACTCGCTCTGGACTGACAAGAATATCTTCATAATCTTTTATTAAATCCAAAACAATTTTAAACTCTTCTTCAAGTTTCTCTATCTCAAGCGATGTTAATTTCTGTAACTTCATATCCAATATAGAATTAGCTTGAATTTCTGATAAATTAAATTCCTTAATAATACATTCTTTAGCATCTTTTACAAGTCTAGAAAATCTTATTATTTCTATTACCCTATCAATATGTCTTAAGGAAATATTTAATCCTTCAAGAATATGAGCCTTGTCTCTTGCCTTTTTTAAGTCAAACTCTACCCGCCTTCTAACAATTTCCTTTCTATGATCAATAAATTCAGATATAAGTTCTTTTAAATTTAATTGTTTTGGAATACCATTAACAAGAGCCAAGTTATTTATGCTAAAATTTTTCCTCAGTTCAGTATATTCATAAAGCAAATTCATAACAACATGAGGATCAAAACCTTTTTTAATTTCAAGAACAATTCTAATACCTTCACGGTCAGATTCATCCCTTATATCAGATATACCTTCAAGCTTTTCTTCTTTTATTAAGAATGCAATTTTCATAAGCAAGGAAGATTTGTTAACAGCATAAGGTATTTGTGTAATTATAATAGCAATATGATCTTCTCTCTTTTCTTCAATATGATACCGAGATCGAATAACAACACTGCCCTTCCCCGTCGTATAAGCCTTAACTAAACTCTCATTATAAATAATTTCAGCATAAGTAGGAAAATCTGGTCCTTTAACTATTGCAATTAAATCATACACAGAAACACTATCATGATTTAACATATAAACTATGGCGTCACAAATTTCTCTCAAATTATGCGGAGCCATATTTGTTGCCATTCCAACAGCAATGCCACTAGAACCGTTAACCAAGAGAAATGGAAAAGCAGCTGGTAAAACTTCAGGCTCAAGCAAAGAATCATCATAATTGGCTCTAAAATCAACAGTTTGCCTATCGATATCTTTAACAAGCTCTTCAGCTATTTTTGCCATTCGAGCTTCAGTATACCTCATAGCAGCAGGAGGGTCTCCATCAATAGAACCAAAATTTCCCTGTCCGCTTACTATAGGATATCTTAACGAAAAATCCTGTGCAAGTCTTACAAGTGCTTCATAAATTGACTGATCACCATGAGGATGATATTTACCAAGAACATCTCCAACAATTCTTCCAGCCTTCTTAAATGCTTTATCAGCCCTAAGTCCCATTTCATGCATTGAATAAAGGATTCTTCTGTGAACAGGTTTAAGACCATCTCTCACATCAGGAAGGGCTCTTGAAACAATAACAGACATTGCATAATTTAAATACGAGGTTTTAACTTCATCTTCTATTTTTATATTTAATATTTGCTCTTTATCTTCTTCAATTGCCATTAATGCTCCAATCACACATCAAGATTTACTACATCAAGCGCATTCTGCTCAATAAATTCTCTTCTAGGCTCAACATCATCTCCCATAAGAGTAACAAAAATATTCTCAGCCTGTATAGCATCATCTATCTCTATTAATTTCATTTTTCTAGTAGCAGGATTCATAGTGGTTTCCCAAAGTTGTGTAGGATTCATTTCTCCAAGCCCCTTATACCTTTGAAGACTAATTTTATCCCTTTTGCCAATCTCGATAGAGCTTAAAAAAACTTCCTTTTCCGAATCATCATAAAAATAATGAACACTATTTTCATACTTAATTTTATAAAGAGGTGGCATAGCTATATATACATGTCCATTATCAATTAACTCCCTCATGTAACGAAAGAAAAAAGTAAGAAGCAATGTTCGAATATGAGACCCATCAACATCGGCATCAGCCATAATAATAATTTTATGATAACGAAGTTTTTCAATATAAAAATTCTTTCCAACTCCAGCACCAAGAGATGCAATTATTGGAATAAGCTTATCATTTGTAATAACCTTATCTTCCCGTGTTTTTTCAACATTAAGCATTTTACCCCACAATGGCAAGATAGCTTGATAAAACCTATCTCTTCCCATTTTTGCACTTCCTCCTGCAGAATCTCCTTCCACAATATAAATTTCCCTTTCAACCGGGTTTTTAGATGCACAATCTGCCAATTTGCCAGGCAATGCCAAGCTTTCAAATGCACTTTTTTTTCTCTCAGACTCTCTTGCCTTTCTTGCAGCCTCACGAGCACGAGCAGCTCTTATTGCCTTATTAAGAATAATATCTACCTCTAAAAGATTATTACCAATAACTTTCAAAAGCTCATTATGTACAATAGTTTCAACAATTTTTTTTATATAAGAATTTCCCAATTTCCCTTTAGTTTGACCTTCAAATTGAGGTTCTGGAACCTTAATAGAAATTACCGCTGTTAAACCCTCCTTAAAATCATCTAATGTAAGATTTGGAACATCTTTTTTGCTTATCTTTGAATCCTTAAAAGCTTCACTCATTGCCTTTAAGAAGCCACTCTTAAAACCAGCAACATGAGTTCCTCCTTCTCTAGTATTAATATTGTTTACAAACGATAAAATATTATCAGAATACCCTTCAGTCCACTTAAGTCCAACACTAACAATAACATCATCATAAGTTCCTTCAATAAAATAGGGCTCACTTTGAATATTTTTGCTATTATTTGTTATAAAATCTACAAAAGCTTTTATTCCACCTTCAAAATAAAATTCTAAAAATCTCTCTTTTCCCAATCTCTTATCTTCAATTGAAATTCGTATCTTATCATTTAAAAATGCAAGTTCCCTCAATCTCTTTGATAAAGTTTCAAAATCATACTCCAAGGTTTCAAAAATCTCAGAATCAGCTAAAAAAGTAACTTTAGTACCCCTATTAGAACTTACCCCAACAATCTCAACCTCAGATGTTGGAATACCCCTGGAATAAGTCTGCTTAAAAAAATTTCCATCCCTGCTCACAACAACTTCTAAAAAAGATGATAAAGCATTAACAACCGAAATCCCAACCCCATGAAGGCCACCAGAAACCTTATAAGTACCTTTATTAAATTTTCCTCCAGAATGTAGCTTAGTCAAAACAAGTTCAAGAGCACTAATTCCTTCCTCTTCATGAATATCTGTAGGAATTCCTCTACCATTATCATTGACTGTTACAGAATTATCTGAATTTATAACAACTTCTATTTTATCGCAAAAACCCGCTAAAGCCTCGTCAATACTATTGTCAACCACTTCATAAACCAAGTGATGCAATCCATTAATTGAAACGGATCCAATATACATACCAGGCCTTTTTCTAACAGCTTCAAGGCCCTTTAACACTTGAATATTACTAGCAACATAACTCATAAACCTTCCACACAATTAATCATAATATATGATATAAGCAAATTTTACATTAAAAACAATATAATATCTATTAAATAACACAAATTACAAGACACATTCAACTTGACTTAAAACCAATAAAATTTCAAGACCCACAAATAGTTAAGATAATGTTCCAGTTCATTATTATACTATATACTTATACATACACAATACTAATAATCAAAAAGATATAATGATAAAAAGCCAAAATTGACGAGGATAAAATATGCAAGAGGGAAAAAACATATGGAGCTTAATTTTAGCAGCAATAAGGAAAGAACTTTCTGAAGAAGAATTTTACATATGGTTTGAAAATCTATATTTCATAGATGCAACTGATGAGAGTATAAAAATATCTGCTCCAAATTCTTTTCATAAAAACCAAGTAGAAAAAAGATTTTCCAAAAGAATAAAAGAAATTCTCACTGAAAAAGGCCATAATACGATTAATGTTGAATTTATAAATCCACCAAAAGAACCTAAGACTCATAGCATGGAATTAAAAAACACTTCACTCAAAGACATTTCCATACAACAAGATTCACCCGAAAAAAGAACAATACTTAACACTCATACAAAGAACATAATAGAACATACAAAACACTACGTTATAAAAGAAGACATTCATACAAAATATAGAAATCCTTTTCTTAAAAAGAAATACACATTTGAAAACTTCATTATAGGTCCAAATAATAAACTTGCATATAATGCAAGCTTATCAATCGCAAAAAATCCTGGTAAAAAATACAATCCATGTCTAATTTATGGTGGAGTTGGTCTTGGCAAAACACATTTACTCCAAAGTATAGGAAACAAAATAGAAGAATTACATAAAGAATTTAAAATACTTTACGTAACTGCTGAAAATTTTTTAAATGAATTTGTAGAAAGTATAAAAACAAATGAAACAAAAAGATTTAAGAAAAAATACCGACACCTAGATATGTTATTAATAGATGATATTCATGATTTACAAAAAAAAGAAGGTATACAAGAAGAGCTTTTTCACACTTTCAATGCTCTTTATGAAGACAATAAACAAATGGTATTTACATGCGACAGACAACCCTCAGAACTCATCAATTTTACAGATAGATTAAAAAGCAGATTTACAAGGGGACTCAATGTCGACATATCAAAACCAAACTTTGAATTAAGAGTGGCAATTATAGAAAAAAAAGCAGAAGAAGATGGAATAAAAGTTCCAAAAAACATCCTCAACTTAGTTGCTAAAAAAGTTACAACAAATATAAGAGATCTTGAAGCTGCTGTAACAAAATTAAAAGCTCACATAGACCTTGAAGATATAGAAATCGACACTAGCATAGTAGACAAAATAATTAAAGAGATAATAGCTTATGAAAACGATAAAACAAATACAAATAACACAATTAACATTGAAAGTATAAAAAAAGTTATCTTAAGGGAATTAAAACTTACAAATAAAGACATTGAAGGCAACAGCAAAAAACCTGAAATCACAAAAGCAAGACACATTTATGCTTATCTTCTGAGGAATTTTACAGAGCTTTCAACAATTGAAATAGGTAAAATCATTGGGGGAAAAACCCATTCAACAGTGCTTTATTCGATAAATAAGATAGATAAAGAGAGAAACAATGACCTAGAAATTAACAATTTAATCATAGAACTTATGAACAAAATCAACAAAAACTAGCAAAATATATAAAATTCAAAATATTTTTGAACAAATTAAACAAATAATTCATCAAAAAACACAAACAATTAAACATATATTATTCCTTATAAAATAAAGAAATAAATAGAATTAAACAATTAGACAGCCCCCTACTAATACAACTATATAAAATATAATAAAAAAACACGTACAATAAACCGAACAAGATTTGCATTAATGAAAGCCAAAAAATGATAATATAATAAAAGGAGGTAAAACATTGAACGAAAAATTTATACTGTGCGACACAGAACAGATTTCGAACGAGATTGACAAAGCCAAAAGTATAATTTTAAATAGGAACATAAATGACATTTGGAGTGCAATATTACTCGAAGTAAAAAATTCCAACCTCAAGATAAAGGCAACAGATAGGAATATCTTTTTTGAAAGCACAATTCCAATTGTTTCAGCAGAAAATTTTAAAGTATTAATCAATGCTTCAAACTTTTCAAATGCAGTAAAAGCACTAAATTTGTACAATGAGCTAAAAATAAAATTTATGGAAGATGAAAGCAAATTAAGCATTATTGGTGAATCAGAAAATAAGAATGATAATTTCATAAATGATCATTTAAGTGAGCCAACTTTTTCTAGTGAAGAGATTGAAATTTACAATTATGACATAAATGAAGAGATTTACAATTTAACAGTTGAGTTAACCCAAAGGGAATTTAAGAAAATTATAAACAAAGTCTCATTTTCAGCCTCACATGATGAGTCCAAGAACGTTTTAAATGGAATTTATTTTACAAAGGACAAAAACTCTGCATTGACATTTGTTTCCACCAATTCGCATAGACTGTCTGTATATAAAACAGATTTAATATTTGAGGAGGATATCAATTTTATTGTTCCTGTCAAAATGGTTAATCTTCTAAGGCAGATGATGGTAGGAGAAGGTATTATAAAGCTCAAGATCTCTGATAAAAAATTTTATGTTGAATTCAATAATTATAAAATAGTTTGCAGTCTGATAAATGGAAACTATCCTGACTATGAAAGTATCATACCAAATGAACAACAGAACAAAGCATTAATCGATGTTAGCATTTTAAAAGATAGGCTCTCAAGGGTAAGTTCTTACACAGACAAAAGGTCTAAAAAAGTTATTCTGAATTTTGCAGGCAATCAACTAAGACTTATGGCAGAAGATCCAATTACAGGAAGAAAGGGTGAATTTTTTGTACAAAGTCCTAATTATGATTATGAAGGGAGCGAGGAAGTTGTAGCTATTAATAGTGCTTATTTTACTGAAGCAATGGGTGTATTTGATACTTCAAAGTTAGAGATAAAATTCAGTGGAGGAGGTATATTGAAATTAAGTGACCCTGCGAATTTTGGTTTCATTCATTTGATAATGCCCATGGTATTAAATTAAAATTCTTTTTTATTGGCAAAGATGATAAAGAAAGTAGAGTTCTTTAATTTTAAGAATATAGAGAATCGGGTCATTAATTTTGATTTTAATAATATTTATTTTTGCGGAGAGAATGGTTCAGGTAAGACTAATATTCTTGATGCTATTTATTGTCTTGCTTTTGCATCGTCTTTTTTAGTTCGTACTGATAGAGAACTTATTACATATGGCAAGACCGAATTTTATTTAAAGTGTTTCTATAATACTGAAGGAAAGGCTGGAGAAATTGGTTTGTCCTTAAGAAATGGGAAAAAAGAAATAAAGGTTAACAATAGCATTGTAAAAGATAGAAAAAATTTGATATTGAACATTCCATCAGTTATTTTCTCAAATTATGATACTGACTTTATCATTGGAGCTCCTGCTAAGAAGAGATGGTTTTTTGATCAGGCAATAAGTCTTGTTTCTTTAAGTTATTTAGATTCTCTTAGGAAATATCGAAAGATTTTACAGCAAAGAAATTTGATTTTAAGACAAGGCAATAAAGATTTACTTAAAGTTTATAATGAAACTTTTGTTGATTTTGCTTTTGAGATAACAAAAATGAGGGAAAATTTTATCAAGCATTTTTATGAGTTTTTTAAGTACTATTATTCTTTTATTTTTGATGTTTCTTATAGTTTAGAGATTAAATATTTACCTTCTGTGAAATGTTCTAAAAGGGATGAATTTTTGCAGACTTTGCTTTTAAAAGAACAAGATGAACTTTACAGTGAAAGTACTTTAATGGGTCCACACAGAGATTTATATGAGATATTAAGTGGTGAGAGAGTATTTACTCATCATTCTTCGACAGGACAAATCAGGGCACTTGCTTTGATTTATAGACTTATTCAGGTCATTATGTTTAATAAGCAATTTGGTATAGCTCCCATTTTGCTTTTTGATGATGTATTTTTGGAATTGGATAGTGTGAGAAGAAAGAGAATCTTTGATATCCTACCGAAAGATTCTCAATGCTTCTTTACGTTTTTAGATGACTGTTATGATATTAAACAAGACAGTAAGTTTATAGTATACAGGATTAAGAATGGAAGATTTCAGCTTTAAAAAAGCCGCTGATGTACTTAAAGAATATTTAAATACGGATATATGTGCTAATGAAAAGCTAAATGCCAGTTTTATATTGTCTAAAAATTGGCAAATTATATTTAAAGATCTTGCAGATAGAGTAAAATTATTGAATTTGAAGGATAATAAAATATTATTTGTTGCTGTTAAGAATTCAAGTGTTTTATATACTGTTTCTCTTAATAGATCAAAAATAATAAAATTAATAAAGGAGTCTACAGGTCTTGAAATATTGGATATAAAGGTTTTGATAAGATGATTTTGTTGACAATTGTATTTGTATAATATAATATTGTAGTGTTTAACTTATATCTTATGACTAAAGAATGTTTTTAATTGGAGGGCTTTTTTGAAGAGGACTTATCAGCCGAGTCGGGTTAAGAGAAACAGGAAATTTGGGTTTAGGGCTAGGATGAAAACTAAGGGTGGAAGACTTATTCTTGCCAGAAGAAGGGCTAAGGGAAGATCAAAATTAACTGTTTCTGATGAAAAAAAGAAATATTAGCATAAAATCAAAGGTAGAAATTCAGGAGCTTTTTAAAAAAGGTAGATTTATTAGGATAGAAGGAATTAACATATTTTATGAGTTTACAAGCTTATCAATCTCTAGAATGATTGTTACTTTTCCTAAAGTTTTTAAAGGTGCTGTTAAGAGAAATCGTGTTCGGAGAATTTTTAAGGAATGTTTTAGGAAACAGTTAGCTTTACTTAAAAATAGGTATGTTGACTTTATTTTCGTAGTTTATCCTCAAAGAGTAGATGTTAGTTATTATGAAGTTGATACTATGTTAAAGAATATAATTGTGCATGTCATGAAGAGGAAAGTGTGAGTCAGAGTAAAAGAATTTTGAGAGCTATTTATTTGTCTTTATTTTTTATTGGTATTTTTATGCTTGTTGATGATGTCTTTTTCTCTAGAAAATCCCCTTCTGTAATGGAGAGAGAGATTGGATTTAATTTAGATAGAGATTTTGATGTTGAGCATCATTCAATTGATGAAAATGATACTTTAAGTTTAAGTGCTAATTCTAAAGAAATTGGTGTTGAGACTGGCATATATTATGCTACTTTTTCGACATTTGGAGGTAATTTAGTTTCTCTAAAGCTTAAAGATCATTTAAATTTAGAGAGGAATCCAACAGAAATGGTTAAGGTTAATATGGACAGGGGAGGTCTTTTTTATATTACCTTTGATAACTTAACTAAAAGTTTGTTTTCATATGACAAAATAAATGATTATACACATGAGTTTAAGACCAAGTTTGAATATAATGACAAATATTATGAGTATATAAAGAGATATACATTTTCAAGCAAAGATGAATATTTAATCAAGCTTGAAATTTTTTTAAATAATGTTGATGCTAATGATAATTTTGATATTGATTTTTATAAATTTGTATTAAGTTCTGATATTGAAAATTTAAGTGAGAGAGGTAAACTGCAATATAATAATTATTTATCTCAGAGTATTTATTATGATACTAAGCTTAGATATGGTAAGGATGGTTTAAGTGTTATTAAGCCTAAGTGGGTTGGTTCAAGCACTAAATATTTTGAAGTTTTAGTTTCAAAAGAAAATATGAATGTTGAATTCAAACAAGAAAATAAAGTTTTAAAGACTTTTGTTTTAAACAAAATAGGTGACATTAGTTTTAGTGATACCTTTTATATTTATGCAGGTCCTAGAGATAATGGATATTTAGATATTTTTAATGAAAATAATCTAAATAGTTTTGGTTTATCTAATGTTGAATTTGGAATGTCTGTAGAGAAAAGCTTGTTATACTTTATTCAAGTTCCTATGCAATTAATAATGCAAATTTTTTATGATGTTATTCCTAATTGGGGACTTTCAATAATTTTTTTGACAATTGTTGTAAGAATACTTATATTTCCTTTGACTTTTAAGAGTTTTAGGGCTACAGCAGAACTTTCTAAGTTACAGCCAAAAATGAAAGAGATACAAGTAAAATTTAAAAATGATCCCAAAAGATTAAATGAAGAAATGGGTAAACTTTATAGGGAAGAAGGTGTTAATCCTCTTGGAGGATGCTTGCCTATTCTTTTACAACTACCTGTGTTTTTTGCTCTTTATGGGCTTGTAAATAATTTCTTTTTGCTAAGGGGGGCTAGTTTTATTCCAGGTTGGATTGATGATTTGTCAATTGGTGATAGCATATATTATTTTGGGTATAAAGTTTTTGTATGGACTGATATTAGAATTTTACCTTTTATTATGATGATTACTCAGTTATTATCTACAATAATTAGTTCTAATGTTAGTTTTAAAAATCTTGGATCACAACAGAAATTTTTATATTTTGGTATGCCTATTATGTTTTTTTTCATACTTTATGATATGCCATCAGGACTTTTAATCTATTGGATTACAACCAATATTTTTACTATTTTGCAACAATACTATATAAAGATGAATGTATCTGAAAGGAGGAACAGATGAGTTATGAATTTTATGGAAAAACAGAACAAGAAGCAATTAAAAAGGCAATGAGAGATCTTGATTTAAGAGAAGGTGAGTTTGATGTAGAGATTTTGGATAAGGAAAAGGTTGGATTTTTATTTAAAAAAGAGATGATTAAGATAAAAGTGTCTCCTCATGTGAAAGAGGACACACTAAAGTCTGAGGCTCAGATTAATGAAGGTATTTGTGATAAGGTTTTGGATTTTATTAAAGAAATGATAAATAAAATGGGTTATTGTGTTGATTTAAAGATTGAATCTAGAGAAGGTGAGTATATTAAGATTTCTATTGATACAGACAGTCCAAATATCTTGATTGGAAGAGAAGGAAGAAATTTAGATGCTTTGCAGCTTTTGGCAAATGTTTACATGTCTAGGCTTATTGGAGACAATGGTATTTTTAATAGGATAGTATTAGATATTGAGGATTATAGAGAAAGATTTAAATCAAGATTTATTAATTTGGCAATCAATTCTTTGCATAAGGTTAAAAGGAGTAGACGTTCTATTCTTTTGCCAACAATGAATCCTTTTGAGAGAAGAATTATTCATACTACTTTGAATCGTTATAGTGATATTAAAACAGAGAGTGAGGGAGATGGAAATTTAAAGCGAGTTAGAATTTCTTATGTTAGGAGTAGTAAATATAATAATAACTTTCGTAGTTATCAAAAAAGGGACTCTAATGTTAGGAAATAAGGTTTTTTCTTTCTATATATTGTAAACCGATGATTTATATTCATATGTTTAGATTTTACTTGAGCGACTGATATTTAATTGGTCTATATTTTGTAGTTATGGGGATTAGAATAATAAATTTATTATTTATTTAATTTAAGGGGATTATTGTATGAGAGTATTTTTAACGGGTATTGCAGGATTTATTGGATTCCATGTTGCCAAGAGGCTTGCTGATAATGGACATGAAGTTTTAGGTGTTGATGTTTTAAATGATTATTATGAACCTAATCTGAAATATGAGAGATTAGAAGTTTTAGGGTTCGATCGTAAGAATATAGGTAGTAGAAAAATTATTCAAAGTAATAAATATAATAATTTAAGTTTTATTTATCTTGATATTTTAGATAAAGATAAAGTCTTATCTCTTTTTTCTGATTATAAATTTACGCATGTTTGTCATTTGGCAGCTCAGGCCGGTATTAGAGATAGTATTGAAAATCCCGATAGTTATATTTCAGTTAATATTGTTGGGTTTTTTAATGTGTTGGATGCATGCAGAATACATAAAAGTCATATTGAGCATTTTGTTTATGCCTCAACATCTGCAGTGTATGGAATAAATAAAAAGATGCCTTCAGATGAGGATAGCATTACAGATCATCCTTTAAATTTATATGCAGCTAGCAAAAAGTCTAATGAAGTTATAGCTCATGCTTACAGTTCATCTTTTAATATTCCAACAACAGGATTAAGATTTTTTACGGTTTATGGGCCTTATGGCCGACCTGATATGGCATTATATTTATTTGCAGATGGGATTATAAAACAAACCCCCATTAATGTTTTTAATAATGGGGATATGGCTAGAGACTTTACGTATGTAGATGATGTTGCAGATGGTGTTTATAGTGTACTTAAAAAACCAGCGGAGAGTGATGTTAATTTTGATGTACAAAATCCCAATTCTTCAAGCTCCCTTGCTCCTTATAAGATATATAATATAGGTACGGGACATGCTACTGAGCTTTTGGAGTTTATTAATGAACTTGAAACAAATCTTGGAAATAAAGCTTGTAAAAATTTTTTACCTATGCAAAAAGCAGATGTTGTGAAAAGCTGTTGTAATATTTCAAAACTTAAAAATGATTTTGCTTATGAGTCCTTAATCTCTATTAAGGAGGGGATAAAAAAATTTGCAAATTGGTATAAATCTAAGATAGTTGAGTAGTATATTGTTCTGTATTTGTTTGTTTTTTGAATTTTTGTTTTTTTAGATTAGGGTCAGTTTTAGGTTTTAAGGTATATAATATAAGATATATGTCATTTTATGAGGAAGGAGGTATTATAGGTGGGTGTGTTAGATAAGATTAAGCCTGGAGTGGTTTATGGTAAGGAGCTACATACTTTATATGAAATATGTAAGAGTGAAGGATTTGCTATTCCTGCAATTAATTGTGTAGGTACAAATTCAATTAATGCTGTTTTGGAAGCAGCAAAAGAAGTTAATTCTCCTATTATGATACAGTTTTCAAATAGTGGTTCTGCTTTTATTTGTGGTAAGGGACTCAAGGTCGAAAAACCTCAGGGGACTTCTATCCTTGGAGCCATTTCTGGTGCTATGCATGTTCATTTGCTAGCAGAACATTATGGAGTGCCTGTTGTTCTTCATACAGATCATTGCGCAAAAAAATTAATTCCTTGGGTTGAGGGGCTTTTGGAGTATGGAGAGAAATATTATCAAGAGCATAAACGTCCTTTGTTTTCTTCACATATGTTAGATTTGTCTGAAGAGCCAATTAAAGAAAATATTGAAATATCAAAAAAGTTCTTAGAGAGAATGTCTAAAATTGAGATGTTTCTGGAAATTGAGCTTGGAATTACTGGTGGTGAGGAAGACGGTGTTGATAATTCAGATAGGGAGCAACATGAGTTATTTTCAACCCCTGAAGATATTTATTATGGATATTCTGAACTTATGAAAGTTAGTCCTAATTTCCAGATTGCAGCAGCTTTTGGAAATGTTCATGGAGTTTATAAGCCTGGAAATGTTCAGCTTACCCCTAAAGTATTAAGAGATGGACAAAATTATGTTATATCAAAGACTATATCAAAGACTAATTCAAGTGATCCAAAGCCTGTTTCATATGTGTTTCATGGGGGTTCTGGCTCTACAATAGAAGAGATTCATGAAGCACTCTCTTATGGTGTTGTTAAAATGAACATTGATACAGATACTCAGTGGGCTGCTTGGGAAGGCATATTGAATTATTATAAGAATAATGAAAATAGATTACAAGGGCAACTTGGTGATGGTAGTAATGCTGATGTTCCAAACAAAAAGTTTTATGATCCAAGAGTGTGGCTTAGAGAATCTGAGATTAGCATTAAGGAACGTGTAAAACTTGCTTGCAAGAGTCTTAATAATATTAATAGAAATTGAGACAAGTATAATTAAAAATTTGAACTTTGTCGCCTTATAAGGGCGACTTTTTCATTTTTGTGTATTTTATTATACATAACTGGACTTATTATTGCATTTAAATGTTAAGTTTATTCCCATCATCATTATACTTATTATTTATTTATGATATTTATTGAATATTTGTTTAAAATTATTGAATATTTGTTTAATATTTAAATAGAATGTTTTTTTGTATGAGCTTTTATATAAATTGATAAAAAGGGGTTTTATATGTTATTAACAAATTATAAGAAAAATTTTCTGGATTTTTTGAATGATGATTTTGATTTTATGAGTCCTAAAGGTGTTCATGATATTCCAGTTAATATTAAGGATGAGGGCAAATCATTTATTCTTGAAGCTTACTTACCGGGGATAAAAAAAGATGATATATCAATTTCAATTAAAAATGATTATTTGACAATAAGTTATGAGAGTAAGGATGAATCAGAAGAGAAACATGATAAGTACTTAAGAGTAGAGAGAAGAGATATCTCTTTTGCAAGAAGTTTTAGATTATCTGGGAATATTGATCAAGATAAAATTAAATCAGAACTAAAAAATGGTGTTTTGCATATTAAGCTTCCTAAGAAAGCGGAAGTTATTGAGAAAATCCAAGAGAAAAAGATTGCGATTGAATAAGTTTGGTGCAAGGATGCTTTGGCATCCTTAATTTTTATAATCTTCAGTTGTCAAATTTAGTTCTCTTAGTTGTTCGTTTGGAACCTTTGAAGGAGATTTGTCAAGTGGGCTTGCTGCGAATGAATTTTTTGGGAAAAGTATTACATCTTTTATTGAACTTGAGTGTGTCATTATCATTAAAAGCCTATCAATTCCAATGGCTATTCCACCATGAATAGGAGCTCCATATTCTAATGCTTTTAAAAAGAAACCAAATCTCTCTTCTGCTATTGTGTCTTTAAATCCCACTATGTTAAAAATTCTTTGTTGAAGTTCTCTTGTATGAACTCTGATTGATCCTGAACCAAGTTCCATGCCGTTTAATACAAGATCATAAACTTCTCCTAAGACTTTACTTGGATTGCTTTCTAAAGTATCGATATATTTTTGTTGGGGAAGTGAGAACATATGATGGGCTGCTTTATAGTTTTTTGTGTCTTCATCGTACTCAAATAGGGGAAAATCATAAATCCATAGAAATTCAAATGTATTTTTGTTTGTAAGGTTTAGTTCATTTGCAATTTTGATTCTAATTTGTCCCATAGCTTTGCAAGCAGTTTCCCATGAATCAGCTATAAAAAATATTATGTCGTTGTTTTCAAGTGAGTAAGCTTGAAATAAAGTTTGTTTTATTTTATTTAAAAATTTGGCAATGCCCCCTACAAATTCATTATTTTCTATTTTTGCAAAATAAAGACCACTTGTTTTGTAAATCTTGGCATGTTCTTCTAAATTGTTAATTTTACTTCTTGAAAAATTATGAGCTTGATTTTTTATTATAAGTGCTTTTATTGTGCCTTGATTTTGTAATATATCTTTAAAAACATTAAATGAGGATTGCTTAAAATATTTACCCATGTCTTGTATTAATAATTCATACCTAGTGTCTGGTTTGTCGCTTCCATATGTATTCATTGCATGTTTGTAAGTCATTCTTTTAAATTTTTTTGGTAAACTAATGTTTAATGTGTTTTTAAAAATGGTGAAGATAAGATTTTCCATTAATTTAAATATATTTTCCTTCTTTATAAAGCTCATTTCAATGTCAAGTTGTGTGAATTCTGGTTGTCTGTCACCTCTTGAGTCTTCATCTCTGTAGCATCTAGCTATTTGAAAGTATTTGTCAAGTCCAGCTATCATTGTGAGTTGCTTATAAATTTGTGGTGATTGTGGTAGTGCATAAAAGTGCCCTTTATGTATTCTTGATGGGACAAGAAAATCTCTTGCGCCTTCTGGGGTTGATTTGACAAATGTTGGGGTTTCTAATTCTAAGAAGTCTTTTTTTGTTAAGTAATTTCTAATTGTATGTGTTACTTTGCTTCTTAATATTATTTTTTGTTTTTGCTCTTCACGTCTTAAATCTAAATATCTATATTCAAGTTTTGCATTTTCATTTGCATTATTGTTATCTTTGATCATAAAGGGCAGTTCATTACATCTTGAAATTATATTTATATTCTCTGCAAGTATTTCAAATGCCCCTGTTCTCATTTCTTTGTTTACGAGATTTGAAGGTCTTAGTTCTAATTTCCCTTGGACTTTAATGCAGTATTCCATCTTTATTTGAGATGTTATCTTTAAAAGCTTCTCGTCATTTACAAGTACCTGTGCTTCATCATATCTATCTCTAAGATTAATAAAGGTAACTTTTCCATGGTGTCTTATTTTTTTTACCCAAGCATTGATTTCTATCTTTTGGTTTATAAGTTTATCGTTTATTTGATTGCATTTAATGGTCTTGAACATAATTTATCCTACTATTATATTATAAATTTCTTTATCGGTTTTAGCTTTAAGCATTTCCTTTTTATTAGAATCAACCTTACCCACAATCGATGCTAAAATGCGTGGATAATTAACATGTTCTTTTGCTGGATATAGTATTAATATAAATATATGACTTAAATTTTTATCAGTGGCATTAAAGTCAATTCCATCATGACTGATACCAATGGCAATATGCATTTTTGTAATTAAATTGGTTTTTAAATGAGGTATTGCAAATCCTTCTTTAAGGGCTGTGGTTATTAGCTTTTCTCTTTCCATTAAGTCTTGTAATATTATTTCTTTGTCAATTTCAATTTTTATTACACCTAATAATTCTCTTAATACTTCGGTTTTATTTGTTGCTTTTAATTCTAAAATAATGTTTTCTTTTTTAATTCTTTTATTTAGAGCGATGTTACTGCGTATTTTATCATAATTGATTGAGTAGTTTAATTTTTGTGCCTTTACAGAAACAGTTTTAACTTCTTCAGTTATTCTCTCTAAGTTTAGAATAGTTTCTCTAAATAAATCTTGTATGATGATTAAGTGTTTATTTGGACATTCAAATGTAATCTTGCTTCCCTCTCTTTTTATGGATAGTGAAATGTCATTGTATCTTGCGTTTATGTATTGTGAGAAGTCATTTTTTATTTGTTGGGTGAAAAATCCCTCTTTCCTTAATTCATTTTTTAATTCCCATACAAGTATTTTTGTTAGGTTGTTATATTTGAATGATACTGTGATTTGAGTATTTTGCTCTGTTTTAATTTCTTTCTTTAATCCATTTTTATTTATTTGGAATAGAATATTTATTATTGGTGTTACAATGATTGTTGGCAAGAAAACTATGATTATTGTTATTCCAAATATTTTTTGACTTATAAATTCAGAAGAGAGTGCTAAGTTTGCAATAATTAATGATATCTCTCCTCTTGGAACCATTCCAAAAGCTATTCTTAGTGCCCCTAGCTTGTTAAATCCTAAAAAACATGATGGGATGAAACAATATATGAGTTTTGTTGCTATGGCTATGAGGCTGAGCAGAGTTCCAAGAATTAAGACTTCTTTTGATAATATTACATTAATGTCGGCCATAAGCCCTATTGATGTAAAGAATATTGGAATAAAAAACCTTTCAAATATTGTTAATTTATCTTGGATTACACATACAATATCCGTTTTTGACATGGCAAGTCCAAATATGTAAGCTCCAATTACAAATGACATTCCTAAGTTTTGAAAAAAGCTTGCAACAATAAAAGTAAAAGTAATAGTTATAACTGTTGCTAGAGTAACACTATTGAAGCTTTTTAGTAATTTTGAAATTGGTTCTGATAACAAGATCAATATGAATGTTAAACAAAACCAAATTAGTATGTTCTTAATTGTGGCTGTAATTGAGATTGCGATATCAAGATCTGATAGTGATCTTGATATCGTTATTACACTTGTGAGCATGATCATTGAGAGGACATCATCAATTATTGAAGTTGATATTATTGTAACTCCTTCTGATGTACTCATTTTTTTCTTAGCTGAGAGTATGCTTGCAGCAATTCCTGCAGAAGAAGGTGTTGCAATAATCCCTATAAAAAGAGCTGTAGGACTTATTAATTGTACATCAAATAAAATGGTAGATATTAGTGCAAAACTTGTAAAAGTACCAATAACTTCCGTTATTCCTATTAGTCCCCCACGTGGTAAGAATTTAAGGAATAATTTTAAATCTGTTTCAAGACCCGCCATAAATAGTAGGATAATTGAGGCTATTGTTGATATTGCAAATATTTCTTCATTTATTAAGTAATGATCGCTAACACTAATGATTCCTAGTGGAAATAATAAAGGTATTTTAATCTTGCCAAGAAATGTTGGACTTAAAAGTATGCCCGCTGTTATTTGTCCTATTACTTTTGGGATTCCGAATTTGCTTACTAAATTGCCAAGTAGACTGGCTGATATTACAATGATTGCTAAACTCATTATGAAAGAAGAAATTTTGGCGTCAATATTATGGCTTGTGTCTTTCATATAGTCTGCCATTCCAAATGAAAGAATAGGATTTATGATAAATAATATTTTGTATAAAATTTTCTTGTTCATTTTTGAATCTCTTTTTTAAAGTTTGATTTTAATAGTTCTGATAGTATATCAATGATTTCAGTTTCTTTTTTTCCATTTGCTATGATTTTTATTTTTTCTTTATATATAACCCCAAGTATCATAATTTCAACTGTAGATTTGGCATCAGCTTCTCTTCCATCTTCTGTAACTAATTTTACATTACAATAAGGATATTTGCTTGCAAGTTCTGCAATCATGCTTGATGGCCTTGAATGGAGACCTTCTTTGTTATTTATCTCAATTGTTATTGCTTGCATTTAATTTGACTTATTCATTTTACTGTATCTTTTTTATTTTTTTCTTTGTTTGCTGTATTTTGCAGTCTTTCTACTAATCTTTCTATTAAAGCATATAATTCTTTGCCATGTTCTGTAATATGTATTATTTTCCCCCAATTAAAGTGAAGGTGAGCATCTATATCAAAGATATCGTTTTCTTTTTTTATTGTAATTTTGAGACTTTCTGAATTTTGTTTAATATGTGTCCCAAGTTTTTCTAATTTTTTTATAATAAAATCTTTTGTATGATCGCTTAAATGATAATTAATGGCTTGTATTTTAGGTTCCATAAATTTCTCCTTGAAATTTTAATTTATTCCTACATTTATTGATAGTTCTTTTTGAAATGGTGATTCCTTTAGATTTTAGTATATCAGAAATTTGATTATCTACCATATTTTTATTTTGTTACAATGTTTTCTTTATTATTAGTTTAATGCTTGATTTTGAAAATTCATTTGTTTTAACATTTCTGGCTGAATTAAATAGTTTGCTAATTGAGATTGTGCCCCAGTCGAATTTTAAGTATTTATTTTTTTATTGTTCTTGATATAATTGATTTTTTCAGATATATCAGCTAATTTTATTAATTTTAAGTCCTTAAAGCTTCTTCGTAGGAATTCTTTTTGCAGTGTATATGTTGCTATTCTTATTTATTTAGTATTTTATCTATGTATTTTAAAGATTCAATTAACCATTTTGATTGTTTATATTTTTTCAAATCTTTAACTTCTTTTTTAAAGATATTGACTTTTTTAATTTTTATCCTCAGTTTATTGTCTTTACTTATAACAATTGTATCTGGTTCAATATAGTCATTTGTATTATTTTTGTCTTTGAACTTGAATGTGATATTGGGGTTAAGCTTAAGTTGAATTGTGTTAAGAGCATCGTTTAAATCTTAAGTGCTGATGTTAAGCTTTTCTTTTAGCTTATTTTGAGTATTTTTAAGTAAATCTGATCTTTCAAGAATTTTAATTGTATTTGTATCTAATTTATGATATTTTGCTTGTAATATTAATGATTTTATGATGTTAGATACACCAATTTCTATTGGATTAAATTGTTGAATTAGTTTGATCATTTTATTTATTTGATGCTGAGATTCTTTTTTGAAGAAGTCATAAGGGTTTGTTTAGATTATTTATTATGATTGCTCCTATGTTAGTCTCAACTTTACTGAGTTTTTGAATTTGTAGTTGTGGTAAGCAATGTTCTTTAAGAGAAAGTTTTGGTGATGTTTTAGCCGGTGCAATTTCATAGTTGTGCTTTATTATTATCATTTTTGTAGAAAATGTTTCTAAATTTATAAGTTTTTAGTGTCTCAAAAAATGTTTTTGAATCTATTTGAAGGCATGCGTTATTTTCAATTTCGTCTAATATAATTTTTATTAATTCTTGTTTGTCAAGACCTAGAATTTTGATTATATTAATTTGTGTTAATTTTAAGTTTTGTTTAAGCATCTTTACATAAAAATGTATAATATTCCACTAGATATGATTAGTATTGCAGGGGTGATGTTTTTGTAAAATAATAAAATTATTAAGTTTAATCCTGCAATTGCAAAGCTTTTTAAAAATTCTGTACCATTGTAGCTTATTTTTAAAAATATACTTTCAAATAGAATAATTATTGTCATTATCCATAATGCTATAATTACAGGTCTTAAGCTTTTAAGATAATAATTTAAGAAATTTATCTTATGTAGTGTTAATGTTATAAAGGTAATAATTAATATGGGTGCCGTTATTAGAGCTATTGTGGCAATTATTGCACCAGTAATGCCAGCTATTTTGGTGCCAACATATGTTGCTATATTGGTAGCAACAGGACCCGGAGTAATTCTAGATATTGTAATGATATTGATGAATTCTTCTTTTGTTATCCATCCCTTGTTATCAATGATTTCTTTATTGATAATTGTTGCAATTCCGTTTCCTCCACCGAAATTTAAAATTCCTATTTTGAAAAATGTAATGAATAAATTTATTAGAATCAAATTTATACCTTTTTTTGAAAGAATATTTTTTGTATTGTATATGTTAGAGAACATATAAATAGAACAGTTATCAGTATATATGATATATCTATATTAAACTTATATAGTGTATATGTTATTAATAAGCATGTTATCCATTTTGTTATTGATTGTTTTAGCATTTTTTTTGAAAATTCAAGTATGATTATTGACATTATTATTGTTGATGATATTTTTGCACCTTCAAGGAATTTTTGAGCGTAGATGTTATTTGAGTTTAAATTTACATAAAGGGCTATCATTGTGATTACTAATATGGATGGTAGGATTCCAGCGATAGTTAACATAATTGCTCCTTTAAATCCTTTAAGTTTTTTACCAATTAGGAATGCAAAATTGATTGCTGTTACCCCGGGAACTACGTTTGATGTTGCAAGTATTTCATTAAACTCTTTATCAGATATTAGCTTTTTTTTATTGACAATTATTTTTTTAAGTTCAGATATTATTAATAATCCCCCACCAATTGTGATTGTCGTTATTTTTAGTACAAGATAAAATAATGTTAGTAATTCATATGGTGTTTTTTTTGTTTTATCCATGCATCTTTTGTCCTAACTTTAAAGAGTATGTGGATTAAATTACATTGTATCACAGTAACTATATAATATTTATTAGTATAAGTGCTTTTGTATATTAATTTTTTGTTTTAGTGATATGTTTTTTAAAGATTGTATTTTTCTTTTATTTTTTTGTACTATAACCATAGTAGCTTATGGATAAACAGTCAAAAACGTTCAGTGTTTTTAGAGAAATATTTGTTTTTCAGGATTATGTCAATGAAATTTTTGAAATGGTAATAGTTTATGGATTAAAGGTTTTTGTAGCGCTGGTAGTATGGTGTGTTTCAAGGTTTTTTGTCAAAAGGGTAGGTAGGCTTTTTTTTAGTGCTTTTGAAAAATCCAAGTTAGAGACAAAATTAGATTCTACTATTCTTAATTTTTTTAAGTCATTTTTTAAAGTGATGATAGATATGGTATTAATTTTGATGATTTTACCTTATCTTGGTGTTTCTACAACTTCTATTTTTGCTATATTTGGATCTTTAGGTCTTGCGGTTGGTCTTGCTGCTCAAGGGATTTTATCTGACTTTGTTAGCGGGTTTGTTGTTTTAAATTCCAGTTTTTTTAAAATTGGTGATTACATTAGCTGTGATGATGTTGAGGGTGAAGTAAATGATATTCATATATTTTTTACTACACTTCAAACGGTAGATGGTAAAATTATTAAGATTCCAAATAGTAAGTTTACAGATACATCGGTTACTAATTTTTCTACAAATCCTGAAAGGAGGATTGCATTCGATTTTCAAGTACCTTATGACACAGATATTGGTTCTCTTAAAAGTAGAATAGAAAATTTGGCATTTTCCTTTAATAAGGAACAATATGGTATTAATAAGCCCAGTGTTGTTGTAAAGGAATATACCCCTTATTACATAGTCATGCAAGTGAGATCTTTTGTAAAAACCGAGTTTTTTTGGGATTTTCAATATTTCATAGCAGAAAATATTAAAGGTATTTTAGATGATATGGGAATAAAATTTCCCATTCATAACGTGAATTTTAGCAAATTACGTTAATATTTTTTATTTTTAATGATTTCATAATAATACTGTTCAATTTTTTCTACAAAAAATGAGCTTGAAAACATCATAGATGTTTCTTCTGTATTTTTTTTAAAAGTTTGTAATTTTTCTTCGTTTTCTATTATTTCTTTTATATATTTGTACAAATTCTCATAATCATCTATTAAGAATCCATTTTTTCCTTGCTGAATTACATCTTTGTATATTATGTCATTAATAAGTACCGCAGGTATGCCAGCCGTTAATGCCTCAATTGTTGTCATTGGATATACTTCGCTTCTTGATAGACTTGCAAATACATCAGATATTTTATAATAGTAATACATTTCTTCCCATGGGATTGTTCCAATGAGTATTATTTGTTTTTCAAGTTCATATTGCTTTCTAAATCGCCTTATCTTAGTTTCTTCTTTTCCCTTTCCTATGAGAATGAGCTTGCAATTTTTGTTCTCAATTAGAAGTTTTTTTAAATGTTTCATTAATAAGCATATATTTTTTTCTTCATTTATTCTTCCAACAAAGATTATGATTTTATCGTTTTTACTTATTCCATGTTTGGTTAAAATCTCTTGTCTTTTTTCTTGACTTAGGTCTTTTATGAAAATTTTTCTGTCTACTCCATTTGGAATTATTTTATAGTCAGCATTTGTTGCAAGATGAAAATATTTGTCATGTGACTTAATTGATGGATAAATGAAGTGATGGATTTGGTCATAAAATTTTTTCATCATTTTATCTGGATTAGTTAAATATTTAAAAATTCCTAAGTAATGTAGATAATAATTCCACATTGTATGGTTTGTATGAACTATTGGAATATTGTGTTGTAGTGCTAATTTTTTCCCGATTTTTCCCATAGTGAATTCCGAATGTGTATGAATGATTTCGGGTTGATATTCTTGTATTATCTTTTTTATTCTTGTTTTGTTTGGGAATGCTATTTTGGCATCTACTGTCTGGTTCAATTTAATTGAGAAACATCTGTAAATATGATCTTCTTGTAAATCTGTTTTTTGAGATTGTGGACAGAAAATATAAACACTGTGACCTTTTCTTTCAAAACCTTCTTTAATTTGTTTTATAGATGTTGCTACTCCATTTTTATCTGGAAGATATGTATCTGTAAATATTGCAATTTTCATATTTTATCCTAATAATTGAAGTATAACATATTTATTATTTGGATTATAATATTATTTAAATGAAAGAAATTTATTTACTTTTAGGCAAAGAACAGGGATTAAAGGAAGCTTATTTAAATAATATTTTTAGTAAGTTAAATGCTGATAATATATGTGTTACTAAGCTTTTTATGTCAGAATTGTCATCAATAGAGCTTTCTGAACGGCTTTTAACCAATTCTTTTTTTTCTAAAGAGGAAGTATTTATTATTTATGAGTCTGAAAATTTAAAAAATAAAAAGGATTTAGAGTTGGTTTATAGTACAATCTTAAAATCTTTAAATAAGATTATTATTTTTGTTTCTAATGAAAAATCGATTAGTTTTGATCCTAAAGGTTCTTTGAATCTAGTTAAGAAAACTTTTTATGAGCTATCTGATACTGATAAATTTTTATTTGTAAAGAAAAGTTTTTTTAAACTTGGAATTAAAATTACAGATAAGGCCATACATTTAATGCTTTTTATGTTAGATGCAGATACTAAGATCTTGCAGTTTTATGTAAATTCCTTTGCTCTTATGATTAAAAATAAGACCATTGATGAACATGATGTAAATTCTTGGCTTAGTTTTATGCGTCCCGAAAACCCTTTTTCCTTATTTGAATCAATTTTGAAAAAGGATATGGAGTATGCTTTAGTTAAGATTAAATCCATCCTGGAGCAAGGAGAAGATTTGGTTAATATTGTAATGAGTCTTGGTTGGCAGTTTAAAAAATTTTTAAAGGTCAAAATAGATTGTGAGAGTTTGCATGACATTCCATCTGTCTTTAAAAAGCATAAAATATTTGTCTCATTAGAGAAAGTTTATAAGATAGGACTTAAAAATTACTCGATTTTTGATATCAAATTTATTTTGAAACTTTTACATAAGTTTGATTTATATGCAAGAATCTATGGTAAAAATATGCATTTGAATTTATCATATTTTATGATATTAGTTTTATTAAGTCAGGATGATACTATACTTGATAATTTTTCTTCTAAATTTAAATTTACTAATGTTTTGTAATTGTTATTGTCTTTGTAAGACAGTGTGTGAGAGCTTTTAAGACTTTTTTTAGTATTGTTAATCTTTAACCGTTATTTTTTAGTAGTATGAAATGTTAAATTAAGACTCTATGGAATGAGTATTTTTCAAATTTTGATCTTCTGAGAATTTTTTTATTTTTTTAGCCATTTTGATGTTGATTTTCATTTTTTGAGCTATTTCATCTTCGTTTAAGAGAAATATATCTTTATATGTTCCAAGCGTTTTTAAAATATTTTTGGCTTTTTTTTCTCCAATTCCTTCTATTTTACTGTAATTCAATTTTATATTTTTGCGTAGTTTTCTATTAAAGCTATTTGCTTTTCTGTGAGATTCATCTCGAACATTTTGTAATATTTTAAGAGCGGGATTTCCTTTTGGGAGTTTAATGCCTTGTGTTTTGTTTGGTAAAAATATTGTTTCTTCTTGTTTTGCTAGAGCACAAATAGTGACTTTGTCTTCAATTTTTAATCCTTTTAAAATGGAGTAAGCAGCATTTAATTGACCTTTTCCTCCATCGATTAAGATTAAGTTGGGTAATTCTAATTGCTCGTTAATTAGTTTTGTGTATCTCCTTGATATAATTTCTTTTATTGCCTTAAAGTCATCAATTTCACCATCATTTAGTGAATTGATTTTATAACCTCTGTATCCATCTTTAAAGGGTTTGCCCATTTTAAAGGTAACAAGTGATGCTACTGTTTTATATCCATTAAGATGAGCAATATCAAAGCCTTCAATTGTTTTTGGTAGTTTTGTCATTTCAAGAATGATCTTTAATTTTTCTAGTGCTTTATTTTTTTCATTATTGTATGCTTTTAATGCGATTTCTGCGTTGGAAATTGCCATTTCCATTATCTTTATGGCGTCTTTGGTTTCTTCATAAACTATTTCAGTGTTTGTACTTTTAAGTTCATTTATTAGTTTTGTAATATCTTCAGTTTCAATCTTTTTAAAGATACATATTTTATCAGGTACTATCATATTTAAAGATGTATAGTACTGTGTTATAAATTCTGCTATTAGCTCCTCCTCTTCATATATACTTTCATCAAAATTTATGTCTTTTTCTACTAGTTTGCCGTCTTTGTATTTAAATATTACTATTACATTTAAATTGTCGGTTTTATGAATGTATATATAGTCTGTGCTAAGTTTATTTATTTTTGTAATTATTTGTGTTTGACTTATTTCAATTAATGATCTTTTAGTTTCTTTTAACTTTATTGCTGATTCAAAATCTTCCCTTTTAATTACCTCTTTCATTTTTATTTCAATTTCATCTAAAAGTTTAGATATGTTTCCATTTAAGATATGTCTTATTTTGTTTACTTCTTCTTTGTATTGTTCTTCAAGATCATTCCTGTAACATATCCCAAGACATTGACCCATGTGAAAATAAAGACATGGGTTTTTTGATTTTTTTTTGCATTTTCTAGTTTTAAATGTTTTGTTGATGAGGTTTAGTACTAAGTCTAAGTGTTTTGCATTAACGTATGGACCGAAGTATTCACTTCCGTCATTTATTATTTTCCTAGTTTTAAAGACTTTTGGGTATTTTTCGCAAGTTATTCTGATCATAGGATACCCTTTGTCGTCTTTTAATTTGATATTATAGTCTGGTTTGTGCTCCTTGATTAAGTTGCACTCTAAGAGTAGAGCTTCATATTCACTGTTTGTGGTAATTACTTCTATATTTACTACGTTTCTCATTAGTATTTTTGTTTTAAGACTGATTTTTTCTAGAAAGTAGTTTTTTAATCTTGATCTTAAATTTTTTGCTTTTCCAATGTATAGTATCTTGTTGTCTTGTGAGTACATTTTATAACAGCCACTTGTTGTTGGAAATTCTTGTACTTTTTTGTGTAGACAATTTAAATGTTCTCTCATGTTGTATCTATTATTGTTTTTAAGTAATCATTTTTATTTTTGTGATATAATATTATATCATATTTGGGTTATTGTATATTTTTGATTTTTTTACGTTGAAAAAGATAAAGGTCTATAATGAGATTAATTTTTATATTTGCGCTATTTTGTTTGTGTCTTTATAGTGTTTTTTCTCAGGAACTTAAATTGATTCTTGATGCTAAAGATGGATTTAAATTTATTCAGGAAGCTCATAACATTAGCTTTACGAGAGGTGATAGAGGTGTCCTTGGAATTTATTTGGATAGGCATAAGGGGTTTTTAGATTTTAATAATGTTGATTTTAGATTAGAAATAGAAAAGGATAGTATTGTTAAGGATGCTGCTTTAAACTATTCTGTTGATTCAAATAATGCAAAAATTTCAAATTCTTTTCATAATATTGCAGGCAATTCTTTAATTTTTTATTCAAGTCGAAATACCATTAAGCTTAAACCATTAACAAAAAAGGCTTTTTTCTGTTCAGGTAATGTAATTTCTGATTTTACTATTCAGTTTTGGGCATACCGTTCTACTTCTGTTACTGGAGAAGTTATTGTAAGTTGGAACGGGTATAAAAATATTAAAGGTGTTTGGCTAGATCAAGCTATTCGGTTAGAGAGTGAAGGCGGAACTTTCGTTTGGAATTTTAATAATGTGTTTTTAAATGATAATGGAGAACCTATTAAGATTAAGCTTAGGAGTGATGATGATTTTATTCCAAAAGAGTGGCATTTACATACTGTAAGGTATAGGCAAAAAGATGGGTTACTGGAATATTTAATAGATTCTAAACCGCAGGCCATAGAGTATGTTACTGCTGATAAGAGAGAAGGTTTTGGTTATTTGTTAAATATTGGTAATTTTATTGATTTTACATTGGGACAATATTTTACAGGGGCTATTGAGAATTTTGAAATTCATAAAAGTTTTGAAGAAGTACATAATGCTTTCTTTTCAAGAGATAAGGGATATATTATTACAGAACCAATCAAGCTATCTAAAGATTATTCTCAAATTTTATCTGTAGAATTTGATACTGTGAAGCCAAAAGATACAGATATTTTTTATTATTATAGATTGGATAATAAGATGTTTTATGGAACAGATAAGAATGGAAAAATAAAAAGGAATTTAACAGGAGATTGGATTCATTTTGATCCTAAAAATGGATTTCCTAAATTTGATGTATCAAAATATATTCAAATTAAGGTCGAACTTTATCCAAGCGGTGATCCTGTAGACAGTCCATCTCTTTATAGCATGATTCTTACTTACATACCTGAGGCCGCACCTTTTCCTCCTCTAATAACAAAAGCTGTCCCAGGAGCTGGTGAGATATTGATTGAATGGTTCCCCGTTATTAGTAGTAATGTTGGTGGCTATTATATTTATATTGGCGTTAGTCCTGGTAATTATCATGATAAAGCTGGAAATATTTTGACATCTCCTATTGATGTTGGTAATCAGACTTCTTTTAGAATTACAGGTCTTGAGAATGGAAGGCTTTATTATATTAGTGTTGCTTCTTATAATTTAGACAAGAGTGTTAATGAGGCGTCTTTTTCGAAAGAAATTTCCGTGAGACCTATGGAGTTTTTTAAGCAGTATGAATAGTATTGATTTTGAAAAAGCCTTAGAGCTTTATAAGAATGGTGATCTTAAGAACGCGCTTTTAAATCTGGATGTTTTTGATGATAGTTTTGATTCTCTAGCTCTTAAATCTCTTATTTATTTTAGACTTAAGGATTATAAGGCACTCCTATATGTATTAGATACTTATCCTGTTTTAAGTGAGTATCGTTTTTTAATTAAACTCTTACATTATGGTAAGTTTGAGGATCAGAAAAGTGAATTGAGTTATTTCCAAAATTATAATCTTGGTGTTTTTTATTTTGGATTGAAAGATTATGCAAAGTCTTTGAGTTATTTTTTAAAATCTAGCCAGCAACATCCTAGCTTGATTCAGGCTATTAATAATGCTGCTATTTTGCTTGAGATACTGGGCAGAAAAGATGAAGCTACCCAAATGCTTATTAAAGCTGTTGATGTGGATAAGAATAATGCTCTTGTTAAATTGAATGTTTGGTTTTTAAAAAATAATTGTATATTTAATAGTGCTAAACCATTTGAGATAGATGAGAGCTTTAAAGAGGCTAATCTTTCTCTTGTTGTTAATTATTTGATGTATTATTTTTATTCTATTGGAGAGATAAGTAGTGCGATTAAACTTTCTGAGAGGTTTTTAACAGATTCAAATTATTCTAAATATATTTGGCATAATAGAGCAACTATTTTGCATAAAATAGGTAATATGACGCAAGCCACTAAATCTTATGTAAAAGCTATTTTAAATTTTCCTAATATCTATACAATATATAATATGCATATTGCTACAATAGAGCTTTTGAATTTTTCTCCTAAAAGATCTATTGATAGAATGTTGTTAGATTATCCTAATATGGATTCAGTGTGTTTTTACGCGTTTTTGTTTTTTTTAAGAAATCGTGAACTTGAAGATGCTTATTTTTATATAAAAAAGCTTTGTGAAATTAAACCAGATACTTATTCTAAATTTTTAAATCTACTTGAATCCAGAGAAGATATTTTGATTGAAGAACTCCTAGATGAATTTGCAATGGTTTTGAAGGGAAGGTGGACGTTGGAATATTTGTTCTTTATTGACAATTCTTTGAATTTAAAAGATCCTGTTTTTGTTTTTGATTATGATACTAGACTTTGTCCATATATTTGGAAAATTAAGGATGAACATATTGAACTTAGAGCTAATAACAATGAGGTAGAAATTACTAAGAAGATTTTTTCAGATGAACTTATGCAAGTTAAATTGGATGTTGCAATTAAAGAGATTAGGGATTTAATCGAAGCTTATAGGGATTTTAAGATCAATTGTTAAGATTTAAAGTTGTTTTTTTTGTTGACAATGTAATGACTCTAATATACTATTTATTAGTATGGCTGCAAGGAGAGATGCCAGAGTGGCCGAATGGGGCTTCCTGCTAAGAAGTTGTCCTTTTAAAAAGGGGACCATGGGTTCGAATCCCATTCTCTCCGTAAGAGTTTTTGTTAAGGGTTATCTTGACAAAGATTTCTTTAGTTTATTAGTATGATAATACCTTGGGAGAGGTGGCAGAGTGGTTTAATGCTACGGTCTTGAAAACCGTCGTAGGTTTAGCCTACCGTGAGTTCGAATCTCACCCTCTCCGTTGCTTATTTTATTATGAGAACATTTAACAATCAGTTTTCGGTATTATTATCGATTGGAAAAATAAATTCAATTTTTCCATCTACTCGTGGTCGTATTGTGAGTGCGTCATAAAAGATTACCACATTATTGTTTTTAAAGTAATATTTATATTGTTTGAAAGCTTTTTCAAATTCTTCTTCAAATTTAGATTTATTATTAGAATACATATCAGAATATATACCAAATTTTTTAAAATCTGTCTCTACCTGTGTCCTTAGTACTTGCATCAAAGAGTCTAATTGATCTTTTGAAATTATATCTGAGAGTTTTATTTTTTCTTTTCCTCTTAGATTAATTGGATGATATGTTGTAATTCCATTTGCATCATACTTGTCTATTGTGTATTGACTGTATAGAATTGATGTTATTTTAAGGTCTGGGCTTTTAAATATTTCAAAGTCAGAATAATAAAAAGATTCATAGTTATAGTTTTTTGATTTTTTTGTTTTAAGAGATTCGATTTTATTAGTTTTCCATTCTTTTATAAGCTTTTCAAAGCCAAGTTCTAGACCTTCTGTAATGGGAGTTTGGGCGTCTATGTGAAAAATATTATTATCTTCATCAGTTATGGTTTCTTTGATAATTTTTTTTTCAATATTAATTTCAGTATTTTCTATTTTTTGTGTATGTTTTGTGCATGATATTATTAGTAAAAATGTTGCTATTATGGTTGGAAGTTTAATTGTCATTTATTGCTCCTTTTTAGAGATGAATTAATGTTTTAATTTTGAATAATATTTTTGATTATTTATTATAAATTTGATTTTATTGTAATAAATAATAATTTTTATTACAATTGAGATTAAATGTTTGTTTGTGCCCATAGCTCAGCTGGATAGAGCATTAGATTGCGGTTCTGAAGGTCAGAGGTTCAAATCCTCTTGGGCACGGAAAGTTATTGGTTTTGGAGAGATGGCCGAGCGGCTTAAGGCGCACGCTTGGAAAGCGTGTATACATGAAAATGTATCATGGGTTCGAATCCCATTTTCTCCGATTCCTAGGATCCGCACTATTGAGTGTTGCCTAATCCCGTCAGGACTGGAAGGTAGCAGCGGTAAGTAATTACTCAATGAGTGCGCAAATCTTAGGATAAATTTGTTTTAGTTAAATAGGCAAATATGCTTTTATAAAATTAATACTTGATCATAGGTATTGATATATATATTATCAAATAATAATTTTTATTGTTTGAATGCTTTTGATTTTGTGTAATTTAAGGTTTAAGTAAGATTTTTGTTAGTATATGGGGAGATGGGATGATATCTGCGAGAGGTACTGCCATTAAGAGGCGTCCCAGAGATTTGAATTCTCTTGAGGGGCAAGATTTTGTTGTTGAAACCTTAAAACATTCAATAGAAAATAATAAGATAGCAAATGCTTATATATTTTCAGGACCACGAGGAGTTGGTAAGACTTCTTCCGCAAGGGCTTTTGCACGATGTTTGAACTGTAAAATAGGGCCAACAATTATGCCTTGTGATATGTGTTTCAGTTGTAAATCCATTGATAATGATAATAAGCTTGATATTATTGAGATTGATGGTGCTTCAAATACTTCTGTTCAAGATGTTAAACAAATTAAAGAAGAGATAATGTTTCCTCCTGTTAGTTCTAGATATAGGGTTTATATTATTGATGAAGTGCATATGCTTTCAAATTCTGCTTTCAATGCTCTTTTAAAAACAATTGAAGAACCTCCCAGTTATATTGTTTTTATTTTTGCTACGACAGAGGTACACAAGCTTCCAGATACAATAAAGAGCAGGTGTCAACATTTTAATTTTAGACTTTTGCCTTTGGATAAGGTTTATGAAATGTTAAAACATGTTTGTCTTGAAGATAACATTAAATATGAAGATGAAGCTTTAAGGTGGATTGCTTATAAGAGTGGAGGAAGTGTACGGGATGCTTATACTCTCTTTGATCAGATTGTGTCATTAAGTAATTCCGATATACAATTTGAACGGATCAGATCTAAGATGGGGTTTACTAGTAGTGAGTTTTTAGAAAAATTGGCACTAAGCATTCTTAATGATGATTTAAAAGAATTGCTTTGTATTTTAGATGCTGTTTTTTTAACCGGGATTTCATGTGAGCAATTACTTCTTGATACGATTGAGTTTTTTAGAGAGATATTATTTCTAAAATTAGGTATTAAAAATCTTATGTTTATTGGTATTAAACCTGAGAGTTTAAAAGAAAAATTGTTAAGTTTTGACTTGAAGCATGTTGAGAGAAGTATTAGTGTACTACTTGAAACTTATAGGGATTTGCAGTTTTCAGTGAATCCTAAATATGAACTTGAGATTAATTTTATTAAGATACTTAGACTTAAAGATTACGTGTCCAGTCATGTTTTAATTAAGCAAATTCAAGATATTGAAACTAAGGTGCTTGATGAGGTTAGTTTGAATTTAAATGATACTGATTTCGATACGTATGTAGAACCAAAATTAGGAAATATCTCTTCAGTAGAGCCAGTAGAATTGGGTCTTGATAAAACTGAGACTGCATTAAAGACTGAAGTTAAAGCCTCTACTCATCTTGACCTTAATGGTGATGATATTGATGAAATTTTTATAGAAACAAAAGATAATTTTGATAAGGTGGATGATAATGATAAAATTAAAGAAAGTTTTGTTTATTTAGTATCTAAGTATGTTCAAACTTTAGTATATTCAGGAGAGGTTTTGATTGACAATGATGTGCTTTATTATAAAATTTTTAGTGGATTTGAGTATAATCAGCTGCAAGCCTATCAGAATGAGATAAGAGCTGAATTTTGTAAAGAATTTCCTAGATTAAATGTTGTATTTCAAAAACAGTTTAAGGATGATGATGATGAGTTTGATAGTAAGGTACTAAAAATTAAAAACATTTTTGGAGCAAGTGAGGTAAAGTAATAGGATATGGCAGTAAATCCATTAGATTTTTTAAAGAATATGTCAGGTTTTAAGGATAATATTGATAATTTTAAAAAAGAAATATCTCAAATTGTTGTTTGTGGCAGAGCAGGAAGCGATGTTGTCGTTGTTGAGATGAATGGAGAATTTGTTGTTAAGAAAGTTGTAATTAAGGAAGAATTTTTTAGTGATTTAGATAATGAGGCACTTGAGCATATGATAAAATCGGCTTTTAATGATGCTATTTCTAAGGTTAAGGAAGAGATAAAGTCAAAAACAATGGGTTCTATTCCATTTGGGATTTAAGATTTGATTATACAAGATTTAATTGTTTTACTTTCTAAGTTGCCAGGTATAGGTAGAAAGACAGCAGTACGAATGGTTTATGATATTTTGTATAATGGTGAAGAGTATTCAAGAGCTCTGGGACAAATTTTAATCGGGTTTCATTCTAGTATAAGAAAATGTAAAAATTGTCATAATCTTGCTGAGGGAGAATTTTGTAATATTTGTATGGATTTAAGTAGATGTAAAGATATGATTTGTATTGTGGAGATGCCGCAAGACTTAGAGGTTATTGAGTCTACTAGAGAATATGATGGATTGTATTTTGTGCTTCATGGTCATCTTGATCCTTTAAGAGATATTGGTCCAAATAGGCTAAATCTTGATAAATTAGAAAATTATGTTAGGGAAGTTGGGGCTCAAGAAGTGATTATTGCTACAGAATTCAGTATTGAAGGGGATGTAACTGCAAATTATATTAGTGGCATTTTAAAAAATTTAGGTATTAATGTTACAAGAATAGCATCTGGTCTGCCTGCTGGAGGTAGTATTAGTAATGCAGATAAAATTACTACTCTGAGGGCTTTGCGTTTAAGACTTAAGATGTAAGCTTAGGTATTTATTTTTATAACTTTTAATAAGTGTTTCAATTGATTTTTTTTCTATTATTGAAGTGTTAGTTTTAATTTTCCAGTTTGTAGTTTCAGATATTAAATTTATTTGTAGGTATGTCTTTTTTTAAGCTTAATAACACAGTAAGATACTTTTACATGTTTTTATATCGATGTATTAATTTTTAAAAATTAAATTTTTTAAAAAATTGTTTTTTTCGATATTTTTTTATTTATTTTTTTGAAATTTATGTTTATACACTTAATAAGTTATGTCTTATAATTAACTTGAATTGTATTGAAAACATTGGGAGGTTTTTATGTCTACTTTAATACAAAGAACTTTATGTATTATTAAACCTGATGGCGTTAGGAGGGGGTTAATTGGTAATGTGATTTCTAGATTTGAAAGGACGGGACTGAAAATTGTGGCTGCTAAGATGATTTTAGTTAATAGAGAAATGGCTGAAACACATTATTTATATGATGATATTGCTGTAAGACATGGTGAGTTTGTTTGGCAGTCTTTGATTAATTTTATAATAAGTTCTCCAGTTTTTGTGTTTGTTGTTGAAGGTGTTGAAGCTGTTGAAGTTGTTAGAAAATTTTGTGGCTCTACAGAACCAAAGATGGCTTCTCCTGGGACAATTAGGGGTGATTTTGCTTATCATAGTTTTAACTATGCGAATGAGAAGGAGTTTTCAGTTTATAACGTAATTCATGCTTCTGCTAATGTTGATGATGCTCTTCGTGAAGTATCCCTTTGGTTTAAAGAAAATGAAATTTTAACTTATAAAAGGGACGATGAGTTTGAACATTATTATGGTTAATGTTGATATGAACATTGCAATACGGCCTATCTTGAAATGGGCTGGTGGTAAGAAAAATTTGTTGAGCTCTATTTTAGATAATATTCCTCTTGCTTTTAATAATTATATCGAACCTTTTGTAGGTGGAGGAGCATTGTTTTTTGCTTTGAATGTAAAAAATTCAATTATTAATGATATAAATTCTAATTTGATTAATTTTTATAGGGAAATTGCCTATAATTTAGATGATTTTCTATTAGAAATTGAGAAATATAATAATGCTCCTTTAACTAAGGAGTATTATGTTCATATTAGAAATAGTTTTAATAATGAGAATTTGACTAATTTAGAAAAGGCATGTATTTTTCTTTATTTAAATAAAACTTGTTATAATGGTCTTTATAGGGAAAATGGTAATGGAAAGTTTAATACTCCTTTTGGTAAACATAAGAAAATTAGTCTTTATGAAATTAAAAATTTACAATTGGCTTCTAAGCTTTTACGGGAGGTTAAGGTTTTAAATCTAGATTTTTTTTGTTTACTTGATTTTATAAAAAAGGATGATTTTGTTTATCTTGATCCACCTTATATTCCTTATTCCAAAACAAGTAATTTTACAAGTTATAGTAAGTATGGATTTGATTTTAGAATGCATGAAAAATTATTACAATTTTGTGACAAAATAGACAAGAAAGGGGCTAAATTCTTACTTTCAAATTCGAATACCGCATCTAGTCTTGAACTATATAAAAACTATAATGTTACTTTTGTTGATGCGAAAAGATTTATTAATTCAAATCCAATTAGACGTGGCAGTATAAGAGAAATTTTAGTGAAGAATTTTTAGGAGTATTGCATAATTGTTGTAGTATTCGTGAGTAGTCATAAAGACGAACTGTTTTAAAGAAAAGCAGAAATTTATATGTTGTGATTAGTTTATATTATAGGTTTTTTAGATTTAACTGGTGTGGATAATAATTACTTAAATCTGATTAGTGAGAGTCTTGTTGAGGTTTTGATATTTATTTTTTTCAATTGTAAAGCTTAAAATATATCTTTTTTATGAGCTTGTGTAAGGATTTGTATGATGAGATTTGCTTTGTTTTATTTTTTGTCGATTTTGCTTTTCTTAAATTGTACTTTCGATTACGATGAGCATTCTGGTAGAGCAGGCGCTGCAAAAGAAACCCCTTCAATACAAATATTGGGAATTAGTTATCATAATGTTGTAGGTGGAAAGAAGCAAACTATATTGGAAGCTTTAAGCTTTAATTACTTTAATTATTACAAGATTTATAAAATTGATAATGGAAGATTTTTGTATCATGCTTTGGAAAATCGGATTTCAGGTAGATTTAATAGTTTAGAAGGCTTACATGTTACTAAAGATTTAGATATAAAGGATTCTGTGGAGTTAAAAATAGAAGATGTGAATAACTATTATCTTATTAATACCAATAGGCTTTTATGGAAAGATAATGAAAAAAAACTATTATCCCCTCCAAATGAGTTAGTGTTTATTAGGTTTGATGAGAGTAATATAACTGGAAAGGGTTTTTCATATTTTTTGAAGAATAATAATTTTTATTTTTATTCTGGTATTGAGGGACTTGTAAAATGAGAAGTTTAGTTATCTGTTTGGTTTGTATTTATTTTTTAAGTAGTTATGCACAAGATGAAAAGAGCTTCAATAAGTCTTCTAAATTGAAAACCGAAGGAGATGCACAGAAAAAGAATGAATTTACTTTTAGAGCGGATTTTTCACATGGTATTTTTTCTTCTGTTTATAGGAGAGTTATTTTAAAAGGAAATCCTGAGGTGATTTCCTCTGATTTTAAGCTTAGAGCTGATGAGATTGAAATTTATGGTGAAGGTAGTGCTTATATTGAGGCCCGTGGCAATGTTTATTATGAGGATTATGTAAATAAAATGAATGTTAAGTCACAATTTTTATTTGTTAATAGAAAATTAGATAATTTTTATCTTCAAAAAGGTGTTGAGCTTGAAGATTTGGAAAATGAACTTATTGTTAAAGCCGAACGAATAGAAGGTAGTCGTAAGACAAGTGTTTATATTATGCAGTATTCTGTTAAGATATATAAAGGTGATATTTTTGCACGAGCTGAAAACGGGATTTATAAAAAAGAAGACAAAGAGATTGTTCTTGAAGGTATTCCAGTGATTTATCAAGATGATAATTATTATTCTGCTTCAAGGATAATTTTTAATACAGAAACCAAAAAATATAATCTTGAGGGTGATGTTGAAGGTAAATTTACTCAAGTGGAGGGAGATGTTCCTCAACAAAAAAAGTAGCATAAAGTCAATCAAAGAGAAGCTTAGCCTTGACACTGTTACTAATATTGTTCTTAAGGCAGATAATGTTGTTAAGAGATATGGAAAAAAATTAGCAGTTAATGGTGTGACCATTGATGTTCATCGAGGTGAAGTTGTAGGTTTGCTTGGTCCAAATGGTGCTGGGAAAACTACAACATTTTATACTATTGTAGGTTTTATTAAGGCTAATAGTGGACGTGTTTTGATAAATAGTCATGATATTTCTGGTCTTAACATGTATGAGCGTGCACGGCTAGGAATTGTGTACTTGCCACAAGAACCGTCTATTTTTAGGGAACTTACAGTTGAAGATAATATTTTAATTGCTCTTGAGAGGCGAGAAGATTTATCTCAAACTGAGCGTAAAATGGAACTTGTAAATCTGCTTAAAGACTTTGAAATCAAGAGAATACAACATCAAAAGGCTTATACTCTCTCTGGTGGAGAGAGAAGGCGGACTGAAATAGCTAGGGCTTTAGCAGTGAGTCCATATTTTTTATTGCTTGATGAGCCTTTTGCAGGTATTGATCCTATTGCTATTGGAGATATAAAAGATATAATAAGGATTTTGAAGAGCAAGAATATTGGAGTTTTAATTACCGATCATAATGTGAGAGATGCTTTTGATATAATAGATAGGGCTTATATTATTTATCAAGGTCAGGTGCTTGATGAGGGAAATGTTGATTATATTATAAATAGTGAAAAAGCCAAAAAGCTTTATTTAGGTGAAGAATTTAGATTATGAGAGTAGTAGAGAATGAATTTTATTATGAGTTTGAATTAGATCCTAGCATTAAATTGATCTATACTAAAAAGCCTTTTGATTTAAATATAAGAGATATTAGTATTGATAATTTAAGTTTTATTCCTAAAGATAAAAAAGTCAAATATTTAAAACAGTTACATACGAATGTTGTTTATGAAGTTTCTGATGATTTTGTTAATTTTCAGGAGGGAGATGGACTTGTCTCTTCTTCCTGCAATGTTGCCCTTCTTGCTTACTATGCCGATTGTCTTCCAATATATATATTTGACAAATCAAAAAAATATATCGGACTTGCTCATAGTGGGTATAAGGGTAGTTTTAAGCTCATTATTTTGAAAATGTTATTTATGTTTGAGAGTATGGGTTCAAATTTTGAGGATTTGAAAATTGTATTTGGGCCTTATAATAGGTTGTGTTGTTATGAGGTTTCATCAGAGTTTTTATCAGAAATAAATTTAAAATTTAGTAAAAAGTTATTAGATATGTCTTTTTATAAAAAGGATGATAAAATATATTTTGACAATGCCAATTTTAATTTGGGATTGATTTCTAATTTTAATTTAGATGTTGAGGATTCAGGTTTGTGTACTTATTGTAATTGCAGTCTTTATTCTCATAGAAAATTTAAGGGCAAGAGAAGTTACGCTGCAATTTGGAGAACTTAATTTGACTGTTAAAGAATTATCGTTGAATTTGGATGAAATATTTAAAGTAAAGGATTACAGAAGTATAGACAAGAGTCTTAATGGACTTCAAGTGGGTAATTTAGAACTTGAGGTTAAAAGAGTTGCTTTTGCTGTTGATGCAAGTATGGCAACTTTAAGAGAAGCAAAAGATTATGATTTTTTAATAACTCATCATGGTATTTTTTGGTCAAAATCGGAAAAAATTGTTTCTGGAATATATGAAAAAGTTAAATGGCTTATTGATAATGATTTATCACTTTACTGTGTGCATTTACCTATGGATGCTCATCCTGTTTATTCTCATAGCAGAGTATTGTCTGATTTTTTTGGGTTTTATAATCCTATTCCCTTTGCAAATTATAAGGGGATTAATTTAGGTATTATTTCTATTGCTGGTTTTAATTTTTCTGAGATTTTAAAAAAAATTGAAATTCATAATAAACATATTCTTTATTACAAAAATTTTAAGGAATATGTTGAAAAGGTAGCTATTGTTAGTGGTTCTGGGTATTCTTTTTTTGAGGAGTCATTAGAACATGGTGTTGATTTGTTTATAACAGGGGATACCTCTCATCAGATATATTCTTTAGCTGAAGAGTATGGTGTGAATTTGATATTTGCTGGTCATTATTTTACCGAAACATTTGGCTTAATAAAATTGATGGAATATTTTAGAAATCAGGAAAAGTTAGAGGTTAATTTTATTTTAAAAAATACTAATTTATAAGGATTTCATATGAATATAAATAGAAGCAGATTAATTAACAATTTTATATTTATCTCTATTTTAGTTTTTTTTGATCAGTGGTCTAAGTATTTAGTTGTTAAATATATCAGAATTGGAACTGAGTATTTATCTTTTTTTGGAGATTTTTTTAAAATAATACATGTAAGAAATACTGGTGTTTTATTTTCAATAGGTTCTAATATTGATCCTAGCTTGAAGAATTTATTTTTTCTTATAATTCCTATTATTATTTTGATTTTTGTTTTTTCTTTTGCTTTGAAAGAAACTAATAGAATAGCTAGAATTGCTCTTGTATTGATTTTATCTGGTGGTATTGGGAATATTATCGATAGATTTTTTAGACCGTTAGGGGTTGTAGATTTTTTGGATGTGAAATTTTTCGGTATTTTTGGACTTCAGAGATGGCCAACTTTTAACTTTGCAGACAGTTATGTTGTTATAGGAATAACTTTGTTTATAATTTACGATTTGTTTGCCAAAAATCAAAGTACCAATTTATGAAAATTTTATACTTTATTTTATGTTCATTAATTAATTTGTCTTTAATGTTTTTGGTTTTTTTTCTTGAATTTTTTTGTATTGCTAAACTAAATATTATTGTTTCGTCTGTTTTTCAGTTTGTTTTAGTTTTTTTTATGATTATTATTGCAATTGTGATAAGCTATGTTTTATCAAGTATTATTTTAAAAAATATTATTTCTAAGTTTTTTAATCTGGATAAATAAAGAGAGAGGCTTTCGTGAGTTTGCGGATTTTGATTGCTGGGGAGGTTGTAGGTAAGCCTGGCATTGTTGTGATAAAGAACTTTTTATCTTCTTTTAAACAAAAAAAGGGAATTGATTTTGTGATATCTGGTAATAATTTTACTACAGGGTTTCGCGGTCTGTGTAAGAGACATGCATTTTTGCTAAAAAAGTATGGTGTAGACGTTTTAACTTTAGGAGAAAATGCGTTTGTAAGAGCTGGACTAAGTGATGAACTTGATAAATATAATTTTATTTTAAAACCTTTAAATTGTCCTACTAAATTAAAAGGTTACTCTTATTTTATTTACAGTGTTAGTGGTAGTAAGGTTGCTGTAATTAGACTTGTTGGACAGACGGGAATTACAAAATATAATTTTAATAATCCTTTTTTTGCTTTTGATTATTTTTATGAAAAAATTAAGTTACACACTAATAATATAATTGTGCTTTTTGATTCAAATACTACAGCTGAGGTTAATGCTATGTTTTTTTATCTAAAATCTAGAGTTAGTGCTTGTTTAGGTATTGGTAAGAGAATATTAACAGCAGATCTTAGGATTTTTGATAGTACTGCGGTTATTACTGATCTTGGTAGAGTTGGTAGTCTAAATAGTGTTATTGGATACGAGCCTAAATTTGAGATAGATAAATTCTTAAGAGGTTTTTTGAATAATCGATTTACTGAATCCTGGGATGGACTTGGCTTTAATGGTGTTATAGTTGATATTGATAATGGTAAAGCTGTTAAGGTTGAAATTGTAAGAGAATATATCGATTTTGATGGCTATCTTGAGAATAGTAATGATGTTTAAAGAGATATTTTTGATTTTCTAAAATGTATTTTATGTATACAAGTTTTGTTTAGTGTGGAGGTAATAATGTATAACTATCTTGTAGAGGGTGGTTTTAAAATAGGTGGAAAGATAACAGCTAGTGGAAATAAGAATGCGGCTTTGCCTTGCATTACAGCGACATTACTTACAGATGAGGAAGTTATTTTAGAAAATATTCCAGATATTAAAGATGTAGAAGTTATTTTAAGCATTTTAAAGGATATAGGGGCTGAAGTATTAAGGGAAGGTGATATTCTTAAAATTAAGGCTTTAAATGTTGTGAAGACCGAGATAGATTCTTCCTTGACGGATTTAATTAGGGCCTCAATTTTGTTTTTGGGGCCTATGATTGCTAGATGTGGTAAAATCGACATTGCTCCTCCTGGTGGAGATGTTATTGGTAAGAGACGTCTTGATACTCATTTTTATGGACTTGGCAAGCTTGGTGCTAGGTTGATAGAGGGTGAACGGATTGTTTTGGAAATAGATAAGTTAGTTGGTGCTTATATGTTTTTAGATGAGGCATCAGTTACTGCTACTGAAAATATTATTATGGCTGCTGTTCTTGCTTTTGGTGAGACTGTAATAATTAATGCTGCATGTGAACCGCATGTGCAAGATTTGTGTAACATGTTGAATTCTATGGGTGCTGATATTTCTGGTATTGGTTCTAATGTTCTTAGAATAAAGGGTGTAAAAAAATTAAGTGGTACTAGATTTCGTATAGGTGCTGATTTCATGCAGGTAGGTTCCTTAATTAGTCTTTCTGCATTAACGGGTGGTGAGCTTGAGATTAATAAAGCTGATCCTAAAAATTTTGTTTTAATAAGTCATGTATATTCAAGGCTTGGCATTAATTTTGAGTATGACAATGAAAATATATATGTCAAAGAAAAACAGGATTTGAAGGTGAAATTGGATTTTGGGGGACATGTTCCCAAAATTGATGATGGGCCCTGGCCAGCTTTTCCAACAGATCTTATGAGTATAATGATAGTAACTGCGACTCAAGTTTACGGAACTGTTCTTATTTTTGAGAAAATGTTTGAATCAAGAATGTTTTTTGTAGACAAGCTTATTAAAATGGGTGCTCAGATCGTCCTTTGTGATCCCCATCGTGTGGTGGTCACAGGAAAAACCATTCTTAAAGGAAGTAATGTATCTTCTCCTGATGTTAGGGCTGGCATGTCTTTGCTTATTGCAGCTCTTTGTGCTGAAGGTGAGAGTCGTATTCAAAATGTTTATCAAATTGAAAGAGGATATGAGGATGTTGTTGTCAAGTTAGGTGCTTTAGGAGCAAAGATTACGAGAGTGGAAGAGAGGTGAAAAATTTTATTTTTATTTGATTATAGACAAGATAAAAAAATGTTATTGTTAGTATTATCCAGATTTATGGATTAGTCTATGTGTTTTGCATTGCAAAATACAGTGTTTTATGCATTTGTATATCTTTGGTGTTTATGGAAGAAGAAAGTTTTTTCATAATTTTCTTAATCTGTTTTATTTATTTTTATAAAGTTCAATAAAACATTTTTTTTATAGAATTTGACAATTTATCAGTATAATAAAATCCAAGGTGTGTTCTTTATGTTATTAAGTAGAACTAAAACGAGGGAATTAATATTAGAAGGCAATTTATATCGAGTGCTTTTAGTTATTAGTTTTCCTATCGTGATAACTAATGTTCTTCAGGCTTTTTATGAGCTTGTAGATATGTTTTATGTTGGGAAACTTGGAGTTATGCCACTTGCCGCATTATCTCTTACTGGTCCTATTAATTTCTTTATTATGGTTTTTGCTATGGGAATGGCTATAGGAAGTGTATCATTAATGTCTAGATGTATTGGAGAAGAGACTTTTTCTAAGTTTTCAAAATATGCAGGGCAATTAATTTTTTTAAATTTTGTATTGTCTTTGTTTGTTGCAGTTTTAGTTTTAGTCTTTATAGATTCAATTTTAGATATTATGAATGTAAGTGGTGAACTTAGAGAACTTACAAAATCTTATTTTTATGTCGTAATCTATGCGATACCAGTAATGTTTCTAAGTGTTTCCGTTGTGTACATATTAAATGCTCAAGGAGAGACTGTCATTGCAATGATGCTGATTTTGGTTGCAAATGTTATTAATTTTATTCTTGATCCAATTTTAATGTTTACTTTTGGTTTAGGTATTGCCGGTGCTGCTTGGTCTACTCTTTTTTCAAAATTAATGACAGTTTTTTCTTATTTTTTTTTAACTTATAGACTAAATTGCGGACTTAAAGTGCGTTTAAGAGACATTGCTCCAGATATTATTATAATAAAAAATATTATTAATTTGGGATTGCCGGCAATTTTTGGACAGATGATGGCTTCCCTGTCGTTTTTAATTTTTAATTACATTGTAATTCAAATCAGCTCAAAGTTTTTAGCTGCTTATGGTATGGCTAATAATATTATTTCTTTTTTACTTCTTCCTGGAATGAGTATTGGTACTGGAATTATTGCGATTGTTGGACAAAATCTTGGTGCAAAGAATATTAGCAGGGTAGAAGATATTTTAAAAAAGGGATTTTTTGTTACCTTGATAATAATGATCACAGTTACATCATTTTTAATATCTTTTAAAGAGATTATAATAGAAACTTTTACAAATGATTTGGAAGTTGTTGGTTATGCTAATAGTTATTTTTTATTGGCATCGATTGGAGCTGTTGGATTTGGATTGCAACAAGTTTTTTTTGGAGGATTGATAGGAGCAGGCTTTACAAAGCTTGTTATGATTGTTATCTGTATTCGTCTTTGGATTATTCGTTTGCCAGCTGTGTTTATTTTGCAATATTTTGGATTTATGGAAGATTCGTTGGGATATGCTTTTATAATTTCAAATTATGTGGCTTTGATTATCTTGTTGTGTTTGACTTTTACTAAATATTGGGCGAAGGCACAATAAGATCGATGTTCAAATTCGGATTGGTTCATTTTACGTTCGTTTTATGTTAATCTTATTAGGAATCAAGAGTAGATAAATTGGTTTTGGTAAGTAGAGAAATTATACAAAATTGACCATTAATAGATCTTGATAAATTAATCTTGTTTTAAAAATATATAAAATATGTTTTTTTGTCTCTTATTGGTATTGATTTTTAATTTAAAGGTTTTTTCTTCTCCTGCTTTAAGGCCTTCTTTAATTATATGGCCGGTTTTATTTCCTTTCTTAAAAATTGCTAATGAATTTTGCTTTATAGCTATTTTTTTGTTATTTTTAAGAGTAATGATTAATTCGTTTTTATTGTTAGTATGAAATTTTACGATTTCAATCTTTTTTGTATCTTTTTTTATGCTAATAATATGAGTAATCTCTCTGCTAATTTCTTTTGATTTAACAGAACTGTTTTTTATACATGATGTAGTTATGGATACAATGAATATTGTAAAAATATTTAATAGTCTTTTTTCCAAATTGTGTTGTGACATATTGTTATTTTATTGTAACCTTTTTAATGATAAGCATGAAATGATTGGTAGATTTTAGTATTCATGTCATTTTTTTTCTTAAAATTTAAATTATCTTTATGATTGTCAATTGTTTATTTGTGCAATGTTGCTTATTTTTAATTTTTTTATATTAACATGTTAAATGTATTGACTATATTCTAAATAATATGTAAACTAATGGAGTTATTAAGGATTCTTTTAGAAAAACACGGAAATCGGGTCAATTTCTAAAAAGTTATGTTTTTTGTAAATATAGTAGTTTTACTTAATGTGTAATTATTGTATCTTTTTATAAAGAAACAAAATAAGATTCTTAACAATAAGAGTTTTGAAGAATAGATAAAGATTTAGATTACAAATTTTGGGAGGTGATTCATGGCTAAGGAAGTCTTTCAGAGAACAAAACCGCATATGAATGTGGGCACAATAGGGCATGTTGACCATGGTAAAACAACATTAACCGCTGCTATTAGTATTTATTGTTCAAAGGTAAATAAAGATGCTAAGGCGCTTAAATATGAAGATATTGATAATGCGCCCGAAGAGAAGGCAAGAGGAATAACAATAAATGCCAGACATATTGAGTATGAAACTGCGGGCATGCATTATGCTCACGTTGATTGTCCTGGCCACGCTGACTATATTAAAAATATGATTACAGGTGCAGCTCAGATGGATGCTGCGGTATTGTTGGTTGCTGCTGATAGTGGAGCAGAACCTCAGACAAAAGAGCATTTACTTCTTGCTCAGCGAATGGGGATAAATAAAATAATAGTATTTTTAAATAAACTAGATTTGGCAGATCCTGAGCTTGTTGAACTTGTTGAAGTTGAAGTTTTAGAGCTTGTTGAAAAATATGGATTTCCTGGTGATACACCAATAGTAAAGGGTTCAGCTTTTGGAGCTATGTCAAATCCTGATGATCCTGAAGCTACAAAATGCATAAAGGAACTTCTTGAAACTATGGATAATTATTTTGATCTTCCCCAAAGAGATATTGATAAACCATTTTTGCTTGCTGTTGAAGATGTTTTCTCTATCTCTGGACGTGGTACTGTTGCTACTGGTCGTATTGAGAGAGGTGTTATTAAAGTTGGACAAGAAGTTGAAATCGTTGGAATTAGAGAAACTAGGAAGACAACCGTTACTGGTGTTGAAATGTTTCAAAAGATTCTTGAGCAAGGTCAAGCAGGGGATAATGTTGGTCTTTTGTTAAGAGGTGTTGATAAAAAGGATATTGAGAGAGGTCAGGTTATTGCTGCTATTGGTACAATTACTCCTCATAAGAAGTTTAAGGCTTCTATATATTGTCTAACTAAGGAAGAAGGCGGAAGACATAAACCATTCTTTTCAGGATATAGACCACAGTTTTTCTTTAGAACAACAGATGTTACAGGTATGGTTAGCTTAGAGGGCAAAGAAATGGTTATGCCAGGGGATAATGTTGACATTGTTGTTGAACTTATATCTTCAATAGCTATGGATAAGAATGTTGAATTTGCTGTTAGAGAAGGCGGTAGAACTGTTGCTTCAGGAAGAATTCTTGAAATATTGGAATAGTGTAGGGTTTAGAGGTTTGTATATCTCTAAAGTTTAGGAGAATAAATTGATTACTAAAGATAAGATACGGGTAAGACTTTTTAGTTTTGATGTTAAGATATTAGATCAGAGTGCTGAGTCTATTGTTAGGGCTGTTCAAAAATCTAAGGCACAAATTAAAGGTCCTATTCCTTTGCCGACAAAGATAAAAAAATATACTGTTTTGCGTTCTCCTCATGTTAATAAAAAATCAAGAGAACAGTTTGAAATGAGAACTCATAAGAGGCTTATTGATATTTTAGAGCCTACTTCTGCTTTGATGGACTCTTTAATGAAATTAGAGCTTCCTGCAGGAGTGGAGGTTGATATTAAGCAGTAAATAGATTTTTTAAGTTATGAATTTGAGGTGTTTTAATGTTGGGATTGATTGGAAAAAAAGTTGGCATGACGCAGGTCTTTCAAGGCAATGGAGTTGTGGTGCCTGTTACGGTGATAGAATTTGAGCCCAATTATGTTATAGGAAAAAAAACGGTAGAAAGAGATGGATATGATGCTCTGATAATGGGTTCTGTCGATCTTAGGAGTTCTAAAATTTCAAAGCCTATAAGAGGTCAGTATAAAAACTTAGAGAATGTTGAACCTAAGAGATATGTGATAGAATTTAAGGGTCTTAAAGGTTATGATGCTGGCGATGAAATCGGACTTGATGCTTTTAGGGAGATTAAGTATGTGGATATTACTGGTACTACTAAGGGTAAAGGTTTTCAAGGGGCTATGAAGAGGCATAATTTTAGTGGTGGTCCATCTTCTCATGGTTCTAAGTTTCATAGACATCTTGGTGGTACAGGTCAAGCTACTACACCTGCTAGAACCTTTAAGGGAACTAAAATGGCTGGCAGAATGGGTGGAGAGCAACAAACTATTCAAAATCTTGAAGTTGTTTTTATTGATGAAGAGAAAAGAGCCATTTTGGTAAAAGGAGCTGTGCCAGGGATTAAGGGTTCTTTTGTTATTGTTAAAAAGGCGAAAAAAGTGGGTGTTTAGTATGGAAAGAAAAGTTTTTTCTAAGGATGGACAAGAACTTCGAACTATAAATTTAGAGGAAGGAGTTTTTAATATAGATATTAGTTATGGTTCTATATATAATGCTATTAATAATGAACTAGCCAATCTTAGGGTTGGAACAGCTTCAACTAAAACTAGGTCTGAGGTTAGGGGTAGTTCAAAGAAACCTTGGAAACAAAAGGGTACAGGACGTGCTAGGGTTGGTACTAAGAGAAATCCTGTTTGGGTTGGTGGAGGTGTAGCTTTAGGGCCAAAACCAAGAGACTATAGTTATAAGCTTCCAAAAAAAGTTAAACGGCTTGCTTTTAGATCTGTTCTTAGTCTGTGTGTATCTGTAGAAGATAGATTAAAAATTGTTGAAAATTTTACTATTGAATCAGGAAAGACAAAAGATCTTGCTTTAATAATGAAAAATTTTATAAAGATTAATGGTAAAACAGTAATTTTATTGGGTAATGATGATCAAATGGTTAAAAGAGCAGGAAAAAATATAAGAGATTTAAAGATTTTATCTTTTAATAGACTTAGAGTTGTTGATTTATTTTATGCTAAAAATTTAATAGCACTTGAGTCTGCTATTAATGGACTTAATGAGCTTTATGTTAAATAAAAGGGATAGTAAGGATGAGTTATGAAAGCTTATGATATAATAATTTCGCCTATGCTTACTGAGAAAACTAATATTCAAAGAGAGAATATGAATGTTTATGCTTTTAAGGTTAGGAAGCAAGCAAATAAAAAAGAGATTGGCGCTGCGATTAAAGAGCTTTTTAATGTTACTCCAATATCATGTAATTTGCTTAATGTTAAGAGCAAGGTTAAAATGGTTGTGTCAAGGAAAGGTTATCCTATTGGTAAGGGAAAAACTTCTTCATGGAAAAAGGCGTACGTTTATCTTAAAAAAGAAGATAAGATAGATATTTTTTAGTGGTTTTGGAGAAAAATATGGGTATTAAGACTTATAAGCCAAAAACTTCATCTTTACGTTATAAGACAACTTTATCTTTTGATGAGTTAAGTAAGGGTAATAGTCCTTTGAAGTCTTTAACTAGAGGGAAGGTATCTAGGGCTGGAAGAGATTCTTCTGGAAGAATTAGTGTTAGAAGAAGAGGTGGAGGACATAAAAGACGGTATAGAGAGATTGACTTTGGCAGAAGGGATAAGTTTGGTATACCTGCTCGAGTTGTGTCTATTGAGTATGATCCAAATAGAAGTTCTAATATAGCTTTGCTTGTTTACAGAGATGGGGATAAAAGATATATTATTGCTCCTAAAGGAATTAAAGTCGGTGATATTTTGGAGAGTGGTCCAAATGCTCCAATAAGGATTGGCAATGCTTTGCCACTTGAGGACATTCCTATTGGTAAAGCAGTGCATAACATTGAGCTTAATATTGGAAAAGGTGGACAGCTTGTAAGAGGTGCTGGAGGCTATGCGATGGTGCTTGCTTCTAAGGGAGATTATGTAACAGTTAAGCTTCCATCAGGTGAGATGCGAATGATCTTTAAAAAATGCATAGCGACTCTTGGAGAAGTTGGCAATGAAGATTATATAAATGTTTCTATTGGTAAAGCTGGTAAGAGTAGATGGCTTGGTAAAAGGCCTAAGGTAAGAGGTGTTGCGATGAATCCTATCGACCATCCACATGGAGGTGGGGAGGGTAAAACTTCTGGTGGTCGTCATCCTGTATCTCCTTGGGGACAGCCAACTAAGGGATATAAGACTCGTAAGAAAAATAAGTACTCAGATAAATTTATCATTAAAAGAAGAAATAATTAGGAGTGTGTAGTGGCAAGATCTATTAAAAAAGGACCTTTTATAGAAAAGAGTCTTTATCAAAAAGTTTTAGCCTCTTCTGGCAGAGAGAAAAGGGTGGTAATTAAAACCTATTCTAGAGCCTCAACAATAATTCCTGAGATGGTAAGTCTTACTATATCTGTTTACAATGGGAAGTCTTTTATTCCTGTGTATATTACTGAAGATCTTGTTGGGCATAAGCTTGGGGAATTTTCACCTACAAGAATTTTTAGGGGACATGCTAAATCAGATAAGAAGGGAAGGAAGTAGAGTTTATGTTTGTAAATAGAAGATATACTGCAAGAGGCAAAAATTTGCCATCTTCTCCAAAAAAAGTAAGGCCTATAGCCGATAATATACGAGGTAAGCCTTACAGTGAAGCTGTTGCGATACTTTGTTCTATGCCCAATAAATGTGCTAAACTTTTAGGTAAGGTGGTCAAATCAGCCGCATCGAATGCTATGTATCATAACAGAAAACTTTCTGAAGATATGATTTTTATAAAAACAGTCATGGTAGACGATGGGCGAAGGCGTAGGAGCGTTTGGCCTAGAGCTAGAGGTAGAGCAGATAGGCTTGTTAACAGAAGTTGTCATATTTTTGTTGAAGTTTATGAAAAGATGTATGGTGGAGAATAAGATATGGGTCAAAAAGTACATCCTTACAGTTTAAGAATTAAGATCAATAGGGATTGGAAATCAAAGTGGTATTTTGATAAAAAGTTATATTCTGAGATTCTTCACGAAGATTTCTTAATAAGACGGGAAACTATGAAGTTTCTTAAAGGAATTAGGTTTGATATTTCTGATATAGAGATTATTAGAAATAATCTTCAAAGAGTAACAGTAATAATTTCCACTCCAAGACCTGGTTCTGTTATTGGTGTTAAGGGCGCCAATCTTGAAAAAATTGGACAATTATTAACTAGAAAAATATCTAAAAAAATTAATATTAAAATAAAAGAGATTAAGAAGCCAGAATTTGATGCGCAAATTGTTGCTAATGGAATAGCAAAGCAACTAGAAAATAGAGCTTCTTATAGAAAACTTTTAAAGTCTTCACTTTTATCTTCTATTTCCAAAGGTGTTCAAGGTGTAAAAATTAAAGTTTCAGGCAGGCTTGGTGGGGCTGAGATTGCCAGAAGTTTTGAAGTTAAAGAAGGACGTATTCCTTTACATACTCTTAGAGCTAATATAGATTATGGTTTTGCCGAAGCTCAGACAACTTATGGTGTTATTGGTGTTAAAGTTTGGTTGTTTAAGGGAGAAGTTTTAGGAAAACAGACTAATTCAGATGCTGGTCAGGTAATTAACAAAAAAACTTCGAGAGAAAAGAGTGAGCATTTTGACAAAAATAGAGTAGATGATAAGAGTAAAAAAGTTGTCAATGACGATAAATTTTCTAAAAAAAAATTAGAATTTGGATCTAAATCCAATAGTAGTTTTAAAAAGAAAAATGGTTCTGATGTCTAGAATCTTTAAGGAGCGTTAAATGTTAAGTCCTAGAAAGGTTAAATATAGGAAGAAGCAAAGAGGAAGACTTTCTGGAGAGGCTCAGAAGGGTAACGAGATATCTTTTGGAGAATATGGACTTGTTTCTCTTGAGACATATTTTATTACTGCACGGCAGATTGAAGCAGCTCGTGTTGCTATGACACGTAGAGTTAAGAGGGGAGGTAAAGTTTGGATCAGAATATTTCCAGATGTGCCTTATACTAAAAAGCCAGCTGAAACGAGAATGGGTAAAGGTAAGGGAGGTGTTGATCATTGGAATGCTCCTGTTAAGCTTGGAACCGTTATGTTTGAGATGGCTGGAGTGCCTAGAGAACTTGCTGAGGCAGCTATGATGCTTGCCAGTTCTAAGCTCCCGGTTAAAACTACATTTGTGGTAAGGCGAGATTTGAGGTGAGTTATGTCGAAAAAATTTAGGGATCTTACTCTTGAAGATATGAAAGCTAAGGGATTGGCTTTAAAAAAAGAATATATGGACTTAAGATTTAAGGCTGTGGTTGGTCATGTTGAGAATCCTTTAAAAAAAAGAGAGCTGAGGCGAGATATTGCAAGGCTTAAAACAATAGTTCATGAATATGAAATAGGTATTAGGAAGGTTTAAGTTTTATGGCAAGGGAAAATAAGAAAGAGCTAATTGGAAAGGTTGTTAGTGATAAGATGAGTAAAACAATAGTTGTTGAAATTGTTCAAAGAAAAATGCATCCTATCTATCATAAGTACTTAAAAGTTAGCAGAAGAGTAAAGGCTCATGATGAGAGAGAAGAATCAAAACTTGGAGATAAGGTAAAGATTATTGAATCCAGGCCGATTAGTAAAGAAAAAAGATGGATGCTTGTTGAAGTCTTGGAGAAGTCAAAATAATTTCAGTTATTTTTGTAGAGGAGATTAATTATGGTACAGATGCAGACATATTTAACGGTTGCTGACAATACGGGCGGTAAGATAGCAGAGTGCATAAAAGTTCTTGGTGGAAGTAAAAAACGATCTGCTAGGGTTGGAGACATAATAGTTATTGCTGTGAAGCAAGCAATTCCCAATTCACCTATTAAGAAAGGCGAGGTACATAAAGCCGTAGTTGTTAGGACCTCAAAAGAGATAAGACGGAAGAACGGGACTTATGTTAGATTTGATGATAATGCATGTGTTATACTTGATGCTAACTTGAATCCAAGAGGTAAGAGAGTTTTTGGACCTGTTGCAAGAGAGCTAAGGGATGCTAATTTTATGAAAGTTGTCTCATTGGCTTCAGAGGTGATATAAGGGGCTATTTATGAAGACGAAGTTGAAAGTAGGCGATAATGTAAAAATTCTTTGTGGTAAGGATAGAGGTAAAACGGGTGAGGTTGTTAGCATAGATAGGAAAAATCTTAAGGTTATTGTTAAGTCTTGTAATATGGTTAAGAAGGTTGTCAAGGCAAGAACTCCTCAAGAAAAGAGCAAGATAATTGATAAGGAAGCACCTATAGATATTTCAAATGTAATGTTATTTTCAAGTGGTATAGCTTCAAGAATAGGGTTTAAATTTGAAAATAATGAAAAAAAGAGATACCTTAAAAAGAATGGGGAGAATGTTTAGCTTATGAGTTATGTTCCTGCGTTAAAAAAGCATTATAAAGATAATATTATAAAAGAGCTTGTTAGTGAGTTCCAATATAAATCTATTATGCAAGCTCCAAAAATAGAAAAAATTATTGTTTCTATGGGAGTTGGTGATGCTGTTAAAAATAAAAAGCTTTTAGATTCAGCTGTTTATGAGCTTAGCCAAATCACTGGTCAACGGGCTGTTAAGACAAAGGCCAAAAAAGCCATTGCTGGGTTTAAGATTAGACAAGGTCAAGCGATAGGCGCTAAGGTTACTCTTCGCGGTGATATTATGTATGAGTTTTTATATAAACTTATTAATTTGGCGTTACCTCGTGTTAAAGATTTTAGAGGTGTAAATGGCAATGCATTTGATGGCAATGGTAATTACTCTTTTGGAATAGCAGAGCAAATAATATTTTCTGAGATAGATTATGATAAAATAGAGAGGATATCTGGCTTGAATGTTACAATAGTAACTACGGCTTTAAACGACAGAGAGGGTAAAGCTTTGCTTTCGAAGTTTGGTATGCCATTTAGTAATTAAAGGAGTTTTTATTTATGGCTAAAAAATCAATGATAGTTAAGGCCTTACGAAAGCCAAAATATAAAACGAGACAAAAAAATAGATGTAAGTTATGTGGGCGTCCAAAGGGGTATATGAGAGATTTTGGTATGTGTCGTATATGCTTTAGGAATCATACATCTGCAGGATTAATTCCTGGTGTCTCAAAATCAAGCTGGTAAGGAGAATTTATGGCTGTTACGCATTCAGTGGGAGATATGTTAACTAAGATAAGAAATGCAAGTAGGGTTAAGCATGAGTCTGTAGACTTAAAGATGTCTAAAATAAATAAATCTATCTTAGACATTCTGAAGGAAGAAGGATATATTAAGAATTATAATATCTTTGATAAGAAAGGCATTTCTTTTATTAAGGCAATACTAAATTATGATAATAAGAGAAATCCGGCTATAAATAGAATAGATGCTATTTCGACTCCTGGTAGAAAAGTTTATTCTTCATACAAAAATATGCCAAGGATAAAGAATGGGTATGGCATATTAATAGTGTCTTCTTCAAAAGGTGTTATTACTGGCAAGCAAGCCAAAGATAATAAAGTAGGTGGTGAGCTAATTTGCTCAGTTTGGTAAGGTTAAGAGGTAGGTAAATATGTCACGTATTGGTAAACTTCCTATAAAGATAGTTGATTCTGTGAAGGTTGATATTAAAGACAACATAGTAACAGTTGAAGGCAAGAGAGGCAAATTAAGCCAAGAACTAAAGAGTAGCATTAAGGTTAGAGTTAAGGATAGTAATATTATTGTTGAGCGTTCTTTTGACGATAAACAGACAAGAGCTTTTCATGGACTTTATAGAAGTTTAATTTCTAATATGGTTAAGGGAGTATCTGATGGATTTTCAAAATCTCTTACTATTAGTGGTATAGGGTACAGGGTTGAGCAACAAGGAACAAGTCTTTTTTTTAACTTAGGATATTCAACTCAATTTGAGTATGTGATTCCCGAAGGAATTAATATTCGACTTGATGGTAATACCAAAATTGCTGTTGAGGGTATAGATAAGTGTAGCGTTGGACAGGTTGCTGCTGAGATTAGAGGTTTGAGAGTGCCTGAACCATATAAGGGTAAAGGAATTAAATATGATAATGAAGTAATCAGACGCAAAGTAGGGAAATCAGGAGTAAAAAAATAGGTTTTAGGTGAGTATTTATGAAAAAAGTAAAAGAAGCTGAAAAAAGAAATATAAAGCGTAAAAAGAGAATAAGAGATAGAATTGGATTTGGTGTTGCAGATAGGCCTAGGGTTACAGTTTTTAAGTCCAATAAATATTTTTATGTTCAAGTCATTGATGATGTGGCGGGTCATACTCTTGCAAGTGTTTCTACTATTGAAAAAGATCTTAAATTGAACAAAAATATTGATGATATAAGGAAACTTGGCGAAGTTCTTGCAAAGAAACTTAAAGATAAAAACATAAATAAACTTATTTTTGATAGAAATGGTTATAAATATCATGGTCTTATTGCAAGTTTTGCAACTTCTTTGCGTGAAGCCGGTATTGATGTTTAGGGGGAATTATAGTGGAATCTCAAGTTCATAAAAAGCAAATAGAGAAATTGATATCATTAAGTAGGGTGACTAAAGTTGTAAAGGGTGGAAGAAGGTTTTCTTTTTCTGCTTTTATGGTTGTTGGTGATGGCGAAGGTCAAGTTGGCTGGGGATTTGGTAAGGCCAATGATGCTAGTGATGCAATAAAGAAGAGTTTAGCGAGTGCTAGAAAAAATTTAAGGGTTATTCCTATTAAAAAGGGCACTCTTCCTCATATGATCATTGGGGATTTTAAAAAAGCCAAAGTTTTAATTAAGCCAGCAACTCAAGGTACTGGTATTATTGCAGGTGGACCTGTTCGTGCTGTCATGGAAGCTTTGGGAGTTCATGATATTTTAAGTAAATCTCTTGGTTCAAATAATTCTATGAATGTGGTAAAGGCGACTTTTAAAGCATTTGACTTGGTTTTAGATGCTAGAAAAGTAGCAAAAATAAGAGGTAAAACTTTAAGGACTTTATGGGGTTAGTTTATGATTAAGAGAAAATTGCGACTTCAGCTTAAAAAGATTAGGTTTAAAGCCTCAAGATCTAGGTTGAAGAATAAGGCTTTTATTAAAAAGATGAAAAATAATAGAGAAATTCTTATTAAGAGCGATATTAAGATCGAGGTTGAGCTTAAGAGAAGTCTTATTGGGAAATTAGACAGTAAGGTTAAGACATTGAAAGCTTTGGGTCTTAAGAGAATAGGAGATAAAAAAGTTCATATTTTAAACAAGTCTCTTCAAGGGATGCTTAATAGTGTAATTAGCATGGTTTTATTAAGTGAGGTAAAGAATGATTAAGCTAAGGAGACCTTTAGGAGCTAATAAGTCTCGAAAAATTGTTGGTAGAGGGCCAGGTTCTGGTCTTGGGAAGACCTCTGGGAGAGGACAAAAGGGACAAAAAGCTAGAAATAATTCGCCAAGGATTGGTTTTGAAGGAGGACAAACGCCTCTTTATAGAAGACTTCCAATAAGAGGTTTTTCCAATCATGATTATAAGGTAAAGTATGAGATTGTAGGACTTGGGGATATAGATAGAAAATTTGAGGATGGAGATTTAGTCAATTATAATACTTTGTTACAAAAAGGGCTTATAAGTAAGAATAAAAAAAATATCAAGATTTTGGCTAATGGCGAGCTTACTAAGAAAGTGAATTTTGAAGTTTCGCGTATTTCAAAGTCTGCTGAAAAATTGGCAACGAAAATTGGTTGCAGTATTAAATTGGTTTAAAATGGTAGTGAAATGAAAGGTTTGTTTTTTAATTTATTTACAATTAAGGATTTAAGGAGCAAATTTTTATTTACTCTGTTTATTCTTTTTATTTTTAGAGTTGGCTCTTACTTGCCAATACCAGGGATAGATCCTGTGGCGCTTAGAAGTTATTTTAAATCCCAGTCAGATTTTTCAATTACTAATTATTTTGATTTTTTTTCAGGTGGTGCTTTTAGTAATTTTTCTATATTTATGCTTAGCATAGGTCCTTATATTTCAGCATCAATTATTATTCAGCTTCTTGTTTATTCTTTTCCTTCTCTTAAAAAGATACAAGAAGGGGATAATGGAAGAAAAAAAATAAAAAAATACACAAAATATTTAACAATTGTTGCGGCTGTAGCCCAAGGATATGCCACTAGTCTTTATGCTAAAAGCATTCCAGGTGCACTTAATATGCCTTTTTATAGATATATTTTTATTGCTATTTTAACAGTTACAACAGGCACATTTGTTCTTTTGTGGCTTGGTGAACAAATTAATCAGAGAGGAATTGGGAATGGTGTATCTTTAATAATTTTTTCAGGAATAGTGGTTAGACTTCAAGCGGCTTTATTTAATCTTTTTCAGAGCATGCGAGATCCATCTCAAAATGTTAATCCTGTCTTTGTGATACTGGTATTAAGTGTGTTTATTTTGGTTGTTATATTGATCATATATGAATATAAGGCGCAAAGACGAATTGCTATTCATTATGCTAGAGCAAATTCAAGGAATACAGTTAGTTCATATTTACCAATTAAGCTTAATCCGTCAGGTGTTTTGCCTGTTATTTTTGCATCTGTGCTTATTACCTTGCCTTTGCAAATTTTGAGTGGATTTGCTGGAACTTCTGTTCTCTCAAGACAAATTTTATCTTATTTAAGACCTAATGGGCTTTATTATACTTTGTTGAATGTAGTCTTAATAATAGGTTTTACATATTTTTATTCAAAGATACAATTAAGTCCAAAAGATATAAGTAATAATATTCGCAAAAATGGGGGAACTATTCCAGGTATAAAGGCGGATGAGATGGAGGGTTATTTAGATAGAATTATGAATAGAACATTATTTTCAGGTTCTATTTTTTTATCTATTATTGCAATTATTCCGTTTTTAGTGCAGAATATTTTTAGATTTCCTTATGATGTCTCAAGGATTATGGGTAGTTCTTCACTCCTTATTATGGTAGGAGTAGCTCTTGATACATTAATTCAGATTGATGCATATTTAAAGACTCAAGGATTATCTCGTGGGCCTGGCAAAAAGTATGCTTTTTTGCAGAAAATTTAGGAGTAATTTATGAAAGTTAGGGTAAGTGTAAAGCCAATTTGTGAAAAATGTAAAGTGATAAAGAGAAAAGGTGTTTTAAGAATTATTTGTGATAATCTTAAACATAAACAAAGACAAAAATAAGGGGAAAAAATGGCTAGGATAGCAGGAATAGATTTGCCAAATAACAAACAACTTCAAATAGCTCTTACGTCTATTTATGGTATAGGAAGAGCTAGAGCTTTAGAAATTTGCAGAAAAACAGATATTTTACCAGAAAAAAGAGCTAAAGATTTGGATAATGATGAAGTTAATAAGCTTAGAAAAATAATTGAAAGTGATTATGTTGTTGAGGGAAAGCTTAGAAGTGAGTTAGCTATGTCTATTAAGAGGCTTATGGATATTGCATGTTATAGAGGCCTTAGACATAGAAAAGGTTTACCCTTAAGAGGTCAAAGAACTAAAACTAATGCAAGAACCAGGAAGGGAAAGAGAAAGACTGTGGCTAATAAGAAGATGGCTGCTAAATAAAGTTATTTTGCTTATGGAGGAGAGATAAGTTTGAGTGCAAAAGTATCAACTAATAAAAAAAAGGTAAAAAAAAATATTGGTGAAGGCAATGTTTATATACAGGCTACTTTTAATAATACCATCGTAACTGTATCAGACATAAGAGGAAATACTTTAGCTTGGGCAAGTGCAGGTGGAATGGGTTTTAAGGGTGCTAAAAAATCGACTCCTTATGCTGCTCAGATGACTGCAGAATCGGCTTTAGGTAAAGTTAAGGATTTTGGTATTAATTATGTTCATGTTTTTGTTAAAGGTCCGGGAATTGGTAGAGAGTCTGCCATACGAACTGTTGGATCAACAGGTATAATTGTTAAATCAATCTCAGATGTTACTCCAATACCGCATAATGGGTGTAGACCTAAGAAAACTAGACGAGTTTAGTTAGAGGAGCTATTGATGTCTTTAGGAAAGCTTTTGAAAGATTTTACTATACCTGATAGGATTGAGTTTGTAAGAGGAGAAGATGATAGTTCTTATGGAAAATTTATAATGTATCCTTTTGAGAAAGGTTTTGGTGTTACTATTGGGAACACTTTAAGGCGAGTTTTGCTATCTTCTATTGAAGGGTATGCTATTTCTGCTATGAGGATTCAGTCTAATCAAGGTGGGTCTTTAAAGATTGTTTCAAGTGAATTTGATTTAATACCAGGTGTTGTAGAGGATACTCTTGAAGTAATTGCTAATATTAAGAATATTCACTTAAAATTAGATGAGGGAGTTAATAGTACTACAATAAGTCTTTCTGTTAATGGAAAAGATACTAATGTTTTAAAGGCAGTTCATCTTGAAAGAGAGGGTGTTGAAGTTTTTAATAAAGATTTAGTTATTGCTACGCTTTCAAGTGAGGCAAATTTGGATTTTGAATTTCAAATCAATTATGGGAGAGGTTATGTTTCTTCTGAACAGAATGCTAAATATTTAGAAGAAGTTAATACCATTGCACTTGATTCTATATTTTCTCCAATAGAAAAGGTTACATATTCTGTTGAAGATACTAGAGTTGGACAGAGGTCTGATTATGATAAACTTGTTATGGAAATTTGGACAACAGGTGTAATTAGTGCTAAAGACGCAATTAAAAAAGCGGCTTCTATAGTGAGGGACTTTTTGCTTCCATTGGTTAATTTTGAAGATAAGGTTGTACATTCTGTTGAGAATTCTGAACTTAGAGATTCCGATATACTTAGCATAAATATTGAGAAATTAAATTTATCTGTTAGATCTCTGAATTGTTTAACCAAGGAAAATGTTAAGACTTTAGGAGAACTTATTAGCAAAAGTGCAGAGGATCTTTCGAAGGCAAGGAACTTTGGGAAAAAAAGTTTGGAAGAAATAATTGAAAAGCTTAACACTTATGGATTATTTTTGGGAATGTCTAAGGCAGAAGCTCTAAAAATATTGAATAAAAACGATAAAATATCTCATTAGAAGGGAGATCATTGTTATATGAAGACTAAGGTAGGATTTAATAGGTTAGATAGAAAGTCAAGTCATAGAAAGGCGCTTTTAAGAAATATGGTAATTTCTCTTTTTAGGCATGAAAAAATAATTTCTACTAAAGCAAAATTGAGTGAAGTTAAGAGATTTGCTGAAAAATTAATTACTAGGGCTAAAGTTGATAGCGTGCATAATAGAAGAGAAGTATCAAAGTTTATACATGATAAATATATTCTGAATAAATTATTTACTAGGATTTCCCCTATCTTTAAAGAAAGAAAGGGTGGGTATACTAGGGTTATTAAGCTAGGACAAAGGTATGGGGATGCAGCTGAAATGGCAATTCTTGAACTAGTTGATAAAACCTTAGAAGAAAAGCAATAGTCTTACGTATTAAATATATCCTTCTAAAGGGTTTATATTTAATTGGTTTGGTAGAATAGGGGGTAAATTGTATGTCATATATTACTTTTTCTTCTATTCTTGCTGGTGTTTTAGGTATTGTATTAGGTTTTTTAATAAGAATTATTTTAGGTAGATTTTCTTTATTAAATTTAGATAAAAAGCTAAAGAAAGTACAAGAAGAGGCAATCGTAGAGATAGAAAATGAAAAAAAACGAGTTATTTCACATGCAAAAGCTCAAATGCTTAAAGAGAAGAACCAGCAGGATAGGGAAATAAGGGAGCGAAAAAATGAGGTTTTTAATTTAGAGAGAAGGTTATTACAAAGAGAAGAGACTTTAGATAAAAGAATATCAGCTCTTGATAAGCAGCAAAGTAGGATTGATTTTAAGCTTAAGGAATTTGAGCAAAAAGAAAAAATCATACGAGATAAGGAATTATCTCTTGTTAAAAAGTTAGAAAATATTGCTGGTCTTACAAAAGAAGAAGCAAAAAAGATTGTAATTGAAAAAGTTGAAAATGAATCCAAGAGAGATGCTCAAATAATTATTAATAAAAGTGAGCAAGAGGCTCAGCTTTTAGCAGATAAGGTAGCTAAAGATATATTAGTCTCTACTATGCAACGTATAGTAACAGAGGTCAGCTCTGAGTTTACAGTTACTTCTGTTGAGCTGCCTAATGATGAGATGAAAGGTAGAATTATTGGTAAAGAAGGACGTAATATCAGGGTTCTTGAAACATTAATAGGTGCAGATATTATTATTGATGATACTCCTGAGGCTGTTGTTATATCGTGTTTTGATCCAGTAAGAAAGGAGATAGCAAAAAGGACCCTTGAAAGACTCGTTGCAGATGGGAGAATTCATCCTGCAAGAATTGAAGAAATTGTTTATAGTGTTACTAATGAGATCAATAATATTATTCTTGAGGAAGGTGAAAAGGCAGTATTTGATTTAAATATACATGGATTTGACAAAAGGCTTATTAGAGGTCTTGGAAGGCTTTACTTTAGAAGCAGTTATGGTCAAAACGTTCTAAGTCATTCAAAAGAAACAGCAATAATCGGAGAAATTTTAGCTAAAGAAATGAAATTAGATCCTGTTGTTGTCAAGAGAGCATGTCTTTTGCATGATATTGGAAAGGGTATGGAAAGTATTTCTGAGAATAGTGAGGGGCATGCTATTACGGGTGCTGAGCTTGCTCAGAGTTGTGGAGAGAGCGATATTGTTGTTAATGCTATTGCTGCACATCATAATGAAATAAAGCCTGAAAGTTTTGAGGCTATCGTCGTTCAAATAGCTGATGCTATTTCTGCATCTCGTCCTGGTGCAAGACGTGAAAGTTTGAACAATTATATAAATAGACTTAAGAGACTTGAAGAGATTGCATATGGATTTGAGGGTGTTCAAAAGTGTTATGCAATTCAGGCAGGTCGTGAAGTTAGAATCATCGTTGACAATTTATTAATTAATGATGAAAAAGCTACTATGCTTGCAAGAGATATTGCAAAGAAAATAGAAGTTGAGATGAGATATCCTGGTAAAATAAAAGTTACTATTATTCGTGAAACTAGAGTTATTGAGTATGCAAGATAACGGTGTGATTAGAGCGTTAATAATTGGAGATGTCATAGGTAATGGGGGTCTTAAAAAGGTTTTTTTTAATCTTAAAAATCTTAAAGAGAAATATAATATAGATTTGACAATTGTCAACGGGGAAAATTCTTCAGGTGGTTTTGGAATTACTCCAGAGATAGCAGAAAATCTTTTTAAGGCAGGTGTGAATGTTATTACTACAGGTAATCATGTTTATGCAGATCATAGTATAAGGGAATATTTGGATAAACAGGAGTATATTTTAAGACCAAATAATTTTTCAGATCTTCTTGAAGGACATGGGTATTGTATTTTAAATGTTAAAAATGAAAAAGTTGCTGTTATAAATATTCAGGGATTTGTAGGAATGACTTTCATTGTTAAAAATCCTTTTGAAAATATAAAGAAAGTTGTTAACATGATTAGAAATAAAGTTAAAACTATTTTTGTTGATTTTCATGCTGAGAGTAATTATGAGAAAGAGAGTTTTGGATATTTTTTGAACGGATTGGTAACTGGAGTTGTTGGTACGCATACACATATAATGACGCAAGATGAGAGAATTTTAGATAAGGGGACTGCTTATATTAGTGATCTTGGGATGACAGGTAGTTTGAATTCTGTAATAGGGTTTAATCCCGAGATTTCTCTTAAAGGATTACTTGAATATGTGGCTTTACGAACAGAAACTGTTGAAGAGGATGTGATTATACAGGGCGTTGTTATTACTTCTCATTTAAAAACAGGACGTGCTTTGAAAATTGAAAGAATACAGAAATAGTTTATTAAATGTACTTTGCAAGAATTATCCAGGTTTAACAAGAGAAGAACTTAGAATTTTAATTTTGACCGGCAGGGTGTATGTCAATTCTCACAAAGAAAGAAATCCTAAGGTTTTGCTGTTAAGAAATAGTAAAATAAACTTAATAGAGAGTGAGTCTAGGCAATTTGTTTCAAGAGGAGGTCATAAACTTTTTGAATCTTTAGAAACATTTAAAATTACAGTTAAAGATAAAATCTGTATAGATGTTGGTGCTTCAACAGGTGGTTTTACAGATTGTCTTTTGCAAGAAGGTGCAAAGTTAGTCTATGCAGTTGATGTTGGATTTAATCAGCTATCTTATAAGTTAAGAGTTGACCCAAGGGTTAAAGTTTTTGAAAAGACTAATATTTTTGCTATTAAACAATTTGACATACAACCTAATTTAGCCGTTATTGATGTTTCTTTTAGATCTGTAATTAGTATATGTGCAAATTTAATTGATAAACTTTCTGATAAGCTTATCGTTGTTCTTGTTAAACCTCAATTTGAGCTTAAAGGATTAAATTTAGATATAAAAGATTTTAATGGTGTAGTTGGAAAGAGATATCTAAGTAAGATATTAAATAAGGTAATTAAAAAGTTTTATGATAATAATCTACAAATTAAAAATATATTAAAACTTGCAACCAAAGGACGGAAAGGAAATCAAGAATTTATGTTTTTGGTTGTTAAAGATAATTCAATGAATCTTATGCAATCTCTTGCCCTTCTTGATGATATTAATTTTTAATATTTTGCGAGTTTTTTGTTATCTAAGATTCCTGAAAAGTCTAAATTTAAATCTTCAAGTATTATTGGGTTGTTTTCAACTTTTAAAGTTATTCCGTTGATTCCTTGAATTTCAAGACATGTTAAAATAATTTGCTTGACCTGATTAATTGTTCCTTCTACTCCAAAACTATTTTCATAAAATTCTTTAGATAAATTTATGTGAGCAATTCCATCATTTATACTTAAGTTTAATACTTTGGTGTTGATAGGAATTAAACTTAAGAAATTATTTTTAAGTTCATATTCATTAGGACCGTTAATTAGTGCTTTTAATGTTTCTTTGAGAATGTTTTTATCATATTGAATGGTTCGCTTAATCCATTGTTTTAAAAAATGTCCCTCAGCGGTAACTTTTATAAAATATAGTTTAACTTCTTTTTTGTTTTTTAAGTATTTTTGTTCTTGATATTTAAATTCTTCTTCAATTTTTTGTATTTCAGGTGGCTTTATTAAAAATTTTTCATTGTTAAGTATTTTAATAGTTTCATTTTTTGTATTCTCTAGTTTTGCTTCTATCTTATTAGGTTTTGATTGGCTAAATTCAAAATTGTCATTATTGTTAATTTGTTCATTGAATATGTTTTTAATGAGTGAATTTTTAATTATTAGTAATAAGCAGAGTCCTGTTAAGAATATTGCAAATAATACTAAAAATATATCTATTTGATTAAAGCTACTTGTTTTTCGTTTACTATTTCTTTTTTTCCTTATCAATTGGACGTCCGTTTATAATTGGCATAAAGCTGTAATATCTGATATTATAATAGAAAAACATACATAAGGAAAGAGGCAGTTTAGCTTTGATTGGTTCTAAAGTTCAAGATTATAAAAGTGTTCTTATTGTTGGAAGACCAAATGTTGGGAAGTCTACTTTATTTAATAAGCTTTTAAGCTCAAATAGAAGTATTACTGATGAAATTTATGGAGTTACTAGGGATTTGATAAAAGAGATTTGTACAGTAGATTCTTATAAATTTTATTTGATTGATGCTGGTGGATTTACCCTTTTAAGGGATGAACTTAGTAGAGTTGTGGTTAATAAAGTTATAAGCTTGCTTGATAGCATTGATTTGATCTTGTTTGTTTTAGATGTAAATGAAATTTTATCAGAAGATTATGAGCTTATTGAGAGGTTAAGAAAATATAGTGATAAGATAGTCTTGGTGTTAAATAAAATAGATAGTCATCATAAGCAAGCCTTAACTTATGAATTTCAAAATTTAGGTTTTCAAAAGAGCTTTTTAGTTAGTGCGACTCATGGAAAAGGAGTGAATAGCTTAAGAATTTTTTTGAAAAATTCAGTAGGCAAATTGGCAATTGATGATAATGTTGATGTTAAGATTGGCCTTATAGGGAAGCCAAATTCAGGCAAATCTACTCTTATTAATTTTTTAGCAGGACGTGAAGTTTCAATTGTGTCTCGGGTTGCTGGGACTACAAGGGATTTTGTTAAAGCAAGATTTCAAAGGAATGGTAAAACATTTGAGCTTATTGATACTGCTGGAATAAGGCGGCGAGCAAGGGTAAATGAACTTATTGAACATTATTCTGTAAGTAGAGCTTTAAGAGTAATTGATATGGTAGATATTGTCTTTTTATTAGTTGATGTTAAAGAAGACTTAACGGCGCAAGATAAGAAAATTGCTCATTATGCAACTAAACGGGGTAAAGGGATTATTATTGTGTTTACCAAGTGGGATCTTGTAAAATCAAAAAGCGGTTATTTTGAGGCTTTAAAAAATCGTGTTAAGTTTTTTTTCCCAATTTTAAATTTTTCTCCCATATTAAGAATATCTGCTCATAAAAGAGAGGGGGTAGATAATCTTTTTAAAGAAGCAATTAAATTAAAAAAACAACTTGAACTTAAAATAAGTACTGCTGATTTGAATAAGATGTTGAGTTTATGGATTAAGGATTATCATTTGAATGCTTCACATAAAGTGAAATATATAACTCAGATTAGTGTTAATCCTGTTAAGTTTATTTTATTTGCGAATAAAATAACTAATTTTCCAAATTCTTATTATAATTATTTAGTAAATAATATTCGTAAAATTGGTTATTATAATATTCCAATTTTAATAGAACTGAGAGAAAAAACAAGAGACTTAAAGTGAGATATATATTTTTATTTTTGATAGTTGCTAATCTGAATCCCTTTGCATTTGAGAATTTTTTTTATGATTTTAGTGTTAGAGCAAATTATGCAAAATATTTTAATTCGAGGAATACTGCTTTTAAGATAAAACCCCAAAAATATTATATTTCAGATGATTATTATGTTGAAGTATCAAATTCAATATTGGGAGATTATGCTTACTATTCTTTTTTTAATCGGAAAAATGGTGCGTCTTATATTTTTCCAGGCTCTTATGTAATTAAAGTTGGAAGATATGGTATTGAACAGATAAAGATATTTTTTCTAAATAGAGCAGATACTTTTATTAGAATAAAGGCAGGTGATGTTCATTCAAGTGCTGATTTTTATTTAATTAATACTTTCATTTATAAAGATATTAAATTGCCTTTTAAAATTAGTGATATTGCTACTGGTTCTTTTTTAGAAATAGTTAAATATATTAGTAATTTTATTGATTTTGAACTTTTTAGACCTAGATCCCTTGAAGCTTATGATAATATTTCTAATATTGTTGACAGCCTGAGAGCCTTTTTAAAGGTTTCTCCTTTAATATTTGAAGTACATGATGGAGCAATGAATGAACTAGGTGAAATGGTGTATATTAGAACGGGTGAACCTCAAAGAGAACCTATAGGATTTAATTGTTCTGGATTTGGTAAATGGGTAGCAGATTCAATGTATAAGGCAATGACAGGAAAGCTTTTAAAAATAAAGGATCTTAAAGTTAAGCATATTGGAATTAGAGGTAATAGTTTTACGAAGTATTATGAATTTAGTAGGGATCCATTTTTTGGACTTGATTGGACTCGTAATATTGCCTATAAACTTAAAAATGTTGATGCTAATCTAGACTTATCTAGGGTTAAGGAGTTAGATGTAAATAATATTGGTTTTCTTAAGTATATTGAAAACCGTGGATATGAGATTGATAATTTAGAGTTTATTTTGTATTATTTAGCTGTTAAGGAGCCTGGTCATATGTATTTTGGCTCTTTGAATACAACAATTAATGGATTTCCAGGAAAAGTTTTTCATAAACATGTTGTTGTGTTATTTCCATTTATTGATAGAGAATCTATTTTTAGAGTATCTTTAATGGAAATTAATGATGAAACTTCAATTAAATCACTTAGAGGTAGATATCCAAATTCATATATTCATTTAGTTAGGGCCAAAGTTCCAAAGAATATATCTATAGTGCCAATACCCAAAAGGATAAATAAGGATAAATAATTAGATATTATGATAAAAGCTGTAGTGTTTGATCTTGATGGAACTCTTTATCCTGAAATTAATATTAATTTGATAATGTTTCCTGAATTTTTAAAAAATATTAAATTTTTTTTAGCTTTTAAAAAGGTAAGAAAAGAAATCAGAGGTTTACAAAAGGGAAGAAGTATTCCTTCTAGTAGAGATGAGTTGATGTCTATTCAGATTAAAATGCTTGCTAAGCATCTGGGTTTTGATGAGAATAGGTGTGAATTTTTATTAAATAAAATATATTATGGTAAATCTTTTAGGAATAAATTTAGAAATCTCAAACCGTATTTTGGTGTTCATGATTTGATTTATTCTCTTAAATCAAAAGGAATAAAATTAGGAGTGATGTCAGATTTTCCTATTGCAACTCGTGTGAGTAATTTGTTAGGCATTGAAGATAGTTTTTGGGATGTTCTTTATTCATCAGAAGAGACCGGTTACTTAAAGCCAAACAAAATAGCTTTTTTAAGGATTATGGATGAATTAGGTATAGATAGTAATCATATTTTGTATGTTGGTAATTCTTATGAATATGATATTTTAGGTGCTAGTGGTGTGTGTATGAGAACGGCTTATCTTTCTAAAAAAAAGTTGCTTAAAGATATGAAATGTGATTTTATCTTTAGTAATTATAAAGACTTGCAAAGATATATACTTTTAAATATATAGAGTGTGGGTAAAATATTTTATGATAGATTTTGTAACCGTTTTGGTTAATCTTTTATTGGTTTTCGTGATTTTATTTATTTATAGGCAGTATGATAGACGTTCAAGGGCTTTAGATAAGATTAAAAAATTTATTGATATTGCTAAGGATAACCTTGAAGATTTTATTGATGAGAAGACAAAAGAAATCAATAATCTTGCTGTTGATATGGAAGCGTATCAACGTTCTAGTATAGAGATCATAAAAAAAATAGATGAAGTTCAGCGAAAGATTAAAGATAAAAGTAATGATTTTGCAGAAGTTGAAAAAAAGATTGCTTATCATGATTCTATGCTTAAAGAGCTAGATGACATGGCCCTTAAAGTGCAAGATAATATACAACGACTTCAAGTGGATGGAAAAATAGTAGATAAACTTTCAAAAACTTTAAAAAATTTTAATACTCAGATTGATTCTATCGATTCTAGGTTGAGTACAGTTTTTGAAAAATTCGATAAGACAAATAAGGAAAATCTTGAGACTATCAAGATTGAGAGTTGGGATAAGTTTGATAACACTATTAAAGATTTTAGTGTGAGAATGGATAATCTGGATAGAGAGCTTATATCTTATCAAGAATCATTGGTAATGATTGAAGAGAAAAAAAGAGAAATTTTAGATAAGGGTAATGAAAAGCTTGAGAATGAATTTAAGGAGTTTGTGTTTAAAATTGAATCTAGCATAGATAATTATAATAAATCAATGGAAGATTCTTTTGGTATATATGAAACTAAATATAAATCAATAGAAAATTCTCTTGATCTTATTGTAGAGCAAGCTAAGACTAAAATTAATGATAAGGAAGATTTTATTTTAACTAGACTGAATGAGGAGCTACAGATAAAATTTGATGAAGTTTTTATGTACGTCGATGAGCGTTCTCATCAGATGAGAGATAAACTCGAAGGCAAATTGGTATTAATAGACAATGAAATTTCTTCTCTGAGTTCTGTTTTTAAAGATAATACTTATTCTAGGCTGAATTCTCTTGAAGAGACTATAAGACAAGAGATGAGACAGTATGAAGAGCAATTAGCAGATATTTTGGAACAATTTAGGGTTCAAATTGAATCTAGTGTTGGTGATATTTATAAAGAATATGATAGTAAGATAAATCAATTTGATAAAGACATAAGAGATAGGATAGAGAGTAGTTTAAAAGATGCTAATTCTAGGATAGAGAGTGTCCAGGGTGGAGTTAGGACTTTGCTTGATGATCTTGAAAAGGATTCTAATAAGATATATGTTGAATTTAAGGACAAAGTTAAAGGGGATATTGATAGTTTTAGTGAAAATGTATTTTCAAGAATGAATGATGTTGGAAGTGAGTTGGAATTGAAACTTTCAAATATCAGTACAGATATTCAAGATAGAATTGCCAAGTTGGATAGTAGCTTATATTCAGAGCTTAAAGAAATGAATGAAAAATTTGTTAATGATTATTCGTGTTTAGATGGTAGCATTAACTTAAAGTATGAAACTCTCTTAGAAGCTCTGAATTTAAAAAGTGGTGAATTAGAAACCCAACTGAAGGACAAGTATAAAAATATTGCAGATAAATTTGAGCGTGACATTGATGATCTTACCATTAAATGTGATGAAAATTTTAGTAAAATTTCTGAAAAATCAGATTATGATTATCAAAATTTTGAGATTACTAGTACAAAGCTAAAAGAAAGTATAAGTTCTTTAAATGATTTGTTAGTACAAGACTTTGAGACTTTAAAAGGAGATTTTAAATCCAAGTTGAGTAAGATGAGTGCTGATATTAATGATGAAGTGTTTAATTTAAAAAGTCATTATGGAGAGGATATAAGTGAATTTATTAAGCAGATGGAAGCTGACAAATTGCAATATGAACATTGGCAAAGGGAAGTAGGTTTGAATTTAGAGGATATTAAGTCTCATTTAAATAAAACTAATGAAGAATTTTTAAATTTGATTGAAAACCAAAGGACTAAGGGAAAGGAACTTAGTGAAAATATTTTCAATGAACTCTCAGAACATATTCAAAAAAAAGCAATGGATATGCATACTAATTGGAAAGATGAGCTTATTATTTTAAATAAATCTTTACTTGATATTAAGATTTCAAGTGAAGAATTACTTTTATCAGCTTCTTCAAAGATCGATTCTTTTGAAAAAGATGTTAATGAGAGACTTGAATATGTCACATCAAAGACGGAGGACTTTGAAAATTCAGTATTAGATAAGTATAAAGAATTAAGAGATATGTCATATAATAACAGTGAAGAGACTTTATCAGGGATTAAGGAATTTATTGATAATCAAGCCGAAATAATTCATGACAAAATTATTATGATGCTTAATGGACTTAATGAGGACTTTTCTAATAAAGAAGAGTTAATTAAAGGCAATATAGAAGAACTTGATTATAGACTTAAAGATTTCAAAGTTGGATGTGAAGATGTTTTAAATAATCTTAGATCGGATCTTGATGGATTTATTGAATCTAGGATGCAAAAAGTTTCTGAAATTAAGATAGATAATCAGAAGCAGATAGATAATTTTTTAAATAGAATATCAGAAGACATCTTAAGTAAAAGAGATATGCTTAATAGTGAAATAGATAATAAACTTAATGATTGGCAAGGTAAGTTAAGTGAAATATCAGTGAATATTGAGAATGTGTTATCTTCAGGAAAGATTGATATAAACTCAATTGATTCTGAGATGACTTTAAAGATTAAGGATCTTAAGAGTACTTTTGAAGGGCTTGAGAGTTATTATCTTGAAAAAATAGATGAGTTTAGAAATCAAGGAAATGTATATGCAGATGAACTTCTGAAAAACATTATGAGTCATTTTGATACGGATACTAAGGACCTTGAGGAAAGTTTGTCTAAGAAATTTGCTACAGTCTTAGAAAGGTCAGAAGAGTTTGTTAAGGAAGTTGATAGTTTGCTTAAGGATAAAAGGACAGATATTGCTTCATTTCAGGCAAGTATTGATATTACTATTGATTCTCTTAATTCAAGATTTAATGATGTGAATAGAGAAATTAATGAAAAATATAGTAAGGTAATATCTGATTCTAGAGGATATTCAGAAACCCTTGCAAATAAATTAGAGAATGAGATAGGATATGAGATTGAAAATGTAAATAGAAGGTTAACAGACAAAATAGATATTCTTAGCAAGAATATGGATGAAAATTTAGAAAATTTTAAGTCATCTTTTGATGTATCAAAGTATCAGGTTGAAAATTTTGAAATTAAAATTAAGGATATAATAGAAAAAGAAGAGCTAAGACTTGGTGAATTACTCAGAGAAATTGAGCGACAGTATAGAGTTAGACGGGACGAGGCAATTGATTACAAGAAGGCCATAGATAGTGATATTGTTCAGTTAAGAGAACAGTTTATAGGAGTAATTAATGAACTTAAGAATAATATTGAGGATAAATCTGAGTTTTTAAATGATCTTTATAAAGAAAGATTCAAGATTATTGAAAATAATTTTGAAGAGAGATATTCAACATTTTTTATTGAGAGCGAAGGGGCTATTTCAAAGATTAGAGATGAAATATATAAGATACTTACAGATAATGATGAACATTTGAGAGCAAAAATTTCTGAGATGGATCTTAATTTTGAGATAATCGATGGAAGGTCAAAAGAAATTTTAGAGCTTGAAGAAGATTTAAGAAAGAGAATACAAGAAAATAGTAATAACATACATCATCAATTTGATGTCATTAAGTCTGGTCTTGAGAAGGAAATAAAAGATCACTTTGATATGTATATGATGAAAGCCACTGCTGCAATTGATGAAGAGATTGAAAAATATGAGCATGGGATTAATGAAAAGATATCTGCTCTTAAGTCAATTGAAAATAATTTTGAGATGATAGAGAAAAATTTAAAGGATAAAATTAGCGAATATCATAATAAATTAGACGAGACTCTTGATGTGAGATATGCTGAGATTGAAAGTAAATATGATGAGAGGCATTTGCTTGTAGAGAAGAAGATAAATGACAAGACTAATTCAGTTGAAGAGCTGATTGCAAATAAATACGCTGAGCTTGAAGGTAAGTATGATGAGAAGCATTTGCTTGTAGAGAAGAAGATAAATGATAAGGCTAATTCAGTTGAAGAGCTGATTGCAAATAAATATGCTGAGCTTGAAGGTAAATATGATGAGAAGCATTTGCTTGTAGAGAAGAAGATAAATGACAAGACTAATTCAGTTGAAGAGCTGATTGCAAGTAAATATGCTGAGATTGAAAGTAAATATTCTAATATGCACCTTGATATGGAAAGTAGATTCAATGCATGTATTTCTGATTTAGGTATAGAACTTGCTCGTTCAAGTGAAAAGATGGATAAAGAGATTGAAGAACAATTAAAAAATCTTGGTGAACTTAAGTTAAGTTTGAGTAATATTGAAGGAGATGTATTAAAACTTAAAGAGGATTCTTATCACAATGTGTCATCCCATCTCAAACTTCTTGAAGAGGATTTTTTTAAAGATTTGAAAGAAAGAAGTGATAATTTAAAAAATTCTTTAGAAAATTTTGTGGCATCCTCAGATCAAAGAATTGAAAATTTAGAGAGACATATAATTAAGAACTTGGAAGATAAAGAAATCCTTATGAAGAATTTTAGAGTTGAAATTGAACAGGAACTTATGCTTAATAAAGAAAGTTTTTACTCAGAATTTAATAAAGAGTTTGATGTTAGAAAAAGAGATACAGAGAGTAAAATATTTGTAATGGAAACTAATGTTACTAATCGAATAGATGAGTTTATTAAACTTGTAGATAATCGTCAAAATAATGTTGATTCTTGGTTTTTAAAAGTTAAAGATGATATGATAAATTGGCAAGAAAATGCTTACAAAGAGCTTGAAGAAAGAGCGGGCATTACAAAAAGGAATTTAGATGAAATTAAAAGTGATGTTTTTGCTATTGAGAGTGGCTTGGAAGTTATTAAAGATGGTGTTAATCAGAGAGCAAAAGAAATTTTTGATCGTTTGCAATCAGATATTAAGGACTTTGAAAATAGATCTTATCTTAACTTGAAAAATATTTCAGAAGAGGTTCAGAGTAAAGTTTTAAATATTGAAGATTTCATGGATTTTAAGATTAAATCTATAAATGATAAGATAGACTCACATATTGAAGAGCTTGCAACACAAGTGGAAATTAAATTTTTAAGTCAGCAAAAAGATATTGAAGATAAAATTATTGAAGCTAATGACAAGTTAGAATATGAATTCAATTCAATGGCTTCTAGGCTTGATGAGGAAAAACAAAACATTGTAAGTAAATTTTTAAATGATACAGGCGGTTTTGAATCTCAAGTTCAATTGATGCAAGATGATGTTTTAAAGCTTACTGAGAAAGTGAATGCATATAGAATTGATATTGAGAAAACAATTAGAGAAAATTATGATTCTTTTTCCAGTTCTATAAGAGAGGAATATACTGTGTTTGAGAATGAAGTTAAGAATAGTTTGAATTATTCAGAAGAAGAGATACAGGCTTTAAGGGATAGCTTGAAGGTTCAAGTTAATAGCATAGAATCTGAATTTAAGGATAAATATGATCTAATGATTAAAGGTATTGATGATCATGTGTCCCAACTTAAGTTGAAAGTATTAAACTATGATGGTGAGCTTAATCATTTTATAGATGAGGTTAAGAATAATTTAATTGTATACAAGGCTGATTTGAGAGAAGAACTTGATAGTCGTTATGCTGTCATGAGTGCTAAGCTTGAAAATTTTAAGAGACTTGAAGTTGAGTTAGAGAGAAATAATGAGCTGATGAAAGAAGTTTATTATTTCAAGAATAACTTAGAAGAGTTACGGGAAACTTTAGCAAGTGAAATAAATCTTATTCAAGGATATAAAGGTGATTTTGAAGGTATTACTAGAGAAATTGGAGACATTAAATCTAAATCATTAGATATTATTGAGGTATTTAATGATTTAAAGGTCCATCAAATGGATATTGAGGGAATTAAAAAAGATCTTACTCAATTCCTTGAATTTTATACTTCTTTTAAGGAGAGGTATAAGAAATTTACAGAATCTTATGATGAAATGCAGATTTACAAAACTAAACTTAAGGAGATAAAAGAAGCACAAAGTAATATTCTTGATAATTATGATAGGATTAGTAATAAAGATAGCATATTAAAGTCTACATTAGAATCTGTTGATAAAAATTTTGATTTGATAAATGAAATAGAGAGTAAGATGCATGTATTATTTAAAGAGAGTTCTGGGTTTCAGCAGAGTCTTGGTGAGTTGAAAGGCATTATGTCAGAATTATTGGTAAATAAAGATTTATCACAGGAAGTGCTAAATAATGTTCAAACGCTCAAAGAAATGCTAGGTGAGATTGAGAGCAAGTTGGAACATACTAGAAATATAAGAGAAAAGGTTGCAAAATCTGAGACTCGGTTAGAGAATTTAAATATTGCTGCGGAAGAGAGAATCAAAACCCTTGGGATTCTTGTAAAAACAGAATCTAAGTACAAAGATAATGTTGGTCTTAATAACGAAACAGTTAGAGATTCTGTCATTAAACTTATGAGACAAGGTTGGAGTGCCTTGGAAATTTCTAGGGCTACTAAATTATCTATTGGAGAGGTTGAGCTTATCTTAGAACTTGGAATTATTAGTAAAAGTGATGATTAAAGGGATAATTTTGTGAAAAATAGATTTGAGGTGGTAAGGACATTACATCCTCTTGAGATAAAAGTGATTTTAAATTATAAAGAGGGAGATGAAATTTTTGCCTTAAGGCTTGTTGCGGATTTACTTTATAATGAAGGACAATCAAATAAAACAATTGAATGGCTTGTTTCTAAAGGTATTCTTAGAGAAACTTTTAGAAAACTTAATGTGTTTTATCGCCTAACTGAAAGAGGTGTTGATGCTTTAGCTAATGGTTTAGTTGAGGAGAGAATAATCAATCTTGTATCTAGAAAAACAGTTCTAGTTGCCAATTTGCCATCAGAGTTAGAAATTGATGCCAGAGATGTTGGTAAGGCATTTGGTAATTTATCTAAAGAGGGAGTTCTATCTTTGGGATTAGGTAAAGAAATCCTTGTTAAAGATTTAAATCGTTCTAGTTACAATATAGTTAAAGAATTACTTTCCAAAGCTCAAGACAGCGATCTTTTAGAAGATGATTTATCTCAGGATGAATTATTAGTCATTTCTAATTATTCTAAGAAAAAAGGCGCTGGTGATGTGTTATTTAAGGTGATAGAGAGCTTGGACCTAAAATTTGAATTTTCCAAATTTGGGTTAGAAATAAAATCTGAACTTGGAAAAAGCAATCTAACAGGTGATGAGATTGTAAAGTTGACCCCTGAAATGTTAAAAAATAAAACTTATGAAAATAAAAATTTTAGGGCTTATAATATTCATGTTTTATCTAATAAAACCTTTATTGGGCGTGCAAATCCTTATTCAGAGTATATTGCTAAAGTTAAGGATAAGCTTGTAAGTCTTGGGTTTGAAGAATTTGATGGTCCTTTAGTCGAGAGTGAATTTTTTAATAATGATGCTCTTTTTATGCCTCAGTTTCATCCTGCACGTGATATAAGGGATGTTTATTATATCAAGGAACCAAGTTCACTTAAATCTTTGCCCGAGCCTTATTTTTCTAATGTTAAAGCTGTTCATGAGAATGGTTACACTACAGGTTCAAGAGGTTGGAGATATGATTTTAGCGAGAGTATTTCAAAAAGATTAGTGCTTAGAACTCAAGGTACAGTGCTTTCAGCAAAGCAATTAATTGATGCAAAAAATCCTGGTAAATATTTTGGCATTGTTAGGTGTTTTAGATATGATCAAGTTGATGCTACTCATGGAGCCGATTTTTATCAAACAGAAGGGATTGTTATTGGAGATGTTAATATTAAAACCTTATTAGGTCTTCTTGAAATTTTTGCTAAAGAATTGGCTGGTGCTACTGAGGTTAAATATGTTCCTGCTTATTTTCCATTTACAGAGCCGTCAATTGAAGTGCATGTGAAACATCCTGTGCTTGGTTGGTTTGAGTTAGGCGGGAGCGGTATTTTTAGACCAGAGGTTACAAAACCTTTTGGAATTGATGTTCCTGTTATTGCTTGGGGTATTGGCATTGATAGAATGGCTTTAATGCATTTAGGTTTAAGTGATTTAAGGGAGCTTTTTACCCATAATATTGGTGATGTTGTATTGAGGCGAGGAAAAGTTAATGCCTAAGGTTGAAATTTATAAGAGTATTTTATTAGAAAAGATAGGAAAAATTTTAACGAAATCTGAACTTGTATCTGTTCTTGAAATTGCTAAGGCTGAAATTTGTGAATTTGATACGGTTAATGATAAGATCAAAATTGAATTTAATGATACAAATAGACCTGATTTGTGGTCTTGTGCAGGGCTTGCGCGTCAAATTAAGACATATCTTTTTGGTCATTTACCTTTGTTTAAGTTTTTTTCAATGGCAGATAATTTGCAAGAATTTTATGGTGAAATTTTGGTCAGTCCTGAAGTATTTAGTATTAGGCCTTTTATTTTTGGATTTTTGGCCAAAGGTGTGATTTGCAATGAACGAATGCTTGAAACTTTAATTCAGTTGCAGGAAAAGCTTTGTCATAATTATGGACAAAAGCGTAAAAGGGTTGCGATGGGGATGTACTCATCAGATTTAATTGAGTTTCCATTAAGTTATACTGCATGTAATTCTGATTATAGATTTATTCCTCTAGGTATGGATAGAGAAATGTCTATTGAGGAGATCAATAGGGTACATTCTAAAGGAATAGAATATTCAACTATTCTTGCAAGTTTTAATAAATATCCTTTATTGTTAGATGACAAGGATAAGGTTCTCTCTTATCCTCCGGTAATCAATTCTCATGATATTGGAGCTTTAAAGGTAGGTGATACCGATTTGTTTATTGAAGTTACGGGAACTAATCTTGAGGCTACTTTGTTATCTTTGTCAGTGACTGCTTGTGATTTACATGATATGGGTTTTGAAATTTTACCAGTAAAGACCATCTTTCCTAATGAAACTTTATTTGGGAAGGAGATAATTTGTCCTTATTATTTTCAAAATACGCTAGAGGTTAATGTTGATAATGTTAATAAAATGCTTGGTAGTAATTTTACGGCAAATAATATGTGTCTTGACTTAAAAAAATTAGGGATATCAGCTTACTTTAAGGAATTAGATAAATTTTATGTTATTCCTCCTGTTTATAGAAATGATTTTCTTCATGAAGTAGATGTTATTGAAGAAATAATGATAGGTATAGGATTGGATAGTTTTAAGCCAGAGCTTCCCAAAGATTTTACTCTAGGAAGACTGAGTCAGATAGAAGAGTTTTCAAGAAAAATTAAAAATTTAATGATTGGAATGGGATTTCAGGAAATGATTTATAATTATCTGGGATCTAGGACAGATTTTATTGAAAAGATGAATATTGAAGGTGATGACTTTTTAAGTGTTGCTAATCCAATGACAGAGGGGTATGAGTATATTAGGGGCTCAATAGTGTCTGATTTGCTTAAATCTGAGAGTATTAGTTCCAATTTTCCTTATCCACATAAGATTTTTGAGATTGGGAAGGTAGCTTTAAAAGATTTAAATAGTGTTGATGGTACTATTACTTATGATAATTTGGCTTTTCTGATGGCTGATAAGGAGTTTTCATTTAATGAGATTAATTCTTTAGTTTCATCTCTTTTTTATTATTTAAATATTGAATTTAAGTTAAGAGAATCAAGTAAATCTCTTTATATAGATGGCAGAGGAGCTGACATTTTAATCAATGACACCGTCTTAGGTGGCTTTGGTGAAGTATCGCCTTACATATTGAGAAATTTTGGAATTATGGTTCCATGTTGCGTCCTAGAGATTAACCTTAATAAACTTTTAAATTAATACAAATATTTTTTATTGATGTAACATTTGGATGAAGTTATATTTAAACATTTTATGTAGTGTATTTTAATGAGTGAAATAGGAGTTGAGGGATATTTATGTTAAAGTTTGAAGTACTGGATATAAAAAAGAGTAATGAAAAGGTTTTAAGAACAGAGATGAATTCCATTGAGGATGTAATCATTGTTGGTTCAGGACCTGCGGGGCTTACGGCTGGAATCTATACTGTTATGAGTGGATATAAGACAGTTATTTTAGAAGGACCTGAGCCTGGAGGGCAGCTTACAACGACTACGGAAGTATATAATTATCCAGGTTTTAAAAACGGTGTAAATGGAAGAGAATTGATGTTAAATATGAAAGATCAGGTGATCAATCTGGGTGCTATCACTTATCTTGAGACTGTAACATCTATAGAAAAAAGAGATAATATTTTTTATCTCTTTACTGATAATTATATTTATAAAAGCAAAGCTGTTATTATTGCAGCGGGATCTGTACCTAAAAAACTTAATACTCTTAAGAATTCAGATTTGTTTTGGAATAGAGGTATTTCTGTGTGTGCAATTTGTGATGGGCATCTTTTTAAGGGAAAAACAGTTGCAGTAATTGGTGGGGGTAATACAGCAATCTCGGAAGCTATTTATTTAAGCAAATTATCAGAAAAGGTATATGTTATTGTGAGAAAGGATTATTTGAAAGCTATTGCTATGTTAAGACAGAATGTTGAAAAATTACCTAATGTTGAGATTTTATATAACTGTGAGGCTATAGAAGTTAATGGAGATAATGTTGTATCTATGGTGCAAATTATTGATAATAAGAATAATTTTACTTTTGAGTTGAGTGTAGATGGGATATTTGTGGCTATTGGTTATAAGCCAAATACGGAGTTTGTAAAAGGATTTTTGGAATTGGATGAGGATGGATATATCTCTACTCAAGATCTCGTTAAGACTAGTGTTGAGGGAGTGTTTTCGTGTGGTGATGTTAGTAACAAGCTTTATGCACAGGCTATTACAGCTGCTGCTGAAGGGTTCCTAGCTTCTGTTGAGCTGAGAAATTTTTTGGGATAATTAAGATTACATTGATTCTAAAAAATATGTTAAAGTAAGTTAAGTTGTCTTTTTATTTCAAATATTAAAATTCCTGTTGAAACCGATACATTCAATGAATCTATTTTGCCTGTAGTTGGGATTTTTACTAAAAAATCTGAATTTTCTTTTATTAATTTGTGTATTCCTTTGCCCTCATTTCCCATAATAAGTGCAATTTTGGTATCATTTATTTTTATGGCGTTTATTGCCTTACCTTTGATATCGCTGGCATATATCCAAAATCCATTTTTTTTTAAATCTTTTATTACATTATTTATATTTGGGACTATCAATTTATTAACATATTGACTTGCGCCAGAGCTAGTGCGTAAGGTGGTTGCGTTGTCTTTTGCACTGCGTCTCTGGCTAGTAATTACAAGATCAATGTTAAATTGTTCTGATGTTCTAAGAATTGCTCCAAAATTTTGAGGATCTTCTATTCCATCAAGTATTAAGATAAATACATTATTTTTATGTTGAAATTCTTCTAAGAATTTTTCTAAATTTTTATCTTGTTTGTTTGTATTGTTAGATTTAGAAATTTTTAATTTTAATGCAAAACCCCTATGATTGTTGTTGCCAATTATCTTAGCAAGATCATTCACTTTTATTATTTGAGTATTATATTCTCTGGCTATTTTTTCAATATTTATGCTTTTTGGACTTATTTTTGAGATGTATAATTCAAGTCCTTTGTTATTTTTTATGCTTTCAATTATTGAATTAGCGTGTGTAATATACATACTAAATTTTATTTAAAGTAACTTTATCAATATCATTAATTTCCTTGCTTAAATCTTCCAGTAGACGAATGGCATTATAACTTAGATTTTTAGGAGTTTTGATCTTAATAATCAAAATGAGATTTCCAAATTTTTCTGTATGTAGTATTGGCATGCCCTCATTCTTAATGATGATTTGTTCATCATTTTCTGTTCCCTTTGGAATCTTTATTTCAATCTTTTTTTCTGCTATTGTTTGTATTTTTATCTCTTTTCCAAGTGCTGCTTGAGTAAAACTTATTGGAAGAGTTGCGTATAGATCTTTTCCATTTCTTTTGAAAATTCTATGGGGTTTTATTGATACTCTTATGTAGAGATCCCCGTATTGTTGATTATCGGGATTTACGCTGCCTTTTCCTCTCATTTTTATTTGTTGAGAATCATCAATTCCTGCTGGAATCTTAAGTTCGATTGTTTCTTTATATTTAAGGCTACCAGCTCCTTTGCATGATTTGCAAGGATTTGATATTATTTTTCCATTTCCATGGCATTTGGGGCATGTAGTTGTTACTCTAAAAAAGCCCCCTCCTTGCATTACTCGGCCATTACCATTACACATGTTGCATATTGAAGGACTGGTTCCTTTTTCAGATTTTTTCCCTAAGCAAGATTCACATAACATATTTCTTGCGATATTAATGTTATTTTTATAACCTAAATAAGCATCCTCAAGTGATATTTCTATTTGATATGTTATATCTTGACCCTTTTCATTTTGTCTATTTTTATCTTGTCCTCGTCTTCCAGTAAAGAATGAATCAAAGATATCTCCAAAATCTTCAAAAATGTCTGAGAATCCACTAAAGCCATTAGAAAACCCACTAAATCCCCCTCCACCTTCAAAAGCTGTGTGTCCAAATCGATCGTATTGAGCACGCTTATTGTCATCGCCCAATACCTCATAAGCCTCTGTTGCTTCTTTAAAAATAGATTCAGCTTCTTTGTTATCTTTATTTTTGTCAGGATGATATTTGATTGCTATTTTTCTATATGCTTTTTTGATTTCATCTTTTGAGGCTCCTTTTGAGAGCCCCAAAATTTCATAATAATCTCTTTTCACTATTTCTTATCCTCATCAACAACTTCGTAATCAGCTTCTTTGCTTTCACTACTTGCATTGTTTTGAGCATTGTCTTGATTTGATGAACTGGATTGAGCATCTTTGTACATCATTTCAGCTATTTTATAAGAAGCTTGTTGAAGTTCTTCCGTTTTTGATTTAATTAAGGCTATATCTGAGCCTTCTAGTGCATCTTTAAGTTCCTTTATTTTATTTTCAATAGCTTCCTTGTCTTCACTTGTTATTTTTTCTCCGTATTCTTTTAGAGATTTTTCTGTTTGGTAAATTAAGGAATTAGCTATATTTTTTGCTTCTATGCTCTCTTTCAGTTTTTTATCTTCCTCAGCATGAGCCTCAGCATCTTTAACCATTCTCTCAATTTCGTCTTCGGATAGTCCTGATGATGATTCAATTCGAATTTTTTGTTCTTTTCCAGTTCCCATATCTTTAGCAGAGACATGAACTATTCCATTAGCATCAATGTCAAAGCTAACTTCTATTTGTGGAACTCCTCTTGGTGCTGCTGGTATTCCGTCAAGAATAAAATTGCCCAGTACTCTGTTTTGTGATGCCATCTCACGTTCACCTTGCAAGACTTTAATGTCTACAGAAGTTTGATTATCTGCTGCTGTTGAGAATACCTGACTCTTTTTGGTAGGAATTGTAGTGTTTCTTTCAATTAGCTTTGTCATAACTCCACCAAGGGTTTCAATACCTAAGGAGAGAGGTGTAACATCGAGGAGCACCATATCTTTAGTTTCTCCTGTCAATATTCCACCTTGAATTGCAGCTCCTATTGCAACAGCTTCATCAGGGTTTACACCTTTATTTGGTTCTTGACCGAATATTTCTTTTACTATTTTTTGAATGGCTGGTATTCTTGTGGAGCCTCCAACAAGTATTACTTCGTTGATGTCAGAAGCCTTAAGCCCAGCGTCTTTAATAGCCTTAAGGCATGGTTCTTTTGTTTTTTGAACCAAATGATCTACCATTTGTTCGAATTTTGCTCTTGTGAGAGTGTATTGTAGGTGTTTAGGTCCATTTGCATCGGCTGTGATGAATGGAAGGTTTATTGATGCTTCTTGAGCACCTGAGAGTTCTATTTTTGCCTTCTCGGCTGCTTCTTTGAGCCTTTGAAGTGCCATCTTGTCGTTTGATAGGTCAATCGCACTGTCTTTTTTGAATTCGGTAATTAAATGTTTGATGATTTCATCATCGAAGTTATCTCCTCCAAGATGGGTATCTCCATTTGTTGATTTAACTTCGAAAACACCATCCCCAAGTTCAAGTATTGAGATATCGAACGTTCCACCACCAAGATCATAAACAGCAACTATTTCTTCATTTTTTTTCTCAATTCCATAAGCAAGAGCAGCCGCTGTTGGTTCATTAACGATTCTTTTAACATCAAGTCCTGCAATCTTCCCGGCATCTTTTGTTGCTTGTCTTTGAGCGTCATTAAAATATGCTGGAACCGTGATTACAGCTTCAGTAACCGTTTCTCCTAAATAGGCCTCAGCTGTTTCTTTCATTTTGGTAAGAGTTGCGGCTGATATTTCTGGTGGTGACATTTGTTTTTTTATATTGGAAATGTTTACACGAGCATCTCCATTTTGTCCCTTTTCTACTTTATAAGGAACCATTTTGATTTCACTTGCAACTTCTTCAAATCTTCTTCCCATAAATCTTTTTATTGAGTATATGGTGTTTTCAGGATTTGTAACCATTTGGTTTTTTGCTACTTGTCCTACAAGTCGTTCACCTTTGTTTGTGTAAGCTACAATTGATGGAGTAGTTCTTCCTCCTTCTGAATTTTGTATTACAACAGGTTTTCCGTGTTCCATTATGGCCACACATGAATTTGTTGTTCCAAGGTCAATTCCTATTATCTTTCCCATATAAAACCTCCTTTTGTATTTTTGATTTCTAATATTAATTTTTGCTTTGTGCAACTTTAACTTTTGCAGTTCTTAATACTCGATTATTGTAGCAGTATCCTTTTTGGTATACTTCTACGATTTCAGGGATTTTAACCCCTTCTTTTTCTTCTATGCTTATTGCTTCATGTTGACTTGGATCAAAGGTTTCTCCCGGTTTGCCAAACTTTTTTAGATTATATTTTTTGTCAAAGCTTGAGAGCACTTCACTTTCAATCATACTAATTCCTGATAATAGAGTATCAAAATCCCTTGATTGTTTTGATGAGTCTATTGCTCTTTCTAAATTATCAAGAAAATTAATTATATCTTTCATTATGTTTTCGTTTGCGAACTTAATAAAATTTTCTTTATCTTTTTCAAGTCTTTTTCTAAAGTTTTCAAATTCTGCTTGTTTCCTTAAATACAAATCTTTTAGATTTGAAATTTCATTTTCTAATTCAGTAACTTTGCTTTCCATGCTAGGACTGTCTTTATTTGGTAGTATGTCATTTTTTTGTTCTTTGATTTTTTCGGGTTCTTCACATTGTTCCTTTTCTTTCACTTTAGCCTCCTTTTATAAAGCATTTTATCTTTAAAGAAAATATTTTACAAATTTTTTCTTTAAAGAATTTTTTCTGAATTTGGTTCGTTTTAATTATCTTTAAAAGAGTCAATTTTGACTATTAAGCCATAATAGTATAATATTGATACATATTTCGAGTTTAGTAAATTCTTATGTGTACTTTTTTGTCAAAATAAAAAAAATATATTGGTTATTTTTTTGTTTAAAGTTGTGTCTAAAGATTTGTTTTGAATATGTTTGAGGGGTTTTTATGATTTTGTGTGGTTTTGGAGTAAAGCTTTCATCAGGTTTTTAAATTTCTCTCTCGGATTACATTCTTAAGATATTACTTATAGTTAATGTAGCAAGTTACTGTGCTTATAATAGAGCAATATCAGGATTTGGAAGTGCTTTACAGTATATATAAGCGGGGGTTTTTTAATATTGGGATTTTTTTGTAATCAGTTTAGTTTTTAGGAGCCTGGAACAAATGATGAGATTAAAAAACTGTTAAGTGTGGTTCAGCATTTTCTTGTAATTTTTTCTGTTATTGCTTATTATTTACTTTGTGAAAATATGTATAGCGCAGACAAAATGTAGAGTTTTTAAGTTTAAGCATATTTTGGGTGTGTTTAAGAAAAATTATGAGTATGCTCTTCAAAATAAAGTTGATATTTTAGTGTTTCCTTTTATTTTTGTTGGGGGCATTGAGTATGAGAATTTGTTTCATAGAGCAGAATATTTGAAAAAAATTCTTGATGGCCTTGATTTTATAAAAGATCAGGTTGATGATAGACTTTGTGTTGTATTTGGACATTATAGTTTTTATGAGGGCAAATTATTAGATTGCGTATCAGTGGTAAATGATCATCAGTTTGTTTTGACAACTAGAGAAGTCAATAAGCCGTTCTTATTTAATTATAAGGGTCAAAGTATTGCTGTCTTGAATTTGGACGATGATCTTTTGTTTCAAGGACTTGAGGACAAATTTAATGTGTCTTTCAGTAAAGCTGACTATCTTTTAGTTCCATCAAAGTCTTATTTTACTGGCGAGAAGAATAACTTAAGGCTTAAATTTTTCAAAGAAGTAGCTATGAGAAATAATTTGGAAGTTGTTTATGCCAATTTATGCGGTGTTTATGGCTCTACTGTATTTGATGGTCTGAGTTTTTTTATTAATGAGTACGGAAAAATAAAACAGGCTAAGAAATTTGAAGACGATATTTTATTTAATGAAGGATTTCATGATTTAGAACTTGACTGTGAGTCTAAAATTTTTGATAAACTTATTGAGGCATTGATAAGTAGTTTAAGAGAATATGTTGATCTTTCTGGTTTTGATAAAGTTCATTTAGGTGTTTCTGGAGGAATTGATTCTGCTGTTGTTGCTTATATTGCATGTGTTGCTTTAGGGGCTCATAGAGTTGTTGGTATTTCTATGCCTAGTAGGTTTTCATCAAAGGGATCTGTTTTTGATGCAAAGGAACTTGCTAGGGGATTGGGATTTAAATTGATTGATATGCCTATTGAGGGCATGTTTCAATTTGTTTTAGAGTTTTTTAATGGGTATTTTAATACAAAGGGTGTTACTGAAGAAAATCTGCAAGCTAGGCTTAGGGGGCTTTTTTTAATGTCTTATAGTAATGCAAACAAGTCTTTGCTTTTAAATACTGGAAATAAAAGTGAAATTGCTGTTGGTTATTGCACTCTTTATGGTGATTCTTGTGGTGGAATTGCTTTGATTGGCGATTTATTTAAACGAGATGTTTATAATCTTGCAAAATATATTAATTTAAGAGAAGGTAGATCAGTGATTTCTGTTAATATTCTTTCAAAAGAACCTTCTGCTGAGTTGAGACCTGATCAAAAAGACAGTGATTCTCTTCCCAAATATGAAATTCTTGATGAGATATTAAGTCGATATTTGCTTGAAAATGAACCTTTGGAGTTGCTTTATGGATCTTTTGGAAAAGAAGTGGTTGCAAAGGTGTTAGATCTTTATTCTAGTAGTGAGTATAAAAGAAGGCAAGGTTCTATGATAGTTAAAGTTTCTAGGAAAGCTTTTGGTGATGATATTTTACTTCCTATTTCAAAAGTTGCGTTGACTGAGGATGAATAGTAATAATGTTATTAGTATATTAAATGAATTTAGTTTAAAATTAGAAGATATTTTCTTGCTTATCAATACTTATTCTTATGAACTTTATAAAGAAACCCCTAGATATTTTTATGATGATATTACAAATTGTCTTGAGTTAACTTTAGAGATTGTTAATAAATTTCAAGGAGAGTTTGAAGGTTCTCAAGACTTAAGCTTAGGTAAATTTCTGATTAGAAGCATGAAATGTGATTTGGTTTCTTATTTGTATTTATCTTTGGAATTAATAGACAATTCTATGCATTATAGTGGGATTAGAGATGCTGGTATTGCTTTTTTTAAGGCAATTGCTTATAAGATCTCGTCGATAATATCTTATATAGAAATTGAGCTTGAAAATGTGTTTCTCTCTTCTTCTCTTGCAAGTAGACAAGCTTTAAATAAAGATGGACATAAGATATTGATTTTTTCATGTGATAGTATTTATAGTAAAAGACTTACAGATTATTTGATTTTAAGAGACTATATTGTTGTATCTGCAGATGCTGTTGACTTGTTCAATCAGTTACTCTGTAATGATTTTTATGATTTAATTATTCTTGATTTAAGTTCGGATGAAGATATACAGTTGATTTTAAACTTGCTTAAGAATATTAAAAATAATAGTCTTTATGAGATGATTCCTGTTATTGTTATTTCTCAAATAAGTGAAAAAGATATTATTCAGATTTTTATTGAAGAGCAAGTTGATGATTATTTTTTGAAAAGTTTAGATTTTTTGGTACTGGGTATTAGGATAAGTAGTTTTATTGAAAAGAAAAAGATTATAGAGCAGGGACAAAAATATTTAGATCTTGTACTTCGTGGTAGAAAATATTTTGAGAGTGAACTAATAGAAGCTGGAAATTATATTGAGAATTTATTGCCCAAGAAGATGCAAAACGAATTTTTTAATTCTAATTGGATTTTTGTTCCATCAAAAAGAATCGGAGGAGATTTTTTTAATTATTATTTTGTTAATGATGATAATCTAATAATTTATTTGATAGATATTTCAGGTCACGGGATAGGTTCTGCACTTTTATCTCTTAGTGTTTCAAGTGTTATTAATTCTTATATCATGAATAATAATGATATAAGTCCTTCTGAAGTTTTAAGATATGTTAACAGGTATTTTGTTAAGTTTAAAAGTGATATGTTTATTACATTATGGTATGGTGTTTTAAATGTAAAAACAAGACATCTAAGGTTTGCATCAGCAGGAGCACCGCCTGCTGTTGTTTTAAATGCTAAGGATAATGTCTATCTTCAAACAAGAGGAGCAATCCTTGGGATTAAAGAGATGTATTCTTGTGAGGAGAATGAATGTATATTGAGTAAATTCTCACACCTTTTACTTTTTAGTGATGGTGTTTATGAGGTTGAAAATGAGCAAGATGTAATAATGGCTATTGATGATTTTTATAAGATATTGAAAGACAATACATATGATTTAGATGATTTTATTTTAGTGCGTCTTTATAAGAAGATGTTAAATTTATCAAGATATAATGCGTTTAGAGATGATTTTTCTATTTTGGAATTTATTCTTAATTAATGGGTAAGTTTTTAAAGTTTTGTGACTTTTGAATTTAATAGCTTGAGCTTTTATGTATGTGAAAAACTGCCTTTAAAAATTTTTATTAGTTATTCAAGAAAGTTGGATTATTTGTTTTTAGTTTCTTATTTTTTTACATTTTTTTTAGATGTTTGTTTATCTTGTGTTATGTTTGAGCTGTTAATAGATTTTAATAGTTTGTTTAGTGTCCAAGTTGAAAACTTGATATAAAGTTTTTTTATAGGATTTTTTGTATTTCTAAGTAGTACTTTTAGAGATTCTATATTCATTATAGTTATTATTTCTTTTAAAATTCTTGACAAGTTGTTAAAAATCTTAGAGCCAACTTTGTGTCCTTCCATGATGAAGTTTTGAAGAATTATTTGATCTTTTTTTTGTAATCTTCTCATGTATAGTTTTAGTATTCTTTCTTGTGAATTCATTATTTCTGCGTTTATTTGTTCTTGTTTTTTTGATAATTTTTTTGATTCAATAATAGGTTTCTTAGGAAGAGATTTATATGGATTTGTTCCTGGGATATAGTTTTTTGGAATCTTCATTTATTTTTTTACTCCTATTTATATTGACTGTACATACTTCTATTAAGTTTATTAAGTTTTTTGCTTTTATACAACTGATGTTGATATTTTAATTCTTTATTATTAATATTTAATGATATGAATAAATATTGCGGTTTAAGTTTTTTTTACTTGTTAATTGGTATTCTATTTTTATTTTTGATTGTTTTTATTCAGTTTAGAGATTTAAGTTTAAATGTATTTTTATTAAAGGATTTAAAATTATTAATTAATAATAAAGTTGAAGATAGTCAGTATGTTTTAGATAGTCTTACCCTTAGTATAAGGGGTATTAAGATAAATTTATCTAAAACCAAACCGATTATTATTCCTGCAAATGGGCTTCATCTTTATCCCATTTCTTATAAAGTGCAGGATAATGCCATTCATGTTTATTTTGAAAATAATATTTTCTTACTATTTTCATTTGATTCAAATGATAATTTTAATGTTAGTTCAAATCTTTCTAAAAAACTACTAATTAGTTATGAAATTGAGAGTGATTATAAAGTTTTATTTGATGAAAATATTATTATTAAGGGTGCAGATGGTCATTTTGAGGTTGCTTTGGGAAAACATAGTCAAATGAATGAGAGAGAAATTTCAGTTAGTCCTCAGGAAGTTTTTCAGATCGGAAATTTGGTTGAAGAATCTCAGACCTCAGATGAATTGATCTCTAGAGAATCTTCTAGGGATATTCCTCTAGATATAAATTCACCGGTTGTTTATTCATTAATTAAAAAGGTAGATAAAAGTTTGTTTGACTCAGCATTGCTTGAATTTAGAAATAAAGCCTATGATGCATGGAGTCATAAGTCAAACTTTAGTGTTGAAAAGGGTGGATGGCGTAGAGGTAATGTATATTCTTTTGATGAGGATATATTTATTTATCTTTTAGCTGAGTCTTTGAGAAGACCTAATTATGAAGCTACTTTTTTAAATCTTAAGTCTTTAATTGACCTTAATGAAGATCATTTAACATATTTAAGTGCAAGTTATTATGTTAATGCAGAAAGACTTGGTAAATTTTTTCGATATTTATCTGTAAATAAAACTTTTATTAATTCGCTTGAGTCGGATAAGCTTTTAAGATATTTGAAAGAAGATGCATATCTTTTGGAGAAAATTTTTTTATCTGAAAATATTTCCATTTTAAATGGTGCATTAGATATTTTAAGGAAACCGGAAGTAATATTGGCTTCTGGATTTAGTTTAACCCAGGCTTATAATGTTCTTTCTAATTATATTATATTCTTGCAATTTGATAATGATAGTTTTGTGCTTGGGAGACTTAGGGAAGAGTTAACTAAATTTGTATCTACTTTATTTTCTGTAACTAGTCATGGAGAAGCGTATGTTTCTGATAATAAGGATGACTTGTCTTGGGATTTTGAATATACACTTAAGATTGCCGGCTTACTTAAAAGACTTGCTTTCCAATTAGGTGATGATTTAATTTTGGAATTTGCTTTTAATGCTATTTATTATTCTTTACTTAAACCTGATATCGAGAAGATTCCTTATGAAAATTATTATGCTGATATTGTTGATAATGATTATATTCCGAAATTTAGTTTGTTTCCAAATCTTGGGATTGGACATTGGATATATGGTGCGTCAAAGATTGTAAATTTTAATTTTTCTAATGCGTTTTATTCTATTGATTTTAATCGTAATTTAAATTCTCCTGGGTATTTCTTTTTTAAAGGTATTTCAAATCCTACCTTGGTTAAGTTTAGGAATATTAATTGGTTTACAGATCCTCGGTTTTACATATATTCTGATGGATGGAGATATTATTCTGATAATAAGATATTGGTTTTAAAAATAACACCTAAGAAGCCAGATGATATGAAAATTCTCTTAAGATTTGATGATATAAAGGTACTTAAGGATATTGATGAGTAAACTTGTTGCTGCAGTTCAGTTAATCATTGATATTGGAAACACCAGTATATCTTTTGCGTTATATGGACTGGATAAAATGCAGATATTTTGTAAACTTAGCACAAAACGTGATTTGAGTTTTAAGGAGCTTTATGAGTTTCTTAAATTTAAATTTGACTGCAAGGTTGATCAAGTTTTTGTAAGTAGTGTTGTGCCAGTTATTGATAAAGTACTCATTAATGTAATTGTTGCTCTTTATAAGGTGAATCCTTTATTCATTAGATTTGATTTAAATTATGACTTAAGTTTTGATCTTTATAATACCAATCGATTTGTATTAGGGTCGGATGTTTTTGCAAATCTTGTTGGAGCTATTGAGTATTATGATATTAATGATGCTTTAGTAGTAGATCTTGGAACAGCGTGTACTATTTTTGCGATTAGCAGAAAGGAAGGCATACTTGGTGGCCTTATTAATGGTGGGCCTTTCACAAGTTTGAATGCATTAATTGAGAATGCATATCTTTTAACTGATTTTGATCTTGCAGTACCAAAGAAATTGCTAGGCTTATCAACTGTTGATAGTGTAAATAGTGGTGTGATTTATCAGTATAAATATTTAATAGAAGGTGTTTATCATGATCTTATGCGTAACTATGATAGGAAATTTAAATTGATAATTACAGGTGGCAATTCTTATTTGGTTTTACCTTTAATAAGTTTAGATTTTGTATCAAATTTGTATTTAACCCTTGAAGGCATTAGGATTTTGGGCAATGCTTTTAAAGTTGTTTATTAATGTTTTTTTATATGTTTTTCTTGATAAAAATTTTTGTGCTGTAATTATTAAATACTATTGTACCGTAAGATAAATTTAAGTTTTTTTGTTAAATAAATTTAGAGATGCTTTTGTGTTTTGACTTTTATATTTTATTATCACTTAATTTGTTTTCATTTTTTCTTTAGGTAAAACCTCCTTGAGTAATTGTTGAATAACATTTACTTGCAATTAAAATGTTTGCTCTTATTTAAATTTTCTGAAATTTTCATAAGTTTTTGCAGTATTAATATTTTAATGCCTAGTATTTAAAGTTTGAAAATATTTGTAAATAGTTCTTCTTTATTAAATTCTCTGTTTATTCCAAACCGGGTTAAAGAAAAATCATATTTGACAGGATCATCTTTATTCTCTTTTGCAAAATATTTTGTTACTTCTATTGCTCTTTTAATACTTACATTTTTTTTGTTTTTGAGATTAAATAGTTTCGATGAGATATTTGTCATGTGAGTATCCATTGGAACTATTAAATTTGATGGGCTAAATTTATTCCAAATTCCTAAGTCAACATCATCTTTTCTTATCATCCATCTTAAGAATAGAAATAGTCTTTTACAGGCACTTCCTCTTGAAGGTTTTGGAAGTATTATGCCAAATGAGTGTCCATTGATGTTTTCCATTTGTGTTATTAGGTCGTCTAGGCTTGATATGAAATTTTTATTTTTTTTGTAAATGTTATGAAGTAAATTTTCAATTGTTAAGTATTTTTCTTTTACTTTCTTAAAGGACATTAATAGTCTTACAATATCTTCTGTTTTGAAAAATCTATAAGTAAAATCTTTGTATATTATGTTTAATTCTTCTTTTTTAAGTGTTTTAAGTGTTTCTGAAGGTTTATTTCCAAGTGGTTTTAAAACAGACTCAATTGCTGTTAATATTCTCTCAACTCTTCCTAGTGCGAGTGATGAGCTAATAAGACCTGCCAGTTCGATGTCTTCTTTTTCTGTATATTTGTATAAAAATTCTAGTGGATCTGGATGAACAAATTCGCGTTTATTGTATTTATTGTATATCCATTCTAATATGTCTAATATAGTATCCTTATTTTTTTGCATTATCAGATTCTAATAGTCCAAGCAATATTTTCTTTAACTTTTTGTCATAAAACTTATCTTTGGCCCATTTTCCCGTAAGATCGTATATTGTTGGAGCAGATCCTCTTTGCACTAGATAAAATCTAGGATCAACCATATTGGATTTTATGTTTTGTCTTGAAGCATAAGCTTTTAAATGTTGAATATGAGCTCTTATTCCTTCTTTAATATTAGAAAAAGAACTTCCCTTTGTAAAGTTGTCAGTAGCTCCTATACCTGAGAAGTTGTGTTGCTCTTTAGAGACGATACCATTGAATTTTAAAATTCCCGTTTCAAGTAGCATTTGAGCATAGGCAATATCATAATTTATTCCTTCAATTATGGCCTCATCTATATAAGTTTGTGCAATTGTTTTAACATATTCCGCTTCAAGGTAAGGATTCATTTTCAATGTGTATTTTACAAGATTTTCTACTTGACTTATTCCTTTACTTAGTAAAAAGGGAATGTATTTTTCTTTTTGTATTTCAGTGTTTATTTCAATTATTTCTTCAATGCAGTGACTCTTTACTGTTAGTAATGTCAAACATATTGTTAACAGTATAAATTTTTTTTGCATTTTTAAGATCCTCTGTCCTCAATAAATTGATTGATTTCGTTGGTTATAAAATCAAATCTTGGTAGCATTAATTTTTTGTCTTTAAAGAAATTGAAACTTTCTAAATAATTTCTACTAAAGATGAAATCAGAAATTTCACCAATATGATTCATATTGATTACTTTTATAGAGGATGGATCTATGTCTGTTTTTTGCCATTCATTTTCATCTTGCTTTATTAGTAGTTGCAATGCTTTTATTTTTGAGCTTTGAGGTTTGCCACCGATGTTTATGTATTTTTTTATTTGTTTGTTTTTACTAATGATTTCATTTGCAATATTTGCTTGATTTCCCATTGTAATTAGAGTTAATTGATTTAGATCTGTTCTTAGATTTAGAAATTTTAATTTTTGAGTTGATTTAATAAGTTCAAGAATATTTTGAATCTCTGTAACTTCAGATATTTTGTCTTTTCTGTCGCTGAAAATTTTAATAGGCTCTATTAAATACTTAATAGTTGTGTTAGAAATGTGAGCTAACAATCCTGCATTTTTATTTTTAATAAAATTATGAGTATTTATATGTCTGTATTGTGGAGCATATAGATATACAATGTTTCCTTTTTTAACTAATCTGTTTACAAATGATTTAAACATTGAATCATGAGAATAAAAGGGAAGTATAACTAAGATACTATCATATAGTTTTTGATTGTCACTAATTGGGGCATCTTTATATACATTTTCATATTTTGGCAGATAGTTCATTTCATTTATGAAAAATGGATTAAAATCGTAATAAAAAAAAGGATTTTGGCTTTTAAAGCCTAGGGTAAGACTGATTGGATACCAAACTGATAGATTTAAATTATTCTTGTGATCTTTAACTTTTGTAAATCCTATTTTGTAGGTGGAATTGACATCTTTTTGGTAGTCTGTAAAGAATCCAAGGTATGAAAATATTGTTGCAATTAGTACTACCATTATTGATGGTAGTACTATCATTATTTTAAATGGAATAGTAAAAATAATTCTTCTAAGTTTATTATCTTTCTTTTTTGTTTGTCTTCTAAGAATTATTGTTTTTATGGTTTTCATGGTAGTTGTTATTAAGAAAAATAAAAATATGGACCCTGTATAGAACATTAATGGTCTAACCTCTATGAGATATAGAGTAATTATAAAAAATATTCCTGGGAAAATTATGAAATAATCTTCGTAAGAAAATTCTCTTTTAAAATTGAAGAAATTTATTATTAAAAATATACTAAAGCTTATTAAAAATATTGTTTCATAAGATTGTTCATGCATAAAAAATAATTTTTCCTTAAATAATTATAAGCATAAAAACTCTATTTACAAAATAATTTATTGAGTTATAAAGTAGATTATAATGATATAATATAATTTATAACTCAATAAGTTAGTGAGTTGGTATTTATTTTGTTTAACTTTAAGTATTGATTATAACTTTTTAAATTTTTATTTGAAAATATAAAATTGGAGTTATAATTAATTATACTTGACATAGTTTATAATTTCTTTTTCTGAATGGTTTGTGATACAATGCCTTAGAATTTTAACTGTAAATGGTTTCAATTTTGTCTTTTTTGTTTATTATTTCTTGTTTGATATATTATTTTCTTTTATTGTTTGGTTTTAGTGTGGTATAATTAGATTCTTTAAGAGGCAATAGTGGTACATGTTGGGAATCTTTTTAGGAACCGGTTCTTCAAGTGGTGTTCCTATGTTGAGTTGCGATTGTAGGGTATGCAGTTTAAACTTTGGTAAAAACAAGAGGCTGAGGAGTTCATTTTTAATCAATTTATATGGAATGAACTTGTTAATTGATACAGGTCCTGATATCAGAGAACAGCTTTTAAGAGAAAATATCGTTAAGTTAGATTTGGTATTGTATACTCATGAGCATTATGATCATATTATGGGTCTTGATGATATTAAATTTTATACAAGAGGTGCTCCTTTGTCTATTTATGCGCGAGAGAGTACAATGCAACATATTAGAAATGCTTTTCCGCATAATTTTTCATCAAAAGTGTCTATAAGTGGGAAAGCAAATATTATTCCTAATTTGGCGGTGGATTTACAGCAAATTTTTTTTAGAGGAATAAAGATAATGCCCATTCCTTTATTACATGGGGATATAATTAGTTTAGGATATAGAATAAACAATCTAGCATATCTTACTGATGTTAAATTTATTCCTGAAATTTCTTACAATTATTTAAAGGGATTGGATGTACTAGTAATAGATGCTTTAAGGCTTAAACCTCATCCTGGACATTTGAATTTTGATGATGCTATTGTTGAGGTTAAAAAAATAGATCCTAAGATTGCTTATTTTACACATATTTCACATGATATAATGCATGAAGAATTTGATTATCTAAAGAGAGATAATATTTATTTGGCTTATGATGGTCTTCAGATACATGTGTGATTTGAATTGGTAAATAATTATGAATTTGATTTCTTGGAATGTCAATGGAATAAGAGCTATTTTTGGTAAAGGTTTTCTTGAGTTTATTGAGAAATATAGTCCGGATGTTTTGTGTCTTCAGGAAACTAAGGCTTGCAAAGAACAGTTACCAAAGGAGCTTATTAATATTGAAGGGTATTATTCATATTTTTCAAAATCCATAATAAAGGGTTATAGCGGGGTTGGTCTTTATTCAAAGGTTAAGCCTATTAAATTAGAAAATATGAATATGGAAATATTTGATAGGGAAGGAAGATGTCTTATTGCTCATTATCGTGATTTTATTCTTATTAATGCATATTTTCCTAATTCTCAATCTTTAAGAAAAAGACTTCCTTATAAGCTTGAATTTTTAATGAGTCTTGAGTCTATTGCAAATATGTTTGTAACTTCTGGAAAAAATATTGTCATTTGTGGTGATTTTAATATTGCGCATACGGAGATTGATTTGGCTAATCCTAAGACCAGCAGAGAATCTGCTGGTTTTTACATTGAGGAGACTACTTGGATGGATAACTTTTTAAATGGAGGTTATGTGGATACATTTAGAATGTTTAACATGGATCCGGGGAACTATACCTGGTGGGATTATAAAACAAGGGCAAGAGAGCGTAATATAGGCTGGAGAATTGATTATTTTATTGTAAATGAATTTTTTAAATCAAAGGTAAAAGATGCTTTAATTTTAAGAGAGGTCATGGGTAGTGATCATTGTCCTGTTTTTTTGGAGTTAAAGTAGTAAAGTTATATGTATGAGAGAGATATATGGGTAGGTATTTTATAACTATTCTGATTTTTTTTGTTCATGGTTTTAGTTTTGGGATTAATTTAGAGAGTATTGATTTTTATCGCAGTCTTGATAAGAAAGATCTATTATTTGTGATCCACTTATTGGAGCGAGAGAGATATTTAACTCAAAAGAATGAGCTTTTTACATATATTGATTTAGCTAAGCAGGTTTTGTCTGAAATGGGTTTTGAGGTTTTAAGTGGTGGTAATGAGTTGGATGGTATTCAACATATTAATACTCTACAACCCCCAGAAAATTATAATAGTTCGAAATTTGTCTTAAAGGCCTCGAAAGCTTTAGACATTTTTGTTTACTTTGATGATAATGATGGGTTTTTGAAAACTTTAGATGGGCGCAATGTAGGTATTCAAGATGGTAAGTTTATGATTTTAGAGCCAGTATCCTTTAAAAGTTATGATAGCTTATCAAATGAGCATACTACTATCGAAATTTATGAGATGAGTATTGTAAATCCTGATTTCAGTAAATTTGTTTTAGATAAATTGAAACCTTTTGTTTATGTTGGGGAATTGAATAAGAGAGTTTACCTTGATGATATTTCAAAGTTATCTAAAGGAGAACTTTTATTTTTATTTTATGAATTGTTTCCTCTTGCTAGGTTAAAGGGTGTCAATGATTGGTATGATTTTGGATTTTCATCTATTCTTAAAGAAATTAAAAAAATTTATAACGTAAAAATCAACTCAAGGAAAATAAAATGAAATATGAACATATTGACAATATTAGCATATTAAAATTTATCTTTTTAATTTTGGTTTTTCTTTTTTTATCTTGTTCATCTTCTAAGTTAAAGGTCGATAAAAACTTAGTAAGTGGACAACTTAAAAATGGACTTAAATATTATATTTATGGCAATAAACTTCCAAGTAAGGCTGTTCATATGGGGATTTTGTTTAATGTTGGCTCTTTAAACGAAGAGGAAAATGAGAGAGGTTTGGCGCATTATCTTGAACATATGGCTTTTAAGGGTACAACGGATTATCCTGGTAGTGAGGGTATGTTGGAAGTTCTTAAAAAATTTGGGATGAAATTTGGAGCTGATATTAATGCTTATACTAGTTTTGATAAAACTTATTATCATCTTGATTTGCCAGATGGTGGTAATGAGTCAGAGATTGATGAGGCTTTGAATGTGTTAAGGAACTGGGCTTCCCAAGTTAAATTTGATGAAGTAGAAATAGATAAAGAGCGTAATGTTATTCTTGAAGAGAAAAAGCGTAGAGAGAATTATGCTGGTAGGGTAGCTGAAAAAATATTTGGGGTTATTTTTAATAATAGTAAATATGCAGTCAGATTTCCTATTGGACTTGAAGAGAGAATTTTATCTTTTAAATCAGAAGACTTTAAGAAATTTTATAAGAAATGGTATAGACCAGATCTTACTAGCATCATTATTGTGGGAGATATTGCCCCTGAGAAAATTGAAAAGAAAGTAAGAGAACGATTTGCATCGTTAGAAAAACCAGTAAGTGAGCCTGAAAGGGTTAAAATAAGTTTGGATACTATTATTGATAAAACTTTTGTAAGTATAGAAGATATTGAGACCCCATTTCCTAGTATGAATTTTGTTGTTAAAAAGAAGATTGAGAATAATTTTAATACTATTGATGATGTTAAAAGATTAGTTGAAAAAACCTTATTAAACGAGCTTTTTGTAAATAGATTTTATGAGTTAAAGATTGCTGGAACAAATTATTTTATGTCCTTTGATAAATTTGATTCACAATTTAAATCAGATAATAATTATATTTTAATTAATGAAATTTCTTTTAAAATTAATCCAGAGCATTTTAAAGAAGCTATTGAAGGATTTTTTTATGAGATTGAGAGAATTAAGAGGTTTGGTTTTACAAAGGGGGAAATCGATAAGATCAAATCTAAGCTTATAAGTTCTGCTAAACTAAACAAGGATAATATCAATAAGCGATATTCATCTAGTATTGCGCATACTTTAGTAGATGTGGCGTCTCAAGGTTATTTGATGTTTGATATGGATGAGTATTTTGATATTTTTATTGATCATCTAAGTAAAATTAGTTTAAAAACAATATCAGATTTTGTCAGGAATGAAGCATCCATAGATGATATGGCTATTATTTATTCTTATTCTAATAAGTCTCATCCCAATTTAACTTTTGAAGAGATGAAAGAATTGCGTAATTTCGCTTTAGAGAGAGAAATTAAACCTTATGATGATGTATCGATTCAAGGGGAATTCTTTAAAAAGTCTTTGGAACGCAAAGATATTATTGATGAGCAAGAATTGTTAGATGGAATTTCATCCTTTATTCTGGAAAATGGAGTTGAAGTTTATTTTAAACATAATGAGAATAAGCAAAATGTAGTCAATTTTAGTGCATCTTCTTGGGGTGGTTTGTTAAGTGAGAATGCTGAGCTTATACCTGTTTTGTCTTTGGCCCCAAGAGTAGTTTCTAGTTCAGGGTATGGAGATTATTCTCAGCTTCAAATTGAAAAATATTTGTCAGACAAAATTGTAAGTTTGTCACCAACAGTTGGTGATCAAATGACAAGCATTAATGGTAGTGCTGATATTAAAGATCTTGAAACTCTTTTTAGGCTTATATACTTTACCTTTAATGAGCCAAAGATAGATGATATTGTTTTACAAAGTATCATTGATGATATACAAGCAAGAATTAAGAGTAGAGAAAATAGTTCTAAACATCTTTTTTATAGTGCTGTTGAGCGATTTTATAACAATGATGATTATCGTTTGAGAGATATTAAAGAATCTGATTTGAAAAATGTATCTAAAGATGTTCTTTTAGATTTTTATAAAAAAAGGTTTACTTATGCAAACAACTTCAAATTTGTCTTTGTAGGAGATGTTGATTTAGAGACAATAAAAAATCTTTCAAGTAAGTATTTAGGTAATTTAAGTTCAAAAAAATTGAATGAGTTTAGAGATTTGGATTATTCTTATAAAAAAAGCACGGATAGAATAGTTATAAAAAAGGGTGAGGATTCAAGTAGTCTAGTGTACATTTTGTATCCTTTTAAGTTCAATTATACACCTGAGAATATTTTAAATTATGAGGCTTTAGCATCGCTATTAACTGAAAATCTTGTTAAAACCGTTAGAAGGGAGATGTCTAGTGTTTATTCAATAGGAGTCTCTTTTGAGTATTTGCTTAGAAAACATTCTAATTCAGATGGTTTTATGACTGTGTATTTTACGGTTGAACCTAAGGTTTTAGATAGTGTATTGCAGGTTGTTAATGAGTATATCTTAGAAAAACAAAAATCAGATTTCGTAGACAAAGATTTTGATTATATTAAGAAAAATATTATTAAAAATAATAATATTCGTTCTGAATCTAATGGGTATTGGCTTTCAAAGATATTAGGTTCAATTCTTTGGTATGGTGCTTTAAAAGATACTTTCAGTGATAAATTTATTGAAAATAATTTAAGTAAAGACATCATAAATATGTTGTTTAAGAAAATAGATTTTAAGCAAGGGGCAGAGATTATTTTACTTCCAGAAAAGGATAATTAATTTGAAGTTTTGTTAGCATATATCATATTTTGCCTTCAAAAAGGATTAATAGTTCCCCGGCTATTAGTCCTTTTGATTTCCATAATAATTCTTCTAATGTTATAGCCCATTTTTCATATCTCTTTAGTCCAAATTTGGAAAAATATTTGCTGTTAGTCAAATATTTTGCAATATCTTTTTTTGAAATTTGCGTGGTATAGGTGAAGAATTCGTTTATTATTAAATATTGAGATTTAACATCATAACCTTTATTGTCTAAAAATTTGATCCAGGCTTTTTTGTCTTTAGATGAGACATTTTTATTCCAGAAATTAAAGATTGCTTTATTGAAATTATTGTCTGTAAAGAAATACATGTGTAAGATTTCATGCATAAATATTGTCATTTGGGCTGTTTTTGACATAGTTTCATCTTCTGCATAAGTTGCAAATGCAATATTTCTTGATTTGTCTTTTATTTTAATTATATTGTTTTCAATATGTGCTAATTTATTAATTATAATTAAGTTTTTTAAAATTTTTTCTTCTTTATTTAGTTTGATATTTGATTTTTGTGCTACATTGAAGAATGTAATTATATCTTTAAGTCTGTAATTATGACCTTTCCATCCTACTTTATTTTTTAGCTCGTTGTTTGATAATAACATTCCTCTAAATCCTTTTTTTTCGATAAAAAATGCAATTCTTTTTAACATTAAAGACTGATCGTTTAAGTTTTTGAATTTGAGTACATATATGTCAGGTTCTGCTATTAGCTTAAATAGCTCAAATGAATCTCTTCTATAGTTTTCTTTTTTATAATTAAAAATGAATTTTAAATCAGAATTTATTGGTTTATTTATATCGTAGTAAGCATTCATGTCAATATATCCAATTTCGCTTATTTGAATCATATTGTTATTTTTAGTAGATTTTATTTCATCATTCTTATTGTTTAGTGATGTGTACTTGACAAAATTAGATAATACTATTTTTTGAGATTCTTTTTCTGAACATAAGTTTGTGATCATGGGACTTAATATTATTTCTTTTGCTTTAAAGCCTATGATGGGAAACATATTGTTGTTAAGATTAAATTTAATAAAATATTCATTTTGATTGATTAATATTTTAAATTTCTGAGGATTTGATCTTGCTGTTTTATTCTTTGAATTTTTTATTATAATGTTATTTAGATTGATAGATTTGATATTATTCATCTTGATTTCTATTGTTAATATTTTATCTTGATTAATGATTTTTGGAATATTATATGAGTAATTTTTGTCTTGAGTGTTGATTTCTATGCTTGCATTTTCATTGATCTGAAGATTTAGTACAATGTGATTTATTTTATCTTCATCATAGTATATTTTTTTTTGATTGTTATGGCTGATCGAGAATTTTATTTCTTTTTTGTGTGCGTATATTGTATAAAAACTTGTTAATAAAATTAATACCGCTAGGATATTTTTCATTATTATATACAATTGTAGCAATTTATAGTAATTGTATATAATAATAAAAAATAGAGAACCCCATGAGATTCTCTATTTACATCCTCTAGGGGAATTGAACCCCTGTTGCCAGGATGAAAACCTGGAGTCCTAGGCCACTAGACGAAGAGGACAAAAAATTGAGCTCAGTAGGGCTTGAACCTACGACCCTCGCCTTAAAAGGGCGATGCTCTACCAGCTGAGCTATGAGCCCTTAAATATTTAAATTTGCCAAAATTAATTATACCATTTATTTCATAGTATGTCAATACCTTGAAATAAACAAGATTCTTAGCTTAATCCATGCAAGTGAGCTGCACAGGACTCGAACCTGTGACCTGCGGGTTAAGAATCCGATGCTCTGACCACCTGAGCTAGCAGCCCTATGTTTATTAATAAACTAATAAATAGGATAAATGCTTACAAATATAATGTCAAGGATTATGATTATTTTTTTCTATCTTTTTTAGCAGGTTTTTTGCTTCTAAATGATTGGGATTTAAGGTTAGCAATTTTGTTAGAATTCCTTTTGCTAAGATTGTATTTTTTGCATTAAACCTTGCTTTTGCAAGCTTTAATAGTATGTTTTGATTATTTGGCAAAAATCTTAAAGCATTTTCATATGCGAAATCAGCTTCATTATATCTTTCAAGTTTGTAAAAAGAGTCTGCAGTTAAAATATATACTTTAGCTATTCTTGCTCCATTAGGCTCAAGACCAATATATTTTTGAAAATGTTTAAGAGCGTTTTTATATTGTCCTTGAAAAAAATAGGCTTCTCCTAATGCTTGGATTATTCTTACATCATGTTTATTTATTTCAACTCCTTTGATGGATTCTAGTTCTGCTCTTTTGTATTCGCCTGTTGCTATTAGACTCCATATAAGTATTACTCTTGCATCTAAATTATTTGGATTGTATTTTATTTCGTTTTGGGTATTGAGAATAGCTTCTTGAAATTTGCCTTGTCTGTAGAGTAAAAGCGAATCTTCTTTTCCTTGTGCACTTAGGAGGCTTAGGTATGAGAGTAATATGAGAATTATTTTTGAGCAAAAATTTTTATTTACCATTTTTTTCCTCCATTTCACAATTTCCGTTAAAGAGTGCCCCTGAATCTATGAAGAGTTCTTTTGTTTTAATGTTTCCGATTAAATTTCCAGTTTTATAAATTTTTATTGTTTCTAAAGCCTTTACATTACCTTTCATTGTTCCATGATTTAGGAAATTATTACACTTGATTTCTGCTTCTACATTAGCTTTTTCTCTTAGGTATATTGAACTTGTAGAATTTATGATTCCTTTAAGTACCCCTTCAATGATTATTGGTTTATTGCTTTCTATATATCCTTCAAATTCAAAATTACCCTTTATAACATTTTGGGTATTGTTTTCTTCAAATTCTAGAGTATCTATGCTCAATTTAACTCCTAAAAATGAATGCTTGACTTAAGCATTCATTTTTACTTTAACGTTAGCTTTAAATTTGTATTTTGGCTTTTAATCTTTTCTTTCTCCTAAAAATCTTAGTAAATATAAGAATAAATTTATGAAATCTAGGTAAAGCTTTAGAGAGGCTACAACTGCCATTCTACTTTTAATTTCGGTACTGTCTTCTAACATTCTATTCATTTTAGAAATATTTTGAACATCGTAAGCCGTTAGACCTGTAAATAATATGACACCTAAAATTGAGATTAAAAAATTGAGACCCGAACTTCTAAAAAATATGTTAAAAATAGATGCAATAATGATGCCCCATAATCCCATAATAAAATAGCTTCCCATTTTTGTAAGGTCTGTGCTTGTTGTGTATCCGTAAAAGGACATTGCAAGGAAAGTTAGAGAAGTAATTCCAAATGTATAGAATATTGAACTTTGAGTATATATCATAAATACAGAAGATAGTGTTACTCCTGTTAAAGCTGAGTATCCTAGAAAAAGAGCTGTTGCTGTACTGCTTGATATTTTCTCGATTGCTCCGCTTATTGCATAAACAAGTCCAAATTGTACAAGTATCATTGCTATATATGACATTGGATTTGTGAATATTATAGCTCGCATTGCAGGATTTTCAGATGTTGTGTATGCAAATATTGCAGATATTAAGAGACCAATTGCCATTAATCCAAAAACCTGAGCCAAAAATTTGTTTTTTATCCTTATTTCTTGTTTTTCATGCGTTAATTCAAACATAATGATTCCTCCTTATTTTTGTTCGTTAAATTTTTTGCATAATTCATTAAATGTTGTACTTGGAACTTTCCCGTATCTTAGGAATTCCATTGAAAATTCAGCTTTTCCTTGTGTGGAAGATCTTAAAACGGTTGAAAATCCAAACATTTCACTTAAAGGTACCTCAGCTTCAACTTTTGAGAAATTTCCTTCTTCAACAGATCCCAAAATTATTCCTCTTCTTTGGTTTAAGAGCCCAAACATATTGCCTTGAAATTCGGTTGGACCTTCAAGAGTTACTCTCATTATTGGCTCGAGTATTGTAGGTTTTGCCTTATTATAAGCTTCTCTGAATGCTCCTATTGCTGCAAGTTGGAATGCAATGTCTGATGAGTCAACAACGTGATATTGACCGTCATTAATTGTGACTTTAATCCCGACAATTGGGAAGCCGATTAAAGTTCCCTTTTCCATAGCCTTTTGGAATCCTTTGTCACATGATGGAATGTATTCCGTTGGAATTACTCCACCTTTTATAAGATTGACAAATTCATAAGTTTGTCCTTCACTTTCAAGTGGTTCCATAAAGCCAGCAACTCTTCCAAATTGACCTGCACCTCCTGATTGCTTTTTGTGAGTATAGTTAAATTCTGCTTTGTCTGTAATGGTTTCTCTGTATGCTACTTGAGGCATCCCTGTTTCAACTTCTGCTTTAAATTCTCTTCTCATTCTTTCAATGTAAACTTCTAAGTGTAGCTCACCCATTCCTTGTATTATTGTTTCTTTTGATTCGGCATCTACATAAGTTTTGAATGTAGGGTCTTCTTTAGTAAACCTTGCAAGAGCTTTTGCCATGTTGTCAGCTGATTTTTTATCTTTGGGTTTTATTGATAAAGATATTACTGGTTCTGGAATGTACATTGATGTCATTGAATAGTTAATTGAAGGTTCGCAGAATGTATCTCCTGATGCGCATTCTATCCCAAATAATGCAACGATATCACCACTGCTTCCAAATTCAATGTCTTCAGTGTTATTAGCATGCATTCTAATAAGTCTACCAACTTTGAATTTCTTAGAAGTTCTTGAATTTATTAGTTCTTGTCCTTTTTTTAAAATCCCTTGATATATTCTTACATAAGTTAATTGTCCGTATTGTCCATCTTCTAGTTTAAAAGCCAGTGCTACAGTTGGTAAGGTTTCATCAGTTTTAAGTTCAATTTCTTTTTCGTTTTCGTTTAGGTCAAGAGCCACATTTTTGATGTCATGAGGAGAAGGCAAAAATCTATTTACAGCGTCAAGTAAAAGTTGAACACCTTTGTTTTTATAAGCAGAACCCATAAATACGGGACAAAATTTTAAAGCCAAAGTACCTGTTCTAATGGCATCATATATTGTCTCTACAGCTATATCTTCTCCTTCCATATGAAGTTCCATAAGTTCATCATTAAAATCAGATAAAGCATCAAGCATTATTTTTCTCTTTTCTTCAGCCTCATTAGTTAACTCAGCAGGAATTTCCTTTTCTATAATTTCTATTCCATCTTTGCCTTCAAAGTAATAGGCTTTCATTAAAACAAGATCCACAACGCCCATGTGTTTATCTTCAAGTCCTATTGGAATTTGCATTAAAACTGAGTTTAAACCAAGCTTATCTTTAAGTTGATCTTTTACATTGTTAGGATTGGCTCCGGTTTTGTCACATTTATTTACGAAGGCAAGACGTGGTACATTATATCTTTTTAATTGTCTGTCAACTGTAATTGATTGAGATTGAACCCCTGCAACAGAGTCGAGAACAAGTATCGCGCCATCTAGCACTCTAAGTGAACGTTCAACCTCAATTGTGAAGTCAACGTGACCCGGAGTATCAATAATATTTATTGGATGGTTTTTCCATTCAACGTGAGTTGCAGCAGATGCAATTGTGATGCCCCGTTCTCTTTCAAGTTCCATTGAATCCATTGTTGCTCCAACTCCATCTTTTCCCTTTACTTCATGAATGGCATGAATTTTGTTGCAATAAAAAAGAATACGTTCTGTGAGTGTTGTTTTTCCTGAATCAATGTGGGCACTAATACCTATGTTTCGCAATTTTTTATAGTCCATGGAATATTTTTCCTCCTGAATGATGTATACTTAGAACATTAATTATCCTAACTATTCTACATAATTTTTTAAAAAAAGTCTATTTTAAACTGTTTTGGTCGATTTTGACTTAAGGGAGTTTCATTGTCTAAATGTTAAGTAATATATTTAATTGCTTTTTTTAGCAGGGGTTTTTTCGTATTGAATTTATAAAATTAAATTAATTATTTTTCAATTGTAGCTTGTGAGAAAGTCCAGTTATTTATAGACTTGCTTGACTAAATTGTATTAAACATATACAGTTAATTATAAGGAATATATCATTTAGTAAATTTTGATTTCATTGATTAAAAATGCTTAATATTTAATGAATCTACTCTTTCTTTACTTTATATTTTATACTCCTAAGAATTAATCATTGGAGGATATAAGTTTGAATACTTTAACAATATCTCATGAATTGAGTAAAATATGTCAGGTTGATTATGATTCTGCTTTGTCTGAACTTTCTGTATTTTTTAAGGACGGAAGAGCCTATAAATATTTTAAGATTGAACCAAGACACTTTAATATAATATCTAAGCTTGTACAAGAGAAAAGGTCAGTTGGTAAATATTTAACGGAACATATATTTAATAAGTATGACCAAGAAAAGCTTTAATTTTAGTTGTTGACTTAGTTATTTAAGAATGGTTCTTAATGTATAGGAATCCTTCTTAATTTTTTTCCTTTAAATTGATAATGGGGGATAATATAATTTGATTTAAAAAGTAAAATTGGATTGTATTTTTTTGTAATAAATGTTATCATCTTGTAATTATCTTGTAAGGGCTTAGGATATGAAAAAATTTTTAATTATTATAATACTATTTTTATCTTTTAGTATATCTTATGCTAAGTTTGTATATTTCTCAGCGGGTTTTAGTACACAAATTAGTCTTGAGTCATTTTCTTTATTTAATAGAAAAACTGGCACAGTTTTAGATAAATTGATAAGTTTTGAATTATTTACTATTTTGCCAAATTTTCAAAATAATTTTCTCAATCGTTTAAGTGAATTTGAAAACAGTGCAGCTGTTTTATATAGTTCTTTTCAAAACAATTTAAGTCTTCTCATTAGGCTGTTTAAGAATAGAAAGAATTCAGATTCACAGTTGGATAATGTGGATGATTCGGATTTGAGTGATTTAGACTCACTTGTAAATAGTACTCATGATTTGAAGAAATTTTTGCGTGAATTGAGTAAGTTAAACAACAAGGTTACGCTTCAAAAATTAGGTGAGACTGGAGCGAGTATAAGAAAACTCTTAGTTGATTTAGAAGAAACGGCAAAACGAGCTATTGAGTTAAAAGAAGTAATATTTAGTCAATTAAATGAGTTTGGAATTAGTAATCAAGATGATTTTTTGAGATTATGTGAAGAAATTTCTACACCAGGGACTGTTTTAAATGATGCTTTGCGGCAAAAATTGTCACCTTTATTTAGTACTGGTTTTCAGGGTTATTTTCAAATTGGTCTTCCTATTGCTACCAGTAATTTTTATTATGGATTTGAACTTGGATTTGGTGTAAATCTTGGAAGGATGATGTTTCCTAATTTAAACCTGTTAAAGGCTTCCTATCCTGTCAAGTTGGGTTCAGGGATAGTTCCGAGATTATTCATAAAATATGATATTTATTATTTAGCAGCTACTTTATTTTCAGGTTTTGGTGATAGATCTTTAGTTGTAGATCCTGTTTATACAGGGAATTTAATTGGTAATGGCAGAGTAACTAATCCTTTTAATGTTATTGAGACAGGTTTTAGATTGAGATTAGCCTTTCTTAGTGTTGAATCGTCATTATTATTTTCTATTAATGATTTTAAATATAGAGATTTAAGGGCTGGACTTGGATTTGAGATACCGGTAGTTATTTAGACATTGATTGATGTTTGATTGAAATTTATAATGTTTATTTTAGTCTAGTATTTGGGTTTTGCTTTAATGTATAAGGGGTTATTTTTTTTCCTTTTTTATTTTGTATTGTCTTGTAAAACTCTTGCTAAAGATTATCAAACTATTTCAGATGAGTATTATAAGCTTGCCAAATTAAATGAGGAGCTTGGTAATAATCAGGCATCCGTTGAACTTTATGAACAAGCTATTAAATTTAATTCTAATGTGAATGATGCGTCTACTTATAATTTTATTTTGGCTTATATCAATTTGAAGAAATATGATGAAGCTGGATTAAAGCTTGAATCTTTATTGGAAAATGATCAGGACAATATTTTGTTGATTAATTTAAAAGCTTATCTATATTTTAGGAAGGAAAATTTAGAAGAGGCTTTAAAATTGTATTTAAAAACTTTGGAAATCGCACCTGCTAATCAAGAAGCGTTATTTAATGTTTTTTATATTTATCATTTAAAGAAGGACATGGAAACCGCAAAGAAGTATATTTTAAAATATAAGGAATTAAAATATTCAGTTCCTTCTAATGCAAGTGAGATAATCTCGTCCGTTTTGGAGGATTAGAGGTTAAAGATTGTTTTATGATAATTTTGGCATTTGTTTTTTAATGATCTTAATGTGCAAATTCATTTAAATATTTTGGGGGACTTAAGTGTTATGCAGATAAAGATTTTATTTTTGAGTTTATTGATATTTATTACAAGTAATGCTTTCTCAGATGTTGATTTTGAACTTAATTTGGGGGTTGGCCTGGATTTTCCGGTTAGTACTATTTCAAACTTTTATAATACAGCTTTATATATTGGTGAAGAACTTGAGAGTAATATTTCTGATTTAGCTAGAGAAAAAATTGTTACAGATTTTGCAGATATGGTTAACATTGCTAAGACCGGTTTAACTTATGGGGGATATGCTCAAATGGGAGCAAAATTTGATGATTTTTTTTCACTTGGTTTTGAACTTGGATTTAGTTTTAATGTGTTGAGGTATGTTAATCGTAAGGGACGGTTGAGTGATATTTTTTCATTCATTGCAGCCATTGAATCTAGAGTTTATACAAGGTTAGATTTTTTTATTGGATCTGTTGCATTATTTACTGGGCCTAGAGTTAATATGGCTACTGCTTTTAGGGATTCCATCATGGATGAATATGATATTTTTGGTTGGGATCTTGGTGCAAGATCTACATTTGCTTTTTTGGTACTTGAGGGATATTATTGTTGGAATATTCAGAATAATAAATTTTCTGATTTTAAGCTTGGTATAGGTTTTGAGTTTGGAGTTATTTAGGTGGATAATAAATAAATTTTTGCGTTTTTAAGCTTATTGCATTGGCTAGTTTTAATTTGTTAATGATTAAAATTGTTACTGTTTTAACTTTAGAGATTTTCTTTAATCTTGTGTGAATTATTTGTATTGATGTACAATGAAGTAAAGAGTTTCTGTTTGAAGTAGGGAGTTTTAAAATTGGGTTTGCTTATTAAGAAATCAATAGGAATTATTGCCTGTCCCGGTGGAAGGGTATTTGCAGATAAAATAATGGAAGAACTTAAAAAAATATTTTTAGATAGTGAGAGTGAAGTTATTGAAAAAATTTCGCAAACTTCTAGTTGTTTCAAAGAAGATGTCTTGAAGCTTGAAGAAATTTTGTCTCCTTTTTTAGAAGGACTTGAATTTTCTAACTTAAGATTTGATGAGTCGGTGGAGATTCCTGTAAATTTTGTTAAGTTTGCTAATGGTGAATTTAAGGCAGAAATTTTAAAAACCATAAGAAATAAAGATATTTTTATCGTGCAAGATGTTTCTAATACTTATCCAGTTAATGTAAATAATAATGAAAAAGTAGTAATGACAATTAATGATCATTTAATGAATTTGATGACCACAATAGATGCATGCATGCAGGCTAAGGCTAATTCTGTTAGTGTTATCATTCCTTCTTATCCTTACTCGAGGCAAGATAAAAAGCATTCAAGAGAAGGTTTAACAGCAAGTCTTTTTGGGAGATTTTTAGAAGAATTGAGAGTTAAACATATTTTAACACTAGATATTCATTCAAAAGCGATTGAAAATGTTTTTAGAAAAACGTATTTTGAAAATTTAAATGCGTCTTATGAAATTTTTGATGCTTTAGCTGAATTAATAGATATTAGAGATTCAAGTTTGGTAGTTGTTTCTCCTGATACAGGTGCTGTTAATAGGAACAAATTTTTTGCATCTAATCTTAAAAGGCCTTTAGCTTTGCTTTATAAGGAAAGAGATTATTCAAAGGTAACGCATAATGTTAACGATTCTAATATTTCTGTTACTAAACTTTTAGGAGATGTTGAGGGTAAAAATGTTTTTATGAGTGATGATATTTTGGCTACTGGTGGAACCTTAATTAAGGCTGTGAAACTTTTAAAAAGTATGGGGGCTAAGAAGATTATATGTGCAATAAGTCTCCCATTTTTTAATGGAGATGCAATTAGATATTTTGATAAAGCTTATGAGGAAGGCTATTTTTATAAAATAATTGGGACAAATGCTGTGTATCATGATGATAGGCTTATAAGTAAACCTTGGTATTATGAAGCTAATGTTGCACATCTTTTTGCAGGTGCAATTTTTGCCATTCACAATAGGGTTAGTTTGCAAAAAATTCTTGATAGAAGTCATGACATTCAAAATTTGATTTCTAAGAGTTAATTTTATGGATGTACTCAGTATTGATATTGGTACTAGTACTTTAAAATCCGCTTTAATTAATTCTCATCATGGGGTTTTAGAGAGTTTTGATGTAAATTATTTTGATCATTTCAATGTTGATTTTGAAAACTTTGATTATAAAATATGGCTTTTTGCTTTCAAGAGAATAATTTCTAATTTTAAGTATAAAAAAATAGATTGTATTTCTATTAGTGGTATTTCTCCATGTCTAATAGCTCTTGATTCAAATTTGGTTCCTTTGGAAGTTTTACATTGGAATTCTTCTAAGGTGGTTAGTAACTTTAGAGGGAAATCATCTTTCTTACCCTTTGTGCTTAGCACAGTTGAGAGGGGAGTTTATGACAAGGTTAGATATTTTGTATCTTGTTTTGAGTATTTTATTTATTTGCTTACAGATAATCTGATTACAAGCTATCCAAGTCTGTCTTATATTCCTTTTATTTGGAATGATATTGAAATAAGAGAGCATAATCTTGATACAAATAAATTTCCCCCTTTCTTAAGGATGGGAGAGGTTGCTGGTCGGGTTACTAATAGTGCTAGTATTGAATTTGGCATTGATAGTGGGATAGAAGTAATTAATGCTGGAATGGATTATTTAAGCGTTCTTATTGGAAGTGGGGCATTCTTTTCTGGGATTGTCTCAAATAGAACAGGTACAAGCGAGGGTTTTAATTTTATCTCAGATGCATATTTGTCAGACTTTTCTTTGGTGTATCCTTATTTTTTAGATAATTTATTTGTTATTGGAAGAATAGTTCCTTCTGGATACTTGTTGCAATTGTTTAAAGATAGATTATTTAAAAAGAAAAAATCGTTTGAGGAATTTTTTGAAGAGATTCCTAGAGTATATGATTCAGGTAATGTTTATTTTTATTTAAGCAAGAGGGAGCTTTTTTCTGATCATATTTTAATAGATTCGCAAATAAGAGATAATTTGAACAAAGGTATTTTTGGAAAAGTAGATAATCCTTTACAGATAGGAATTGCAATTCTTGAAGCCGCTTATTTTTCCTTTTACAATAAAATACTTCAGCTTAAATCTTTTAAAATGGATGTTTTAGACATTTTTGTGAGTGGTTCTAATTCAGATAATTTGTTTTTAAATGAACTAAAATCGAATATTATTGGTAAAGATTTAAAGATATTTGAATTTAAACATGCTGAGATTATCGGTAATGCAATCTTGGCTTTTTGTTGCTTAGGGGAGTTCGATAGCTTGGATAAGGCATTTAAAAAGCTTGCTAAATTTAAACAGGTTATATCTTTTAGTGCCAGTATGCATGATGTTTATTTAGAGAAATATCATAAGTATGTCTCTAATTTTGATTTATTTGTTAATAGTTAATATGTAAGCATCCTTAAACTCACTTGAGCCTGATATTTTATTGAGATCGAGTTTTGCCTCTGATATGGTTTTGTAAGGTCCAGATCTGACTCTATAGGTGTCTTTATCGTTTATTGTTGCTGAATAGATTTTTGCATTTATTTTATATTTCATCAATTCTTGAATATTGTTATCAGCAGAGATTGGATCTGCGAGTGATGCAAATTGTATGTAGTATTCTTTTCGAGGGTCATATTTGTTTTCAAAGTTATTGTGTTTTTGTTTTTTTTTGTTTTCTTGTTTTGTCTTTGCAATTGTTTGTGTTTTTTGTAATTTTTCTTCTTTTGTATGTGTGTTTGTAGTTTTATGTTGATTTATGATTTGTGGTTCTTTTTTGTTAATAATTTTTTTATTATTTTGATTTATACTACTATTGAAACTTTTATCTTGTTTGATATCTTGTGTGAGGTCAATTATGATTTCATTTGGCTTATCAGTTATTGCTAAAGTATCTTCATTATTTTCACTTTCTATGACGTTTTCATCTTTTGTTTCTTGTAAAATAATATTTTTACCCGCGATTTCGGAGGCTAAGTTTTTATTTGGGAAGAAAATAATTATTCCAAGAAATATAATTGTACAAACAGTTACAATTGAAGTTAATGCTACTAAAAATCCTTTGTTATTATTTTCATTAAAATCTCTCATCTATGTTACCTCTTTCATCTTTTTTCTAATCTCATTTTTTAGATATTCATAGCTCTTATTGTTAATTATATTTATTATTTTTGAATTTAGAATATTTTTATTTAAAAAAATATCTTTTTGACTCTTAAGAATATTTATAATCAAATTTTCATCAATATTGCGACTTGATTTGAGTCTATTTTTTATTATCTCATCATTTGCTTTTGTTATAAATATATGTCCGCAGAATTTTGCAAGATTTAATTTAAAAAGTAGTGCAGCATTAATTATGATTTTATCAAATTTTTTCTTTAATATTACTTGTTCTACTTCTTTATATATAAGGGGATGTGTGATTGTTTCTAATTTTTCTAGTTTTTTCCTGTCATTAAATACAATATTTCTCAGTTTTATTCTTTCTATTTCGTTTTTATTATTTAATATTTGTTTCCCAAATATCTTGACTACTGTGTCTTGTTTTGCTTGTAGGGCTGTGTGTCCAATTTTATCTACATTTATTTCGTGAAAACCATATTCACTGCTAATAATTTTTGAAACGGTATCTTTGCCAGTTGATATTCTACCAGTTATGCCAATTATCGATGAATTTCTCCCCATGATTTTCCAGTCTCAATATTTACTTTTAGAGGAAGTTTTAAAGGATAGGCATTTTCCATCATTGCTTTGATTATTTTGTTTACTTCTTCACATTCTTGTTCGGGCGATTCGATTAGCATTTCATCGTGTACTTGTAAGAGTATTTTTGACTTTAAGTTTTTACTTTTAAGTTCATTATATACTTTAATCATTGCTATTTTCATTATATCAGATGCACTGCCTTGAATTGTACTATTTATTGCTATTCGTTCAGCTCCTGAGCGTTCTGAGTAATTTTGACTATTAATTTCTTTTATATATCTCCTTCTTTTAAGAAGAGTTTCACTGTATCCATTTTTTCTGACAAAATCTATTTGATTTTGTATAAAAGTTTTTATTTTAGAATAAAGATTGAAGTATGAATCGATGAACTTTTGAGCTTCTTCTCTTTTAATGGACAGTTCTTTTGAGAGCCTAAAGGCTGACATTCTATAAATTATTCCAAAATTAATTGATTTTGCTATTCTTCTCATGGAAGATGTTACTTTTTCCTCATCTACTTTAAAGAGTTGCGATGCTGTTTTTATGTGAATGTCTTTTTTATTTTTAAATGCCTCAATTAATGATTCGTCTTCTGAGAGGTGGGCTAGTATGACAAGTTCAATTTGTGAATAGTCAGCAGAAATAAAAATATTGCCTTTCTCAGGTTTAAATGCTTCTCTTATTTTACGTCCTTTTTCATCTTTGATTGGAATATTTTGTAGGTTAGGTGAGGTGCTTGAAATGCGACCCGTTGCTGTTTTTGTTTGTATAAAATTTGTATGTATTTTGTTTGTTTTTTCATTTACAAACTCTATTAAATTATCTGTATATGTATTTTTTAGTTTTGCGATTTGCCTATATTGTATGAGTTTTGGTATAGATTCATGTTGCTCTTTTATTGTCTCTAGTACCTTAATGTCTGTTGAATCTTGCTTGACATTTTGGGGTAGTACTAGATTTAATCTTTCAAATAAGACCGTATGTAGTTGTTTCGTTGAATTTAGATTAAATTCAATACCTATACTTTTTATTATCTCATTTTCAATTAATTTTAATTCTTTATCAAGTTCATAGCCATATTGTCTTAGATAATCTTTATCGAGATAAATTCCATTTTCTTCCATTTCTGTAATGACATTGCTAAATGGCATTTCTATATCTGTCATTAGATTTTCAAGGTTGTCTTCTTTGAGTTTTTTTGTAAAAATTTTAAATAACCTGAAAGTAATATCAGCATCTTCAGCAGCGTAATTGGAGACCATCTCAAGTGGTATATCTTTCAAAGTACCATTTTGTGCTACTATTTCTTCGTACCTGATATTTTTATGCATTAAATATTTTTCTGCTAAGAAATCAAGAGATACTTTTGTGTTTGGATCGATAACATATGCTGCTATCATTGTATCAAAGTAAGGTGGGATTACATTAAATTCATGTTTTTTAAGTATTTTGTAATCGAATTTGTAGTTTTGACCAATTAACTTAGGTTTTGATTTAAAAAATTCATTGAATTTTTGGATTATGTATTCTTTTTCAATAGTTTTTTTTTCTTTAGTTTCTATAGGAATATAGTAGCTTTCAAATTCTTTAAATGAAACCGAAATTCCTATTATTTGCGCTTCATGGACATTAAGAGAAGTTGTTTCTGTATCTATTGCTACATAGTTTGCTTGTTTTAGTTTTTCCATTAGTAAGTCAAGTTGTTCTTTTTTTAATATTGTTTCATATTTGATATTTTCTTCTTGTATTGTTTTAAGAGCATTTAAATGTGATGTTGTTGTTTGTAAAATCTCTGTGTCTGTTTGATTTATATTGGTTTCAAAGAGCGACTTTTGTGTTTGATTTGTAGCATATCTTTTTTTTAATATAGTCTTGTAAGATTTAATTAGGGTTGTTGCAGAATATTCTTCAAATAATAAAAGGATGTCTTCTTTTAAGTTTTCCAGTTTAAATTTTTCAAGTGCTGGCAATTTTAGATCTTCTACAAGACTGATAAGTGCATAACTTAAAAAGGCATTTTCTCTCTCTTTTAGTAATATTTCTCTATATTTATTGTTGATAGAATCTAAATTATCGTATATTCTATTTAATGTTTGAAATTCATTTAGTAGCTTAACAGCTCCTTTTTCCCCAATTCCTTTGATACCTGGTATATTATCTGATCTGTCTCCAACAATGGATAAATAATCTTTGATTTGGGATTTATTTACTCCAAATTTTTTCATCACATAATCATTATCCATTTCCACAAAGCTGCTATTCTCGATTTTAAGTATTTTGGTTTTAGACGACATCAGTTGTAATAAATCTTTGTCTGGAGAAATGATATAAGTTAAGTAATTGTTGATTTCTGCTTTTTTTGCAAAGCTGGCTATAAGATCATCAGCTTCGTATCCTTGTATTTCGAACATTGGGATATTTGCTTTTATTAGACTTTCTTTGATCCAGTAAATTTGTGTGATTAAATTATCTGGAGGAGCATCTCTTGTTGCTTTGTAACTTGGATACTTTTGTTGTCTAAATGTTTGTGTCTCTGAGTCAAAAGTTACAATTAGATTTTCTGGATTTTTCTCTTTTATTATGAAAAAAAGAGTTTTGAAAAATCCAATAAATGCATTGACATTTTCTCCTTTTTTATTTGTTAAAGGATTGTTTTTCATTACATGATAGTTTCTAAATATTATATTTAAGGCATCAATTAGGTAAATTTCTTTCATATTTTTACATCTACTAAAATTGGGTTATTGTCTTTAAAGAGAGTTTTAGACAATTGTGTCTTTGGTATTGTTGTCTTTTGAGCAAATAGCCTTTTTAAAGTTTTGTGTGTATTGTGATATTGAATGCATATTTTTTCTTTTAACAAGCAAGTGTCCCCAATTAATTTTTTAATTTCTTCTTGCATTTGTTCTTGTTCCTTTAGCCATGAATTTATGGTTATATAATGATTATTGATTGAATTTAAGATTAAATCCTTTGCAGGATTTGTAATATTTAATATGTTTAGCATTCCTTTATTGATTTCTTCATTTTCAAATTCTAGAATAGCTTTTAATTTTTTTAGTTCAAGTATTAAATCTTTTAAATATATTTTTAATATTCTATTAGTTGACAATATTGATTCCTAATTTCTTGTTAATAATATTATTATCTTTTTTAAGCAATGCTTTCCAAGCTGTGTGCAGATTTTTAAGATGCTTTAAAACTTCTTGAATATTATCCCTATTCTTTTCTAATATAACATTTTCTAATGTTTTGTTTAAAAAAGAATATATTGAGAATAAGTTATTTGAAATATCCCCACCATCTTCAAAATTGAGTGTAGACATTAATTCAATGATGATATCTTGTGCATGGTAAACTTTTTCATCTGCTTTTGCTGTACTAGTTGGATCTTTACTTTTATAAAATTCTTTGGCAAGCTCTAAATCTTGTATTGCTTTCTCATAAAGCATTACCAATATTGATATAGGACTTGATGTATTGATTTGTGTTTTTTTATAGATTTCTTCTTTTGCTATCAAGGATTTTTTCCTAGTTTAATCTTTTTATTTGTTCCGCTATTTGCTCTTCTTTGAAAGGTTTTGTAATATATCCTTTTGCTCCAAGTTCTAAAGCTTTTGCAATGAGTTCTTGTTTTCCAAGTGCTGTAACCATCAATACATTCATTTTTCTTGCAAGTTTTTCGTTAACTTCATTTATTTTTTCAAGGGCTGTAATGCCATCCATGCTCATCATTGTTATATCAAGAGTTATTAGATGGATTTCTTCCTGTTTTTCGAATTCTTTAATAGCCTGTATTCCATCTTCTGCTTCAAAAAATTCGTTAAAGCCTAGTTTTTTCAATATCTTGATTAAGTTTTTTCGCATAAAAATAGAATCATCAACTATTAAGGCCTTTTTATTTTCTTCCAAACCCCACTCCTTACTTAATTTTAACATGATAACATATTAAATATCATTTAATATAAATAAAGATATCATGCATAATTATCTATTTTGTATTTTACTTTAGATTTTAAAATGAATGAGTTTATTACTCAATAACTTATCCCTGAAAATTTATATTTTTATTTACATTATTTTGTTAAAATATAATGTAAATTTTGGGTAGATTCAATGTTAAATTTATGATTAAAGATATAGAAGATGAAATTTTATGTTTAAGAGATAATATCAGAAAATGGAATAAAGAGTATTATGTTGATTCCTCACCCAGTGTGAGTGATTTGACTTATGATAAAGCTCTTTTAAGACTTCAAGATTTGGAAAGTAAGTATCCTGAATATAAAACTTTGGATTCTCCCACTCTTAAGTTTGGAAGCGATCTTTTAAATAATTTTGAAGAGGTTACACATTCTTTTCCTATATTAAGTTTGGATAAGGCTTATGATATTAAGGAATTATTATTGTGGATTGAGAAAATGGTCTTAGAAGGTTCTAGTTTGGGAGCTTATACTGGTATCTCAGTTGAACCCAAAATTGATGGGTGTTCAATTGTTCTCTATTATAAAGATGGGATATTGCAGAAAGCTTTGACTAGGGGAGATGGAAGGGTTGGTAATGATGTTACTGAGAATGTTAGAACAATTAAAAATGTTCCTTTGTCTATTGATGAAAAGGTTGAATTAGTATTGCGGGGTGAAATTTATATTACTAAGGAAAATTTTTTGAAAATAAATCACACATTAAAGAATCCTTACCTTAATGCTAGAAATTTAGCCTCAGGTATACTGAGAAGAATAAATAGTAGAGAAGTTGCTAGTTTTCCTTTAGATATTTTTGTTTATGATATTTTATATTCTAGTTTTGGATTGAGTACTAATCATGATGCGTTTGATAAACTTAAGAAATTTGGATTTAAAATTAATCCTTTTTGTAAATTTTTTGGTGGTAAAAACTTAGAAGAAATTACTAATCATGTTAAAAAGATAGAGATGCAAAGAAATTCTTTAGAATATGAGATTGATGGTGTTGTGTTGAAAGTTGATAGCTTTATTTTAAGGGATATTTTAGGATATACTTCTCATCATCCAAAGTGGTCAGTAGCTTATAAATTTGAATCTTGCACAGGCGTAAGCAAAATTGTTGACATAGTTGTTCAGGTTGGCCGCAGTGGCAAAATTACTCCTGTTGCACATGTGGAGAAGGTATTTGTTGCGGGGGCTTTTATTACTAATGCAAGTCTGCATAATCAAGATTATATAGACTCTATTGGCTTAAATGTTGGAGATGTTGTTGCAATTTCAAGACGTGGAGATGTAATTCCTGCTGTTGAATTGGTGGTAGAAAAGCTTTCGATTGGTAGTTTTAAAATTTCTAGTAATTGTCCTTCATGTAAAATGGCTTTAATTAAAGAGGGTTCACATCTTTTTTGTGTAAATAAACATTGTCCTTATCGAATAATTGAACAGATAAAGTATTTTTGTAGTAAAAAATGCATGAATATTGTAGGACTTTCAGGAAAAACAATAGAGTTCCTTTTTGAAATGAAGTTTATATCTTCGGAGATTGAGCTTTATACTTTTAATTTTGATAGACTTATTAATTTAAGGGGTTTTGATCTTAAGAGAATAGATAATTTAAAGCGTTCAATTAGCGATAGTAAAGGTAGGCCATTTAGAAAGTTGCTTCTTGGTATGGGAATTAAGGAGCTTGGAGCAAATACAATATTGGTTTTAATTAATAATAATTTAAATTCGTTTGATATAATTAGTACTCTTTGTAAAAATAAAGAGGCTGCTCTTGCCAAACTTTTAAAGATTAAGGGAATAGGTGAGAAGATAGCTTTAAATATTATTGAAGCGTTTAATGATAAGATTATTCTTGATAAGTTTAATTTTTTTAAAGAATTAGGGTTTAAATTGGAAGAATATAATACTAATTATGTTGTGGATGATTCTTTTTTGTTTGGCAAAAAATTTTGTATTACAGGTTCTTTTGAAGGGCATTCTAGAGATGTTCTTATTGAAAAGATTACTAAAAAAGGTGCTATTTTCAATAGGGCAGTTACTAAGCGTTTAGATTTTTTACTTGTTGGAGAGAAACCCGGATTAAAATTGCAAAAAGCTAATAATTTGGGAATTAAAACCTTTGGTCTTTTTGATATTAAAGATTTTGTGGATTTAGATAATTAAATTTATTTTATTATTCTTATCTTTTTAAATTCGGATGCTAGGTTTTTGTATAGAGTTCCTATCTCATTTGCATGTTCTATTTTTATTAAGTTTCTGAAAAATTTTTCTTTATGTTTGAGTGATGGATTAATGAAATGGGTTTTAACATTATATTTTGGGATTAGTTTGTAAATTTCTTGTGCTCTATATAAATTTTTTGTTGGTTCTATTTCAATGTAGTATCCGTTAGATTTTTTAAAATCAAACTCACTGCTTTGATCTTTAAAATTATAATTGTTTGAATGTGTATCTGGATATATTGTAAATTCAGCAGTTTTTATTACACTGCTTTTATGTATTTTTTTTTCATTGTTAGGATAAAATTCTTTTTTTGTGTATTGCGATTCTCCGTTGTCATGTGTAAAGAGGTCTTTGTTTTTGTATTTTGTAAATTCTTCTTTAAGTGTTAAAATAGCATTTTCATTATTCATTAATTTTTCATTTAATATATTTATTTTGTCTTGCTTTTGTTGAATTGTATCTTTATTCTCTTCATATAATTCTGCATTTTTATCAATTTTGTCTTTTAGTGCATTGATTACTTTTTCTATTGAAGATAAATTGTTTTCTATATTTTTTAAGCTAGTATCATGATTATTTTTTAAGTCTATTAATTCTTTTTGAAATGCTAATAAGGTGTCTTTGTTATTATTGATTTTATCATCCAGTTCACTTAATTTGTGAGTATTGTTGTTAAGAGTATCTTTATTATTATTGATTTTATCATCCAGCTCACTTAATTTGTGAGTATTATTGTTAAGGGTATCTTTGTTGTTATTGATTTTATCATCCAGTTCACTTAATTTATGAGTGTTGTTGTTAAGAGTATCTTTGTTATTATTGATTTTATTGTCCAGTTCACTTAATTTGTGAGTATTGTTGTTAAGAGTATCTTTATTATTATTGATTTTATCATCCAGTTCACTTAATTTGTGAGTATTATTGTTAAGGGTATCTTTGTTGTTATTGATTTTATCATCCAGTTCACTTAATTTGTGAGTATTGTTGTTAAGAGTATCTTTATTATTATTGATTTTATCATCCAGTTCACTTAATTTGTGAGTATTATTGTTAAGAGTATCTTTATTATTATTGATTTTATCATCCAGTTCACTTAATTTGTGAGTATTATTGTTAAGAGTATCTTTATTATTATTGATTTTATCATCCAGCTCACTTAATTTGTGAGTATTATTGTTAAGGGTATCTTTGTTGTTATTGATTTTATCATCCAGTTCACTTAATTTATGAGTGTTGTTGTTAAGAGTATCTTTGTTATTATTGATTTTATTGTCCAGTTCACTTAATTTGTGAGTATTGTTGTTAAGAGTATCTTTATTATTATTGATTTTATCATCCAGTTCACTTAATTTATGAGTGTTGTTGTTAAGAGTATCTTTGTTATTATTGATTTTATTGTCCAGTTCACTTAATTTGTGAGTATTATTGTTAAGAGTATCTTTGTTATTATTGATTTTATTGTCCAGTTCACTTAATTTATGAGTGTTGTTGTTAAGAGTATCTTTGTTATTATTGATTTTATTGTCCAGTTCACTTAGGATTTGGGTTTCTGAATTGAAATATTCCTGTTCTTGAACATGCATATCATATGTGTTTTTTTCAGGTGGATAATTATATTCTTCATTTGATATATATTCATTTTGGTTTTCTTCATATTCTTGATCATTGTTGTAATGATTGTTTTTTGATTGAGGAGCATGATTAAATAAGTTTTCTTTTGTGTTAATTAGATTTTTTATCTTTTCAATGATTTCTTTTAAACTTTTTGTTAAAATTTCGTATTCTTCATTCTTGTTTTTTATTGATTTTATATTTGTGTGACTTAAAAGATTTTCTATATTTTCTATTTTTTTCTCATAGTTTTCAATTCTAAGTTTTAAGTTATCTATATCTTTTATGAACCAATCGTCTATATTTTCTTGTTCTGAGTAAAAATTTTTTGTGTTTAAACTTTGTGGATATTGTAACTCTTCATTTGTTAAGATATTATTTCTTGTTTTTCTGTTATCTGAAACTTTAAATTTATTTGATTTTTTACTTGGTGCATTTGAGTTGTTATCTTTTGAAATTTCATTTTTCTTATGATAGATTATCTCTTCTTCGTTGTCAAAATCTTCACTTAAGTCTTCTTTGGGAATATAAACCTTTGAGTGATTCATTATATAGTGAGTTATATTTTTTTTGGACTCCCCAAAAAGTAATGTACAAGAAATCAACATAAAAGTTTTAGAGAGCATTGAAAGTATCTTTTTACTCATAAACACCCTGTTGTTAATATTATTTGATATTCATTCTTAATTTTGATATTATCATACTTTATAAAATTTATCAAAAGAAAATATATATATAATAACATTAAAATAATATAATCGTTGAGCCCTATACTTTAATTTCTGGGATATCATTAATTGAGTAAATTTAATTGTTACATCATGTTTTGGTTTCAATAGTAATTTTGTTGGTATTGTGCCATAATGATACAAATATAAGATAAATTATGAATTTTTGCCTCCTTATTTTATTTAATTATTTATGAAGCTAAAGAATATGGAAGAAGTTTGGGCTTTGCCAGTTTGTTGTAATATCAAGAATTCTATCATTGAAGATTTTAAGATTTTAGATAAATATAAAGATCAGGTTTTTAATATAAGTTATAAAGATGATATTACCTTAAAAGTCATCGATGCTGTTGATTCTAATGAATTTGATTTAAAACTTTTTGATAATAAAATAAATTTTGAAGGACAAATTCCTTTGGTTTTATATTCTGATAGCTTAGACTCTTTAGTAGAAGCAGAAGCAAGTGTTGTTTTTGAATTAAAAGTCATTGAGCAAAACGGTGTTTATTTTGATTCAGGATTAAAAGAATTGGGTGAGTTTAAAATTTATAATTCTTATTATGAGTTTTCAGACTGTTTGAATTATTGCAGTGATGTTATTTTAGTTAAAGTATGCTTTAAGGATGATAGTTTAGTCATTGATGCAGACCTTGATAATATTGCACTTGTAAAGCAAATTATTAGTGATAATTTTTGTATTGCTAAAGATAAGATCATTATCAATCCTATTAATAATAATTGTGTTAATGTTTTGTTTTCAGTTTCGTTTAATGCCGTCTTACAAGGCATAATAATTGCTAAAAAACTTGGGCTGAAGGTTAATGTTCTTTATTATAAGAGACATTTTTTAATGGCACAATCTTTAAACTTAAAGTTTTCAGCTGTTAATTATTTATCATCAGAAAATAGGCTTGATAAGATTATGTTAGATCTTGAAATCAACAGACCATTACACTTTTTATATAAATTTTATTTTGATTACCTCAGGCATGTTTTTGATAATTTATTTTTTGATGTGTGTATACATTTTAATTTTATATCGACTACAAGTAATGCTGTGTTTTTTTATGATAATTATTTTTTATTTGGAATTGCTGTTTATAATTTTATTTATTCAAATTTTTATAATCTTGCAGTTAGTTTGTCAATTGAACCTCTTAGTTATTTACTCAGCTATGTTAAGAGTGAATATAATGTTTTTTTCAAACTTTTTAAAGAGATGGATTTGAAAAATTCTATCATGCGCAAGTCATCTGCTATAAGTTTAAAGAATGAATATAATATTTTTGATGTGAGAAGAAAAGGTATAGGATTTGCCTTTTTAAATCTGGACCCTTATCGAGATTCTGCTCTCTTAGGTGGGAATCAAACTGTTTCTATGAGTTTACATAAGGATAAATTAGATGTATTTATTCCTTATAAAATTATGGATATCAACTTAATGAACTATTTAAGGAATATTTTAGCTAGGACTTTTAGCTTATCTTATAGTAATGTAAATTTTATTGTTAGTGATGTTTTTATAGATGATGTTGGACTTTATAGTACGTTGATTAAAGAATCTTACATTATTGAAAGAGAAGTTTTGGCTATTAAGGATGTGCTTGTCATGATGATCGGTGAGAATTTTAAGGGAGAATATCCTGTTGTAGCTGGTCAAGATTTTGTTATGGATATAGATAAGAAATTTAATGTTGCTTGTTCTCTTGAAATTGATATAGAAATATATTCTTTTAATATTGTGTTTAGTAATGTGAATTTTTTTGTTGAAAACGGTAAGTTTGATAAACTTAGGATAAATAATAAGCGTATATTTTCAATTTTTAGTTTGGCAGTTGATTATGTTTTTGAAAATATTACTTATGATATTGTTGATTCTGTGGATCTTGAGTTTATTGAAGATGGTGAATTTGTTTTTTCTTTTAGAATATTATTTATTGCATCTGTTTGTGCAATAAAAACAGCTTTAATCCAGGCTTTTGACTTCAATATCTGTAAGACCCCTATTGATCTTAAGGATATTTTAGATAATTGGAGTATACGAATTGATACTAATTAGCTTTAATTTAAATGGAGAGACTCTTTCAAAAAGTATTAAGCTTCCTTTAAGTACTAAAGAGCTTTTGATAAGTATTTTTTATTCAGGCAATCAAAGTTTTATTGAAAATATGAATAAAAAATTCTCATTAGTGCTCTTAGACTTAAAGCCTGTATATTCGTCTTTAGTTTCAGCCTTTATGTTAAATGGGCGTAGCATCATTACTGTTGAGGGATTGCAAAATACAACTTTTTATGAAACCTTAGTTAAGGTTTTATTAGAAAATGATTTTGGGTTTTGTACAAATTGTTTTTCATCTAATGCATTATTATTTTATTATCTTTTAAAACGTAAAGTTATAATTAGGGCTGATATTTTAGGGTATTATAATACATTAAAGTGTAATTGTCTTGATGTTAATACTTTTTTAGATCTTTATTTGAGATTGGAAGAGTTAGAGAGGAAATGAGAGGTGTGAAGGTATATTATCCAGAAAATTTTAATACACTTGTTAATTTATTTAAGGAAGATTCAAACAATTATATAGTTTATAATGAGATTGATTTTCATAAAAATGCTGAAATTTTTATGAAAAATGAAATTTCTGATAATTTTTTTATAATTAATAACTTTGAAAGATTTAATAAAGTTTCTCTTAAGAGTAATTTTTTAGAAATGGGACCATGTGTTACTTATGATACAATATTGCAGTTTGGAGAGAGAAATATTCCAAGGTTGTTTTATGAATTTATTTCAAGACTAAATGATAGGATATATCTGAATAGTATTAATATTGCTAATGGATTTTATTATAAAAACACAGTATTTGATTTATATCCTTTATTGTTAAGTCTTGATGCTCAGCTTGAATTTAAAAATATTTTAACCAAAAAAACTTATACTTATAATGCTTACAGTATTAACAGGGATGATTATATACAAAGTCGCCATACTTTATTTTTAAGTAAATTAAAATTTCCAATCACAAATTTATGGAATAAGAGTTTTTGTAGCAGAATATTTGTTGATACTTTTTCATTTGATATTTTAGAAGAGGCAAACATTATTTTTATTTGCGTTCTTTTAAATATTAAAAGAGATATTATAAGTGATTTTTTGATGAAGATATTTTATAATGACAAGGTTATTACTTTAAGGGATTTTCAAGTTTTACTTCTTAATAAATCTTTACCTTTATCTTTAATTGAAATTGAAGATTCTCTTAAGATGCTAGATAAAAATATTCGTGATATTAAAAACTTTAGTTTAGGGGAGAGAAGTTTAAGACTTATAAAAAATTTTTATTTCGATATATTATCTAGTTTTTAGTCTTGTAAAAGTTAGCATTATTAAATAATTGCTGGTTTTTTGGCATAGTTTTAATGTAAAAGCAATAGAATTAATTTATCAATTTGTTTTTATGCATTATAATATTTATTTGTTAATAACTTAATCAAAAAATAATTATTCAAATAAGGGGCTTAAGTTTATGGTAAAAAAAGAAGCTACAATTAATGCCGTTAATGGCTTGCATGTTAGACCAGCGTCAACGTTTGTCAAAAAAGCTAAGGAGTATGCTAGTGATATAACTATTGAAGCTGATGGAAAATCTGTTAGTGGAAAAAGTTTATTTCGATTACAAACACTAGAATTATCTTCTGGTAAGAAGCTTGTGGTTTGTGCTGATGGTGATGATGAAGAAAAGGCTGTTACTGAACTTGTTGAGCTCATTGAATCTTTTAAAGAATAGGTATGGAAGGTTTATATGACTTTATCGGGGAAAAGAATATCTAAAGGAATAGGTGTAGGAGAGGCTCTTTTTATTAAAAAGGATTTTGATAAATTTATTGATAAATCAAAAATTGCTTCTTTACAAATTGATGATGAGATAAAAAAATTTAATGATGCTAAATCAAAAGCTATATCTGCACTTAAAGAGCTTACAAAAAAGGCTGTGGCTCAACTTGGTGCTGATAAGGAAGGTATTTTTGAAGGACAGATATTAGTGATTGAGGATGATGAACTTTCTGATTCTGTTACAAGTTTTATTAAGAATGAAAATTATTGTGCTGCTTATGCTGTTTATATGTCTTTTAAAGAATTAATTGCGAGTGTAGAAGAATATACAGATGCTTATTTAAAAGAGAGAGCTTCTGATTTTAAAGATATTAGAAATAGGCTTATTTCAAATATTTTAGATCAGGTGACTGATCTCTCTGAGGTTAAAAGAGATGTGGTTCTGATTACTGAAGAATTGACGCCTTCTGATACAATGCAGGTTGATTTAAGTTATGTTAAGGGGTTTGTGACTACAGTTGGTGGTGAGACTTCTCATGCTGCTATTTTGGCAAGGACAATGGGACTTCCTGCTCTTGTGATGACACCTTTGGATATTGCTAAAATTAAAGAAGGTGAGCAGTTGATAATTGATGGATTATCTTCAATAATTATTGGTAATCCTTCATCCAGTGAACTAGATAAATATGCACATAAGATATTAGAGTATAATGAGTATGAGAGAGAGCTTTTCGCATTAAAAAACCAAGATGCAAAGACAAAAGACGGTATTAAAATATCTCTGAAGGCTAATATTGGAACTCCTACAGATGTTTTTTATGTTAATAAATATGGGCTTGATGGTATAGGGCTTTTTAGGACAGAATTTTTATATATGGAGTCTATAAAGCCTCCAACGGAGGATGAACAATTTGAGGCCTATAAGAGAGTTGTAGACACTATTGAGAAAAAAGGTGTTGTTACTATTCGTACTCTTGATATTGGAGGAGATAAGGAGATTCCATATTTTAAATTCCCAAAGGAAGATAATCCTTTTCTAGGATATCGTGCTCTTAGGATGTATATGGACTATGAGGATTTAATACAAAGTCAATTTAATGCGATTTTTAGGGCTAGTCATTATGGCAAGATAAGAATCATGGTTCCTATGCTTACTAGATATGAGGAACTTGATATAGTGAATTATTTTATAAATAAAGCTAAAACAAATTTAAAGTCTAGGAATTTGCCTTTTGATGAAAATTTGGAAGTTGGTTGTATGATAGAAGTTCCTTCAGCGGCTTTAATGGCATCTGACTTTGCTGACAAATTGGATTTTTTTAGTATTGGTACTAATGATTTAACCCAATATACTTTGGCTGTAGATAGGGGTAATCAAAAGATATCAAATTTATACGATAAATATAATCCTGCTGTATTAAGGCTGATTAAGAATGTTCTTGATGCTGGTAATAATTTTGACATTGATGTTTCTGTTTGTGGTGAGCTTGGGGGAGATGAGGCTGGAGCTTTAATTCTTATTGGGCTTGGATTTAGATCTTTAAGTATGGTTCCTAGTGCTTCACTTAGAATTAAGTATTTGCTAAGCAAATGTACAATGTCTGATTTAAGTGAATTAGCAAGCAAAGTATTAAATAGTAAGTCAGAATTAGAGACTTTAAAATTTTTAGATAAATATATAGGAGATTAGTTTATGGGTTTTTTGGGTTTTTTTAAAAAGTCCGCTACTTTGGATTTAATAGCGCCTGTTAGTGGAAAAGTTGTTTCAATTGATAAAGTGCCAGATGAAGCTTTTGCTGAGAAGATAGTTGGCGACGGAATTGCAATTATGCCAACTGGAAGTGAGTTGGTTGCACCTTGTGATGGAAATATTGGTAAAATTTTCAAAACTAATCATGCTTTTAGCCTTGAAACTAAAGAGGGTGTTGAAATTTTTGTGCATTTTGGTATTAATACTCTTAATTTGAATGGTAAGGGTTTTACAAGAGTTGCCGAGGAGGGTATGAGCGTCAAACAAGGTGATGTTATTATTAGATTGGACCTTGAGTATTTAAAGGCTCATGCAGAGTCAGTAGTTACGCCTGTTGTTATTGCAAATTCTGATGAAGTTTCAAGCATTGAGTATGTGTTTGGAAAGCTTGATGATGGTTCTGAATATATTGTACCTTCTTCTACTACTTTAACTGAGGACGTTAAAACTAAGATATCTCAGACTAAGCCTGTTGAGGCAGGCAAAGATTTGGTTCTTAGAGTTAAAAAGTAAGTTCGCAAGCTTATGCTTGCGAACTTACTCTCATTATATGTTTTGTTCTAACATTTCATTTATTATGTTTATAAATTGACGTGGGTTTTTGCTTTGTAGACCGGAAGTTATCATTGCTTCTTCAAAAAGAATAATGCTTATTTTTTCCAAGTTTATATCATCTAGATTTTTTAAATTTTGAATGATTTTATTGTTTGGATTGAGTTCAAGAATAGGTTTTATTTCTTTAACCTCTTGTCCCATTGATATCATAATTCTTTGCATTTGATAAGTGGGGTCAGCACTATCAATTATTATTGCTGATGGTTCTTGTGTTAACGTTGCTGATAGTGATACATCTTTGACATGATTTTTAAGTATTGTTTTTACTTTAAGTAGGATGTCTTTGAATTCTTCTTCCATTTGTTTGAAATTTTCATCTTTTAGTTCGTCACTTGTTTCGTTTTTGTTTATTGCTTTTAACTTTATGCCATCATATTCTGTGATGAAATTTACAATTGCCTCATCAAGTTCATCATCCATAATGAGAGTTTCATATCCTTTTTCTTTGTAAGCAGTTACAATTGGATTGATTTTAAGTATATTTTCTTTCCCTCCGGTTATATAGTATATGCTTTTTTGTTCCTCAGGCATTCTCTCTTTGTATTCTCTTAAAGATACAAGTCCATCTACGTGAGAAGACTTAAATCTAATTAAGGATATAAGTTTGCTTCTGTTATCAAAGTCAGAATAAACCCCTTCTTTTAAACATCTTCCAAATTCTTTGGAAAATTCATTGAATTTAGAATTATCTGACTCACTTAGCTTTTCAAGTTCACTAAGTATCTTCTTTACAGAAGATGCCTTTATTTTGGCCAATATTTTGTTTTGCTGCAAAATTTCTCTACTTACATTGAGGGGCAAGTCTTGACAATCTATTATTCCCTTTATGAATCTTAAGTAATTTGGAAGTAAGCTGTCTGCAGAATCTGTGATAAAAATTCTATTTATGAATAATTTTACACCAGGTTTAGTGTTTGGGTAGTACAGATCATAGGGAGCTTTGCTTGGAACATAAAAAAGATTTGTATACTCAATACTTCCTTCTGCTTTTGTATGAATATGAATTAATGGATTTTCATAATCAAAGGTTAGATTTTTATAAAATTCATTGTATTCTTCATCAGTGATTTCATTTTTATTTTTTATCCAAATTGCTGTTGTATCATTTAATTTATCTTCCTTTTCTTCAAATCCTTCTTGTTTATCATCCTTCATCAAGGGTTCTTTGTACTTGATGAAGATAGGATAACTTATGTGATTTGAATATTTTTTGATAATCTCTTGGATTTTCCATTTGTTGGTATATTCAATTCCTTCTTCATTAAGATAAAGGGTTATTTCAGTTCCATATTCATTTTTTTCTGCCTTATTTATTTCATATCCTGTTTTGCCGTCACTAGACCAGAGATAGGCAGTATCTTCCAATGCTTTTTTTGTTACAAGTTCAACTTTGTTTGCGACAATAAAAGCACTGTAAAATCCAACTCCAAACTGCCCAATTAAGCTTGCAGTATTTTTCTCATCTTTTTTTAGGTTTTTTATAAATTCTTTAGTTCCTGATTTTGCAATTGTACCAAGATGATTAATCAGGTCTTCTCTGTTCATCCCAATACCATTGTCTTTTATTTTAATGAGTTTTTCGTCAAAGCTTATTTCTATTTTTGGATCTAGTTTGATATCCTTGAATTTTTCGTTTGTTAAGTTTAAAAATTTAAGCTTATCAATGGCATCAGAGGCATTTGATATTAATTCTCGTAAAAATATTTCTTTATGAGAATAAAGAGAATGTATGATTAAATAAAGTAAATCATTAACCTCTGTATCAAATTGTTTTTTCATAGAATTCTCCTGTCTTGCATTTGTTTTAATCTTTACTTTTTTTATAATATAACATAATCTAAAAATAATGAATAAAGTAAATTTGTCTGTAATAAAAAAATTAGGGTAGAGGATAGTGCAATGGATATTGGTATTTATGGGCTAGGAGTTATGGGAAGTAATTTGGCGTTAAATATTGCTGATAGCGGTTTTAATGTTTCTGTTTATAATAGAGATAATGATAAAACAGAAGTTTTCCTTGTAAACGATGCTCATAAAAAGATTAATGGATTTAAAAATATTGAGGATTTTATTGGAAGTTTAAAAAAACCTAGAAAAATCATTTTAATGATATCAAGTTCAGCTGTTGATGAAGTCATTGAACAAATTTTACCTTTAGTTGAAAAATTCGATATTATTATTGATGGTGGAAATTCTCATTATAAAGATACAATAAAGAGAGAGAAAGAATTATCTTCTAAGGATGTTTATTTTGTTGGACTTGGAATTTCAGGTGGTGAAAAGGGTGCAAGATTTGGACCTTCGTTGATGTATGGTGGGAGCAAAAAAGCTTATGGATTAATTGAGCCTATTTTAAATAAGATAGCTGCTAAGACAAATATGGGAGATATTTGTTCTGCTTATGTTGGTGAGAGTGGAGCTGGACATTATGTAAAGATGGTTCACAATGGAATTGAATATGCAGATATGCAACTTATTTGTGAATCATATTTTTTTATGAAGAGAGCTTTTAATTTAGATAATTTAAAAATTTCCGAAGTATTTGACAAGTGGGGAGAAGGTGATCTCTCTAGTTATTTAATAGAAATAACATCTAAAATTTTAAAATATAAGGAAAATAATGAATATTTACTTGATAAGATTTTAGATGTTGCAAATCAAAAAGGTACTGGGAAGTGGGTATCAATTGAAGCTTTGCAATTAAATGTGCCAGCAAATTTAATTTTTGAGTCTGTGTTTGCAAGGTTTTTGTCGGGATTAAAACATGAACGAGTAATTGCTAGTGACATTCTTAAAATGGACGTGGATTCTGTTGAATTTGATTTGAGTGATTGGATTTTAGATCTCTATTATGCTCTTTTGGTTTCCAAAATACTAGCTTATGCTCAGGGTTTTATGATGCTTAAGAGTGCATCTGTTAATTATTCTTGGGACTTGAACTTGGGAAAGATTTCTTTGATTTGGAGAGAGGGTTGTATAATTAAAAGTGTTTTCTTAGAGAAGATTAAATTGGCTTATGATAAGAATCCACATCTTATTAATTTAATTTTTGATGATTATTTTTTAGATATAATAAGAAATCATCATAAGTCTTTAAGGCGAATAGTCTCAAGGGCTAGTGAAATTGGGATACCTTTGCCAGCATTTTATGCAAGTCTGTCTTTTCTAGATTCTTATTCTACTAATTATTTACCAGCTAATTTAATTCAGGCCCAAAGAGATTTCTTTGGTGCACATAGTTTTGAAAGAATTGATTCAAAGAGAGGTGAATTTTTTCATAGTACTTGGGAATGATTTGAGATTGGTGTTTAAATATAATATTTAATGAATATTCCACCTATTATATTTGTTTTAAGTCCTGCATAGAGGTAGTGATATGCAATGGATTTTGCGTTTGATACAAATTCTATTGAAGGTGCTATTTTAAGACCTACTTCTATTTGTTCTGTTAAATCATAAAAAATAGCTATTGGAATTCGAAATCCAAATCCTATTTCCATGTTTATGAAATTTGATTTGTTAGATGATATGTGTATGTTTCCCCCAATTCCTGTACCAATAGATAATTTTTCTATTAATGGTATTGTTAATATTAGATCTAAGGCTGAGAGTACAAATATGTTAAAATCATATTTTTTTGATTTGAGTTTGTCTTCTGACAGATTAATACCATTAGTTCCTCCATAACCTATTTCAAGATCTATGAATGGGAATGACATAATATAATTAAATATTGGGTTTCCAATGCTTCCTCCAAATCCTATTTTTCTATCTGAATATGAGCTTTTTCCAAATGCACCGCCCCATATGTTTAGTGTTAGTATTGCTATTAGCACTAATTTCTGCATTAAATCTCCAATAATTAATGTTTCTATATCATTATATTTGATTTTTGATGATTAATAAAATTTTATAGGATGAATTCTGTTGATTTAATTTTTATTTAAAATTTGAAGTGTTTATAATTCTGTTTATTTTTATGCAAACCAAAGTCTCATACCAAGCCCAGCAAATGCTTCCCATTTTTGTTTTGGATTTCCACCACCAATACCCCAAATATTGATACCCGGTCCTGTTTTTAAGAATATGTCAAAATTTTTTTTGATAATTGGTAAATTTAGGGTGAGCGATATTCTAATTCCTATATTTGTCGAATTATACGTTTTGCGGGTATTTTGCCATTCAGGTATCCACCATAACCCATAAATTCCGATTCCCAGTGAAGCATCTATCACTTTAGATTGTTCTGACGAATCTGATGAGAGTGCAGTAAACTCTAGGGAAGCAAATAATGTATTGAAATTGTTGAATAAATTTTTTAATCCGTTATAAATTCCAATTTCTATTGTGATGTTTTTACCTAAAACTAGTTGAAATGCGTTTGATAATGGCCCTAGTATTCCAATTCCGAAATAGCCTTTATTTGTGTGAGACTCTTTTGCTGAAACATTAAAGTAGTTTATTAGTAATAAGATTAAGATTATTTTTTTCATGTACTGATAAATCCTCTCATTTTTTAAGTATATACTCGATTGTTTTTAAAGGGAAGTAATAGTATGAATTGTCATTTTTAAATCAAATTATATATTTAAAAATTTCAGTAAGTTAAATATTTATGCTTTGTGAGCGTTTTGTCAAATATTGTTCTAATGTCAATAATCTTTATAATTTCAGTTTGGTTTTAAGTTATGAAATGAAATTTGTTATTGATGATTTTCAATATACATGTTATTTGAATCGTGTATGGTTTTGGGATAATATCAGTTTTTTGGGAGTGGGATCATTTGATGTTTTTGAGCATATGTTGAAATTTTATTTTGATATTTTACTTAATTTGTCAAGAGAAATACTTAAATACTTCTCTTGATGTGATAAGCAGTTATTTTTATACAAACCAAAGTCTCATACCAAGTCCGGCAAATACCTCCCATCTAAATCCAACTCCTCTACTCCAAATATTTAATCCAAGACCAGGTGCTACTTTTAAGAATATATCAAATTTTTTTCTGGCTATTGCGAGATTTAGGATCAGTGGTAATCTTGCTCCTAAGCTCATTGGTCCACTATTTATTTTATTATTGCTCCATTTTGAAAACCATATTGTTCCATATCCACCGCCTCCAACAGCAAAGTCTAGCATGTTATCTGCTCCTGCAAAAGTATGTATATAAAAGATGTAGTCTATTGCAAGGAATAAAGTTTTCCAATCCTTAAAAAAGTTGTTTGTCCCACTGTAGGCACCTAAGTCTATGTCAAAATTTCCAATATTGAATTCTAATGCAATTGGAAATGGCAGTAAAATTCCCATACCAAATTTGTTTCTTGCTGTTGATGTTGAATTTGCAAAAGCAGATATTGATACTAACATAAACATTAAAGCAAGCATGTTCTTTGTTTTCATAAGTTGTTTTCCTTTATTATAAATTTTAATTCTGGATTGATGTAATTCAATAGGTTTGTAATAAAGAGAAAGCGTTTCTTATCATTTATTGTTTATCCAATTGTTGTTCATATCCAAGTCTTCCTTTTATGGAAAATTGCTATTATTTGACTAATAAGAGTGAATTTTAATAATTCATGACCATTGTGAAAGTTTGATTATGGTTTTGCTTGGATTGTTTCAAATGTTCTTTTGTGAGTGTTGTTTATAGAAACCAAGTTATCAGGTATTATTGTTTCTAGTAACTTAAAGTGATGAACATTTATATTTTTACTTATATTATGTATGATGTTTGAACATTATTTTATATTTGTTTAGTATTGAAATTTTTGATTTATAATTGATACATGTGAATATGTGAGATATGTGAAGTTTGAATAAAACTTATGGAGTGTTCTATTTATATTATTAGTTATATTATTAAGAGGCATTTATGGAATTAGAAACCGATTTACAGGGTACATTAAATCAGTATCTTTTGTTTAGTTTAGATGAGCTTTATGCGATTGAAATTAAATATGTTGTTGAAGTCTTAGAGTATACTAAAATCTCAAAAATACCAAGAACCCCTGATTATATGGCAGGGATAATCAATAATAGAGGAAAAATAGTTCCAGTAATTGATATTAGAAAGCAATTTGGTATGCAAGATCGTAAAGTTAGTGATGATGGGCTTAAGAAAAAAGACGTTGATATTTCGAATATCATTATATTAAATTTGATATATGAAGGTGATGAATTGAATCTTGGAATTTTGGTAGATTATGTTAATGAGGTTCTTGAACTAAATTTATCCGATATTGATGAGGCTCCAAAGATTGGTACGGGATTTAATTCGAGATTTATATCTGGAATTGGTAAGCGTAATAATAAATTTATTATTATTCTTGATGTAGAGAATCTGTTTGATATTAAAGAACTCTCCAGTTTTAAAAATACTACAATATATGATCCTGATTGTGATTAATAGGAGTTTTACGTGTTATGATTTATAATCCAGAAGGAGAACTTGTAGTAAACAGCATCTTTAAAGTTAAAGAAGATCTTTTAAATATTCTTAAAGAGATGAAAGAAAAAGAGACGCTGGTAATGAATCTTTCAAATGTAGAGAAAATAGATGTTACTTTTATACAAATTTTGTATGCTTCAAATAAATATGCTAAAGATAGAAATTTATTTATAAAGATAGAATATCCATCTGATGAGGTTTTAAGTTCATTAATATATGGTGGATTTTTAAATGATATTGAGGATATTGATCACTTAGATTTAGGCCTTAGTTTAATTGAATTTTAGTTTTATGTATTTAAGGGCAATTTATGAATAGTAGTGATATGATAGATAAATTTAAAGATTCTTTTAAAGAGGAGTCTATAGAGAATATTTCAGATATTGAGCATGCACTTCTTAATATTGAGTTTGAATCGGGAAAAGAAGTTGTCAATTCTATTTTTAGAAATTTTCATACAATCAAGGGTAGTGCAGGAATGTTTGGTTTTAATTTAACAGCTTCTCTTGTTCATGAAATAGAAACGGTTCTTGATCCTATAAAGGAAGGTTCTGATGAATTTAATCAGGATACTGTTGATGCTACTTTAATGGCAGTTGATTTTATTCGTGAACTAATTGAAGGAGATGAGGCTATTGATGAGAGTGCATATAAAAATCGTGAAAAAATTTTGATAGATACAATCAAAAAAGGATTTGGACTTGGTGTTGATGTTGGGTTAAATACTGATTCAGTTTTAAGTTCTATTGGAGGAGATCAGATAAGTTTATCTAATGATTTGGATTCACAAGGAGCTTTCTTGGATGTATCTTTGGAGCAAGGTAAATTTGAGGATGAAGCTTTAAATGTTGAGACTAAAATTTATAAAATTCTTTTTTCGCCTTCAAGGGGAATTTTATTTCATGGGCACAAACCAATCAATTTTTTAAAAAAATTATTAAATTTAGGAAATGGACAAGTTAGGGCTAGGGTAAAAAACATTCCCGACTTGGAATTAATGTCTCCTGATAATGTTTATGTTGAGTGGGAAGTCAAGCTAGAGACAGAAGAGAGTAAAAGTTCTATAGAAGATATTTTTATGTTTTTGGATGGACAGTCAAAATTTGTTGTTGAAGAAGTTAATTCATCTTATGATATACCTGAGGCTTTTGAGCTTGATTCCTTAGTAAATAATTTAGATAAAGGTGTTGATGAAGTCTGCTCTAAAGAAGAACAGAATTCATCAAAAACAGAAAAGATATTTAATAAAACGGCTCTTAAGGGTGGAGCTAATTTTAATGATGATACTGCTAAGAGTAAAGTAAACATTGCAAGTATTAAGGTTGATTCAAAAAAATTGGATCATTTGGTCAATCTTGTTGGTGAACTTGTTACGATTCAATCTAAGCTTGCAAAGGAAGCTGAGAGTAGTAATAATAATATTTTAAATTCAATTTCAGCTGAATTTTCTTTGCTTATTAATGAGCTTAGAGATTATACCACAGGACTTAGAACAGTTCCTATTGAGATTTTATTTGTCAAATTTCAAAGAATAGTTAAAGATTTATCTGCTCAACTTGGCAAATCAATTCGTTATCATTCACAAGGTGGTGATACTGTTCTTGATAAAAGTATTATTGAAAGATTAAATGAACCTTTAGTGCATTTAATAAGGAATGCAATTGATCATGGAATTGAACCGGCAGAAGAGAGAATAGAGGCAGGAAAAGATCCGCAAGGTGTCATTAAGCTTTCTGCGCATCAATCAGGTGATTCTGTGATTATTATTATTGAAGATGATGGTAGAGGACTTAATAAGCGTAAAATAATTAAGAGAGCTATAGAGAGATATATAATATCTGAGGCTGTTTCAAGGACTTTATCAGATGTGGATATTTATAATTTAATTTTTGAACCGGGATTTTCAACAGCTGATGTTGTGACAAATGTATCAGGCCGTGGTGTTGGAATGGATGTTGTTAAAAAACAGGTAGAGTCTCTTAGAGGAAATGTGATTCTTGAGAGTGAATTTGGCAAATATACTCGCATAAAGTTAATTTTTCCTTTGACTTTGGCAATTATTGAAGGGTGGCTTGTGAGGGTAAAAGATGAACATTTTATTGTGCCTCTCTCTAGTGTTGAGTCTTGTCTTGAAGCTGATAAATTGATGTCTAAGGTGTGTGGGTTTGAAAATAATAGTAATGTTATGAATTATAGAGGAAGCATGATTAGCTTTATACGTTTGCGAGAATTTTTTGAAATATCTGATGAAGAAAGTGATAGTGAGCATGTTGTTGTTGTTAATGCAAATAGTGGTAAAATAGGAATTGTAGTGGATGAGGTATTAGGACAACATCAGACCGTTATAAAAACTTTAGGTAAAATTTATTCTAAAGTAGAAGGGGTTTCTGGAGCTACAATACTTGGAGATGGTAGTCTAGCCTTAGTAGTTGATATTGATACAATAACCAAGGTTATAAGGTAATATGATTGAACATAATATATTTAACATAATATATTTTGGGCTTTTATAATGAAAATATTGATCATTGATATTCAAGGTCTTATAAGACAGGTTTTTGTTAGAGCTTTTTCTAAGGATTTAAATGTTGAGATATTAAATCCAGGTTCTAATTCTTTAAACCTTATTAATGTTTTTTTACAAAAATTTCCTGATTTGGTTATTGTTGATGAAAATTCTGCCAAGTCTCATTTTGGAAATGCTCTTAATAATGTTCTTAATAATATCTCACTTCCTGTTATTTTTATAGCAGAAGATGAAGTGTATCCACAATTTGGCTTTCTTGAATCTAAGAGAGATAAAATTAAACTAATAATAAATAAACTTAACTTTAAACTTACAGTTAATTTATTTAGAAGTGATTATTTGGATTTAATAAAATCTGAGATCAAGAAACTAGCTGGTAATAAATTTATTGTTTCTTTTGAGACTAAGAGAATAAAAGCCCCTGATTCTTTTGTTAAGTCTGAGAGTAAAAAATCTGAAGGTAGTATTTCTGGTATAACAAGAAGCTATAAGGTTGCCGATGTGATTAATGTTGCTCCTAAGAATGATCCAGATGTTATTCTGAAATATCAAGGTGTTATTAATAAAAATAAAACCGGAAAAGTTATTTTTGTTGGTTCTTCAACTGGTGGTACTGAGGCTTTAAGAGTATTTTTAAAGTTTTTTAAAAGAGACTCTCCTCCAATTGTTATTGTTCAGCATATGCCAGGGGGTTTTACAACATCTTTTGCAAAGAGTTTGAATAATGAGCTTGAAATTGATGTAAAAGAGGCTGAAGATGGAGATATTTTAAGGCCTGGTCTTGTAATAATTGCCAATGGTCATTATCATTTAATTGTGAAGTATGCTAATGGGAACTATTTTGTTAATTTATTAGATGGTCCTTTAGTTAGTAGACATAAGCCTTCTGTTAATGTCTTGTTTCGTTCTGCGGCTATGTATGCTGGAGAAAATGCTATTGGGGTTATGCTTACGGGAATGGGAGATGATGGTGCTTGTTGTATGCTTGAGATGAAGAAAAGTGGTGCATATAACATCGCTCAAGATCAGGTAACGTCTGTGGTATTTGGAATGCCTATGGAGGCAATAAAAATAGGTGCTGTAGATAAGGTTCTTCCTTTAAATAAAATATCTGAATATATTTTAAGGAGATCTTAATGGAAGATGATGGTAAATTTCTGGATATTAATCCGCATATTAATAAATTATTTGTTGAACTTGAGGCTTTTGATAGTCGTTCAAGGCAAGTTTATGCCAGTTTAAGTAAATCAATTCCTAAATTAATAGAAAAACTTTCCAAAGATATTAAAGATTTATCTTTTAATATTGGGTTTATTTCTAATCTTGATATTGATAATGATTATTCTTTGAATAACTTTATCTCTAAAGTAATAAGGGTATTGAATGATTTTGTATCTTATTTTAATTCTTCAACTGAATTGCTTGAAGCACAGTTTGGCGTGATAAGAGATAAGGTTAAAGATATAGAGATTCTTGAAGATGTAATTGAAAAGATGAAAAAAAGTTCTATTGATATGGAAATAATGTCGATTAATACATTGACTGTTGCCATGAGGGCTGGGAGAGCAGGAGGTGCTTTTTCTTATATTACAAATGAGATTAAGACTTTAACTCAATCTATGATTAAGCAAGCAGACCAGCTAACTAGTAGGGGTAGAGATATTAAAGTTGGACTTGATCGTGCTAAGGATCAGGTACTTGAAAATAATACGGCTGAGAATAAAATTCTTGAAGAATTTAAAGATAATTTGATTAAAAATATAGATGAATTTTCAGGGGGTATTGGCGAAGTTATTGCCTTTTATGATAACATATTAGGTATACTTAGTGAGTTTAAATTCAAGTTTGTAAATGCTGTGTCTTATCTACAGTTTCAAGATAGACTTACTCAGTCTTTGTATCATCTAAATATTATGTATTCAAGCATTGATGTTTTTAAGTTTAGAGATACAAGTGAGGTTCAGAAGTTAAAAGTTTTATCTGTTTTTACAAATTCATCCAAAATGATAGTTGGAGATGTTATTGTTAAGTTGGATGAAAATTTGAGGGCTTTTGAAGAATTTATTGACACATCGATTTCTTCTATTCAGGTCATTAATGATTTAAAGTCAGATAATTCTTCATATATTGATATTTCAAGATCAGTTGAATCTTTTTCCGTGATTTTATCGAATTTACTTAAAAGGATTGATGATGTTGAAAAAAATAATTCTAATTTTTTAAATCTTTATTATGAACAGATTAAGCTTGTTAAATCTTTGGAATTAATGTTTTCAAATATTTCAGCTATCTCTTCTAGGTTTCAAAATATTAATATAGCTTCCAAAATAGAGGTTGTAAAGAGGGTTGAACTTGAGGATATGGAAGGTAATATTTCTGAAATGTCAAAAATTATTAGTGATATTGAGCTAAATATTACCAAAGGACGGGAGTTTTTGTCCCAAATAATATTTTTCTTTGAAAAAGTTGTGAAAGATTGCGATAATAGATTTTATCTTGAAAGAAATTATTTTAACAAATTTAAAAAGCTTTTTATGGAGATAAAGAATAATATTTTTGAGATAAAAAAGATTGCTCTTGATCAGGTATTATCCTATGAAATCTTTCCAGTTGATTTTTTAGAAATATTTGAAGAAGTAAAGTTAGGTATTCATAATATTAAGAATTTGAGAATGGATCTTTTAAATCTTGAAAAGACTTTAATGGAAATGGACAATGATATTAATAGTACTCTTGATTTAGAGTTATTGAAAAATGGTCTTAAGTGTGTTGAAATTGAAGATAAGGAATTTATTCGCAGAATTGCTAATAGGTTTACTTTGTTTATTCATAAAAAATATTTATTGTCTCTTATCGAGGATGAAAAGGATGTTCATTCATTTGATGAGGGTAGTGTAATTTTATTCTAACTTTTGTATACTTTTTATGTGGTTTTAGGAGCGTTACATGCAAAAAAGGATTTTGGTTATAGATGACAATAGGGCCATTAGGCAAAGTGTTGCTTACATTTTAGAGCAGAGTGGTTTTGGAGTTTCTGAGGCTCAAGATGGGTTAGAGGGTGTATCTAAGTTTAAGGAAGCCGTTGGACAGAGTGATAAAGATTTTGATCTAATTATTACGGATATCAATATGCCTAACTTGGATGGAATAGGGGTGATTAAACAGATAAGGGAGTTTGGAAGTTTTGTTCCAATACTTGTTTTAACTACTGAATCTGAACAGTCAAAAGTTGATGAGGGGCGTAAAGCTGGTGCTACTGGTTGGCTTGTTAAACCTTTCAATCCCGACACTCTTATGCGAACAATATCAAAAATATTTTAGCTTTTATTTTTAAGTTGTCTTAAATTTGTGCTCAAGGTTTAGTTTTATGGATTTTAAGTTAGAAAAACAATTTTATTTCCATTTAGGAGAGTTGATAAAATTTAATAGTGTTAACGCTTCTGCTTTGAAAAATAGGCCTTTTGGGGAACAAATTGATTTATGTTTAGATAAAGTTTTGGAAATAGCTAAAAATATTGGTTTTAAAGTTTATAGGGATCGGGATGGATATTATGGTTTTGCTGATATAGGGCAGGGTGATGAACTTATAGGTATTTTGGCCCACATTGATATTGTTGATGCTGGCAATGTGTCTAATTGGAATTCAAATCCTTTTAAACTTGATTTTAGAGATGGCAAAATATATGCTAGGGGTATTCTAGATGATAAGGGGCCTTTGATGGCTGTTCTTTATGCTTTTAAATTATTAGTCTTAGAGGGGATTTTTTTTAATAAAAGGTTTAGGATAATTTTTGGAACAGATGAAGAGGTGGCGTGGCGTTGTATTGAGCAATATAAAATTAAGGAAGAGATTCCTGATTTTGCTTTTACACCCGATGGTGATTTTCCTGTTGTTAATGCTGAGAAAGGGTTATTGCAATTCGATGTTATTAGTGATGAGAAGTTTTTTATGGATTTTGAGATTGGAACTGGATATAATGTGATTCCTGATGAATGTTCTTTTAAGCTTGGTGATTTTAATAAAGATGATTTTAGAATTTTACTTGACAGTTTTGGTGGTAAGATTAGATATAAATTTTTTGAGAACAGTGTTTTAATTCATGGAATTTCTGCCCATGCTTCATTACCTGAACTTGGTGTTAATATTGCTCCTTATGCACTAAAGATTATTAAATCTTTAGGTGTAAAAGCCAATTTTATTAACTTTTTTGAAGATAGGATTAGTTTTACTATTAATGGTGAGAAACTATTCGGTAAAGTTTTAGAAGATTCGAAATCTGGACAACTTACTCTTTGCTTGACAAAGGTTAAATTGTCTAAGACATCTAATCAAATTTTATCTTTTGATATGAGATATCCTGTAAGTTGTAGACGAGAAGAATTAGTGGATTTGATAAAAAGAACTTTAAATGTATATTCTTTAGATTATCATGAAGTTTCTTTTCTTGATCCTCTTTATGTTGATTCTGATTCAAAGTTTATTGAGTCTTTGATTGAAGTTTATAAAGCCTTTACAGGTGAGAGTAATGTTAGTCCTATTGCTATTGGTGGTGCAACTTATTCCAGAGCTTTAAAAAATTGCGTTGCTTTTGGTCCATTATTTAAAGGCTCAGATAATACAGCTCATAAAACCAATGAGTATATTGATGAGAGTGAACTTATGAATCTTGTTTTAATTTATAAGGATGCTATTAAGAGACTTAATACTTAAAATTTTATCTTTAAAAGGTTTAGTATCAATAATTCAGGTTTATTTTATTAGATTTATTAATATTATTTAGCAGCTGGTGTTTATTTGTAGTCTTTCCGCTGGTAGATATTGTTTCTTATTAAAATAAACTAATACCGGTAGTCGGAGTCGAACCGACACAAGGTTACCCTCATCAGATTTTGAGTCTGACGCGTCTACCAATTCCGCCATACCGGCAATAGTTTTTATTTTACTACAATAGTTCCTAAAAAATCATCATTTTTATCAAAAACTTTCTTTAAGTTTTGAAGATCAGTTCCATTTAATATGTAAGCTTTGATACCAAGCTTTAGTGCTAGCTTCGTTGCTATTGGGTCAAACGGTAAATTTGAACCAGGCTCCCAGTTTTTTCCAACAATATTTTGTAATTCATTCCAAGTAATATTACTTAATCCTTTTGCATCATCAAATTTTTTTGGATCTTTATCATAAATTTGATTTACATTGGTTAAATTAATTATTTCATCTGCTTTAAACTTTTCGGCGAACTTTACAGTAATATAATCTGTTGAAAATCCTGCTTTCCATCCTGATGCAATTACTATTTGTCCTTTAAAATGAAAATCTTGAGTTGGATCGCTTACAATATTGTCAATGCAGAGTGGTTGCATTGCTTTGCTGATAAGTTTGGCATTTAGTTTGGTTGCCATTATTCCAATCTCATCAAGTTCATGATTTTTAAACTTAGGATTAATTTGTTTATAAGCATCTTGATATTCTCTTGCCGTTTTTCCTCCTCCTGTAATTAAGATAATTTTTCTCCTATTATCTTCTTGTACCCATTTGAAAATAAGATTTTTAAGATTTTTAATATATTCTATGTTAATTTTGTCAGGATTGATTATTCCACCTCCAAGGCTAATTATTTTTAGCATTTAAACTCCTTATTCTTTGAGTCGATTATCTGTTTCTTTAATTTGTATTTTGTATTATATAGTATTTATATCGAATTTGTTGGAAAATATATTTAAAATCATGTAAGCTTATTAACTATACTATGCAATATTTCCTTATATCTTGTAATTAAGAATATTTAGTATATTTAGTTATTAATCCAGGCTTTTTGTTAAGATTGGTATTTATTTGGAGGGTTTTATGTGTAAGTACAAGGTCTCTGTGATTATTTGTTTTTTTAATTCTGATAGTACCCTTGAAGTTATGATAAAGAGTGCTCTTAATCAAACATTAAGAGATAAAGAAATTATACTTGTGAATGATGGTTCTTACGATAATAGTTTAAAGATAGCTCAAAAATATGCTGATCAGTATGATTGTGTGAAAATTATTAATCAAAAAAATCTAGGAATAGCTGCCTCTAGGAATAATGGCCTTGAAAAGGCAGAAGGAGAATATATAATTTATTGGGATAGTGATGATTCTGTTGAGAATACTATGCTTGAGGTATTATATAATAGGGCAAAGGCCGATAATTCAGATGTTGTTTGTTCTCAATTTTACGTTTACTTTATTGCAAGAAATATTAAAAGAAGATCTGCACTTCCTTTTCCAAATTATCCAATAACTGGGGAAGAGGCTTTTAAAAATTTATTATTAACTGTTTTTGCTAGCTTTTCTAAGAAAAATTTTGTTGTGGGTACATTGTGGGATAAACTGATTCGAAGAGATTTAATTGTAAAAAATGATATCATAGTAAATGATGTAATATTAGAAGATATAGTTTTCATGCTTCATGTTTTTTTAAAGGCAGATAAAGTTTCTTTTGTAAATAATTATTTTTATACTAACTTTCAGTGGATGAGAAGTGCCAGTTCATCAATTAATGTAATTAGTAAGGTTTCTTTATCATTGAAGGTTGTGGAAAGTTTTTTAAAGGAAGAAGGAATTTTTGAGAAGTATTTTGAATATTATAAAAGATTTTATTTGCAGCTTTATTATTATATTTCTTTTAAGCAGATTTATATTATAGGTTGGCACATTAAAGATCGACTTGTTTATAAGGCGCATAAAGCAAAACTTATTTCTGTTCTTAATGAGGTTCAAAATTCTAAGGAATTTCAAATTTATTATGCAAGTCTTAAGGGAGCTAGGTTTAGTGAGATTCAGATTTTGCCAAAAATTATGTTAAAAGTTTGGCATCTTAGCGCGAGACTTTATGTTAATTTTTCTCTATTTATTTATAAATCTTTTTTGAAAAATTAGTGTTTTATTATTGTATTTATTATGGACTCTTTTTATAATTTAACATAAAGGAGAATTTTTATTGAAAATAGAATTTATAGATGTTTCATTTTCTTATCGTAAGATCAAAGTTTATTCAGACTTGAATTTAGCTTTTTCAAAGCCACAGACTTACTTGATTCTTGGCAAGAATGGAATGGGAAAAACTACTTTACTTAAGCTTATTAGTGGGCTTTTAAACCCATTAAAAGGAGAAGTTTTATTTAATTCTTTAAAAGTTTTTCCAAGAAATCCTTTAAATTTAGTGAATTTGTTTTTTGTGCCTGAAGAATTTGATTTACCCAGTGTTTCTTTAAATGATTATTATAGGTCTTTGTGTAAGTTTTATCCAAATTTTAGTGAAAAAGATTTTAAAGAATACTTGTTGAAATTTGAGATAGATATTAATCTAAAGTTTGGCTCTTCTTCTTACGGCCAAAGAAAAAAGAGTATTATTGCTTTTTCTTTGGCTACAGATGTTCCTATTTTGATATTTGATGAACCAACAAATGGTCTTGATATTGCTTCAAAGAATGTTTTTAGAGATATTATAAGTAATTTAAAAAACAAAATAGTTTTTGTTACAGGGCATAATGTTAGAGATTTAGTAGATATTGTAGATCATTTAACCATTATTGGTAATAATAATATTCTTTTTTCGAATTCAGTTTCTTATATTAATAATAGCTATAAAGTTAAGATTGTAGATAAATTAGAAGGGGAAGAGCTTTATTATGAAAAAGTAAAAGGTGGTTTTAAGGCGCTTTATTTTGAGAGTGGTTTTTGCGATGATAATGTTGACCTTGAGTTTTTCTTTTTATATATCACTAGCAATAAATTAAAGGATTTAGCTAATGTTTAGTTTAAAAAGATTTTTTTTGTTATTTAATTTTGATTTTGTCTATCATAGAAAATTATATTTGTATTTTGTTTTTTCAATTTTTTTAGTTTTTCCTTTAATTTATTTTTTTTTAAAAATTTATGGATTTACTAATTTAATTAATTTTATCTTTATTGATAGCAAATTATTTTTTTTCGTTTTGTTTTGTATTGTGTATATTGTGTCAATATACAATATGTTTGATCATTATAAGCCGATTCATGATTTGCTTAAAGATGTATTTTATTTATCTCTGCCTGTTTCTACTCTAGAGAGATATTTGTTTGTTTTGGTTAAATTTTTATTTATTTTACCTTTGTTTTTAATTATTTGTTGTTATATAAGTCTAAATTTAACTGTGTTATTGGATAAGAATTTTTTTGTGGGAAATCAAATAAATTATCTTTCCTTATATTTTGTTTTTTCATTTTTTAAAAAGACTTGTGTTATCTATTTCGTCGGATTTCCTATATTTTTGTTATCTAGAATTATATTTAAAAATTATCCTTTTTTTAGAGCTATTGTCATTGGAAGCTTGTTTTTCACATTATTGGTTGTCTTTTTTTATTTTGTTATATTTTTTGTTAATACCTATTTATTTAAAGTTGGGAACGATTTTGGTGGTTGGGGTGAGTATTATTTTATTAAATTTATTTGTATGCTTTTTGCAGGATTTATTTATTTTTGTGCATATTTCATTCTTAAAAATTTAGGAAACTTAAATACTAAAGTTAATTTGAGCATTTTAGCGGGAGTCATATCTTTTTTTGCAGTGTTGTTCTTTTTTTTGTTGGCATTTTTAACTATTTTTGTGTACGTATTTCGTTTTTAAGATTTAGTAGTTATATATTTATTTGAATTGAGTAAATGTTGATTTTCATAGCTACTATTTTTTATTAAAATGATATTTTAAAAGTAATTTTTGTTTATTCATAAATTGTATTATGTGGGAAATTTATTTTTGTAAGGATAAAGAGAATATTATTCTTAAATTTATAAATTTTTTTGTAATTATACATTAACCTTACAAGATTGTTGTGGTGTTAAAGATTTTGATTTAATGTGATTTTTAATCATTGGTATTGGTTGTTTAAACTTATTTTTTTTTTGGAGGATTTTAATGATAGATAATTTAAAAATTTTGGTGGTAACAGGTGGTGTGATTTCTGGAATAGGTAAAGGAGTTACATCTGCAAGTATCGCACGGTTATTTAAGGATAATTTGAAGATAACACCAATTAAATGCGATGGTTATCTAAATACTGACCCTGGTACTATAAATCCTGTTGAGCATGGAGAGGTTTTTGTTCTTGATGATGGTGGAGAGGTTGACATGGATTTTGGTCATTATGAAAGATTTTTAAATCTGAATTCTAAGTCTAATTGGAATATTACTATGGGTAAAATATATAAGAATATTCTTGAAAATGAGAGGCATGGGAAATATTTAGGGAGAACTGTACAGCTTATTCCTCATGTTACTGATGAGATTAGGGAGACAATTTTTAAAATTGCCAAAGAAGAGAGCAGTGAACTTCTAGTAATTGAGATTGGTGGTACTGTAGGGGATATGGAAAATATTTTGTTTATTGAAACAATGAGACAGATAAGATATGAGATTGGGAGTGATAATATTGCTTTTGTGCACTTAACTTATATTCCAAGTCCTGTTGGAATAAATGAGCAAAAGTCTAAGCCTACTCAGCAGAGTGTAAAGACTTTAAATAAAGCTGGAATTTTTCCAGATTTAATTATCGCAAGAAGTTCTCAACTCTTAACAAAACAGATGAGACAAAAAATAGCAATGTTTTGTAATGTTGATACTTTATCCATTATTGATAATACTGATGTTTCAACTATTTATGAAATACCCATATCTTTTTATAAACAGGGATTACACGAAATTTTGGGTTCAAAGTTAAAAATAAATGTTAAGCCTAAGGTGGATGGGCTTGAGCGATTAGTAGATATAATAAAGAGGAATCTTGTTTCTCCTCAAAGGATTGTAAATATTGCTATTTGTGGTAAATATACTGAGCTTGGTGATTCTTATGCATCAATATTTGAGTCTTTAACCCATGTGTCTGCTAATTTAGATATTTTAGTTAAAACAACTGTAATTGATAGTACTAATTTTGATGAAGGGATGTTAAAGGGTATAGATGGTATAGTAGTGCCTGGTGGATTTGGGGGGAGAGGATATGCAGGTAAAATTCGTGCAATTAAATATGCTCGTGAGAATGATATTCCTTTTCTTGGTATTTGTCTTGGCATGCAACTTGCAGTAATTGAGTTTGCGCGTAATGTTTGTGGAATATTTGATGCTGATACTGAAGAGATTTTATCTGAAGGTAATTCTATATGCAGTTCTATAACCCCTGTTATTCACTTATTGCCTGAGCAAAAGGAATTTACAGATAAGGGTGCTACAATGCGACTTGGAGGTTATTCTGTTTTATTAAAGAAAGATACTCTTGCTTTTAAACTTTATGGAAGTGAGATGATCGTTGAAAGATTTAGGCATAGGTATGAAGTTAATAATGATTATCTTGATTCGTTTAATAATCATGGACTTATTGTGTCTGGATTTTCTGAAGATTTTCGAATAGTGAAAATAATGGAAATACCAAAGAATAAGTTTTTTGTGGGTTGTCAATTTCATCCTGAGCTTATTACAAGATTGGAAAATCCGTCTAAGCTTTTTGTAGGTTTAGTAAAAGCATGTCTTTAATTTTTAAGTCATTTTATTTTGATTGGTTTATTTAATGTATTTCATATATTTAGTATAGTTGGTATGTGAATTCTTTTAAGATATTTTGTTAGGGGGATAAGATGAAGGAAAGTGATATTAAAAAGGCAATTTCGATGAAAAGATTAGTTAAATATTTCTTTGATGAGCTTAAATATAGAATGAAAATACCTTGTCTTAGACCAAATAGTAGAAGTATGAGTAAAAAGTATATACTTCTTAATCTTTTAAGAAAAATAGCTAATCTGCCATTTAATAAACAATATGAAATTGAAGAACAATTTCCCCTTGATATTTCAGGGAAAGGCATACTTACAGATGCAGTTCTTATTAAGAGATTAGATTATGAGAGGTGTGTTATTACTGGTATTATTGAGGCAAGAGCAGAGCATGTTGATCTTGAGTATGAACTTAAGCGGTTTGTGATTCGAAGTGGTAAGATTAATGTTCTTTTTTGGCAACCCAAAAGAACTATTTTAAAGCAAGATGGAGACTTAATTATATTAGATGCAGATGATATTTTTAAACTTGATAATGATTTTTATTTGCCAGTGATTAAAGAGAAGTTAGAAAATTTTATTAATATTTTTATGAAATTTTTCTCTTATGAAGATGTTTTATTTGAGTATAATAAACTGCACGGTAAGTATTCTTTAGTTAAAAATAAGTAAAATTTGTTATTTTTTAATATATGCAATTTTCTTGGAGATATGGAGAATATAATTTATATATTAAATTTAATTTTAAAATTCGTGATAAAATATTTTTTGTCAGTATTTCTTATTAATTTATTATCTTTTAAAGGATCATTAAATTAAGTTGTTTTGATGTTGTTAGAAAATTATTTTTTGTGGTAAAATCTTTTCATGTATAAATTTTCATTTTTTGGTAAGAAAAAATCTGATATGTCTAATTCATTTAAGAATGAATCTTTGAAAAATATAGAAGATGATAATCAATCTTTAAATATGTGTGAATATAAGGTTCCTGTTAAAGAGATGATACAAGGATTTTATCATGCTAGGTTTTCTATTAGTAATGTATTAGTTCGTATTGAATTTTTATATAAAAACTTATTCTTTAACTTTGAGAATATTGGTAAGATCTTTGAATCGCTTATTGAGAAGACAAATAATGCCCGTAGTCAAGTGAGTGTTATTTTTGAAGATATTGAGAAGAATAATGAAGAAAAATTGAAAAGGGTTAGTGCTGTTATTGTAGGTGTGCAAGGAAGTTTGGAGACCATCAATAGTTTTTTAGGTGCAACTAATATGATTTCTCTTAATGCTAAGCTTGAAGCAGCAAGAGCAAAAGAGTATGGAAAAGGTTTTTCTGTTGTTGCTGATGAGATTAAACGGCTCTCAGATCAGTCAAAGAGTGTTATGAGTATGATTTCTGTTAAGGAAATTGAACAAGTATCTAAGGATTTAATTTCTAAAAATATTAAGGAGTTACAATTAGATATTGATAATTTTTTCTCAAATTTGATTGGAGAGCTTATCTCTCTTGGAGATTTATTTAAACATTTCATTAGTCAGCAAAATGAATTTTCAACGTTAATTGGTGAGCTTGAGAATGTTGAAGCTAGTGTTTCTTATTTAGCAAGGAATTGTGATTCTTTGTCTAGTTCTGAAATTTTTATGTATTCTAATGATGAATTTTTAAAAGAATTGGAATTTAGCATTTCAGAACAGATGTCTTGGATGAGTATCGTAAGAGCAATTGTTGAAAATCAAAAGAGAATGCCCATTCAAACTGATCCTATGAAACATGGATTTGGATTGTTTTATAAGGGACTTATTCCAAGGGCTTCCAAAGTTAGAGCAGTTTGGGAAGATATTTATTCTTGTTATTTAAATATTCATAAACTTGTTGTTGAGATAGTAAAAGTATTTGCACAAGATAGTTTTGATGATATCGATTTGAGGCGCGCAAAGGATTTTTTGGTACAAGCTGAAGGTTTATCAGATGAAATTGTTAGTAAACTTGAATCTGTTAAAAAAATAGTGGTTGAATGTGAAAATCAGGGTATTAGTATTTTTGAATAATTGTGTAATTCATTATTCTTTTTAATCTTATTTTTTAAGTGGTTTAAGTTTAATATTTAAAGGTTTATTATATTTAATATTTTGGTTTAGGTTAAGGTATATCTATTAAAAATCAAGTTTTATTTTGGTAAAATAAGTGTAAGTATGGATTTAAAAGTTAAGTTTGTTCATTTGCATGTACATTCAGATTATTCTCTTTTAGATGGAGCGGCCAAGATTACAGATATTGTGGCGAAGGCGAAAAAATGTAATATGTCCCATATTGCATTAACAGATCATGGCAATCTTTTTGGTGCTATGAAGTTTTATAGAGAAGCAAAAGGGGCAGGAATAAAACCCATCATTGGTATGGAAGCTTACATGTCAAGTACCTCAAAGCATATAAAAAAGAATGATGAGCTTGGAAGACCTTATTATCATTTAATTTTTCTTGCAAAGAATGAATTAGGCTATAAGAATTTATTGAAATTGACAAGTGTTTCTTATCTTGAGGGATTTTATTATCGTCCAAGGATTGATAAGGAAGATATTGAAAAATATTCTGAAGGACTTATTTGTACGTCTGCATGTATTGGTGGGATTATTCCTCAATTGATTCTTGCAAATAAATTTGATGATGCAAAGAATGAAATTCTTTGGTTTAAGAGTGTTTTTGGTGATGATTTTTATCTTGAACTTCAGCGTCATGGGATTAAACAACAGGATATAGTTAATGAAAAATTAGTTGCTTATTCTAGAGAGCTTAATGTTTCACTGACTGTATCTAATGATTCTCACTATGTGAATAAAGAAGATGCAACAGCTCAAGATATTATTGTCTGTATTGGGACGGGTGCTAAGAGAAGTGATCCTAATAGACTTAAAATGGAGACTGATGAGTTTTATCTTAAAACCCAAGAGGAGATGTGTAAACTCTTTAGGGATTTGCCAGAAGCTTTAGCAAATACTTTAAAAATTGCTGAAAAATGTAATGAGTTTGAGATTAAATTCCCAGGTCCTATTTTTCCTGAATATCAAGTACCTAGTGAATTTGATACTCTTAGTCAATATTTAGAGTATTTAACACTTGAAGGTTTAAAGTTTAGATATGCAAATGTAACTGATAGTATTAAAGATCGTGCTTTTTATGAACTCTCAACAATCATCAAGATGGGATTTGAAGCGTATTTTTTAATTGTTTGGGATTTTATTAAATTTGCACATGATAATGGTATTCCCGTTGGTCCTGGGCGTGGCTCTGGGGCTGGTTCTATTGTTGCATATGCTCTTAGAATTACTGATATTGATCCTTTGAAATATAATCTACTTTTTGAGAGATTTTTAAATCCTGAACGTGTGTCCATGCCTGATTTTGATATTGATTTTTGCTTTGAAGGTAGAGATGAAGTTATAAAGTATGTTACAAGAAAATATGGTGAGGATAAGGTTGCACAGATAATTACTTTTGGAACCTTAAAGCCTAAGGCTGTATTTAAAGATGTGGGCAGAGTGCTAGATATTCCTTTTACAGAATCTAATGAACTAACTAAGCTTATTCCCGATGGTCCAAAAGTTTCCTTAAGAGAAGTTTTCAAAGATAAAGCTCTAAAGGCATATTTAAATAAGGGAGTTGTTTATAATGAGTTGATGGAAGCGGCGCTTGTTCTTGAAGGCATGAATCGATATGTCTCAACTCATGCGGCAGGTATCGTGATTGCTAGAACTCCTTTAACAGATTATGTTCCACTTTATAAGGATTATAAGCAAAACACGGTTTCTACACAGTATACCATGGACTTGTTAGAAGATTGTGGTCTTGTAAAGATGGATTTTCTTGGACTTAAGACATTGACTTTAATAAAGAATGCAGAAAATCTTATTAGGATTACTAATCCTAATTTTAGTATTGCTAATATTTCTGATAGTGATGTTAAGACTTTCAAAATGCTTTCTGAGGGACGTAGTGCTTCTGTTTTTCAATTTGAATCTGAAGGTATGCAGCAAGTTTTAAGGGAGGCAAAACCTGACAGTATTGAAGATTTAATTGCTTTAAATGCACTCTATCGACCAGGTCCTATGCAGTTTATACCTCAATTTATTGCGGCTAAGACAGGGACTAAGCGGATTAGATATCCTCATCCAGATTTAAAAGAAGTTTTAAAGCCAACTTATGGAGTTATTGTTTATCAAGAACAGGTAATGGAAGTTGCAAGGATTATTGGTGGGTTTTCTCTTGGAAAAGCAGATATCTTAAGACGTGCAATGGGGAAGAAGAAAGAAGATGAGATGAACAAAATGAAGGTCGACTTTATAAAAGGTGCTCTTAGTAAAGGTTATGATGAAACTCTTGCAAATGACATATTTGAGCTTTTAAAACCCTTCGCTGGTTATGGCTTTAATAAATCTCATGCAGCTGCGTATTCTTTAATAGCTTATCAAACAGCATATCTTAAGGCCAATTATCCTGAGAATTTTATGGCTGCTAACTTGACAAATGAGATTAATAATACTGAAAAGCTGTCTTATTATATTGAAGAAGCGAAGTCGATGGGGATCAATGTTTTAAAACCCGATATAAATCAGTCTTTTAAAGAATTTAGTGTAGTGGGATTGAATATTTCTTATGGTCTTAATGGGATTAAGAATATCGGTGGTTTAATAGTTGATCTTATAATTACTGAGAGGCAAGAAAATGGTGAATATAAATCTTTTGAAGACTTTATTAGAAGAGTGGATGATAAGGTTATAAATAAAAAATTTCTTGAGGCTGCAATAAAGTCTGGACTTTTTGACAGTCTTGGTCAAAATAGAAAAACACTTTTTGAAAATCTTGATAAATTAATAGATTTTGTAATAAAAGATAGGAATGATAAAAAACTTGGTCAGAATAGTTTGTTTGGCTCTATTGGCTCTCAAGACGCTATTCAGCAAAGTTTTAATTATCATGTATTTGAGGAATATTCTTATCCTGAACTTTTAAGATTTGAGAGAGAACTTTTAGGTTTTTATGTATCTGGGCATCCTCTTGACCATTATAAACCCGAACTAGAACGCTTTACAAACTTTAATGTTTTAGAAGATCTTGCTGTGAAAAAAGATACTACTGTTAAATTTGCTGGTAGTTTAAATGTGGTAAGGGTTATTCGTACTAAGAGAAATAATGCTAGGATGGCCTTTGGAGTTATTGAAGATTTTAAAGGTGAGATGGACATTATAGTTTTTGCTGCAAGTTATGAAAAATATAATCATTTATTGATTGAAGGTGATGTGATTGGTGTTATAGGTAAGCTTAGATTTGAGAGAGATAAATTTTCAATAATTGTTGAAAAAGTTTTAAGTATTGAAGAAATTTCTGTAAATAATGAGAATAAGATTAATAATCTTCATATTAAATTTTCTAATGAAAGACTTGGTGATTCTCATCTTCTTTATTCTCTAAAGGATAAAATCTTTAGTCTTGAAGATAATACCGGGTTTTCACATGTTTATCTTTATTTAAAAAATGATGATAAAAGCTTGAAACTTAAAATGGATTTAACCTTAGATTTTAAGCCTGATGAGTTTAAACTTAATGAGTTAAGATGTCATGAAATAGTGGAGGATATTTGGTTTGATTAGGAGGATTAGTTGTGATAATAGAGACTTTAATTTTGTTTTTAAACATTTATAGAATTTTAATTTTGATTAGAATTTTTCTTAGTTGGCTTGTATCCTCAGGAATTAATACTAGTGCTTTTTTTAGATTTATATATAATTCAACAGAGCCATTTTTATCTATTTTTAGAAGGATTCGATTTTTTCGGTTTGGTATATATGATTTTTCACCAATTGCAGCTTTAATTACTCTTTCAATAGTTGAGAGAATGTTATCTTACGGTGATTATAAACTTTCTACATTTGTTATATTGTTTATTATTGAAGTTTGGGGGATCTTGAGAAGTGTTTTTTTTGCTCTTATCTTTTTCTTTGTTTTGAGATTAATATTTTTATTTTTACACTTATTTGATGGTATTGATTTCATGAGAAGCGTTGATTCATTTTTAATGCCCTTGTCTGTTAAGATAAGCAATATGGTTACAGATAAAAATATGTCTTATACTATTAATTTAATTGTGGCAGGAGCATTGTTGTTGGCATTTATAATCATTTGTGAGCAAGCTATATGGGCTATTAGTATTCTGGGCTTTTATTTGCCTTTTTAGGGATTGTTCATGTTTTTACATGAATTTCAATATGATTTACAGGGTATAAGTGGTCTTGGTAATAAGGGAATTGATAGATTACATAATCTGAACATTACAAATATCAAAGAACTTATAGAATATTTTCCTAAAAAATATGAAGATCGTCAAAATATAAAAACTTTTCCAGATCCACTGGAAGTGAGAAGTTGTGAACTCATGACAGTTTTTGTTGTTTTGGAACATAGAAATTTTGGGAGTAATTCTAAGAAAAATTTAAAAATTATAGCTCAGAGTGAGAATGATGAAATATTTGAAATTCTTCTTTTTAATAGGGGATTTTTAGAAGGGTTTTTTAAGGTAGGTCAAAAATTCTATATTTATTCTAAATTCAATTACAGTGATTATACTCAAATGTGGAGTTGTTCTAATTTTGATAGTGAAGTGTTTAATTATAATCCTGAAAGATTTAAAAAAATTATGCCGGTTTATTCTCTTGGTGAAGGACTGACTTCTAAAAAGATATCGTCTTATGTAAAAGAAGCTCTTATTTATTTTTTAAAGTTTGGGAAGTCAGACATCCCTGATTTTTTGATAAATAAGTATTCATTATTGTCCCTTCATGACGCTTTAAATGAAATTCATTTTCCAACTTCTCTTGAAATGCTTGATAGAGCAAAAAAGACTTTGATTTATAGAGAAATTTTTTTGCTTCAGTTTTTTTCAAGAGGGAAAAGTTCTTTGGTTTTTTTAAGGAAAGAAAAGCATCTACCTATGAATTTGCTTGATCAAGTTGTTTTAAAATTGCCATTTAGGCTTACAAAAGATCAGGAAGTTGTAATTAGTGAAATAATTGATGATCTTAAAAGTAATAAGCCAATGAATAGATTATTGCAAGGTGATGTTGGAAGTGGCAAGACTCTTGTTGCGTTTCTCTCTAGTATTCCTCTAATTGAAGCTGGGTATCAAGTTGCATTGATGGTGCCTACTGATCTTTTGGCACGGCAACATTATAATAATCTATCAAATATGTTAAAAGATTTTAATATTTCAATAGCTCTTTTGACTGGTAGTTTGAAAACGAAAGATAGAAATGATGTTTTAGAAAAAATTCAAAGTGGCACTTATAGTTTAGTAATTGGGACTCATGCTATCTTTTCTCAAAGAACAAAATTTAAAAAATTAGCTTATGTTATTATTGATGAACAGCATAAATTTGGTGTTGAGCAGAGAGAGAAGCTTAAAAATAAGGGGGAAGAAGTTGATATGCTTTTAATGTCAGCAACCCCTATTCCTAGAAGCTTAGCTTTGACTCTCTTTGGTGATCTTGAGGTATCTTTAATTAAGAGAGGTCCTGCAGGTCGAAGACCTGTTACTACTTATTTAGCGAAGCATGGAAATGAGGATAAGGTATATGAATTTTTAAACAATGAGCTTGGAAAAGGACATCAGGTTTATTTTGTTTATCCTTTAATATCATCTTCAGAGAAGTTTAATTTAAAAGATGTTACTAGTATGTGTTTAAATCTTAAGAATATTTTTGTTGAATATTCTGTTGCAATGATTCATTCTAAGCTTGAATCTCATGTTAAAGAAGAAATTATGCGTGATTTTTATTTGAAAAAAATAGATATTTTAGTTTCAACAAGTGTTATTGAAGTTGGTATTGATTGCTTAAATGCAACTTGCATCGTAGTAGAGCATGCTGAACGTTTTGGACTTTCTGCTTTGCATCAGATTAGAGGGCGTGTTGGTAGGGGTAGCTTAAAGTCTTTTTTATTTTTACTTTATAAGGAACCTTTAACAGAAGCGGGAAAATTTAGACTTAAAACTATAAAGGAGAATATAGATGGTTTTAAAATAGCAGAAGAAGATCTTAAATTAAGAGGTCCTGGCAATTTATTTGGTCTTGAGCAAACTGGTTATTTGAAACTTAAGATAGCTGATTTTGTTGAAGATAAAGAAGTCATAAGTTTGATTAGAGAAGAACTTACTATGTTTTTTTTAAATAAGGCTTTTTATGATAAAGCAGATATTGAATTACTCGATAGTCTTTTGGTCTCATATTTAAGATTTGTTGGTAAAGAGAATTAATATTAGTTTGTATATTTTTGAATTAAAGTTGAAAGTTCTTTTTTATGTTCATGCCAAAACTTGAAAAGTTTATACTGTAAATTGTTGAAGTATTTTTTTTGCAAAATGCATGCTTGTTTACCAATATACATGTAATGCCAAGGCTCTGATTTATAACCAGTTTCTATTTCATGATCCTTCGGATACGATAATGAGAATCCATGCTTGAATGAATTCTCATAAAGCCATTTACCCGCTTTTGTATTTAGTAAATTATCATCTATTTGGATGAAATCTATGGTTGTTCCTAGTTGGTGTTGTGAGTGATCAGGAATTGCTGATTGGATTTTTGCTAGCTTAAGTCCGTAAGTTTTTACATTATGTTCAAATAAAAATTTTTGATATTCTCTTGTTCTGTATGCTGACACTATTTTTATTTGTAAGCCATTTTCTCTTCCTGCCTTTACAAGATTAGTTAAGTCGTCTATTAATATTTTTCTTAACTTTAAGTTTTTTTTTCCAATATTTTTTAATTCTTTGAAATCTTTCAAATAAACTAAATCAGTTGGGTTATATCCTTTAGGAATTGGAATTTTTTTGTTTACAAGTATTAAGAGGTCATTCTTTTCTGCTTCAAGCAGTGGTTTAAGTTCTTTGATAAATTGAATAGGTTTTTCTTTTATTTGTTTTTGATAAGATTTATCTAAAATTTTTATAATTTTAAATAAACTTTTAAAGTCTTCTCTTGATATTGTATTTGCTTGTAAAGTCAAGTTATTAACTAATAGTATTAGTGAAAATATATTTAATGATCTCATAAAAATATAATTATATTATATATATAATAATTTGTTTTTGTCGTGTGAGTAATTTTTATTGATAAAAGTGATAAACTAGATAAGATATGCTGACAAAGTTTAACAAGTATCGTTCAATACTAAGAGAATTATTGGTATTGGCTATTCCTACGGTTTTTGAGTCTTTTTTATTTCAATTGGTAACATTTTTTGATAATTATATGATTGCTTATTTAGGATCTGCGCAAGTGACAGGGACTTCTCTTGCTAATAGGATAACTTTTCTTTGTTTTATTGTTATATTTGCATTGGGTACTACGCTTAGTGCTTATGTTTCTCAAGCATTTTCTAAGGGAAAATTTACACATGTTAAGCAGGCATTTGCTTATGCTTTGATAATTGGAATTACTATTGGAATTATTTTTTTTTGTATGTCCTTTGTTTTTTCAAAGGAGCTTATTAAGCTATTCATAGAAGAAAATGAGTCTTTAAATTTTGGAATGGATTATTTAAAAATTGTTTCTATTTCTTACATTTTTATGTCTTATTCTTTTTTATCTGCTATGGGGTTTAAGAGTATTAAGGATATAAAGGTACCTTTAGTTGTTACTATATTTGTTGTATTAATGAATATTATTTTAAATTATATCTTTATTTTTGGGTTTAATATGGGAATAAGAGGGGTCGCTTATGCTACTTTGCTTGCTAGGATTAGTGAATTTGTCTTTTATTTTTTTTATAACTTTTTGAATGTAAAATCTTATTATCATCTTAAAATAAGTGATTTCTTTGTTTCAAATAGTGTTAAAGTGGCTTATTTAAAGATACTGATTCCTGTTTTTTTACATGAAATCTGTTGGGTTTTAAGCATAACTATTTTGCATGCTTTTTATGCTCGGCTTGGAAGTAGTGAATATGCATCTTTTGCAGTAGCTTCTAATATTTTAGATTTATACTTTGTTGTGATGCATGGGATGGGAGTTGCAACTGGTGTTATTATTGGGCATTTGATGGTAAATGATAAGGAACAGGTTAGAGCATTGGGAATATTTTTGTCAGTTATTGGATTTATTTTGGGATTTTTTGTGGCCTTTATTCTTTGCTTAACATCTAAAATTGTTCCTATTATTTTTAGTAATTTGGATTCTCCTGAGCTTGTTAGCACTTTTATCTCTATTTTTGCAAGTATTGTTGTTTTTAAGGGTTTTACAGCTCAGACACTTGTTGGTGTTTTTAGGGCCAGTGGAATTCCTAATATTTGTTTTTATATTGAGGCGGGAGTTATTGTTTTTTATACATTGCCAGTTGCTTATTTTTTAGTTTTTTTTACAAATTTTAGATTGCCATTAATAGTTTTTATTGTCAATCTTGAGGAGATCTTTAAGAATATATTTATTTTAATAGAGTTTTTTAAAAATAATTGGATAAAGGACATTCATTATGAAGAACTGACTTAATTTTTAAAATATATTATAATGACAATTAGGATATTGTATGAGCAATGTGGATTTAAAATTCATTTTGATTTTGTTTAATAAAGGAATTCTCGCTACTTTTTTATAGTGTATTTGTTTAAGTTGAATTTGTTTATTTTTTTTGATAATTTGAAAACTTGCTGTTTTTATGTTTAGTAGGAGGTTATGTATTCATTAAGCAAATCCAAGAAAAATAGTGTGTATCAAGATATTTTAAATATTGCAGTTCCAACAGCCATTGAATTCTTTTTATTTAATGTTGTTGCATTTACAGATAATATTATGGTGTCTTACCTTGGTGATTATCCTGTTGTTGGAGTTTCTCTTGCAAATAAATTGTTTGAACTCTTTAGTACTATTGCCTTTACCGTAATGGGAGCTTATAACATATTGGCAACAAGACAATATGCCCAAGGTGATATTGATAATTTTAAAAATACGTTTTTTATTAGCATTTTAATTCTTTTATTTTTTTCCTTTTTATTTATAGTAATTTCATTATTTTATTCATATTTTTTTCTTGGGTTGTTATCTGATGATCCAGTAGCTATCTTTTATGGAGTATCTTATCTTAATATTGCTGTTTATTCTTTTATATTTGCAGTTGTTAAGGGAATTATTGCTAATTCACTGAAAGTTGTTAAAATAACCAAAATTCAAATTGCTACTTCTGTTATTTCAGTTGTTTTAAATGTGGTTTTTAACTATTTATTTATTTTTGTGCTTAATATGGGGGTAGTTGGTGCTGCTATTGCAACTACATTGGTTAGATTGATTGAGCTTGTTTTTTATCTTCTTTATACTGTTTTTAATATAAATTCACATTTTTACCTTAAGATTAAAAATCTAAAAATCAATCCTGTGATATTTTTTGAGCTAATTAAGGTCTTTGTTCCAATTTTTTTAAATGATTTTATTTGGTATTTGGGATATTTTGGTTTAATTGCAATCTTTTCAAGAATTGATACGGCTAAATATGCAGCTTATAGTATAACTTTTTCTACTTATTTTATCGGGCTTAATATAACTTATGCTTTTTGCTTTGCTGTTAATATTGTGATGGGACATGAGATGAATAATGATAAAAGGGAAATCATATCTGTTGCAGTATATCTAGGCAAAATAGGTTTTGTTTTGGCTTTTTTGACTTCTCTTATAATATTTGCTTTATCATTTATAGTTCCCCATATTTTTTATAAATTAGAGCATGCAGATCTTATGGGAGTTATGCTAAGATATTATGCTATTTCAGCTTTTTTTACCTCCCTTGCGTTTCAATATTTATTTGGGTTTTTTCGTGCAGGTGCAGCTCCAAACTTTGGAGCTATTATGGAATGTTCTGTGACTTTCATTTATACAATTCCTGTTGCATACTTTTTGGCAAATTATACTCAAACTCCATTTGAACTTATTGTTTTTTTTCCAACTCTTGAAGATGTAATTAAATTTGGTATTTCTCTCCCTTATTTTTATAGTGCTAAGTGGATTAAATCTATTAAAACAGGTTAATTATTTTGTTATAATACTTGTGCTGTGTATTTAGATGAGATAAGAGGTAAAAATTTTTTGATTATGGGTTTAGGGCTTCATGGAGGAGGTTTGGCTGTTGCGAAGTTTTTGTTAAAACATGGTGGTAATTTGGTAATTACTGATTTAAAGAATGAGTTAGAATTAATCCCAAGTATTGAGGCCTTGAAACAATTTAGAGATAAAATTCGATATGTTTTAGGATATCATGATGAGGATGATTTTAAGAGGGCAGATATTGTTATTAAAAATCCTGGTGTAAGTTTTGATAATAAATATTTAAAACTTGCAAAAAGGGTTGAGACCGATATTAGTTTATTTTTAATGTTTAATCAAAATCCAATAATTGCTATTACAGGAACTAAGGGAAAATCGACACTTGCATCTCTTTTGCATAAGGTTTTGGTTATTAAGTATCCAAATTCTAAGCTTGGAGGTAATATTGGGGTATCTCCTTTAAGTTTTTTAGATGAGCTTGATGGAGTATCGCCTATTATTTTAGAGCTTTCTTCTTGGCAATTGCATGATCTTAGGAATTTATGTCCTATAATTAGCATTATTACAAATATTTACTCTGATCATCAAAATTATTATTCAAATTTTGATAGCTATATAGAGGATAAGTCAAGAATTTTTATAAATCAAAATTCGGGAATTTTGATCTCTCAAGATCAAGCTTATTATAATTATTTTTTTAGATTTAAATCTAAGCTTAAGAGCATTTTATTCTCAGAAGCTGTGCCTTTAAATTTTGAAAATGATATTTTTTATTTTAAAAAGGGCAAAATTTATTTGAATAACAAAGTAGTGGGTACTCTTAGTGAGTCAAGGATTGTGCTATTGATTTCTAAAATGATCACTATTTTTATTGCAAGTTATTTAGGCTTGGATTTGAGTGTTGTATCTAAGATTGTGACTGATTTTGATGGCATTGAGCATAGATTAGAATTTGTAAGAGAATTTGAAGGTGTTAAATATTATAATGATACGGCGTCAACAATTCCTGATTCTACAATTTTGTCTGTTAAAAGTTTAAGAGCTTACGGAGGATTGATTAATCTTATTACTGGTGGAACTGATAAAGAGCTTGATTTTGCAATTTTTGGTGAGATTTTAAACATAGTTAAAACCTGGATTTTGTTAAAAGGAAGTGCTACTTTAAAAATTATTAAATTTTTAGAAGATAATAATATTAATTATTTTATTTTCTCTTCTTTAGAAGAATGTGTTTGTTATGCTAAAAAAATTTCTGTTCAGAATGATATAGTTTTATTTTCTCCAGCCAGTGCTTCTTTTGAACTTTTTAAGAATGAATTTGATAGAGGACTTCAATTTAAAAATTTAGTGAGTATTATGGCTTAAAATCTTTTTTTAATAATTTTATAGTAAATGTATCTTAGTATTTCAAGAATGCTGTAAACTTTATATAAAAATTTTTTGTACACAAAGTCATAACATCCAATTCTGTGGATAAGTTTTCCTCCAAATCCGGTTTTGAATTGAAAGAGACCAAATAAAGGATGTTTTGTATCAGCGTTTGGAGGAATTCCTAAAAGATCGTATTCTTTTATTGAAAGACTTTGCAGCATTTGTATTGTCTTAAATTGCACCGCATAATTTGGCATTAGATTCCTATTTTCTCTGCTTGAAGCACCATAAAGATATGTGGCCTTATCTTTATATATACCAACAATGATTCCAGATATTAGTTGTTCATTATATAGTGCAATTATTAATTTGATTTTGGAATTTTTATCTTCTCTGAATGCTTTTATTAGATTTCTTATATAGTCTTTTGAGTGAATAGCAAATTTGTCTCTTTGGGCTGTCTCTTTATGAAGTGCGTAAAATTCATCAAAATATTTAAAGTCATCATCTATTATAACTTTGATGTTTTTTTTGCTGCTAAGATTTATGTTATATCTAGTTTTCTTTTTCATTTTAGCTTTAATGGCATCTAATGAGTCATTCAAATTTAGTATTGTTGTATTTGCTGGCTGTATGTCATCGAATGATTTTTGTAGGTTTTTAAATTTAAGTTTTAGTGGAATATAGTCTTCTTTTAAGCCCCTTGAAGTATAAAACATTAAATCATATCGTACGAATATGGTATTCTTATGTAAATATTGCCTTATATTTTCACTAAATTTTTTGATTTGGATATTGATCTCGTCTACATTAATTTCTTCGATTTTCTTATTTGAAAATTCTGGATGAGCGATGTAGCTTAAGTAAAATTTTCCAAAGATCTTTCTTTGCATCACAAGAATTTTGTTGAAATGATTATTACTAAATGCTATGGCTTTCCATGGACTTTTATTGCTTGAAACTTTTTTTACAGTTGTCCATAGTTTGCTTTGAAGGTAATTTTCATTTAAATTTTCTATTTCAATTTTTTTAATATTCATTGATTTTTCTTGATTTGAGACTTAATATACTTTCCCATTTGGAATTTCTCTAGATAGTATTTTTTCTTTAGAATTTTCTAGTATAAGGTTAATACCGTTTACTTTAAGTTCCCCATTTTCTGCTACAATTTGGGTTTTAAGGAATTTATCTATGCTGATCTTTGATGGTAATTTTAATTTCTTATCACTATCACTCTCAAGTATTATTCGCTCTCCAGGGATGGGATTATCTTTAAAATCTTCTACAATTATTACTTTAAAATTTTTATTCTCATCTTCAGTTGCAATTAACATTCCTTCAGATTTGATCCCTCTAAATTTGGCAGGTTTTAAATTATCAACTATTATTATGTGTTTTCCAATTAATTTTTCTTCTTTGTAATAATCTGCCAAACTGCTTACAATTTGTTTCCCGTCAGGAGTCCCGTCATCAAGCTTTAAAATGAATAACTTTTCTGCGTCTGGATTTCTCTTTATTGTTTTTATTTGTACAACTTTTAAGCATACTTTTTCGCTAAATAAATTTATTGGATTTTCTGTTTGTTCATCTTGCATATTTTTGCCCCCTGAATATTTTAATTTTAAACTATCAATTAATTCTTTTTCTAGCTTTGTAAATAATACTTCTGTAAACTGAATTGTATTTAGACCTAAATTTGTTCCTAAAAATTTGTTGGAAATTTCATAACTTTCTCCAAAGAATCTTCTTATTTTATCACTTGTGTGCGGTATGAATGGTGAGATTAAGATGGATAGATCCCTTATTAAATATATTAGGTTTAATAATAGCTCTTTTGTTTTTTTAGGTGTACTGTCTTTTGTTTTCCACGGTTCTTTATCTTGAAATATTTTGTTACCTATTCTTGAGATATCAAGAATCTCTTTTAGAGCTGATTTTAGTTCTATTTGTTTGAAGAAATTTAAAGTTTTATCATATTTAAGATTGATTTCTTTCCAGAAATCTTCTTTTATCTCTATTGTGTCTATTTTGTCCCCAAAGAATTTTTTATAAAATGTTAATACTCGGTTAACAAGGTTTGAGAAATTTCCAATAAGTTCACTGTTTATCCTTTCCATAAAGTCGTCCCACATAAATTGAAAATCAGATTTTTCAGGTCTGTTGTAATATATGTAAAATCGCCAAATATCAGCAGATATGCCAGTGGTAATGACATCGTTTCCAAATATTCCAATTCCTGCAGATTTTGAAAATTTTAAGTGTTCATAGTTTAAATATTCGCTTGAAGCTAGTTTTCCTAACATTGTCCAGTTTTCTTTGCTTCCAAGCTTGATGGCAGGAAATATTACTGTGTGAAATAAGATATTGTCTTTTCCAATAAATTGTACTAAATTAGTCTCTTTGTTATTTTTCCACCAAGATTCCCAGTCTTTTGAAATTTCTTTTGTAATTGAGATATATCCTATTGGTGCATCAAACCATACATAAAATACTTTATTTTCATATTCTTTTTTGGGTACTGGTATGCCCCATTTTAAATCTCTTGTTATTGCTCTTTCTTTAAGACCATCTCTTAAGAATGCATTTGTTGTTTTAATGGCATTGGTATTCCAGTTTGTATTGTGTTCAGTTGTTTGCATCCAATGTATAAGTTCATTTTTTATCTTTGGTAGGTCAATGTAGAGATGCTTAGTTGTCTTTATAATGGGAATATTTTTGCAAATTATACATTTTGGATTTATTAAGTCGATTGGGGCTAATAATTTAGAACAATTTTCACACTGATCTCCTTTTGCATTATTTCCACAATTTGGGCATTCTCCTGTTACATATCTGTCGGCTAGGAACATTTGATCTTGTTGGCAAAAGAATTGTTCACTTTCTTTATCTGTGATATAGCCATTTTTTTCTAGTTTTAAGAATAAATCTTGTACAGTTTTTTTGTGGGATTTGTTGGTTGTGCGTCCAAAAATGTCAAATTTAATGTTAAACCATTCATAAATTGATTTGTGTATTGCATAATATCTGTTGCAGAGTTCTTCAGGGGTAGTTTTTTCAATTAAAGCTTTAGTTTCTGTGGCTGTACCGTATTCATCTGTTCCACAGACATAAAGCGTATCTATGTCCATCATTCTTGAATATCGTGCAAAAGCATCTGCTGATAATACTTGTACTAAATTACCAAGGTGAGGTATGTTGTTAACGTATGGCAATGCAGCTGTAATTAAGTTCTTTTTTTTCACTTGATTTATTTTTTCCTTTTTTGTTGTATTATATTCATATTTTAATACTAATATGGGTTATTTTGTTCATTTTGTTTATTAAATAATTTATGCTTTTATTAATGATGAATGTGATATGGAGGATATATGGGTTCTTTTAATTTTAAAAATTATGTATGTGATAGAGCAAAAAAAATTGTGAGGGAAAAGGGAGATAAGGCCAGTATAGTTTTTCCTGAAAGTACTGATGTTAGAATTTTAGAAGCAACTATTGAGCTTTTAAAGAAAAAACTCGCAGGACTTGTAGTGCTTATTGGGCGTAGAGATGAGGTTTTTAGAAGATTAAAAGAACAGTCAGGTTCTAGAGATGATATCTTAGAAATGGTAAGAGTTGTAGATCCCAATTCTTTTAAAGATTTTAATAGATATTTAGATGAATATTTTAGTTTACAACATAATAGGAAATTAACTTTGAAGCAAGCTAGAGAAGAACTTTTAGATGAAATTGCTTTTTCTATGATGATGGTGAGACTTGGTGAAGTTAAAACCTGTGTTTGTGGTGCGTTAGTGTCTTCAGCTAAAGTTTTAAGGAGTGTGTTTAAAATACTTCCTAAGCTTAGAGAGACTAATTTTATATCTTCTTTTATGATTATGGATACTGGTAATGATCTTGGTCGGTCTGAAACTTGTTTTGGGTATGAGGGAATTTTAATGTTTGCTGATTGTGCTGTAATAATCAATCCTAATGCTCTTCAGCTTGCAGAAATTGCAATACAGAGTGCAAATTCATTTAAGAATATTTTTAATGCAGAGCCAAAAGTAGCCCTTCTAAGCTTTTCTACAAAGGGGTCTGCTAATTCTATAGAAGTTGACAAGGTGAAAGGTGCTTTAGAGCTTGTTAAAAGCAAATGCTCAGACTTACTTATTGATGGGGAACTTCAGATTGATGCAGCTTTGGTTAAAGGTGTTGCAGAGAAAAAGTGCGGTGATTCCTTGGTTGCTGGTGCTGCAAATGTACTTATTTTCCCTAGTTTGGAGTCTGGTAATATTGGCTATAAGCTTGTTGAAAGATTGGCTTTTGCTAATGCCTATGGACCTTTTTTGCAAGGACTTAAAAATCCTGTTAGTGATCTCTCAAGGGGGTGTTCTCTAGATGATATCGTATTAACGAGTGCCTTGATGATTGATAGTTAGTTTGTTTGAGATTGTAATGAATTCTTTGACAGAAATCTCTTCAGGTCTTTTATCTAAAAATCTTTTTAAGAAGTCTTCTTCAAAAATGCTTCCGTCTTTGGTAAAGTTAATGATTGTATTTTTTAATTTTTTTCTGCGACTTATAAATACTGTTCTGACTAACTTGTTGAATGCTTTAAAGTCTTTAATTACTCTTTTGCAAGGAATGAGTTTAAGAGTTGTTGATTTTACTTTAGGAATTGGATAAAAATTTTTTTTACCAATATCCATTATTTTAATTACATTAAAGTGTGATTGAACTAGTACTGTGAATGATGAGTAATTTTTATTTCCCTCTTTTGCAAGCATTCTGTCCGCCAGTTCTTTTTGTACTGTAAATACCATGTGCGTTAAGATTCCATCTTCAATAAGCATTGATATTACTTTTGATGCAATGTTATAAGGTAAATTTGAAAATATTTTGTTAATATTTTGTCTTTCTTGTTTATGTGTCTTTAAAAAATCACCTTTTATTAGCTTGAAATTTTTAAATTGTCCAAATTGTTCATTTAAAATTTCTGAGTACTTAGGATCAATTTCAAAAACTGTCAGAAAATTTGTTTTCTTCAGCAAAATGATTGTCATTGCTCCAAGCCCTGGACCTATTTCCCAAATGTTTTCATTTTCTTTAATTTCAAGCGTGTCTACTATCTTTTCTCTTATATGCTCATTAATTAAGTAATTCTGTCCCCATATTTTTCGTGGAGCTATATTTTTGCTCGCAAGTGCACTTTTTATACTGTTTATGCTGTTATAATTTATGTTCATAGATAATAAAAATATAGCATATTACTATCATTGGTGTTTTATGTTTTTGTTGAGATATCTCTTTTCTTGTTCTAATTTATAGATTATATAAAGTATCGTTAAAATACTTAAGACTAGAAATATTTTTACGTTATAATTTTGAATTACTGGAAATTTGCTAAAGATAATGGCTGTTTCTTTTATTGCCTTAAAGATATAAGTGTTCATTAGATCAAGTAATAAAAATAAGTGTGCGTTGATTATGTAGCTTCCTAAGCTTAATATCGTTATTATTAAAAATACTAGTATTAGGGGAGTAACTATTAGGTTTGATAGTATTGAGATTGGTTGAAGGTTGAGATCATTAACATAAAAAATGGGAGCTGTTGAAACTTGAATCATAAGGGTTGTAAAAATTGGATATATGAGTTTATTTAAATTATATCTTTGATTAAGAGCAAGGGAGATTGATATTCCAAGTACTGCAAGATAGGATAACTTGAATCCTATTGAATTTAGTGTGTGTGGTAAAATTATGGCATTTATTATAAAGCTAATTGCTAATGTACTAAGCAAATTGATTTTTCCATATGTTGATTTGTAAATTATAAGCATTTTTATCATGATGAATGCCCTTAGAGTAGATGGTGAAAAGCCTGTTAAGATTAGATAATTGAGTAGTATTGTGCTTAGAATTAAATATTTTAGTTTTTCATTTTTGATTATAAGAAGTAAATAATAGAAAATAATATAAATTAGGTAAAAATGTAGGCCAGATACCACTAATATATGTGATATACCTGCTTTTTGAAATAAATTACTCTCATATTTTGTTATATCTGATTTATTGTTTGTTAAAATCGCTTTTGAAAAGTGAGAATATTTGGTACTGATTGAGTTTAAAAACCGGTTTATTAGTTTATTATATTTTTCTCTAATATTTACTAGCAGGGGTTTTTTGATAAGTTGCATTTTATTATTTTGAATTTTGACGATATCTCCGATTTTATATTTATTTTCAATATTTTTGAATATAAATTTATATTTTTTACCAAATCCATCTATTGATTCAATCTTGGTATTTGAATATTTTGCAAAATAGGTAATATTTGTTATTTGATAAAAATTATCCTCAAGTCTTTTAAAGTTTAGGCTAATTTCAAAAATGACTAGCAAACTTGTACTAATCATGAATGTGAGTGACAAATGAGCATTTCTTTTTATTAAAAAAATTGACATTAAGATTAAATTTAAATATATTGGATTTAGTCTTAAGTAATATCTTGTTAATAAATTTAATGCACTTACTATAAACAATAAAATCACTGAAAATCTCTTTTTAAGAAGTATATTTTAAATATATCAAAAATGTATCGAATCAGTTTTGGATTAATTATCACAAAATTTGACAATCTTATATTTATATATCTATAATTTATTATGACATTATTAAATAAATACCCTTTAAGGTATGTTTTTTTGGAGGTTCTATTATCCTATTTTATAGTTACTCGTATTTCTCCTTTTGACAGTATTGATGTTGATCTTTGGAATTTTGATAAAAATCATTATTATTATTGGTTGTATAGTACTTTTTTAATTCTTTTTGTTGTATATTTTTCTAAATTAACAAGTTCTTATAATTTTAGAGATGAGTTTTTTATTCCTGAATTTAATCCTATTTTTATTTGGCAAGCATTTTTAATTTTTGTTAAGTTGCTTATTTGTATTTTTTTGCTATTGATTATTTTTTGTTTTATTTTGTATTGTCTTCCAGAATCAGTTCGAGTGTGGGTTGAAGTAGGTAACTCTGGTTTTATGTGGAATATAGGCAGTAAGCAATCGCTTTATTTAATGGTTATTACTTCTCTTTTTACAGGAGGAGTTGAAGAATTGTTTTACAGGGCTTTTATTATTACCAAACTTAAACAGATAGGGATTACTTCATTGATTGCAGCCTTGCTTAGTAGTTTTATCTTTGCTTATGGACATTTTTATTATGGATTTGTTGGATTTTTATTTGCATTAATTTTTGGGGGAATTTTGTCTTATATATATTTAATACATAAAAATATATATTATTCAATTTTTGTTCATAGTTTTTATAATATTTTTGTTAGTGTTTTGCTCTTTTTGTTAAATTAGTTAAGGAGGATCTATGCTGGATACTATACCTAAGCGTTTCAATGAAGTTGTGAGGCTTTATGGTGATCTTGATATCTTTATTTATAAAGAGAATGAGTCTAAAGATTTTAAGAGACAGATATATTCTGATTTTTGGAATGAAGTTAAGAGTATTGGTTCTGGTCTTTTGCATTATAGAATTAAGAAAGGTGATAGGGTTGCTCTTATTTCTGATTCAAGAAAAGAGTGGATAATTATTGATATTGCTGTTATGAGTTTAGGATGTATTGATGTTCCAAAGGGTAATGATTCGTCTGAAGATGAGTTGGTTTATATTATTAATCATTCTGAGTCTAGTTTTGTCTTTGTGGAGAATGCTAAACAGCTTCAAAAAATCATTTCTAAAAAACATGAGCTTAAATTTGTTAAACATGTTGTTGTTATTGATGATGATAAACTTTATGAAGATAAATTGGGAAATATTACAATAATCTCTTATAAAAAATTATTGAGTTTGGGGTATGATTATTTAAAAGATAATCCTAAGATGTTTGATTCTGAACTTGAAAAAGTTTCTGGCAAGGATATTGCTACTATAATATACACTTCAGGAACAACAGGATTGCCAAAAGGTGTTGTACTTCGTCATGAATCTTTTATTTTTCAAGTAGATAGAATTGGTGATTATTTGCCGACAATTAAACCAGGGAAAATAATGATATCTATTCTTCCTTTGTGGCATTCATTTGAGAGAACTTGTGAATATATAGTTGCTCTTAATGGTATGGCAATTGCTTATTCAAAGCCTATTGGGCCCGTTTTACTTAAAGATTTTGCAGCTTTAAATCCCCATGCAATTATTTCTGTTCCAAGAATTTGGGAAGGAATAAGGATTGGAATTATGAAAAGAGTATCGGAGTCTTTTTTTAAGAGATTTTTATTTAATTTTTTCCTAAAGATAGGAATTCTTTATATAAAGCTTAAGGAAAAATTTTTGGGACTTGTTCCTGTTTATAAGAGGTCAAATTTTTTAGTTTCAATTTTTATAAAGGTTGCTTGTCTTACTGGATTAATTTTTATTTTGCCTTTTAAATTTTTAGGACATGTTTTAGTCTTTAGAAAGATAAAGAAAGCACTTGGGAAAAGATTTGAATTTGGTGTTTCTGGTGGAGGCGCTTTGGTAAATTATGTTGATTATTTCTTCAAAGCTGTAGGGATTGTGGTGCTTGAAGGTTATGGTCTTACAGAAACGGGACCTGTTTTAAGTGTAAGACGTCTTAAGAGTCCTGTTGCAAATACTGTTGGGCCTTTGTTTCCAGATATTGAATATAGAGTAGTCGGTAATGATGGTAATTTTTTATCTCCTGGTGAAAAGGGTGAGCTTTGGGTCAGATCCCCTCAAGTTATGAGTGGTTATTTTAAAGATGACACTACAACAAGGGAAGTTTTAACACGAGATGGTTGGTTTAAGACAGGTGATTTGGTGTGTGCAACAATTAATAATGAGATTTCAATTGTTGGAAGAAGTAAAGATACGATTGTGTTAAGAGGTGGAGAAAATATTGAGCCTGAATCTATCGAGAGAGCTTTATCAAAGTCTTTATTTATTGAAAATGTTGTAGTTGTCGGTCAAGATCAAAAGTTTTTAGGAGCTATTATTGTACCTAATTTTGAAGTTCTTGAGAAATGGGCTGGTTCTAATGAAATAATATTTGATTCTCATGATGATTTATTATCTAATGAAGCTGTTAACAAACTCTATTCTAAATGTATTTCAGATATAGTTAATCTTAAGTCTGGATTTAAGAGCTTTGAGAGGATTGTTGGATTTGTTTTATTAAAAGATAGTTTTGTTGTGGGCGAAGAACTTACTAATACTCTTAAGCTTAAAAGGTATTACATATTTGAAAAATATCATAAGAAGATAATGTCAATATTTAATAAGGATGACTGTGAATTATTATGATTATAGGCTTGAAATGTGAATTTGAAAAGTTCACATCTTTTTCATGTAGGGAATGTTAAGTAAATGCATACAATTTTTTATTGTTTGTAGAACTGCTTTTGATAAATCAGTTCTTGCATGTGTAAGTTCAGGCTTATCTTTATCTATTATTTTTGTGTCTTGATAATATGCACTGAAGCTTTTTGCAAGTAAGTAAGAATAGTTGACTATTATTGAAGGATTACGATCTTTTGCAGCCTTAATTATATATTCTTCAAATTCAGAGATAATTTTGATTATTGCCCATTCGTTTTCATTTATTAAGAGGTCGAAATTAATATTTTTGCTGGGTAAATTTAATTCATCATACTTGTCAAGTATGCTATTAATTCTTGCACTTACATATTGAATGTATGGACCTGAGTTTCCAGTAAATGATAAGCTTTCTTCTTTATTAAATAATATATCTTTGTGTATTGCCGTTTTGAGTAGATAGTAGTGAATGGCCCCTAGTGATATATTTAATGCAATTTTTTTGGAATCTTGCTCATTTGAATGTCTCTTTTTTATCTCTATCATAGTTGATTCGCTTAGATCATGAATTAAGTTGTCAGCATCAATTACATGACCTTCTCTTGATTTCATTTTACCTGTAGGTAAGTTTACCATGCCGTATGATAAGTGCACTAGATTATTTTCTTTTGTAATTCCTAATTTATCTGCAACGTAAAATAAAGTTTTAAAATGATGAATTTGTTCACTTCCAACTACATAAATCATTTCATCGAAATCAAATTCATTTTTTCTAGTTAATATATTTCCTAGATCCTGTGTTAAATAAATGGAGGTTCCATTAGCTCTTAGGAGTACTTTTTGTTTAAATTTTTGATCGGTCATTTCATTTGTTTCTATAGGTATATTGATACATATAGCCCCATCTTCTCGTTTATAGCATAAACCTTTTTCTAATCCTTGAAGTATAATTTCTCGTCCGATCTTAAATATTTCACTTTCAAGATAAATTTTATCGAATGTAATGTTTGTAAGTTTGTAAGTTTCTTTGATTCCTTCAATTGCCCATTTATTTAATTTTTTCCAAAGTTTAACAGTCTCTTCATCTCCTTCTTCCCACTTACATAATAACTGTTGTATTTCGTCTTCTGCCATTTTATTATTTTTAGCATATTCGTTGTATTTTACATAAAAATCACCGATTAAATGATCCCCCTTTTTTAGGGAAAGTTCAGGGGTTGTATTATTTCCAAATTTTTTATAAGCAAGCATGGTTTTGCAGATATGTGTTCCCCTATCATTTATCAAATTTATTTTTGTTACCTGGCCACCAGAAGCTTTTAGTATTCTTGATAAGCTTTCCCCAATAATGTCATTTCTAAGATGTCCTACATGCAATGGTTTGTTTGTATTTGGTGATGAGAATTCTATTATTATCCTTTTGTTTTTAAGTACATTATTTATTCCATATTTTTCTTTCTGTTCATTGACTTTTTTGATTATATCTTTAATATATTCTTTTCTGTTGAATTTTATGTTTAAATAAGCTCCCATTGATTTGGTTGTGTATTTCTTTCCAATCTGTTTAATTATCTCTTCAATAATCACAGATGTACTGAGTTTTAAGATTTTACTAAATTCGAATATTAGTATTGATAAATCTCCCAGTTCACTTTTTGGAGGTTTTTTCATGATTATATTTATTTTGTCTAATGTAATGTTTTGTTTTAATGCAAGCTCTTTTATTGTTTTGCTAATTTTATTTTCTAAATCTTTTTTTATTTTACTGATCATTCTTTTTCCCTTTAATATTTATTAGTATGTTAATTAAGAGAAAGATTAAGGATGCTGCTAGAAAAATATTTGAGCTATAAACAGGTGTTTTTATTATATTACCATCTTTAATTATTGATAATTTAATATTGAAAAGCTGTAAGCCCCCAGTATTTAGTATTTCTCTAAATAGTGAAATTGTTGCGCTTAGTGATATGAATGTTATTATCGGTAATTTGGAATATTGCAATATGCTTAATGAGTCTTTTACACTTTTAAAAGGTTCATTTTTGTGAAATGAGATTATTATCACTGTTAAAATAGGGATTGAAAATCTTAAATTTTCATAAAGAATAGGAGTTATGTAGTACATGAATAGGTAAGTTAAACTGACAACAATTCCTATTATTAATAGGTAAATTCCTAATATTTGATTTCTTAATTCTATTTGTTTAATAATTATTGCTGGAAGTAAAATACACAATGAAATCCAAATTGATATTATGGTTCCTTCTAAAAAATTTTTTGTATAGGCAAAAATTGGAAATAGCATTAAGGATGTTTTTAGATATCTATCTGTGATGTAAAATGTTTTATTATTCATAAGATTTACCTTTAGCTATTTTGTTTTAAATTGATTTGTATCTGTATTAATTTCTGTAATGTGATTTGAATTTGTTGTTCCAAAAGTTTTGATGCTTTCAACAGCTTCTATTAGTTTTTTGATTTCTTCTTTTAGTCCTTTCATTGAATTTGAAACTGTGACATTAATTTCTTCTAAAACAGAAACTGTATTAATTATCTCTTTATTTCCTCTAAACATTTCATTTGAACCTATTTTTACTTCATATGTTATTTCTCTCATTGTGTTTAAAGCTTTTAAAATTTCTTGGCTACCAATTGATTGTTCTTGCATAGTGTGATTGATTTCTTCTATGACTTGAACTACGAGGTTGATTGAGTTAAATATTTGATTGAAAGCTTTATTTGTTAATTCTGATGTTTTTACTGTTTGATTGATTGAATCCATGATTTCATTTATTGATGCTGCAACTGATTCTGATTGTGAAGTAACTTGTTCTGCAAGGTCTTTAATCTCTTCTGCAACAATTGCAAAACCTTTTCCAGCTTCTCCCGCATGAGACGCCTCGATAGCAGCATTCATTGATAGTAAATTGGTTTGGCTAGCAATGGATGATATTAGTGCATTAGCTTCTTGTAGTCTTGTTGAATTTTTGTAAATATCTTTAATTTGCATGATAATCTCTTCTTGTTTTTTTCTACCATCATCGGAGAATAGTTTAAGTTCTTCTGTGCTTTTTGCAGCTTTTTGTGTTATTTCTGTGACTGATTGTATGCTTCCTATCATCTCTTCAATAGCTGAAGATGATTCTTCAACGCTTGCAGCTTGAGTTTCAATTGAATTGTCAAGTGATGCGATATTTTTAGATAAATTCTCAATTGTATTTGTTGTATTTGAAATAAACTCAACTTGTTTTTCTATTTCCCCTTGTGTTTTTTCTATGTACTTATTTGAGTTTGTTATTGTATCATAAGCTTTATTTATTTCATTAAAGAGTAGATCACCGTTTTCTTTTAATAGTTTTACTCTGCCTTGTAGCGAGTTTATTACGTTCTTTAAATTTTCAATGAAATACCCGAAATAATTTATTGTGGCACTTATTGAATCTTTTCCTTTTGATTCAATCTTGATTGTGAGATCTCCTTCTTTGACTTTTGGAATGATCTTATTAAGTTTTTCTATTTTTGATATGATTAGTTTTTTGATTGTAATTATCATGATTAATATAAATATTATTACGAGTAATATTATTGTTGATATTGACATCAATTTGATATTGTTGAGTTCATTTGAAAATATATTGTTATAATTCATTTGTATTGCTAAATACCAAGATGAAGATGTAAGTCTTGTTATGGAGATTATGTTATTGTTGTAGCTAGTATTATAATTACTTTTTCTTTGAGCTATTGCATTGAGTAATGGAGTTGTTATTTTTGGATTGTTTTCAAACAGGCTGTTTAAGGATAATTTTATAGGTTTAAGTGTTTCTTCGTCTTGTTCACCAAAAATATCTCCTTGATTGTTAATAGCATATATCTTAAAGTAATGGGAGCTTTTGTGTTGATTTCCTTTTTCTAGTAAGGATCTTTCTAAAAGCATAAATATGTTTTTTCTTAGTTGTTTTATCTGTTCTAGTATGTCTGCATATAAAACAACATATCCATCATAATTTATACTCATATTTTTTTCTGACTTTATGTTTGCATTACTTGTATTATACAAATCGTTTTGATCTTGTTGGGGGATCTTGTAAAGCATTGGTATATAGGATTTATTATTTATTATTGTTAAATCTTGGTTTAGTATAACTGTGTGGTAGTTATTTATATTACTATCCGTTTTCATTTCTTGTAAATTTATGTAGGTATTTAATCTTCTCTCATCACTTGAATACAATATTTTGCCGTTTTTATTTGTGTATTCTATTATTTTTATATAGGATGGGAATAAGCTTAACTGGTCGATAGATATTACATTATTTAAATGATCACTTTTTTGTGTGTTCAAATTCTGGTTATAATTTTTAACAAAGTCATCAATAGCGATTAACATGTTTCTTGTATCTCTAGAGAAGCTTTTTATCATAATATTATTGACGAATTTTGTAAAGCTTTGAAGTTCTTTTGTTATTATTTTCCTATATCCGTGATCTAATAGTAAGAAAATGGTTGTGGCAATAATCATTGTATAAATTACAATAACAATATTAAACTTATAAAAAAGAGTGGAACTAGAATGATTTCTTTTCACTTGAATCCTCACAAAACTTTTTACAAAACATTATAACTAACTAGTATTATATATGTTTTATTATATAATAATATACATATATTGGAATAATAAAAATGTATATTTTATTGAATATTTGTTGGTTATTTATATAATACTATTAATATTGTAATATTTTAACACAGCTTGAAAATTTGTTTTTATGGGTTTAATTTTGGAGAAATTTTTTTATGAATGAGGATTTGGTAAATGTTAAATTAAAAAATATGAGTTTTCTGCTTTATTTCATACTTTTTATTTTTATTTGCTTTGGTTTATTGTTTTTAGGGCAGGCTTATTTAAACTATAAAAGTGGGTATTTAGAGCGTGTTGAGTCTGATTTTAAACTTTTTTCAAATAATGTGGCTTTTCAGATAAAAAATAAATATGATGGTGCTGTTGGTGTTTTAAAAAATCTCGTTGAGAATGATAGGGTTTTAAATGTTTTACATAATGTTTCAAATAGTTTTATTGCAAGTGTTGATTTACGGTTCATAGATTTAGATACAAGTATTGCTCTGTTTTTAAGTTCCAAGGGATTTAATGAGGTAAGTAAAATTTTTCAGCATATACCTCTTGAAGAAAATTCTTTAGAAGGAATTTTCTATATTCCTGTTGGGCAAAATGTTTTGATTTCAAATAAAAACTTTTCGTTTTTAGGTATAAATAACATTATTGAAGATCCGATTTATTTTATTCCTGCAAAGAAGCATGTTACGTATTATTCAAGTTATAAGAGAATAAAAAATAGGCTCTATTCTGTTGTAAGTATTCCAGTTATGAATGATAGTTCTACAATCTTAGGTGTAATCTGTTTTTTAGTTTGTTTTGATAATTTATTTATTGATATTGCAAATCAATTTGATTCTTATCTCAAGTTTAGTAATAAAAATTATGAGTTTTTTATGGTTGATAGGGAGTTTAATCCTTTATTGATGAGTCTTAATGATTTAAGTACTGATAATTTTGCAGAAAATTATGCAAGTAGTGTGTTAAGCAGGGTTATATCTCATGTTAAGGACAATCCTAATATTTCTAGAGATATTTTAAAACATAAGACTTCTTCTTATGTTTTAAGTACTGCTCAGATTGATGGAAGTGTGGTCCAAGGTATTATTTTGAATATGGATTATCTCCCCCTTAAATTTCAATCGAATGCAATATTTTTCTTAGGGTTTATATTTTTTGCTTATCTCATTATATTTTATCTTTACAATAGGTTTATTTTGCCTTTTATTGGGGATTTTAGAATGCTTCTTAAATATAAAAAGGAAAGAGAAGATATTTTAAGTCTTGATCCTATTTTAGAGGTTCAATATAAATCTTTTATTTTTTCTTATATTAGTGCTGAATTTGATAGTTTTTTTTCAAAAACTACTAATATTGTCGATAGCATTAAGGTTTATGTACGAAACTTAAGAAAGTGTTTAACTGAGATAAATATTCCTGAAGAAAATATAGAAAAAGTGCATAATAGTCTTACTACTTATGATAAAATAGGGGATGCTTTTTCTAAATTTGAGAAGTCAATTGTGAATATTTTAAAGGATTTTGAATCAATATCTAATCCAATTAGTGATCACAATAAGAATATATTGGATATTGCTACTCAATTTGAAGAAAATGCCAATGCTTTTTATGGAATAGATAAAAATTTAGAGATTTTTAGTAAAGTTGTTGCATTAAATTCTACAAGTATTGATGATGTAAAAAATAAGGTTTTTGAGTTGAATTCTATTTTTGAAAATGTTAATAAAAATTTTTCGGAGCTATTATCTCAGACTAATAGTCTTCAGAGTGCAAATAAGCTTTTAGTATTAATATCGGCTCAGACTAATATGCTTGCGATGAATGCAGCCATTGAGGCCGCCAAGGCAGGAGATGCTGGTAAGAGTTTTGCTGTTGTTGCAGAGGAGATTAGAAAACTTGCTATTAATTCTGGAAAGTATTCGACAACTATTAAAGATGAGCTTAAAATGGTTAATAATATCATTTCAGTTGTGAGTTCAGAGATTGATGCTATTTATAAGGATTTTATTGACATCCAGGAAAATATTCATAATAATGCTGTACAGCATGAGAGAATTAATATTACCCTTGCTAAACATGTAAAAGAAATTGAAGAATTTAAAGATAAATATTTATCTTATGATATTAAGATTAAAGATACTAAGAACATGTGTAAGGAGATATTTAATAGTTATTTTGTTATTAGTGGAAAGTTTAATAATTTAAATAATGATTTAAGTGAATTTGAGGTTTCTAAGATGAGTTTAGATGCATTAGAACCTTTACGTGAACATGTATCATTGGTTAATGAATGTAGAGAAAAGGTTGCTAAAATGAAAGATGTTGTGGAAAATATTAATAATGAATTTTGGGATAAATAATTTAATTTTTGTCGTTGAATCCGATATAAATCACTTCTTCTTCAAGTAAAAATCCTGTTTTTATTTGAACCTCAGTTTTTACTTTCTCAATTAGTGTTTTAATCTCTTTAGAGCTGGCCTTATTCTTGTTAATAATAAAGTTACCGTGGTAGTGTGATACTGTTGCTCCCCCAATGTTTAGTCCTTTTAAGTTGCATTCTTCAATAATTTGCCCAGTAGGTTTTAAAAATTTTTTATTATTTTTAAATGTACTCCCGCTACTTGGAGAGAGATAATGTCCTTTATCTATTCTTTTTTGCTTGTTTTGTTTCATAATCTCTTCAATATGTTTTTTATTGCCTTTTGTTAGATTGAGGGTTGCTTTTAGTATGACAGTGTTTTTGTTTTGAAAAGGAGAAGTTTTATATGAGAATTCACTTTTTTCAAGTTTTTTGCAGATAGTTTGTCCATTTTCATCTACAAAAATGACCCGATCTAATATTTCAGAGATTTCGCTTCCGAAGCACCTGGCATTCATCCAAATTGCACCTCCAAGAGTTCCAGGAAGTCCATATATGAATTCTAATCCGCTTAATTCATTTTGCAATGCAAAATGACATAGGTCGTCAAAATTGGTTCCGCATTCAGCAGTAATTTGATTGTTTTGAAGTGCAATTTTATTTAAGTGCCCAGTATATATTATAGGAAAATCGATTTCTACTTCGTCGTTTATTAGCAGATTGGAGCCTCCTCCTAAAATAAATATTTTAACTTTTTCTTTTATTGCTACTTTAAATATATGTTCTGCATCTTTGATTGTTTTAGGTGTTAAAAATAATTTGGAAATTCCCCCTATTTTATAAGTTGTATGGTTTGCAAGATTTTCTGTTTTAGGTTTAATATTAATCTTTTCAAGAAAATTATTTATGTTTTTTAACATGTTTTCTAATTTTATATTGGATTATTATTTTTTTCAAATTTGAAGTAAACTCTTTAAGTGATATGTAGTTTTAATTATTATTAAATTTGTCAAATTGTTTTAAATATAATAAACTTGTATAATAAGTTATGTAGAGATTATGTTAATTGTAATTTATTTTGACATTTTTAATCTTTAATCTCTAGAGTTAGTTTTTTCACGGGGTGTATGCTTCTTAGATTATATAATACAAAAACAAAGAGTTTATCTGAAGTAAAAAATTTTAGTGATATTAAGGTCTATGCTTGTGGACCTACTGTTTATAATTATGCCCATATAGGTAATTTTAGAACATATATTTTTGAAGATCTGCTTATTAAGTCCTTAAGGTTATTAAAATATAATGTTAATTATGCAATGAATATTACTGATATTGGTCATTTAACAGGTGAATTTGATGAGGGAGAAGATAAGGTGGTTAAGGCTGCAAGAGAGAGAGGCCTTACGGTTTATGAAATTAGCAGGTTTTTTACAGAAGCTTTTTTTTGTGATTGTGAAAAATTAAATATAGTGCGTCCTGATAAAGTACTTATTGCAAGTGAATATATTGCAAGCATGATAGAGGTGATTAAAGTTCTTGAGCAAAATGGGTTTACTTATTTTGTTAATGGTAATGTTTATTTTGATACTTCTCTTTTTAAGAGTTATGGCCAGATGGCTGGTATTAATCTAAATGATTTTGGGTTTTCTTCTGTTTCCAGAGTTGAGGTAGATCCTTCAAAAAAGAATAAGTCAGATTTTGTTTTGTGGTTTACAAATTCAAAATTTAAAGATCAGGAAATGAAATGGGATTCACCTTGGGGATTTGGTTATCCAAGTTGGCATTTAGAATGTGCGGCAATGAATTTAGATTGTTTTAGGAGTACTCTTGATATCCATTTGGGAGGAGTTGATCATATTGGGGTTCATCACATAAATGAAATAGCGATAGCAGAATGTTATTTAAATAGAATGTGGTGTGATATTTTTGTTCATGGTGAGTTTTTGATTATGGAAGATGAAAAGATGTCAAAATCAAATAATAATTTTATTACCATTCAAGACTTAGAAACAGATGGATTTTCGCCTTTAGATTTTAGATATTTTTGTTTAACTGCACATTATAGAACTCAACTTAAGTTTACGTTTAATAATTTGAGAGCTTGCAAGGTGGCTAGAAAAAATATGCTTAATAAATTGACAGCTGTCTTTTCTTCATTAAATCAATTTGATCTGTTATTACTTAGTAAGAATTATGAGAATATTGAATCTGTTTTAGAGAAAAGATATTATGACAGTTTTTTGGAAAAAATAGCTTTTGATTTAAGTATTCCTCAGGCATTAGCCTTGTTATGGGATATTATTAAGGATGATAATTTAAGTGCTCTCTCAAAACTTAGACTTACATTCAAATTTGATGAAGTTTTATCTCTTGGTTTAAAAGAAGGAGTGTTTAGAGAGATTGAGAAGGATAGGATAAATATTGATGATGCTATGAATTCTTTGCTGGAAGAGAGACGGTTAGCCAAGATAAGAAAAGATTTTAAGCGTGCTGATGAGATTAGAGAATATTTTTATTCTAAAGGTTTTGTATTAATTGATACTGAAGAAGGGACTAAGGTTAAAAGAGGGTAATTTTTGGCAGTATTTTTTAAGAGTCAATATTTTGTTTTAAGCTTAGTGTTTTTAATATTTTTAAGTTTATTTATTTTTTCTGGATTTTTGTTTTATTTAAAGCCTGTAATTTATGAAATATCACCAATGCCTGCTTCGCATGAAAATGTAATTGTGGTTAAAGGACGTAATTTAGGTGATAAGATTGGAGAGATTAATATTAATGATCATTATTTAATGAAGAGTAGTATTGTTAGCTGGAGCAATGAGAAGATAGTTTTTAAAATTACAGATGAAATTAACTCAGGTCTTGTTTTTATAAAAAGTGAGAAAGGGATTAGTAACGAACTTTTTCTTGTAATTAGTAGACAAGTTCCAATTAAACTTGAGAAAAAAAATAAACCTTTTCTTTTTGTTACTGATGAGTTGGTTTTAATGACAAATGTTCCTGTTATATTAAGAGGCAAAAATTTAGTGTCAAATTTTGCTGGTGTTGAAATATTTATTCAAACAAAACATGAACTTTATAAAGTCCTTCCTAGAGATATATTGAAATTGAGTGAAGAAGAAATAAAATTTATTCCGCCGAAGACTTTGCATATTGATGGTGAGATTTTTTTGCAGGTTGACGGGGTTGAAAGCAATAAAATTCCTTTTAATTTTAATATAAATTTTTTTAAGTGGAATTTAAAGAGAACTAAAAATTTTAAAATATCTCATGAAATTTATTTCGTTCAGGCTTATAGTAAGGAGCTTAGTTTGACATCAGATGACATTAATTTTAATGTTTTTTATTTAAATCCAATTGAAAATGAAAGACAAAAAATTAAGTTTTCAGATAATAATGGGGCTATATTGGATCTAGATAATTTATTTTTTAAAAGCCTAAAATCAAATACATATCATTTAAAATTTGAAGTTGAGACTTGTAAATTGGATTTAGATATTTTTGATAGAAAAGCTTTGGAGAGTATTAAAGTAAATACGGATAGTAATATGTATGAATTTAAAACATATGTTTTAAATAAGAGAGATCGTTATTTATCTTATGATTCACTTGATTTAAGTTCAATTAATTTGAATGTAAACAACAAAGATTCGGCTTATGAATTGGCAAAATCTATTATTGATGCTTTAATTTTGCATTTTACGGTTGTAGATAATGATTTAACTTTGGATGAATCTATTAAGGTGAGGGAGATTTCAGCTGATAATTTAATCTTACTTACGAATTTGTTATTTTTACGAAACAATATACCTTTAAGAAATGCTGTTGGACTTTATTTTGATAATAGGTCGTCTAGTCTTAAAGAACATACTTGGTGTGAATTTTTTTTAGAGCATATTGGATTTATTTATTTTGATATAGTAAATGCGGTATTATTTAGAGATAGCTCTAATTATTTTTTGAGTATGTCAGAGAATTATATCCAGTATGGATATAAGGAAGATTATGATGATTTGCTATTTGATGATTATTTTGATTTACTATTGTTGAAATATAAAAGCTTGACGAATAGTAATTATTCTCTGAATTATAGGATTACTTTGGAGGAAAATATCAATGATAGATAGTATTTTATTTGATTTAATTGAAAAGGAAGCTAAAAGGGAGAGAGAAAATATTGAATTAATTGCTTCAGAAAATTTTGTATCATTAGGAGTAAGGCAGGCTGTTGGAAGTATTTTGACTAATAAATATGCCGAAGGTTATCCTTCAAAGAGATATTATGGTGGATGTTTTGTTGTTGATGATATTGAAAATTTAGCTATATCACGAGCGAAAGAGCTTTTTGGTGCAAGTTATGCAAATGTTCAACCTCATAGTGGTTCTCAAGCTAATATGGCTGCTATAATGGCGCTTATTAAGCCTGGGGATAAAATTCTTGGAATGGAGTTGTCCCATGGTGGTCATTTAACTCATGGTAGTAAGGTCAGTTTTTCTGGAATGCTCTTTGATGCATATTCTTATGGTGTGTCAAGGGATTCTGAGATAATTGATTATGATGATGTTAGGAGAATAGCTAGAGAATGTAGACCTAATTTAATAATTGCTGGTGCTTCTTCTTATTCAAGAGAAATTGATTTTAAAAAATTTCGTGAAATAGCGGATGAGGTTTCAGCTTATCTTTTGTGTGATATTGCTCATACGGCAGGTCTTGTTTCTACAGGTTTTCATAACTCTCCTATTGATGTTGCACATTTAACTACAAGTACTACTCATAAAACTTTAAGGGGCCCTAGAGGAGGATTAATTCTTGCAGGTAAGGAATCTAGTATGATAGTGAATTTTAATAATAAAGAGAGAACACTAGAGAATGCTGTTAATTCTTGTGTTTTTCCAGGAACCCAAGGTGGGCCTTTAATGCATGTTATTGCCGGTAAAGCAGTGGCTTTTGGAGAAGCTTTGATGGGTGAATTTAAGGATTATATTTCTAGTGTAATAGAGAATACCAAAGCTATGGCTGAGTATTTTGTTTCAGAAGGTTTTAGAATAGTTAGTGGTGGAACGGATAATCATTTATTTTTAGTTGACCTTGGTATTTTGGGTATTACAGGTGCTGATGCTGAGAAAGTTCTTGAGAGCGTAAACATTATTCTTAATAAAAACATAATTCCTTTTGATTCAAAAGATCCTTCTGTAGCTTCGGGTATTCGAATTGGTGGTGCTGCTATTACTTCAAGGGGTTTAAATAGAGATGATTCTATTGATGTTGCTCGTTTTATTATTAGGGCTTTGAAGACTAAGTCTGATTATGAGCTTAAAAAAATAAAATGCGAAGTCGTAGAATTTATTAGTAGTTTTAATATGCCCTAATTTTGATTTGCAGTTTGTTTATTTAGGTGTCTAATTTGTTTCAAATTTTCTTTTTGTTATTGTCATTTATTTTGATTTTTAGTCCCTTTATTTTAAGTATGTTTTTCATATTTTTTGTTTTTTTTATAATCACCAGTATTTTAGGTGGATTTAGGACGTACACGACAAGAGATTACTTTTATTCTAAGTCAAGGGAACTTGAATTTTATAAGTTATCTTGTTTATTGATGGCCAAATTGATTTCTATTTTGGGGTCAATGACTGGCGAGCAATTAAATTATATTAATTTTATAATTAATTCTTTAAATTTATCCGAAAAACATAAGACGGAACTTTATAATGTATTTCATTTTTCTGTTACTCAAAATAGAAATGCAGACAAAATATTATATACGCTGAAGCTTGGGTACTTTCAGCATAGAGATCTTTTTGTTTGGCTTGTCTCAGTTCTTAAAGAGATTAATAATTTAGCTAGATATGGAAACTTGGAAGGGGATAAATTTATTCGTTATGTTAGTGCATTTCTTGAAATCGATTTTGAAAATCATGATGCTTACAAAAATATTAATATAGAGATTATTAATCCTTATGAAGTATTGGGTTTAAGATATAATGCTAGTGATGATGACATAAAGAAGGCTTATAAAAAATTGGTTATACAATACCATCCAGATAGATTTGCAAGTGAACCTATTAAACAAAGAGAGGCGAATGAAAAATTTATTAAGATTCAAGATGCTTATGAAAAGATCTGCAAAGAGAGAAATTTAAAATAGCTAACCTATTAAGTTTTATTTGATTAATAGGATTTTATTATTTGAAATAGATTTGATAAATCGTTTAAAGAGTAGAAATCTATCCTTTAAACGATTGTTTTTGTTTATTCGTTAAAAGCCACTGCAAATTGTAAGAAAACACTTCCCATTTGGTCTTTTGTTGCGAAAAGATTGTTTGAATCCCATCCAAGTGATATTTTGGTCAATTTGATTAAATTGTCTAATTCTACCCCAGCTTTTAGATATATGCTTTTATCTGAACCTTTAAATGAGCCTAAAATATGGGTACCTACATATGGGATTATATGTGTTGTTGGTGATATGGATTCTACAGGTATTGCGTAATCGATGTATAAAGCACCCCCAATCTTAGTCGCTTCAGTAAATGCAACTGTTTGAGTTTGAGTATTATTAGTATTTGGTGTAAGAGTAGTTATTATATCATTTGATTGAGGTTGTTCTTTTAGTAGATCATAAATTCCAAGTGAAGCTATCCATCCAAGACCAGGAATAATTCCTTTTGTGTTGTCTTCGTAAGTTGAAATTTCGGCATTAAAAGTTTGGAATGATTTTGCAGCGATATCCTGTATTATTTTGTTTGAAGATGTAGGTTTATATAGGTTTTTTCCATAGGTAATTCCAAGTCCAATTCCTGATTTTTTGTTTTGTGTTCCAAATATTCTTGTATTATAGGAATTATCACCGCTAATTGACCATGATTCTTGTTCACCGTCATCTGTATTCCAAGCTAAACCGATACCTGTTCCTACAGAAAATGCAAAATTGGTACTTCTTTTGTTATCAAATTGAAGTTTGTTTCCTGTTGGATTAAATTGGTCTTTATCTGTATTTGCCTTTCTGGAGATGTGTCCAAGTATAGAAAAATCGCTGGCAAATGGATCTATTCCTACATCAGAGCCGGTTTGTATTAAGAGATAGGTATTTTTGTCATTGATTTTTGTAAGACCAAGCTTGTACGTAAATCCAATAGAGGCCATTATAGATGCGTTTGATAAAGTTGGACTGACAAGATCTGAGCCTACAACAGATTTGTCTTTAAGTCCGTATGTTATTGATGAATGATTAAATGTTGAGTTTCCGATTGCTCCTGAGAGTCCAAAGTGTAATTCAAATGGAATTTCTGCAATGACATCTGAGCTGTATTGTGCTAGTTCATTTTTCATTGGTGTCCATTTCACTTTTGCTCCGTAAAGTATACCTTGATATGTATTGTTGTAAGGAGTTTCGTCTTTTTTCTTTTTATCTTCTTCGGAATCGTTAGCATTTTTTTTGTAGTTTCTGTTACCTGTTCCTGTTGCCCCAATTGCAAGCACAAGTTCTAATTGTGGAAAAGTGTATCCAAACTGAAGTGTTCCTATTGTTTTTGCTGTACTTCTTGCAAGGATTGTTCTTCTTGTGGCGCAATCATCGCTTGGAAAACCGTAATATTCGCTTTGAATACTAGTCATTGGTGCGAAACTAAATAATGATTCTTGGTTAAAATCAAAATCAGTCATTGATTCTATTTTGAGGTAAAAGTCATATATGTTGATTTGTGTTGTAATACTTCCTACATCGAGTTTGAGTATGGCATCCTTTTTGCCCTTAGCTTTTAACACGAGGTCCTCTACTTTGATGTAAGCTGAGAAAGGATCATGCTTTCCTATTTCGTTATGTGTTTCATATGGTACAAATTTAATTCCTAGCTGGCTTTTATTTTCCAAACCAGGAATGGACTCATCCATGTCAAATCTAAATTCGCTACTATTTTCGAATGTTAGTTTAGGACCCCATGGGTTTGACTTAGATATATCTTTATCTGTATCATCGGCAAAAACTGTAACAGTGGTTAATATAAAGATAAAGATACATAATAATATTGTTTTATTCACTTTTATATCTCCTTTGTTGTGAAATTTGGAGCTTCGTTAGAAGTTTTAAATAACATGCATTTTTGTCTTTGGGTATTAATGATATTAATTCTTAGATAAAAATTCAAGTATTTTTATAGTTATTATTTTTAAATAAGACTAACATAATAACTTTGTTAGTCTTATTTATTAAACATTTAAATTTATCATTTATTTATATTTATAATAAGAAGTAAACCAAAATGCCCGATATAAAAATATAGCCAAGAGCGTATGTTATGGTTTTTGATAGTAATTTTCCTTCTTGTCCAATGAGACCCGCTGTTGTTGTTGCTATTGTAATATTTTGAGGTGAGATCATTTTGCCTCCTGTTGATCCTGTTGTGTTTGCGGCTGAAAGCCAGTAAGGATTAACATCAATATTTGCTGCGATTTGTGTTTGCAATGGTCCAAATAAAACATTTGAAACGGTATCGCTTCCTGTAAGGAAAGTGCCCAGAGCCCCAATTAATGGGCTAAATAATGGGTATAATGTGCCTGTTAATGTTGATATGCCATTCGCAAGGTCTTTTATCATGCCGCTATGTGTCATTAATCTTGATATTGATACTATGCAGATAATTACAAAAGAAGATAATGCCATTTTTTTTATTGTAAGTACGAATGTTTTTAATTGTTCAATTATAGGAACCCCTCTGATTGAGTAAGATACTACTGTTGCAAGAATAATTAATGGTCCTGGTGAGGTTAGCCATTTAAATTGTAGTGGATTTGCTCCTGGATAAATTGAAAGAGTGGTTTTAAAGTTTGATAGATATTTATTTATTCCATAGAAAAGTGGTGAAACAATTATTATGAGTGAAACTATTAAAATATAGGGCAAACATGCAAGGAATCCTTGCATTGCTGATACTTTTATATTGTTATTAATTGTATCTTTGTTTGCCAAAAGCTTTGCATAAATTATTGTTATTGCCATTGCGGGTATGCTTCCAAGTATTGCTGGAAGTTCTGGGCCTAAGGTTTTTGAAACATAAACTTGAGATATTGCTATTGATGCTCCTGAGAGGAGTGTGAGGATAAACATTCCTCCCTTAAGACCTTTAATTCCGCCTCCTACAAGCATAACTAGTACAAATGGTATAATAAGAGTTGGCAGGATGAGTTGTAAAGAGACATCATATGATAACATATTAACATCTAATCCTGTTGCTTGGGAGAGAGATATTATAGGGATTCCTACTGAACCATAGGCAGTTGAGGATGTATCCATGATTAGACATATAAGACAGGCAAAGAATGGTTCAAATCCCATTGCCATTAGTATTGATACGGGAATGGCTACTGCGGTTCCGTATCCTGCAACTCCTTCTAAGAAGTTACCAAATCCCCATACTACAAGCAAAACTATTATTCGTTTATCAGAGGATACGTTTGATAACATGGCTTTTATAATTTTCATATCATTTTGACTTTCAGCCATTTTATATGTGAAAATAGCAGCTATAATTACAATAACTATTGGCCATATTCCCATTATTGTTCCCTCAAATATTGCAAGACTTGTATTGATTATTCCTAAATTCTTATCAAATAAGGTTATTGCAATGGTAACTATTAAGCATATTGGTATCACATAATATGCTGGTTTTTTTATTATCCCAAGTCCAATGATTATAAGTGTTATTGGTACCAGGGCTTTAATGAAATCATAAAAATTCATAATAAGATGTGTGCTCCTTTTTAGATTTACCATTTAATTTTATAACAAATTCTTATGCAATAATATATGATATAATGTTACTTTATGAAAAGTATCCCTGTTATTCTAAACATTTTAATTTTATCAAGTGTATTTGGTGAACTTTTTTTAATTGATTTATTTGAAATCAAAAAAGTAACGGAAGATGCTAAGTCAGTTGTTTTAATTGATTATGATACCAAATGTATTCTTTATTCCAAAAATCCAAGTTTAGTTTTTCCACCAGCATCGCTTACTAAACTCGTGACTATTTATACTGCTTTAGTTGAGGCAAGGAAAAAAAATATAGATTTAAAGACCACTGTTCCTATTAGCAGTGCTGCATCCTATTATAATTTGCCTTTAGATTCTTCCTTGATGTTTTTAGAACAGGGTCACAAAGTGAATTTTGAGGAATTGCTTAAAGGTCTTATAATTTCCTCAGGTAATGATGCCGCTATTGCAATTGCTGAATTTATAGTTGGGAAAAATTTAAGTGATTTTGTTGATTTAATGAATATTAATGTTTTAAACTTGGGGCTTATAAATATGAGTTTTGTTGATACATCGGGTTATAGCAGTGATAATAAGATTACGGCGTTAGAAATGGCATTGTTTGCAAGAACCTATATAGAAGAATTTGAATTTATACTTGATATACATTCTCTTAAAGATTTTATTTATCCAAGGTCTGAAAATTTGGGTAATACTTCTTCTTTAAAGATGTTAAATTTCAAACAAAAGAATAAAAATGTTTTAATATTTAATTATCCTTATGCTGATGGATTAAAGACTGGTTATATTAAAACATCTGGTTTAAATTTAGTTGCTACAGCCAAAAAAGATGATATAAGATTAATAGCAGTTGTCTTGGGAGTTAATAAGGGAGTTGACAATGTTGGAGAGAGGAAGCGTGCCTTAATTGCACAAAAATTATTTGAATATGGATTTGGTAACTATGCTCAATTTTCTTTCATTGGTAAAATTAAAAGAAAAGATCTATAATGAGGTATGTTCGGTATTTTTTTAAAAAAGAGTTTTTAAATATGTCTTTTGAAAGAGATACACTTTGATAAGTTAGGTTTGGTATAGAAGCGTTAGTTGCTCCACTTAGAAATGATGAAGTAGTGGGAAAATTGATTTTTGGATATTTTAAGCTAGAGGTGCTAAACTTGTTTATTTAGTTACGCTTGAGAATTAGAAATTTTGATAGTATTTATAGGTGTTTTATAAAAGTTTTTTAAGAGAGTAATTGGTTTTATGTTAAATCATTTTAATTTTAAATTGAAAAGAGATGTTACAATAATAGTGCCAGGTGAAGCTTTTGTTTCAAATGATAGAGTTATTTCTACAATACTTGGTTCTTGTGTGTCTGTTGTGCTTTATGATGGGGTTCGTAGGCTTATAGGAGTAAATCATTATGTGCTAGTGAAATCTGATTCAGTGGTGGATGTTTTACAGAAAGGTAGATATGGAGTTTATGCTATTCCTATGTTAATTGATGCTATGATAGAGAATGGTGCATCAAAAAGTAATCTTAAGGCTAAACTTTTTGGAGGTGCTAATTTTATGGCCAAAGGGACAATAAGAGTTGGTGTTGAGAATTCAGAGTTTGCTGTTAATTCGTTAACCAAATATGGTATTCCAGTTGTAGCACAAGATTTTGATCAGTCTAAATCCAGAAAGATTTTTGTTTTTCCTGAAAATTTTAAGGTTGTTGTGGAATATCCAGATGGTGCTAAGATTTTTTAATCTTTCCTTAAATTAATTTAGCAAATGATTTCATGAGTTTCAGTATGAGACTGTTATTGTTGTTGATAAGATTTTTTAACTGTTTCAGGTGTTAGGCGTAGAAAAGCCAGAGCTGTTAAGTGGTTTTCCTATATAGAGTTAAAATTTTAAGGGAATGTATGTTTTATATTAATTCTTAGTTTATTAGAGATTAATTTTTTGAGATATGTTATGGGTAGCATATAATCAATATATTTAATTATTAGTTGTAAATTTGGTTTTATTAGGAGAGCAAGATGGAAAATGTTGTAATTCGTTATTTTAGGGCAATATCTCAAATTCCTAGATGTTCACAAAATTTAAAGGGCATTAGTAATTTTATTAAAGAAGAAGCTAGAAAATTTGGATATTCTTTTAAGGAAGATAGTATTGGTAATATTGTAGTTGAGATTAAGGCTAATGGCTGTAGCAATATGTTTCCTATTATTTTGCAAGCTCATACAGATATGGTTTGTGAAAAAAATGAATCTGTTGTGCATGATTTTGAAAAAGATCCTATTAACATCATTGAAGATAATGGGTATTTTGTTGCATCAGGCACTACTCTTGGTGCTGATGATGGGATTGGGGTTGCTATGATGCTTGCCATTATGAGTGAGTCTTCGACTTTTAAACATCCTGCCTTGGAGCTTCTCTTTACTGTTGATGAAGAAATAGGGTTAATGGGTGCTATTGGACTTGATCCTAATTTATGTAGTGGGAAGATGTTAATTAACCTTGATGGAGAAGAAGAGGGTTATTTTTTAGTTGGTTGTGCTGGTTCTCGACTTGTTCATATTAACTTTGAGCCACAATATAGACAAAATAGAAAAAAAACAGGTGTTGAAATTTTGTTTACAGGTCTTAAGGGAGGCCATTCTGGTGCTGATATTCATATTGATTTAGCAAATTCTTTGAAATTGATGTTTTTTGCTTTGAGTACACTTAGGGCAAATATGGAATTTGAAATTGGGTATATATCCGGTGGGGATAAGAGTAATGCAATTCCTAGAGAGGCAAAGGCATTAATATTAATTGAAGCTGAACATTATGTTTTATTAGAGAAAGAATTAAAATCGTTTAAACGTCATATGCAAGAGATGTATACTTTTGATTCTGATTTTGAAATTATTTTAAGAAGAGTAAATTTTTCTGGTGATGTTTTGGATGATATGGATCAAGATAAGCTTTTAAATATGGGTATGGCCTTTTTGCATGGAGTCCAAAAAGTTGAAAATTATGGTGAAAAACTTATTAGAACGTCTCTAAATTTTGCTAGTCTTTTAAAGGTTGGTAATGAGTATCAGTTTGTATTTACAATAAGATCTTTGTTGGATATTGAGAAGGAATATGTTTTTAATCATTTAAAGGCTATTAGTAGTCTCTCAGGTGCTAATTTTAAAATAGTTTATGATTATTCTTCTTGGAATCCAGCTGAGAATAGTAAACTTTTAAACCATCTTAAGAATGTGTATAAAAATATGTATTTGGAAGAGGCTAAAACCGTAGTTATTCATGCTGGTCTTGAGACTGGAATAATATCTGCAAAATTTGGAGGAATAGATTCAGTTACAATTGGACCTTGGATCAATGCTCCCCATACACCAAGAGAGCAGGTTGATATTGCTTCAACTATTAGAGTTTATAATTTTTTGAAGAAAAGTTTAGAGACTTTATAAAATTTTGTATTTTTATCTTGCTTGATTTTGAGTATATATTTCAGTTGACTTACTATTTGAATATTTATAAAATAAGTTTACATGTAATTGAGTATAAGTGGTGGTTGTAGCTCAGTTGGTTAGAGCACCGGATTGTGGTTCCGGGTAGCGCGGGTTCAAGTCCCGTCAGCCACCTTTGATTTTGATTAAGCTGCACCCATAGCTCAATTGGATAGAGTAATGGACTTCGAATCCAAAGGTTGCAGGTTCGAATCCTGCTGGGTGTAAAACGTTAGTTTTATACTTGAAAAAGCTTTTTAAGTTTTGTATACTACCTAAGGTATGCAGGAGTGGTGGAACTGGCAGACACGCTAGACTTAGGATCTAGTGCTCTAGGCATGTGGGTTCGAGTCCCACCTTCTGCAAGAAATGCGAAAGTAACTCAGGGGTAGAGTGCCATCTTGCCAAGGTGGAAGTCGCGGGTTCAAATCCCGTCTTTCGCTTGAATTTAGCAATTATTAGTATTAATGCATTTTAATTAGAGGAATAGTGTGATATTGAATAATGATGTAAAATTGATTCCCGGTTCTAAGGTTGAGGCTGTTATTAGAATTTCAAAAAAATTTGTTAAAAGTAAATATAACGAGATTTTACAAGATTATTCTTCTCGTCTTAAGGTTAAAGGTTTTCGTATAGGAAAAGTTCCTTTTAGTATTATTGAAGGCAAATATTCTGATAATATAAGAGCTCTCACTATAGAGAAGCTTATTCATAAGTCCTTAGAAGAATTTTTTAAAAGTGCAACTTATAAACCATTAGGTTATGCTGTTCCTAAAATATTAGATGAGAAATTAGAGATAGATTTCAGTAAAGATTTTGAATTTACTGTTGTCTATGAGGCTTATCCTGAATTTGAGCTACCTGATATATCTAATGTTGAGGTAGAAATTCCAGAAGTTTTTGTATCTGATTCTGATGTGGAGGAAGAGCTTAAATTGTTACAACTTGAAAATGCAATTGTTGTTGAGGATAGTGGTGATGTTAAGTCAGGCAGTATTGTTAGGGTAGATTTTGTGGAGCTTGATGATTCCTTAAGTGAGATTTTAACAACTAAAAGGCAAGATTTTGTTTTTACTGTTGGTGAGTCTAATAATTATTATGGATTTGATAATGATATTATTGGGATGAAAAAGGATGAAGAAAAAATAGTAGAGAAAAATTATGGTATGGATTATAAATTTAGTGAACTTGCTAATTCTTTTAAGAGATTAAAGATCTCTCTTAAAGATATAAAGAGGCGTGATATTCCTAAGCTTGATGATGATTTTGCAAAGGATATTAAGGATAGTTTTAATACATTAGAGGATCTTAAAGAGCATATAAGAGAGAATATGTTAAGGCTTGTTAAAGAAAGAAGTGAGTCTCTTAAACTTTCAAAATTGTTATCTGATATTGCAGAGAAGCTAAACATAGAGATTCCATCTTCTATGTTTGAGGCTGAATTTAAAAATGTTTTAAACGAATTTTCACATCAAAATAAGATTAATCTTGAGCAATTAAGCAATTCTTCTACAGGTTTAGAAGGTATTAATGATGTTTTTAAGGAGAATGTACTTAAGAAATTAAAGTCTAAGTTGATTTTCCAAAAAATAGTAGATAATGATTTGACAGAGGTTACAGATTCTGATTTAGAGGATGAGCTTGTTAAGCAGGCTGAAGATGCGAAGATGAAACTTGCAGATATTAAGAAATTTTATCAAGAGAAGAATTTGCTTGAAATTTTAAAAGATGAAATTAAAAGACAAAAGGTTAAAGATAAAATTTTAAAAAATGTAAAGGAAATTAATCCTAAAAAAGTTGCCTTTAGAGATTTTATTAATTATAAAACAGGTGAATAATGATAAGAGAATATATGCATAATTTAGTTCCTACTGTTGTGGAGCATACTGGAAATTATGAGCGTGTTTTTGATATATATTCAAGATTGTTAAGGGATAGAATAATTTTTTTGAGTGGTGAAATTAATGATGTAAGGGCAGACACAGTCATTGCTCAACTTCTTTTCTTAGAGTCTGAAGATTCTAAAAAGGATATTTATGTTTATATAAATTCCCCTGGAGGTAGTATTACCGCAGGACTTGCAATCTATGATACTATGCAGTATATCAAACCAGATGTAAGAACGATCTGCATTGGTCAAGCAGCTTCAATGGCTGCATTTTTGCTTGCAGGAGGTGCTATAGGCAAACGAGAGTCATTATCGTATTCAAGAATAATGATTCATCAACCTTGGGGTGGAATAGGTGGTCAAGCCAGTGATATTAGTATACAAGCGAATGAAATTATAAGGCTTAAGAGATTAATAATAGATATTATGTCTGATAAGATAGGAGTATCTAAGGAAAAATTATCTCTTGATATTGAGCGGGATTATTTTATGACACCAAAAGATGCTCTTGATTATGGAATTATTGATGGTATCTTGGTAAGAAATTAGTTTTATTGTGGGTGAGATTTGATATGGCAAGAAGCAAAAGTCAAAAAATTGAAGGGTGTTCTTTTTGTGGGCGTACTAAAGCTGAGGCTGAAGGGCGAATTATTTCAGCAAAATCTGTTGCTATTTGTTTTGAATGTTCTAAAATATGTCATAATCTTTTTAAAGAAGAAACAGAAAAGCCTGTAACGCCTAAATCTTCAAGGGGTCTTCCAACTCCTAAACAACTTAAAAGTCATTTAGATAAATATATTATTGGACAAGAAGATGCAAAAAAAGTATTGTCCGTTGCTGTTTATAATCACTATAAGAGGATATTTAAAGGGAATAAGAGAGATAATGGGGTTGAACTTGAAAAATCTAATATATTGCTTGTAGGTCCTACTGGCAGTGGTAAAACTTTGCTTGCAAAAAAGTTAGCAGCTGAGATGAATGTTCCATTCGCAATGGCGGATGCTACAACGCTTACTGAGGCTGGATATGTGGGAGAAGATGTTGAGAATATTTTACTTAAGCTAATTCATGCTGCTGATGGAGATGTAAGTTTTGCAGAAAGGGGTATCATTTACATAGATGAAATAGATAAGATTGCAAAAAAAGGTGAAAATGTTTCAATTACAAGGGATGTATCTGGAGAAGGTGTTCAACAATCTTTATTAAAAATAATTGAAGGCACTATTGCAAATGTACCGCCAAAAGGTGGGAGAAAGCATCCTTATGAGTGTACTATTGAAATCAATACGCAGAACATACTATTTATATGTGGTGGGGCTTTTGTAGGACTTGAAAATATTATTAAAAAAAGAATTAATAAAAGTTCTATTGGATTTTCATCTGCTGGTAGAAAAGATTCTGGAGAGATTAATTCTTTAAAATACTTGGAAATGGAAGATTTGGTTAAATTTGGACTCATACCGGAGTTTGTAGGTAGGCTTCCTGTACATTCTTATCTTGAAAAGTTAGAAAAGGAAGACCTGATTAAAATATTAATTGAACCTGAAAATTCTATCGTGAAACAATATTGTCATATGTTTAAGATGGATAATGTTGATCTATTATTTGAAAGAGATGCGCTTGATGCAATTGCAGAAGAGGCCATGCTTAAAAATACAGGTGCTAGAGGTTTACGTTTTATTTTAGAAGAATTGCTTAAAGATGTAATGTTTGAAATACCTTCAACTAAGCAAATTAAAAAAGTGATTGTTACTAAAGAGTCTGTTTTAAGTAGCAATATTGAGCCCTTGATTTTGACAGGGAGGCATGCTAATAAGCCTTGGGCAAAAGAACTTTATGAAATCAATTCTCAATCTAATTAGTTCTAAAAAAGACGATCTTCCAGTTATTGTTTTAAGGCAGAATGTTTTTTTCCCAAATGTAACTTTATGGGTTAATTGTGATGATAGTATTTCGATTAATGCAATATATCAGTCTATGTTAGAGGGTAGATTGATCTTATTTTTTTGTGTTAATGATCTTAACTCGGATAATAGTAGCAAAATTAGTTTAGAAAATTTATATTCTATTGGTATTTATGCAAAGATTATTCAAGTTGTAAAGGTTACTGAAATTTTGATAAAAATTTTAGTAACCTTTCAGGATAGAGTTATTATCAAAAGCATTGTAAAAAAGAATAATTACTTTAGAGCAAAGGTTGATTTTATATCTGATAAATGTGAATTTAATAATGAGCTTTTTACTTATTCTAAATTCTTAAGAGAAGCGTATGATACTTATAGATCTTATTTGCCCGTTAAAAAACTAGACAATGATGAGAGTAACGATTTTTTTGATAGTCCAGCTAAGCTTGTTGATGTTATAGCCTCTAATGTGAATTTGGAATATAAAGTTAAAGTAGAACTTTTACAAGAACTAGATGTTAAGCTTAGAATAGAAAAATTGATCATAAATCTAAATATTGAGACTGAGCTTTTAATTCTTAAGAAAGATATTAAGGCTAAGGTTAAGACTAAACTTGATAAGGGTCAAAAAGAATATTTTTTAAATGAGCAAATTAAGGAAATTCAGAAAAGGTTAGGGAGAGATGAGATTGATTATCTTGAAAGATTAAACTCTAAAAATATTCCTGAAAATATTAAATCTAGAATTGAAAAGGAAATATCCAGATTGACTCGTGTGAATACTAATTCGCCAGATGCTAATATTGTTAGGAACTATGTTGAATTGTTACTTGACCTACCTTGGGATGAAAATACTGTGATGAAGAATTCTTTAAGAGAGATTGAACTTATTTTAAGAAATTCTCATTATGGTATGTATGAAACTAAAGAAAAAATAATGAATTTTTTATCTGTCTATCATATTAATTCTAAAGTTCAAGCGCCTATCTTGTGTCTTGTGGGTCCACCCGGTACTGGAAAAACTTCTGTTGCTTTATCTATTGCTAAGTCTCTTTCTAGGGAATTTACAAAAATTTCCCTTGGTGGGTTAAGAGATGAAACAGAAATTAGAGGTCATCGAAGGTCTTATGTTGGAGCTCTTCCGGGAGTTTTTATTAATGCAATCAAAGTGGCTGGAAAATCTAATCCCGTAATTCTTCTTGACGAAATAGATAAGATTAACAGTACTTATAAGGGAAATCCGGAAGCAGCACTTTTAGAAGTTTTAGATTCTGAACAAAACTCTAGATTTGTTGATCATTATTTAGAAATTCCTTATGATCTCTCTAATGTGTTGTTTGTAGCAACAGCCAATTCTCTTCATGATGTTTCTAGACCTCTTCTTGACAGAATGGAGATCATTAAGATAGAAGGGTATTCTTGTGTTGAAAAATTAAAAATTGCAAAAAATTTTTTAATACCAAATATAATTAAAGATAGTTGTTTAAATAATGTCTATATAAAAATAGAAGATGATGTTGTTTTACATATAATCAGGAACTGTACTATGGAGTCTGGAGTTAGGAATTTAAAGAGAGTTTTGACTAATTTGTTTAGAATGGTTGTAAGAGAATTACTTTATGTTTACTCAAGGGAGGACATAATTAAAGGAAATTTTTATTTTCCAAGTTCCTTAATGCATGGCAATAATTTACTCTTTACTCATGATCCTGATATTCCTGGTATTTACAAAATAATTAATATGAATAATTTTCATTTTTATGTGAATTGTGAATATAAGTTTAATTTAATTAGAATTGACTCTTCTGGATTTGTTTATGGTCTTGCTTGGACAAGTTATGGGGGGGCTGTACTTCCTGTTGAAGCTATTAAGTTTGATAAGAAAGGCGATATTATTTTAACAGGTAGTCTTGGGAGTGTTATGAAAGAAAGTGCACAATTGGCTTATTCTGTTGTAAAAACTTATTCTTCTGAGCTTAATTTTGATATAAATGAAATTCCTGAAATTCATCTTCATTTTCCGGAAGGAGCTACACCAAAAGATGGGCCTTCTGCTGGAATTACTATCGCAACAGCCATAGCTTCTGTGCTATCTGATAAGAGAGTGCCTCTAGACCTTGCTATGACAGGAGAGGTTACTCTTAAAGGTTCAATTCTTCCTGTGGGAGGTATTAAGGAGAAGGTGCTTGCAGCTTATAGGAATGGTATAAATAAAATTATTATTCCAAAGGATAATGAGAAAGATTATGTTAAGCTTCCAGAAGATATTAGGGACAATATTGATGTTAAGTATGTGTCTAATTTGGGAGAGGTGTTTAACTATTTAAATATTATTTAGAGCTTTATATGTTAGAATTTATTAAGGAGGAGATATGAAGGATGGAGTTAGAAAACCCTCAGGTAGTAGGGTATCATTTAATTCTCAAGGTTCTGTTAAAAATAGAATTAACAATAGTTTTTCATCTTTTGCAAATGGCAATTTTGGGAAAAATTTTACTAAGAAGAAAAAGAAAAGTAAGTAGCATGGTTATTAGCCATGCTAATCTTATTGATTTATGCTCTTTTGGAATAGTATTCGACAATCATTTGTTCATTTGCAAGGGTAGGTATTTCGTCTCTTGATGGTGGTCGAGTTATTTTTACATTTAAATCATCGGCATTTACTTCTATCCAAGTTGGTAATTTTCTAAGAGTTGATGTTTTTTCTATGTTGGATCTAACTAATTTTTTTAGTCTATCTTTTTCTTTTACTTGTATTATATCGTTTGCTCTTAGAGTAATGGATGGAATTGTAACTCTTCTTCCATTGAGCATAATAATTCCATGTGAAACTATTTGCCTTGCGTGAGCTCTTGAAATAGCAAATCCAGCTCTGTATACAACATTGTCAATTCTTCTCTCAAGTAATGCTAAAAGATTATCCCCTGTAACTCCATGCTGTCTCCTTGATTCTTTGAAAATATTAGTAAGTTGTCTTTCACTTACACCATAAGTGAATTTTACCTTTTGTTTTTCTATTAGTTGCTTTCCATATTCTGTGATTTTAGCTCTCCTAGATCGTCCGTGCATTCCAGGTGCATTAGGTTTCTTTTTAAGCAATTTATCATATTTAGGTTGTTCGAAGATATTCACACCAAATCGTCTTATCAATTTTCCTTTAGCTATATTTTTTCTATTCATTTACTCCTCGCATCTTTAAATAGCAGGGGTAGGATTCGAACCTACGACCTTCGGGTTATGAGCCCGACGAGCTACCAAACTGCTCTACCCTGCGTCTCTCAGTGTATTATAACACAATTGTATTTAATGTGTCAATTAATTTTATTTAGTTATATTAATATGTATATTTCACATATTTCTTTATGGTATTTTTTTATGGTGTATTTTATTTTTTCTGTTTTTTGTATCAAACTTTTTAAGTCATTTTCATAGCTTAAATCTAGTTTGACATGGAGACTTAAGTCATTTCCTTGATGAAAAAGGTTGAGTTCTTTGAAATTTACATTAATATTTTTTAATGTGTTTTTTATTTTTCTTTTTAAGTCTATGTCTTGTTTTGAAAGGAGTTTATTAGTATTGTTTATGATTACGTGTAGTCCTTCTTTGATCATTATAAAACTAATACATATAGATATTATTTTATCAAATCCTGTCCATACATAATTTGCAAGTAATAAGCTTAGTGTAGTTCCTCCATGAGAGAATATGCAATTCTTATCAGATGATGATAATGCTAAAAGCAAATAGTTGTTATACCTTTTGCCGATTTGGAATTTTACCAAATGTTCGATTATCTTGACTAAGAAAAATATAAAGGGTATTAATGGTATCCAAATGCTTTTTTTTAAAGAATTATTTGAAAATATTTCTAATATATTTTTTTTATCCTCGTGATAATGATCATACTCTTGGTGATCATAGCCATGATTATGAATATGTAATCCAGATTCATTTCTGAAGTTCATTAATTTGTTCAATCCTGTTGTGCCTAAAAACATTGTAAATCCTGAGATTATGATGATTAATCCTATGATAAATGCTATCAGGTTTTCCATTTTTTTATATCCATAAGGATAATAAATTGTTTCAGGCCGATTTGTAATTTTTAAACTAAAATAAGTAATTGTAGATAGGATAAAATCGGATGTAACGTGAAGTGCATCTGCGATGAGTGCAAACGAGTTAAAAAGAATTCCAACGGTAAGTTTAGATGTTATTGATGCTACTTCTGCTAATACTGAGATAAGTCCTATTCTTATTATAAGTGTATTTTTTTTTGTTTCATAAGTTAAGTCTTTTTCGTATATATTATTGTTATTTTCAAATCCTAGGTTTTTAAGTTCTTCTTTTATGTCATTAATTTTGCATAAGATTTTTTGTAGTTTATTTTTTTTACCATAATAAATTAGGTTATGAATGAGTACTCTTTCTATTCCCTCTGCTTTAAAATTTGGATCAATATAGAAATTATTAATTTTAATCTCTTTATTTTGTATTTTGACTTTCAGGTATGAAACCATTTCAACATTATTTTCTGTGTAAATTATGTAAATTTCATCTTTTTTTAAGCTTGCAAGTTTTAAGTTAGTGCATTTATTGATGTTTTTATTGTTGATTATCTTGATCATATTTGCACTTTTCCTTTTTTTTATTGCATAATCCTATTATGTGTAAAGATAACATTATTTTTTTTAATGTTCAATTAATTTTGTTAATATCCTAAATGAGGTGGGAGGGATGTTTATGTTACAATCTCAATTTTTTGTTAAAAGATGTAAAAGAGCTATTTCTAAAGAAGAAGTTCTGATAAATAATGTGAAAAATATTGAACATGTTTTTTATAATTTTTTTAAAATATTTGATGAAAAAGCTTTAAAGAGTGTATTCGACTATTATTATGAGAATTTTGACTTTGATGAGGGAATATACGCTTTTATTGATAAATTTATTCCAATTATTAACTTTTTGTCATTAGAGGTTTTGGATTATGAATTTAGCATTGATGAGAAAAAGCTTATATTAGAAGTGTTTGATTCTTCAGCATGCACTCTTAAGGATGACACATTGAGTGAGTTTGCTAGGGCTATTGTTTCTCTTGGTATTTTAGATTAATACTTAAATTTTTTCTTTACACAAATTTTTAATTTATGTTTCTTGATTTGCCTTAAATATTCTTGATAACTCTTCTTTGTTGAATGGAATTTTAAGTAAATCTTTAAGTGTATAAGTTTGTGAGATTGTTTTAGTGGCGTTAAATTGGTTAGGATCTGTCATTAATATTTTAGTATTTTCTTCGAAAAATTCTGACATTACTTGACGACATATTGCACATGGTACACTTGCTGGAGTTGTTGTGATTAACATAAAATCTATTTTTTGTATACCAACAGATGATATCATGTTCATTATTGCGGCTTGCTCTGCACAACGAGTTGCTCCAAAACTTGCATTTTCAACATTTGAACCTTGAAAAAATAAATTGTCTTTAGTTTTAATACAAGCTCCCACTTTAAATTTTGAATATGGTGAATATGCATTATTTCTTGCAGTTTCTGCCAATTGAAATGCTTTTACAATTGCATTTTGTTCATTATCTTTCATTTAATGCCTCTTAGTTGATGATATTGTCAATTATAGCACAATGATTATAATTTTCTATAAAAATATTGTAAAATGTTTAATTATAAGATGTAATTGTTGATGTATGTGAAAGGTTTGTTAATATTTTTTTATGATAGATGTTATTGAATTTATTAAAAAATATAATAATTTTATTATTATTGGGCATAAGGATCCTGATTTTGATTGTATTGGCTCGTCTTTAGCTTTAGCTTCTTTTTTGTCTAGAATAGGTAAAAGAGTCATTATGTTAAATGAAGGTCCTTTTGTGAGAAAGGAAATAATTCCTTTTAAAGATAAGTTTTTATCTAAATGGCCAGATATTGATTCTTCAGATTATGCTGTTATTATTTTGGATTGCTCCATATTTGATCGAATTGGAGATGAGTTTGGTTTTTATGTAAAAGATATGCCTATTCTTGTTATTGATCATCATGCATCGGGTGATAAGTTGGATGTTCCTGGGTATATTGATTCTTTTGCTCCTTCAACTACTTTTTTGATTGAGAAATTAATTAGGAAATTTGGGTATGAGGTTACTAAAGAGGAAGCATGGTATATTTTGGTTGGATTTTGCACAGATACAGGATTTTTTAGATTTATTTCAAGAAGTGATCCTGAGCCTTTTGAAATGGTAGCTAGACTCGTCTCTAAAGGTTTAAGTCTTAAGGATGTTTATAATTATATTGAATCTGTTAAGAGTTTAACTTCAATAGATATGCTTAGTGTGATGTTAAACAATCTTAAAGCTTATTTCGATGGAAAAGTATTGCTTACTATTTTGCCTTTCAATTCTAAGAAGGATAATAATGTTAGTGGCGTTAATGAACTTTTTTATGCGCTTCTTTCTAATGTTGAGAATAATGAAATATTAATTATTTTAAAAGAAACGGAAGATGGTTCTATTTTGGTGGGGCTTCGTTCTAGAGAATATTTTGATGTGGGTGAGCTTGCAAAGTATTTTGGGGGAGGGGGACATAAACATGCTAGTGGATTTAAGATTAAAAATAGTTCTTTAAATCTTTTAGAGAGTCAAATAATCTCATACATCAAGGACGCTATTAAGGCTTAAAGTTTATTAAGGGGCTTTTTCCTTTTGGATTAAAATCCTCTGTTAAAGTGAGGAATCCAGATTTAAAAGACAGTATTGTTGTTCCGTATACTATTACTATGTTTTGTATCCAGTCTAGGTTTTTAATATATTGGGGTGTAAGTGATACAATTATACTTATTTTGTCTTTATATTCTTTTAAGTTTTCTATGTATTGTTGACTAGCGGGTGTTGAGAGATTAAAGATAACTTGTTCGTGTTTTTCAATTAGCTTTTTTATCTCTTTCAGTTTTGTGGGGTTCATTTTGTTTAAGGGATAATAATCATAGTAATAACCGGAACTGTTTTGAAATATTTTTTTCCCTTCTTTAATCATTGTGTTATAAGGTGATATTAAAAGTGTTTTTTTATGCTTTGATACTTGTTTTGATAACTTTATTTTAGTTATCCCTCTTAATGTACTTTGTTCAAAAAAATTTTTAGCTTCTTTAGTAGGTATTGCTTGAACTTTTTTATGATTTGAATAAATTTCAGTTTCATTTTTTCTTTCTTTTAAGTATTCTAACTTTATTCTAAGTATTCTCTTGTTAGATTTAATGATATTTTCTCTTATTTCACTATCTTTTTGCATGAGGCTTAATAGTTTATTGTATGCATTGTTTTGTATATTTTCGTTTAGTGATATTAATAAAATATCAGTTTCAGTTCTAATAATTCTTTCAATTGTGTCATAAATGCTTTCATTGTTATATCTTACTGCATTCATTAATAAATCATCTGTTATTATTAAATTATCATATTTCAACTTTTTTCTAAGTAGTTCCTTTATGATTTTAATTGAAGATGATGCGGGTATTTCTTTGCCATTTGTAAGCATTGGGTATGCTAGATGTCCGCTCATAATCATTGGAATATTTTCTTGTATTAATATTTTATATGGCAATAATTCATTTGATTGCATTTCTTTTAAATTTGAGTTTATTATTGGCATTTTTATGTGAGAATCAACAATAGTATTCCCATGTCCGGGGAAGTGTTTTGCTGTTGAAATTATTCCTGCTTGTTTTTGTCCTTTATAAAAAGCTAGAGCAAAAAGAGAAACGATTTGTGGATTATTTGAATATGTCCTTGGTCCTATTGTAAAATTTTCCTCATTGCTGTAAATGTCTGTTATAGGTGCAAAATTTAGATTGATTCCAAGTTGTCTTAGCTCATTTGCTATGTGATATCCTGTAAGGTAGGAATCATTTGGTGATAGAGTAGCTGTGATTCCAAGATTTCCTATTGTTTTTGATGTTTTGAGTTTTATATGTTGTGTCCATCCACCTTCTTGATCCGTTGCTATAAATAAAGGTGTTTTAAATCTATTGTTTTGTGACATCGATTGTGCTTTATTTATACTTTCTATTAGCATGTGTAAGTTTTTTGCATTCCATCCAAAGATTTTAATTCCCCCTAAGTTTTTCTCTTTTATGAAATTTAGTACAAATTTTGTTATTTGTTCTTCCGGGTAACTTATCATGAACATTTGGCCTAATAATTCTTTATCATCCATTTGACTTACTATGTTATCTATTAATTTTTCTTTATCTTCTGTAGTCCAAAAGTTGTAGGCGAAACAATTATTATGGATAAAAAAGATAGCTATACAAACAATTTTTTTCATTTAAACCATACCAATCTTTTGTTTTTTTTTCGATTCATAAGTATATCATATTGTTTTAAAATTACTCATTCCAGATTTTCTATTGTTTTTAAACCTACTTCAATAAATGAACATAATTTAAGTTATAAAATTTTGTATTTTTATTCATATTAGGAGATGTAATTTATTGTCAGTAATAATTTTATTTTTCTTTTAAAAGAAATACCAAGTACTTATCCTGTAAGTTGAATTTCTTAGTATATTGGTTGTAATCATTTTAATGAAATGAGTGTGTATTTTAAGAGTATGATTTTATATTGACAAAATATCTTTGAATTTATACACTTTAATGGCTACAAGCTGATGTAGCTCAGTTGGTTAGAGCACTCGGCTCATATCCGAGTTGTCGTGGGTTCAAGTCCCTCCATCAGCATTAAGGAGTTTTTATTATGAGAGTGGCAATTGTGCTTGCGAATGGTTTTGAAGAAATTGAAGCTATAATTCCTATGGATATTTTAAAACGAGGTGGTGTTGATCCAAAGGTTATCAGTTTGAGTGATGATAAGGTTGTTTCAAGTTCTAGAGGTTTTACTTTTTATGCTGATGAAAAAATATCAGATTATAGTGAGGACCATTTTGATTTAATAATACTTCCTGGAGGAATGCCTGGTGCTGTCAATCTTTTTGAATCTAAAGATTTAGATAAGATTTTAAGAAATATGAACTTACAAGGCAAGTTAATTGCAGCCATTTGTGCATCTCCAGCAATTGTGCTTTCTGCAAAGGGACTCTTAGGTGCAAATAAATTTACGTGTTATCCTGGATTTGAAAATGATATTACTGATGGCGAATTTGTGGATGAAGATGTTGTTATTAGTAATAATTTTATTACTTCTAAAGGTGTTGGTACAGCTTTTGAATTTGCTTTTACTTTGCTTAAGATTGTTAAGGGAGAAAGGGTCCTTGAAGATATCAAGAAGCAAGTTTTACTTTAATATGATTTACACTCCTAAAATATTTTGATTGATTTGGTAAGTCTATTTTTAGAGATAAGATCATTTTATAATTAATTTTTAAACTTTTTTTATTATTTATTTGTTAAATATTCTGAAGATTGAATCTTATATCTTTGTTTTAAACCTTATGAAGGCTTTGTAATTAAATTGTAGGTATCTTCAAGTATGGTTAATTCTTCATTTGTTGGTATTACAAGTATTTTTGTCTTACTTTTTTCACTTGAGATATCAGATTCTGTATGTTTGTCTCTTGCTAAATTATTCTTTTGAGGATCAATTTCTATTCCAATTTTTTCAAAGCCTTTTAGTGATAATTCTCTTATTCCATAATCTGTAACACCAATGCCAGCTGTAAAAATTATTGCATCAATATTGAAATCAAGTACTGCAAGGTAAGATCCAATGTATTTTTTTATTCTATAAGCCATTATTTCAACTGCAAGTTTAGAGTTATATTCATTATTTTTTACTCCTTCCCAAATGTCTCTTAGATCATTTGACTTAAGAGATATGCCAAGCATACCACTTTGCTTATTAAGAATTTCTTCGGTTTTTTTTGGAGTTTTATTTAAAAGTTTGCTCATTAAAGGAATAATTGCAGGATCTATATCCCCACTTCTTGTGCCCATTACAAGTCCTTCAAGAGGGGTAAGACCCATGCTTGTATCGTAAGATAGTCCTTTTTTAACTGCATTGATGCTTGAGCCATTGCCTAGGTGTAGTATTATTAAGTTTAGATCTTCTTTAGGTTTGTTAAGTATTGTTGCAACTCTTTTTGTTATATATGAGTATGATAAACCGTGAAATCCATATTTTCTGATATTATAGTCTTTATACCAAGAATATGGTGTGGCGTATAAAAATGCATTTTCATTCATGGTTTTGTGCCATGATGTGTCAAAACATAAAACTTGTTTTGCATTTGGAAATATTTTAAGTGTTATTTCTATAACTTTTATTGCAATTGGATTGTGAAGAGGTGCAAGCTTGGATATCTTTTTTAGTTCGCTTAAAGTATTTGTGTTAAGTATCGTTGAATTTTTAAAACTTGGACCTCCATGTACAATTCTGTGTCCTATGCCTTGAATTTCGTCTGGATTTTCTATGATTTTTAATTTCTTGTTTGTTAATATTCTAATCAGTTGTTTTAATGCTTCTTTGTGTGATTTGATATGTTTATCTGTTTTTTCTAGTAAGCCATTTTTGGTCTTAATTTTAATTATTGATTTTTTTGTTTTTATTTTTTCGATTGTTCCAGATACTAATATTTGTGTATTTTTATGTTTATAGAGTGTAAATTTTAATGAGGAACTTCCTGTGTTAATTGTTAATATTTTCATATCTTTTATTCTCTTATTATAATAATAGATTCAAATTTTTATATATGCAGTTTATTTTTTCTGATTTTTTAATATGTTTTAGGTTTAAGAAAACGGAATTTTTATATTCTGGATTTATTTTCAGTATAGTAGGATTGTCTTTTATGATCTGCATTATTTTTTCGGCAGGAATACTCTTTGTATTTAAATATTCGATTTCGAGTAACTCATTTTTTTCTTTAAGGCTGGTAATATTGAGTTTTTTTGCAAGTAATTTGAGTTCTGATAATATAAGTAAGTTGTTAAGTTCTTTTGGGATTGGTCCAAATTGGTCATAAATTTCAGTCCTTATTTTGTTATTCTCTTCCTTGTTTTGAACCCTTGAGATTTTTTTATAAATTGATATTTTATCTTGTTCATTATTTATATAGCTATCGGGGATGAATCCATTGTAATTGATTTCAATAGTGATTTCGTCTTCCTTAGAATTTTTTCCCATTCGTTTTTCAATTGCTTTGTTTAACATTGTTAAGTAGTAATCTAGTCCAATAGATTCGATCTCTCCATGTTGTTCGCGTCCAAGTAGGTTTCCAACACCTCTTATTTCCATATCTTTCATTGCAATTTGAAATCCTGTTCCAAGTTCTGAAAATTCAGATATTGCCCTTAGTCTTTCAATGGCACTTTCGTTTAAGCTTGAATTTTCTTTATATAGGAAATAAGCGAAAGCTTTCTGTGAACTTCTGCCAACTCTGCCCCTTAGCTGGTATAATTGTGCAAGTCCGAATCTATTCGCATTGTTAATTATTATTGTATTTGCATTTTCAATATCTATGCCATTTTCAATGATTGTAGTTGCTAATAATACCTGATATGATTTATTTATAAAATCATGCATAATATTTTCAATTTGGTCACCTTGAAGCCTTGCATGGATGGTTGCAATTCTTGCATAAGGAACCATTTTTTCTAGCATTGCTTTTATTAAATCTAGTTCTTGAATATTGTGATGTACAAAAAAAACTTGTCCATCTCGAGAAAGTTCATTTTCTATTGCGTGTTTAATCAGTAGCTCGCTAAATTCTTCTACATAAGTTTCTATTTTTATTCTGTTTTGGGGTGGAGTTTTTAAGACAGAAATGTCTCTTAATTTGATTAATGACATATGAAGGGATCTCGGTATTGGAGTTGCTGATAGGGCAAGACAATCAACAGAGATTTTTATTTCCTTTAGTTTTTCTTTTTCTTTTACCCCGAATCTTTGTTCTTCATCGATTATAATGAGTCCTAAGTTTTTATATATTATTTTCTTAGAGAGTATTTTATGTGTTCCAATTATTATGTCAATTTCTCCTGTTTCTAGTTTTTTTATAATGTCTCTTTCTTTTGATTTTTTTATAAATCTACTCATCATTGCAATGTTGATTGGAAAATTTTTAAATCTTTGTTTAAATGTATTAAAGTGTTGTTCTGTAAGAATTGTTGTTGGAGAGAGTATTGCTACCTGTTTTTTGCCCATGACAGCTTTGAATGCAGCCCTCATTGCGACCTCAGTTTTACCAAATCCAACATCGCCACATAAAAGTCTATCCATTACTTTTAAACTCATCATGTCTTGTTTGATTTCTGATATTGCTGTTAATTGATCCGGAGTTTCATCGTATGGAAATTCTGATTCAAATAATAATTGCCATCCATTGTCTTGAGGATATTGAAATCCCTTACTACTTTCTCTCTTCACGTAAAGTTCAACAAGTTTATCGGCAATTGCATCGATTCTTTTCTTTGCATAAGCTTTTTTCTTTTCCCAGGTTTTTGAACTGATTTTATCTAATTTTATATTTTGAGTTTCATTTCCAATATACCTTTGAATAAGATGTGTTTGTTCGATTGGAATAAATAATTTTTCGTTATCTGCGTATTCAATTTCAATGTAATCTTTTTCAAGAAGACTCGTTTTAATTCTTTTTATCTGCCGAAATATTCCAATTCCATGGTTTATGTGAACAACATGACTGTTTTTTTCCACTTCAATAAATGAATCAATAGTTTTAGTTTTTGATGATTCGAAAGCTTTATTTGTTTTTTGTCTTCTATTAAAGATATCTGATTCAAGGATAATGGCTATTTTTTCTTTGTTTATTATAAGTGAGCTTGATATTTTTAAGATTTCAATTTTGATTTTTGTCAGATCTTTGAAGATATATTTTAATTTTTCTTTTTGTGAATTAGATTCTGCTGCAATGATTACTTTAAATCCATTGTTTAGCCAGTTTTGTATTTCTTCTTTTGCAAGTGTGATGTTTGAGAAAAATTTACGCTCACTTTCAATGTTAAATTCTATTAGTTCTTTTGTTTTTATATTTGCAGGGGTTTGCACGATAAAAATGTTAGTTTTTAATTTTAAATCGCTCAAATTTATGAAAATTTCTTTTGGTGCAATTGTTTTTTTTCCAGACTCTATTGCTTGGCTGTAAAGTTTTTCATACTCTTTATAGATCTTCTTGATCTCTTCTTGTAAATTTTGTATTTCTAAATTTATAATAGGTATATCTTCATTTATTTCTTGGCTTAGGTATGTGTCTCCTATTAGAGGATAAAATATTTCTTCTGCTCTTGCATTATATTTTGTTTCAATTTGTTCAAATAATTTTTTATATTCATTTTCTTTTAAGTGGTGTTTTAGTTTATTTATGTTTTCGTTATTCCAAATGATTTCCTTTTTGGGAATTATAGCAAATTCGGACATTGGAGTTCCTTTTTTTAATTGAGTTAAGGGATTAAAATATTTTATTTCTTTTATTTTATCAACCTTCACTGAAATTCTTATTGGTTCTGTTTTATTAAATGAGTGTATGTCTATTATTTCATTCTTTATTGTAAATTCTCCAGGTAATGTAACCCTCATTGTTTTTTCATATCCTAGTTTTATAAGTTTACTTTTAAGATTTTCTATGTTTATTATCGTATCTGTCTGAATTTTATAAATGTTTTTAAATAAATTTTCTTTTGTAGGTATTTTGCTAAGTAGAGATTTTAGTGAAACAATGTAGATCCCAGGATTATTTTCATAAAAATTGATTAAAAATTTTACTCGTTTTATAAAGACTTTACTTTTTGAACTGATGTCTTTATATATAAGGGGACTGAAATAGTTAAGTTCATATATGTTATCTGTAATTTGCATTAAATCATCTTTGAGTTCATCTGAGATACTTTCGTTTTTAACTATTAATATAATTTTATTACTACTGCTGTATTCCTTTATTTTGTTGATTAAGAAAGCTTTAAAAAATCCTTCATGTCCTACTATTGTAAAGGGTAGATTTTTTTCAATAAGTTGTTGTATTTTTTTTAGATTTTGATTGTCATTTAATCTGGCAGTTAATTCTTTTTCTATATTCATTTTTTACCTTTTTGTTTCTGTAGTTTAGTATAATATTATATATTAATGGATATGTTCTGTTTCGTTATGTATAATATAATTAGATTTTGAGGAGTTTATGAAATTTAGGAATTTATTGTTTGTTATATCTCTTATGGTTGTTCCTTTTATGCTTTTTCCTAGAGATTATAAGGGTCTTGATTTTAAGATAAAGTTTTTCAATCAATCAATTTATCGTGTTAATAGTAATGTTTCTATTGAAGTTTCGCTTAGTAATTCGTCTGATGATTTACTTGTTCTTGAAATAGGAGATGTTAATACTTTCGGTTTTGATTTTGATGTTACAGATACTACTAACATAAAAGTTAAAAGGTCTCTTGAATATGTTAAGGATAGGGCAAAAAATGTTGCGATTCCTGTAAGAACTCTTAGTTTAAGACCTAATGAGAGATTTTCTGTAGTGATGAGCTTAAATCAATTTGTACAATTTGATAAAGATGGAGTTTATTTTGTCAAAGGTATGTTTTTCCCAGATATCTCAGATCCACAAAAGCGTGTAGAGTCTAATGTTATTACTTTGTTTTTAAAACCTAAAATGGATGATGTTGCAGGAAAATTTGACTTTTCTAATTTATCTTCCAATCGTGAAATTCAAAGTATTTTGAAAAGAGAAAATTTATCCCCTGATAAAGTTGTTGAATATTTATTTTCAGCGTTGCGGCTTGGGGAGAGGGAAAAATTCTTTTTATATATTGATATTGAGAGTCTTATTTTAAGTGATCAAAATAAATCATATCTTTATAAGCAAGAACTTAAATTAGGTTCTAATAATATGCTAGAAGAGTATAAAGATTATCTATGGAATGATAGTAATTCTGCTATTTCAAAAGTTCCAAGTAAATTTTCTATTATTGAAACAACTTATACGGATTCTACAGGAAAAGTTGTATCTGATGTGTATTTTGAAGATGGTCATTTTTATGTAGCCAAACGATATACCTTTTTTTTAAAAAAGTATGATTATTATTGGATCATTTATGATTATACTGTTCAAAATACTGGGATTAAGGAGAAATACTAGGCCTTTTATTTTTAAGATTAAAGGACTTAGTATTGTTTTATGGATAGTAAGTTACTTTAGTTTATATGCTGATTTTAAACATGAAGTTGTTAAAGGTGATACTTTATATTCGATTTCTCTTAAATATAAAATTCCAATAAAAGAACTTAAAAGTGCAAATAATTTGAAGTCTGAGCATATTAGAGTTGGGCGTATATTAGTTATTCCAAATTCTTCTAAGGTTAACAAAATTATTACTAAAAAGAATAATAGGAAGCCTAAGTTAAGCAAGCTTGATGCCAAAATTCATGTTGTTAAAGTCGGCGATACTATTGAAGATATATCTAAACAATATGGCATTAAGGAAAAAGAATTGCTTGCTTGGAATAATTTAAGTTCTAAACTTCTTAAAGTTGGTTCTAAGTTGAATTTGGATGAGCCTAGTTTTTTAAAGCCATATATAGTTAAAAAGGGTGATTCACTCTCCAAGCTTTCTGTGGATTTTGATATTAGTATTGAGGATATTATACGATTTAATTCTCTAGAAAATAAGAGCTTAATAATTGGTCAAAAATTATATTTAAAAAGGACTTCTGGGAATGTCAATTTTCATTATGTAAAGCGGGGAGAGACTCTTGGGAAAATTGCATATATTTATGGTGTTACTGCAAAACATCTTGTTCGTCTTAATGGAAGTAAGGCAATAAATTTAAAGGCGGATTCAATTTTAGATGTTTCAAAAGTTATTGAAGAAGATTTGCCAAGTTCTAAATCTTTACAATTAAAGAGCGAAAATCGAAGTAGTGAAACATTTATATCCCACAAAGTATCTGTTGGTGAGACATTATATAGTATTGCTCGTAAATATGGGGTTTTGCTTGAAGATCTTAAAAGTTGGAATAATTTAAATGGGAATAGTATTTTTCATAATCAGGAACTTAAGATTTATGATAAAAGCAAAGGACCAGTTGTTGCAAATAAAGAGCTAAAAGAATTTGTGGATAAAACTTCTAAAACCACAGTTAAAGCTATTGCAAATATTGTTTCTGCTAAGAGTAAAAAATTAAATTTAAATTTTTCCAATGTTTTAGACAATAGAGATGTTTTTGATATTAGTGCTTTGGTTGTATTGGAGCCTAAAATACCTATATTTGAGGCTAATGGAGTTTTTTATTATTGGTATAAGCCTAAAAAAGGAAGTCAACCAAGTGAGTTTTATTCAGAAGATTGGTATTCGCCTCTGAATGCCTATAAGAAAGCAAGTCAACTTTTTAAGAGTTTTGAAAGTCTTGTGCAATCTCGGCCAGTGAAAAATAATAGCCTAAAAAATAAATTAATCATTATTGATCCTGGACATGGAGGTCTTGATCCTGGTGCTATTGTTAAAGCTAGAGACGGACTTAAGAATGAAATTTTTGTTGTCGAGGATGAATATGTTTATGATATTGCTTTAAGGCTTTATGTGTATCTTAAAGAATATGGAGCTAATGTTGAGCTTACTATTTTATCCCCTGATCATTTAATCAGAGATAGTGTGTCTGCTAATAATACATTTGTTAATGTTAAAAATGAAGTTTATAATGATTATGATTTAAATAAAACCGATACCGTTGACTCTTGGATAAATGGTACTCAAGAAGGTTTGAGGAAAAGATTAGTTGTTGTGAAGAAATTTATAAATAAGTATAAAAATGTTAAGGAACAAGATGTTCTTTATATTAGTTTGCATTCTGATAATAGTGTTGGTGCGCCTCGGTGTATGGGATTTTATTACCAGTTTGAGGATGGGAAGGGCTTTGATGCTCATTCTAAGAGTATGATTGAAAAAATGACAAAAGGTTTTAAGAGAATCCCTTATATTAAGGGCCAAAACCTTTATGTGCTAAAAAATAACGTTGTTAAGACTAAATTGTTGGTTGAGGTTAGGAATTTAGCATTTGACGAGGAAGCTTGGGCAATTAGATCTTCTAAGCTTAGGGACCGGGATTCTAAAATCCTTGCTGATGCTATTTTGAAGGTCTTATAGTATAAGTAGATTATTTTTTATGGATTGTATGACTTGACAAAACAGTTTCAATTTAGCATAATGTTTAGATATTGATTCCCCTATAGCTCAGCGGTAGAGCAGGTGGCTGTTAACCACTTGGTCGGAGGTTCAATTCCTTCTGGGGGAGTTTTTATTCTTTTGTTAAGATTATTTTTTCTATGTCTTCTCGTTTTATTTTAAAGTAATTGAGTCTCTCAAGTAGTTTTTTGTTATTACCATTGCCCAAGTTGAAGTGTTTTTGTATTTGTTCTCTTTTTTTCTTGGATTGGGAACCTGTGATGCCAAGTTCTATTAAATCATTTAAATTTAGACCCTCTTTTTGTTTTTTGTTATAAAAAGTACCTATTTTTTTTAAAATTGTTGTTATTTCAATTTTAGAAGACATTTCTACTTCTTGATTTTTATTTTTAAGGTGAGCATGTTTAATTTTGCCTTGGTCTAAGTAGCCCACTTTTTTAAGTATTTGTTTTCTAATTAGATCTCCTGCTTTGTCGCTATCAGTGAAAATAACAATTCCATTTGTTTCTATTGCTTTTTTTAAAACATTAATGGTCGATTTTTTAAGATATAATCCACCAGTTTCAACTATAGTGCACTTAAATAGTTCTTTTATTCTCTTAGCGTCATCTTTGCCTTCAACTACAATGATTTCTTTTATTTGTTCCAGTTTTTAATTCCAATTTTCAAAAAATGTTCTGAGAAGTTTGATTGCTTCTATATGATCTGATATTGCAATAGTTTCTCTTAAAGAGTGCATTCCCCACATTGGGGTTCCAATATCTATAGTTTCAATTCCTGTGTGGGAGTTTGAAATTGGGCCAATTGTGGTTCCGGCATTTGTATTTGCTTTCATTATTATTTCTTGAATTTTAATATTATTTTTCATAGCTAAGGCTTTAAGTTTTGCACATCCATGTGCTGTTGTTGAATATTTAAAATTGGCATTGCTTTTGATGGTTACTCCTTTCCCTAGACTTATTTGATAGTTTGGGTCATGTTTACATATATAGCCTGGATGAACCCCATGTGCGCCGTCCATTGAAATATTGAATGATTTGTTTAGTTTAATTAGATGTTCTTCTTTTCCTAGATTTAAAACATGATCAATTCTTTCTAAGACTTCTGTTAATAGTGTTGAGTCAGCTCCTCTGGAAGTTAAAGATCCAATCTCTTCATTGTCAAAAAATACAGCTACTTTATTTTTATTGTTATTTGTATGAACAAATGCATTCATGATGGCATGGCATCCCGATTTGTTATCTAGGTTTTTGGATGCTAAAAATTCACCTTCGCTACCTATAATTTTAGCAAGTTCTGATGCTGTAAATATTAAATCGCATGATAGGAAATCTTTTTCAGATATTTGCAGTTTTTCTAGAATTTTTTCTTTAATGCTTTTTTTAAAACTTGTGATGATGACTATGTTCTCATGAGTATCATATGCAAATCCTTCATTTACGTTTCGGTTTAAGTGAATGGCAACGTTTGGTATGATCCCAATATTTTCAATTGTTATTAATTCTGAGTTAATTATTTCATCTTTATTAAAGTATACAACTCCTGATAAGCTTAAATCTCTGTCAGTCCAGGTTGAGATTATTGGACTACCGTAAGTTTCGATGTGGTGAGAGAATACATTATCTTTGTATTTCCTAGATTCTATTTTGAGCTTTAATACAGGGCTATCAGAGTGTGCTGCTGCTATTAGGAATGGTTCATGTATTTTATTAGTGTTAATGTTGAATGCAATAAGACTTGTTCCTTCCTTTTTTACATAATAATATCCTGTTTCTAATGTCCATTTATCGTTAAGTTTTAATTCCTTTGCATTAAGATAATATACCAGTTTTTGTTCAATGTAGTTTATTAAATGGTATGGTGTTAAGCTTTTATCTAGTAATTTTTGGAAATGTGATATATCTAATGTTTGGTCATGCATGTTTTTTCTCCTATGGTTTTATTGTTTTGATACTTAATATTTTATTATAATAGCTAGTGTATGTATATATGTTTGTTGTATATGCAAGGAGATTGTTAAATGGATAGATTTTATAGTTTGATGCTTGTGCTTTTAATATTTATTGCTTGTACTACAATTTCAGAGGTTAATTTACAAGATGATGCGAGCGGAACAGTTTCATTAATATTTAATGTTGATAAAGAATTTGAAAAGATCAGAAAAGAACTTGTGGCAACTCTTGTAGGAGAGGAAATAGCTAAAATGCCTCTTTTCCCTATTGATAAGATAAAGCAATATTTTGGTGATGAAGGGAAAAAATTAGGTCTAAATCTCTTAAATATTAAGTCTAATGGTGATTCTCTTAATTTGATTGTTCAATTTGATAATTTGGTTAAGGTTTTAAAAGATTATCTTGCAAAGGAGACAATGCCTATATTTAAGATAGCAAATAAGAATGGGAAAAATATTCTTGATATTGATTTTAATTTAAAAACTGTTACTAAGATTATTAATGAAAGTAAGGATCAGGTGAATGATGCTCTTGCGGCACTTTTGCCGTCAGAAGAAATACCAATGTCTGAGAAGGAATATAAAGATGTATTAGTTTACTTTTTATCAGACTTTACTTCGCGTGTAAATGAGCTTATTGATAATTCTAATGTTACACTCAAAATCAAGACGTCGAGAAAAATTCAAGAACAGTTTGGATTTAAACAGCTTAACTCCAATAATTTAGAACTTAAGCTAGATATGATTAGGACTTTAAGTCTTGAGACACCAATAAAATTGAGATTGGTTTATTAGACTTTGTGTAAATATTATTTTAAGAGATAAGAATTATTTCTTATCTCTTTTCATAAATCCTATTAATAGACCTGTTATTAAAGCACCTATGAGGATAGATATTATCCACATTAATGGGTTGGTTATTATTGGAAGAATAAAGATACCGCCGTGTGGAGCCATAAGTTCTACTTTAAATAATGCAGACAAAAAACCCCCGATAGATGACCCTATTATGCAAGCAGGTATTACCTTTAAAGGGTCTGAGGCTGCAAAAGGAATCACTCCTTCCGTTATGAAACATGCACCTAAAAAGTAACAAATTTTACCGGCTTCACGTTCTTCTTGTGAAAATCTATTATTGAAAATGCTAGTTGCAAGTGCGATTCCAAGTGGAGGCGTCATTCCTCCTACCATTACGCTTGCATGAGGTATATAATTTCCAGCAGTTATCATTGCAATTCCAAATGCATAGGCAGCTTTGTTTACAGGACCACCCATGTCTATTGCCATCATTCCACCAAGTAGTGCACCTAGTAATGCCATATTTGTTCCGCTTAGTGAATTTAACATATTTGTTATAGATGTATTAATATATGCAATTGGTGCTAGTAAAAAATATGTTAAAGATCCTGATATTAGTACTGAGAAAAGTGGGTAGGTTAAAACGGGGTTAATACCACTTATTTTTGGTGGTATTATTTTTTTACTTATTGATTTTATTGCTAAAGTTACGTATCCTGCGATAAATCCTGCTAGGATTCCCCCTAAGAAACCTGCATTTCCTTTGCTCATCATTAATCCTGTAATCATTCCAGGTGCAAGTCCGGGACGTTCTGCTATGCTAAATGAAATATACCCAGCAAGTATTGGAAGCATTAGGAAAAAAGCATTACCACCGCCGATTTGCATTAAAATATCTGCTATCTTATTATAGCTTGGATCGTTTGGATCGAAAGCTTTGATGCCAAACATGAATGATATTGCAATAATTATTCCCCCAGACACTACGAATGGTAGCATAAAGGATACACCGTTCATTAAATGTTTATATGCACCACCTGGTTTTCGGGTTGTGTTGCTTTCTCCTTGTACTGTTTTTCTCTTATAAATTTTTGCTTTGTTATCAAGAATGTTTTGAATGAGTTCTTTTGCTTTGTGTATGCCATCTTTTACACCAGCTTCAATTAGTGGTTTACCATTAAACCTGTCTTTATCGACAGTTTTTCCGGCTGCAATAATTATGCCTTTTGCTCTTTCTATCTCCTCTTCTTCTATTAGATTGTCAACGCCACTAGAGCCATTAGTTTCTACTTTGAGCTCTACGTTTAGTTCAGCTGCTGCTCGTTTTAGGCTTTCAGCTGCCATGTATGTATGGGCGATTCCTGTAGGGCAAGCAGTTACTGCTAGAATGAAATTTTTGGAACCAGTGTCATTCATGATTACATCTGTGTTGCTATTTAAAAGAATTTCTAAAAATCTATTTATATCATTTGTACTCATAATTTCTTGTCTTAAAATTTCATTATTAAATATATTATTAAGGTAAGATATTGTTTTAATATGAGTATTACCTGTAGTTTTTTCAGGTACAGCTATCATGAAAAATAATTTTGAAGGTCGTAAGTCGGAAGCGTTAAAATCAAACCCTTCTCCTTTAATTCGTAATATAGCTATTCCATGTTTTTTAACAAAATTACCTTTTGCATGTGGCATTGCAATATATTCTTCAAGACCTGTTCCGCTTATTTCTTCTCGTTTTTTAATTTCTTTTATAAAATCTTCTTTGTTGTTCAAATATTCATTTTCATTGAGCATGTCGGCCATTTTTTCAATTACATCATCTTTACTTTTGGCCTCGTAGTTTAATAATATTAATTTTTTAGAAAATAAATCTTGCATAGGAAACTCCTTGCTATACTATAGTATCCATATTATAATTATTATAAATATAATGTATAATAATTATAACATATAATAATTACATTATTTAATTATTTAATTATTTTACTTAATTATAAAGGAGATTGGCTTGGTATATACGCTTACTCTTAATCCTGCTATTGATTATAAAATAGTTGTAGAAGGTTTTCAGACAGGGTGTCTTAATCATGTTGTTAGGAATAATTTTTTTGCTGGTGGGAAGGGAATAAATGTAAGTAATGTACTTAAGAATTTTGAAACTGAAAGTATTGCTCTTGGATTTTTGGGTGGATTTACAGGTGATTATATAAGGGGCTATCTTGATTTGATGGGCATAAAGCATGATTTTATTAGCATATCTGACAATACTAGAATCAATATTAAAATGATGTCAGATGGAAAAGAAACAGAGATTAATGGAAGATCACCCGTAATTCTTGAGAGTGATTTTCAGTCTTTGATTTTAAAATTAAAAAATTTAGATAAAGATATGTTAATCATGTCTGGTAGTGTTCCAATCTCGCTTGGGTATCAGGCTTATAATGAAATAGCCAAGAGTATTGCTAGTAATGTTAAGTTAATTATTGATACTAGTGGTCCTGCCTTGCAAGAGATTATAGGGCTTAGACCTTTTTTAATAAAGCCAAATATTAATGAACTTAAAGAACTTTTGGGTATGAATTTGACTTCTAGTAAGGATCTAATTAATGCTGGGTGTGAGCTTATGGAAAGGGGTGTGCAGAATATTATAGTTTCAATGGGAAGTGAAGGGGCTGTTTTTATAAATAATAAAGATGATTGTCTGGCTAGTGTTCCGCAAATTAATTCTTTAAGTACTATTGGTGCAGGAGATTCTGTAGTTGCTGGATTTGTATATGCTCATCAAAATGGGAATTCTCTTCTTGATTCTTTTAGGTTTGGAGTTGCGTCAGGTACCGCAACGGCACTTAGAGGACAACTTTGTAGTCTTGATGATGTTAAAGATATTTTTGATAAAGTAAAACTTGAACATTTATAAATATTAATGAATTTTATGTTTTAGTGGAGTTTTTGAAGGTTTTTTTTTATAACGCAACTTTAATAATAACTTTAATGTATTTTTCAGTTGATTTATGCTTTCACAATTACTTTTGAAATAAGGTAAATGCAGATAAAAATTCTTGACTTTAAAGATTACTATCGGGAGCGACGGGTCTCGAACCCGCGACCTCCTGCGTGACAGGCAGGCGTTCTAACCATCTGAACTACGCCCCCAAATGCAATACCTTAAGATTATATTGTTTTTCTTTTTGTTTGTCAATTTATTTTAATGCATCTATATGATCTGAGATTTTTGAATCTCTCTTTATTGTTTTTAGGCTGACATTTTTGATGATGTCTTTGCTTGATATTATTTTTATGCTTTCTTTAGCTCTTGTTATTGCAGTGTAGAGTAGTTCTTTTGTTAAGAATGGATGATCTTCTATGATTATTTGTACATGTTGATATTCAGAGCCTTGGCTTTTATGTATTGTTGTTGCAAAACTAAGTTCATATTTGTTTATTAAATTAAAGTTTATTCTTTTGTATTTTTCATCTTCTCTTTTGAATAAAGCGTAAATTTTAGAGTTTTCTCTAAAGAGAATACCCCTTTCTCCATTAAATAGATCGTTTTTATAATCATTTTGAGTAATTAAAATTATTTGTCCAATTAAATTGCCATAGGTTTTTTTCAAATATAATTTTATTATTTCATTTATTCTTTTTGTTCCAAATTTTCCAAAATTTCTTGAGCATAAAATGACGTTGCTAAGCAAAGCATTAATTATTGATTCAATTTCTTTGTTGTTTAGTGAGTTGAGATCAAAATTAGAGATTTTTTTATATAAATCTTTTGTGTGATTTAATAATTCATTTTCGATATTGACTTTATTTATATCCTTTAAAATTATATTTTTGTTGGCATTAAGTTGAATATCAATTAGATTTGTGTCTTCTTGATATATTGCTTTGGCTAATAAATTTATCTCATCGTTACTTCTGAAATTTTTTTTAAGTATTTCTACATTTTCATCACTTATTTCTTTTATTTGTGTCAGACTTGAATATACATTTCCTCCAGCTATTGATGGAAGCTGGTTTTTGTCCCCTGTTATTATGAGTTTTGTGTTTGTTTTGACCGCCTTTAATAATTTTAAGAAAGTACTTAAATCTATCATAGATGCTTCATCAATTATTATTATTTCAAATTCTAGGGGGTTGGCTTCATCATATTTATTGCCTTTATTGATAAATGACATTTTTAATAATTTTTGTACTGTGCTATATTCTGTTTCAAGGTTTGTAAATGATTCTTTTAGACTTGATTTTAGTTTTTGACTTGCTTTTCCAGTTGGTGCTACAAGGGCTACCTTTTGTTTGACATTTAAGTGCATATCAATTGCTTTTAGAATATAATTGATAGTTGTTGTTTTACCTGTGCCCGGGCCACCACTGAGTATAAAGAAATTACTTTTTAAAGATTTTTTGATTGAATTGATTTGTTCTTCACTTAGGTCTTTAGTGTTTAAGTTGTTCATTATATTTTGTATTCTTTGAGTAGTTATTTCACTTTTGTTATCTTTAAGTCTTTGATCTATTTTTTTTATTAGTTCTTCTTCTTCTCTAAAGTTTTTTTGAGTATAGATGTGAATATTATTTTCTAATATTAAAGGAGTTATGATTCTTTCATTTTGATTAAGATCTTTCATTATATTATTTTCTTTTAAATGTAAGATTATTTCGTGTATTTTTGTTGCTTGTGTAATCTTTGCAAGTTCTTCTAGTATATTGATTGATTTTTGGTAAGATTGATCCTCGTCTTTTATTTCAAGGAAAGCACAGTCGATCGTATTTTGAATATCTTTGATTAATAAATTAATATTAGCTCTTAAATGTCCTTTAGAGAGGTAATTAAATAAAAATATTAAAAAAATAGTAATTTCTTCATACTTTTTATCTTTGATTTTTTTTGTGAGTAAATGTGCTTTGTAGTAATTTTCTATGTTTATGTTTAAAGTTTCTATTATTTCATAAATTTTGAGTTCTGGATTTAAATAGTTTCTCTTATGATCTTTTAGAAACTCTCTTAAGACTAAAAAATTTCTCATATTTTCCTTTTAATATTTTAATTGCAAATATATTTGTTCTAAATCTAATTCTTTGAAATTTGGTATGGTGAAATAAATCCCATTCTGTGTTTTAGATTGTTCTTTAATATTTTTTTGAAATGCTCTTGTAAAGAGATATATTACTCCTCCAAAATATTTATTATATTCTTCTGGATTTTTAAAGAGTATTTTTTTTGTTCCTAGTGCGTAAATTTTATATTGTAAGTCATACTTTTCTTGTTTCATTTTCTTTTTTAAGTTCGTTAAATTATAATCTTTTAAATTTGCTCCAAGATAATTTGTTTTATAGTCTAAAATGTATACTTTATTATTTATCTTAAATATAAGATCAATGATTCCCTTTATATATCCTTCATTAAATGTTAAATCCAACTTGTTGTAATTTTTAAAGAGAGACTTTTGTTTATAAATTTTTGTATTTATCTTGATTAAAAATTCCATTTCTTTTTGTAATTCTTGAATATCACACAGTCTTGCGTCAATAAATCTGATTTTTGTATTTAATATGTTATAAATCATTTTTATTAGCATTTCTTGTATCTTGGGTGTATTTAGCTTTGAATTGAAATGTTCGATTCTTTTTTGTATAAGAGCAATATTGATTTTTTGAAAATTGTTAAAATCATCTTTTGCGTCGCTAAAATTTATATCTTTCATTATGACATGTAAAATATTACCAATATCTTTACCCTTTGGGAGTGTTTCTTCAGTACAATTAGCATCATTGTCATAAGTCTCATCATCTCTTGTTTCTTGATTTGCATGGTAAGTTGATTTATAGCTTGATGCAAGACTTGTATAGCTATGTGTATATTCTCTTCTAAATAAATGTTTGTTTATTGGTGTTGGAGGGATTAATTTTATTTCTTTGTTATCATTTTTTTCTAATTTATTGAATTTATGGGTTTTAATCAGATTGTATACATTAAAGTCTAAATTTATTTTATCGATTGTTTTTATTTTTGCTAGCTCTAACATTTTATTTATTATTGTGCCTTTATTGATAATAAATAGTGCGAATCTTGATCGTGTTGTTCCTACATAAAAAATATTTTTCTCTTCATTTAAAATCTTATGTTTGGCAGATTGTTGATTTTCTTTTAATTTTAAAAAATCATATTCTATCCTATTTTCTAAGCAAAATTTATAAAATGTATCTGATTTTTTCATTAAGTTATCATTGTGTTGAATATCACCTATGAGAAATACGATATTAATACTTAGTCCTTTTGATTTATGAATTGTCAGTATTTCTATGGATTGATCACCTTGGGTAGTGATTTGCTCTTCATCTTGTTCAGTATCTTTGTTGAGTATTAGATCTTCTAGAGTGCATATTAATGATTCTATGGTTTTATCTTCATAGTAAATTTTGGAAATAAAGTCTAGACTTATTTCGTAATTCTTAAGTTCCTCAAATTTTTTCTCGTTTATTAGGGTTTCTCTGTAGCTTTTTTTTGATTGTGCAAATTCAGTAAATGTAGTATTATTAAAAATTTTTGCCAAATTGAGCCATAACTCTTTCTTTGATATGATTTTATCTATTGCGTTTATTAATGTTATTTCTTGATTTTCAAGTAAATATATTATGTCACTAATGGCTGCTTCTATGTGTTTTATTTCATTTTTTTCAAGTAGACTTAGGTATAACTCCCACGGAAGGTTTATTATTTTGCTAGTTAAGATATAGTTTAGAGTTTGAAAATTTTGTTTTCTGTCGAAACATTTTATAAGGTAAAATATTTCGCTAAATTCTTTCGTCTTAAAGAATGATTCTTCGATCTTATTCGTTTTTATATTTTGATTTTTAAGTTCCTTATCTATTAAATCTATTTCCTTACTTGTTCTGCAAAGTACTTTTATGTCTGATTCTTTAATTTGTCTAAGTTTATTGTTATCATAAATTTTTCCGTTTGTTAGTAGATATTTTATTGTTATAGCTGTTTTTTGTAAAATATTTTCATCTTCACTTTCAGTTTCTATTATGTTTATTGCTTCTATTTCTTGATCATTTATAAAAATTTTATTTTCGTCATTCTTAGACTCTGTTTTTGACTTGGTAAATTCTATTTGTTCGATTTTAGCTGTGTGTGTTTTATTATAGATATTATCAAACATAATATTTAAAGGTTCAACTAATTTTTTATTTGATCTGTAATTTGTTAGTAAGGTTATTTTTGCGTTATCTTTTATTTGATCTTTTATACCTTGGTTATAATATGATATATCAGCATTTCTAAATGTATAAATTATTTGCTTAGGATCGGCTATAAATATTAGTTTTATGCCACAAGAATTAAGTAGTTTAAATATTTCTATTTGTATTAGGTTTAAATCTTGTGCTTCATCTATTAGTATTATTTTATATCTGCTTTTTATTGAATTTAATAGTTTGTTATCACTAGATTCCAGGTGTTTTTTGAAGTTTAGCATTATATGTTTTTGGTCTATTGTGTTTGTTGCATTAATGATATTTGCAAGTTCTTTTTCTATATATTTAAGTATTTTATATTCGATTTTTAGGTTAATAAATCTTCTTAGTGTGTTTTTATCTTCTTTATTTGTATTTGTTTTATGGCTAAGTTCTCTTAAAGCGGTTTGTATTTTTAGTTCCTTAGGTAAAAGAGTGACATTTTTTTTAAGATTGGATTCTATTATCTTCGAAAAAAATTTGTTGTTTGCAAGTATGTCTGTTATTTTTACTATATCTTTTTCATTACTATATTTTATTTCTGATATTTTAATTCCTTGATTATGTTTATTTAGGAAAGTTCTTTTTTCTTCCATAGTCATTTTGTTTAATGCTTCGACTATTGAGTTATACTCATGAATTAATCTATCTTGATTTGTAAGCATTTTTTTAAAAATCGTTTGAGTTTTTATCCAATCTCCAAGTTCTTGTGTCTTGTCTCTTTTATACCCTTGTCTTATATATTGAATCATGTCTTTTGTAGTTTTAAATTTAGACTTAAAGATTTCAAATTCATCATCTTTGATTGTTAATTCTCTTTTTAATGAATCCGCTTTTCTTAAAAATTCATAAACTATTTCGTCTATTTCTGATGTAAAATTTTCTTTTACACTGTATCTGACAAAGTGTTCTGTTTCGATTTGAAAGTTGTTTAGAGAATGTAGTGCAAATTTGTTTATGGTTGAGATAAATATTTTATTTGATTGTTCGTAAATTTTTTTTAAAGATTTATCTGTTTGTGAATTTTGATATGCATTTTCAATTGATTTCAATATTCTAATATGCATCTCTTCTGTTGCTTTTTTTGTGAATGTTAGCACTAGAATCTCGCTTGGAGAGTATGTTTTATTTATGAGTAAGTTTGTAATAGTATTCTCAAGTATGTAGGTCTTTCCAGTTCCTGCTGAAGCCTCAATTAATATTTTTTCGTTGTATTTGATTTTATCTATTATTTCTTTCATGGGATTAACCTTATACCTTGATGAATTTAGTATAAAAATCTTGAAGTAATTTTTCTAAGTTGTCGTTTATGTCTAAATCGTGAGTGTCTTTAAATCTGTTATAATATGGACACCATGTTATGTCTTTTTGTTGAAGAATGAATTCCATATCTTTGTTAATATTAATGCTTTTTTGTGGATATTTTATTTGTGTTTTTAGTACTGTTGGAAATTCGTTTATGTCTTTTATTTTAATTAAACTTTTTTGTATTAAATCCTTATAAATGGGAGTAGGATAGCTTGAAATATATGCTATTTGTTTTAATAAGTTTGTAAGGTCTAGGTAGTTTATCGTTTCATTTGTATATTGATTCTCAAGTGATAATTTAGAAGTTTTATAAGTTATTCTTATTTCTTGAATTGATTCTATATTTGCAATTGAGCTTTTTAACATTAATCCTATTATGTATAGGTTGATTTTTCTGATAATTTTGTCTTGACCGTAATCTTTTTTCTCTAAATTGACGTAAAAGTATCGATTATCTATTTTATATATGTTTTTGAGTTTTCCATTTAACTTAAATTCTATTGTTTCGCCTTCGAAGTTAATGAATATGCTTTTATGTAATGTGATGTCAGTTTCCTTCATTTTGAAAAATTCCTGAAAATTGATAACAATATTGTTTTTAATTTCATTGAATTTTTCTATGAATTCTTCTTTGATGGTTGTTTTTTTGATGTTCATGGGAATTATTCCCTTTTGAATTTGATTTTCAATTATATTATCTATTTTCTCTAATATATGTTCATTAGTTTCATTTTTTATATATTCATGTATTGGTATGAGATTATTCATTAGCTTATAATTAAAATTATCAATGTCGATAATCTGTTCTTCTTGTTTTTTCTTAATATCACCAATTTGGCTTATATCTTTAATGTATACATTTAATATTTCTTCATAAAAGTATTTGTATGGATTAGTTATAGCTTTATTTATGTCTTCTATCCTTAGTGTTATTTGTTTTTTTAATTTAAGTCTTTTCTGTTTAAAGTTTGGATGTTTGCCTTGTTGTAGTGATTTTGCAATATTAAAGGCTTCTGTGTCATAGTTGATTAGGTAATTGGCTTTTTCGTATTTGAAGTATTCAAAATCGTAATTTTCACTTGGGTGTATTTCAATTTTTAGTTCTTGTCCCATATCGTTTATGTAATTTATTATCTTATTTATTACTTTAGGTTTATTGATATCTGGATTTAGAGATTCGCTTAGTGAGTAATAGAAATAGAATTTGTTTGATGCTGCAAAGATTATTTTAATTAAATTTGAAATGTTCTCTTGTTCCAGATTGACATAGTCATAATATTCGTTTAATAAGTTCATGTTATCAAAATGAATGTTTGAGTTTAATTGATGGATTCCTAAAAAGTGAATTTCAGATTTTTGTAAATATTCGATTTTATCAGAGCTTGCAACAAGTATACCTATATTTTGATTGTTTGATTGATATGCTTTTTGTTCGATGCTCTCTTCAAACATTATTTTGAAAAGAGCAAAATCAACTTTTCTGTCTTTAACTTTTGTCATGTAATCTTTGTAAAGGTTTTCATTAAAATCTCTTGAAAAGTTTTTAAGGTATTGTATTCTTGTGTTTATATATTCATCAATTTTGTTGTTATCTTCAAGTTTGATATATTTATCTATGAAAATATCCATTATTTCTGCCCATTCATATATTGTATATTCTTGTTCTCTGAAGTACATTATGTCTTCATATAGGCTTTTTATTATGCTTATTAATCTTACTATTGAATCTGGATCTTGAAAGCTTATGCTCTCTTGACAATTATTGCATTCATATTTTTCATTAAACATTGTAGATGTGAGAAATCTATCAAAGCCATTTTCCCATGAATTTAAAAAATTCTTGTCATAAGATAAGCTTTCTTTATGAGTATCATTCATTCCAAAATTAATATTCACTGCATCGTTAAATTTTATTAAGTATTCTAATTCACTTATTGAGATGTTGAATTTATTCATTACTTTTGTGTTACTTAAAAATTCAATTATTTCTTTTCTATTAAAATTACTAATCGTTCCTCTGTTTGAAATAAAGAGTTGCATTAATTGCTTTAATGCTATTATACTTTTACTTTTTGAGACATCTTTAGAATCTAAAATAGTAAATTCAAGTTCATATTTATTTAAAAATTCTTCTATGTATGGTAAGTATATGTCCATATCTTTTGGTAGGTAAGTTATTACAATATCATTTATTTTTAGATGATTATTTTGTGTTGAATGTAAAATATTATTTACTAGAATTTCTACCTCTCGTTTTTTTGTTTTTGCCTCTGTTATTTTGAAACTATTATCTAAGTTTAATAGAGGAGTACCTTTTATAATATTGTTTTTGAAACTTGCTAAAAAATTTTTCTCTTCAAATAATTGAATATCAGTTTCTTCTTCTATTTGTGTACTTGAATTGCATTTTTTGATTTTTACTGGTATTAGTTCATTTATGAAGGCAGATTTGATTTGAGTTGTATCTTCAAGTATTAATTCGTATACTGTAATGTCGAAAATTTTTTGCAAACAATGTAAAATCTTTCTGTCAATTTCTCTAGTCTCTCCAATTATTATTATTCTTTTTGTTTCAATGCTTTGCTTAGGATCTTTTATTTCTTGTTTAATTTTCTCGTGCAAGTTAAAAAGGTTGATTTGATTTTCAAATAGTTTTTCAAACATTTCCTTTTGCATGGATTCGTAGTGAATCTTATTCTGATCTTCAAATAAAAATTTATTTTGTCTCCAATGATCAATCAGATTTGGAAATTTAGCGTAGTATTTATGAAATAAAGTTATTATCTTTGATGCAAAGATATATCTGTTTTTTGTCGATTTAAATTGCTTGATATTTTTTATTTTATTGTCTTTTAACATGTGATACAGAATAAATTTTTCTGTTTCTGAGTAAAGGAGCAATGTGTTGTTTTCTAAAAATTTTTTTATATTGTGATTTTCCATTGAGAGATTATATATCATTTTTATTATGTTTTGTTTTACATTGAGGTTATATGAGACTTCATTCAGGGTTGCTAGATATTTTTTAATTTCTTCGCTTAGAATGTTACTTTTGAAAATGATGATGGTTTCTTTTTTAAATATGTCATCATTTTTAATTAACTCTTTAATTTTATTATAAATCTTGCTTACTTTATTTGTTTTATATATCTTATACATGTTATACACATATTATACATAGTGTTATAGTTTTTTGTTTTCTTTAATGAGTTTGTTTCTTAGATTTTTTAATTTCTCTGTAATGCTTACTTTATATATGTGTGGATTTATGAGCCTTTTATGTGTATGATCGATCTTTTTAAGATCACTTTGAGCCCTTGCTCTTATATGTTCGAGACTTAATTCGCAGGTTTGACAAATTTTGTTGTTTTCAAAAACTGTATTTATTAAAAATTCAAAGCTTTCATATGTTTTTATTTCTTTGAATGTATTGTCTTGTATAGGGTGGAAAATTGTAAATTCCTTTTTTAAGCTTAACATTTTTTTTATTTCTTCTTCTTCTTCTTTTAAAAAAATTAGATCAAAAATCATTTGTTCATTTGAGTATATTCTGACAACTCCTTTTTGAGAGGGTAGTGTTGCTTTATTAATGTTATTTGACATTTTCATTTTAGGAATAAATTTGCCGTTTTGTTGAATTGATGTCATTTTGTACACTCCTGAGAGATTGGATTCTCCTTTTGCAGTAACTAGATTGGTTCCTACTCCCCAGAAGTCGATAGGCGCATGAATTGAGTTTAAATACATAATAATTTCTTCATCAAGTTCGTTTGATATAATAATTTTTACTTCAGATAGCCCATTCTCATTAAGTGTTCTTCTAACTTGTTTGCTTAAGTATTCAAGATCACCGCTGTCAATTCTAACAGAAAAATTTTTGCTTCCTTTGCTCTTTAATGCTTTGAAAACTTTTATTGCATTTTTAAGACCACTGTTAAGTGTATCATAAGTGTCAATTAACAAACTTACATTATTTGGATATATTTTCGCATATTCCCAAAAGGCCTCTTCTTCATTTTTAAAACTCATTATCCAGCTGTGAGCCATTGTGCCAATGACAGGAATATTGTATTTATATCCTGCAAGTACATTGCTTGTAAAATCAGCACCTCCTATGTAAGCAGCTTTACTCGCTGAGAGTGCGCCATTAATTCCTTGCGCTCTTCTAAGACCAAATTCTGCTAGATTTTTAGCCCCGGCTTCTTTAATTCTTGCTGTTTTAGTTGCAATTAGGCTTTCAAAATTTATTGTATTTAATACCAGTCCTTCTATGAGTAAGAGTTCAATTAGATTTCCTTCAATGATTAGTATGGGTTCATGGGGAAAAACGATTCTTCCTTCTTCTATTGAGCTTATTTTTATGTTTAATCTAAATGTCTTTAAGTATTTTAAAAATTTTTTGTCAAAATACTGTAAACTGTCTAGATATTCAATCTCTTCGTCTCTGAAATGTAATTCTTTTAAAGCATTAATTAATGTGTGAATTCCTGCTAAAATTATGTATCCATTTTTGAATGGCGTTTTTCTGAAAAACATTTCAAATTTGACTTTTGGATTGATATTTTTTATGAAGTAAGCATTCATCATTGAGAGTTCATAAAAATCTGTAAATAGTGATAAGTTTTTCATTTCTTATACATTATACACTATACCGATTATAACACTATATTTGTATTTGATTTTTAGAAATTTTGTGGCAGTTCGTTTTGAACCGTCATTGTTGTGATTAAATTTAATGTAGGTATAACTATTATTTACAAAGGGATATTATGTCATAGTTTTTGATGGAACAATAATAGTATAATTATTTGTTGGAGATATTTTATGAGTGAAAAGAATGTATCTAATTTTGATGTTATAATATTTGGTGTTACTGGCAATTTGTCTAGGAGAAAACTTATTCCTTCTCTTTTTAATTTGTATAAGGATGGTCATATTAATAATTTTAGAATTATTGGATTTGCGAGAAGAAACTTTACTGATTATGAACTTAAGGTTTATATTAAAGATTCGTTGTGGCAAGAAGAGTCTACTGCTTTAATTGATGATTTTTTGAAATTGTTTGTTTATTTATCAGGAGATTTTAGGGAAAAGGATGCTTATGTAAAATTGTCATCTCTTTTAGATAATTTAGATAATAGAGATAGGATATATTATCTTTCAACATCACCTGAGTTTTATGAGGCAATAATTGAGAATTTAAAGCCATATTCATTTAGTAATACTTCTTATTTGTCTAAGATTATTCTTGAAAAGCCTTTTGGTAGTAGTCTTGATACAGCTAGATGTTTGAACACTCTTCTTTATTCTGTGTTTAGTGAAGAACAAGTTTACAGAATTGATCATTATTTGGGCAAAGAAACCGTTCAAAATATTTTTACATTTAGGTTTGGGAATTCTATTTTTGAAAATATTTGGAACAATCGTTATGTGGATTTTATTCAAATTACCGTAGCAGAAGAGGCAGGCATTGATGGTAGAGCTGAGTATTATGATTCTGTTGGTGCCTTAAGAGATATGGTTCAGAATCATATCTTACAACTTTTAAGTTTAATTGCAATGGAACCTCCTATTGGATTTAGTGCTGACTTTATTCATGATGAAAAGGTTAAGGTTTTAAAAAGTTTAAGAAAATTAAGTAGAGATACTATGCAAAATCATATTGTCAAAGGACAATATATTTGTTCTCAGGTACAAGGGATTTTAAAAAAAGGATATAGAGAAGAAGCTAACTTTTTAAGTATTTCAGATACTGAAACTTATTTGGCTATGAAATTGTTTATTGATAACTGGCGTTGGTCTGGGGTGCCTTTTTATATTAGGACGGGCAAAGCGCTTGTGAGGAAATTTTCAGAAATATATATTCAATTTAAAAAGTCCGATTTCACTATTTTTAATACTGGCTTGATTAATCTTTCAAATGCTTTGATTTTTAGAATTCAACCGAGAGATGGCATTGAAATTAAGTTTAATACTAAGCGACCGGGATATAATTATGATATTCAGGAAGCTAATATGGAATTTTCTTATCATGCTTCATTTAACAAATTTTTTAGTGAGTCTTATGAGAGATTACTTTTTGATGCTTTTTTGGGTGATAAAACTTTATATGCTCGCAATGATGAAATTGATAGTTCTTGGGAATTTGTATCAGATATTCTTGATAAATGGGAAGACATTAAAAATTGGGATTATTGTTATGGATCAGAAGGACCAGTTGAAGCAAATATGATTTTAGAAAAGGACCATTTTTGGCGTAAAATGTAGGTATTTAAGATATTAAATTTATATTTGTTAAGTTAATTAAGATAAAATTTATGCCTACTTTATTTGTTGTTATAGGTATTTATACTGTCTTAAATGATTTTCTTATTTTGTATTTTGTTGGTTTAAACAGAGTATTGTTTCATAGTTTTATTACAAAGTAATTATATGTAAGTATATGATTGCTTTAAAAAAATAATCTTCATGTAATTTATAATTTTCTCTTTGATATTCAATTTTTTATTCAATCTGAATTTATTTTTTTAAAATAAAATCTTTAAATATTATGTTTTGTGGTATAATATTAGAAATACATATCCATATTTTTAGACTTATAATTAATTAAGGTAATTTATTTTACTGCTTTTTGTCTGTGGAATTTTGGTGAGAAATGTAATGAGTGTGAGATTAAATTGGATTTTGCTCTTTATTGGCAAGAGTTTTTTCTATTCTTTGTAAAAGGATAAGTAATTTTGAAATCAGTTAAAGTATTAGTCTTAAACTATGTTGGTTTTGTGTAAATTGTTTTTCATGAATATTGTAGATTATTTGTTTTATTGCTTTCACAGAAAAGGCTTTTGTTTAAGGTTAGTATAATTTTATTGGAGTTTTATGCAAATTTGTAAATATTTATGTATTATGAAAAAAATTTAGTAAGGGAGAGGGTTGAAATGCTTAATTTTTTTCTCGATACTGAGATGGTAAATTTTTTTGTTGTAATTATAATGAAGAATATTATGAAAAATAAATGGTTAGGGTTGATTGTTAAGATTGAAAATTTAATGCGGAGGTGGGAGTTCTACAGGTTTGATAGTTATATCTCTTCCTGTCATAGTTGATGGTATTTTTTTCTAGTGATTATGATCTCTATACTTGTTTGTGATAGGTCTTTGCAAAAGAAGTATCTATTTATGATAATATTCCTTCTTATAGAAGTTGTTTTCTTATAGATATGTTTATTTATATTTTGGCAGGTCTGTAGGATGTAAGAGTATTGTTCCTTCCATAGGTAGTTATAGTTTTAATTTCTCAACTATTTTTCTATTTTTTGTCTATGGTTAGCCTTGATATAAAGGGATTTTTTAGATTATTGCTAAAAATAAATTGATTTTAGATTTCTTAAGTTAAATAAGAGAACTAAGTAATAATTCATAAATTCATGAATTGTAAGGGGGGTTAAAATGAATAAAGTTAGTCATGTACAGCCAAATTTTTTAGGGCTTGTTCCTTTTCTTGTTTTTATTGTTGTTTATGTAGGAACAGGAGTGGTTTTAGAGATTCAAGGTGTAGAGATGGCTTTTTATCAAATGCCACCAATAATTGCTATGTTATTAGCTGTTGTTACGGCATTCCTTTTATTTAAGGGTTCGTTTATAGATAAGATGAATGACTTTATTGAAGGATGTTCACAGACTGATATTATATTTATATCTTTCATCTTTATGATTTCAGGTGCTTTTTCGGCTGTTTGTAAAGAAATAGGTAGCATTGAAACCGTAGCAACTATTGGACTTAGGTATATACCTGCTAATTTGTTGATAGCAGGCATATTTTTAATATGCCTTTTTCTATCTACTGCAACTGGAAGTTTTCTTGGAACCGTTGTGGCTATTACTCCAATTGGATTTGAAATAGCAGATAAAAGTGGTATCCCATTGCCAATGGTTGCAGGAGCTGTGCTTGGAGGTGGTGCTTTTGGTGATAGCATGTCTTTAATATCAGATACAACTATTATTGCAAGTCGTACACAAGGAGTTAAAATTATAGATGTTTTTAGAAATGGTGCTTTTTTTACATTTCCTGCATCTATTTTATCAACTGTAGCATTTGCTGTTTTAGGCTCTTATATTGGTGGTATTGGAGTTAATGTTGAACTTGGTGAGATAAGTTATTTGAAAGTGATTCCTTACCTTTTTGTTATAATTTTTGCGTTTTTAGGAATAGATGTATTTTTAGTTTTATTTTTTGGAATATTGATTGCTGGTGGTATTGGCATTGTTAATGGTGATTTAACTTTGCTTTTAATGTTTAAAAATATTAATTCTGGACTTTTAGATTTAAGTGAGATGCTTATTCTTGTTATTTTTACAGGAGGAGTTTCTTATATGACTATTAGGCATGGGGGTTTTGAGTGGATTTTAACTAAGTTGAAGTATTTTGCTAAGTGCAGAAGGAGTGCCGAGTTTACAATTACTTTTTTAATAATTATGGTGACAGGTTTTCTTTCAAATAGCGGTCTTGCAATTTTAGTTAATGGGACTGTTACTAAGGGTATATCTGAAGCAAACTCTGTATGTCCTAAGCGTTGTGCGGCATTGCTTTCGATTTCTTCTTGTGCGTTAATTGGTGCTTTGCCATATGGTATGCATATGATAAGTTTGATAAATATTGCAAAAGGGACCATATCTCCACTTGATATCATGCCATTTTTGTTTTATCAAGTATTTTTAGGTGTCATTATTATTGTGTCCATAGCTTTTTTTGGGTTGAAAAATCAGTTTTTAAATTCTGCTAAAGTTTGATTAAGATAAGGCACCTTTTAAATAAAAGGTGCCTTGGATTTTGTTAGGATGATAATTCTACATATATTCTCATTTGTTCTTCTTTAACTTCTTTAGGTACTGTTTTAAATACTTCGTGGTTTGAAAAGTTTGTTGGAAGAAATTTTTCTTCTAAGTATATATTTATTTCAGGATTTTCCTTTGCTTCTTCCTGTAATCGATTCAATACATTTTTGTTTGGTGAATTATATTTTGTTTCTTTAAAGTTTGCATAAGATGCCTCATTTTCATAAAGAAAGTTTATGAATTTATAAGCAAGTTCTTTATGAGGTGCGTCTGATGGGATTACCATGACATCAACCCAGATATTTGTACTATTAGGTACATAAAAGTCTAAATTGGGATCTTTAAGCATTGCATCTAGTGCTTCTCCGCTCCATGTTAGTTGGATTGATGATTCACCATTGAGTATTAGTGATTTTGCAGCAATATCTGAAAAATAACCTATTACCAAGTGAGATTGTTTTTTGAGTAGTTCTTCGGCTCGTTTGATTATGGATATGTTGTGTTCATTGAAGGAATAGCCAAGTTTTTTAAGTGCAACCCCAATATTTTCTTTTGGCGAGTCTAACATTGCAATTTCTTGTTTATATTTTTCGTTAAATAGTATATCAAATTCATTCATGTCGTTTATGTCAACTTTGGTTTTGTTATAAAGTATTCCCATTACTCCCCAAAAGAGAGGTACAGAATAAAAATTACCAAAGTCATGTTCTAGATTGTAAAGTTTATCTAATATATTATTTTTTACATTTTGCAGTTTTGAATAATCTAGCTTTTCAATTTTGCTTTCACTTATTAATTCTCCAATCAAATATTCTGATGGAACTATGATGTCATAATAACCTTTTGTGTTATTAAATTTTGCCATCATTTCTTCATTGTTATTGAAACATTCATAATTGATTTTTATATTATTTTCTCTTTCAAATTGAGCTAGTAATTTTTCATCAATATATTCTGCCCAGTTAAGGACATTAAGAGTACTTTGTGTTTTTTGAGAAGAACAAGAGGCGACTATTAAAATTATTGCTAATATTAAAAATTTTTTCAAAATTTAACTCCTTATTATTAAATTTCTGTATCTACTGTTAATTTTTTAATTTCTACACATTTATTTATAATAAATAGAAGGCTGAGTATTACAAAAAATAGTATAGAAGAAATGGCATTAATTATTGGTTTTATTCCTCTCTTAGTTAAAGAGTTTATGAGTATTGATAAATTATTAAACCCTTGGCCTGTTGTGAAAAATGATATTAAAAAGTCATCAATCGATAATGTAAATGCAATGAGACCTCCTGTTACCACACTTCCAATTATTTCTGGATATATTATGTTTTTAAAAATTTGGATTTCTGATGCTCCAAGATCTCGAGCTGCATCAATAACGTTTTCTGAAAGAGAATATAATTTAGGCAAAATTATTATTATTATGTAAGGTGTTGAGAAGATTATGTGAGACATTAGCATTGTAGAAAAACCCAGCTGTATTTTTATCAAAGAAAAAAATGTCATTAAACTAATTCCTGTTACGATGTCAGGATTAATTATTGGTATTTTATTGATTGATAACAGGATGGTTTTTATTTTTTTGTTTTTTGTTTTGTAAATACTGTAAGCTCCCAGAACACCAATTACAATAGAAATTAAGGATGATACTATTGCTATTAATAAAGTATTATATATAACTATTTTTATTTGCTGTGATGCAAAGACTTCCTTATACCATTTTAGGCTAAATCCTTGAAAAAAAAATCCATTATTCCCTGCGTTAAAAGAATAAATTATTAAAATTAATATGGGTGCATAAACAAATCCAAGTGTCAGAAATAAAAAAGTATTTTTTAGTATTTTAAGCATATTAATATCCTTATTTTATGTTGTTTTTTGCATTAATTTAAGTATTATTAAGTTGAATATCAATATTACTATCATTACAATAAATGAAATAGCAGCGCCAGTATGCCAATCTTCTACGAATAAGAATTGTTTTTCAATTAAATTGCCGATTAAAATTTGTTTAGCGCCACCTAATAGATCTGATATGATCAACACTGTGATTGAAGGTATGAATACCATTATTATTCCTGTCGCAAGATATGATAATGTTAATGGTAGCTTTATGTATAATAATACTTGCCACATTCTTGCACCAAGGTCCCTTGCAGCTTCAATATATTCATATTTTATTTTTGAAAGTCCTATATATATTGGTAAGACCATAAATGGTAGAAAATTATATACCATACCGATTATTACGGCTTTTTCATTGTAGAGCAGTTCTATAGTTTCAAGTCCCATGGCTTTTAGCAAATTATTAATAATTCCATTTTTTCCTAATATTCTGATCCAAGCATAAGTTCTAAGTAAGGTATTTATCCACATAGGGAGTATTATCATTATGATGAGCATATTTTGAACGCTTTTTTTTGACATGGATATGAACCATGCGGTGGGATATCCAATTAGCATACAAAATATGGTTGTAATTAAGGCAAAGTTTATGCTTCTTGAAAAAATTCTTAAGTAGCTTGGTTCTAATAGTTTTATAAAATTTGCAAATGTGAGTTCATTTTGCTCATTGAAAAATCCTAAACCTATTATTATTACTAATGGGAAGATAATAAAGATTAATAAGAATAAAGTATATAGTATTAGAATTATTCTATTCATATTTATTATTCCTTGCACATTACATGAATATCATCAGGGCCTAATGAGATATCAACTTCTTCACCAACTTTTGTCAGTTTTGTGCTTTGAACTAACCAATGAGATTTTTGAATTTCTAGTGTCATTTCGTAGTGTACACCTTGGAATACTGCTGAAGTAATTATTCCACTTAAATGTCCCTGGCCTTTTGGTAATATTTTTACGTCTTCTGGTCGTATTACAAGGTCAACGGGTTCTTTATTTTTAAATCCTTTATCAAGACATTTGAAATCTTTACCAAACATTTTGACTATAAATTCTTTTTCGTACGTTCCTTCAAAAATATTGCTCTCGCCAATAAAACTGGCTACAAATCTTGTTTTGGGTTCATTATAAATTTCTTCCGGTGTTCCAATTTGAAGGATTATTCCTTCATTCATTACTACTATTCTGTCGCTCATTGTTAATGCTTCTTCTTGATCGTGTGTGACATAGATGAATGTTATTCCAAGTTTTCTTTGTATTTTTTTAAGTTCTTTTTGCATTTCTTGTCTCATCTTTAAGTCAAGAGCTGAGAGTGGTTCATCTAATAATAAAAGTTTAGGTTCCATAATTATTGCTCTTGCAATTGCGACTCTTTGTTTTTGTCCACCTGATAGTTCATTAATATTTCTGTAAGCGTATTTTTGCATACCAATTAAGGAAAGTGCGGCTTTTACTTTTTCTTGAATTAAATTTTTGTTTATTTTTTTCATTCTAAGTCCGAATGAGATATTGTCGAAAACATTCATGTGTGGGAAGAGAGCATAGTTTTGAAATACAGTATTAATTTCTCTTTTATTAGGTGTAATTTTTGAAATCTCTTTTGATAGGAAATGAATTTCTCCTTTGTTTTGATTTAAAAAACCCCCTATTATTTTTATTAGTGTTGTTTTACCGCATCCTGATGGACCAAGTAGGGTAACAAATTCATTTTTTTTAATTTTTAAATTAATTGTATCTAGAGTTTTATTATTACTATCAGTATAATAATGACTTAAGTCTTTAATCTCTAGGATGTAATTATTCAACTAATGGGACCCCCCTTTTTTGCATGTGTCTATTGAACCACATGAAACTAGATTATACTTTATATTAATGCTTATGTAAATGACTTGTATTTATTGTTATTATGACGTTTTACGTCAAGTATAATTTTTCCAAATTTTCCTTCCCTATATTCTTTTATTAATATTTTTGATGCCCGTTCAATGTCTATTGTATGTTTTTTATTTATAAATCCTCTTGTTTTTGCAAATTCTTCTAAAATTTCAAGTGAATTTGTTGATATTATATTATATTTGTTTAGTAATTTGGTTTTGTTATTTATGTGCATTTTTTTAAGTAGATATAGCGCAAGTTCTGTATTATCTATTATTTCATTTTTTATCATATCTAGTATTGCAAGTTTTTTTGCAATCTCTTGATCTTCTAAGTTGTGCCATAAGATTCCCGGCATGTCAAAGATATTAATTCTTTCGTTTATTTTTAATATTTGTATATTTTTTGTGTGTCCTGGTTTATTTGCAACACTTGTGCTTTTTTTTCCTACCAGTAGGTTAATTATTGATGATTTTCCAACATTTGGCACTCCTATTACTAATACTTTTATTTTTTCTTCGTAAGTTTTAATTTTTTTCACATTAGCTATTTTTATTATGTTATCTATTATTTGTTTTTTCATTCCTTTTTTGTATATGTTTGTGATTAGTACATTATTTTCAAGTGTTTCAAAATATTCTCTCCATTTCAGAATTTCTTCTTCTTGTGCAAGATCTGATTTGTTTAAAAGTATTATTTTATTCCTATTTGAATTTTTAATAATTTTTTCAGTTAGTGGATTTTGGCTACTAAGTGGAGCTCTAGCGTCAAGTATTTCTAATACAATATTTGTTTTTTGGAGATTTTCTTGGATTAAGTCTAATGCTCTTTTCATATGACCAGGGAACCAGTTGATTTTATTTGACATTGTTAAATTATAGCTTAATTTAATCAGATATGAAATTTGTGTTTTATGCACTTAAATTTATGATGAATTGAATCTTTTTTAAAAATGGTATAGTTTGTAAATTTAAGATTGCTTTAAACGATTAAATCATAGGAGGTTTTATATCATTGAAAAAATTAAAAAAGGTCTAATTGTATCTTGCCAAGCTCTTGAAGGAGAGCCTTTACATAGTAGTTTTATTATGTCTAAGATGGCCTTAGCAGCAAAGATGGGTGGGGCCGTTGGAATTAGGGCCAATAGTGTTCTAGATATTCATCAAATCAAATCAGAAGTTGATTTGCCCATAATAGGTATTGTTAAGAGAGTTTATAATGATTCTCCTGTTTTTATTACGCCTACTATTAAAGAAGTCGATGAACTTTGTAGTGAAGGGGTTGATGTGATTGCTCTTGATGCTACTCTTAGAAAGCGTCCCGATGGTCTTTTGTTGTCTGAGTTTTTTAATAAGATTAAAGAAAAATATCCAAGTCAGCTCTTGATGGCAGATATTGCTTCTTTAGAAGAGGCTGTTAATGCAGATAGACTTGGATTTGATTTTATTGGTACGACTTTACATGGATATACCAAGGATACTGAAGGGTGCAATATTGCAGATAATGATTTTGCCTTTTTAAAAAATTTACTTAAGTGTAATTTCAAATCAAAGTTAATAGTTGAGGGAAAAATTGATACTCCTCTTAAGGCTAAGAGAAGCTTTGAGCTTGGGGTTTCTTTAGTTGTTGTAGGTGGAGCTATTACACGGCCTATGGAAATTACAAAAAAATTTGTTGATAAAATAAATGAGGTTAAAGAAATTTGGGAGTATTTATAATATCTAATGTGTTTCTTTTGTAGACATATAGGAGGGTTTTATGGGAAAATTTTTTGAAAATGCCCAAAAATTTGGACGTTCTTTTATGTTGCCTATTGCTATTCTTCCTGCAGCAGGATTATTTTTGGGTATTGGAGGTGCTTTATCTAATCCGGCAACTGTCAACACATATTCTTTTTTGAATGTATTTTTTCTTCAGTCAGTGTTTAATATAATGCGTACCGCCGGTGCTATTATTTTTGTTAATTTGCCACCAATATTTGCAATTGGAGTTGCCGTTGGACTTGCAAAATCAGACAAGGGAACAGCAGGACTTGCTGCTTTTATTGGATATCTTGTTTTGAATTCTACTATTGGTATTTTAATTGATATGTTTAGTAATTCCGAGGAACTCTCAAAAGGAGCTGTTGGATTAATACTTGGAATTAGAACTTTAGAAACAGGTGTTTTTGGAGGAATTATTGTTGGCATTTTAACTTATTATCTTCATAATAAGTTAAATAAAATTGAGTTTCCAAAAGTTCTTGGATTTTTTTCAGGTTCTAGGTTTATACCAATAATAGTTTCTTTTTCAAATATTCTTCTTGCTGTATGTATGTTTATATTTTGGCCATACATGCAAGCTGGGATTAGCAAAATGGGTGTCTTAGTGGATGCAACAGGATATGTTGGTACTCTTATTTACGGGATTTTTTTACGAATGCTTGGTCCTTTTGGACTGCATCATATATTTTATTTGCCTTTCTGGACAACAGGTCTTGGTGGTTCTGAAATTATTAATGGTAAGTTAGTTGAAGGAACTCAGAATATCTTTTTTGCTGAACTTGCCTCTCATAGTACTGATAAATTTTTTATTGGAACTAGTCGTTTTATGAGTGGAAGATTTATTACTATGATGTTTGGATTACCAGGTGCTGCTCTTGCGCTTTATCGCCTTGCAAAGCCTAATCAAAAGACAAAGGTTTTTGGTCTTTTATTCTCATCAGCTTTAACTTCTTTTTTGACAGGAATAACAGAACCTCTTGAATTTTCTTTTCTTTTTGTGGCACCAGTTCTTTATGTGCTTCATGCAGTATTTGATGGTTTTGCATTTATGTTTGCTCATATTTTACAAATCACAATAGGACAGACTTTTTCTGGAGGATTTATTGATTTTATTCTTTTTGGAATTTTGCAGGGGAATGCAAGAACAAATTGGGTTTTAGTTCCATTGGTAGGTGTTTGTTGGTTTTTCCTATATTATTTTAGTTTTGCTTTTTTAATATCTAAATTTAACTATAAAACCCCTGGGAGAGAAGATACTATAAATTCTAATGACACATTTCTTTCTGATGCAAATGTCAAGGGAGATAATGTTGCATCTCAAGTAATTATGGGACTTGGGGGTAGTGATAATATTATTGAACTTGATTGTTGTGCTACAAGGCTTAGAGTTACTGTGAAAGATTCGCTTAAAGTTTTAAAAAATACTTTGGAGAATACAGGAGCAAAGGGAATCCTTATTAAGAATAGTGGCGTGCAGGTGATTTATGGTCCTGGTGTTAGTGTGCTTAAAAATGAAATTGAAGAAATTCTTGGTAATTAATTCCAGGTTTAATTTTTTGAGCAAGTGTATACTTTTGTATATCACTTGCTTTTTATATTTTTAATAAAATCAACCGCATGTTTTGTTAAATAAGATGTATTTTGAGCACTCCTGTAACTATGATTTCCTGCAGGAACATGGGAGTGAAAGCTTTCAACAAGGATTATTGGTATTGTTTTTTTATATCCCCCATATTCACTTATGAATTTATTTATTGTTTGAGAATCTACTGTAGGGTCATTTGGGGAATAAGCTATTGTTAGCGGAGTTTTTATCTCATTGAAACCATTATTATTAATTAATTTAACAAGGCCCATCATTGCAATTATTGAATCGACTTGTCGTATTGGTGAATGGAATGGTGTGAGCTCTTCATGTTCTATTCTTTTATTTTGCCTTATTTCAAGTTCATTATATCCACCTGTTATAAGGTAAGCAATTTGACGTCCCCAAGGATAGTAAATTAAACTTGTTCTTTTATCTTTAGGATAAATATTAGGTGATATTAAAACGGCAGAATATATTTTGTCTGGGTAGTTTTTTAATGCCCAAATAGCACAAGCTCCACCGTTTGAGGTTCCAATGAGTATTAATTTTTCTCCTATTGATTGTCCAATTTGAATGGCTTCATCAATATCTCTTAGCCAGTCTTTAGTTTTGACGTCTTTAAATGCGTTTTTGTCGTTAATTCCGTGTCCTTTGAGTCTTGTAAAGAAGATATTTGCGTTTAATGCTTTTGCTATGTTATTTGGGATAGGATAAATCTCATTTTTAGATGCTCCAAATCCATGAATATATATTACTGCGTATTCTGTTCTTTTTTGATCCCCGTTCCATATGATTTCTTTTTTTGTATTTGCTTCTAGATTGAACTTGGATTCTTCAGTTAGTAAGTATTGATCAATTTCTCCAAGTTTATTGGGAATTTTGGTTTCTTCAAATTCATTTCTAAATTTCATTCTTGGTCCTACTACTATTAAAAGAAGTAAGAATATCAAGATAAAAATTGTGTTTTTTATATTCATATATTGCTTTCCTTTAATTATTTTCATAATCAATATTAGATTTTTCTTTTTTAGATTGTTGATAACAATTATTACATGATCCTGAGTAAATAATTTCAATGGATTTGGTTTTCCATTCTTCTCCAAGTTTGTCTTTCAGAATATCTTTAATGTCATCAAGTTGGATGGGATAGACTTGATTGCATTTGTTGCATTTAAAGTGAGCTATTGTAGAAGTCAAACTTAGATAGAATCTTGTTTCTTTTTGATCGGTTGTTTTTATATCTTTAAGAATATTACGTTCTTTTAAAATGTTTAATGTATTATACACTGTTGCTTTTGATAAACTTGGTATTTCTTTTATTAATTTATTGTAAATTTCTTTTGCTGTAAAATACTCTTTTGGATTTGAGGCAATGTGTAGAATTATTCTATTTCTTGAATGTGAGGCTTTCATGCCCAACTCTGTTGTTAATGATTTTAGCAAGATAGGGTCATTAGTAATTCCGACTTTTTCTAAAGTGGAATGTACCTCTATTGTATTGTTGTTCATATATAATACCCTTTATTATTTAAGATTAAGTACTTTAATGTCCTTATAGAAATAATTTTATAACGGTTTATTAATATTTTGCTACTGATAGCTATTTATTTTCATTTTTTTTTATATTTGGGTAAAAAAGTAAGTTTTTTATTTTTGAGTTTATCTTGATTTTATTATCGAAATTGTTATTAATTGGGAGTAATAGCAAATTTAAACTCAAAGAATAATTTTTCAAATCTTCAGCTTTTATTGTATTGTAAGATCCTCCTATATTTAAAATAAACCATCTCTTAAAACCTCTTTTTGCGATTTTATAATTAATTGTGTATATAATATGTTTTTCGATATTTAAAAAACTTATGAAAAAATTACTGTTTTGATCGTTTCCTTTAGATATTAAGAATTCTGTGCCATTAATGTATCCTTTTATGTCTTTTTTTGTTTCAATAATTTTTTCATAAGTATCAAAATCATTGTATTTTGCAGTAATTTTTAAGTTTGTTCCTTTCTCAACTTCGAAAATGGGTATCTCTAGACTTGAATATTCAAGTAAATAATTTGTGTTACTGAGTTTTAGGCTTTTATTATTACAAGTTATAACAGAAGGCCATGCTATTTTAATCGATATAAAAAAGCTTGCAAGGTTTTCGTCTAGGAAGAAATCAATTATTGATTTTTCTTTTGTATTGAAATTTAAGTATTGCCTAATTCCTACGATTTTTTCATTTGAAAATGAAAATGAACTTTCAATAGTTGGTTCTATAATTATATCTTTTTGTGATAAGATTTTAATGTACGTTCTGCAAGAATCTAAAAATTCAGCTTTTCTCTCTTTATATTTGATTTTGTTTAGTTTGCCTTCTTCAAACTTTACATGGTATTTTTCATGAGATAGTGTAAAATTGCCCTCCATGTTATATTCAATATTTTTACTTGTAATAGGTTCTAGATTAGTCGAATGATATTCAAAATTTTTATTAACTAAAAATTCTTTTAAAGAAATTTCATTTATTTGATATTCTTTTAATCTTTTGTTTTGAAATTGTAGTATTATTGCTTGTTCTTTTAATGAGTTAAATTCTGGGATTTCTAAGAGCTCTGTGGTTATTTTTTTGCCTTCTAAATTTTGTATTTTAATACTGTAAAAGTTTGCATCTAGTCCTTTTAAAGATAGTAAAAAGTTCTTTAATTCTTGATTGTTATAGATGTCTTTAATTTCATGAAAGTAAATAAGCGTATCAATATTTTGTTTTTGTGTTTCAGGTTCTTGAATTTCTGATAAAAATTGACAGTTATTTTTATAGAAAACTAAATATTTTTTATTATTTTTTGTAATTCTTATTCCTTCTATATAGTTAAAATTCAGTTTTCTATATAGTTCAAGTACTCTCTTCCTTAATTTTTCCATATTGTATACGTAAAATGTATGTGGATTATCCTTAAATAAGTCTTTATATCCACTTTTAAATGGGTTTTTTAAAGACCAGTATAGATCTACGTGTATTTCATCATGTAACATGTATTCATGGGGGCTGCCGCTGTATGTACTTGGAATATAAATATCTTCATTATTTTTGAGTCTGTTAAAGAACCATTCATTTAATTCTGGATTTAATTTTAAAATTTCAAAAAAATATGTTGGGAATATCCAATGTATCTTATAGCTGAGATTTTTGTTTTCAATTAAATATTTGGTATTTGATAAAATGGAATATAATTTACTCTCAGCAAATGCAGTTATTGAAATGATAACAATATAAGTTCTTGAATTTCTAAATTTTCTAAACATCATAAAAAATCTTTACATAAGTATATATTAGATTAGTATAACTGGTATTGATTTTACAGTAAATTGCTGCAAAGAGGTTTCTTGATTTTTATGTTATTTTGTCTTGATTAATGAGTAAAAAAATTTTATATTTTTATAGTGATATGTATGAAGTTCATACTAACATTTATAATGTGATATTTAATTTAACTTTAAATTTTATGCTTAAAAGGAGTCAAATTTATGGCTAAGGACATATATTTTAATGAAGATGCTAGAAAAAGTTTACTAAGCGGTATTGAAAAATTATCAAATGCTGTGAAAGTAACCCTTGGTCCTAAGGGGAGAAATGTTTTAATTGATAAAAAATTTGGTTCTCCTACTGTTACAAAAGATGGAGTGAGTGTTGCTCGTGAAATTGAGCTTGATAATGCGCTTGAAAATATGGGAGCACAACTTTTAAAAGAAGTTGCAATTAAAACAAATGATCTAGCTGGGGATGGAACTACTACTGCTACTGTACTTGCTTATGCAATTGCAAGAGAGGGTCTTAAGAATGTTTCTTCTGGGATTAATCCAATTGGAATAAAAAAAGGGATAGAGCATGCTGTGGCTTTAGCTTCTGAGAAAATTCGTAAATCAGCTAAAAAAATTACTACTAAGGAAGAAATTGCGCAGGTAGCATCTATTTCTGCAAACAATGATACTTCCATAGGTGAAAAAATTGCTGAAGCTATGGACAGAGTTGGAAAAGATGGAGTTATTACTGTTGAGGAGTCAAAGACTTTTGATACTACAATCTCTTATGTTGAGGGCATGCAATTTGATAGAGGATATTTATCTCCTTATTTTTCTACAAATAAAGAAAATATGAGTGTAAGCTTTGATGATGCCTATATCTTAATATGTGAGAAGAAGATTAGTACGATTAAAGAACTTTTGCCAGTGCTAGAAAAAGTTTTAAATACAAATAAGCCTTTGTTAATTATTGCTGAAGATATTGAGGGAGATGCTCTTGCTGCACTTGTTCTAAATAGTGTTCGTGGGGCTTTGAAGGTTTGTGCAATTAAAGCTCCTGGGTTTGGTGACAGACGTAAGGCAATGCTTGAAGACATTGCAATACTTACTGGAGGAGTGTTTGTTAGTGAAGAATTGGGACTTACTCTTGAGAATGTTGAACTTGAGCAGCTTGGTCAGGCTAAATCAGTAAAAGTTGATAAAGATAATACTACAATTATTAATACTGGAAATAAAGAGCAAATCAAAGAGCGTGCAGAGCTTATTAAAAAACAAATTGAAGAGACAAGTTCTGAATATGATAAAGAAAAACTCCAAGAACGTCTTGCAAAACTTGTTGGTGGAGTTGCTGTTATTAATGTTGGTGCTGTTACTGAGCTGGAACTTAAAGAGAAAAAACACAGGGTTGAGGATGCTTTATCTGCAACTCGTGCTGCTGTTGAAGAAGGTGTTGTTCCTGGTGGTGGGTCAACTCTTATTGAAGTTGCTATGTATCTTGATACAGTTGATACAAGTAAACTTAGCTATGAGGAGAAGCAAGGTTTTGAGATTGTGAAGAGAAGTCTTGAAGAACCAATGAGACAAATAATTGCTAATGCTGGATTTGAGAGTTCTATTTATATTCATCAGATTAAAACTGACAAAAAAGGACTTGGTTTTGATGCAGCGAGTTTTAAATGGGTAAATATGATTGAGAGTGGTATAATTGACCCTGCTAAGGTTACAAGAAGTGCTCTTCAAAATGCGGCTTCAATTGCAGGATTGCTCTTGACAACAGAGTGTGCTATTACTGAAGTTAAAGAGGAAAAGAGTAATGCTGGTGGTGGATATCCTATGGATCCTGGAATGGGAATGATGTAAGTTAGTTTTACACAAATTTCTCCTTGATTAGGATGTTTATTGCAGTAAGGAGCTAGATTTGAGTGAAAATGAGTTTGTCTTTTGTATAGGTTATGATGGTTCTAAGGCAATAGTAGATAAAGAGCTTTTAAGTCAGCATAAAGATAAGAGTGTAGAGGAGCTTTGCGAACTTGGATTTTATAGAAGTGCTTTTAGCAAGGCTCTTTGTAAAAATGATGATACTCTTATTGAGTACTTAATTGACAGGTATAATAAGATTAGCAAATCTAGTTATAGTAAAAGAGAGGAGCTCAAGCTCCTCTTTGGAGTAGTTTATCCAGGTAATATTGCTAGTATAAAAGTTACTTATGTTTAAATGTTAGGAAATTTTATGTTTTTATTGCAAGATTTTAGCCATAGCAGTAGTTTTTTTAGGAGTTTATTGGTTTTTATTCCCGTAATTGCTATATTTTGGTTTTTAGTAATATCGCCTCAGCGTAAAGAAGAGAAGAAAAAAAAGGATATGATCAAAAACCTTAAAAAGGGTGATAAGGTCTTAACTATAGGTGGAATTTTTGGGATTGTTAAAAAGGTTAATGATTCTGAAGTTGTGCTTGAACTTAGTCCAACTTCAGAGGTAAGGTTTATAAAAAATTCAGTTGAAAGAGTTATTCTTGACGAAATTAAAGATAAAAATTAAGGCGTTAGAAGCGATTTAATATGTAATGTTAATTTGAATGTTCATTTAGCATGATATTTAAGTTAAATTAATGTAATAAGGGTGTTATTTATGAATAAAGTCTCTAAATTTATATTAATACTATGTGTGACATCATTTGCTTATCTTTTAATATTTCCTACTCTAAAATGGTATTTTTTTACTAACGATGAGGATAAAAAAATTAGTTCATATTCAAAAGAGGCTTTAAGGGATTATTCTAAAAATAAGGCATTGAGTTCACTTATTGAACTTAAAAAGTTGTATCAAAAGAATCCTAATGCTCAAATTCCAGATGATTTGAAGTATTTAATTCCAATTGCTCAAAATAACTATAAGATTTATGGAAAGGAGTTTCCCAAATCTTTTGATAATGTCAAAGTCTTAAGGGATGGGTTTTTAACAGATGCTGATATTGAAGAACTTAGTCTTGAAATTTATAGGTATTATGAAGAGATAAAGAGGAATAAAAACAGAATAATACAACTTGGACTTGATTTGTCTGGAGGAATGAGTGTTACTATTTCTCTTGATTATTCAGGTCTTGAACAAAAATTGGGAAGAACTTTGAGTTTTCAAGAAAAGGAAGAAGCTTTTGACCGTACAATGCAAATACTTAAAGATAGAGTAGATACCTTTGGGCTTACAGAGCCTAAGATTACGAGGGAAGCAAGTGGAAATAAGATTTTCTTAGATGTTCCAGGAGAAAGGGATGAGAAGCGTGTTGATTCTCTTTTAAGTGGTAGAGGAAATTTGCTCTTTTATGTGGTTGATAATGAGGCTACTTCTGTTCTTAATACTAAAATACTAGAAGCTGGACCTCTTTACTCAATTTCTGATATTAAAAATAGCATGGGACTTGGAGAGAATAAGAAAATTTTTCCTTGGTATGTTAAGGATTCTTATGGTATTGATGATGAATCTACAGTTCGTTATTATGTTGTTGATTCTAGTGTTGAGAGTTCGTTTGATGGTTCCCATATTAGTGATGCTGGGGTGTTAAACGATCACAAGACAGGTAGAGATGTGGTTACATTTAATCTAGATAATGAGGGAAGTGAAAAATTTTTTGAAATTACCAAAAAAAATATTGGTAAAGCTTTAGCTGTAGTTATGGAAGGAAAAATTAAATCAGTAGCTAATATTAGTCATGCTATTGCTGGTGGAAATGTTTCAATTCAGGGGGATTCTTTTGATAAGCGCGAAGCTAGTGAGCTTGCACTTGTTTTTAAAACAGCAGCTTTTCCAGTTGAAATAAAGATAGATGATTTAAGAGTTATTGGACCTACTATTGGAGAAAAAACAGTTAAACTTGGAATAAAAGCATCTCTTCTTGCGCTTGTTTTGGTTTTCTTATTTATGTTGGCATATTACAAGATAAGTGGTTTTGTAGCGGGTTTTTCATTGGTTATTTATAATCTATTTTTAATATTGGCAATTTTGTCGGCATTTAACTTTACTTTGACTCTTACAAGTATTGCAGGTCTTGTGTTAACGATGGGTATGGCTGTTGATATTAACATAATTATTTATGAGCGGATTAAGGAAGAGATTAGAAATGGTCGAAAATTTGAGAGAGCATTTGATGATGGATTTAAAAAAGCTTGTTGGGCAATAATGGATTCAAATATTACAACATTTATTGCTGTGCTTTTTTTAACTCTTCTCGGAACCGGGACTATTCAAGGTTTTGCTTGGACTTTGTCTATAGGGATTGTAGCATCACTTTTTAGTAGTTTAATCTTTTCAAGGTTTATTTTGGAATTTATTATGTCTTTTAGTAAAAGCAAATGTTTAAGTATCTCTTGGAGTTCAAATTATGCAAAAGGTGTTTAATTTTTTAAAATATGGAAATAAAGTTATTATAGTTAGTTTTTGTATGATTTTATCAGGCTTTATTTATACTTTTATGTATCATGGTGGTTATAATTGGGGAATAGACTTTTCTTCAGGAGTTAACATTAATTTTGTAATAGATAAATCAGGTATTAAAGATTATGATATACAAAGAATACTCTCTTCAGTTTATAAAACATTTGATGTTAATAAAATTATTTCAAGTGATGAGTCTAAGAGTCAGTTCTCTATTATAGTGAAGTCAGACATTACTGATTATGCTTTAAAAAAAGAGATTCACAGTACATTAATTGATAAATTGAATACTGAGTTTGGTGCCAATGTTGAAATTCTTGATTCTTATTTTATTGATTCGAATTTTTCATCTATTTTAAGGACAAAATCAATGTTATTGGTTTGTTTAACATTTACACTTATTTTATTTTATGTGGCGTTGAGATTTAGGTTGAGTTATGCTGTTGCATCAATATTTGCAACGATACATGATATACTTTTTGTAGTTGCTTTTTTAGGGATATTTAGGATAGAAATAAATAGTTCAATAATCGTTTCTATATTGACAATTATTGGGTATTCTTTAAATGACACGATAATTATTTTTGATAGAATTAGGGAAAATTTTAGGAATATGACAGATACTTTATTTTTAAATATTTTAAATGTAAGTATTAAGCAAACTTTATCAAGAACTATTTTGACATCTATGACGACATTCGTTGCAGTGCTTTCTATTTATGTGTTTACTGAGGGAGCTATTAAAGATTTTTCTCTAATATTTATGGTAGGTGTTGTTGTTGGTACTTATTCTTCAATTTTTATAGCTTCTCCTATTCTTCTAAGTTGTTATAAAAAAATTAAATAGATGTTTTGTTATAATATTATGATATGAAGTTTCTTGATTTTGGTTCATTGGGGTTTTATAGGTTTTTTGATTTTCAAAAACATTTAAATTTTAGTATTTTTAGATATAGTTTAATAAATTATTATTCTTATAAGGAACAGTCAAGTCTTATTAATGATGCCAATTTGCTTAAAAGTAAGATTATCTTTTTAGATAAAGTTCATAAAGATATTGCTAGAGTTGCTATTACTTCTTCAAAGTTAAATGATAGTTTAAATATTAATAAGAAAATATTTTGTGATGCTTTGGTTATTATTAAAAATTTGATAAAAAAATATTATCCGTCATCAGAATTTTTAAATTTAGAATATGATGTACTTTTAAATAATGAAGATACTTTTAATAAATTTTTAGATAGACTTAGATATTTGAATTTTAGGGTAGATCTTAAGAAAAAGATTGAGGAATTTGATAGAAAAAATAAAACCCCATATTCTTGCATAAAAATTGCCACTTTTTTTATTAAAGAAGAGTTTTTGGAAAGATTGGCAAATACGATTGATTTCTTTTCTAATGAGGCTAATAATAGTAGTTTGGATTTAATTAATAAGAAAATTGATGAGTATTGTGAAAAGGTGGAGCAGGTTAAGGTAAGTGAGTATATTAAAGATACACATAAAAAATTTGTTATAGAATATGCAAAAGAAAGAATATCAAAAATTATGAAAGATCATAGTCTTGATATATCTAAGTTGCTTGTTAAAATTTCTTTATTAGATATTACTATTCAGTGTTTTGAGAGTTATTATTTGAATTTATTAGAGACCCTTAATATTCTTTTGTCTATAAGTAATATTATTGAGATTGGTTTAGATGAATTGCCAGGTGCTATTTTTAATGAGTGGAATGAGTTTATTTATTTGCGTAGAAAAGAGTTTCAGAAACTTGTTTTAATATCAGATTGTGTTTTTCAGAAAAGGATAATATCTATTATAAATTCCGGAGGTTGGAAGTTTACTTTCTTTAGTCTTTCTCCTCGTCAAGGTGATATTATTCAATTTTCAGTAGATGTTAATAAAAATTTTAATAGTATTGAAGATGGAATTAAGGAATATGAACTTAAAATAAACAGGCTTAATGATTTTAAGCTTGACTGGGAGAAAAGCTTGAAAAATTTTGAGCATTTATTTGTTTAAAATTTCTCATTATATATTTCTTTTAGTCGTTCATATATTTTTTTTACTTCATCGTTAATGATTTTAGGAACATCTACTATTAGTTTAACTCTGAGATCCCCTTTATTGGTATTGCCAAGTGCAGGCATGCCAAGACCTTTTAAACTTAGTATTTCTTCATTTTTTGTATCTTTTGGAATTTTTATCTTTATTTTTTTACCTTCAATTGTTTCAAAGACTTTTTCACTACCCAAAGCTATTTCCCATGGATATACATTAATTTTTGTTTCTAAATTTCGTTCTTTTAAAGTAAAATTTTTATAACTTGATATTTCAAATTTGATAATTAGGTTACTTCTTTTCCCAGAAATTGGATTTATGTTTCCCTTTCCGTTAAACTTTAATTTAGTAGTCTCAATTGTTCCCTTTGGAATATTAATGTCAATTTTTTCGTTGTTTATTAATATTGATTTTTTACCCCCCATATAAGCGTCATATAGTGAAATTTTAATAGTTATCTCTGTATCTTTAAGTGTGCCTCTTGTAGCTCCTCCAAAAATCTCAGAGAATAAATCGAAGCTTTCAAAATTATGAAAGTCAGTATTCTTAAATCCTTTACTAAATCCCTCTGTGTTGAAATTATTATTAAAATTTGCACTTCCAAAATTATCATAATTGGTTTTTTTTTGAGGAGATGAGAGAATTTCATAAGCCTCATTTATTTCTTTAAATTTTTCTTCGGCAAATTTGTTTCCTTTATTTTTGTCAGGATGATATTTTATAGCTAATTTTTTATAGGCTTTTTTGATTTCTTCTGTTGTAGCGTTTTTGTGTATTCCAAGTATGTTGTAATAGTCTTTAGACATTCAAACCTCTTGTTTTTATTTTTCGTGTTATATTGAAGTTATTTAAATTCATTATAATTGATGCTATCATTATATATATTATAATTAAACTTAAATTTTTTAAAGGCTGTTTATAAAGTAGTGAATTTTTTGCGTTTAACGGATTTAAGTATTTATATTGATCTCACCAAGTGTTTTAGTTATGTTTTTTTTGATAAAATATTGCAAGAATTGTCTTATTATTTAAAGGTTTTGGGGTCTCCACAAATTAAGACCCTTTATATTAAATACGAAACCTCCGGGCTTGGTAATGATTCTGATTTAGAATCTTTTTTAACTTCTCTATCTCAAAATTTTGATTTTCTTACATTGGATGAATTTACCTTTGAATTACATCCTTTAGAGATTACACCTTCGCTTTTAGCAATTTTAAATGATTTTTCTGTTAGTAGGATTAGTATTGATATAAAGAGTTTTTCTTCAAAATTTTTAAAAGTGATGGGTGTTTATGAGATATCTGTAGCTGAAATAAATGACGCAGTAAATGGTATTCGTAAATTTGATTTTGATTTGAATATTGACTTAAATGTTAATATTCCTTATCAAGAAAAAATGCATCTTAGGAATGATTTAGTAAAGTTAGTTGCATGTGCTCCTGAACATATTTGTCTTTCAGAAATTCTAGTTGATGGGAAAAATTGTATTGTTGATTTTTTTAAAGATGTTTCTTCCAATTATAATGAGGCTAAGGCTGAAGATTTTTGGTTTTATGCTTTTGATTTTTTGGAATCCAATGGCTATATGAATTATGAGATTTCAAATTTTGCCTTAAAGGGGCATGAGAGTAAACATAATTTGCGATATTGGGAGCTTAAACCATATTTGGGTCTTGGGGTAAATTCTGTTAGTTTGCTTGTTATTTCCAAAGGTGATGGTCTTAAGGCTGTGATTAAGATGGATGATAATTTTTTAGGTGTTGAGAAATCTACAGCAGCTTTTGAGATTTTAAGTGATTTAGATTTTTTTATTTGTCATTTTATTACAAATCTTGGGACTAAGAAGGGTCTTGAGGTTTCTGTTTTAAAGCGTAGATTTATATATAATCAGGAAGATTTTTGTAATTTTATTAATTATCTTTTGAGATTAAGTAAAGGAGTTGTTTTTAGCAATGATATTCTTTATTTGAATGGACATGAAAGATTTAAATTGGATTTTTATCTTCGGTTAATTAGAGAATATTTAGTTAGCAATTCTTTTAAAGTGAATTTTAAGTTTCTTTAATCTGTCCATTTTGATAGTATATGATCTTAGTGTTTTGATGGTTAAAAATACCAATTTCAAGTATTCCTGGGAGTAATTTAAAGTATTTTTCAGCCCCTTTAGGGTTTTCGACATTCATTTTTACATCTAAGATGTAGTTATTATTATCAGTTATTATTGGTCCTGATTTAGACTTACAAGTCCTTAAAACAGGATTAAAGTTCATGTTTGCTAAGTTTGCTGTAATAAATGCAAGAGCATCTGGAACAATTTCAATTGGTACAGATGCTCTTGTTCCTAAAGTTTGTACAATTTTTGTTTCATCTGCAATAATCAATAATTGATGAGAATTATATGCCACTATTTTTTCCATTAGATGAGCTGCTCCACCACCCTTTATTAGGGCTTTTGTTTCTAATAAAATTTCATCGGCTCCGTCGATTGTTATGTCTATATTTTTGCTGAGTTTTGTAAATTTGGACTCATATGTAATATTTTCTCTTGCAAGTAAGTATTTTGTATCACTACTTGTTGGGTAAAGTTTTAGGTTTTTTAAGTCCCCAGATTTTATTTTTTTGCTTAAATATTTAATTGCATAAAAAACCGTTGTTCCTGTTCCAATTCCAAGGTGCATGTCGCTTTTTACATAATGATCAATTGCGTAATGTGAAACTAACTTTTTTTGTTCTTCCATTATGTATTATCCTTAATCATATAGATTTACTTATAGACTTGTAGGGTAAATTATATCATTAAGAATAATATAATCAATAGTATTAGATTTTTAGTAAAATCTTTTAATAACGTATTGTATTTATGGTTGTGAGAGAATTTTTGAGTATTAACATTAGTTAGATTTTGTGTTAATTTATAATTGATAAAGTGTTATTAAAGTAATAAAAACATTTCTTAGGAGATTTTATGTATAAATTAGTTTTAGTGCGTCATGGTGAGAGTGAATGGAATAAAGAAAATCTTTTTACAGGCTGGACTGATGTTAAGCTTTCTGAGAAGGGTATTTCTGAAGCTTTAGAGGGCGGTAGAGTTCTTAAACAAGAAGGCTATTTTTTTGATATTGCTTTTAGTTCAGTATTGGTAAGAGCTAATGATACTTTAAATATTATTTTGCGTGAATTGGGTCAATCTTATATTGATGTAGAGAAATCTTGGCGACTCAATGAAAGACATTATGGAGCTTTGCAAGGATTAAATAAGGCTGAAACAGCTGAAAAATATGGCGAGGATAAGGTTTTAATGTGGAGACGTAGTTATGATATACCTCCTATGCCTTTAGAAGAGTCTGATAAACGTCATCCAATTCATGACTTGAGATATAGAGGGATTCCTAAAAGTGAACTTCCTTCAACGGAATGTTTAAAGGATACTGTTGCAAGAGTTATACCGTATTGGACAGATAAAATTGCTAGAGCTATTATTGAGGGAAAAAAGGTTATTATTGCTGCTCATGGAAATTCTTTAAGAGCTCTTGTTAAATATCTTGATAATATGAGTGATGATGATATTTTAAAGCTTAATATTCCTACTGGTATTCCTTTAGTGTATGAACTTGATAGGGATTTAAGACCTATTAAACATTATTACTTGGGTGACGAGGATAAGATTAAAGCGGCTATGGAATCTGTTGCTAATCAAGGAAAGAAAAAATAAAGAAATTATAAAATACCATTGATAAAAAGAGATTGTTTAAATTAATAATCTCTTTTTATTTATAAGTCCATTTATTATTAAAGCTAAATATAGTGTTTTACAATTTCTTCAAATTTTTGAATACCAATTGCTTTAATAAATCCTGCTAATTTCGGTCCTTTGTCTTTATTAATTAATATATTGTAAATTTGTTTAAAGAATAATGGGGGTTCAATGTTATTGCTTCTTGCGATATTATAAATTTCATCTTGAATTTCTTTTTCAGTGATATTGTTGAAATCTTTTTTTAAAAAATTTAGTAATTGTGTTACTCCTTGTTTGTTGCTATCCAAGGATTCAGTGTTGTCGAATGTGGTTCTTAGTGAAAATTTAAATTCTTCAGGTGCAAATTTTTTGATCCAGTTAATGCAACAATCAATTTTGTTTATAAGTTTTTCTTTTTGGTTTTCTTTTACATCATTTAAAAGTTTAAAAATTTTATCTTTGTTCCCTTCAAAAATTTGACAAATTACACTTAAGTGTCTAAAACCAATTTGATATGGAATTTCTTTATCTGGTGCTTTTGGTTGAGAGAGTTCGTAAATTCTTTTAAAAGCTTCTTTTTTACTTTCTTTAATATCGTCAATTCCATAATATACTCTTTCAAATTTATCGTAATCTTCATAAATTTTTATTACATCAAGATCGAATGATATTGAAAATTCTGTGTTGGGTTTTGTTGATGCAAATAAGAATCTTGTGACTTCTGGAGTATATATTTCAAGGACATCTTTTAATGACACGACCTCTCCAGATGATGAAGATATTTTCCCACCACGTCCTTTGATTGATATAAAATCATACTGAAATGTTATGGGCGGAGTTCCTCCGAAAATTTTTACAATTTCTATTGAGGTGTCAAAACTTCCCCCACTACTATGATGATCTTTTCCTGCAGGTTCAAAATCAACGTTTTCGTATTTCCATCGCATTGGCCAGTCTATTCTCCATGGAAGTTTTGCAGCCCATGTTTTTCTTAAATCGAGTGATTCTTTATTACCGCATTCGCAATGGTATTCAATTGAATAGCAATGATTATAATTTTTTACTGTTGTAGTATCTCTGTCGCATTTGGTGCAAAAAATACTAATAGGGTACCAGTTGTCAGCGAGTTTTGTTGTTCTATATTTATTAAGGACTTTTGCTATTTCATCTTTATGATCTAGTGCAAACTTAATTTGATTTGAGTAATCACTTGACATATATTTTAGACTTTGGTTTATAAATTCTGGCTTAATACCTACAATAGGTAGATATTTTTCGAATTCCACTTCGTTTGCTCTTGCATAGCTTGATTGATTAGTTTTGGTGTCAGGAACCCTTGTGATTGCTTGTCTTAAATGAGTTGTCAGTAATTCTTGATCAGGCATGTTCTTAGGTACTTTTCTAAATACATCATAGTTATCCCATGAGTATATAAATCTTACATTTTTGTTTGCATCTTTTAATGCTCTTGCTACAAGGTCAACGGAGATTACTTCTCTAAAGTTTCCAATATGCACAGTGCCTGATGGAGTAATGCCTGATGCAACTGTATATTGTTCCTTTTCACCTTTTTCTTCTATGATTTTTTTTGCATAGAAATCTGCCCAGTGTGCTGTTTTCATAAATATTACCCCTATTTAAAACTTGATTTTAGCATTCTATGTTTTTTGTTTCAAGATTTTAAAGAGATGTTTTAAGATGTTATTGTGTTAATTGATTAAATTTTTAATTAGTTTAGGGTTTTTGTTCCAATTTTTTCTTAATTTTACTTGTAAGAATAAATTGCATTTCTTTTTAAATATTTCTGATATTATCTTTCTTGCTTCTTCTCCAATTATTTTTATTCCTTTGCCTCCTTTGCCGACTATTATGCCTTTTTGGCTCTCTACGGCTACAATAATATTTGCTTTAATAAAAAGTTTGTTTTTTCTATCTTCTAAGATTTCGATCTCTATATATAAAGAATATGGTAGTTCTTCTTTTAGTTTTTTAATCGTTACGCCTCTAATTATTTCACTAGTTCTTAAGTTCATTTCTTGATCTGTATAATATTCTTCTGGATAATAAAGAGGTCCTTCTTGGAGATTTTCATAAATTTTATCTTTAATTTCTTCAATATTGATTTTTTGTTCAGCAGAGATTTTTATAATATTGTCTTTTTTAATTCCTTTTTCTTCTAAAAATATCATTATTTCTCTTTCTTTTGTTTTTTGAATATCAATTTTGTTGATGACTACTAAGAAATTAATTTTGGATTTACTGATAATTGTTAATATTTCATTCTCTTCAATGCCAGGTTTATCTTGAATGTCAATTACATAAAGAATTAATTCTGTTTCTTTAATTGCAGAATGTACGTTATGCATCAGTGCTATATTGAATTGCTTTTTACTTAGATGAAATCCCGGTGTGTCTATGAAAATAATTTGACCTCTTTTATCTGTAAATATTCCTTTTATTTTGTTTCTAGTTGTTTGTGGTATGGATGAAATAATTGATATTTGGTGTTCACATATTGAATTTAAAAGTGTAGATTTTCCTGTTGAAGGTCTACCTATTATTGATACAAATCCTGATTTCATTTTAGTCTTCCTATTTAAATATATTAATATATTTTATATGATAATTAATATATACAATTTTTAAGCATTGTGTTTAAAGGATTATAGTTTGAAAAAAGTCAATTTTGAGGTTTTTTGTGAACATTGTGGGGGAAAGGTTGAACTTAATAAGTCTGTGTGTTTAAATTGTCACTCTAAACTAGGCGATCTTGAATGTCCAAATTGTAGATATGTAGGTATTGTTTCTGCATTTGAGAATGGTTGTCCAAAATGTAGTTATAGTCCTTTAGAAGGACAGTCTCAAGAGCGTATTTTTAGAATGAGACGGCGATCAAGATTGAAGGGGTCCAGAACTAGTAATGATTTTTTAAAGTCGAGATTCTGTTTTGGATTTAATGTTAGTGTTATGCTTTATTTATTTGCGAGTTTTTTAATAGTTTTGCTTTTTGTTTACATTCTTTTTTTCTAAGGATGAAGTCATATGGGAATTACAGTTTTTTACTTGTTTTCTGTTTTTTTATCTTTTAAAATTGGAGAGAATGTTAAATTTGTTGAGGATAATGTTCGTCAAACTTCTATTTTGTATTCTGATATTGAAGAAGTTGAATTTCCTTATGCTAAAACACAAATTTTAAAATTTAAAGGTAAAACTCCTATAAGGTATGCTTACTTTAGTTTTGATAACGATAGGCTTTATTCATATACTTTTGTTTTTGATAAAAAGTTGATTTCTCAATACTCTATTGTTCTTAGTATCAGGGAAAAATTTGGCGATGCTATTGTTGTAACTCCTTTCAATTATATTTGGGATGTTGGTGATTCTATTATTGCTTTGAATAGTAATATTTTAAGGATGACATTAAAGTCTTATGTTAATAAGGAGCGTTGATTCTGAGAGCTCTTTTTGCATTAATTTTTTATATATCGTGTGCCAATCATGTATATGATAAAGAAATTATTATTAATGATACTAAGTTTTTTGTTAAGCTTGCGCTTGATGAAGTTACTAGAGCTAAAGGGTATATGGGAACTGAGAGCATAAATGAAAATAATGGTATGCTTTTTATTTTTAAAGAAGAGAAGAATTTGTCTTTTTGGATGAAAGATACCCCTGTACCACTTGAGATTGCTTATATTAATTCTGTAGGTGTTATTAAGGAAATTTACAGTTTAGTTCCTTTTTCACAAAGGGTTGTAAATTCTAGGTATAAGGTCAAGTATGCTCTTGAGGTTCCGGAAGGTTCTTTTTCTAAATTTAAAATTAAGGTAGGTGACAGAGTAAAATTTAATTTTGATGTTAATTCTTTAAATGTAGAATAGTTACTCGGCTTTTATTTTTTGAAGCTCTTCTTCTGCATGGTCTTTCATTTTTTCTTCATTGTGTAAGGTATCATTATCAATTTCATTAGATGTATTTTTAGTATTGACTTCTATGTCATTACCCTTTATTACCTTTTTAAAGATGGATATTGTTGCTGCGACTTCTTCAAGAGCATCAAGTAGGAAGGTTTCTTTTGCATTTTCTTCAGCTTTGACAATATATACTAAAGAATTATTGCCCCTTTCAGGGTCATGAATGATTTCCCATGATCCTAAAACTCGGTTATTGTAGCTATCACTCATTAGAGATTCTGATATTTCTTGAATTTTGTTTGAATTGACATCGAATATTTCTACAATTCCAAATATTTCTCTTGTTTTTGAATTTTGATATGAATTTATTTTTGATCGGACTATTATTTCTGTTTTTGTATCATTGATGATTTTTGATACAATAAAATCATTTTCTTTGTCTATTCTGTATTCAATTTTGTTATTATCAAGTATTTTTTTTATTCTTTTGTCGTAGGTTACATTTTTATCTTTGCAACTTATCAATGTTATGAGTATTAAAACGGCAATAACTATGCTATATTTTAATTGATCGATGTTTAAAATACTTATTTTTAACATTTTAGTGCTTATCATATAGTTATTATAGTTTAATTATAAGGATTTTTGAAGTAAGTTTATGTATTTTAAGAGTAATGACTATTCTTATACAGTTATTCAGTCTAAAAATAATTATGTACAAAAGTCAACTTTTGGAATCTCTTTTGTAATTTTAAATAGGGGTACAAAAATTTTTAGAGAAGATTTATTTGGATCTCTCTCTAATTTTGATTTTATCAGAGAAATTATTTCTATTGAAAAGCAAAGTAATAGAAATTCTCTTCAATTTATTTCAGAGAGTTATGATAAATTGAAGTTTATTTTACTTTCTGATGATTTGAATTCTGGCGAGAAGGTCAACTTAGCTATGAAAGAATCCATTTGTAGTTTTGTTTTTGTGTTGCAAAGTGATATGTATTTGTTAAATCCTTTTTGGATTCCTAATATATTTGATGAAATAGTTAAAAAGAATGTGCTTCTTGTTGGTGGAGAGTTTTTTGACAAAGAAGAGGAAGTTGTTCCATCAGTTTTTATTCCCACTATTGATGAACAGCAGAAATTGAAGGTAATTTTGATAAATTCTGAGAGGGATTATGAGAAAAGTTTAATTACTATGGATTATTGTGGTCTTTACTCTAAAGAGAGATTTGTTCAACTAGGGGGGTTTGATAGAAGAATTAAAAATGAATATTTTCAAAGATTAGATTTTGGGCTTAGGGCTATTTATTTTGGGGAAAGTGTCCATATCTATAGGAAACTTCGCATACAATATACCGCTTTAAATGTTCCAGAAGATTTGACAAAAAATAGAAGTTTTTTGATCTTTTTGCTTAAAAATTATGTTCCTATTTTTATTGGAAATGGAATAAAATTTTCGTTCTTTAGATTTTTGAAACTATGCTTAAGATATGGCATTAACCCTTTTAAATTTGGCAGAGAATATAAAGAAATCAAACATGAAATTACTAAAAATAGCTTAAGGTTTAAAGGTGACTTAAAGAGTGCAATTGAACTTTGGGAAAATAATATTATTGATTAATTTAATCTTTGTTTATTTTTTTTTAGAGGCTCAGGAAGTTGATTACGTTAATATTCTGGATTCACTTGATAGTAAGTTTTTTAAGTTTAACTTTAATATTGCAAATGATATTCTTACAATTGAACATGAGAAGGGACATCTTAAGCTTAAAGTAGGTTTTGAATATGGTTTCTCATCTGTTGGTTATTATATTTATGTAGATCCTATCCTTCTAAAGGACGGAGAGATTTTGATAACCAAGAGGGCTTTGATGCAGATTGAAAATCATTTTAGAGCTTTGCAAAGCTACAGTAAGCCACGAATAATGTCGATAGTAATTGATCCTGGTCATGGCGGACATGATAGAGGAGCTGTTGTAACTCATAAAATCAATGAACATGATATTACTTTTTTAGAGAAAGATTTTGCTCTAACTTATTCTGTGCATTTATATAAAGTCTTGAGTAATTATTTTTTAGACAGGAACATTTTATTAACACGTGTAGATGATGTTTTTGTTCCATTGCGAGATAGGTCTGAGCTTGCGAATGCAATTAAACCAGATTTTCCACATAATGTTATATTTTTATCAATACATGTGAATAATGCGCCAAATCCTGAAGCTAGGGGAATTGAATTTTGGTATCTTCCCCAAGATTCCAAAAGAGAAGTTGTAAGAAATTTTAAAGGATATGATATTAGGGGTAATAGATACTTGAGGGAGCTTAATGATATACTAGATATTAAGTATAAATATGAGTCAAAAAAATTAGCTGAAATTTTATATGAGACTTTTATTGATGTTTTATGTGAGACCAAAATTCGATCAATTAGAGAAGAGCAGTGGTTTGTGATTAAAAATAGTAGTATGCCTGCTGTGTTAATTGAAATTGGGTTTTTATCTAACATTGCTGATGCTATGTTAATTTTGGATTACAATTATATGAGTAAGATAAATATATTAGTACTTAAATCTTTAATTAGGTTTATTGAATTTTATGAAAAATAATTCTATTTATTGTAGTTTTTTTAGTCGTAATGGAGCAAAATATTCATTTGAGATACTAATTGCGCTTTTATTGTTAAGTTTTATATTTTCTTTATGTATGATTTTTTTAAATTATGAGAATATCTTCTTTAGGAAAGTTTTCTATTTTTATTGTGAAAATGAATTGATTGCTGATTTAAGATATTTAAAGGAGAAAAAAACTCTTAAAGAGAATTTGGATTTTTTAGTTAAAGATTTTCTATTGGGTAATAGTAAGGGGTTTTCTTTGCAATTTGGCACAAGGAACGTAAAATTTTTGTATTCTTTTATAAGTAATGATGTATATTTTATAAATCTTTCAAAAGAGTTTTATAATTCTTTTGAAAATGGTGGTTATAATGACTCTGATAAACTGAGAGTAAATTTGTTTGTTAAATCTTTAAAAGAAACAATTGATTTTAACTATCCTGGAAATGTTAGAAAAATTGTTATTTTTATTGAGGGGTATGTTCTAAATGTTTAAGGCATTTTTAGGCAATCTCGGGTATACTGTAAGTAAAAATTAAAAATAAAAAGCTATAAATTATTTTATAGAAGGAGTTGATTTTTATGTCTAAAGTAAAAAATATTGTTTTTATTTTATTTTTTCTTATTTTCTTAAGCTCTCTTTTTGGACAAGAAGTACCTGGATCATCATCAGGTGATAATTCTGTGAAAAATGAGCCTGGTGAATTAGTTCTTGATTTTGCAGAACTTGCAAGAGATTCAAGCCCAACTAAGCTTGATCTTACAGATTATGTTGAACTTGTGTATTCTGGGGCTTCAAATATTGTGAAGGCAGAAGATATGGTCTTAGATCTTGGAATAAGTAATTGGACTGTTCTTTTAACCCCTTCATCTAGGATGCAGGCTTATGTAAAAAATTCTGTTGTTGCTCCGGCTGTTGTTAAGGGTGAATCTAAAAGATATGCAGGCGATACAATCTTAGGTGTGAGAGTATTATTTCCAAGTCATTCTCAATCTTCTGCAATGATTTTACCTCCATTTAAAATTCCTTTTTATGCTGGAGAAGACGGTAATCAATTTTTAGGTAAAGGTTTAATTGACAATGTTAAAACTATGAAAGAAGTTAAGGTTACTGTTTACAGTTTGGGTCATGAGGTCGATCTTGAAGTTTTATTTGAAGATATGAGTGGGATGGAATATGTTTATCCTTTAGGTACCTTAAGATTTAAAGGTTGGGCAGATTTGGTGTGGTCAAATCCTAATTATCTTTCAGGCATAAGTGCTATAACAGGTAAAGATAATATTCCTAATTATCCTCTTCCTTCAAGTAAGATGAGATTTAAGGCATTTAGAGTTTCAAAGTCTCATAGCTCAAAAGATCAGAATTTGATTTTTTATGTTAAAGATGTAAGGGTTATTTATGATAAGTTAAGTGTTTCTTTGGATTCTGATATTGATAATGAATCTGTATTTAAGATTTATGAGACACGTGGGGCAGAATCACTTCGAAAATTAAAAGCACAGGAAGCTCTTAAGAAAGTTTTAAAGATTAAAGAAGATGTGTCAATGCCAGATGAGTCTTTTCAAGATTTCTTAGAAAAGGGTAGTAATGATGAATCTGGAGCACGTACTAAAGAACAATAAATTTAATTTGTTAATAGGGCTGAATCTTTAAGATTTAGTCTCTATTAAGATAAAGTAGGAAAAATAAGCTAATGCTAGATTCAGAAAACAAAGAGCTTTTAGAGATTTTTTTTGAGGAAGCTCAGAATCTTGTAGATACTCTTGAAGAGAATATTATGTCATTAGAGGATGACCCTAATAATGCAGAAACTATTGATGAGATATTTAGGGCGGCGCATACTCTTAAGGGCGGCTCAGCTTCTGTTGATATGATGGAACTTTCAGGTTTTACTCATGTTATTGAGGATGTATTTGATGCTATTAGAGATAACAAATTAAAGATATGTAATGACCTTGTTGATTTACTTTTAAATGCACTTGATGTAATAAAAGGCATGCTTGATGCACGTCTGAATGGAGATGTTTATTTACAAGATGTAAGCAAGCTTAAAAATAAATTAAGAAGGTTTTTAGGAGACGAGCATCAGACAGTTTCCGAGATATCTTTAGAGAATATAAATGATGATGAATTTTTGCTTTCTTCCCGTGATCTTAGTGATATGTGCGAAGTTGTTGGACTTGGGCAAAAAGTTTTAAAAGTGAGTATTTATTTTAATAAAGATAATCCTATGGCTACAATTGCTGGTATACAGATGTTTCAAGCTTTAAAAGATTTAGGACCAATTCTGTATACGGTGCCTAATTATGAACAGCTTATTGCAGATAAGTTTTTAAGAAGAGTAGATTATTATTTAATATCTTTAAATAAGAATACTATTGAGGAAAAGATCAAATTGTCTGGTGTTGCTTTGAGTTATGCAATTGATGAATTTGATATTGATAGTGAGTTGGCAAAAACAGAGGCAATTGAAAGAAATACTGTTGTTTATGATACTCTGTCTGAAGGAAAAGTGCGGCTTTCTAATGATGAGCTTATAAGTTTAAGAAAGCGTGTTGGTGATGCTAAGTTATTTGAGGTAAAGTTAAATTTCAATAAAGATAATCCTATGTCAACGATTTCTGGACTTCAGATGTTGCAGGCGTTAAAAAGTTTAGGAGAAGTTTATAAATCTATTCCCGAAGATTTATTAGCTGATAAATTTTTTGATTTTATTGTATATTATTTAATATCAGATACCTCAGTGGATAGTATTTCTAAAAAGGTAGATTTGTCAGATGTTGTTGTTAGTTTTGATATTAACGAAGTTGATTTAAAAAATATTAAGGATGTAAATTTAAATACTGAAGTTGGTAGTTATGCCTCTTCTAAGGAATCTAAGAAGACAACTGTAAATGTCAATTTGATTAGAATTGATAGTAAAAGAATAGATTCCATATTAAACCTTGTGAGTGAAGCCGTTATAAGTAAGTCAACTTATAATCAAATAAATTCTGATATGACCTCTTTCCTTTATAGTTTTAATTATTTTTATGATTATCAAGAAAGTTTTCGCAATAGTTTTTTGGTAGATTTAAAGATAATTTTTAAGGATATGGGTTTGGAATTGGAAAGCTCTCTTGAAAACCAAATAGCAAATTTGGTGGAGCATAAGCTTGATAAAACTTTACAGGATATGGTAGGTTTAAGAGATTTACTATTTAAAATTCTTCAAGATTCTAGATTTGCCTCTGGTAGACTCTCTAGGATAATTACTGATTTGCATGAGAGTGTTTTAAAGACAAGAATGCTACCAGTTTCTAGTATTTTTTCAAGATTTGCAAGAGTGGTAAGAGACCTTTCAAAGAAGCTAGGCAAGATTGTAGAGCTTAGTACTGAAGGGGAAGAGACGGAAGTTGATAAATCTGTTATAGATGATCTTGTAGATCCTTTAATGCATTGTGTTAGAAATTCTATGGATCATGGTCTTGAAACTGCTGATGAGAGACTTAGCAAGGGTAAAGATAAAGCTGGTCATATAATTTTGCGTGCCAAGAATGAAGGTAATGTGATATCAATTGAGATTGAGGATGATGGAAGAGGTATAGATCCAGATATTATTAGGCAAAAATCAATTGAGAAAGGTTTAATAAAAGAAGATATGGTTTTATCTGAGAGTGAGATTTTGAACTTAATTTTTGAACCAGGATTTTCAACAGCTAGTCAGATTACAGATGTTTCTGGCAGAGGCGTAGGACTTGATGTTGTTAAAAATAATATTAAGAAATTAAATGGAACTATTGTTATAGATTCAAAAGTTAATGTTGGTACTACTTTTAAAATAAAGCTTCCTTTAACATTAGTGATTGTGCAAGGTCTTCTTGTAAAGTCAGGCAGTGAGATTTATGTTATTCCTTTAAATAGTGTTCTTGAAACACATAGAATTAGCGAAGAAAATATTAAGCTTCTTGAAAATGATCATGAAGTGTATAATTTAAGGGAAGAAGTTATATCTGTGCTTAGACTTGATGAGCTTTTTAATATAAATAACGATCAAAACCTGTATGAGAAGTTTTTAATAGTCATTAGCGTTAATGATAAAAAGGCTGGGATAGTTGTGGATTCTATTCTTGGAGAAGAAGATTTTGTTGTAAAACCTATTAAAGATAAGTATGCTTCAAGTCCCGGCATAGTTGGAGCTACTACACTTGGTAATGGTAAGGTTGTCTTAATTATTGATGTATTTAGGCTTTTTGACCTGAAAGATATGAAAGGATAGTCTTATGATGGAAATAAAAGAGATATGTTTAGGGGACCATAATGTAAGTAATCAGGTTAAAGGACCTACTCCTGTCAATTTAGATTTTAAAGTAGTTTCTTTTAATATTGGAAATGATAATTATCTTGTAGATATTATGCAAGTTAAGGAGATTAGGAAATCTAGTAATTTTACATATGTCCCAAATGCTAAAAAATATGTAGTTGGTCTTGATAATTTAAGAGGAGAAATAATCTCTATTATTGATTTGAGAATAATGTTTAATTTAGAAGTCCTTAAGAGAAATCTTGAAGATATTATGGTTCTTAGGAATGGTGATTTATTAATAGGAGTTATTGTTGATAAGGTTAATAATGTTTTTTCAATTGATTCTTCTTTAATTCAAGATCCTCATCCTGTTTTGTCCCAAGAAGCACTTATACGTTACATAAAGGGAGTAGTTGAGTATGGTGAAAAGTTATATATTCTTCTTGATGTTGATAGAATTTTTGATTATGATAGGGAAGAAGAAATTTTATTGGAAGATAGCAGAAATTATGATGAGATAGATGCTTCTGGAAATGAGAATAACTCATTGTCTTATAGCAATAATTTTTTAGAATTGTCAGAATCATCTGTTAGTGATCTTGCGACATCGTCTAAGAGTGATTTAGATGATTTAAAGGTTATTAAAGAAAATCTTTTTAAATATTCTTTCAATGCGTCTTTAGTAAATGATGAATTTTTAAAGGAAATCGGTATGCAATTAGATATTGCAAATATTAATGATTTATCTTATGATAATTTTTTAGGTGAATTTTATTCAAAATCATCAGGACGCTTATGGGATGACAGATATTTGAAAGAATTTCAGGATGGAATTGTTAAGCCATATGTTAATGAAATGAGTGGTGTTGGTACTGTTTTAAATGTTTTTGAGGTTGGATGTGGTGATGGAAAGGAGACAATATCTTTTGTGAATGTTTTATATGAGTCTTATAAAAATCCTTTTAAGGTAACAGCTATTGATAATAATTTAGTTAAAGTAATTGGCACTTCTAATTTGATTTTCTCAGGGTCTGATATTAATTTAAGCGAGATTTATAGAAAAAATTCCTTTGAGCAGAGTCCGGGAGTGTATAAATTCAAGCCGGAAATTATGAATAATATTTTATTTGAATATTCAGATGCTATTTTATCAGAATTTCCAGAAAATTTGGGAATTATTTTTTTAAGGGATATTTTATGTTTCTTGAATGATGATGGGCAGAATTTAATTCTGGATGCGATTGCAGAAAAATCTGTGAGCGGTGCTCTTTTAATTTTAGGAGATAATGAAGAACTTAAGAACAATGATCTTTTTGTGAAAGATAGATCTGTGAAATATTTTAATTTGTATAAAAGGATTTAAAGGAGAAATTAATGAGAATAGATTATATAGAGCCATTTTTAGATGCTGCTTCTTCAGTTTTAAGGGATATGTTGCTTGTTGAAGATATTCAGATGGGCAGTCCTGGACTGAAGTCGATAAATCAAAAAATAAGAGGTGTGTCTGTAATTGTGGGACTTGCAGGTTCTGTTGAAGGTAGTATTATTATTGATATGGATATTGATACCGCGCTTTTTGTTGCTTCAAAGTTGAATTTTGAGGAGTATGTTGATTTTGATGATGAAGAGACTAAAGAGATGGTAGCAGCAACTCTTACGGAAGTTGGTAATATTATTGCTGGCAATTTTGTTACTACTTTGCATGCTAAGGGTTTTGTATTTGATATAACCCCACCAGCTTTTATTTATGGAGAAAATATGAAAATAAGTAATAAGGGTTCTGAAGCATTAATAGTTCCCTTTACTTTACCAGATGGTAAAATTATCGAAGTTAATATTGCAATAAGAGAGAGGGTTTGATATGATTATGAAGTTGAAAATACTTATTATGAAAGAAGAGGGTTTAATATGATCCAGAAAACTACAATTGCTGTGGATTCTTCAAATAAACCAAAGGGGATCAATTATGACACCGGAGTTCCTTTTAATGTTTTGATTGTGGATGATTCAGTTTTTACTGTAAAGCAACTTACACAAATTTTTACTTCTGAAGGATTCAATATTATTGATACTGCTGCTGATGGTGAAGAAGCTGTGATTAAATATAAAAACCATTATCCTAATATTGATGTTGTTACTCTTGATATTACTATGCCCAAGATGGATGGGATAACTTGTCTTTCTAATATTATGGAATTTGATAAAAATGCTAAAGTAATAATGATTTCTGCTTTAGGAAAAGAACAGTTGGTGAAAGATTGTTTGATTAAAGGTGCAAAGACATTTATTGTGAAGCCTCTTGATAGAGCCAAGGTGCTTCAAAGAGTGATGTCTGTGTTTGTTAAATGAAATATTATGTGTTTAGTAGCCTAGTATTTTTTGTAAAAAATCATTGCATTACTTATTTCATTTAAGTGTTTTGTGAAATATGACATATTAAGATTGAAAATTTCTAATTTATTTTTGTTATTGTTGCCTATATGTAGCTCTAGCTTATAAAAGCCCTTTTTGGTATATATTAGTGCTGAGCTTTTAAAAATTGAATCTATGGCTTTAATTTTAAATATTTTATATTTTGAGAAATCTTTGTCAATAATTTCACTTTGTAGTAAATATTTGTTGGCTTCTTTATAAGTTGGAGTTATTGCAGTATAGTTAATTTTATCTCTGAAAATGCTCTTTATAAAATTTTCTGTTAATTCATATATTTGCATTTCATGTATGCCTTTTGGATGTTTGGTATAATATTCTTCTTCTATTATTAAATTAAAAGCAGAGTATTTTTTTGTTGCTTCTGATGATCGTTTTTCAATTGAAGTTGTTATTAATCTTGAGTGGATTGATGTGTTAATAATTAATAACAGAAATATTTTTTTTATCATACATGTTCCTTATTACTGTTGATTATTCTTTTCACTTTTTCAATTTCTAAAGGAAGTTTGCTTCTTCTTTTTGCGTTTAGTTTGTCTTTTAGTAAAACATTATTAAATGTTTTTGCCATTTCATATACTTTTTCTTCACTGAAATGGAATGGAATTTGAATTTTTCTATACTCAATTGGATTTTGTAATACTTTTTGCATTAGTATAATTGGATTTAGAAAACTTGCTTTAAAAAATTTATAAAAATTTGTTAAAAACAGCGCAAATGATATAAAAAGTGTAAATAAAAATATCCCAATTACAGAATCATTTTTTCTTTGCAAATACTTATCTATATAGAATTTTGTTTGCTCCATTTCGATAATTTTGTATTCGCTAGGACTGTAGTAGAAAAATATATCGTCAGATTTAGAATATATCGTTTTATCTGTATCTTTAATTATTAGTATAAAGGGATATTTTTCTTTGATATAGTTTTTTTCAGTTGTTATTGAGATATTTTTTATGATATTAAATTCTTGCTTTTCTGGAATTGTATTTGCAAAACCTGAACTTGAAAATATTATAAAAAATATGAATGGAATTAGTAAACTTATTGAAAATGTTCTTGCAAATGCAACTAAGATTAGATTTTTTTCTTTTGGATTATAATAAATTTCAATCATTAAGTCGTTAAATCTAAGGAGTCTTAAGAATCTTAGTTTGAAAAGTGAAAGTACGATTGGACTTAGAATTGTTTCGTGAGGATTAATTATATTTTGGATTTGATGAGAGCTATAAAATATTAAAGGAATTAAGCAATGAATTAGATCAAAAAATAAATTATTTCTTATATATATTTGTAGTTTTTGTGAAAAATAAGCTTTTGAAATTTTGTATAAAAAAATCAAGATCAATATTGCATCGAATAAAAATCCGATGAATATTAGAGCAAATCGGATCTTGTATGGCAAGAAAAGTATTATTGATAATTCTTCTATTAAGAATGCAATTATTGATGCGATTAAAGTGGCCTTAAAAAAATTTGAAAGTATCTTTACCATTTATTTTTCCTAGCTATTTCTAGAAGTTCTTTAATAATTCTTGGATCATGCTCCTTTGAGCTTAATTGTTTTATTGAAAACCAGCTCTCGTCATAACCTATAAATCCCTTTATTCTATTGTTTTTAATGTTTGGTATTCTAGTTCTGTTTGAAAAAATGGATATTAATGTTGCAATTGGCGATATGTTACTTAGATTTTCATACTTAAATAGACTTTGAGTTATCAGACTAACTGTATTGTCATCTAAAAATTCGATTTCTCTGCTAACTAATTTTGCTGTATTTTCAATATTTCTTGGCATTAATTTTATTTCTTTTTCTAAATAAAACTTAATTATTAAGACTCTTAATAAGAGTAGAATTTTTATGTAATTTTTTATAATTTTTGAAGAATCAAGCATATCATTTTCTTTTTTGATTAGGTGTGTTGTGTAAGAATTTTTGTCTTCAAAGAGTTTGTTTATATAAAATGTTATATGTCCGCTACTTATGGCATTAAAATCGTATAAGAATTCTTTTCTTAAGTAAGGATTTGCTTTAATAGAACCAAATATTAATTCTAGATTGTTTTTATTAAGCTCTTTGTTAAAGAGGTCTTTTACAATGTTTAGATCGATAGATTCGATGTTTGATAAAACAAGAGGAGTAATTATTATGTCGGTTTTTTCTTTAACGTATTGAATAAGTAAATCAGTATCAGATTTAAAATTTTCGTCTATAAATGTTGAAATAGTTTTTTTATTTTCTTCTAAGTATTTGATTATTTCAATTTCTTTTTCAAAAACTGATAATCCCTTTATGCTTTCATGATTAAATAAATAATGATACAGGTGTGGGAAATATACTTTTGAATTCATTTGATTATGTCTAAAAGTTCAGATGGACTACTTAAAATGTATTTTGCTCCGCTTTCTTTTAATTCTTTTATTGTTCTAAATCCCCATGAAACCCCTATAGGTAAAAATCCTGCATTCTGAGCAGTAATCATATCAACATCGCTGTCTCCGATGTATGCTATTTCCTTTGGCATGAGATTTAATTCTATTATCATGTCAAGTGCATTTGAAGGATCTGGTTTTGCCTCAAATCTTGGTGAGTAGCCCCTCACTTCAAAGAAGTTTATGTCTTTGAATATATCTTTTGATATTATTAATAGTTCTTCATGGTTTTTATTGCTTAAGATTCCAACAGGAATGTTAAGTGAATTTAGTTTTCTTAAAAGTTCTGGTATACCATCATATGCTTTTGTTAGGGAAGAAAGATTTTGATTGTATGCTTTTACAAATTCTTGATAAAGATTATCTTTGAGGTGTGTATCATTTAAGTTTACGTTAAGATGCTCTAAGGTGTTCTCTACTAATTTAGAATATCCTCTGCCAACAAGAGTGTTAAATTCATCTATTTTAATTTCTGTATATCCTAATTTTTTTAGTGCCAAGTTCATTGAAAATGCAATATCCATGATACTGTTTATTAAAGTTCCATCCATGTCGAAAATGCAGGCTTTAACTCTCATATTTTAATCCTTTTGTCATTATCATAATGTGCCTTCATTTTATCATTATTTTTTGCCTTTTATTAAATTTATTGCATGATTTTTGATATTTTACATTGTTTTTGATTTTTTTCTGAAAATCTCTTGAAAATATTTGTTTTTAGTTTTAGTCTATTTGGTTAGGGTATAAATAAAATGTTATTTATCTTTGTTGAATTTCAGGTTATCTTTAATGCAAGACATATTAATTTTAGATAAAGTTACTAAGCGATATGGTGATTTTATTGCTAATGATAATATTTGTATAAGATTTAAAAAGGGAGAAATACATGCAATTCTTGGTGAAAATGGTGCTGGCAAAACCACTTTAATGAAAACTATTTATGGAATTCACAAGCCCGATAGCGGGCAGATTTTTTTAAGAGGACATGAACTAAAACTTAAAGATTCAAGCGAATCTATTCGAAGTGGTATTGGGATGGTTTTTCAACATTTTATGTTAATTCCAAAATTTACGGCTGTACAAAATATTATTTTAGGATATGAAGATTCAAAATTTGGATTTATTAATTATGATCATGCAAGGAGGAGGATACTTAAACTTTCGGAAAGATATGGTTTGAAAATAGATACTGATAAGCCGATTGAGAATTTAAGTGTTGGAATGGGACAAAAAGTAGAAATACTCAAAGTTCTCTATAGAAATGCAGATATTATTATTTTTGATGAACCTACAGCAGTACTTACACCTAATGAGATTGATGAATTTATGAATGTTTTAAAAATATTGGCTGTAGAGGGGCATACTGTAATACTTATTACACATAAAATAAAAGAAATAAAGGCTGTGGCACAAAGGTGTACAATTATGCGTCTTGGGAAAGTAATTGGGACTTTTGATATTACTAAGACTGATGAGGGAATGCTTACTAAATTAATGATAGGCAAAGAAACTTCTCTTGATATCTCCAAGAGGCAGATTGTTGATCACACAAACATTCTTGAGATTAGAGATTTAAGTGTTAAAGATGAACGGGGTGTTTTTAAAGTTAAGAATATTAGTTTGAATCTTAGAGAAGGTGAAATTTTTGGGATCGCTGGAGTTGAAGGCAGCGGTCAAGAAGAATTAGTCGAAGCAATTCTTGGGGTTAGAGATATCTTTAGCGGAGATATAATTAAGAAAGTTGATGGCAAATTTGAATCAATCAAGGGTCTTAGTGTTAAACAAATAATAGATAGGAAAATAGGCCATATTCCATCTGATAGACAAAAGCATGGTCTTATTTTAGACTTTAATATTTTGCAAAATATTGGAATTAAAAGTTTTGATGATGTTAATTATTTAAAAATGAAGAGTAGTGGTATAGGTAATGATAAATTAAAAGTTAAGTTTTTAAATACTGTTAAAAAACAGTTTGTTAATTTTAATTTAATTCTTCTTAAGAAAATAAGTGAACAACTTGCAGCTTCATTTGATATTACACCGAGAGATATTTTGAGCAAAGTTAAAAATTTATCTGGAGGTAATCAACAAAAGGTCGTTGTTGCACGTGAAATTAATTTGAAACCCGAGGTTCTCTTGGCAGTTCAACCTACAAGGGGACTTGATGTGGGTGCTATTGAAAATATTTATAAAAAATTTTTAGCGCAAAGGGATGAAGGTATGACAGTTCTTCTTGTATCTCTTGAGCTTGATGAGCTTATGAGTGTTTGTGATAGAATAGCTGTAATGTACAATGGTGGAATCGTTGGTGTTTTAGAGCATAATTTTGATGTTGGTGTTATTGGAAAAATGATGATGGGTATAGTTTGAATGAAGGTTGATAAATATAAATATAAAGAGGCAATTGCAGTATTTTTAAATTCATCGATATTTATTAATTTTTTTACATTTTTTTTGGGGATTTTAATTCTTGGGTTAATAGTATTAATTCTTGGGTATTCTCCTTTGAAAATGTACTATATAATGATAGAGGTTATATTTTCTTCTCCTAAACATTTTGCGTATATTGTAAGCTATGCCACGCCATTGATTTTTACAGGTCTTTCGATTGGGATCGCTTTAAGAGTGGGACTTTTTAATATTGGTGTTGAGAGTCAATTTATGCTTGGTTCAATTTCAGCTTTAATAGCTGGAATTTTTTTGGATTTCCCTCCTGTATTGCATGTAATTTGCATTTTCCTTTTTGCATCTTTAGCGTCAGGAATTTTAGGTGTTTTAATTGGATATTTAAAGATTAAATTTAACATAAATGAAGTAATTTCAGGGATAATGTTTAATTGGATTTTATTTCATTTAAATAATATAATCATAGATTTGCCCGCTATTAAAAAGGATAATAGTGATTTATCTAAGCCTATTCGAGAAAGCGCTTTTATTGATTTTTTTGGTTCTTGGAAACTTTCATCTGAGGGACTTGCTTATAGAGCAAAACATCCATTTATTAATGATTTATTAAAGGCCCCTATTAATTTTGGGATAATTATTGGGATAATTATTGCTATTTTAATGTGGTTTTTATTGAATAAGACGATGCTTGGGTTTAAAATAAGCTCTGTTGGACGTAATATTGTCGCTTCTTATCGTGTGGGAATTGATATTAAAAAAATTTTGATGTTTACTATGTTTCTTGCAGGTGCGTTTGCGGGACTTGCGGGTGCTATACAGGTTATGGGTGTTAATAAGGCAATATTTAAGCTTACTTATATGGAAGGAACAGGTCTTAATGGTATAGCTGTTGCTTTGATAGGAAATAATTCCCCAATAGGAATAATATTTTCAAGTACTTTATTCTCAATTTTATTTTATGGTAGTAGCAGAGTGCAAAGTTTAATGGGTTTGTCATCTTCAATTGTGTCTTTGATGATAGGGATAGTGGTGATTATGATTTCTGCTAGCCATTTTTTAAATAAGATGTTTTTGAGAGGTATAAAAAGTGTCAAACGCACTAATATTTCTAATTAGTGAAACGCTCATAAATTCTCAGACCTTAATTTTGGCTGGTCTTGGAGGACTTATAAGTGAGAGATGTGGAATAATCAATATTGGTCTTGAGGGCACAATGGCTCTTGGGGCATTTGTTGGTGCTACAGTTGCATATTGTTATGGTAGTCCGTTATTTGCAATTTTTGCGGGGGGGCTTTCAGGGCTTGTTCTTTCAATTCTTCATGCTATTTTTACTGTTTTTCTTAAATCAGATCAGATAATAACTGGGATGGCTATTAATTTTTTAGGACCATCTGTCGCGATGTTGTTTGGAACTTTTATTTTTGGTTCTGCTTCAACTCCTCCAATAGATATTAAGTTGCCCATACTTTTTGACGGAGTTTTGGATAAAAGGTCTCTTGTATTTCAGATTTTTGGTAAGAGATATTCACTCTATATTGCAATAATATGTGTTGTACTTTTTCATGTTATGTTTAAATATACTAAAATTGGACTTAGGATTAAGGCTAGTGGTGAGGAACCAGAAGTGTTAGAATCTCTTGGAGTTAATGTATTTATGATTAGGTTTTTTTGTGTCCTTCTAAGTGGCTTATTTGCGGGGATTGCTGGAGCAGTTCTCTCTACTGTGATTGCTTCAAGTTATATGCAAGGAATTATTGGTGGCCAAGGTTTTATTGCCATTGTTATGGTGATTTTTGGGAATTGGCAACCTTTTGGAATTTTGATGGGTAGCTTTTTGTTTTCTTTTATAAGAACTTTAGTTGTTATGATGTCCCAAGTTTCTTTTTTGTCTTTAATAATTCCTCTTAAAATATTAATCATTTTACCTTATGTTGTAGTGATTTTGAGTCTTATGTTTTTTTCAAAAAGGAATTATGTCCCTAAAGCTTTAGGTTTACCTTATAAAAAAGATTGATTTTTATGTTTATTTCTTTTAATATACAGGTGGAATTATTTAGGGTTTATTTGAGAATTATATTTTTTGATATAAAGTTATGAGAGTTATCTACTTAGTTCTTATGTTTGTTAAATTAATTAAGTGAGTGATTAATTTACGAGGTAGTTTTATGTTAAAAATTAAGCACAGGTTTATTGGTTTTTTATTTTTATGTTTGTTGATAACCATATTGTTTTTTTCTTTAATTTTTAAGTTTGTTTTGAGTAGTTATTTAGAACGTTATTATAAACAACTTACAAGAGCTCAAATAAGACGAGCCGCTTTTGCTGTGCAGGCTTTGTTAGATACATTTTATATCATAATTGATGGTGCAAGTTCTAATTTAGCTCTTGAGACTATGAGTGAATATTCGTTTATTAAAAATGGTGGGCATATTTTTTCAGAGGTCGAATTAGACAGACTTAGAGAGAATTCTAAAATAGTTCTTGATGCTGTAAAAGGGAATAGAAAATATCGAAATCGGGTATATGAGATATTGTTCAATTTAAAGCTTGATACTTTTTATGAAGAATTTGCATTTCTTGATTTTGAAGGTAAAATAATTGTTTCTACGAGACATGCCAATAATATAGATTTTGGTCAGTCTGAGTCAAATACTGAGTATTTTAAAAACTCTGTAAAAGAATATAAAAAAAGTGAATTAAATTTTGTTGGTTGGTATCCTGGTCTTACTGAAGGGATAACGGGAGAAGTTGCTATTAGATCTCACTATAAAGATAAAAAAGCTTCTGCCATAGTTGTTCCTGTATATTCAGCAGAAGATAAAGTGTTTCTTGGCTATTTGGTAGGTTATTTACTTGATGATGTGATAAGAGATAAGTTAGATAGATCTAGATTTGGTTTTTATAATAGAGGAAATTTATTCTATTTAGATCCATACAATAATCTTGTTAATCCTTTAATAGAATATAATGAGAGCTCTAAAGTTAGTGATAAATTTGTTAGTGTTTTAAAGAATGCATTGTCCAAACCCCCTATGCAACCTCTTGTACCAGGCCAGATACCAGTTTATCAGATTGAGAGAGCGTATTTTCCTGAGATGAAGTTGTATAATTATTATGCCATATTGCCTATTAGTAGTGAGCTTGGAGATAATAGTGGAATTCTTGTTGCCAGAATTCCTTATGAAGATATTTATGGGGTCATTTACAGTTTGGCTTTTAAATTTATTGTATGTGCTATTTTAGGCATTATTATATTGGTTGTTATTCTTTCAGTGAGGTTGGAGACAGTTATTAGCTTTAGGTTGAATTTGGTTAGAAATTTGGTAAAGGAAATAGTTCAAGGAAATTTAGATAAAGATTATGTTATTAATGATAAGTATGATGATGAGCTTGGTTCATTGGGCTTACAAATTGTTAAAATGAGAGATGCTATTGCAGATGCTATTGCAAGTGTTCTTAAAAACATTAGTTATGTTAATAAGGCAAGTGTTGAAGTTGTTAATTCAAGTCAGAATTTAAGTTCTAGTGCATTACAGCAAGCTTCAACACTTGAAGAAATGTCAGCTAACATTGAACAGATATCATCTGGAGTTGAGATGAGTGTGAATCATTCCCGAGAAACAGAACGAATTGCCTTAATTACTAATGAGAATGCTCAAATAGGGGGTAAGGCTGTTGAAGAATCTGTTGTGGCTATGCAGTCTATTGTTGAGAAAGTCAGTGTTATTGAAGAGATAGCTAGAAAAACCAATTTGCTTGCTTTAAATGCGGCTATTGAGGCTGCAAGAGCTGGGGATGAAGGCAAGGGGTTTGCTGTTGTAGCAAGTGAAATTAGAAAACTTGCTGATCTTAGTAAGGAGTCTGCACTTGAAATTGGTGAATTAGTTGAAGAGAATTCTAGATTGGCAACGGAAGCTGGGTTGATATTTAAGGATATGTTACCCGAAATAGAAAAGACTACCAATCTTGTGAAGAAGATTTTTGAGGGAAGCTATAAGCAAAATGATCAAATTATACAGTTTAAAGAAGCTCTTGATCAGGTTGGAGAAGTAGTTCAAGCTTCAGCATCGAGCAGTGAAGAGCTTTCAAGTATGGCTGATAGGATGCTTGAAAAGGCTAAAGAGCTCAAACAAGTAATATCTTTTTTCAAAGTTAAAGATTTTGAGGTTGATGCTTTTGATAAACTTAATTCGGGTGATGATGTTTTGATGACAGGAGATCTTACTTCTTTGAATATGGAGAGTAATTCATCTTTAGGAGATAGTCAAGATGATATACATGGTGATTCAAAGGTAAGTTATGAGTCTATTAATAAGAGGGTAGATCCTAAGAAAGCCATTGATGTTGTCGATAAAGATTTGGATTTTGATGAGGACTTTTCAGATTTTTAGAATTTATTTTTGTAAGAGGTGATTAGCGTATGAAACTGAAGCTGAAAGTTAGGATATTACTTACTGTTAGTATTCTTATAGCAATCTTTATTTCTATATTGTTTTTCGTATTTGGGATGTCGATTAATTCTAGTTTAGTAGCTCAGCAGTTAGATCTTATGCAAAATCTTATTGGAAATGTCAAAAATTCTTTAACCCTTTATCTTTCTTCAATGGAAGAGAGAGTGAAAATTAACTCAATGTATTTAGGTTCTTCATCTGTATTTGAATCCATTGCTAGAAGTAAGCCTAAGAGAATAGAAGCTATTTTAGATCAAATTGAGATCTTGGTTAAAACGGGCAGAGGTAATAACCTGATGGTAACCAATAAAAAAGGTGAAATAATATTTACTACTGCTGTCAAAGATAATAGTGATTATGGCATTTCTGTTGCAGATAAAGAATACTTTCTTAAGTTAAGGGGCACTAGTTCTATTTATAATTCTTCTGTGCTTTTGGCAGATTCTGGGTCTGTTGAAGAAGTTTTGATGAGGGATGTTTCTAAGATTAGGAATAAATCAGGACAAATTCCTTATTTATTAATAGGTATTCCTTTAAGAGAGCATAATACCAGTGATGTTTTTGGTTATTTTATGATCTTTTATGCTATCGATTATCTTTATAATTCATTTAAAGGTATTAGTTTTGGAGCATTGGGCAGCGGTCGTACTATGGTATTTGACCAAACGGGGTCATTTCTTATTCACCATACTTGGTTGCCTGGTGATAACTTAGTTAATGTTAATCCTTACTATAGTAGTGTAGTTAAGAGTACTTCTGAGGATTTAATTCAAAAAAATCAAGAAATTAGCTTGAGGCGTTATGTTGACCTTCATGGGCAAGAATTTGTTGGGTTTGCTCAGAAAGTAAAATGCCATTTGTCTAATTTTTCGTTTATAGTATATCTAAGAGTTAATACTAATGATTTTTATTATATGACTAGACTTACTACTTTGATTTTGGGAATAAGTTTTGTAGTGACTTTAGTTATTCTTGGATTAGTTACTATTTATCTTGTAGGTAAACTCAGTGCTGTTTTAAATGGAATTTTAAGTTATTCTGGAAGACTTGCATCTGGGGATTTTACTGTTTCAAGTTATTCTTTAGAATGGAAAACGTTAGAACTTCATGGGTTATATGAAGATTTGGAGCTTTTAAGGTCTAATTTTTCATCTGTTGCCAGAGGGGTTATTGAAAACCTTGATTATCTTTATGAGAATGCAATTCAGATAGCAAATGCGAGTCAAAATTTAAGTTCTGGAGCAGTTGAACAAGCGTCTACATTAGAAGAAATGACAGCAAACATTGAGCAAATATCCCAAGGTGTTACTGAGAATACCGATAATGCTTCTACTACTGAGAGTATTGCTGTTAACACTAATGAGAAAACCAAGGAGGGACATGAATCTGTTACTAAAGCCATTGAGGCGATGGAGGTTATTACAGATAAAATAGGTGTTATTGATGAGATAACAAGGCAAACTAATTTACTTGCTCTAAATGCTTCTATTGAAGCTGCTAGAGTAGGGGATAAGGGTAAGGGATTCGAAGTTGTTGCTGCTGAGGTTAGAAAGCTTGCTGATCAAAGCAAGGAGTCTGCTAGAGAAATTATTGATATTGCACATAAAAGTTTGACTGTGGCAAGTAAAGCAGGTAATAATTTTGAGCAGATTGTTCCTGGAATGGAAAAAACGGCTGGACTTGTTAAGAATATTACTCGTGAAAGTTATAACCAAAGTAATCAAATTGGACAATTTAAGAATGCAATAGAACAAGTTAGTCAATTGGTTCAAACAACAGCATCAAGTAGTGAGGAACTTTCAGCAATGTCTGAGAGAATGTTAGATAGTGTTAAACATTTAAAGGAATCAGTAGATTACTTTAAGATTGATAAGTAATTTATAGGGATATTTAAATATCCCTATAAGTAATGATTTTAAAAATATATAATATTATGTTAGTGTTTTAAGGATTTTAGCTCCGCCTAAGCATTCATCTTCTTGATAAAATATGCAAAATTGTCCCGGTGAAATTCCGTAATCTTTTTCCTCTAGATCAACTTTTATAATATCATTTTTTAACATTTCTATTTTGCATTTTATTTTTTTTTCTCCATGTCTTATTTTGGCACTTAAGTCACCATTGTTTAATGGCTTGTTTATCCAGTTTGTTTTGTGAACTAAAAATTGTTGCTTTCCTTGTTTCAGGTAATTTATACTGTTTGAGATATAAATGATGTTATTTTGAATATTCTTTTCTGTGACAAACCATGGGCCATGACTGAGTTTGATACCTTTTCTTTGTCCAATTGTAAAAAACCAATATCCATTATGTGTTCCAAGTATTTTGCCTGTTTCTTGTTCGATGATATTACCTTTAAGTTCTCCTAAATGATATTTTATAAATTCATCATATTTGATTTTGCCAAGAAAACAGATTCCTTGACTGTCTTTTCTGTTTTTATTGGGCAAATCTATTTTTTGTGCTATTTGTCTTATTTCAGTTTTTAATAGGTCTCCTAATGGAAAATGCAGTTTTGATATTTGTTTTCTAGAGAGATGAGACAGAAAATAGCTTTGATCTTTTATTTTATCTTTGGCTTGTTTAAGTATGTAGTGATCATTTTTGTTTTCTATTTTGGCGTAGTGTCCTGTGACAATTAAATCATAATGTTCGTTTATCTTGTCAAAGAATGCCCCAAATTTTATTCTTTGATTACAAAATATATCTGGACTTGGGGTATTACCAATTTTTAATTCTTCGATAGCATAAGTTACTACTCTCTTGTAATACTCATCTTGTAAGCTGATGATTTCATATGGTACATTAAATTTTTTACACACAGCCTCTACATAATTAATATCTTCTTTCCAAGGGCACTCTCCTATATAGGAAAGTTCGTCTTCAAGCCAAATTTTTAGATAATAACACTTTATATTTTTATATCCTTTTTGTATCATTATATAAAGAGCCACAGAGCTGTCTACTCCACCAGATAGAAGTACTGCTATTTGCATAATTTGCTTCTCCTTTCATCATAGCATATTGAACTTTGATGTTTTTATGATCTATAGTATATTACTTGGTAATTATTTTTTTAATCGGGGGAAATTGATGAAAGTAGGTATTAGTGATATTAGAGTTTTTTTGCCTTTAAATTGTTTAAACTTACATGTTCTTTTAGACAATTCTTTATATAATTCTGATGAAAAATTTTTTAAGAAATTTAATAGAGCAATTGATGCAACCCTTCAGAAAGCATTTAGATTTACAAGTCCTAATGAAGACAGTGTTACAATGGCTAGCTCTGCTGTTAAGCTAATTTTTGATAATAATAATCTTGAGTTAGATAAAATGAGAGTATTTTTAGGTGGAACTGAGACGGGTGTAGATTATTCAAAGTCAATTTCATCTTATGTCTATGGAGCTTTGAAGTTAGCTGGTATTAATTTATCAAATAATTTCTTAACTTTTCAGGCCCAACATGCATGTGCAGGTTCTGCACTTTCTTTGCACAGTGCTGCAAGTATTTTAAGTCATTCAGAGAAATTTGAATATGGAATAGTATTTTCTAGTGATATCGCACATTATAGTAATCTTACTACAGCAGAGATTACTCAAGGGGCTGGAGCAACAGCAGTTCTTATTGAGCAAAATCCAAAAGTTGTATCTATTAATTTGTCTGAGTTTGGGGTTTATACTGATGATGTTGATGATTTTTTTAGACCATTTGGAAGTCTTGAGGCTAAGGTAAAAGGGCGTTATTCTATTGACTGCTATAATAAGGCAAATGAAGAGGCTTTAGCAAATTTTGCATATAAAAAAAATATGAGTATTAAGGATTTATTTTCTAAATATAGGTTTATTTTACATGTACCTTTTGCACAAATGCCTATAGACTCAATGCATTATGTTTTAAAAAAATATTATAGTGAAGATGAATCTGAGCAAAATGCTTATTTAGAATCAATAGACTTTTATGATTCTGTTGAAGCTTCTAAGGAAGTGGGAAATTTATATACAGGATCAATATTTTTATCTTTAATGTCTTATTTGAAGCGAGTATTTGCAAAAAAGGATATTAGTGGTGAGAAGATACTTTTTTGTTCTTATGGGTCTGGTAATATTATGGTTATTTATGAGCTTACAGTTGAAGAGAATGCTCATTGTGTTGTTAAGACCTGGGATATTGATAAAATGCTTTCAGTACGACATGATGCAAATTTTGATGAGTATAGAGATTTTTTTGAAAATAGGATTGTTCCAGGTGAATCTCAAGGGTTTTATTTAAAGGAAATTAGAGAGGATGGATACCGGGTTTATGGGTATCGAGCCTAATATATTAAATAATAAAAAACGACAAATTGAAATTTGTTTAAATAAAGAGGATGTTAGTAAAAGTGATAATCTTTTAAATTTTGTTAATTTAAAGCATGATGCACTTAGTGAGCTTGATTTTTGTGAGATAGATACGAGAGAGAGTATATTTGGCTATGATATTGCCATGCCCATTTTTATCTCATCAATGACAGGAGGCGTCAAAGAGGGTAATAAGCTGAATAAGTCTCTTGTTAAGATTGCAAATGATTTAAGAATTCCAATGAGTCTGGGATCCTTTAAGCTTATATTTAAATATCCTGAATATATTAAAGATTTTTACTTAAGGAAGTATGCTCATAATATTCCTTTATTTTCAAATATTGGTGCTACTCAGTTAAGAGAATTTGGGATTTTTGAAATAATTGAAATGAATAAGAGACTTGAGGTTGATGCCATAATTGTACATTTGAATTCAGGTCAAGAATTAATGAATTTAAGAGGCGAGAGAAGTTTTAGAGGAATTAAAGACTCAATTGCGAGGCTTTGCTCTGTATCAAATATTCCAGTTATTGTTAAAGAAACGGGCTTTGGAATTTCTCCCGATTCTGTTATCAGCTTGCTAGATCTTGGGGTTTCTTATGTTGATCTTGCTGGTAGTGGTGGAACTAACTGGGTTTTGGTTGAAGGAATTAAAGAGGAAAATTTGGATATTGCGTCTTGTTTTGCTAACTGGGGCATATCGTCGGTTTTGACATTACTTAGTATTAAAGATTTTTTTAAAGATAAAGTTTTTGCATCGGGAGGATATGAGACTGGAATGGATATTGCCAAAGGTATTGCGCTTGGGGCTAAGTTGGTAGGCATCGCAGCAGCCATTCTCAGGGCTTTTTATGCGGGGGGTGAGAATGCTTTATATAACCTTTTAAAAGGTTATGAATATGTTTTAAAGATGTCTATGCTTTTAAGTAATAGTAAGGATTTGGCACAGTTTAGGTTAAATAAATATTTTTTAAGTCATCCGTTGCCGTTTAATGTTAAGAGCTTTAAAGATTTTTATGAGACTTAGTGAGAATTTTAGAAGTAAAAGTATTTTAGAGAAAAAACGAGAGATAAAGAGTCTTTTGAAATTGAATCTTTGTGATTTTTTTTATGATTCTGCTGATGAAGATTTTCTTTGTCACATGATAGAGAATTATGTTGGTTATTTATCCTTACCCATTGGTATTGTGAAGAATTTAAAGGTAAATGGCAAGTATTATACTGTACCTATTGCTACGGAAGAACCTTCAGTTATTGCCGCATTAAATTTTTCATCTAAGATTCTTGAGCATGCTAATTTAAGTTATTCTGTGGGTGAGGTGTTAGGCATTGCTCAAGTTTATATAAAGACAGATAAAGACTTAAGTGATATGTGTCTTGGTCTTTTTAAAAAGATTGATCTTTGGTCTAAGCCTCTTTTGCATAATATGGAGCGTAGAGGTGGCGGATTTAGAAAACTTTCAACTAAGTTTATTAAGGAAATTGGTATTCAAAAATTAAATATCTATGTAGATGTTTGTGATGCTATGGGTTCAAATTTGCTAAATTCAGTAGCTGAGAGAGTGGCTCATCATATTACTTTAGAGTTTGGGTATGAGTGTGTTTTAAAAATTTTAAGTAATGATTCGAATGATTTTGCTATAAAAGCTAATTTTAAATTAAATGTTAATGATTTGCTTAAAGATAGTGAAGAATCTTTGGTTTTGGCTCAAAATATTTCACTTATTTCTAAGATAGGATTTTTTGAAGAGGAACGTGCTGTTACTAATAACAAAGGTATTATGAATGGCATAACAGGTTTATGTGTTGCTACACTTAATGATACAAGGGCTCTTGAGGCATGCATACATAAATTTGCTTCAAGAAGTGGTATATATTTACCTCTTAGTAAATTTTATATTTCTGATGAAAATTTGATTGGAGAGATTGAATTGCCTTTACAGGTTGGTATTAAAGGGGGGTCGGCTGGTTCTCATGAAGCGGCTATATTGAGCTTTAAGATTATGGGGATTGATTGCAAAAAAGAGTTTATGGGTGTTCTCTCTTGTGTTGGCTTGGCAAGTAATTTTGCGGCTTTAAGATCACTTGCTTTTGATGGAATTCAGAGAGGACATATGAAGCTGCATGTTAATAAAATTTTATATCTTCTTGAAAGAGATTATAATATTTCTAGTGATGAAAGAGGAAAAATATTATTTAAAATGAGTGAGAGTGGAATTTATTCCCTTGATTTTGCTCTTAAAATTTTAGGAGATTTGAGAGCGTAGTGTGAAGATTAGATGTAAGGTAAATCCTAGTCTGGCATTAATTAAGTATTGGGGGAAGAGAGATAAATTTTTAAATATTCCAGCTACTTCAAGCATTGCTGTAAGTGTTGATAAATTTTATTCAATTAGTGAACTTGAATTGTCATTTAAGGATGAAATAATTTTAAATTCAAGGGCTGTTGTATTGAGTGATAGAGAAATAAATTTTTTTAACCATGCAAGAAAAATCTTAAATAAGCCAAATGTTAGGTTTAGGGTAATTAGTGAAAATAATTTTCCAACATCAGCAGGACTTGCAAGTTCAAGCTCTGGTTTTGCATCTATTGCTGCTTGTATTTTAAGATATTTTAATCAATATTCACATCAAAAAGCTTCACAGCTTGCAAGAATAGGTTCAGCATCAGCATCAAGAGCTATTTATGGTGGATTTACCTTATTAAAGGAAGGTGCAAAGAGTTCATTTCAGCTGGATAGTTTTAATTGTTTTAGTGATTTGTGCATAATATTTGCTATAGTTGATGGCAGAAAAAAAGAGATTTCTTCAAGGGTTGCCATGGAGATTTGCAAGCAAGATAAATTTTATTGGGATGCTTGGATTGAGTCAAGTCGGAATATCTTTAAAGAAGCTTTATATTTTTTTTTAAAAGGAGATTTTAATGGATTTGGTCTTAAAATTGTAAAGAGTTATCAGTGTATGTTTGCTTTAATGTTATCATCTTCCATTATTTATTTTAAAAGTAATACTATAGAGTTAATCAAGTATATTGCCGATCTTAGAAGTAAAGGTGTTCTTGTTTTTGAAACGATGGATGCTGGGCCGCAGGTTAAGGTGTTGTGTTTAAAAAAAGATTTGGAATTAATTTTGACTAAACTTACTAGCAATTTTAGAGATGTTAATTTTGTTGTTTCAAAAATTGGAAGTGGTTTAGAATGGATATAATTAGTTTTTCAGTGCCTGGTAATTTACTTTTAATGGGTGAATATTTTATTTTGGAAGAAGATGGTTTTGGACTTGCAGTTGCAATAAAAGAAAGGGCTTATTTTTCTTTTAAACGAAGTGATACTTGGCGTTTTTTTGCTAAAAAAACCAAAATTGATGATTTTACTTTAATAGAAAATAATGATGATTTTGTTTTTAGGATGTTTAGGTATTTAAAACAGAAATATTTTGTTAATTTAGAAGATTTTTCCTTTGATGTTTATATTGATACAAGTAATTTTTTTTTAAATAGTGGTGTAAAAAAAGGATTTGGTTCGAGTGCTGTTGTTGCTGTTGGGATTGTATGTGGAATTTTTTTGATTTTGAATAATGATAATTGTTTTGTTAAAGATAAAATTTTTATGTATTGTCTAGAAGCTTATAGGTATGCTCAAGGAGGTATGGGTAGTGGATATGATATTGCTACTAGTCTTTTTGGTGGAGTTGTTAAGTTTAAGGGCGGGGATCTTCCTACGTATGATCGTTTAGAGAATATATGTTTTAATAATTTTTATTTAATGCGAGGTCCTAGTCCAGTTAAGACTACTAGCTCGATTATTAGATATTATGAATATAAGGATTCTTTAATGAGTTTTATAAAAGATGTTAATATTGTGATGAAAAAAATTATTCTTAATATTAGCAATTCGTCTGATTGTTTATTGTCTAGTTTGAAATTGGCAAAAAATATAGGATTAGACATTGGGGAAAAGATAGGCATTTCTGCTAATTTGCCTTTAAATCTTGCTTATCTTGAAAATGAATGTACTTTAATTAAGGCTTTGGGTGCTGGAAATGAAACTTTTTTAGTCTATGAGCCAAATTTTGAAGTTTTTGAACAATTTAATATTGAACCAATAGATCTAGATTTAGATGGTGTTAAATTTCAGTAAATGTTTGTAATAAAAAAGCCTTCTAAAATACTATTTTTAGGAGAACATGGTGCTGTATATGGTTTTCCAGTGATTGGTACTACGATACCCCTTTATATGTACTTGGTTTATATATTTTCTGATTCTTGGAAATATTTGGGAGTTCCTTCTTTAAAAATAGACGAAGTAATACATTTTATTAATAAGAGGTTTAATAAAGTTCGACCCGTTGAATTTTTAATATTTTCCCAGATTCCAGTTGGATTGGGATTTGGTTCCTCTGCAAGTCTTAGTTTATGTTTTGCTGAATATATTGTAAGTCATGATGAATATCGTACTTACGATAAAATTTTGTTGGCAAGGGAAATTGAAAATATTTTTCATGGAAGATCTTCTGGGATGGATGTTTTGCTTGTTGAGTTAGATGGAACTTTTTATTTAGAGAGAAAAAATGGGTCTTTCAGTTATCGAAGAATAGCATTTTGTAATTTTTATTTTTTGATTGGAGCAGTCAGAAGGGAATGTACAACAAATAAAATCGTATCAGATTTGAATTACAGAATTTCTCTTGATAATAGTCAATTTGAAATTATTGAAAAACTTGGTTGTATTGTTAAGAATTCTTATATTGCTTTTAATAAACGCGATATTCTTTTATTGGCGAATAATATGAATGTTGCGAATAATTATTTAAATTCTTTGGGTTTATCTTCATGTACACTTGATTATGTAATAGAAAAAGGTAGACAATTTAAGGCTCTTTCTGGCAAATTGAGTGGTGCTGGTAGGGGTGGGGCTTTTATTTTGTTTTTCCAGGATGAAAATGATGCTAGCTTGTGCTTGGAAAAATTAAGTAAAGATTTAGATAAAAATAATATCAACTTGATTTTTCCACTTAGAATATTCAAGTGTTAAATATATTAAAGACATACACAAAAAGTGTTTTGAGAAGCTAATAAATTATATCTTATGTAGTGTTTTTTTAGTAACTTTATAGCAAACAGCATGCTTTAAGTCCTCTTGAATAAAATAATTTTGGGTTCAGAGGGATTCGAACCCCCGACATCCTGCTTGTAAGGCAGGCGCTCTGACCATCTGAGCTATGAACCCTTTTGATACTGAAAAACATTATATAAAATAAATTTGATTTATGTCAATTTGTTCAGAATTTTTCTCCGAGAAGAACTACAAATATGTTTTTTTTATCTTTTGTTTGTAGTACATATCCTCCCATTTTACTTGTGTCTTTATTTAAAAGAGCTTCTTTGTGTTTTTTGCTTTTAAGCCAGGCGCCAGTTACATCTTGGACATCCATCCCTGCTGCTAAAATTTCTCTTATCCTACAAAAGTATTTATCATATTTTTTGACTCTTTGCATGGGAGTTGTGCCAAAGAGTGTATGAGTTAATACTTTATTTTCATTAAGATTTATTGCATATTCTTTTGCCACTATCTCAAGAGTTTTATCTATTTCTAGCTTTTCTAAGTGTAGATCATTTCTTAATTGGTGAATTGATGAATAAAGAAATTCTAAGTCTTCATTTATACCTAAGAGTATAAATTGACTTGTAAAAATTAAAATAATAGAAATAAATTTCTTTTGCATAATAAGCCTACTTATACTAAAATAATGTTATTATAACATATATTTAATTATTTTAAGTAGGAGAATGATATGGCAAATCATTTAAATTATTTGAAGACGGATGATTTAGATAAAATAAATTTAAAACTTCAAGAATTGTTAGCAGGACTTCATGTTTTTTATGCTAATTTGAGAGGTATTCATTGGAACATAAAAGATGTTAATTTTTTTGTAATTCATAAAAAAACCGAAAAACTTTATGATTATGTTGCAGAGGTTATCGATATTCTAGCTGAGCGAGCTAGAGCGCTTGGATATGATTCTGAGTTTAGATGTTCTGAATTCATTAAAAAATCATTTATTAATGAAATTAGTTTAGATGTTACTTCAAGTCTTGAACCTTCAATTAGCAGTATTGTTTGTAATCTTAATGACATTCTTAAAAATATGTCTAAGACAAGGTGTTTTGTTGATAGCACATCTGATTATGGGACGGCTAATATTTTAGATGATATTATTGTTTCTTTTGAAAAGTATTTATGGATGTACAGATCTTTGTTAAGTGATTGTGAGTGTCCATGTCATAAGAAAGGGTGTTGTAGTGAAAAACATTGATCTTGTGATATGATATAAAAATACTTTTTAATATTTATTTTATATGTCTTAATTAAATATAATTGTGATTTAATTGAAGAAAGCTATAGTAGGATCTATAGCTTTTATGGTGTTTGAGGGCGTTATGGAAATTAGAAATATTGGGATTATGGCACATATTGATGCTGGCAAAACTACTACTACAGAAAGAATTATATATTATACTGGTAGAACTCATAAGATAGGAGATGTTGATTCTGGCAATACTATTACTGATTGGATGTCACAAGAACAAGATAGGGGTATTACAATTAGCTCTGCTGCTATTACTTGCTATTGGAAGAATCATCAGATAAATATTATTGATACTCCTGGGCATGTGGATTTTACAGCTGAGGTTGAAAGATCTCTTCGTGTTCTTGATGGAGGGATTGTTGTTTTTAGTGCTGTCGATGGAATTCAGGCACAAACCGAAACGGTTTGGAAACAGGCATCAAAGTATAGTATTCCAAGACTTGCTTACGTTAACAAGATGGATCGTGTAGGAGCGAATTTTTTTAAAGTAGTTGAAGACATAAAAAATAAATTTGGTATAGTTCCGATAGTTTTACAAATTCCAATTGGGAGTGAGAATAACTTTGAAGGAGTCATAGATATTATTCGCAATAAAGAATTGCATTTTGAACTTAGGGATGGCAAACCTATTGTGCTTGAGAGTGTAGTTCGTGAAGAATTTATTGAAAATGTTAAAATTTTTAGGGAAAATTTAATAGATTCTATTAGTAATTTTAGTGATAAAATTACTAAACTTTTTCTTGAAAATTCTGTTATTGATGATTCTATCATAATTGAAGAGATTAGAAGATGTACTATTAGTGGTTTTATTATTCCTGTTTTGATGGGAACTAGTCTTAAAAATATTGGTATAGAGCCTTTAATAGATGCAGTTGTGGATTATCTCCCAAGCCCTTTTGAAAAAAAAATCAGTGCTTATTCTTTAAAAACGGATAGGAGTGTATCCATTGATCCTAAAAATGAAAAAAAGTTATCTGCACTTGTGTTTAAGGTTCAATATTTTAGTACAATTGCAGCGCATCTTTATTTTATTAGGGTATATTCAGGAGTACTGAATTCGTCTAAAAGGATTGTTAATATTGCTAAAAATAAACGTGAAAAATTTACAAGGATTTTTCGGGTTTTTTCAAATAAAAATGAGCAAATTGATGAAGTCAAAGCAGGAGATATTGGGGCAGTTATTGGACTTAAATATTCTATAACGGGAGATACTCTTGTTGAGGAAAATAATGAGGTTGTGCTTGAGCCTTTAGTATTTCCAGAGCCAGTTGTCTTAATATCTATTGAGCCAGAGAAAGCATCCGATGATGTTAGGCTTAAAGAAGTTCTTGAAATTATTGTTAAAGAAGACCCTACTTTTAGTTATAAAGAAAGTAAAGAAACGGGACAATTATTGGTGTCTGGAATGGGTGAATTGCATCTTGAGATTATTATTATGAGAATTAGAGATGATTTTAAGCTTAATGTTTATACAGGTAAACCTCAAGTAAGCTATAGGGAGAGTTTAAGTTCGACAGTTAATGATGTATTTGAGTTTGTTAATATGTTTGCAGGTAAGGAACTGAATTTAAAAATTGGGATGATTGTTAGTCCTTTGGTGAGAGGTGAAGGAAATAAAATAGAATTTGAGTGCGATGTTGAGCCTTTGTTTAAGGCTGCGATATTAAGGGGTATAACTTCTTCCTTTTCAAGTGGCATTATTGGATATCCGATTATTGATGCGGGAATTAAGATTACTTCATTGGATTATGATAAGTCCAAGGTTAATGAATCTGTCATTGAATCAATAGCGGGTCTTGCTTTTAATGAATTTTTTAAAAGGGCAAATCCTATTAAGCTTGAGCCAGTAATGCTGTTAGAAATTAGAACTCCTATTGAGTATACTGGAGAGGTTATTTCTACATTGAATTTTATTGGTGGAATGATTCATTCTATTAGTAATATTGAGAACTATGAGATAATCAAAGCCGAAGCGGCTTTTGAAAAACTTTTTGGGTATACGTCTATTTTAAGAAGTGCTACTAAAGGTAGAGGGGTTTTTACCATGGAGTTTTCATACTTTAAAGAAAAATGTGAGTGATCATTTTTTTTAATTAATATTTATAAATCAATTTATGCATAAGTTTATTTCTTTAAATTATAAGGTACATGTTTGTTTGATATTTTATTTTCTCTATTCTTTTAAAGTTTTAGCAGTTATGTCTTTTGGTTATGAGCTTTAAAATTTGTATTTTAATATTTTGTTGGATTATTTCAATTATTAATAAATATAATATATTTTTTGTTATTAAAAAAGATTTTTTTGTCTTGTAAGTGCTACTAGAATATTAGGGTGATTTTTTGATATTATGTCTTATTATTAATATTTTTTTATTTTAAAAATAAAGGAGGTTGTGTTATGCAGGGTGAGAACATGGTTTCAATTAGAGGTGGTAATAGAAAAAAGATACTCCTTAGTTTAAAGAATATGCAATACTCAAGGACAGATTTGGCACGTAAATTATCATTGACAAATGCGGCTGTGACGATTCTTACTAATCATATGATCAAGGAGAATATTTTAGTTGAAGTTGGTTCAAAGGAATCAGGCATTAAAAAGCATGGACGAAAAGAAATACTTCTTGATATCAATAAAGATTTTGCATATTCGATGGGAGTAATTATTTCAAGTAATTATTTTCAAATAGGAATTGCAAACCTTAAATGTGAGGTTTTAATAAGTGAGACTTATTCTTTTGAACCACCAGTTAGCGCTTATGAGATCTTGGAAAAAATTAAAGATCATATGATTGAGATTATCTGGAAACATAATTTTTCAAGGGATAAATTTATTGGGTTGGGATTTAGTATTACTGGTATAATTAAGGATAAGGAATCTGGAATTGTTAATGATAGTCATAGTGCATGGATTGAGAAAGATGTTCCTGTTAAGGCTATATTAGAAGAGTATTTTTCACTTACAGTGTATCTTGAGAGTTATGTTAAAAATCTTTCTCTTGCTGAGTTTATGGGTAAGAATGTAGATAACATCATGTTTTTCGATTATACAGATACCGCTGAGCTTTCTATTTGGTCTGGTGGTAATGTTTATGCTGGATTTAATAATAAATCTGGTATGGTTAGTCATATGGTAATTGATTATGGAGGAGAGAAAAATTGTCCTACATGTGGAAATAAGGGGTGTGTTAATATGTTGATATCTAATTTTGCACTTCAGCGTTTGATTTCAAAAGAGTTTATGAATGGAGAGATTCCTGAGCTTTATGACAAGTATGAGAGTAGGCTTAAAAAAGTTACGATATATGACATTTTTGCTCTTCATGATAAATATGAGTTTATACATAGAATAATGGAAGATACGGTAAAATACTTGGCAATAGTTATTATTAATATTCAAAGGGTTCTTGATTTTAATTATTTAGTGCTTTATGGACAAAGTTTTAAACTTAAGAGTTTTTTTGATTTGTTAAAAAAAGAAATAAAAAGGTTGAATAAAGAGAGCATAATATTAAAGCTTAGTTCTCTAGATACTGAAGTATCTGTTGTTGGACCTGCTTCTAGTGTTATATTCAATAAATTCTATTTGACCGGGGGAGATATTGATTAATATTTCCTTTTTTTGTATTGTATATTTTGTAGGATTTTTTACAAATGAAGGTGATTTTTAGTGTTTGAAAATTTAGGTACGGGTTTTAGAGATTTTGTAAAGTATATCTCTGGAAAATCTGTGATAAATGAGAAAAATATTGAAGCAGCCATTGACACTATTAAGAATGCCTTAATTGAAGCCGATGTTAATTTAAGAGTTGTAAGACGTTTTATAAATTCTGTAGTCGAAGAGGCAAAGGGGATTAAAGTTTTAAGAAATATTGATCCTAAGTCTCAGTTTATTAAGATAGTTAATGATAAACTTATAAATTTTCTGGGCGATAAGCATTCTGAGCTTGTTTTAAGTCCCGTTAACAAATTAACATGCATTCTTATGCTTGGCCTTCAGGGTTCTGGGAAAACTACAACATGTGCAAAACTTGCGATGCGACTTAAATCAGAGAATCGGAAAGTTCTTCTTGTAGCTGCAGATACTTTTAGAGCGGCAGCGGTTAATCAGTTAAAGATTTTGGGTATGCAAGTTGGTGTTTCTGTGTTTTCTCTTGAGGGTGAGAGTGATCCTATTAAAGTTGTAAAAAAATCCATTGAATATGCTAAAACAGAGCTTTTTGATACTGTAATAATAGATACTAGAGGGCGTCTTGAAGTTGAAGATTTATTATTAAGAGAGATAATAGAGATAAGGAAGATTGTGGCCCCTACGGAGACAATATTAGTTGCAGATGCAATGACGGGTCAGAGTGCTGTAAATATTGCTAAGGAATTTAATGATAGTGTTGGTATTACGGGTGTAATTTTTACAAAATTTGATTCTGATGCTAGAGGTGGTGCTATATTATCACTTAAGACTATTTGTGGAGCACCTATTAAATTTGTTGGAGTTGGAGAAAAACCTGAGGACCTTGATGTTTTTTATCCAGATAGAGTTGCTTCACGAATTCTTGGTATGGGAGATGTTGTTAGTCTTGTTGAAAAGGCTCAAAGTGTTATAGATAAAGAAGAGGCCTTAAGACTTGAGGAAAAATTTAAGAAAGCCAATTTTAATTTTGAGGATTATTTAAATCAGTTTAAATATATGCGTAATATGGGTGGAATTTCTAGTTTGATGGGGATGCTTCCGGGTGTTTCATTAGAAATATTAAATCGTGGTGTTGATGAAAGAGAACTTAAAAGAGAAGAGGCAATTATTCTGTCTATGACTAAAAAAGAGAGGTTAAATCCTGTCATTTTAAATAGTCCTTCAAGAAAGAAAAGAATAGCTTTGGGAAGTGGAACAACGGTTTTTGAGGTAAACAAGTTTATGAAAAAATTTAGTCAGACCGTTTTGATGATGAAAAAAATGAAAAATAAGAGTTTTCAAAATAAGATAGCATCTCTTTTTGGAGATAAAGGAGGAATGATAAATTGAGTGTTAGGATAAGATTAAAGAGGATGGGGGCAAAAAAGAGGCCTTATTATCGAATTGTAGTCATGGATTCTGCTTCGCCTAGAGATGGACGAGCCATTGAAGAGCTTGGGCATTATCATCCTGTTGAAAAGCAAAATCAAGTCAAAATTAATGAGAATAAGTTTAGAGATTGGATAGGCAAAGGAGCTATTCCAAGTGATACTGTTAAAAAAATTTTGAATAAAAATAATTTTAAAGTTGAGAGTTAGGAGGACTTAATGAAAGAGTACGGTAATGAAATTGAGCTTATAGAATTTGTAGTCAAATCTCTTGTAGATAAGAGAGATGAGGTTAAGTTAAATGTGGTTGAAGGTGAGAAATCAACTATTTTAGAATTAAGGGTTTCTGCAAATGATGTTGGAAAAATAATTGGAAGGAGAGGACGCATTGCAAGGGCTATTAGGACACTTCTTAGTGCTTGTGCTGCAAAAACAAATAGGAGAGTTCAACTAGAAATTTTGGACTAATTTATGTTTGTAAAAGGCATAATATTGTCATCTTATGGAATTAATGGATATGCTAAAGTTAAGAGCATATCCAATGGTTTTGATGATTTTTTTGATTTAAAGGGTAATAAATTAGTTTTAAGAAAGGAATGTTGCTCTTCAATTGAAGTAAAAGTTGAAGACGTATCTTTAATGAATCATTCGTTGTTATTGAAATTTGAAGAATTTAATACCCCTGAGCTTATCAAGGATTTAATCGGTTTCGAGTTATGGGTAAATGATGAATTTGCATCTAAATTGGAAGAGGGTGAGTATTACTTTGGCGAGCTTATTGGTTATAAGCTTGTTAATAATGGAAAAGAATTGGGAGTTGTTGTATCTTTTTTTGAGTGTGTTGCGTCAATTCTTCTTGAAGTTAAAGTTGGAAGTAAATTATTTTTTGTTCCCTTTTTAAATATTTATCTTGGAGGTATTGATCGAGAATTGAAAACTATTGAGCTTAAGGTATTAGATCTCTTAAAATGAAAATTACTATTCTCTCTTTATTTCCTTCAATCATTACTCCATTTTTTGAAAATTCAATAATGAAAAAAGTTATAAGTAAAGGCATCATCAGTTGTGAAGTCATATCTATTCGTAATTTTTCTGATGATAAACATAAAAGATGCGATGATATTCCTTATGGTGGGGGTGCGGGTATGGTTTTAAGCGCCCAGCCTATCTCTGCTGCTCTTGATTATGTAAATGCGAGATCAAAAACCACAATATTTGTGAGTCCATCTGGGTTGAAATATAATCAAAAATTGGCTTATGACTTGTCAAAGAAGGATGAACTTGTTATAATTTGTGGAAGATATGAAGGGCTTGATCAGCGTATAATTGATTTATATGTTGATTTTGAAATTTCAGTTGGAGATTATGTGTTATCTTCAGGTGAAGTTGCTGCTCTTGTCATAATAGATAGTGTATATAGATTGTTAGAGGGTGTAATAAATCCGAATTCCTTGCTTGAGGAATCTTTCAGTTGTGAGTGTGGCTTGCTTGAGTATCCTCACTATACTAGACCTTATGAATTTAAGGGATTAGAAGTTCCTAATGTGCTTCTTTCAGGTCATCACGAGGAAATAAGAAAATGGCGATTTATGAAGTCTATTGAAAAAACAAAGAAAAATAGATATGATTTGTACCTTAAATATTTGGAAATGAGAGGAGAAAATGATGGATTTAATAAGAAAAATTGAAGCTAAAGGAAAGAGAACAGAAAGTTTTGATTTTAGGGTAGGAGATACTATACGTGTTAGTTATAAAATAATTGAAGGCACTAATGAGAGAATTCAAAATTTTGAGGGTCTTGTTATATCTATTCAAAATAAAGGTATTGGACAAACTTTTTTAGTTAGAAAAATTTCTTCAGGTATTGGAGTTGAGAAAATTTTTCCTATGCATTCACCTATTATAGAAAAGGTTCAAGTGTTAAAGCGAGGGAAGGTAAGGCGGGCAAAACTTTACTATATGAGAGATAGAATTGGTAAAGCCGCTATGAAGGTGAAAGAGCGTCTTGATATTAAGAAGCTTAAATAATACTCAAGTATCTAAAATTACTTTAAACAAAAAGTTTCCTTTAAATGGGAGATTGGAAGTTATTAAGTCCCTTGGTGTTAATAGGTGGTTTGTATCTTTTTTAGGCAATTATTTTGAAGTAAAGAGTAATTTGCCATTAAAAGTTGGTTTTAAGTATTTTGCTAAGATAGTTAATACTTCAGGTAATTTTTTGATTCATGTTAATTATGCATCTATGTTTAGAGATTTAGATTTATTTGAAACTGATGATAAGTTTGTATTTAAACGAAGAGGTAATTCTTTAGATCAAAACACTAAGAAATTGTTTAGGAATATTTTTGCTAATGTAAAAGATGAGTTTGTTTTAAAGTTTCTTTTAACTTTGTATGATCAAATTATAACAGAACAGGATTTTATGCAAATTTATAATTATTTTGGTAGTAAGTTAGAAATAAGAGAACAGGATAATAAACTGCCAATTTTTATTGAAAACGATAATAATTTTATTATTTCAATTCCCTTTAAATTTATGGAAGGAAGTGGTTTGTTATTTTTATTTTCTTATAAAGATTTAGAAATGGTTTATAAGTGGAGTTTCGTTTATTTTTTTAATGAACAAGAAAAAATTATTTGTGAGATTCATCTTTTTGGAGCTAATTCTAAATTAAGAATATATGCAAATTTTGATTTAAATAATATTGTTAGGGAGCTGAAAAGATCTCTTTTTCGTTATAATATAACTGATATAAAAATATTAGATTCAATTCAAGAATTTGAAGATTTTGATTGTGAAGTAATAGTAGCTAAGAGTATTGATTATAAGATATGAGATAAGATATGCATGGAGAAAAATTAGCTTTATTGATTAAATATGATACTAAATTTCCAGTGCCTTTTATTTTAGCTAAGGCTAGGGGAGAGAAGGTCTTACGTATAAAAGAGCTTGCTAAGCGAGAGGGTATTCCTATTGTGGAGGATAAATATTTATCTGAGAGCTTATTTTTGGTTAATGAGGGTGATTTTATTGATTCTAAATATTTTAAAGTAGTTGCACATATTTTATCTGTTGTTTATAAATTGAAGAGTAATAAATTATGAATACTAGACAAATTGGAAATCGTGGCAAGGTTTTTGCTTTAAAATATTTGCTTGAAAAGCTTAATAATTTTTATTTTATAGAGATAAAATATTGAAATGTTTATCCATTTAAAATTTTGGGATATTCAATTAATGTCGAAAATGACAAGTATGGTAAGTACAGTATTAGAATATATCACATTTAGTGATTTGAGGTCATTTGTAATGTTTTTTGATATTGTGTTTAATTTTAAGAGATTACTTATTTGTCTTATATAGTTGAGGGAGATAGCCTTGAAGTCTGATCAAAATAAAGCTTGTGGCAATGATTTTAGAAAGGTAAACAAAGTTCCTTATTGGAAAATGAGAAAAGTAAAATCTGATCTTAAAAAACAAAATGTTGTGGCTTTGAATACTAATGATAATAAATCTGTGGGTACTAACTCTAATGATCAAAAGAATTATAAGGGTAATAAACAAAAAGGTTTTAGTAAAGACCGCAGATTGCGTATAAGGTTTAAAGAAGTATGTCCTATTTGTGAAAAACCTATCAGAGATATTATTTCTTGTATGTCTATGAAGTTGAATGGTGAAGATAAACCTATACATTTTGATTGTGCTATTGATAAGTTGAAGTCTGAGAATGAGCTTTTTAAGAATGAAAGTTTATTGTATGGGGGTGTTGGTAAATTTTTTGTTATTGATAAGTCTGTTAGAGGAAACAGTTTGGCTTTTAAGATAGTCAGAGAAGTTGATTTTGAAAATTTAGAGAGTTGTCCTAGTTGGCGAAAAAAAATTCTTCAAGATATGAATAAAGGATTTAAATTTTATTAATTATGAGAGTAGCATTATTTCCTGGGTCATTTGATCCTATTACTTGGGGACATATTGATTTAGTGAAAAGAGCATCATTAATTTTTGATAAGGTTATTGTTCTTGTTGCTAATAATAGTGCTAAGAGTTATTTGCTTAGTGATATTGAAAGATATGAACTTACTTTTGAGGTTATTGCATCTTTAGGGTGGTCAAGAATTTTTGTAGATAGGTATGATGGAATTATTTTGGATTATGCTTTAAAAAATAATATTGGTTTTATTGTTAGGGGTGTTAGGGCTTTTCATGATTTTGAATTTGAATTTGAAAGATATGTTGTTAATAATAAGCTTAGTCCTTCAATAGACATAGTATTTTTACCAAGTAGTGATAAATATCTGTTTGTAAGGTCAGATCTTGTTAAAGAATTGATAAAGAATAAGAATTTTGATCTCTCAAGTTTTATCCCGGATTTAGTGCAAAAAAAGTTGAAATCTAAATTTATTGACAAATTATCTTAATAATATATATATTATTAAGATATGTTTGTTTATGTTTAAGGAGACAAAGAGATGGCTGTTCCAAAATTTAAGCCTTCAAAGTCTAGAAGTAGGACGAGGCGCAGTATAAATATGAGGAAAAAAATACCACAATTTCAAGAGTGTTCAAATTGTGGTAACCTTGCAGTAAGGCACAGAGTATGTGTGAAGTGTGGTTATTATAGAAATAGTCAATATTTAGAATTAGGATTGTAGTTTGAACGAGGAATGTTTGTTTATGGATCAAAGTGAGATTTTTAAAAAGGTTAGGTCTATCATATCCGAGCAGCTTGATAAAAAAGAAGACGAAATTACTATGGAATCTAGGTTTGTTGAGGATCTCGGTGCAGACAGTCTTGATATTTATGAACTTTTATATTTACTTGAGGAAGCATTTGATGATAAGATTCCAGAAAATGAGGCTAGTGAATTTGAGACCATAGGTGATGTTGTTGCCTTTATTGAGAAAAAAAAGGATTAGATATCATGGGTTCTGCTGTTGTAATGAAGTTGGATACAGATCGGAGAAAAAAGTTAAATGAGTTCTTACTGGGTTTGCATATTGATTTTAATGATATTGATTTGCTAAATATGTCTTTAAGTCATTCATCATATGCAAATGAATTTGACCAAAAATATGCTAATAATGAAAGATTAGAGTTTTTGGGAGATTCTGTTCTTAATCTTATTATTACAGATTATTTATATAGATTTTATCCTGAAAAGAGTGAAGGTGAACTTAGTAAGGCCAGATCTTATATTGTTAGTGAAGAATCTCTCTCTAGTATTGCTCGAGAACTTAACCTTGGCAACTATATTTTGCTTGGTAGGGGGGAAGAGAATAATGATGGACGTAATAAGAAAGGTATTCTTGCAGATGCTATTGAGGCTTTTGTTGGTGCACTTTATCTTGATGGTGGTTTTTTAAAGACTTTGGATTTTGTCATAGAGCTTTTTGAAGTTCATATAAGGTTGATGTTTAATCGTGGTGATTTTAAAGACTATAAAAGTCTTTTGCAAGAATATGTTCAAAAAAAATATAAAATTTCTCCCACTTATAAGTTGGCTAAAGAGTTAGGTCCTGATCATAATAAGGTTTTTTGTGTTGAACTTTATGTTAATGATAAATTTATATCTAATGGTAAGGGAAAGTCTAAAAAAGAAGCTGAGATGATAGCAGCTGAGATGGCACTTAAGAATATTGCAAATATTGATCTTTAATTTTTTTGATTAGAATCTCTTTTTTGTTTAATTTGGGATTAGTTAGTACTTCTCTTAATAGGTAGTCAAGGATTTTTCCAATATTTTTGTTTTCTGTTAATTTAAGGTTTTTGATATCGTTGCCATTTATTTTTAGTTCTTTTAAGGATAAGGGATCTTTAAGTAGTTTTTTGCTTCTTATTTTATTTATTATAAATTTAAGTTTATGATCTTTTCCTTTAAGAGCTTTATATATGTCGAGTATTTCCTTATAGTTTTTTCTGGTAGCTTTGCTTAACAAGATTCTTATATCATGTAATTTTTTAATTCTTAGCGTGTTGATTTCATTAATAACGGTTTTATATAATAGTATTAATTTAATGTCTTTATTTGAAAATCGAAGTGATTTTAAATTTTCTATTAAACATGATATATCTTTTTTTATTGTAAAAATAACCATTGCTTTTAGATAAAATTTGTTTTTGTTTAAAAGAGTAATTTTATTTTTTAATTTTTTGTTTATTTCTATGTTGAAGAAGTACTTGAAGAAATTTATTTTTTGTAGATAATTGATTCCTTTTATTGGATTTTTTCCTTCTAGAAGTTTAATAAATTCATTGTTTATTCTTTCTTTTGATAGAAATAGGATGTTTGTTTTTTTATATTTCATGGAAATTAATGTATTTTTATCGATTGTGAAATCAAGTGTGGATGCAAATCTTGCAGCTCTGAGTATTCTAAGAGCATCTTCTTCAAATCTTTTGTTTGGTTCCCCTATACATCTTATTATTTTTTTGTTAAGGTCTTGTTTTCCCTTATAGCAATCTATTATTTCATAGTTAAGTATATTCATTGCGATTGAGTTTATTGTAAAATCTCTTCTTTGAAGATCTTCATTTAAGTTTTTTGTAAATTTTATGTTTTTAGGGGCTCTTTTGTTTTCATAGTCTATGTCTATTCTATAAGTTGTGACTTCAAAAATTTTTTTATTAAAAATTATGCTTATTGTACCATGCTTTATTCCTGTTTTCACGTTGTTTGGAAATAGTTGCATTATTTCTTCTGGAGTTGCATTTGTTGTAAAGTCAAAATCATAAGGTATCTTTTTAAGAAGTAAATCCCTTAAAGCACCTCCTACTAGGAAGAATTCATAATTATGATTATTAAAGATTTTACTAATTTTTATTATGTCTTTAGTATTGATGCCTAGATTCATATAGAAATATATTATAGTTGAAATATTATTTTTTCTAAGGTTAAAATATAATTTTAGTTTATTCTTAAAATATCATAAAATAATATTTGTTTGATGTATATTTAAACATTTATAAATGGGGTTTTATGAACAAGAGTAATGTTAGTATATATGATTCTATTGATAAGCTTTCAAAGGATTCAAGGGCTAAATTGATAAGAGAGATTAAAAAGAATCTAAGCCTAAATTCTTCAGTATTGTCTGAAAATAATTCTAATTACTTATATTCAAATTTTGCCATGCAAATTGATGATTTTTTGTCTAAAAAATTCATGGAAGAGTCATTTTGGGTAAGGATATGGGTATATATCTTAAAGTTTTTTCAAAAAGATAAGACTAAAGAGGATATTTATAAAATGCATCTTCTAAAAAGATTAGAAGATCATGTTAATAATATGTATAAAAATCCTGTCATAGATTTTAAAAAAGGATATCTACGTATAGGGTTTGTAGAAATGTTTTTTGAACTTTATTGCCATTTAGTTAAGCTTAAAGGGTATTTTAAGATGTTAGAAAAAGGGAATATTGTTGAACAAGCAATGTTTGAAGTTATTCACAGTAAAATTCCTAATTCTCAGTGTGAGATAGAAGATTTTTTGGAACCTGAGGAGTATGAACAATTCTTAAAAAAAGATAAAACACAAGATGAATTAGAAGAGATTATTAAAATAAGAATTGGTAATTATATTGCTTCAATTCCTTTACAAATTTATTCAGTTGTAGAGGATATGTTTGAATTTTTTTATGTTCTAAATGGTATTGCATTTTTTCCTTATAGATCTTTTTTTTCTTTTTTTAATGTTGAGCCTTTAGACGATATGGGTAATTTTGATGTTTCCGATCTTGATAGGACAGTTAGTACCAGTTTTGAGAGTGTGAGTAAGTATTTTAAATGTTTCTTTGAGATTTTGCATACATTAAAAGATATTGAAATAAATGAAGAGGTTCTGAAAATTATTGTTAAAAATTATTATTTAATAATAAAATCAAATGAGAATAATATTTTAAGTGAAGAGAGTCTTTTAGGAATTGATTCTATGTTTAAAGACATTTTGTATATTATGACAGAAATCATTAGCTTGTCAAAAACTTTGCCTTATTTAGATGTTTTTAAAATTTATTATGAAAATCCCGTTTTAAAGCCTAAAAATTATGTTCCTTGTTTTGATGTAAAAGGTTTTTATGAAAATATTTTATTTTTAAATGTTACTGAGCAGCTTGTTAAAAACTATGCTAAGTCTTTAGCAATACTTGTGAATAGAGATCTTAAAAAGTTAATTGAAAATTATAGTGTTATTATTAATTTAGATAGCATAATTTTTAAGGGAATGGAGCTTGAATATTCAAATTTTAAAAAACTTTACTTTCTCAATGAATTCTTTAAATATATTTATGACATAAAGATAATAGAAATATTAAGAACCGTAAATAATGTGGTACTTGTCAATAATACCGACTTAAGAAGTTTGTATATTAAGCTTGAGAGAAATATAAGTGTGCTGAGAAAAAAAGTTTATGATTTGTATTTTGAGCTTAATTATAAAAATGAGGAGTATGAACAATATAACAAAAATTATGATAGTGATGATTCTTATAAGGAGAAAATTTTGGAATGGTGTTTGAGGGAGGTTGAGACCGTTAAAGGTTTGGTTTTTGAGTTTATGGGTTGTTTTATTGATCTTAAGGAGAAGTACATTGCTCTTTTAGACAATAATAATGCTTTTATACAAAGTACTCTTAATATTTCTCATAAATTGTCTACGGAAGATAATACGAAGATTAGTTTAGGTTATGTTATTGCTAATGTGTTGTTTATAATTAAACAATCTCTTTTTATACTTGAAAATTTATAGGTTATTATGAAAAACTCTAATTCAAACGATTTAAGGTTGTTTTCAATTTTGATTAGAGTTTTAGTAATAATTTTATTTTTTAATTCTGTACTTAGTTTGTTTATGTTTTTAGCAGGTGCTTATAATGTTTTTAAGTATTCTTTTCAAAAATTTTCACTTGAATTTGCGATTGTATTAAGTACTATTTCTTTTGGACTTGAGGCTATGAGATTAATTTTTTATTTGTTTAGAAGAAAGAGGATTAAACATTATATCATTTTGGTTTTTAGTTTTATTATTTGTTTTTGTGCTTTTTTTGTAAAAATTTTTCTTTTTCTTGAAATATAATTTGTTTGTTTTAATCTTACTCTTGACTAATATATTTTATTTTTATAAACTAACCATTAGCTTTATTATGCCGACTTAGCTCAGCTGGCTAGAGCAGCGGTCTTGTAAACCGCAGGTCGTCGGTTCGAGTCCGACAGTCGGCTTTTAGGGGCGGTACCGAAGTGGTTAACCGGGGCAGACTGTAAATCTGTTGGCATTGCCTACGTGGGTTCGAATCCCACCCTCCCCAATTTGAAATTGAAATTTAACCAGGTATTTTGTGAGGTTTAATTTTTTTTGTTTGATTATTTGAGATATAGTTTTAATGTTGTGTTTTTTAAATATTTTCGCATTTATTATAATAAAATTTTAATTAATATTTGTAAGTCATGTTTTTCAAGGATAATGTGCTTTGTTGTTTCTTATTTAATTGAGAGCATGAAAGCGTGATTTTCTTTTTTTAAAAAGAGATTTTAAGTTTTTATGACAATAAAAAAATTTTTCATTTCCCTTTTTGTGTTATTTGTTATTTTTTCTTTCTTAGCATTTTTTTTGTATTTTTTAAATTCTTCTCCTTTTAAATCTGATTTAATATATGAGTTTGAAGTTCAAAAGGGATGGGGAGTAAAAAAAATTGCTTGGGAACTTAAGAAAAAAGGGTTGATCAGATCTGACAAATTATTGATAGCTATTTCCTATCTTTTTGGTAGTGATAAAAATTTTAGGGAAGGCAAATATTTAATCAATGGTCATTGTTCAACTTTTGATGTATATAGAGAATTTTTGAAAGGCAGACCTATACTTCCTATTAATATCACCATCCCGGAGGGGTATACTGGTAGAAGAATAGCTTTGAAGCTTTATGAATCAGGCATTATTAGTGATGCGCAAAGTTTTGTTGATTTAATAAATGATGTTAAATTTATCAATGACCTTGGACTTAGTTATGATTCTCTTGAGGGGTTTTTATTTCCAGATACTTATAAATTTTATAAGGGTATAGATATGAAGGAAATAATTCGAATTTTTGTTGGTAATTTTTTTAGCAAACTTGGTTCTATTGGGATAGAGCATAAATCTTATTCTAGTGGAGAGTTTTATAATAAAGTGATCGTTGCTTCTATTGTTGAGCGTGAGTATCGAGTTAAGAGTGAAGCGCCAGTAATGGCATCTGTTTTTTATAATAGGATAAAGTCTAATATGGCATTACAATCTTGTGCTACAATTGAATATATTATTACCGAAGAGTTAAGAAAAACTCATCCTACAAGAATTTATTTTTCAGATTTAGAGATTACTTCTGCATATAATACCTATATTAATAAAGGTTATCCCCCAGGTCCAATTTCTAACGCTGGGATTGTATCTTTAAAGGCCGCGTTTTTTCCAGCTAACACAGAGTATTTATTTTTTGTTATAAAAGATCCTAAAGTTGGAACTCATAAATTTTCTTCAGCTTATAATGATCATCTCTTGGCTGTTAATAGTTATATTCGTAATTTTATTACTAAGGATTAAGTAAGTATGGAGTATGCTAAGGTTATAGATTTAATTAAACAGAGAGTAGATATTGTAGCTTTAATAAGTGAGCGTGTTAGATTAGTTAAATCAGGATCATCTTATAAGGGGCTTTGTCCTTTTCATGCTGAAAGGACCCCTTCTTTTTCTATAACTCCTGCTCAGGGACTTTTTTATTGTTTTGGATGTAGGAAGGGCGGAGATGTTATCAAATTTTTGATGGATATTGAAAAACTTGATTATAATGGTGCTGTTAAGTCTTTGTGCAGTAGGATAGGTATTGTATATGATGATATTAAGAAAACCACTGTAGTTAAGAATAAAACTCAGGATAAATCAATAATTTCAAAAATATATGATTTAAATGCTAAGTTGATTAAGACTTTTGAATTTTTTTTAAATAATAATCAAAAAGTTTTAAATTATATTTTGCAAATGAGAGGGATATCTAAAGATGTTATTGATTTATTTAATATTGGTTATTTGCGATTCGATATTCCAGGTAAGTTTAATTTTTATAATTTTTTGATTTCAAAAGGATATTCTGATGAAATTTTGAGTAAAAGTGGTTTGTTTTCAAAAAGGAAGGGAATATTTTCAATTTTATCTGGAAGATTGATTTTTCCAATCAGAGATTTTAAAGGAAATGTAGTAGGGTTTGGAGGTAGATATTTAGGTAGAAATAATGGGCCTAAATATATTAATTTAAGTGAAACAGAGGTTTTTAAAAAGAGAGAATTGCTTTATGGATTTTATGAAGGCTTTTCTGTAATTAAAGAAAGTAAATCTGTAATCTTAACAGAAGGGTATATAGATGTTCTTTCCTTTTTTACAGCGGGTGTAAAAATTGCCGTTTCTACACTTGGTACTTCTTTTTCAAGGGAGCATTTTGCTTTAATTAAGAGATATGCAAATAAAATAATCATGTGTTTTGATGATGATGATGCTGGGCTTTTAGCTACCTTTAAGGCTTATCAGATTTGTTTACCGTTTGATATTGATGTAAGTGTAATTAGAATGAAGTATGGAGTTGATCCTGCAGATGTTTTAAAGAATAAAGGTGCTTTTGTCTTAAAGGATATGATTAACGATGGCTGTGATGCTTTTGAGTATCTTTTGGAAAAATATTCAGGTAAATATGATTTAAGTAAAACAACAGATTTAAATAGTATGGTTGGTATGTTTCTAAATTTGATAAGTTTGTCAAGTACTAATACGCAAAGGGATCTTCTTTTAAAAAAGCTTGAGAGTAAGATGGGTATTAAGTTAGAAACCTTAAGAGAAGATTATTATAGTATGAGAGAGAGGAGTGCAATTGCGAGTTATAAGAGGAATGCATATTCTTATGAGATAAATACCTATGAGAGATATTTATTAGTTGCCTTATTGAAAGACTTTAATTATTTTACTATAATAAGGCGTAATATTAGTGATAGTGACTTGTATGATGTTGATGTAAAAAAAATTTTTATGTGCTTTGAATACCTATTTGAGAATAATGAAAGTTTTTCATTGCTTAATTTAAAAGAATTGCTAAAAGATAATAAGTATAGCGTTAGCGAAGTTTTTTTTGAGAATATGCTACGAGTAGAGTTTGAAGTGGATGATGAGATGGTTAAACAAATTTTGTTTGCAATTAAAAAAAGGAAAGTGGAGAATCGAATTTTAGTATTTAAAGATATGAGCAAGAATAATGTTTCAATAGATGCTAAGGCCCAAATAAGGGAATTGATGTTTTTAAATATGCAGAGAGAAAACTTGAGGATATATTTGAATGAATAGTGTAGGAAATAAAGACTTGCAGATTTTTAAGAAGAAGAATTCAAAAATAATAAAAGCCATCTTGAGTCATTTGGGAGATAAAAAGGCAATTACTTTTGAGGATTTATCTACCTTTTTATCAGGAGATATGTTGGATCCTGACAATATTGATTATATTTATGGAGTCCTTGAGAATGAGGGAATAAGCTTGGTTAATGAAAAGATGGAGTCAGATATTTGTGATATTGATGAATTTGATGAAGCAGATAAACTTGATAGTCAGTGTATGATGTTAGACGATTCTATTCAGAGTGATGATGAAATTGATGATAAATTGGATGAATTTGATGATGAGGTTTTGGACAAAGAAGATTTTAGTTCAGGATATATTAAGAGTGGTTTATTAAAAGATAGTAATTCTGAAGATCCTATAAGGCTTTACTTAAAGGAAATAGGGAAAGAATTTTTATTGACTGGGAATCAAGAGGTTGAACTTGCAAAACAGATGGATTCTGGTGAGAGCATAATTGAGAATATTCTTAAAAATGAAGGACTGGTCATAGAGAATTATTATAATTTAGTTAATGCTATTTATTCAAGAGTAGATAAAGAAGAGTTTTTTAAGAAAGAAAAGGAAAGAGAAAAAGATAATAATTTCGATTATTATAACAAAAAAAAAAGGATCACTTCTTTTTATAAAGCTTCATTGAAACCATTTCAGGATCGTTTAACAAAATATATTGAAAGAAAACATAGCTTATATGAGCTTGGGGAAGATATTTTTGAAGAGAGTATTACTAGTGAGAGACTTCATATAAAAGAAATGCTTAAGTCGGTACCTTTATATCAAGAAGAGTTGCGTATTTTTTCAGATGATTACATTGATTCTGCTAGTAAAATAAAGGATTTAAAGAGGCAACAAAAGTCCATATTGGATAGATTAAAGATAGATAAGGTACGCAATCTGAGAATTTTGGGGAGAGACTTAGCTATTCCTGAGAGACGGGAGAGGATAGAAAAATCTTTAAATATTCGAGAAGATCTAATTAAAGAGCAAATTACAGAAGCTCAACTTGCTCAAAAAGAGCTTGAGAGAATTGAGATGTATTATGAATATCCAATGGATAAGATAATAAGCATGTCGGAGGAAATCCTTAAGGGCAAGCAGATGATGCAGCATGCAAAAGATCAGTTAATTAAGGCTAACTTAAGACTTGTGGTAAGTATTGCTAAAAAGTATGCTAATAGAGGGTTACATTTCTTTGATCTTGTTCAAGAGGGCAATATTGGTTTAATTAAGGCGGTTGAAAAATTTGAGTATAAGCGAGGCTTTAAGTTTTCTACTTATGCTACATGGTGGATTCGTCAAGCAATAACAAGATCAATCTCAGATCAGGCGCGTACCATTCGTGTTCCTGTTCATATGATTGAGCAGATAAATAGGTTGAATAGAGAAACAAGATATTTGGTTCAAGTGTTAGGTAAAGATCCAACAGACGAGGAGTTGTCATCTAGACTTGGGTGGGATCTTAAAAAAGTAAAGACTGTAAAGAATGTTTCAAGAGAGCCCGTTTCACTTGAAACACCAATTGGAGAAGAAGAAGATTCTGTTCTTAGTGATTTTATTGAAGATAAGGCTATAAAAAATCCAGCAAAACACACGTCTTTTGTGGTATTGCAAGATCAAATAAGAGCAGTTCTTGGAACTCTTCCAGAAAGAGAGCAGGAAGTTGTTAAGATGAGATTTGGTCTTGAAGATGGATATTCTTTAACTCTGGAAGAAGTTGGACTGCATTTTAATGTTACAAGAGAGAGAATTAGACAGATTGAGTCTAAGGCTTTAAGGCGACTTAAAAATCCTAAGAAAACCCAAAAACTTAAAGATTATTTAGAAGATTTAAATTGAATAGGAGGCTTTATGGAAAGTAATATTGATGTATTAAAGAATCTTGAAGGCATATATAAAGCTAAGTTTGAGCTTGAGGAAAGGCAAAAAAATATTCCTAAATATTTGCAAACTAAAAAGGCTCAAATTGATGGACTTATTGAAGCTCTTGCTGAATTGCAGTTCAAATTTAAAGAATATCAAAAAGAAGATTCATCTTTGAAATTAGATATTCAAGACATTAATGTAAGGAAGGGCAAGGCAGAAGAGAAAATTGATAGCATTAAAACTCAGAGGGAATATGAGGCTCTTGAGAAAGAATTGCAGACTATTATAGATGATGAAGTTGCTATTAGAAAAAAAATGACACATATTACTGGACTTAAGACAAAAGTAGATAGGGAAATAGCAGATGTTAAGAGTAGACTTGAAGTTGAGCAGGATATGTATGCTACTGAGAGTAATGATCTTGAAAATGAGCTTTTAGAGATTATAAAGAAGCTTGATTCTATAAAAGGTGAAGAGGAAAAATATGCTTTTCGAATGGACGAGGACTTTTTGTTTAAATTTCAAAGAATTATTAGAAATAAATCCAATGGGGTTGTGCCTTTGATTGAAAATGTTTGTAAAGGTTGTCATATGATACTTCCTGTTGAGTTTGCAAATAAGGTGAGGCGTGAACCCGATGATGTTAAATTTTGTCCTTATTGTAGTAGAATACTCTATTATCAAGATAAATTTGAAGTTGGTTTAGAAATGGTTCCTGGTGGTTTAGCAGATCTTATAGAATAAGGTTTTTAATTTTGTATTTTATTTTAATAAGTTGATATCCAGTCATCGCTTAATATGCTATGTTGAAGTATGTTAAGAGGAAAGTCCGAGCTCCAATAAGAGCATGATGCTAGGTAATGCCTAGGAGTTTGAAACTTAAGAGAGTGTCACAGAAAATTACCGCCTTAGGGTAAGGGTGAAAAGGTGAGGTAAGAGCTCACCGCTTGTTTAGTGATAAATAAGGTCAAGATAAACCTCATTAGGAGCAAAATCAAGTAAGCAAGCTTCCTTAGCTCTTGAGGGTATGCTTGTGGGTAGATTGCATGATTTTTCCAGTGATGGAAAAGCAAGATAGATGATGACATAATACAGAACTCGGCTTATGGATGTCAACTTCTATTTTTTGTAGAGAGTTTTTATGGGAATCAATTATCTAAAATGTACTTTTTATTTGATTATAAGTTTGTCACTTTTATTCTTTATTTTTTATGTTTTATCTTATTTTAAGACTTTTTCCAATTCTTATTTAAAGGCAGGTCCTACTGAGGTAAATTTACTTGTTCTTTGGGATAATAGAGAATATAAAGAAATAATAGATTATGCTGAAAATGGTCTTAAAGAAAATAAATTTGATTTTAATCTAAATTTGCTTCTTGGGTTTTCATATTTTTATTATTCATTAATGTTGAATGATAGTTACTTAAAAAATCAATTTTTAGACAATTCAATAGAAAGATTACGGTTCTTAATGTCAATTAATGATGATGTCCCTATGAATTCGCTTTATTATATTTTGGGTAAAGCTTATTCTCATAAGGGTGAGTATTATAGTGATCTTTCTGTTAAGTATTTAAGTAAAGCTTTATATTCAAGTAGTTTTGACTTTATGAGTGTAAAGGAGGATATTTTTGAATATCTGGGATATTCTTATCAGATTTTAAAAGACTATAATTCTAGCTTAAAGTTTTTTGAAAAAGCTTATAAAGAGAATAAATCTGATCTTGTGCTTTGGAGTTTGGCATATGTAAATTATAAGACAGGCAATATTGATAAAAGTGTTGAATATATAAATAAATTTTTACAGGAAGAGAATAAGTCATTAAAAAATGAAAAAAGTGATGATAATTTAATGCAAAAGGTATATTTATTGTACGGAGATATCTATTTGGAGAGAGAGGCCTATGAGGATGCTTTAAGTTGCTATGATAAAGTCTTGAAAATTAATAGTTTAAATCCTAATGTTTATGTTAAAATAGGAGACATATATAGAAAAAGAGATAAAGATTATCCTAAGGCTAGAAAATATTGGAGAGAAGCGTTAAGCATTAATCCTTATTTAGAAGAAGCAAGGGAGAGACTTAAAATTAGCTTAGAGGATTTTTAGGGGGAGCTTGATTTGAATTTTTTTAAATCTTTTTTGATAGATATTGGTATTGATCTTGGTACATGCAACACTTTAGTTTACATTAAAGATTATGGTGTGGTGATGAGTGAGCCTTCGGTAGTTGCTATTGACGTTAATAAAAATAATAGGGTTGTAGCTGTTGGGCGCAATGCAAAGAAGATGCTTTGGAAAACACCGGAAAATATTAAGGCCGTAAGACCTCTTCGTGATGGTGTTATTGCTGACATTGAAAATACAGAGAAAATGATTAAATATTTTATAAGCCAAATTTTTTCTCGGAAAAAATTGTTTTTTAAGCCTAGAATGGTAATAGGAGTACCAACTTGCATTACGGAAGTTGAGAGAAGAGCTGTAAAAGAGAGTGCAATGAATGCTGGTGCTCGTGAAGTTAAGGTTATTGAAGAATCTCTTGCAGCTGCTATTGGCTCTGATATTCCCATTTTTGAACCAACAGGTCATATGGTGTGTGATATTGGAGGGGGAACTACTGAAATATCGGTGATTTCTCTTGGTGGTATGGTGGTAAGTAGAGCTATTAGAACGGGTGGGGATGAGTTTGATGAGAGTATCATCAAGTATATGAGAAATGCTCATAACATTATTATTGGGCAACAAACAGCAGAAAAATTGAAAATTAAGATAGGTAATGTTTATCCAGATACTCATAATTTGAAGGTAGAGACAATAGATATTAAAGGAACAGATGCTGTTACGGGTCTTCCTAGAAAGCAAATTATTGATTCTATGGAAGTCCGAGAATCTTTGCAAGAACCTATAGGTATTGTTGTTGATGAGGTTAAAAGAACGCTTGGAGCAACTCCCCCAGAGCTTGCAACAGATATTGTTGAGCGTGGAATCATATTGACGGGAGGTGGAGCTCTTCTTAAAGGACTCAGTAGGCTTTTATCAAAAGAGACGGGAGTTCCAGTTTACGTTGCAGATAATCCTCTTTTATCTGTAGCTGTTGGGGCTGGTTTATTTTATGATTATGCTAATAGAATAGATATTAGTAAAAATATATATAGTTTTATTAATGAATAGATATGAAGTTTCTTGTTAATTTCAAGAATTTTGTTAAGGTACTTAGTGTATTAATATTTGCTATCATTCTTATGCTCTATGATTCAAGTGCTTCTAAGATTAATAAAAGAGACGATTTTTTTATTTTTACTTTAAATTCATATATTCAGCGAAATGTGCATGAGTTTTTTAATTTTATTTCTAGTATTTTTAAGGCGATAAATGAATATAAAGATTATGGTGAGACAATAGAAGCTTATAAGAAAAGAATACAGCAACTTGAAATAGTAATTCAGAATGTGCAAGTGTTAAGACAGGAAAATGCCAGGCTTAAAGAACAGCTTGGATTTTATTCGGTACATTCTAATGATTTTATTTCAGCTGAAATAATTTACTTAAACTATGCAAATGTTTCATCTTTAATGGCTATTAATAAAGGCTATAATGATGGTGTGCAAAAAGATATGATAGCTGTTGCTTATCAAGATGGGTTTAGTGGTCTTGTTGGCAAAGTTGTTAAGGTTTATGCGGATACTGCGAGAGTTTTGCCTTTAACCAGTTATGAAAATTTTGTCTCTGCAAGAATTCAAAATAGCAAATTCATTGGTCTAGTTGAGGGTAAGGGATATGGTGAAGTTCTTGAGATGAATTATGTTAATAAATTAGCCGAAAATACTTTAAAGATTGGAGACTCAGTTGTTACTGCTGGATTTAGTGATTATCCTAGTGGAATTTATATAGGAAAAATTACTCATTTTGATGTTCTTGAATATAACTCTCTTTTAAGTATTAAAATAGAACCTGTCATAGTTTTAGATAAGTTAGAATATGTTTTTTTAATTAAGGGTAATCAGAGGATAGAAAAGTGATATCTTTTATACTCTATTATATCGTTAGTATATTTTTAGGACAAGTTTTTCAATATTATTGTGATATTAATTTTTCTTTTTCAATAGATATATTTTTAATTATTTTAATTTTTAATTCTCTAAACTTTGTTTTTAATATAGGTTTAATTTCAAGTATTTTACATGGTTTTATTATGGAATATTTCAATGGGTTGCCACTTGGATTTTTTGTTTTTAGTTATGTTTTGATATTTTATCTTCTTGAAAAAGTTAAATTGATTGTTCCAAAGAGTATGTTTAGTATAACAATATTTTTTATTTTTTCAAAATTTGTTATTTGGTTTGTAGCAATGACTTTTGCAGATTTTATTGATCTTAAAGGATTCAATTATTCGATATTTGATTTTAATATTGTTATAAATATAGTGTTTTTAAATTTTTTGTATCCAATTTTAAATTATTGTACGAGAAATCTTTATACTATTAAAGAGGAATATTAAAATGAAGGTTATTTTGAAGGGTCGATATATGTTTGGCCTGTTGCTTCTATTTTTCGTTTTTTTTTCTTATCTTTTTACTTTATTTAAAATGCAGATTGGAAAACACTTGTTTTATGATAGAAAAGCAACAGTTCTTTTATCTAGAGTTGAAAAAATCAATGCTTCACGGGGTGAAATTTTAGATTCAAACTTTAATGTTCTTGCAAATAATCTTACAGCATTTGTTTTAAAGATTAGTTTGGAACAATATTATGGCATGTCTCTTGAGGATAGGGACGAGATGTTAGATTTTTTATCAAGTATTTTAGGTATTGAAAGAGAACTTATTCTCTCTAAAATTGAGGCTCCTAGAGGATATTTGAAGGATGTAGAAATAGTTGAACTTAGTCCAGAAATGTTGTTTAGAGTTGCTGAGAAGAGAAGTTATTATCCTGCATTTTTATGGACATATTCTTTTAAAAGGAATTATTTAGTAGATGATTCTTGTTCCCATCCTATTGGGTATGTTGGTAGGATTAATCAAAGGGAACTTCGTTCTTTTTATAATGTTAAAGGGTATGATAATAATTCTACAATAGGAAAATTAGGCATTGAACAAATTTATGATAGTTATATCAGAGGGAAGGAAGGTTTAATTAAATATAGGGTAGATTCTAGAGAAAGAAAAATGGATAGTGGTTCTATTATAGAGCATATGACGCCTGGTAATAATATTGTTTTAAATATTAATAAGGATATTCAACTGCTTGCTAAGAACACTTTAGGTAAAAGGTATGGAACTGTGGTAGTGTTAAAACCTTCAACAGGTGGTGTGTTAGCACTGCATAATTATCCTTATTATTCAATGAATGATGTTTATAATAAGTATTCTAAAGAAGATTATTCTTTTCTAAATAGGGCAATACAATCAGTTTATCCCCCTGCATCTGTTTTTAAATTGGTTTTGACCACAGCGTTATTAGAAGAAAAGGTCCTTGATAGGGCTAGAAAAATTTATTGTCCGGGATATTTTAGAGTAGGCAATAGAGTGTTTCATTGTTGGCAACGAGGTGGTCATGGTTATGTCGATTTGGAACATGCTGTTGCTCATTCATGTAATGTTTATTTTTATATATTGGGACTTAAGTATCTTGGTGTTGAGAAAATTTTTAAGTATGCAAAAGAGTATGGATTTGGTGAAAAAACCGGGATTGATTTGCCAAATGAGGTTTCAGGACTTATTCCAAGTCCTGAGTGGAAGGAAAAATTTTTTAATCAACCTTGGGTAGGTGGCGATACTGTCAATTTTTCAATAGGTCAAGGGTTTTTAAATGCTACCCCTATGCAGATTGCCAATATGATAGCTATGATTGCAAATGAAGGTGTTATTTATAAACCAAGAATTGTTAATAGGATTTTAAATGGGAGTACTAATGAAGTTATTCTTGAAAATGTTCCCGAAGTCCTTAAGAAAACAGATATTATTAGTCAAAATACTTTTAAGTTTTTGAAAAAATATATGAGAAATGTTATAACTTATGGTACTGCTAGAAATTCAGTTCTTACAAAGGCTGTTGAGGTTGGAGGAAAGACCGGTACAGGTCAAACTGGTGTTACTGGACTTGAGCATAGTTCTTTTGTTGCTCTTGCTCCTTATAATGCTTCACCTAGTGAACAAGTTGTTATTTTTAGTTTGGTTGAAGGAAGAAGTAATACAGATAATATGTGGTCTGCTAAATCTGTAGATTTAATGATGCAAGGGATTTTTGCTAATCAGAGTTATGAGGATATTCTTAAAGAGTATAGACCATGGTATATTAGGTAAAGTAAATGGCTGTTTTTAGAAAAAGTTATGATAGTTTAACATTATTTAGTTTGGTAATGATATCTTTTATTGGAGTCTTGCTTATATATTCTAGTGATTATACTTCTAATGGTTCTTTGATGAAGATTGAATATATCAAACAAATTGTATGGGTTCTTGGTGGATTTTGTGTAATTTTTATAATAGGAAAATATGATCTTAAGATTATACATGGCATGATTTATCCTTTATATTTTTTATTGGTTGCTGCTTTGGTTTTTACTGCGATTTTTGGTGTTACTGTTAATGGAGCTAGATCTTGGATTGGAATTTGGAAATTAGGTGGACAACCTTCAGAGTTTGGTAAGATTATTAGTATTTTGACCCTTGCTAAGTTCTATAGTAGTAGGAATGAATATCATAATTTTTTTGTTTTTATTTTTGCTTTTATTTTAATTGTTCCTGTTATTTTATTTGTGTTTTTACAGCCTGATTTTGGTACTGCTGTAGTTTACTTGAATATGTTTATATTTATTTCCTTTTTTGCTGGTATAGATATACACTATATTTTGTATTTTGCATTAACGGGATTTTTTTCATTTTTTTTTGTGGTATTGCCTGTTTGGTATGAATACAAGGCAGATATGGGAAATGTATTGTATTTGATTTTTTCTAATAATTTTTATTTTCAATTAGCTTTTTTAGTATTAATTTTGGTGTTTTTGTCTTCTGCTATAGGTTTTTTTGTTTCAAAGTATAATTTCAGTATTAGACTTATTTATTTTTATATATTATTTATGAGTTCAATTTTACTAATTGCGGCTTTTTTTTCTAAATTTTTGTCAAAGTTCATGAAACCTTACCAAATTAAAAGATTTTTGGTTTTTTTAGATCCAAATATTGATCTTAAAGGGGCTGGTTGGAATTTAAATCAAGTAAAAATTGCTATTGGTTCTGGAGGTATGTTCGGTAAGGGATTTTTAAAAGGTCCTTACACTCATGCAAATTATGTTCCATCTCAGAGTACAGATTTTATTTTTTCAATTCTTGCTGAAGAATTTGGCTTTTTAGGAGTTAGTGTAGTTTTGATATTATTTTTTCTTATTTTTTTTAGGATTTTAATAATAATGAATAAAAGTAAAGATAGATATATGTCTTTGGTACTTGCTGGTGTATTGGGTCTTTTGTTTTTTCATACCTCTTTTAATATTGGTATGTCTTTAGGGCTCTTGCCAATTACAGGTATTCCTTTGCCTTTTTTATCTTATGGTGGTTCATCTACTATTACTTTCTTTTTGGCTATGGCTCTTTATTTTAATATTGAGTCTATAGTCACTATGGATTAGAAAATTTTATTGCATTTTTTGTTTTGTCTGTTTTTTTACTAAATTTTTTTGTATATTGTATTGAGAAGATTTATTATTTATCTATAACTGTGGTTAGTGCTTAAATTTATTATGATATTATAATTTAGAATCTTAGAGTTTGTAAGGTGTTATTATGAGTGAGAAATTAGATAAAGAGGATGTTCTTTATAAAAAAAGACATTCGATTGCGCATGTTATGGCAGAAGCTGTAATTGAGTTATTTCCAAATACTAAGATTGCTATAGGCCCCCCGATTAAAGATGGGTTTTATTATGATTTTGATTTTGAAAAACATATTATAGAAGATGATCTTTTGTTAATAGAACAAAAGATGAGAGAGATTCTAAAGACAGGGAGTTCTTTTGTAAAGGAAGTGATAACTAAAGAACAGGCTTTAATGCTTTTCAAAGATGAACCTTATAAGATTGATTTAATTCACGAGCTTGATATTGCAGATGAGATTTCAATATATAAAAGTCATAATTTTACTGACCTTTGTAAAGGCCCCCATATTGATAATATGGGAAAAATTGATCCAAAGGCATTTAAGTTAATTAGTATTGCAGGTGCTTATTGGCGTGGCGATGAGAAAAATAAGATGCTTACTCGTATTTATGGGACTTTATGGAACAATGAAAAGGATTTAAAAGCATATCTTAAATTGCGAGAAGAGATAAAAAGGCGAGATCATAGAAAACTTGGTCGAGAACTTGATTTGTTTTCTGTTCATGAAGAAATAGGACCTGGTCTTATATTTTTTCATCCAAGTGGTGCTAGAATAAGAGCTTTAATAGAAGATTTTTGGAGAGAGGAGCATTTTAAGAGTGGTTATGACATACTTTTTACGCCTCATGTTGGCAAATCTTGGCTTTGGGAAACTTCTGGGCATTTAGATTTTTATAAAGAAAGCATGTTTGAGAAAATGGAGATGGATAAGAGTAATTATTATGTTAAGCCTATGAATTGTCCATTTCATATTGCTATTTATAATACCGGTAGGCATTCTTATAGAGATTTGCCGTTTAGGTGGGCTGAACTTGGTACGGTGTATCGTTATGAAAAGGTAGGTGCTCTTCATGGTACTATGCGTGTTAGAGGATTTACTCAAGATGATGCACACATTATATGTACTTATGATCAAGTTGAGTTTGAGGTCCAAGAGGTTTTAAGATTTGCTCTTTATATGTGGAATAAATTTGGATTTACTGCTTTAAAAGCATATCTCTCGACAAAGCCAGAAAAATCTGTAGGGGATGAGGATGATTGGATAATGTCTGTAAAAGTCTTAAAAGAAGCTTTGATTAATTTAGGTATTGATTATGATATTGATGAGGGAGGTGGGGCTTTTTATGGACCTAAGATTGATCTTAAAATAATAGATTCTCTTGGTAGAGAATGGCAAATGAGTACAATTCAATTTGATTTTAATCTTCCTGCGAGATTTAAAATGACTTATACAGCAGAAGATGGTAAGGAGAGGCAACCTTTTATGATTCATAGGGCTCTTCTTGGTTCTATTGAAAGATTTTTTGGAATTTTGGTAGAACATTATGGTGGTGCATTTCCTGTATGGTTGGCACCTCTTCAAGTTGTAATTATTCCTGTAAACAATATTGTAGAAGATTATGCGTTGGAGGTATTGTCTCGTTTTAAAAAGGAAGGAATTAGAATAAAACTTGATAATGATTGCAATATGAGAATGAATGCAAAGATTAGACAATATCAATCCCAAAAAGTTCCTTATATGTTTATTGTGGGAGAAAAAGAGGTAGTAGAGGGAAAGATTTCGATTAGAACCAGGACAAATGAGCAGATTAATGGACTTGAGCTGAAAGAAGCACTTGAATTTGTGAAATTAAAGGTTTCTAATAAGGAGATTTTATAGTTTGAATAGCGAAATTATAATGAGTCCGAATAAAATAACTTTTTTTAGAATTATATTATCTTTTGTTATCTTATTTATATTATGTCTTGAAGATCTTTGGAATTCTTATTTATTTTTAATTCTGATTTGGTTTTTAATTATTTTTAATGAAATAACAGATGTTATTGATGGATATATTGCTAGAAAATATAATTTAGTTAGTAATGTAGGTAAGATTTTAGATCCTTATGCAGATGTGTTGCAACATTTAACATATTTTGCCTTTTTCTTTTATAAAGGGATTACACCATATTATTTTTTTGTGATATTTATATACCGTGAACTTTCTGTTGGTGTTGTTAGGAATTTAATTATTCAGTTTGATATAGTTCAACAAGCTAAATTTTTGGGTAAAATAAAGTCGTTATTTTATGCTATTGCAACATTTGCTAGTCTTTTTTTTTATAGTTTAAACAAGTTGAGGATTACTATATTGATTGAGAATTTTATTAGTTCAATTTTAAATCTAGATTTTAATTTTTCTTTTATTGTTGGAATGATATATGCTATGTCTGCCTTTCTAACTATCATATCATTAATTGATTATGTTGTGATATTTTTGTATCTTAGCAAGTATGAGAAGTAATGTATTATTAATATTTATTTGGTTACTAATTGGTTTTTATTCTCATGCTCAGTTAAAGCAAATGTTAACGGAAGTTAAGCCTTTAAGTATTTCAAGTGAAAGTGGAAAGGGAAGTGTTTATCTAAAGGTTAACAAGTCTTCTAACTATATCTTAACTTTTGATGTTTCTTCAGATTCAGATTTTGTCTATATGGTATATGATATTTTTAATAAAAAATATATAACAGATAAGATAAGAAAGAAAGATGTCAAGCTTAAATTGAATAAAGATATTCTTTATGCTGTGATCTATGTCACATCTGAGAATGTAAATATTGATTTTATCCTTACTGATTTAGATTTGTCGATAATAAGTGATAGCTCTTTAAGAGCTAAAATATCTGGTATAAAGAAAAAAGATAAAACTTTTTTATTAAAAAATTTGCCAAACTTTCAATTAGGCTTGAAGCTTAAAAGATATATTTTAAGGACTTATAATCGCAGTATTTATCTTGCTTATCAGATAGAAGGTAATGATGATATTAAGGTTTCTTCATTTATTGAGAATATTGGTTGGTTTGATATAAGTACTGCTGTTAATGATAATATTACTGATATTGCGTGTTTTGATTTTGCAATTAATTCTAAAGGAGAATTATATGTTGTATTTACGACTAAGAATACCAGTGATTTTTCTAGCGAACTTATAGTCAAGAAATTTAATAGTCGAAAGTGGATTGATATTAGTCCTAAATTTAGGGATAATATTGGATTTTTGGTAAATATTGGCATTGATAAGAGAGATAATTTGTATGTAGCTTATTTAAGGAAAATTGGTAGTGAATATAAAGTAAACTTTGTTGCAAATAAAGGATATAGTAATATTTGGAATAGTGTCATGGATTCTTATATGTCTAAAGGCAATGCCAATGTTGATGATGTTTCAAGTATTGGTATTATTTCTGAGCCTTTTCTGGGGATTTTTTATAATTATAAAGTAAATAATTATGTTAATTCTGAGTTTATTATTGATAGTGGTAAAACTTGGGGAAATGCAAATATTCAGTCTGCAAATGTAGCAAATTCTGTCAAAATTCTTTCTAATTCTAAATCTGACCAAGTCGTTTTAAGTTATATAACAAAGGATAGACCTGTTGTGAGTGTATTTACATTGCAATATGATAAGTGGCAAAATATAAGTCCAAATATTAAGATTGATGGAGTCACTAGTGATATTTTAAGTTATAGGAATGATTTGTTTTTAACTTTTGAAGATGGTAATGATATCAGGCTTATTTATTTTGATGATAATACTTGGTATTTTTTTAATGAATCTGAAATTTTTCAAAAATCTGTTTGTAAGCCCCAGTTTGCAAAATATCAGGATAAAGGATTTATATTGTCATATCTGAGCTTAGATTTTAAGATTTTATACTTTAGATTGATTAGCTAGTATTAGTTCAAAATAGGATTTTTTTTCAATATTATTTTGTAATTTGAATTCTTTTATTGTTTCGTAAATTTCTGTCTTGGCAAAACTTAATTCATTCTTATCATAGATTATTTTTTCGATTTCTAAAAAAAAACCAAGATTTTCAATTTCATTAATTTCTATGTTTAAGTTTTCTTTTTTATAAATTAGACTTTTTTTGATTTTTTTGTATAAAATTTTAAAATTCATTTCTTCTAGAAAAGATATAAAATTGTTGACTTGATCTACTTTAAATTCGATTTCCTTGTTTATTTCTATGTCATTTTCTAAAGATTTAATTTTAAAGGTTACAATCTTTTCTAAAGTGTTAAATTTTCTTATTCTAATTATTTTTTCTGTGTTACAGTAATAAGTATCATCTTTGATTTCTTCTTTGATAAATTTGAATTTTTGATTGGCCAACTTTAAAATTTCTTTAAGTTTATTTTTGGGAATAAAAGCTTTCAATTCAATTTCAAACATGTATTAAAAATAATAAAATTATGGTAATATTTCAATGGCCTGTAATTTTGATGATGATAACTTATATATTTTGTTATGTTTTATTTGTTTATGTTGAAATTTGAGTTTAGTGATAGGTTTTTTCTTTTCAGTTATTTTATTTTGATTATGTTCCTAGGCTCTCTATTGTTGTCATTGCCTATTGCTTGGCATGGTGAGAAAAAATTAGAGTACATAGATGTTTTATTTACATCTGTATCTGCTGTTAGTATTACGGGTCTTGTTACTGTTAAGATGGAAAATTTTTCTACTTTTGGGTTTATCATTATAATGTTATTGATTCAATTTGGGGGGCTTGGTTTTATAACAATTGCTACTTTTTATTTGCTTATTCCTAAGCGTAAGTTGAAGTTAACCGATGCTCGGATAATTAAACAATATTCTCTTTCAAATATTGAGTATAATCCCGTCAAGATTTTGAAAAGTATACTTTTTGTAACTTTTTTAATTGAATTAATTGGAGTATTGTTAATATTAGTGTGTTTTAGACTTCGAGGTGTTAATATTTCATTACTTGAAGCTTTATTTACAACGATTTCAGCTTTTTGTAATGCAGGATTTTCTATGCATTCTGAGAGTATTTATGCTTGGCGTGATGTTCCTGAGGCAATAGTTGTTATTGCTATTTTGATTATTTGTGGAGGACTTGGGTTTATGGTATATCGTGATATTACGAATACTATTAAATATCGGAAAAAGTTGTCTCTTCATGCTAAAATTGTTTTTTTACTGAGTTTCTTTTTGATTATTTTAGGTACAATTTTATTTTTTTTCTCAGAAATGCATAAACTTAAGGAAGGTTATTCACTTGGAACTCTCATATTTAATTCAATATTTTATTCAATAAGCACAAGGACCGCTGGTTTTAATTATCTTGACAATTCTCTTATCACAAGTAGAACCCAAATGCTTTCGTTGCCATTCATGTTCATTGGTGGTGCTCCAGGTTCAACTGCTGGTGGGATTAAGATTACTACTTTTTTTTTAATTATTCTTGCGGTAATAAAATCACAAGATGGTAATGGTTATATTATTGGTTCTTATAAAGTTTCAATTGATAGCATAAGATTTGCACTTTTATTTTTTGTAAGGGCTGTGTTTATTTTGTGTTTTTCATTTTTTGTTCTTCTTGCTGCTGAGAGTGGTGGAAAGTGGAGAGTTATTGATTTGGGATATGAAGTTTTTTCTGCCTTTGGTACTGTTGGGTTGTCAGTTGGTGTTACACAGGATTTGTCATTTTTAGGTAAAGTAATTATAATTTTTACTATGTTTGCAGGTCGGATAGGACTTTTTTCTATGGCAATTTTTGTTTCACGAAGATCTCGTTTTGAAGAATTTACAAGGCCAAGACAAGACATTTTAGTGGGTTAGGAAAGAGTGAAAACGTTTGTTATTATTGGTCTTAGCAATTTAGGGATTCATGTTCTTGAAAATTTAAGTAAACTTGATTGCCAAATTATTATTGTTGACACTTCAAAGGAATTGGTTGAGGAATATGATGTTATTTCTACAGAAAGCTTTATTTTGGACCAATTTACTAAAAATACTTTAAAAAAAGTTATACCTGTAGATACTGATGCTGTTATTATTGATTTTGATAATGATCTTGGGAAGAGTGCTCTTGTTACTCATTATTGTAATCTTTTAGGTGTTAAAGAGATATGTGTTAAAACTGAAGATAGGGATGATGCTGAGATATTAAAAACTCTTGGTGCTACAAAAATTATATTTCCAAGTAAGGATGCTGCAAGAAGGTTAACCCCACTATTAGTATCGCCTAATCTTTCAACGTACAGTATTGTTGGTCATGATATCATTGTTGCTGAGACTATTATTCCTAAAGAGTATGTAGGAAAAACTCTTCTTGAGGCTGACTTGAGAAGGGAGAAGGGCATTACTGTTATTGCTGTTAGAAATTTAAGCAATTCTAGGTATGAGTTTGTAGATGGTGATTATTTTTTCTTAAAGGATGATAAAATTGTAATTTGTGGGAAGCCTGATAAAATTGAGAATTTTACAAATAATAAGGATTTGATTAAAGACTTAATATCAGTTTCTAAATCAGAGGATGCTTCTTACACGGAAAATTCCAAAAAATTAGGATTTTTAAGGTTTTTTAATTTCATGAAAAAGTTTAGTAAAGATAGGAAAAACGATTAATAGGATTTTGAGATGACTAAGATTATTCCTGTTGCAAGTGGAAAGGGAGGTGTTGGGAAAACATCTTTTGTTGCTAATATTGGTTATAAACTTGCATGTTTAGGTAAAACTGTAATACTTGTTGATCTTGACCTTGGTGGGTCTAATCTGCATACATGTTTAGGGGTTAAGAATACTGGTGTTGGAATAGGTTCCTTTATTAATAAGCGTGAAAAAGATTTTTCAAGTTTAATTATTAAAACACCTTATAAAAAGCTTTATCTGATTCCAGGAGATGTTCTTTATACGGGAACAGCCAATATTCCTTTTTCTATTAAAAAAAGAATAATAGACTCCATTCAAAGAGATCTTGTTGCTGATTTTGTTTTTATAGATTTAGGTTCAGGTACATCTTATAATACAGTGGATTTTTATTTATCAGCTTACAGTGGTATAATCATTACTGTTCCAGAAACCCCTTCCATACTTAACGCTTATTCTTTTTTGAAAAATGCACTGTATCGGCTTTTATATCTGGGGTTTCCCCCAAAGAGTGCTGAACGTGAATATATTAGTAATTTTTTTAAAAATAAAATAGAAGGTACAAACGTTAAGTTTAAAGATTTAGTTACAGGAATTGAAGTCATATCTTTAAGTTCATCACTTAAGATAAAAAAGATGATGAACAGTTTTTATCCTAGAGTTGTACTAAATAGGATAGAATCTAGCGAAGAAATAGCTATGTGTGAAAATTTAATCAATGTTGTTAAAAATAATATTAATATACCAGTAGAATTTATTGGTTTTATTCCGTTTGCAAAGAGTTTTAGAGAATCTGTTAATAATAGAATTCCATTTATTGATTTTGATAAAAATTCAAAGCTCAATAAATATTTTGAGTTTATTGCAGGTAATTTGATTAAGTCTCCTGTTGAAGGTTCACCTTATATTTATGATGATATATACGATATGATTAAGGATCAAAGTCAATTTATTAGGAATTAATTGAATTATAATAATACTTAGTTATGGAGGAGCAACTTAATGCATAGACTTAGGAATAAGAATTTAGATTTTAAAATAGAAAATTTAGGAGAATGTAAACAAGATAATCCTTTGATTAATTTTTATGCTGATGAGAGTCATATTCATTTTACTGGTGAGGCTAATAAGATTAGATTTAATGTTTATAAAAATGACGAGGCTTGGGATCAATATGAGAATATTTTTTTAGAAAAAGCCGGACCTAGACATAAAATTTATTTTATTCCAAAGCATGTTAAAGCGGCAATTACTACTTGTGGAGGTCTTTGTCCAGGTTTTAATGATGTTATTCGTTCCATTGTTAGAACTTTATGGAAAGTATATGGAGTGCATAATATTTATGGAGTTAAATTCGGATATCAGGGACTTTTGCCAGATTCTAATTTAAGTTTTGTTGAGTTAAATCCTGATGTAGTAGATGATATTAATCAACTTGGTGGTACAATACTTGGTTCATCAAGAGGAGGAATTAAACCTGTTGAAATAGTTGATACTTTAGATAGAATGGGCATTAATATGCTCTTTAATATCGGTGGAGATGGAACACAAAAAGGTTCTGTTCTAATTGCTGAGGAAATAGAGAGGAGAAATTTGAAGATTGCTGTTGTAGGTATTCCAAAGACAATAGATAATGATTTTATGTTTGTTCAAAAATCTTTTGGATTTGAAACAGCTGTAGAGCAATCAGTTGCTGCAGTTGCTGGTGCTCACTTTGAGGCAAATAGTGCTTATAATGGAATTGGTCTTGTTAAAGTTATGGGTAGAGATTCTGGGTTTATTGCTGCTCATACCGCTTTATCTTCTAATGATGTTAATTTTTGTCTGATTCCAGAACTAGATTTTGATATTGAGGGGCCTAATGGGCTTCTTGAACATCTTGAAAGACGACTTTTGGCAAAAGAAAATTTGGATGAGATGCCCCATGCAGTAATATTAATAGCAGAGGGCGCAGGACAAAAGTATTTTGATCCTAGTAGTCGTAAAAAAGACGATTCTGGTAACTTGCTTTATGAAGATATTGGACTTTATATTAAAGATAAGATTAATACGTATTTTAAGTCCAAAAATATTTCAATTAATCTTAAGTATATTGATCCTAGTTATCTTGTGAGAAGTTCTCCAGCTAATGCTAGTGATTCTCTTTATTGTGCTCGTCTTGGTTCCAATGCTGTTCATGCTGCTATGGCAGGTAAGACAAAATTATTAATTAGCTTGTGGAGTACAAAATTTGTACATATTCCAATAAAAATGGCAGTAATTGTCAGAAATAAAGTCAATATAAATGGTTCTTTCTGGAGGGATGTTCTTGCAAGTACCGGTCAGCCATTTAGTATGAAGAACGAGAAATAAAAGTGTTCTTATGATTTATTTTGCTGCATTGCCTGCAACATTTAATGCATCCCAAGTTTTTGAGAATGGTGGAGAATATGCAAAATCCATCATTCCAATTTCATTTGTTGTAAGTTTTGAATAGATCGCTAAGGATAATGCATGCATTCTTATTGCGGCTCCATTTTTGCCAATTGTTTGTGCCCCAATGATTTCTTTTGTTTCTTCATTGTATATCAGTTTAATATACAAATCTTCTTGATTTGGGTAATAATTTGTATGGTTTTTGTCTTTTATAAATACTGTTTTATATTTAATTCCAAGCTTTAAAGCAGTTTCTTCTGTAAGACCAGCCCTGGCTGCTTCAAGCGATAAGACTTTAATTGATGCAGATCCTAGTGTTCCTTTAAAAGCAACGTGTCTTCCTGCTAGATTTTCACCAATTACTTTTCCTAGTTTGTTAGCTGTTGTTGCAAGGGGGATATAATCATTTTTTTTACTTACAAGATTATAAATTGTGGCGCAATCCCCAGCAGAAAAAATATTTTTTACGCTGGTTTCTCCATATTCATTGACAATGATTGCACCATTTTTTAAGGTCTCAAGTTGACCTTCTAAGAATTCAGTAGCAGGTTTGATACCGGTGGAAAGAATTACAAGATCCGCTTTATATTCGGATTTATTTGTAATGATTCCCTTAACTTTTTCTTTTCCTATTAAGCTTTTTGCAAATTCATCTGTGTGGAGTAGAACATTGTTTTTTATTAATTCTTCTTCCATGATATTAGTGATTTCTCTGTCAAACGATTCGGTTAGTATTCGTTTATCTAGTTGAATTATTCTTACATTTTTTTCTAAAGCTTTAGCAGCTTCTACCATTTCAATTCCAATATATCCAGCTCCAATTATTACTATGTCTTTTATATCTTTCTTCTTAAAAAGTTTTTTTATTTCTTTTCCATCTTGCATATTTCTTAGAGTATAAAAGTTACTTAGTTGGATGTTGCTAATTGGTGGGATGATAGGATTGCCCCCAGTTGCAATCATTAATTTATCATAAGAATCATTGAATATCTGTTTTGTTTGAAGGTTTTTTACTTGAAGGGTATTATTTTTGATATCTACTCTCATAACCTCATGTTCAGTGAATACTGATATTCCATTTTGTTCAAATTCATCAGGTGTTCTGGCTATCATGTTGTTTGCTTCATCAAAGAATCCTCCAATGAAATATGGTAATCCACAAGCCCCAAGAGATGTAATATTTGTTTTTTCATAAATGGTGATGTTTAATTCTTTATTTGTTCGTTTTGCTTTTGCAGCAGCACTAGTTCCTGCAGCAGTTCCTCCAATAATTATTATTTTCATAAAAATTCCTTATTTTTCTATTTCATTTTGATTATTATAAATATTTCTGTCTAATTGATTAAGGTTCTTGGCTGTTATTATTCCTGCAACCATTGAACCGCTGACATTGACAGATGTTCTACCCATGTCAATTAAAGGTTCAATAGATATTACAAGTCCAACAAGTTCAACGGGTAGGTTCATTGATGAGAGAACCATTAAAGAAGCTATTGTTGCGCCTCCTCCAGCTCCAGCTGCTCCAAATGAGGTTATTATTATTATTCCTATAAGTTGGAGTAAGAATAAAGGATCTGTTGGGTTTATTCCTTGGGTAGGAGCAATCATTATTGCTAACATTGCAGGATGGAGTGCTGCACAACCATTTTGTCCAATGGATACCCCAAATGCACTTGCAAGGTTTGCAGTTCCCTCACTGACTCCTAATTGTTTGGTTTGTACTTCTACATTAACAGGTATTGTTGCTGCGCTAGAACGAGATATGAATGCAAATGTCAAAACCGGCCATGCTTTTTTAATGAAGATAATTGGATTTAGCCTATTAAGTGCAATTAGTGTCATGTGCATTAAAATTGTAATGCCAATGGCAATATATGAAGCAAGTGCAAATTTTCCAAGTTTCATTATGCTTGAAATATCACTTGTTGCCGATATTTTTGTAATCATTGCTAATATGGCATAAGGTGTTGATTTTAAAATTAAAATTATCATTCCAGAGGTCAAATCTTGTGCTGTGGATATTATTTGTTTAAAAAATTCTATTGATTCTGGTTTTTTTTTTGCAACTTTAAGAGCAACGATTCCTACTAAGGCAGCAAATATTACTATTCCAATTGTTGAGTTTGATCTTGTTCCTGCCATATCTGCAAATATATTCTCAGGGATCAGTTCTGATAATTTTTGTGTAATTGGAGTTTTTTGTAGGCGTTCAAGACCTTGATTTAGTTTTTTTCCTTGTGTAATTTCATCTACTTCAGATTGGAGTCCTTCTGCTGTTAAATTAAAGAAGAGAGAGGTACCAATTCCAATTATTGCGGCAATTCCTGCTGTAAATATAAGCATAAGTATTACGGATAAGCTCATTTTCCAAATATCTTGGCTATTTGTTAGTTTTACTATTGCAGATATTATTGAAACAAGTATAAGTGGTATTACCATCATTTTAATGAGTCTTATATATCCTATGCCTAGGATATTAATCCACTCAATAGTTTCTTTTAGTATTATTGATTCTGATTCATAACAATGTTTCATAGTTATACCAAAGGCTATTCCTAATCCTAAGGCTACTAGTAGTCTTTTTGTAAATGAGATGTGTTTTTTGTGTAGAGAATATAGAAGTCCTATTAATGTAAACATGATTGTGATATTTAATAGTGTATATATTATTGTTGTGTTCATTTTTTTTGCCTCTGATTTATAAATTTTAATGTAATGAGCATGATTTTAATCATAAATTTTTGAATTAGTTTTGTTACTTTTTTATTCTTGAAGTAGTCTATCATAGGATTTTATTATTTCATCTTTTAAGTTATTGTCCTTTAAAATCTTAGTCGCAATGACTTTTCCAAGTTGAACTCCTTCTTGGTCGAATGAATTTATATTTAGTAAGAATCCTTCAAACATTACTTTGTTCTCGTAGTGGGATAGTATTGCACCTATTGTATAAGGTGTAAGTTCTTTTGAATATATTAATGCAGAAGGTCGCTCACCTTCAAAGTTTTTATTTTTGTTTGTATCTTTTTTGCCATAAGAGAATGCAATTATTTGGGCTATTAGATTTGCTTTTAACTTATCATTGTTTGATGTTCCCTCTAGGGTGCTATCCTGTTTTAGTTGAGATTCACTAAAACCTATTAGATCCATTGGAACTATATCTGTTCCTTGATGAAGCATTTGAAAGAATGAATGTTGAACATCCGTTCCAATTCCTCCCCAAATTATTCTTACTGTTTTATAATCAATTTTTTCTCCAAATCTGTTTACACTTTTCCCATTGCTTTCCATTTCAAGTTGCTGCAGATGAAGATAAAAATTTTCCATTGCTTTTGAATATGCAATAATGCAGTTGCTACTGTAGTTAAGAATATTACTCTCATATACACTAATTAGTGCTGCTAAGAGAGGTGCATTTTCTCTTACGTTTTTATTTAATGCTTTTTTGTCAACCTCACAAGCTCCTTTTAATATTTCTTTTGTAACGTTTTCTGTGAAGCAAAGTGTAATTAAGGTGAGTCCAACAGCTGATGTTGGTGAAAATCTTCCACCAATTGAATCGTGCATAAAGAAGTATTCAAGATATCCCTGTTCAAGTGCTATCATACTTCCCTTTGATGTAATGATTATGATTTGTTTTTGGTATTCTTTGATACCATTATTTTCTAATTTTTTAATTAAAAATTGCATATTAGCTGCTGTCTCTAGTGTGTTTCCGCTTTTTGATACTATAATAAATAAGGTTTCTTGAAGGTCTATTTCACTTAATACTTCTTCTGTCTCATCTGGATCAACATTTGAAATAAAATAGGCTTTCATCATGTGTAAATTTTTCTGCTTAGCGTAATTTTTGATCGCAGTATATAGTGCTTTTGGACCAAGACTTGAACCGCCAATTCCGATTTGTACCACATTTTTAAAGACTTTTCCACTTGTGCTCTTAATCGATCCATTTTGAACTTGTTTTGCAAATTCAAAAATTCTTTTAAGTTCTCTTTCAAAAAATTCCCTTATATTTTCATTATTTTCTATGACTTCTGTTCCAAGTTGCTCTCTTGTCAAATGGTGCAGAACTTTTCTATTTTCGCTGATATTAATATGTTTTCCATCGATGATTTCTTTATATTTTTCTATTAAATTTGCTTCATCGCTTAAATTTTGAAATATGTTTAAGTGAGTTTCGTTAATTTGTTTTGTAGCATAGTTATAATGTACTTGATATCCTTCTATTTTGATGTCATATTTTTTTATTCTATCCTCGCTTAAAGTCTTTTTTAGTTCTTCGGGATTGGTTTGTCTTAATTCTTGAAAATTTTTAAGTTTATTAAGGTTTATATACTTAAGCATGAAGCCTCCTCCAATAGTTCTTATATATTTAAGTTTTATTTTGTTTTTTTCTTTTTAGTATTTTTTTTATTTTAAGTATTATAAATTTTAAAAACCTGTTTATTATGTTTTTTTCTGAATAATATTTTAATTGTTCTTCTCCTGACTCTGATTCACTTTTTGTAAATGATTTTCTGGCATTATTCTCATCAAGTTCAATTTCAAGTAAAATTTTTTTATCTTTTGTGGGAATTACCTTGACATCGACTTCTTTATATCCAAGTTCTTTTAATACCTGATATCTTCTAAAACCCGCTACTAGATTTTTGTTTTTATCTATTATTATTGGGTAGATTAAACCATGTTTTTTAATGCTTTCTTTAAGAGTTGAGGTGTCTCCTATATTTTGTCTGATTCGTTTTTTTATTTTTATTTGTTCTAAATCTATTAACATTTTTATTAATCCAATTGAATATTTTCTCCATTTACATCTTTGTGCCCATTTTCGTCAATTTGTTCATTTTCATCAATGAGAGGATTCGCTTTACTTTCTTCATTGTTTCCTTTGTCTTTTTTGTCTATATTAGTATCATCTATATTAATGTTGTCATTATTATCATTTGTCTTTGTATTGTTGATGTTATTATCTAGATTTATATCTGGTATGTCATGATTCACGTTTTCTTGATTATGTTCATTTTCTAAACTATTATCCAAACTACTATTATTAGTTTCATTGATATCATTTTCAAGTTCTGTTTTGTTGTCTATTTTATTTAATGGATTAAAATCATCTATAAGATATTCAAATTCATTAACCTCAATGTTTAACTCATTGTTGTCATCGATTTTATCGATTCCATAAACATTAAATTCCATTTTATTTAAAAATTCAGATTTATTTTCATAGTATTTTGACTTTTCAAATGGCTGAGTTCCTGCAATAAATATTTCATTTATTGTTGTTTCGTTAGGTACCCCTTCTGGTAATAGTCCTGTTTCTGATTGTACTTGTACATTAATTATGCCTTTAGGTCTTATGAAAACTTTTCTAGGTAAATTTTTATGGTATTCTGCCATAAATTTTCCCCAACTAGGACCAGCAAGTCCTGTGCCTGTTCCAGCAATTCCTAATGAATATCCCTTTTTATCAAAACCAACCCATAAAGCCGTTGTTATATAGGGTGAGTATCCTATTGCCCATCCATCAGCCCAGTTTTGAGTAGTTCCTGATTTTCCTGCAATGTCAGATTTAAAGTCTTTAAGATTTGTATGTCTTTGATTTGCTAAGGTGCCATATTGAATTGTTGATTTCATCATGTCTGTCATAATATAGGCAGTTTGAGGAGATACTATTTGTGCATTGGCCCCTTTGTTCTTAATTGCTGTTAGTGTTTCGGATTCTACATTTGCTATTACTTTTCCATTTCTATCTTCAATATATTTAATTCCATATGGTTCCACTTCTTTGCCATTATTGCCCAAAATTGCGAATGCTCTTGCCATTTGTATTGGAGATGTTGATATGACACCGAGTGCAAGAGGATATACTTTAGGAAATGTTTTGTTTATTTCATTTTGATCTTTTATTCCTAATAATTTAGCAGAATATTTAATTGCGTTTTCAAATCCTAATGTATCGAGTATTCTAAGAGAAGGAATATTTAGTGATAAAGCTAGTACTTTACGTGTTAGTACATTGCCTCTCCATTTTCCTCCGTAGTTTTCAGGTGCATAGACTTCTCCTTCTTGATTGAAAAATGCTACTGGAGAGTCTGAAAACATTGTTGCAGCTGTGATTTTTTTAAGATCAATAGCTGCTGAAAAGTATAAGGCTTTAAATGCACTTCCAGGTTGTATTTTTGCTTGGGTTGCTCTATTAAATTCGCTTCCTTTTCTATATCCGCTTCCCCCAACCATTGCTTTTATTGCTCCTGTTGTGGTATCTAGTGCTATGAATGCGCCTTCTGGTTGTACAATGAAGTTTGGATTTGTTTTATTGTTTATTGTGTATTCTTTTGTTGCTTTGTCTATTTTGTCAATGCCTAATATTGCTGCGAAACTTGCAATTAAATCAATATTGTCTTCGTAAAATTTTCTTGTTCTTAATTTTTTGTATTGTCTTCCATTTACTCTAGTGCTTCTTATTCCAAATAGATCAGATATTGTGTCAATTATGGGAACTATTTCTGAGTTAATTACCAGCGTTTCAGATGATTTAGTAGAATTATACATTTTTCTTGTTTTTATGATCATTTCTTGTGTAATTTCATCTGCATACTTTTGTGCATCAAGATCAAGTGTTGTGTATATTGAATACCCGTCTTTGTATATGTTTGCTCCAGATGGAAGATGTTTAATTATTCTTTGCCTTATGTATTCTGAGAAATAAGGTGCATGATCTTCTTTATCAGAGATAGCTGATGTGTCTGCCATACGAGTCCAATCGTAGTTTTTCCAGTATTCATTAAACTCTCTCTCAGCTAGTTCAGTACTTATAATTCCATTAGATACTACTTGATGCAATACTGTCTTTTGTATTTTTTTAGCGAATTCTGGATTGTAAAATGGTGAATAGAGTTTTGCGTTTGGTAGTTGTATAATCATTAAAACCGCTTCTGCAGTGTTAATATCTTTTACGCTTTTATTGAAAAAGAATTTTGATGCTGCTACTACTCCGTAATTTCCGTTTCCAAAGTACACTTTATTTAAATATTTTTCAAGTATTTCATATTTTGATAGTTTCTTTTCAAGTTGTATGGCCCACCAAATTTCATTTAGCTTTCTTAAGATTGATCGTCTTGCTTGATTGGTGTAAAGGAGTTTTGCCAATTGTTGTGTTAAAGTACTTCCTCCTGAAAAGTATCTTCCAATAGCAATATTAAAAGCAGCTCTGAGGATTCCCATGAGTGAGAAGCCTCTGTGAAAGAAAAAACTAAGATCTTCGCGTATTAAAAGTGTACTTATTAAGTTATTAGGTATTTCTCTTAAAGAGAGTAATTCTCTATTCTCGTCGGATATAAATTGTGTTATTATTTTGCCATTTGTATCAAAAAGCTTTGAAGGTATGGCAGGATTTACGTCGCCAAAATTTTTGTCTCTTTGAATGTTTACAGTCTCAACTATTGCAATTGATAGTAAGATAATAGAGAAACTAATAGTAAAATATGTTATATAAATGAGTAAGTTAGCTTTTTTACTAAAGTTAAGATTTTTCAAGTTATATCCTTCCAATATAATTGTACTATAAATATGTTAAAATTAGTATGTTTGCATGAGTTGTTATTAATGTGAAATTATTGTTATAATTCCTTCTTATATATACTATATGGATTCTGTAATGCAAATTGGCAAGAAATGAGAATATGGATTAAAGTAAGGGTGGCTTATCTTTTGTTAAGGCTTTTTTTGCTGTTTTTGTTTATACAATTGATTTTACATTTTGATTTTATTTGGATATTAATGTGATTTTCGTAGATATGTTGAATAAGTTATTAACTATTGGTTGTATCTAATATTTTGGGATAAAATTATTTTAAAGTGTATGCATAACTTAAAAATTTTGAATGTTATTACTTTAAAGTTCCTGAATGTCGATTTTAACATGTTTGTTAGATTTTAGAGGAGAGGTTTATGTTTTTGTCTAGGAAAATAAAAGATTATGAAGCTAAATATAGAGGTAAAGAAATTAAGATGAGCACTGAAATCAACAGTTTCCTTAATATTAAAAATTCTGTTGAAATTAGAGTTGGTAATTATTTGGCCTATGGTGTAATTTATTCTATTTCTATGAATGCTATTAAGATTATTTTGCAAGAAGATAAAGTTTTACCTGTTTTAGCACAAAATGGAAATTCAGGCAATATTCAGTTTAAGAGTTTTGATAATGTTGGAAATGATTCTTTTTTTATTCCCTCTTTAGTTGTGAAGTTGGTAAATACATCTTCTTGTTCTGTTCAAGAGAAGGAGTATAATTTGCTGACTTTAGATTTTTTATCTCCTATGCCAGAAGAGGTTGCAGTTAAGATTGGCAAACTGCTTGATTTAAAGCTTGGACAGAATCAAAGAATACATGAGCGTATTATTATTGATAAAGATTCGCTTAGAAAGCTTAATCTTAGTTCTGATAAAGCTTTTATTGAAGTTAAGGGTGTTAAGCATAAATGCTTGATTAAAGACCTCTCTTATGGAGGTGCACTTTTAATATCTTCTTTTGATTATGAGGGAATGGATGAAAGTAATGCTGATTTAACTTTAAGTTTTGATCTTGCAGACAAGGGAGTTTCTATTGTGGGCAAGGCAAAAAATTTGAGTGTTATTCAAACTCCTAATGGGAAGGTTTTAGCTTTAGGTATTGCATTCTGCGAGGAAAAGATTCCCCTTGACTATACTATGTTAATTCATGATTATTTTAATTAGAGGATTTTAGAGGATTTATGCTTAAAAATATTGTTTATATTTCTCTTCCAGAAGATTTTACAAGTCAAATTAAAGATTTTATATTTGATCCTAAGGTACTTTTACCCGTTGAGGTTGATGATGTTAAGCATTTTTCTCAAGATGAACTTAATTTTGAGGCTGTTATGTCTGCGATTCTTAAGATTTCGGCTTATGATCAAGATAATGTGAATTTTTCTTATTATAAAAAGCTTCTCTTAGCTTTAAATCCTAATATTGTCAATACGCTTATTCATGTTGGACTTACTAAGGTTGATGAGGGAGATTATAATTTGGCTCTTGAGATTTTTTTGGCATTAAAAGGTATTGATAATGAAAATGAAGTTCTTCTTTTTAATTTGGCATTATTGTATGAGAAGATGGCTGAAAACTTTTTAAGGGTTGATCAAAACATGAATGCTATGACTAGTAATCAAAATGCTTTAGAGATTTATGAAAAACTTTTAGAATTTGAGAGTCCAAATGAAAATGTGTTTGCAAATGCTGGCTTTTTTTTTGTTAAGCAATACAAATTGGACAGGGCTCAAGAGTTACTTAAGCATTATTTAAAAATTTCTAATAATTTAAGATTAAAAAATAAGGTAAGTGACGTATTAAATGCCATAGGAGTTCATAAAAGTTTAGCTTTAAATCTTGAGAGAATATATGATCTGATAATTTTATCGAAGGAAGATGAGGCTATTTCTAAACTTGTTAAACTTTTAGAATATCATCAAGATTCTTGGAATGCTTGGTTCTTGCTTGGATGGGGATATAGAAGAAAGGGTTTTTACTCTGAGGCAAAAGACGCTTTTCTTAAGGTATTATCTCTTGATTCTAAGAATGTCGATGCTATGAACGAGCTTGCAATCTGTTTTATGGAACTCCTTAAGTTTGATGATGGTCTTAAATATTTACTTAGGGCTTTGAAGCTTGAACCTGATAATATCAAAATTGTTTCAAATCTTGGAATTCTTTATCTAAAGATGAAACGTAGGAAAGAGGCTAGAGAGTATTTTGAGATAGTTCTTGAATATGATTCGAGTGATCCTCTTGCCCTTAAATATTTGGAACTATTGAGTAGTGAATTTTAATTTATGTTGTATTGCTTTTAGGGAATAAATTTATTAAGACTTGCTTTCTTAAGTCTATTATTAATTGAGTATCCAAGTTGACTGTTATCTACAAATTCAGCAAGTATTTGTTTGTATGTTTTCTCAGATTCTACAAATACTTTGTAGATATTTTTTGCATATTCTTCTAATGTATTAAAAACACAGATATTATTCATATTCCAAGATTTGTTAAACCAATATGAATTAAGAGTAGCTTTCATGATGAGCACTTTTGTATCTTGCCTTGATGCATACTGCCTTATATTATCTTTTTGCTTAAATAGATAAACAGGTATGCGTGGTTTATAATGTTCTAGTAAGTTTCCAGGTGATTTAGATAGCATTTCTTTTCCTACTGAGTATTCTACTCTAAATTTTCCTTTAAGTTCTTTTTCTATCATCTCTTTTGTGATTGAACCCGGTCTTAGTATTGATATATTTCCTTTAGAGTCAAATCCTATAACGGTTGATTCTATACCAATTTTTGATTCTTCATTTTTTTTGATAATTCCCTTAACTAGACCATCAAGTTCCCTGATTGCCATTTCAAAATTAGTGGCACTGGGACGTCTTGATAAGTTTGCTGATGGGGCTGCTATTGGAACTCCGCTCATCTTTATTAACTTGAGGGCTACAGGTTCTGATGGTATTCTTACTGCTATGCTGTCAAGTCCCCCGCTTATGAAGTTAGATATTTTACCCGCATTTTTTAGTATAAATGTTAGAGGGCCTGGGGTGAATTTTTGCATTAGAATCAGTGCACTTTTTGGTATATATTCTACAAGTTTTTTTATTTTTTCTATTGATTCAACATGTACTATTAAAGGGTTTGTGATAGGACGCCTCTTTACTAAAAAGATCATTCGTATTGCATCGTCATTGTATGCATTAGCCCCAATGCCATATACTGTTTCTGTAGGAAATACTACTAATTCTCCTGCTCTTATCAGTTTTGCTGCTTTTTTTATCTCGAGTTGTTCTATGATCTCTGTTTTCATTAATGTCATTTCCTATTAATTTTACTTACTTATTTATTAAAGCAAAAAAATTGCAAATAAACAATTTAGATTAACTTGTTGATTTTATGTTATAGGTTTTAAGCTTTTTATTGTAATATGCAATATGATATAATACATGTCATGGTAAATTTATTTAATCTTATGGATATTAGATTTGGGTTCTTATTTTTGTTTTTTGCTTTTACTCAATTAAACAGTGCTACTGTTGGACTTGCTTCATGGTATGGTGAGGCTTTTCATGGCAAATCTACTGCTAATGGTGAAAAATTTGATATGACAGCTCTTACGGCTGCTCACAAGGAACTTCCATTTAATACTTTTGTAAGAGTTACTAATTTACTTAATAATAGGACAGTTGTTGTAAGAATTAATGATAGGGGTCCTTTTAGGAAGGATAGAATAATTGATTTGTCAAAATCTGCTGCTGAAAAGTTAGATTTTCTAGGAATAGGTGTTGCTCCTGTAAAAATTGAAATATTGGAACAATTGGATGAAAATAAAGTTGTGACGCAGGAAGCTAAAAAAACTGTTAATACTGAAGATTTTTCTAAGGATGATTCAGTTGTTTCAGGTTCAAAATTAAACAGTAATGCTGACGTAGATAAAGATCATTCTGAGGTTGCAGAAAAAATTTTAGATAATTCGACTAAAGAACCAGATTTTTATATACAAGTTGGTTCTTATAAGACTAAAGATTATGCTCAAAGAGCTTATAGAATACTTCAAAAAGCTGGACTTAATGTTTTAGTGAATTCTCATGGACCTTTTTTTACAGTGTTCATTCCTACTTATGCTGATGATATTCATAAAAATGTTGAACTTATTAAATCTACAGGCTATAGGGATATTTTGGTAAGAAAGACTAAAATTCCAGGAGATAGTATTTCTATGGATTAGTATTTTGATCTATCTTTTTAAAGAATGTGTCTATTATGTGTTTGATATTTTCAAAGTTTGAGTAATAAGTTTTGATATTAGGTAAGGATTGTAGGAATAATGTACCGTAATTTTTTTCAACAAGTCTTTTATCAAAACATACTATGATCCCATAGTCTTTTGGATCTCTAATTAATCTTCCGAATCCTTGTTTGAATTTCATTATTGCTTGTGGCAGTGTTTCTTGTGTGAAAAAATTTTTATTCGATTTTGTAGCCAATTCGTTTTTTGCTATTAAAATTGGATCAGAAGGAGTTTGAAATGGCAGTTTGGGAATTATTACCATTGTTAATTTATCCCCTTTAATATCAATTCCTTCCCAAAAATTTTTTATTCCTATGAGTACGCTTTTTTTTTGTGATTCTTTGAAAGAATTTATTAATTCATGTTTTGGCAATTTTCCTTGTATGAAGAGGTTTATATCATTTGTAAATAAAAAGTCTTTAATGTTTTTGCTTATATATTCTAGGCTTTTAAGTGAGGTTAAAAGAATTAAGGTACCGCCTTTGTTTAACATTACAAGTTCTTTAATATACTGTGTTGACTGATTTAAAAATTTTTCTTCTTTATTAGGGTATTCAATATCTGATATAACGGTAAGTATTGATCTTTGCCTGTAAGGAAAAGAATATGGCAACTTTTCCATTTTGATATTTTGATCACTTAAGTTCAATCCTGTTTGATTTAAAAAATATGAAAATGATTGATTTGTCATTAGAGTAGCTGATGTGAAAATTATCCTTTTTACTCGTTTATACATAATTTTATTTAGACCAGGGCCTAAATAAATCTCTGATATTTTAAATATAAGCACATTTTTTTTATTTTCTATCCAAAAACAAAGATTGTCATATTGATTTTCAGAGATTAAAATTTTAATTAATGATTCTTTATATTCTATATTTTTAATTAGTCTGTTTAGTTCTATTTTTGCTGTTTTATTTTCTATCTCTTGTGTTAAAGATGTTATGGTTTCTTTGTAATTTTCTAAGTTATATATGACATTTTGTAAATGTGTTTTAATTCTTATATAAAAATTTGTTTTATGTGTATCATTAGTAACTCTATAAATTGATGGAAAATCTTTTTGTGTTTGTATTATATATTCAATATTTTCAAAGCATCGCATTGTTGAAGTTTCAAAAATTTTTTTATATTTATTATTTATGTTCTGTTTTTTTATTATTTTATCTATTTTGGTAAAAATTTTTTTTATTCCAATTCTTGAAAAACTCCTGCTAAATAATATTCTTGCAGCTTCTTCTAGGTAATGAGCTTCATCAATTATTATATTTTTTGTATTAGGCAATATTAAATTAATCCCATCATCATTTTTTTCAGAACCGTTTTCATAATTTTCTTTTTCTGTTAATATTTCATTTTTTATGTAGAGATCATTTAGAAGTAAATGATGATTGGTTATGATAATATCACATTCTAATATTTGTTTTCTTGCCTTTTTAAAAAAACATTTATTGTCATCAGGACAGGTAATACCTGAACATGTCTCAGGGCTTGCCGATACTTCTTCCCAGATTTGCTCGTCAATAAAATTAAGTTCGTCTTTATCACCTGTTTGTGTATTTTGTGACCAGTAGATTAATGTTTGTAAATTTTTTTTATTAAATGTATATGTTAAAAGATTCCTTTCAAATTCTTTAAGCCGGCGAAGGCAGAGATAGTTTTTCATTCCTTTAATTATTCCAAACTTCATTTTAAAAGGAATGATTTTTTCTAGAGATTCGATATCTTTTTTTATTAATTGTTCCTGAAGGTTAATAGATGCTGTTGAGATTATTATTTTTTCTTGTGTTTTTTGAATGAAGTCAATAGCAGCAATTAAGTATGCAAAACTTTTTCCAGTTCCTGTGGGTGTTTCAATAACTAAAAAATTTTCATTTTCAAGGGCTTTGCTTATTTTTTCGATCATCTTTAATTGTGTATTTCTTTTTACAAAGCCTTTGATGTTTAACTCTGCTTTTTTGAATATATATTCAATTAAGTTCAATTTTACTAAGTATCCTTTTTATTGATTCTTTAAAAATATTTTTATAAATATTATTTGTGAAATTATTTAATTTTGAGTTGTTATAAATTGAGCTCATTTCTTGAAATATTGCTCCAAATTATCATTATTGTTTCTATTCAAGGGATTTTTCCATAAAGTTTATGTGATTGTTTATTGCAATTTGAACATTTTTGTAATAGTGAAAATTGATATAGAAAAGAATTATTATGCCTTTGTTAATTTTTAATATATTCTTAAATCCATCTGAAGTTGATATTGAGAATTTTTTTATTCTTTTGCAAGGTATATTAGTTTCTTTAAAATTCATTTTGTGCATTTCTTTACCATGGTGTTGTCTTATTATATATTTATTTTATGAATTTTTTAAGCAATATGAGTCGTCCAATTATGATTTTGGCTCCAATGGAAGATGTTACAGATACTGTTTTTAGAAATTTGATTCATTTGATAGGCAATGGAAAGGATGGTCCTGATATTTATTTTACCGAATTTATTTCTGTAAAAGGGCTTTTAAATAAATCAAAGCAGTCAATGCAACATATTTTGACAAAAAATGATGAACTGAATAGACCTTTGATTGCTCAAATTTGGGGCAATGAACCTGATGAATTTTTTAAAGCAATAGAAATCTTAAGTAATTTGGGATTTTGGGGCATTGATCTTAATATGGGCTGTCCTAAGAAGAAAATAGTTAAAAAGGGAGTTTGTTCTGCTTTGATTAATAATAAATCCTTGGCTCGTGAAATAATTATGGCAAGTAAAGAGGCGTGTTTAAAATTTGGATTGTCTCTTAGTGTTAAAACAAGACATGGTTTTTTCTATTCTGAGGTTGAAGATTGGTTGGGGTTTTTACTTAAGTTAGGTATTGATATGTTGACCGTGCATCCCAGGCTTGCTATTAATCAAAGTGAAGGGTCTATAGATATTTCTGTGTTTGATAAACTTGTTAATCTGAGGGATCAAATCAATCCTTCTGCATTAATTATTGGTAATGGAGATATTTTGAGTTTAGAGCAAGCTCATCAGATTGTAGAGAAACATTCTATTGATGGAGTAATGTTTGGTCGTGGAATTTTTAGAAATTTAAACTTATTTAGAAAAGGTTTGCCTAACTTTTTGAGTAATAATTTAAATTTTAGATTAAATATATTAAAATTGCATATAACAGATTTTCATTCTACTTGGAGTCTTACTAAGGATTTTAATAAACTTAAGAAGTACTTTAAAATTTATTTTAATGAAGATGAAAGATGTAGCGAGTATTTTCATAATATTATGAATTCAAGTAATTATGAGGAGCTTTTTAAAAATCTAAGTCGAATGGATATTATAGGAGATAATCTTAAGTAATGAGTGATGAGCTTTCAAAAAATTATAATCCTAAGGTTTTTGAAGATAGAATTTATAAGAAATGGCTAGATAATGGGGTATTTATTCCTAATGATGGGATTGAGCCTAAATTTAGTATAGTAGCACCGCCGCCAAATATTACAGGCATTCTTCATATGGGACATGCCCTTAATTTTACTTTGCAAGATATTCTTGTTCGTTACAAGAGAATGCAGGGAGCTAATACTCTTTGGCTTTTTGGGACAGATCATGCTGGAATTGCAACTCAAGCGGTTTTTGAAAAACAGCTTGGAGAGCTTGGAAAAAGTAAGGATGATTTTAGTCGTGAAGAATTTGTTGAAGAAATTTTTAAATTAAAGGATAAACATAGAGAAATAATTGTTAATCAAATAAAAAGGCTCGGGGCTTCCTATGATCATTCCAGAGAGAGATTTACTCTTGATGCTGGGCTTTGTCAGGCTGTTAATAAGGCTTTTATTGATTTATATAATAAGGGATTTATTTATAAGGGAGAATATCTTGTCAACCTTGATCCTGGGTCTGGAAGTGTTGTTAGTGATGAAGAAGTTGAGTACAGAGAGGTTATTGGGAAGATTTATTTTATTAAGTATTTATTAGATGATGGTAACTTTATTGAAGTTGCAACCACTCGACCTGAAACAATGTTTGGAGATATGGCTGTTGCTGTTAATCCTAACGATGATCGGTATAAATCTTTGATTGGTAGAGACGTTACAATTCCTATTGCAAATAGAAAGGTTAAAATAATAGCAGATAGTTATGTTGATATGAAATTTGGTAGTGGTGCTTTAAAGATAACACCTGCCCATGATCCTAATGACTTTGAAATTGCAAAAAGGCATGATCTTGCTAAGATAAATATTTTAACTAAGGATGCAAAACTTAATGAAAGTGTTCCAATTGAGTATCAAGGTTTAAGTGTTAGTGTTGCAAGAGACAAGATAGAAAGAGATTTAAGAGACAGAGGATTTTTAATAGATGTTAAGAATCATAAACATCAGGTTGGGCATTGTCATAGATCTGGAGAGATCATTGAGCCTTATTTATCAAATCAATGGTTCGTGAGGATGAAACCATTAGCTGATGCTGCTTTACAAGCTTTAATAAACGATGAGATTAGATTTTATCCTAAAAAATGGGAAAATACATATAAACATTGGTTATTAAATATTAGAGATTGGTGTATATCTAGACAGTTGGTTTGGGGACACAGAATTCCTGCCTGGTATGATGTTAAAACAGGAGAGATTATTGTTAGTGAATTTGATCCTTCTCTAAGTGAAGAGAATAAGGGCAGAAGTTTCTTTAGAGATCCAGATGTACTTGATACTTGGTTTTCTTCTTGGTTATGGCCATTTTCTTCTCTTGGCTGGCCAAAAGTTACTCTTGATTTTAAAAATTATTATCCTACAAATACTTTGGTTACCGCTTATGACATAATATTTTTCTGGGTAGCAAGAATGGTAATGGCAGGACTTGAGTTTACAGGACAAGTTCCTTTTAAAGATATATATATAACACCCCTTTTAAGAGATAAAAAGGGTAGGAAAATGTCAAAATCTTTAGGGAATGGCATAGATCCTCTTGAAATTATCGATCAGTATGGAAGTGATGCTTTACGTTTTACTCTTGCATTTTTATCTGTGCAAGGTCAGGATTTGAATATTGATACTAAAGATTTTATGTTTGGAGCTAAGTTTTTAAATAAAGTATTTAATGCGTCTAAATTTATTTTATCAAATTTAGAAGGTAGGCTAATATTAGACAATTTTGAGTTAGATGATATCGATAAATGGTTACTTACGAGTTTAAATTCAACTGTTGCTGTTATAGATTGGGCTTTTAAAAATTATAAGTATAATGAGGCTACTAAAGCAGTATATGAATTTTTTTGGAATGATTTTTGTGATTGGTACATTGAAATTAGTAAAATTAATTTAAATAGTGATGATATTAATCTTCAAAATATGACTATTTCTAAACTGATATTTTTCTTGAAAAAATCTTTACTCATTATGCATCCCTTTATACCTTTTATTACCGAAGAGATTTATTCTAAGCTTACGTCTTTGCAAGATGTATTAGCTTTAGAAAAGTATCCTGAGTATATTAGTCAAAGAGATTTTAAGGAAGAGTATTATCGGTTTAATTTATTGAAAGAATTTATTGTGTCAATTAGAACTCTTAGGAGTGAATTTAGTATAGTTCCTAATATTAAGATTAATGTTGCTTTGCGATTTGGTGATACTTTTAAATACGAGAGATATTTTAAGGAGCATGAGCATATTGCAAAGAAACTGATTAACTTTGATTGTATCTTTTACAATGAAAATTATGTTGGTATGATAGGGGTTCCTAATGTTAATTTTGAGAGTTTTGCAGATATTAAGAGTCTAATAGATATTGATAAAGAGCTTGTAAAGCTTGGTAAACAACTAGAGAAATATGAGAGACTTAAGCATTTAGTTTTGGCAAAGCTTCACAATCAAGACTTCTTGTCAAATGCTCCTGGGGAGATTATTGATCTTGAGAAGTCAAAATTAGAAGAATTTGATTCGTTCATTGCAAAAATTAACAATTATATTCATAATTTAAAAAAATAATGATGACTTTTTGAATTGTGATGTTACTTGTAATTACGTTGCGTTTACGGTCAGTATTTTTAGTATTTAGTTTATTGAAACAGTTTTTGTTTATAATGATTAAAATGTGTTTTTAAAATTTACATTTTTGCCTTCTTATTGTTTCTTTTGTGCTTTTATCATATGTTTTTTATTGTTAAATCCTTTTATTCTAGAGTAATTAAAATTAGCGAGTTTTAATCCATCTTTTACAATTCTTGCTGCAGAAAATGTTGAAAGTTTTGTTCCAATTTTGCTCTTTTTTGCAATTATGGTGAATATTTCCTTATTCCACATTTTGGGATTTTTGCTTGGACTAAACCCATCTAAAAACCAGTAGTCTATGTATTTTGGTAGTTCTTTAAGCTTTTCCCTAGCTTCTCCAACTAAGATTTTTAAATTAATATTGTTTGTTATTTTGTACTTTATGTTCTTTGTTGGGGTGTTAGGATATTTTTTAAGCAATGTCTTAAAATAACTTATATCTTTGCTAAAAGATTGTGATACTTTTTTGATTTGTTCCTTTTTCAGTGGAAATTTTTCAATTGAGTAATAATTAATTTTTGTTTTTAGGTTATTTTCTTTTAAATATTTTAAAAGTGCTATGAAATTAAGACCAGTTCCAAATCCTAATTCTGCAATTGTTGCACTTTGTAGTGCTGCTAAGTCTATATCTAGTTCACAGCCTTTGATGAATACATAAATACTCTCTTCAAGTCCGTATTGTGGATTATAATAAATATCTTCAAATTTACTTGAATATATAGTTTTATCTTTAAATATTAATTTATTCATGAGTAAAATAACAAATGAGTAAATCGCTCTGTGATTTACTCATTTATAAAAATTCACTTTAAAAAAAAGTTACTACTTTTAAAAGTAACATTGTTATTGTCATATATCAACCTGAATGTGATTTGTTTGACTAGGATAATAGGATGTAAACCGTTCATTTTAAGGTTTTGCCTTTTTAAGAGAAACTAAAACTTAAGTTTAGTTTCTCTGTTCTTTTATTCTTCTATAATAGCTATTATCTCTTTTGCTTTTAGAATTAAGTGTTCCTTGTCTTCAATCTTGACAGCAGCTCCAGCATACTTTTCATAAAGCACTGTATCTCCGACTTTAACAGTAATGTCTTCCTTGTTAGAGCCAATAGCTATAACTGTTCCAATGTTTGTTTTTTCTTTTGCATTTTCTGGTATATATAGCCCTGAAATTGTTTTACTTTCGGCTTCTTTTATTTTTATTAAAACTCTATCAGCTAAAGGTTTAATATTTTTCATTTTCAAACATCTCCTTAATTTGATAATATAAATATACGAAAAATTGAGGTATTAAGTCAATATATTTAGAGAATACTTGAAACTTCATCTAATTTTAAAGATAATTCTTTTAATAAAATGTCAAATTTAGGTGGAAAAATACTTTGATAACAGTAAGTAATTTAGAAGTTGCATTTGGAGAGAGAATTTTATTTAAAGATGTTAATATTAAGTTTTCTTCTGGAAATTGTTATGGGATAATTGGAGCTAATGGTGCGGGTAAGAGTACGTTTTTGAAAGTTTTAGGTGGAATGATTGAACCTAGCAAAGGTGAAGTGTCAATTGCAAAAAATCAAAGAATGGCTGTGCTTGAGCAAAATCAGTTTGCTTATGATGATTTTAGGGTTATTGATACTGTGATCATGGGGCACAAGAAGCTTTATGCTGTTCAAAGGGAAAAAGATGAAATTTATGAAAAGCCTGACTTTAGCGATGAAGATGGAATTAGGGCTGGAGAACTTGAAGCTGAATTTGCCGAACTTGGAGGTTATGAGGCTGAGTCTAATGCTGCGGTACTTCTTAAAGGGCTAGGCATAGATGAGTCGGTTCATTCTAGTTTGATGAGAGATATTGAGGGGGCTTTGAAAGTAAGGGTACTCTTAGCGCAAGCTCTGTTTGGAGAGCCTGATATATTACTTCTTGATGAACCTACTAATAATCTTGATATTCAATCGATTAAGTGGCTAGAAGAATTTTTGATTAATTTTGAAAATACAGTTATTGTTGTGTCACATGATAGGCACTTTTTAAATCAAGTTTGTACTCATATTGTTGATATTGATTATGGAAAAGTTCAAGTTTATTTTGGTAACTATGATTTTTGGTATGAAACCAGTCAAATTCTTAATAAGCAACTAAAAGATGCTAAGAAAAGATCTGAAGAGAAAATAGCAGAACTTAAGACCTTTATTCAAAGGTTTTCAAGTAATGCATCAAAATCTAGACAAGCAACTTCAAGAAAGAAGTTAATTGATAAGATTAAAGTTGAAGATCTAAAACCATCTTCAAGGAAATTTCCTTATGTTAACTTTAAGAGTGAGAGAGAGCTTGGAAAAAATGTTATTACAATTAAAAATCTGACTAAGGAATTTGAAGGACAACATATTTTAAACAAGTTTAGCATTGTTGTAGAACCTGGGCAGAAGATTGTTTTTTTAGGCAGTCCAATCTCAGCAAGTTTTCTTTTTGATGTAATTACCAATGAAGATAGAGATTATAAGGGGCATTATGAATGGGGTGCTACTGTTAATTTTGCGTACTTTAAGAAGGATAATGAAAAATATTTTAGTGTGGATTTAAGTTTGGTGGATTGGCTAAGGAAGTATTCAAAGGATCAGGATGAAACTTATATTAGAGGATTTTTGGGACGAATGCTTTTTAGTCAAGATGAGGCTTTAAAAAAAGTTAATATCCTTTCAGGGGGTGAAAAGGTAAGGTGTATGCTTTCAAAGATAATGCTTAGTGGAGCTAATGTATTGTTATTAGATCAACCGACCAATCATTTAGATCTTGAAGCAATTACATCTTTAAATACCGGTCTTCGAGATTTTAAAGGAGTTGTATTATTTACGTCTCATGACCATCAATTTATTGATACCGTTGCTAATAGGATTATTGAATTTACGCCTAATGGTATAATTGATCGTTTTATGACTTTTTCAGAGTATATTGATGATCCTAAAGTTAAGGAGTTAAGGGATAAGTTTTATGAAGGACATGCCAGCTTGAAACTTTAGTTATATGTTTAACCATTACAGGATGTTTATGGTTTTGAAGTTAAATATTTGTATTTTTATATTTTTAGGTGCTTGTTTTTCCCTTGCAGCAAATGTTAACCTTTATTTCCAGAAAGCTTTAACAGGGCAGATTTTAGGAAGTCCTATTCTTGATGAGTTACGTAATACTATTACGGTGTTAACAAAGGATAGGTGGTTGATAACTTATACTATGTCTTTAGATAAAAAATATTCTTATAGGTTAGATCGAGTACCGTATCCCTTCCTCTTAAAGGATTTTGGTAGTGGATATTATGTTATTACAGGACGTAATGAAGTTCAAAAGATTAGAAGAGGAAAGCTTATATGGAGATATAGTTTAGATGCTTCTCCTATAAAAGCTCCTTCAATGGGGAATGGTTATATTTTAATTCCTCAGGCTGATGAGAGAGTTATTGCTTTAAGACTTGGTGATGGTCAGAAAATTTTTGAGGTGAATATAGAAGGAAAGGCAGTGACTTCTTCTGTTGTTCTTGAAAATGGTAATTTTTATATTGCAAATGAAAATTATAGAATGTTTGCTTTTAATCCTGAGGGAGAGAAAATATGGAGTGCTTCTCTTATGTCTTTTCCCAATGTATTAATGATAAGTACTAATAATGAGATAATTATTGGATATCAATCTGGAGATGTCGTTGTATATGATAGTGATTTTGGTGATATGTTAAATTCTATTAGTTTGAACTATCCTATTAATTTTTTATTTGAAAAGTTTAATGGAGAATATGTTGCAGTGTCCGATAATGGGTTTTTTTTTAATTTAAGTAAAAACTTTGAACTTATGTTTTCTAAAAATTTGTCTTTAAAACTTAAGGAAGCTGTGCTTTATGATAACAAAAATCTTTTTATTGTTATGAAATCAAATGGTGTTTTAGCTCTTGATGAATATTTCAACCCGGTTGATAGATATGATGGTATGAAGGAAATATCGGGGCTTGTAGCTAATGTTGGAATAATTGCTACTGGTGGGCTTAATTGGATATTGACTGCTTACTATTATGAATATAAAGATGAGCTTGATGTTATTGTTTGGAATCATACATTAGGTAATAGGTATCATCAAAATAGGATAGATTTTATCGAAAAATATTTAATAGATCATGAAGATATTTATTTGGCTCTTGATGAAATGTTGAATTCTCCCTACAATGGGAGGGTTTATGATACTTTTTTAGGTACTCTAGATTCTCTGGTAATTAAATATGGTAGTTTTCCTAAAAAATATTTGAATTTATATAAAAAAGCTATTAATAATTGGCTTGCTCCAAAAAATGGAATTGATAGAATAGCTCAAAGAGGGCGACTTTATAGGTATTTCATATATGTTGATGATGCAGCTTCAGTTAAAAATTTTATTAATATGGCGATTGAAGAAAAGGATATTAGCAATGTAATTCAATTGGTTAAAAGTATTGCTAAGTTTGAATATTATTATGGGCAAGATGAACTTGTGTATAATTATATTCAGTATGTAATATTGAATTATCAGGGCAGTTTAGAGATAGCTTATGCAGTTCTTCTAAGCTTGCGCAAGATAATTTTGAATTCTACAGAGGATAATCTTAAAAAGTATAGAAATAAATATTTAACTCTTTTGAAATTTATAAAGCGACAAAATTTTTCTGACAAAATTAATCAGTGCGTTAATGAAATTATTGTAGCGCTTTGATTCATTTTGTTGCTAGTTTTATGTTATCATTTGTTAAATACATCTTATTATAGTGTGTTAGAATTGATGTTTAATTTATGCTGATTTAGTTAATAATAGGGTTTATAATTGACTATGGGAGAATTTTATTATGAAAAGAATACGGGTACTTTTTATTTTTTTATTCATCTTTTTAAATGTTTTTACTTTTCATGCTAGAGAAGTTGATAAGAAAAAGTTGAAAGATTTTGTTAATATGGATCTTGAATTTGTTAATTATCGGGGTCCTTATGATTCTACAGATACTTATCAGCAAATAATAGGTATTGGTGAGTTTTTAGCTAGGAATTTAATCAATAACAAATCTAATTATTACAATAAATATTATGTTAATAGGTATATTGACAGTGAGGATGAAAAGAGTAGTTCAGATGTTTTTATTATTGGTGAGAGATCTTCTCTTGATAGTATTTTAAATCTTAGAAAAATACTCATAGGGTATTTAATGGAAGGTTTTAGTTACAGTAAAGAGAGTGCAGAATTACTTGCTAAAGCTATTACAATATATAATGCTACTTACCGAGGTGATTTGGACTATTATAGTGATTCTTATATTCAGCCTGCCCTTAAAGATTTAAGTAAGCATAATGTAGGACTCTCAAGAGTTTATAGCCAATGGGCTGGGAAGACTCATATTTTTATTCCTCTTAAGAGAAATATTTTATCAGGCAACATTGAATCAGATGTTGATCTTGACAAAATAGTTACAGAGAAGGTGGTAATATCTCTTTTAAGTGAAAATGAAGAAGTTGGTACTGACTTTGCAAGAGATCTAACCGATGTGCAGGATGAAATTCGTGATGTTGATCAGGAGAAGATTGATATTGAGTCTGTTACTTTGAGAAGCATTGATGATGAATTAACCGAGACTATTGATAATTTAAGGGAGCAACTTGAGAAGGCTACTGATGATGTTGAAAAGACAGGTATTAAGAAGCAAATTGATGATAAAATAGTCGAGAGGAATATTTTAAAGGATAAGACAGAAGGGCTTAATAAGTCACAGAAAAAATTAGATAGTTCTCAGGAGAGATTGGATAGGCAAAGGGATATAGTGAAAGATAAAATACAAGAAAGTATTGATAAGGAGAACAAAGATAAGAATTTGCCAAAGCCTGGAGACATAATTTCGCCAAAAGTAGATGAAAAATTGCAATTAACTGAAACTATTGAAGATTTGAAAGAACAACTTGATAAGGTTACTGATGATGCTGAGAAGGAAGAAATTAAGAGGCAGATTGATGATAAGATAATTGAAAGAGAGGCGGTTAAAGATAAGGATTTGCCAAAACCCGGGAAAGTAAGTTCATCAAAAAAAGATGAAAGATTAAAGTCAGCTGAAGAGTTGAAAAAGCAACTTGAGAAGGCTACTGATGATGTTGAAAAGACAGGTCTTGAGAATCAAATTAATGATGATAAGATAGTCGAGAGGAATGTTTTAAAGGATAAGACAGAAGGGCTTAATAAGTCACAGAAAAAATTAGGTAAGCAAAGAAATATGGTTAAAAAAGATAGGAATTTGCCAAAACCCGGGGAAGTAAACTCATCGGCAAAAGATAAAAAATTGGAGTCAGCTGAAGAGTTGAAAAAACAACTTAAGCAAGCTACTGCTGGTACTCCTAAGAGCACTTCTAGTGTTTCAAATAATCGATCTAAGCCCTTGTCCAATAAGTCTTTAAATTCTAAAGATCAGTTGGGTCAACAAAAAGTTGTGGATAAATTGTCTCTTGAAAATGAAAATAAAAATCATAAACCTGTGTTTTTAGAGGTTTTAAATCCCAATACGAATTTAGGAGTTCTTAGGTTAATTGATTCAGATAAAGACCAATTGGATAAGAAAACTTCTCAGTATGGTATTAGAAGGTATGGAATTTATGAGAGAGAAGATGATTTTGTAGCTATAAAACTTTGTTCAGGTATTGCAAAGCTTCAGTTGCTTAATAAGGCAAAAAATTTAAAAGTTGAATCTGAAGCAGACTTTGAGTTAAGTAGAGATTCTTCTCTTTTTGTTGATTCAAAAATGATTTTGGTAGTTGTTAAGGATAATAATGTTTGGAAATTAGCAAAATTTTCTTCAAGGGATTTGAGTGAGTTTATTTTATCAGAGGATGAAGTTTTGCCATTTACAAGTTTTACTGTTAATGCAGGGCATGTTTATTTGCAAGATGCATCTAAAAAGATTATTATTTTGGATTTAAATACTTTAAAAAGAGTATCTTGAATTATTTTTTTGATTAAGCATTGTTTAAGTAATTGAGAAAGGAAGAACAAAATTTTGTTCTTCCTTTATATTATTATAGAAACAGTCGGGACAGTGAGATTCGAACTCACGATCCCCTGCTCCCAAAGCAGGTGCCTTAGCCGCTAGGCCATGTCCCGAAAAAGTTACGCGCCAATTAGGACTCGAACCTAAAACCTACAGATTAGAAGTCTGTTGCTCTGTCCAGTTGAGCTATTAGCGCTTTTGAGCCTAAAATTGAGTATATCATGTTAAAAACCCCTTGTCAATAAAAATATTATTACTTTATATTTTGTTAAACTTGTGGATGTTTTATAATTATTTTATGCTTGATATTAATTTAATTGTAGATGAAACTCTATCCAGATATCCAGATGTTAAACCTTTTTTAAATTTCAGAAATAGTTATGAGCTTTTGATAATGGTAATTTTGAGTGCCAGGACAACTGATAATATGGTCAATAAGATTGCACCTGAGCTTTTTAAAAGATATGGGGATTTTGAGAGTTTGGCGAATGCTGATTTGATAAATGTTGAAAACTTAATTTATAAATTAGGATTTTATTCAAATAAATCTAAGAATATTATAAACTGTGCACAAATGGTTTTAAAAAGTTTTAAAGGTGTTATTCCAAATAATATTTTTGATCTTGTGTCTTTGCCAGGAGTAGGTAGGAAAACCGCTAATGTTATTCTTGGAGTTGTTTATGATAAGCCGGCTATAATTGTAGATACTCATTTTAGTAGGGTTGTTATCAGACATGGAATTACATTTGAAAGAACACCTTTAAAAATTGAATTAGATTTAAAGAGTAAAATACCTTATGATAAGCAATATAAATTTTCTATGGCTATTAATAAGCATGGGAGAGATATTTGTACTTCACGTAGTAAGACTTGCAAGAATTGTTTTTTAGAGAAATTTTCACCAAGACTTGTTTGATTATAGTTTTATGATGAAATAAAATATTTCATATGTTTTTTAAGTTTTAAACTTATTGATGTTAGTATAATGTTAATGATGAGTAATATGATTAGGGGTTTTGCCCATATCCAAAAGTATTCCCTTCCCATTTCTATATATCCTAAAAATTCCCCAAGGCTTGGATAGGAGCTTTTATCTTTGTGTTGTAAAAAATTTATTACTTCAAAGGTAGTTAGACTTTTTGAGATTTGTAGGGGAATTATTGATGATATTGATGCTAAAACTTCTGGAAATATATGATGTATGATTATTCTAAATTGATTTGCACCCATAATCTTGCTTGCATGCACATAATCAAGGTTTTTAATTAGTAGTGTATTATTTCTTGTTATGAATGAAAATTTGATCCATCCGTGTATTAAGGCTAAAGTAAATGAAACTTCCAATATGTTATAATTTTTTTGTTTTGCAAAGTAGTAAAAAATTAGCATTAATATGTAAGAAAATGGTATTGTTTGTAGTGCTTCTATTGGTTTTGAAATTATCAAACAAGTTTTAAATTTTAAGTTTCCTATTATTATTCCTATAAAAATTCCAATTATTGCAGAAATTGCTGCATAACTAAAAGCAAGTAAAATAGAGTTTCTAGTGGCAAGTATTAGTCTTGCCAATATATCTCTGCCCATTTTATCCGTTCCTAGAGGATGTGAGGCTGTTGGTGTTTGAGGTAGTTTGTTTATTGTCTGAATGTATGTTTTATTTGGATCTTTTTTGTATATTGCAAATTTTGAACCCTCATTAATTAACTTAGGAGTTATCATTAAAAATGAGATGAAGATTCCTAATGCTATAACATATAGTTTTTTGAATTTGTACATTATTCTAATACGTCCTTATAAGGATTAATATTATATGTTACAATATCTGTTATTAAATTTGGTATGAGCATAATAAATACACCAACGAATAGCAAATCTCTGTAGACAATATAATCATTATTTTTTATTGCATTAATTGTTAGAGCCCCAATTCCATCAATTCCAAACATTATTTCAATGAAAGATGAACCAAAGAAAGCTGTTGCGAGAGTAGGTCTAAGATTGGTAATTAATGGAACTAAAGAGGGAATTAATGCATGGACTGTTATTATTTTAAAAATTTTTATTCCCCTTGATTTTGCAGATATTATATAAAATTCGGATAAATTTTTGTCTAGGGATTGTTTAAAAATGACAGCATTAAATATGAAAAATGAAAAAAACCATGCAAATCCACCTATTATTAAATTTTTTGGATTTACTTTTAGATAGTAGAGTAGAGAAACGATTAATATTACAGTCAGATTTCTTGGTAGTGAATGCAAGAATAACATTATATATTCTAAAATATTATTTAAAATTTTATTTTTTATAAATAAAGTCCAAATGATAATAAAAAAAATGGATATAACATAAGACAGCACGATACCTGGTATTGATATTTTTAATGTGTTTTTCATTTTGCTAAAAATTGTGCTTATTGGCGATTTACCGTTTGTAAGAGGGGAATTGTGAGGTGTTCCCCATATTATTCCTTTATACTTTGTTTCATAAACTATGTATAAGTTATTTACAATATGTTTAACAAAATGATCTTTGCTTAGGGGAATATTTGGGTCAAAGTCGTATATTAATTTATAGCTTTCGATGCTCTTAAGTATTCCAATGTATTCCAAATAATCTTTAAATATGTTCTTTTGTATAAATGGGATGTTTGAATTATTATTCGAAAATATGTTTAGCAGTGATATGCAAAAAAATGTTGATATAATAGCATTAAGCAACATATATAATATATTTTTTAGAATAAATGCAGCTGTAACTCTATCTCCTTTTATCTTATTTTATTTAAGAATTTTATTTTGTCTAGATAACTTAATAAAAAGTAAAATATCAGTGAAATTACTATTGATATTAAGTAAAAATTTTTGCCTATGTTTTTGTTTTCTGATGTGTGTTTGATATTTAAAAAATTGCCTTGATGGTAATTTTCATCTTCATCAAGATTCTTTATGATTATGGAATTTTTGGGATAATATCCTAATTTACTAGCTTCTTTTAGAATTGTTGGTTTAGATATTTGCAAGTTAATATACTTTGTTGTTAAGTTTTTTTGTATTTCTTTTAATTTTTCAGTATGGTTTTTCATTAAAATTAGATTACTATTTAATTTGTTGTAATTAATAATCCCTGTTTCTCCAAAGATTGGTGTAATCATGAAATAACTTATTACTCCTGTATAAATAGATAGCATAATTTTTTTTGTTAAAGACATATTACCTTGTAATTATATCTTTAATATATTATATTTACAAGTATATGGTCGTTGACTATAGATTTGTATAATCTTTGTTTGAATAGATTTGGAGAAGAACTTTTTAATATGACAAATCATAAAAATTCTTTTTTTATCAAGGAGGGCCCTAGAGAAGTTGATTTTGATATGGATGGTGCGTTTTTACAGCACTCAGTTAATGGTAAAATTATTTCTCTGCCTTCTGAGGAGATTAAAGATCTTTTAGATGAAAAATTATTAAAACTTGATTATTCTTTAAAACAAAGACATGGTGAGTTAGTTGATTATTTAAAAAAAGTTGAAGGTCGTATTTCAAGGGTTGAAGACGAAATACTTGGGCGTAGTTTGAGTGCTCTTGAGGAAGTTGATAATTCTAATTTGAAAACAATGAATCTTACGAATTTTCAGAATGAGACTAATGTTAAAGATAATGAGTTTGGTGAATTAGTAAGAAAAGAAAATAATTTACCAAATGTTTCACTTGATCAAGAAGAGCTAGATGCTCTGCTTGAAGGGCTTAATGAAATTTCAAGGGATAACAAAAAAAGTTTTAGTAGTAGCAATAAATCAGATAATGATGCAGATATAGGTATTTCTTTTGACAAAGCTCTTAGAGATGAATCTAGTAGTGTGAATATCGATCATACTTTGTCTTCGAACGCAGAGAGTAATACTCATAATGTTGTTGATTCGTTATCTAATAAAAAAGATAAAGAAGATATAGAGCCTGTGGGTATTGATTTTACTACATCCCAGGATAATGATTCGTTGAGTGAGTCTTCTTCTCTTGGTTTAGCTAATGTTGTTAATAGAGATGATAGTAAGGTTCAGGATTTGGTGACAAACTTAGATGGAGATGATAAAATTTTAAGAGAACCTATAGTTGATCAAAGTTCTGTTAATGTTGACTTGGAGGTAAAAAATAGTGCTCATTTAGGTAATTTTGTCCTTGATGAAAAACTCTCCAATATAGAAAGTGTAGGGGAAGAGAATGTTTCATCTTATGAGCAAGATAATTTGAGAGATCAAGATTATTCTTTGGGTGATAGTTTAAATAAAATTGAATATTTAGATAAAAGCTTAGAAGATTTAAATAGCGAAAAATTTAAGGAAGGAGATGAAGAATTAAGTAATTTTAATGATATTGCTGTTCATACAATTGATAGTGTGGATGTAAATTTGAGTGATGATGCATCTTTGTGTAAAAGAGAGGTTGTTGTTGATAATGGTGTTTTGAGACACAATCAAGAAATTGATAATATTTCTTCTGGTTTAAAAAAGCTTGATAATTTTGAAGATGTGTTAAAGGCAGATTTAAATTGTGTAGACTTGCAAGGTTGTATTGAAGATTTTGAAGAAGAAAATCTTTATGATGCTGAGGTAAGTGATTTGGAAGAAAAGTTGGAGCAGGATGAAGCATTGGATTCATATTTTTTAAAGAGGCAAGAGATCAGAGATGATAATTATGCTTCCGATTTTAGTTTTTCTGATGTTGAGACTATAATAAATAAGTTTAATGACAATGAGTATTTGAGTAAGATTAAGTTGAGTGATGAAGAACGGGTTGCATTAGTTAGTTTTATTAGTAAATTGGAAAGCGATCTTGATTCTGGTCCTAAGGGTAATAGTTTTAAAATTAAAAAAGAATATGAGATTTTACAAAAAATTAAGCGTTTACTAGTAAGAGAGTAGGGCTATTTATTTAATTAGATATTATTTTTTGTTTTTTGTTGCTTCAGTTTTATTTTTATTTTTAACTTTTTTTTATTTCATTAATGAATTTTTAAATCAGATTGATTTTGATTTTGATGATTTAATAGATGATGTAAAATCATATAATATAAATTTTTTTAGGGATTTAGATTTAGAAAATTATTTTGATAAAACTTTATTTGATAATGATTTGGTTAATTCTTATTATTTACTCTCATCGGTTAATGGAATGTTGATTTATAAATCAAAAGATGATTCAATTTATAAACTGACTGATAAATTAGAACCGACTTTTCTTACAAATAGTGTTTTTGTAAAAAAAATTAAAGTTAATTTTGAATTGAATAATGCTCTTGTTAGTTTAGTTGTATATTATAATATCCTGCCAAAGAGCAGGATACTCTACATTTTACATTTTTATCTCTTTGTAATATCTCTTGCCTATTTTTGTTTTTCTGTTTTTGTTTTATATTGCATATATCGAGATATTAATGATGGGGATCATGATGCTCGTTGTTATCTTTTAGATTAGCTTCATTAGGATCATTATCTTTGATTTTTATCTTTTTCTCTAAGTTGAATATGTCGAAGAAAGTCCACTTGTTAGTGATATGGTAATATACATCATTATCTTTTTTTAGTAGGATGTCTTTGTTTTTTTCATTTTTATTGAAATAAACATCAATATTATTAACACCTTTGTTATTCCATTGTATTTCAATATTATATTGGAGATTATAGTCGTTAATTTTGGTTTTATCTATTTCAAGACCATCTGTTGTGAATTCTTGGATCATTTGTAAGAGCTTTTCTTTGCGTAATATTTCTTTATTGAAAAAGTAAAGACCGTCTTGAATAGATATATTATAATCATTGTGTATTGTATCTTCTTCAGTTTTTTTTGGCTTATTTAATACTTTAAGAGATAAACGTTCTATTTTTGTGTTTTGTTCATCAAAAAGTTTAGTATTTGCGAATGTATTGTAAGAGTTGCCTTTGTAAGATAAGAAGATATTGTTTGTTAAATATACGTTTGAATCACTGCTTTTTATGTAAGATAATCTTGAATCCCCTTCGTCTGAATTTCCAATAAATATTTCTGTTAGCAAATTATTTTTATCGTCGAAGAATTTAAAATCTGGATTTTCTTTTATTCCTAGTTCTTTATGTTTTTTTGGATCTCTACTTACAAGTTGATTTTTTTGAAGTTTTTCTAGATCTTGGATCATAGAGTTGACTTTTTTGTCATCAGTTGGAAGTTTGATGTCGTTATATTGAAGTTCCCAACCTTTTCCCGATTTTGTAATTATTCCGTCAAGTTCTGTCTCGATTTTTGCAGTTTGATTGAAATCGACTGCAAAAAACTTTTCTTCTAGAAGCCTTGCAACTTGATTTTGATTGGAGAATATTATTCCTAACAAAAATGAGGATATTAATATTACAATTATTACTATTTTTATGTTTTCTTTCATTCCTAGCAACATTTTTTTATTTTCCATAAACTCTCCTTGGTTAGTTAATTCTTCTTTTTTTGGTAAATCTAATAAGTCCAAATATTATTATTGCTATAGGCAATATAATTAAATTTATGATTATTAATGAAAATTTTGCATTTAACATTTCTTTTGATGAATTTATAAATTTTAGTTTTGAACGTACTTCTCTTGATTTAATGCTAAAAAATGCTTCCTTTTGCATCAAGTAATCAGAAATTCTTCCGGCAAGTTCAAAGTTTGAGGGCGAACCATTATACATATAATCACTAAATATCATGCTTGAACCTAATAAAATTATTTTTGAATTTTCAGATTTTTTATCTTTATAGAAACTTTTAATTTGTCCTTCAATCGAATATCCAAGAATTTTTTGCTTATCTTCTTTGTTAAAGGTTTTTGGAACGTTAAATGAATGCATAGCTATGCTTGCAACTTCTTCATCATTAACTTGCCAAGATTCTTTAGAGCTTGTAAATAGGGGTAAATATTTTATATCGCTATTGTCTTTAGCTTCTATCAGATCTATTGAATTACTCCAAGGAATTATGGCATCATAGAAATTTTTAAGTAAGGGATTATCGGGATCTATGATATTACTTTTATCAATCAAGATCCATGGGTAGTAAGTTTGAAAATTGCCCCCTAAAAAAAGACTTGGTGCTCTTTTATCAAGTATAATATTATCATTATATTTGATGCCGTAGCTTTCAATTAGATTAAAAAGTTCGGATTTGATTGAAGTTGTGGTATATGGGCTTTGAGGATTATAATCAATCTTACTTGTAGTAAGTAAAACTCTTCCGTTATTGACAATAAATTCGTCAATCTTTCTCAAGGTTTCCCCATTTATTTCTTTAGAGCCAATTATAAATAATCCATTTATGTCTTTTAGTGCTTCATTATTGGGGTTTATTTCTTTAACTTCGGTTTTGAAAGCTTTCTGCATTATTTCTATGAAATTTTTGTGTGTTGCTTTTAATTTGGCATCTCCAAACATAAGTCCTAATACTTTTTTTGTATTATTTATTAGCTTATCCAGGCTGCTTGCAAGATCATATTCTAAGTTGCTAATTTCTGTTACTATTGGGAGTACCTCACGTTTGCCTTCATAAATTATTTCAATTCCTGAATATATTTTGAGTATTGAAAGTTGATTGATTTCTCTTAGATCGATTTGTTGGGATGGAATTCCAATTTGTTCTAAAGGAGTGGTTAATTTGTCTGCATCTATTTCTCTATAAATTACTTTTCCGCTTGAAGAATCGGCAAAGCTTGTTAGAAAGTTTTTTATTTGTTCTGGAAATGCAAAATAATTGCCGAGACTTGCAGAATTATAGTAAGTAATATATATGTTTTCATTTGCATTTGAAATCAAATCTTTTGTAACTTTAGAAATTGTAAAAGCTCTGTTTTTAGTAAAATCTATTTTAAAAATAAAAATAGATATGTTGCAAAAGAGCAAAAATATTATTGTAAGATTTAAAGTTAAATTTAGAATCTCTTTATGTTTATTTTTCATAAAATAATTATCTCCATTTTTTTAATCTTATGCTATATGAACTTAACATCAAAAATGTAACTGAAAATATAATGAAGTAGATAAAGTCTGATAAGTTTAATATTCCCATATTAAAGTAACTAAAATGATTAGTAATTGAGATAAAGTTGAGTATTTGTCCAAATATATTGTCTTTTCCAAATATCATTACTAACTTTCCTGAAAAGACTATTATGATTAAGATAAACACACTTAGTATGTAAGATACTATTTGACTTCTGGTAATAGATGATATAAATACTCCCATGCTAAGCACTGAGTAAGAATAAAGGATTATTCCTAAATATTGAAGAAATATTATACCAAGGTCAAATTCGCCCATAAAAATTGTCATTATTGTTAGTGGTAGTGTGAGAGCAAAAAGTATTAATGTGAATATCTTAAGTGTGATAAATTTGCCAAGTACTATCTCTTGTGGACTGATTGGTAGTGCATAAAGTAATTCAATGCTTCCTGTTTTATGCTCTTCTGAGAATACCCCCATACTAAGAGCTGGAAGCACTAACATTAAAATGATAGGCATTGATGAGAAATAAGACATTAATGATGCATTGTCTTTAATAAAAAATCCTGATAAGAAAATAAAAGAAAAATTTACAAATATTAGGAAAAATAACATTACAACATATGCAGTTAGTGTACCAAATAAAACTTTTAATTCTTTTTTTGACAAAGCTAGGGATTGTCTTAGATCTATTTTCATTGTTTTTTCTCCTTTGTTAGTTTACTAAATATTTTTTCTAAACTTTCATGTTTTGGAATCATTGCTTTTATTATCATTCCTTTACTTACAACATAATTAAAAAGTTCTTTTTCAGTTTTATCAGGTGCAAGTCTTAATGAAACATTTATTTCTGTCTCATACTCTTTTATTTTAATTGAGGTAAATATGTCATTATTACTGAAATGTTCTTTTGTTGTTCCAGAATCTTTATAAATAATTAGATCTAGCTCAGTTTCTTTAAGTCTGTTTTTAACTATATTTTCCTTAGTATCATCAGCAATAATTTCTCCATTATTAATAATAATTATTCTTTTACAAATTGATTCAACTTCGCTTAAAATGTGAGAGGAAAACAGTATTGTACTAGTTTTTGTAAGTTCTTTTAAAAATTCTTTAAATTCTATAATTTGGTTTGGATCAAGCCCATTTGTAGGTTCATCAAGTATTACAAGTTTGGGATTATTGATTATAGCACCAGCTATGCCTACTCTTTGCTTAAATCCTTTTGATAGTGCAGATATTAGTTTGTTTTGGACACCTTCAAGCTTAAAAATACCTATTGCCTTATCTATTTCTTTTTTTGGATTTTTAACACCTTTAATTTCTGATATAAAATTTAAATACTCTTTAACAGATAATTCGGGATAAAGAGCCAGTTTTTCAGGTATGTAACCTACATTTTGCAATATTTCTTTTGAATTTTCTGTAATATCTTTTCCAAAGATTTTTACATTGCCCTTATTTGGATAATGAAATGATGTTAGAATTTTGATTAATGTCGATTTTCCTGCTCCATTTGGACCAAGTATTCCAAGAACCTCTCCTTCGTTAACTTTGAAGCTAACATTAAAGAGAGCTGTAAATGAGCCATATGTTTTAGTGATATTCTTTGCATTTATCATATGATGTCTCCTTAAGTACTATTATTTTATAATAAATTTATCTTTATTTGCTTTAAGTTTCATTCCATCTTTTGTTAAAAATATCTCTCCATTTGGATATTCTTGTTTTGCTTCGTCTAGTAACTCGAATAGATCTTTATTTAGTGTATATCTTTCACTAAAATGGATCAGTCCTGTTTGATGTACCTTTGCTTTTTTTGTAATTTTTGCTGCTAATTTTGCTGTTAAGTGTAATTTTTTTTTAGCCTCCTCTTTTAATTCGTTTTTGAATGTACTCTCAATAATTACTAGATTAAAGTTTTTGATATGTGTGCTTAGTTCTTCAGAGTAAGCCGTGTCTGTAATATATGCAAATTTTAGGCCTTTTTGAGGCTCTCCTAGTATGTCAGAAGGTAATATTTTTTTTTCATTAAGTATTACTTCATGTCCTTCCTGTAATTTTTTTCTAATAGGTCCTTTTGGTATGTTTAAACTTTCTGCCTTTTGGGTATCAAATTTTCCAGGCTTATTTTTTTCTATAAATAGATATCCGACACAGTCTATTGAATGTTTAAGTTTTATATATTCTATTCTTTTCTTTTTATCTTCATATAAAATTGATTCTGTTTTATTGATTATTATTTCTTTGTATATTATGTCATAATTTTTATGTACTCGTAAAAGTTCTATATTTGTTTCTAGATATTTTTTGATGCCAATAGGTCCAATGATGGTTAAAGGTTCTTTCCTTGTATTGCCACTTTGTGCCATCAACATTACTATTCCAAGTAAACCTGTGATGTGATCGGCATGTAAATGTGTAATACAAATCATTTTTATTTTTTGCCATGATATTTTTTGTTTTCTAAGAGACATTTGAGTAGCTTCTCCGCAGTCAAGGAGAAAGCTTTCTCCATGGTATTCTATTAAAATAGAAGTTAAGTATCTATTGTGTAGTGGTCTTGTTCCTCCTGTGCCAAGAATATTGATATTAAAGTTCAAAAATAATCTCCCAAATTTTTTTTGTTAGCAATGTGTAAAGATACGTTCCAAAACTGGTTTTGAAAGTGAGCATGGAATTTATATTGGTACCTTTTATTTTTTTGAAATTATTTTTTAATTTAATAATACATGCTCCTTGATATTTTATGTAGAATCTCTGTCTTGATAAAGGGTAGGTAAACATTACTTTGATTATTAGATTTTAATTTTTCGTACACTTGGATATTATATTATTTTTTTGTAAATTTAGAAATATTTCAAGTGAAAATTATTTATTGAAATAAAAATTTAGAGAAGATGAAGTTGTAGGATATTTTGTCTATTTTAAGGAATTATATAAATTTTCATATCTTTTAATATCATAATAAGTTGGAAGATTAGACTTGTTTTCAATATAATCTAAAATCTTTTTAGATAAATATGCTGCCATTGATATTCCCCTTGTTCCAAATCCATTTAATATAAATATGTTTTTGTATTTTGGATGTTCACCAAGAAAGGGTTCTCGGTCAAGTGTAGAGGGTCTAATGTGCGCTTTGTGTTGTATTACTTTGTAATTTAGGTTTGTAATCTTTTTAAGCTTGTTTATTAATTCTTTTTTTGCCCATTCATTTGTGCTTGTATCTAACGTTTTCCATTCGTAAGTTCCGCCAAGGTAAAACTTGTTATCTTGTAGAGGTATTAAGGATACATGCCTATTATAAATTTCTTTAAGATTTAATCCTTGCATTTCTATTATAAGTATTTCTCCTTTTGCTAGTTTAAATGGAAGATATGAAAAAAGCCTTGCAATTTTTTCTTTGTATCCTCTTGTCAATATTAATTTTTTGAATTTAAATTCATTGATTATAAAAGATTTGTCATTTGTTTTAATTTCATCTTCATTGATTTCTGCTTCTATGTATGCGTTATACTTTATAAAGTACTTTTTAAGGGTTTGTATATATAAATTTGTGTTCATTATTGCACCCTTTATTAGTATGCCCCCATCATTGTCATTGGAAAAATCGTGTATTTTTCCATTTTTTATTTCCATGATGAAGTCTTTTATATTCTCATTACTTTTGATTTTTGAAATCAGTTCGTCTTTTTGTGTTTTTGTGGTAAATGGTCTAAAAATAGGATTTTCTTTTAAGAAATCACAGTTAATATTTTTTTCCATTTCTTTGTAGTATTGAATTGCAAATGTGAAAATTTCAGGTTCTCTCCAAGCAATGTTCATTTTTCTTCCCATAATAGGATTAATAAGCCCTCCTGCTACGGTTGTTGCTTTCTCAGCTCCATTGTCAAAGAGAATCACACTTTTTTTTCTTTGAAGTATTTCATAAGTTAGAGTACTCCCAGCAATGCCACCGCCAATGACTGCAAATTCATATTTCATTTAAATATTCCTTTTTTTTAGTTCTGTTTTCTTTGTAATTTTAAAGAATTACTTTTGAGTAAGCAATTTATTTGTAATTTATTCCCAAACCTTTCATTATTAAAAATTTCAGCTTGTTTTTTTTCAAATATTGGTCATCTTTAGTGGTGTGTCTTTCTTATTTTGATGTGGACATTTAAAAACCTTTTGTTTTTAATTATAATATATATCAATAATATATATCACATTATATTTGTTGAAAAGGTAAGTTTATGGATTTTAAAGATATGAAGATGCAAACAGAAATACAGCAATCATTGGAGTTTGCATTAAAGAGTAGATCAATAGTTATTACAGGCGAGATTAATAAAGATACTTCTAAGTTATTTCAGGAAAGAATATTATTTTTAGAAGCATCGGATTGTAATAAACCGATATTTGTTTATATTGACTCGGAAGGTGGTGATATTGATGCTGGGTTTGCTATTTTTAACATGATACGTTTTGTAAAGCCTAAAGTTTTTACAATTGGAGTTGGACTTGTGGCAAGTGCTGGTGCTTTAATTTTTTTGGCTGCAGATTCAAAGAGTAGATTTTCTTTGCCTCATGCGAGATATTTATTGCATCAACCTTTAAGTGGTTTTAAAGGGGTTGCTACAGATATTGAAATTTATACAAATGAACTTAATAAAGTTAAGAGTGAACTTAATGATATTATTGCAAAAGAGACGGGTCAGGAACTTGATAAGGTTGAAAAAGATACCGATAGAGATTTTTGGTTAGGTAGTGAATCTGCAATGAAATATGGTCTTGTCTTTAAAATTGTTACAACTAGACTTGAGCTTGAAGAATTTATTTCTTAGTCTTTTAGTATTATCTTGTAGCTTCCCAAGGAGAAACTTTAGCATTTTGGAATTTGGTATTACTAGTTTTTCAAAGAATTTTACTTCTTTGGATACATTAGTAGATATTGCTTATAATATGTTTTTGTCAGATTTTGATTTAGTCATTATTAAAAATTTAGGTAATAAAGAGGAGTTGGATCTAGTTAATAACAGAGTTTCATTTGGAAGTTTTAAAAATGCCTATTTTATTAGGCAAAATAATAGCTCTTCTATTGGTATTCTTGCTAAAGAAAAGATTAAGATTCAAATTTTAGATTTTATCGAAGGACTTTATGAGTGCAGGTTAGGTGTGGTTGTTGATTTTATGTTTAAAGATCATTATTATGGGATTGTTGTTTTTAATTTTGATGAAGAAATAGCTAATAATTTAGATATTTTTATTCTTGATGATCAGATAACCTATTTAAATTATAGGTATGAAAATTTACTTTTTATTTTGGGTAAGCGTGAGTTTGGTATGTTAGATGTCATTATTAGGAATGGTTATTTTAGTTTGATTTATGATTCAATTAATCCTTTGTATATAATTAATACCATTGATGATCGAGTTTATTCTAATTTTTCAGCTCAAATATCCTTTCGTTCTTTGATTTATGTTGTTTTAAGTTATTTATATGATGATTTTTATATAAATAGCTTTCCAAAAAGTATTTTGATTAAATAAATTTTGGAAAGCTATTTAGTTCTTGACATCATTATTGCATTATTATATCATTACTAGCGATGCCGAAATGGTGGAAATGGTAGACACACAGGACTTAAAATCCTGAGGAGGAAACTCCGTACCGGTTCAAGTCCGGTTTTCGGTATTTAAAGTTTTCAAATTGTTTAATCTATCCTCAAGTAGTTTATTTATATAGATTCCTGTGATAAATAGGCTACTTAAAGATAGATTAAGCATTAAATTAGGTTGTACGTTGAGTTTTGTTATAACAAATAGCATATTTATGATTGATCCCAAGATTAAACCTGTAGATAAGTAGAGAAATTTTACAATATGCTTGTCTATTGTTTTTTTTATTATTCGTATTGTAGTTCCTGTTCCTATTATTGTGGATATTCCAAATATTATGCATAGTTTTATATTGAGTTGTGAAATGATGTTGATAATTTCTTTATAAGTTCCAAGGCTTAACAATATGAGTGAACCTGAAAGGCCCGGTAGAATCATTGCACTGCCACCTATTATTCCTGAGCTGGCAATGAGTAAGTAATATTTAATCGAGCTTTTATCTTGATATGCTGATATGTTTAGTGATATATCGTAAGTTCTTAATATCAATAAACATATTATAGTGAGCAATCCAATTAAAAATAATAAATATTTTGTACTTTCTTTATGCTTGTTAATTTTTGTTTTTATATCTATTTCTTTTTTTAATGTGAATATGCTTCCTGTGATTAATCCTATAAAAAACACATTTAAGTATGTTTCTCTTATTGCTCCATTTAAAATATAGCTTTTAAATATTTTTGCAAGTATGGTTGTTGAAGTTAATATGCCAAGTGATAATATGCCAAGAAAAATTGTATTTTCTTTTACCTTTTTTAATTTTATTAAATTTGCAGATGAATTTATTATATTGTAGTAGATCCCTAGCATTAAGGCTAGAGTACCTCCTGAAACTCCTGGTATTATGCTTGCAATACCAATTAGTAAACCTTTTATATAGATGCTTATCATTATTTCTTATATATATTTAAACGTATAACTTAATGTCTTTTATTTTTTATCTTTCATCGCCTTCGCCATTAATTGTGCCGTTTTCATGTCTTTTTTTTAATTTTTCTAAATTTGTAATAGCAACATCTTCAAGTGTTATTCCAAGATTATTACTTAAATTTGAAATGTACCATAACACATCACCAAGTTCTTTCTTAATTGCCAATAAATATTCATCATCAAGGATATATTCTTTATCACGACCTAGTTTTTTTATTTTTTCTACAACTTCACCTGTCTCTCCAGCAAGCCCAAGGGTTGTTAAAATTAGTTCTTCCTTTTTATTTTTATATTTAGCAGTTTGTTTAGCCTTTATTTGATATTCATTTAATTTCATAATTAAGATTAGTTTAATATAGTTTTTATTTATTTACAAGTTTATTTATTATTTCCTTTTTTTTAAATTTTTATTATATTAACCCCATATATTAAGTGGAGTTTATCTTTGAGTAAATTTGCTCTTTTATTAGAATTTGTCTTCTTCTTTTTGCAGTTTGATTGTGCCTATTCTTATCCTGTGATAAAGAATTTTTCAAATAAAGATCCTATTTTTTATGATCTTAAGTCAAAAATTGCTAAATATAATAAAAGAGTACAAATTCCTTTATTTATTTATTCATATAAAGTTAAAGAAGGTGATACTTTTTTTAAGATTGCAAATAAAGTAAATGGTTGGCAAACTAGCATTTCAACAATTAATTTATTAGATTCTCCTTTTTTAAAGGCAGGAGAAGAGATCTTAATTCCTAGTAAAAAAGGCATTTTTGTTATTGATAATAAGGAACATAGATTTAATAGTTTACTTTTAGCAACAAGGGATTTAACAAAAGCAGAAAAGATAAAGGTTAGACAAAATAATAAGATTTGTGAGTTTTATTTTTTTGATTCTTTGATACAACCAGAGTTAAGTTACCTTTCAAGCACAGAAATGCTTTTCTTTTTAAATTCTGATTTTATTTTGCCTTTAAAGAGCTTTATTATTAGCTCTGATTTTGGATTTAGAGCAGATCCGTTTACTGGTATTAAAGATTTTCATAGAGGTATAGATCTTGCAGCTCCAATGAATTCTTTGGTTTTTTGCTCATCTTATGGTGTTGTAGTTGTAGTTGACTATAATGATATTTATGGCAATTTTGTTGTGGTTGAACATAAAAACAATATTAAATCCCTTTATGGCCATCTTAGTTCTTATATTGTAAGGAAAGGAGATGTTTTAAGAACAGGGGATATTATTGGTATGGTAGGTCGAACTGGTCGTTCAACAGGTCCCCATTTGCATTTTGAAATATTGAAAAAAGATGCACCTGTGAATCCTATTAAGATTTTGAAGTAGATAGATATTTATTTTATCAGTATGTGATAGGTCGATTTTAAATATAAGGATATAGTTTTTTGCCATACTTTGTTTAAAATTATTTTAATTTGATGCATATATTGTCATAATGTATATTTTTTATACTAATTATTAATTAATTGTGCTTTATTGAATCTATATCATACTCTGTTATTTTATTGTGTAAGGTTTTTCTTCCTATTTTAAGTATTTCGGCACATTTGCTTTTATTATTCTTAGAGTGTAAAAGTGTTTGTTTAATGATTTCTTTTTCTGCTTCTTTTAAGCTTATACCTATTGGTAGTATAATTTTAACTATTTGGTTTGTGTTATTTCTAATTTTGGGAGGTAAATCATCTTTTACAATTTGCTTTTCTTTAGATAATATTAAGGCGCTCTCTAGTACATTTTTGAGTTCTCTAATATTTCCTGGCCAATCATATGCATAAAGGGCTTTTAGTGCATCATTGGAGAGACTTTTCTCTTCTCTATTATTTTCACTTGCAACATCTTTAATTAGTATTTTTGTTAACTTTGGTATGTCGTCTTTTCTCTCTCTTAAGGGAGGAATATTGATATTTATTATGTTAAGCCTATAAAATAAGTCTTCTCTAAACCTTCCTTTTTTAATTTCTTCTTCAATATTTTTGTTTGTTGCTGTTAATAATCTAATATCAACTTGCATAGTAGTTTCTCCACCTACTCGTTCGAATGTTCTATTTTGAAGCACTCTTAGTAGTTTTACTTGAACTTCAGGTGATGTTTCTACTATTTCGTCTAAAAATATCGTTCCTTTATCTGCTAATTCGAATCTGCCTTTTTTTTGAGATATTGCACCTGTGAATGCTCCTTTTTCATGTCCAAAGAGTTCACTCTCAAGTGTGCTCTCAGAGAGTGCAGCGCAATTGACTTTAATGAAGGGTTTGTCATTTCTATTTGATAAGTCAAATATGGCATCTGCTATTACTTCTTTTCCAACTCCACTCTCTCCAGTTATTAAGACAGATGCTTTTGATTTTGCGATTTTTTTTACAAGTTCTAGAGTTTTTTGCATTATAAGTGATTTTCCAAATATACGTTCATAATAATTTAAATCTTTTCGAATTATGACATTATCTTGGGATATGTTTTCATGTCTTTTGTCATTTTTACCATTTAAGGCTCGCTTTATTATGAGTAACAGTCTTTCAAGATCAACAGGTTTTGTTAAAAAATCATAAGCACCTTCTCGCATAGCATCGACTGCTGAATCGACAGTTCCATGAGCTGTAAGAATAATGAAGGGAATATTTGGGTTTTTATCTTTTACTATTTTAAGTAGTTCTTCTCCTGATATTTGGGGCATTCTAAGATCAGATATTATAGCATCAATCTTTTCATTTTTAATTGTTTCAAGTGCTTCTTTTCCATCACTAGCAGTAAATACAAAATAACCTTCCTCTTCTAGATAAGTTGTTATTCCTTCTCGTATATTTTTTTCATCATCTGCTACCAGTAGTTTACTCATTCTCTAAACATCCTTCAATTAGAATTTTGCCCTTATTTAATTTTGGAAGTGTAATTGTAAAAGATGTTCCTTTTGTCTCTTTACTTTCCACAAAAATTTCACCCCCATGTTCTTTAATTATTTTATAAGAAATAGTTAGTCCTATGCCACTTCCACTTTCTTTTGTGCTAAATTGAGGTTTGAATATATCATCTTTTGTTTCATTTTTTATTCCATTTCCATTATCTTTAATACCAATGTATATTTTTTCTGTATTTTCGTGAATAGAAATTTCTATTTTTTTTGTCTTTTTATTTGATTCAAGTAGTGCTTCTTCTGCATTTTTTACTATATTGATTATTACTTGACGGATGAGTTTTTCGTCAATTAATGCAGGGCTTATTTTTTTTAGATTGAGTAGGAATTTAATATCTTTATTGTTTAATTCTGGATTTAATAGGTTATAAACACTTTTTATAACGTCAGTGATATTTCTTTTTTCTGGTACTATTTTTATTGGTCTCACTGTTAATAAAAAATCTGTTACAGTTTTATCCATTCTATTTATCTCTTCTTTTATTATTTTGAAGTAATTATTTGCTTTTGTGCTTTTGATACTTTGTCTATCTATTTCTTTTTTGAGTAGTTGTAAATTTATGTCAATTGCTCCTAGCGGATTTTTAATCTCATGAGCAATATTTCTTGCATGTCTTGTAAAAGCAGCTAAAGCCTCAGCTCTTCTAAAAAGTTCTTCTTTATGTTTTTTATCTTTAATATCTTCAATTAAAATAATATTTCCTTCAAGCTTTTGATCTCTGACGTATGGCATAAATGATATTTTAATGTATATGTTTGTTGAAATTTGTACCTCAAATCCTATTATTTTATCTTCGTTTGTTACTAGTTCTTCTATTAAGTTTGTTAGAGTTGGAATTTGAATATCTTTAAGGGTTTCTAGTTTGTATTTAGGACTTATAACTAAAATTTGAAATAGCATTTTGTTTAGGTAAATTATGTTATTAAGTTTATCAAGAACTAGGATCCCTTCATTAATGGATGCAAAAATGCCATCGTATATTTCTATTTTTTTATAGATATCTTGAATAAATTTAAGTTTTTGATCACTTGATAATTTATTTAATTTGGTCAAGGTTTTCTTTAAAAATTTGCTCATTAATCCTCGTAATTTAGCATTAAATTTTCGATTATTAATTTTTTGTTCTGGTTGTATGGACTGTATTTTGAGATGTATTTTAAATATTCTAATCTTTTCAGATATGTATTAGTGTCTAAATTTTGGCTTAAAAATTCATGTCTAAGTTGGTTTGTAAGTTCTTGTAAAAATAATTTAAATATATTTTCATCTTTTAGGAAATTAAATGTGTCAAGATTAAATATACCCTGTTTTTCTTTTATTATATTTAAAATTCGCTTGACTTCTTCTTTTAATTGTGTGTGTTCTTCACTATGAAATGAGTCGAAATATTCTTCTGTTGTTAGTTCATCATTTTTATTAAAGATTGCTTTGAATTGTTTGATCTCAAAATCTCTATTTTCCTTTCTGAATTTGTATAGTCTTAGTCTTGAAAGGATTGTTTTTGGAATCTTGTTTTTGTTTCTTGTAGCTAAAATAAAATAAATGTTTAAAGGTGGTTCTTCTAGTATTTTTAGTAGTGCATTATAGACATTAAAATTTAGATTTTCAATTTCATTAATGTAAATTACCTTTATCTTATGCTTCTCTGATAATATCCAGGATTTAATTTTTCTAACATCATTAATGGTAATGTTAAAGTTTATGTTTTTAATTATTTCCTCAATTTTTTTAATAAGTTCTTTTGTGATTGTCTCATTATATTCGTTTTTGTAATAGGTATTATTAATAAAATTGACGTCTGTTTCTATTTTTTTAAGGTTTTTATCACTGCTGAAATTGTATTTAGTAAAAATGATATTCTTAACATATTCTAGATATTTATTTATAACTTTATTTGAGTTTACATTAAGATATGCCTTTGCCTCTATTATATTAAGATTTGAGAAAATTATTAAATTTGGGTTTGTTAAAGTTTGTGTATTTAAGATTCTTTTTGCAAGTTCAATTGCAGTTGTTTTTTTAAAAGAAAATCTCTCTCCCCAAAAAAGTATTGCATTTGGTAGACTTCCTTTTTCATACTCCTTAATTATTTCGTAAGTTATTTCGGATAAGCTTTCCATGTGATTCTCTTTACTGTGTTTTTGATATTTTAAACAAATAGTTTATGCTAGGATTTAGATATTTAAGCAATTTGCTTTCTTCTAAGAAGTAGCTGGGATTAAAGAGTTGTTGAGAGTATATTATATATACTACAATTGCAATTATTCCAAAGGCTTCAAATAAACCAAGTATTAGTCCAAGTAACCTGTTGAAAAATAATAACTTAAGATGATTTATTATTGATTCGATTAATGCTTGTAAGATTAAAAATCCTATGTGTATTATTAAAAAAAATACTAGTAGTGCTTGAACATATGATAAATCGAGAATAGGTGATATTAATATTTTAAAATCATTGGTTTTATTGTAGATCAAAAATATTAAAGTAAAAATTTCAACAAATCCAGCAATTTCTTTGATGAACCCCCGTAAAAATCCTCTAAATCCTAGTGATATAAAAATTATTATTATTAGTATGTCTACTATACCAGTTATTTTGAAGGGATCGTTAACCAGCATTTATTTTCCCAAATTCTTTTAACAATAGATTAGCTATTAGGCTTGATGAGTCTTGATTGTGAAATTTTTTTATATTATTTTTTAGTATATTGGACTTTTCTTTATTTTCTAGGATTTCTTTTATGATATTTATGATTTTGCTTTCACTTAAATTCTCTTCATCTATTTTGAAACACGCATTTTGTTCTTCTAATAGTTTTGCATTTCTGACTTGATCCCCTCTTGAGCCTTTTACAAATGGAATAAATATTACGCATGCACCAGCATTGGCAAATTCTTTAATAGCACCTGATCCTGCTCTGCTTATTATTATATTTGAAAATTTTATTATGCTTGCCATTTCTTCTGCATTAAAAAATTGACTTCTTAAATAATTATTTTCTCTAGTTGCATCTAGATTCCTTCCACATTGATGGATAAAATACGCATCAATTTTGTTTTTGATATTGAGTGTTAATTTATTTAGAATTTCTGCTCCAAGAGAGCCTCCAAGTATGCTAATTATGGGTTTTTTTGTATCTTGAGTTAAATTTTTTATTATATTTGGATTTGGACTTGAGAATTCTTTTCTGATTGGTGAGCCTGTATATAAGACATTTTTGTTTTTAAAATATTTTGTGCTTTCTTTAAAGCTGATATGTATTTTGTTTGCAAATTTTGAATTGATTTTTGTTGCAAGCCCAGGATCAAGATCCATTTCGTGGGTTATGCTTTTTACCTTAAGTAAACTTGCTGCAATAATTGGTGGACTTGATACAAAACCGCCAGTTGCGTATATAATTTGGGGTTTATACTTTTTTATTATGAAAAAGCTTTTGATTATTCCAAATATGACCTTAAAAAAGTCAGTAAAATTTTGCAGTGAAAAATATCTTCTAAGTTTTCCTGATGGAATTGCGATAAATTTGATATACGCGTGCTCTTTTATGATCTTGTCTTCCATTGAGTCTTTTTGTCCTAACCAAAAAAATTCGATATTTGTATCAAGTTTTCTTAATTTTGAAATTATTGCTATTCCTGGGAAAACATGCCCCCCTGTACCTCCCCCTGTAAAAAATATTCTTTTCTTAGCTTTCATATACCTCTTTTATATACATTGTAATTTAACAATGCATTTTAATGCAAATATTATACATTTTTTTACTTTTACAGTGACTATTCTAAATTTTATTGAATTTAAAAAAATGTCAGTAGTTCATTTATATCAAATTATGTTTGTTTCTAAACTCACATTTTGACTGTGCTAAGAGAGAATCTTATATTAAAATAGATTAGAAAATATTTTTTAAAAATTGCTCAATTTGAATACCTTTATTTTTAATAGTATTATTTTCAATAGAAAATTTGATTATTGAATGAATTACTTTGGTTGCTTTTTCTAAAGCATATTCTATCTCCGATTTTTCCAGATATCCTATTAGTAGACTTGCAAATAAATCCCCTGTTCCACCGAAGTTTTGTTCTAGTTTTTCTAAAAAGATTTCTGAATATTCTTTTGTGTGCGTGTTATAAACAACATTTCCTATAAGATTTTCCTTTTCTACACTTGTAACTACGATTATTCCGTTTATTTCAAGATTTAATATTGCTTTTATTATTTCATCCTTATTGTTTATCTTTTCCGTTTTAGCTAACATTTTCAATTCTGTGATATTAGGTGTTATGATGTTTGCATGTTTTATTAGGCTTCTAAATCCATTCACTATTTTTTCATCAAAAGTAGGGTAGAGTACACCATTGTCTGCAAATACAGGATCAATTATTATTTTTTCAAAATTGAGTAGTTTGAACATATTTTTTATTATTTTTTGCTGGGTGTTGCTTCCAAGAAATCCACTATAGAATATATCAAAGTTTTCATTTTGATTTTTCCAAGATAAAATAAACTTTTTTAATTTATTTGTTAAATCTATTATTTCAAATTCTTTGTAATCTGTTGTTGCTGAGAGAACTGCAGTTACAAATGGACAAACTTGCATATTAAATGATGATATGACTGGTATGCATATTGTAAGTGATGCTCTACCTATAGTTGAAATGTCATGCATGGCTAATACTCGTTTCATACTGTCTTTCCTTTTGTATGTTTATAGTTTTCTATTCTTGAATTTGCATCAATTTCAATTGGACTTGCCCCGTATTTTAAATACATAAGGTAACCAATTCCTGCAATCATTGCTCCGTTATCTGTGCAAAGGTCGATTGGGGGATAGTATGTTTTTATTTCAAGGTTTTTGATCTTTTCTCTTAAATAAAGATTGCTTGCAACTCCTCCAGATATTATTAATTTTTTTATATTGGTATCCTTTATTGCTCTTTTAATTGGAATAATTAAATTTTCAAAAGCTACTCTTTGGAAGCTTGCAGCAATATTATTTTTTGTTATGTTTTCATTTTTGTCTTTAAACTTTTCAAGTTGATGTATACATGCTGTTTTGAGGCCTGAATATGAAAAATCATACCTATTTTCTTTTTTGTCAAAAATTGTAATTGGAAAATTAAATGCATATTGGTTACCGTTTTTGGCTAATTTTTCTATGTTTGGCCCACCTGGGAATCCCATTTTATAGTATTTTGCTACCTTGTCAAATGCTTCTCCACAAGCATCGTCAAGCGTTCGTCCAAGTATTTCAATGTCATCGAAGTTATTTTGTTTTGCAAGTATTGTGTGTCCTCCACTTAACATTAGAGATAGAAATGGATATTCTATCTTTTTAATCATTAGAGGAGCATAAAGATGACCTAAAATATGGTCAATGCAAATTAGAGGCTTTTTGAGGGCAATTGATAAACCTTTAGCAAAGTTTACACCAACAATTAAGGAGCCAATAAGACCAGGTTTAGATGTGACTGCTATTAAATCAATTTCTGATGCATGTATTTGAGCATTTGTTATGGCCTGTTGACAAACAGACATGATAAATTCCGTGTGTAGCCTTGAGGCAATTTCTGGAACTACACCATAATATTTTTTGTGTTCTTTTTGACTAAGCTTGATATTACTTAAAATCTTAACACCATCTTCTACTATAGCTGCACAGCAATCATCGCATGAGGTCTCTATTCCAAGCACTCTCATTGTTTTCCTCTCTTTGATAAAGGTTGATTAAATTTTTAAATTCAAATTCTTTATTTAGGTTTACTGCTTCTTGTTTGAGTATTTTAAGAGTATTTTTTGACCAAATATGTCCTATTACTTTAACAATTCCTTTTGTTCTAGCTATTTGTTTTGCTCTCTCAAGTGCTTTAATTACGGCTTTTTCATTATCTTTGTTATCAAGAAATATGTCTCTTTGCTCTACTATAATCCCAATTTTTTTACCAATTTTTGCGGATATGCTTTTTTGCGTAGTTAGGCTATCAAAAAAGTATCTATTTTCTTCTTTAAGTTTGATTAGAATAATTTGCATTATATTCTCATTTGCAGTAATAAGACTTCCCATATGATTATTCATGATCTTTGCATTGGAGTATGTTTGAAATGTTTTTTCAATTTTTGTTCGTATTGCAAATTCATTATCGTTAATGTTTATGTGAAATTTTTCTATTGAATTTTTATATTTTGATTGCATTGGTAAATGAATCATTATAATTTTATTTTTACTTGCTAGTTTGTTATAAAAATCCATTGATTTTGGTAAAAAGGGAATAATTGAAAAATTAATGTTTAAGTCAATTTTTATAAATTCGTCTAACATAAATTCGTCATAGCCAACATCATCAATTATGAGATAAAATGTAGGTTTTAAATTTTTTTGTACTTTTATTAAATTTTCTTTTTTAATTTTTGCTAATTTGTTCTTAAAGTTTAGATTGAATTTTTTTGCATTTGATTTTATATATACAAGGCTAGAAAATAGCATAATTATTGAGATAAAAGATGTAATAATAACAAATGATATTGTGATTTTTAATTTATGTTTCTTTAAAAAGATAGAAACATTGTGAATACTCATGTTCAGTAGCTTCTCATTATATCAAAATCTGGTATTAAGTCAACGTTTATTGATAAAGTTCTTCTTTGAGTTTTTTTAGTACTCTTTTTTCAATTTGTCTAACGGTTTCTGAGGAGATTCCAAGTTCATTGGAAATGTCTTTTAAGGTGCTTTTTTTATCACTGTTGTCTAAGTTATATCTTTTTATTATGATGTATCTTTCCTTTTCATTTAGTTTGGTCTCTAGTATGTGATTGAGATGTTTTAATGTTGAATTTTGTTCAAGGGTACTCTCAGGATTAAAAGAATTGTCTTCATAGAGGTTTAGTAGCGTAGAATTTTCTGAACCTTCGATCTTTTTATCAAGGGAATATTCTTTTTCAAGATAGGGAATGATTTTTATATATTGAGCAGTTGTTAAGTTAAATCTTTCCATTATGTCTTCTTTTTTTGGTGATTTTTCTTCTTCCATGAGATATTTATTTATTTGGAGTATTAAATTTTCTTTTCTGTATGGTACCTTTACAAGTCTGGTTTTGGTATTTAATGCTCTTTGAAGCGATTGTTTAATCCAAAATGAGGCGTAAGTTGAGAATTTGGTGTTCTTACTTGGATCATATTTTTCAGCTGCTCTAATTAAACCTAGATTTCCTTCTTGTATTAAGTCTTCAACTTTTAATCCTTTGCCAGCATATCTTTTAATTATTTTTAAGACGAGACGTAAATTGGCATTTATCATTTTGTTTTTGGCTTTCAGGTCTCCTAGTTTAATTTGTTTTGCAAGTTCAATTTCTTCTTCGTGAGTTATCAGTCTGTGTTCTCTTACGGATTTTAAGTATATGTTTAAATCTTCATTGCTAAATATATTCACAATACTTCTCCCATTTTTGAAATTTGCGTATCAACATCCCTCTCTCTTTTTGATGTGATGCAAAAATCATGCCAACTTAGAAAATAATTAATATTTTTTATTAAATATGAACTATTTTCTAAAGTTATTTACTTCTGCTATTTGGTTATAAATTAAATCAGCAAGTCTAAAACTTTTAGATTTGGCTATTTGTTTTGCTCTTTCTGAATAGAGCATATCTTCAAAAATTTCTTCTGTTTGACCCCCATTAATTAAATTATTTTCTTTTTTTAAAGAATTTTTCATGCTCTTGAGCATTTGATTTATAAAGATTGACTCAAATTCTAGTGCAGCTTCATAGAGTTTGTTGTCATTTTTGTGCTGATTTGTTTTTTCTATTTTGTCTTTTAGAATTTTTACCTGTTTTGTTTGATTTTTTGTTTCTAAGCATTGTAAATTGATTTTACTTGTCATATCTATTCCTCCAGAATTAATTCCCCATGTAATTTATTAATTTTTTTAGCTGCCTTAATTACTTTTATTAATTCTTCATTGCTAAGCATATTTGAATTTTTTGATATAAATTCATTTACTTTCATCTTTTGTATTTCTATTTTTATTTTTTCATTGCTTCTGTTACTAAATAAGTTTTCCCCGTTTCTTTCAATTAAAAATATAAGGGGTCCTATTTCTGCATTTGTACTTGCTATAATGATTTTGTTTTGTTCACTTATTAGAACTTTAGGCATAGTTTTTATTTCTATTTCTTCAATTTCGCCTAGCAATCCAATTTCGTTGATCTCAATTTCTATGATATTTCCTGATTTTATATTATTTTTTATGTTTTTACTTGTTAGTTTTTTACTTATTGAATCTGCTAAGATATAATCCTCTTTTTTAAGAATTATATTGTAATTTGTATAGTTTTTATTCTCATGTATTGTTGCTCCGTTTAGTATATATCCTGTACCTTTTGATTTTTCGTTAGTTATTATTGGACCTGAGGCTGTTGCTAGTACTTTTCCTTCTTTATCTTTCAGTTCTGTTCTTAAAAGTATACCATTTGTTAAGTCTTTTGAATCTAGCATTGATGCTATGTAAACATTGTGATTTACACCTTTAATTATGTTTCCATTTATTTTGACTGTTGTGCTTACTAATGCGATGTTTTTGCTTCCTATGTTTGTTAGATCTATTTCATTTATACCAATTTTATTTAACGCCTTATTTAAAATGTCTTTTCTCTTTAGAGAATCTCCTTTATCAGCAAGGCCTGCTACTATTCCAATTCCTGTTAACGTATATGAACCTGTAGATTTAATTTCAGCGATATTTTTTAATTTTATTTGCTCACTTATTTGATTTATAGTGCTATTTTCATTAGCAAAATTTTTTAAAGGTTGATTTTCTTGTGCGAATGAGCTTAGGACTATTTTTAAGTTTAAGATGGCTAGCATTATCAATAGTTTCATGATTTTGTTCCTTTTGTATGGCAATATAGTTTACCTTTATTTTAATATTATTGCAATTGCTTTTAGTTTATTCATTTTTTCTTTGGTTTACTTGACAATTTAAAGCTTAATTATAAAATAAAGAGAAAATTTCCTATAATTTTTTTGTCATTATAATCGATTAGTAAAGCTAATAACAGAATTGGGAATTTATATGTTTGAATATGGTATTATTGTTGTTTTTGTATTTTATTTAGCCTAAGCTCTTCATTTTTTATTATATCTTGTAATACCATATAGTTACTTTGGTTTAATTCGTTTAGGCTTAGCGTTTCGTTGTTTTTAGTTGTGTTTACTTGATATTTAAAATAAACATTATATTCATTTAAGCTTTGGCCCGTCTTTAAATCTGTTTTTGCAAATACGATTGGTTCTATTATGTCAATATACATATTTACTTTATTATGTTTCTTATAGTCTTCAAATTTTTTTGTATAATAAACCAAAGTTTTTTGTATTGGTATATTTTTATATGATATACTTTTTATTGCCTTAAATTTTATATCGGTGGAAAATTTATCTTCTATATTGATCTCTGATTCATCAAAACTGAATTGTAATATGTAAATATTTTTGCTTGCTAGATTCTTTGTGATATGGCTAATCATTTCAAATATTATTTGCTTTTGCTTAAGATGTGGGCTTATGTAAATTTGTGATAAGTTATTATCATTGCACATTTTTGAGTATTCTTTTGAGAAAAAATATGTTTTACTAGGAGATATTGTAAAACAGGTATCATAAGGCATTATTTGTGATAAATTTATTGTAAATAGATAGAATATAAATTTATTTTTGAGTGTTTTCACTACTTTTTTAAGTTGTTTGCAATTCCTAGCATATTGTCTGAGGTTTGAATTGCTTTTGAGTTTATCTCATAAGCTCTTTGCGCAACGATCATTGTTACCATTTCTTCTGCAATTAATACGTTTGACATTTCAAGGGTGCCTTGTCTTAGCCTACCCATTCCACTACTTCCTGGTGTTTCTGATATTTCTTCTCCAGAACCAATGGTTTCTTTAAATATATTGTTTCCAATTGCATTGAGACCTGCTGGGTTTACAAATCTTGCAATTTCCATTTGACCAAGTTCAATTGGATCATGGCTTCCATCAACTTTGACAGATATTATTCCTTCTTGAGATATTATAATAGAATCTTTTATATATTCTTCAGGAAAGGATATTTCAGGCAATAATTTGTATCCTTGACTTGTTACAAGAGCTCCGTTTGCGTCGATTTTGAATGAACCATCTCTGGTGTATCCGTAAGTGCCGTCTGGTAAGAGAATCTTGTAAAATCCATCACCTTCAATTGCAACATCAGTTTTCAAATTAGTGGCTTGCAGATTGCCTTGTTCAAAGATTCTGTGTGTTGCTGATACTTTTGTTCCGTGTCCAACTTGATTGCCAAGGGGACTTACTGTATCCTCAGTTGCAGGAGTACCTGCTCTTTTTTGTGTTTGATATATTAGATCTTCAAATTCGGCTCTTATTTTTTTAAATCCCGTAGTGTTTACATTTGAAAGATTATTGGCAATTGTATCCACGTTATATTGTTGTGCTTTCATTCCGCTGGCTGCTGTCCAGAGTGCTCTCATCATAAGCTAATCCCCTTAAAATTTTCCAATTTCGTTAATTAATTTACCAAGAAGTGAATCCTCGGTTTGTATTGTTTTTTGATTTGCTTCATAGGCCCTGTTAACTGTAATCATTGATACCATTTCATTAATGGCATTTACATTTGAGCCTTCTAAAGTAGCAGTTTCAATTTTAGGTCTTGAATTTATTTCGATATTTCTAGCTTGTCCAGATATTTCTGTACTATTCCAGAGTGAACTTCCTTGTTTTTGTAGAAATCTTGTTTTTTCAAAATTTACAATCTTTAAGTTGTCAAGGAGTTCATAGTTTTCCCATGAATTTTCATATTCACTTACAAGTTTTTTGGGATTTCTTTCAACTGTTGAATTATGAAATATTTGTCCTTGAGCTGTTATTTTAAAGTTATTATCTTTTAGATATATGTATCCCTTCTCTCCAATTACAGGATATCCATCTTTTGTCACAAGTATGCCTTCTGGTCCGAGTATGAAAGAACCGTTTCTTGTATATCTCTCTCCTTCTGGTGTTTGAACAACAAAAAAGCCCTCATCAGTTAATGCTAAGTCAAGAGGATTCCCAGTTATTTTTAGTGGTCCTTGTTCAAAAGAAGTATAGATTTCATTTTCTTCAACTCCTGTACCAAGCTTGCCAATAACAGGTGCTGTCTCCAGGTATCCTTTGGGAAATTTGTAAAGACCATCATCATTAATTCGCCTAATTAACATTTCGGGAAATGCCTTTTGGACAGATAAATCTTTTTTGTATCCCGTAAGGTCGATATTTGCTAAATTATTCGCAATAACATCTAATCTGTGTCTTTGTGCCATCATTCCGCTGGCAGCAGTATAAATACCTCTTACCACATAAAACCTCATTATTTATCATCGATATATACTATATTTTATCACTAAAATTAGTATATATCAATTTTGATTTCTTTATTGTTTTGTGTGTTTTGATTTTCTAAGATTGAACTATCAATTTGTATTGAGTAATTTAAATTATGTAAGTAAATTATTCCTTTTGCAAAAAGTATGAAATAAATGTATAATCTTTCTTTGTCATGATCTATTTAAATTGTTGGCTCAGATGTTAATTTTAGGAGTTTATATGGATAAGAATGTATTGAGAATTATTCTTTTATTTTATTTTTCGTTTTTTGCATTTGCAGAGTCTGAAAAAACAGACAATAAAAAAGACGGTAGTGAGGTTTTAGGATATTGGGTTGGATATGATGGTACTACGAATGTTAAAAATTCTGTAATTTATGTTTATAAGTATAATGATAAAGTCTATGGTAGAATTTTAAATGTAATAAAAGATGGGAAGGTGCATGATATTAATGATCCTTCTGGTTATAGGGTTGTAGGTTTTGAACATTTAAGTACCGAAGGTCTTGATTTTATGTGGGGGCTTAAATATATTAAGTCTTCTGGCAAGTGGGATAAGGGTAAGATTATTGATCCTAAGAATGGTAAAATTTATACTTCTGAAATGAGGGTAGATCCAAAAACGGGTAATCTTATTACCAAGGGTAAGGTATGGATTTTTGGTAGAAGTAAGATTTGGACAAGAGCTAATGAAGATGAGATTCCAAAATTAGATGTAGAAGGCATAGTGCCAAATCCCCCTGTAGCGGAAAAATAAAAGAATAGATATTTAATTTTTTGTGGGAAATCTTAATGAAAGATAAAACGGAATATTATGATAAGTTTATTATGAAAGTACCTAACTTTCCAAAGGAAGGTATACTTTTTTATGATATTACTAATGTTTTACTCAAAGCAGAAGCATATAAATCTTTAATTGAAGATGCACATGCTTTTTATTTATCAAGCAACATCGATTACATTGCTGCTATTGAATCAAGAGGTTATCTTATTGGTGCGCCTTTGGCTTTAAAAATGGGATTGCCTCTTTTGTTAATTCGAAAAGAAGGTAAACTTCCAAGGCAAGTTTTAAGAGAGGAATATAATCTTGAATATGGATTTAGCAGTATTGAAATACATAAAGATGATGTTAAACAACATTCAAATATTTTGTTAGTTGATGATATTTTAGCTACCGGAGGCACTTTGAAAGCAGCTGCTATGTTGCTTAAAAAGTCGGGTGGGGTGGTATCTGATATCTTTTGTTTTATTGAACTTGTGAGTATGAATGGTAAAGATGCTTTACGGGAATATAGTTTGAATTCTCTTGTTAAGTATTTTTGATAGTTATTTAATAAATAATTTGTGTTATTAATTGAGTGAGATTAAATAAGTTAATTGAGCTTAAATAATTGACTTTAAATTTCATTAAATTTATAATACTTAGCTGAACATTGAGAGGTGATTGTGATGTATGCGTTGTTGGAAATAAAGGGTAAGCAGTACAAGGCTATTATGGGAGAGATGTTAAAGATAGATAAAATCAGAGCTAGTGAAGGTGATAAAATAGAATTTAGCAGTGTAATGCTTGTAAATAAGGATGGAGATGTAAAGATAGGAAAACCTTATGTTTTAGGTTCTTGTGTAAAATGTACTTATATAGAAAATAAAAAAGATAAAAAAGTTATCTCTTACAGATATAGAAGAAGAAAGTCAAGTGAGCGAAAGGTCGGCCATCGTCAATCCTATTCTTATGTTTTGGTTGATGATATAGTTGTTAGTTAGTGATTAATGTTTTAATAAAGACCCGTAATGATATAATTATTTATATTTTAGCCAATGGACATGCTAAAGGGAATAATCATATTAATATAGTTTGTTCTTCCTTTTCTTTTATTTTAAGGACTTTTTTAAGTGTTCTTGATTGTGAGAAAGAAGATTTTACTGTGGACAATTCTTTAAGAGGTTGTTTAGAATTTGAGGCTTTTTTTGAAGATTTGGATAGACAGAATCTTTTTTATTATAGTAAATTTTTAATACAAGGTGTAAAGGATTTGTGCTTTGAATATCCTTGTGATATTAAATTGATTTTGGAGGAAACTAGTGGCAACAAGTAAAAGTGGTGGTAGTTCTAAGAATGGAAGAGATTCTATATCTAAGAGGCTTGGTGTTAAGAGAAGTGGTGGGCAATTTGTGAGATCTGGAGAAATAATTGTACGTCAAAGAGGTACAAAATTTCATAAAGGCAAAAATTCTGGACTTGGCAGAGATCATACAATATTTGCATTAAAGGATGGTATAGTAGAGTTTAAAACTTCTAAGGGCCGAAAATATATAAATATTATTTAATATTGTTATAGTTGAGGTTGATTTGCATACATTTAAGGATTCTTTAAACATAACTGTGTCTTCAGGTAGTGGGGGTGCAGGATGTGTTTCTTTTTTGCGTGAAAGATTTAAAGCCAAAGGAGGTCCTGATGGTGGTGATGGAGGTCGGGGTGGAAATGTAGTCTTTAAGGTTAAGCCAGATCTTAAAACCTTATCTTTTTATAAAAATGGTCAAAAGCTTGCTGCTAATAATGGTAGGCCTGGGATGGGTTCTAGGAAAAGTGGGGCTTCTGGTGAAGATTTAGTTATTTTTGTTCCCCCCAATACCCGTGTTTATGATGTTTTTACTGATTCTATGTTGTTTGAGCTTCAGAACTTTGATGATGAAGTTATTGCTTTAAAGGGTGGAAGAGGTGGTCTTGGAAATGTAAATTTTAAAAGTTCTACAAAACGGACACCAAGGTTTGCTCAACCTGGAGAATCTGGTACTACTTTGGATTTACGTCTTGAATTAGTATTGATAGCTGATATTGGACTTGTTGGGCTGCCTAATGCAGGTAAATCTTCTCTTATTTCTACGATAACTGCTTCAAGGTCAAAGGTTGGAAATTATCCTTTTACTACTAAATTTCCGCATCTTGGTGTTTTGCAGTCTTCTTATGATGATTTGGTAATTGCTGATGTGCCTGGGATAATTGAGGGTGCAAGTCGAGGGATGGGGCTTGGTTTTGAATTTTTAAGACATATTTCAAAGACCAAAATTTTGGTCTTTTTGATTGATGTTGCCAGTAATGACTTTATGAGTACTTATAGCATCCTTGTTAATGAGCTTAGTGTGTATGATGTTGGCCTTTCAAGTAAGAAGAGAATAATTGTTGCTAATAAACTTGATTTAGAAGGTGCTATTGAAAATTTTAATCAGTTAAAAAGAGCTTTGGATGGCGAAAAAGTTTTAGGAATTTCTATTTATGATAATAGGGGAATAGATGAGCTTGTTAATGAACTTTTTGCTTTATCGAGGATTTAAAGTCATTGTTTTTTTAGAAGTTCAAAATTAATATTGTTCAGACATTAATTAATGTAGTAAATTAAATGTATAACATGGGAGATTTATGCGAATAGCAATATTGGGTGGTACTTATAATCCTGTTCATGTTGGGCATATGTTTTTAGCAAAGGAGATAGAGCATTTTTTAAATGTTGATAAAATACTATTCATTCCTACTCATAAACCTGTTCATAAGTGTGTTGAAAATATTAGTGTTAAAGATAGAATTGCGATGCTTAAGTTGGCTGTACAACATGAAAATAATATGTTTATCGATGAATGCGATATTATAAATGGCGGAATAACTTATACTGTTGATACTATTGCTTGTATTAGGAATAAATATGTTCATGATGATATTTATTTAGTAATTGGAGATGATCTTTTTGAGAGTTTTGATTCATGGAAAAATCCAGAAAAAATAATCGACTCTGTTAATCTTGTGGTGGTTCACAGAATTTACAGTGAAAGATTAGTTAGTCGGTTTAAACATACCTATATTGATAATAGAATATTTTCTATTTCTTCTTCAGAAATTAGAAGTAGAATTGAGCAAGGATTACCCGTTGATTATTTGCTTCCCTTTGATGTTTTGCAATATATTAAGAGTAATAATTTATATGTTAAAGGTACATAATTGAGAAAAGAATTATTTTTTTTAGTTTTAATTATTTTAATAGTTCTTGGTATTGTGATTTTTTTTGTTGATAGTTCTAAAAGAGAGCAAATCTATTTTGAATTGAATACTAAGAGTAATATTAGTTTTTTATTTCTTATAGAAGATGATAATGACAATCTTTTAAGTATGCAAGAGATTTTTATTAATATAAAAACAGGAAATGTTGGATTTTTAGATATTCCTGTTTATACAGGTTATGAGGATTTAAAGGGAAATGTGTCTTGGTTTGAAGATTTATATAAAAAGAATAGCTTTAATGAATTTTTGTCTAAAGTATCTAGACAGTTGAATCATGAACCCGATTATTATATTTGTTTTAAAAAGAGTAATTTTGTGAAATTTGTTGACTATATTGGTGGAGTTCGTCTTCTTGTTAAAAATCCTGTTAAAATATACAGTTTAGTACGTCCTATATTAATACCTTCTGGTAATTCTGTTTTTGATGGGGATAAATCTTATGATTATTTAAGTTATTTCAGAGATATTTCTTCTTACGATGAAAGATTTGAGTTTTTTAAGGAATTTTTTAAGAAAATCTTGACACAATTTTCTGATTTTAAAGAAGAGTATGATTATTTTTCTAAAATGTATTTCATGTTAGATACGGATCTTTCTGAAACTGTGTTTAAATATATTCTTGCTAATTATAAAATAAATAATGAGAAATTTATTTTTATCAATATTAAAGGGCAAGAGGAAACATTTAAGGATAATAATGATAATTTAATAAAAGTTGTTTTTCCTTATTATGGGGGAGCGGTTCTTAAGGAATCGATAGAAAATTTAAATAGAGATTTAATGGGTGAAACTAGAAATGAAGAGGTGATTAAAGTTATTGTTTTAAATGGCACTAAGACTGCTGGACTTGCAAGGAATGCGGCAGATATTTTTAAATCTTTAAAATTTAAGGTTGTAAGGTTTGGTAATGCAGATAGGCATAATTATTCTCATACTTTGATAATAAATAATTCAGATAATTTAGAGATCGCCATTAAGGTTGGGGATGTAATTGGAGCAAGAAACATTAAACCAATTTCTGAGTTTCGTGTAGATACTTTAGGACTTGATGTGCCTGATATGAGTCCTGATGTAATAATCATTTTGGGAGATGATTTTGATGGAAGATATGTTAAAAATAGATGATGTTAAGAAATTATGTAAGATTATATCTGATTTTGGCGGAATTGATGTTTTAGGTATTAATGTTGGTTCTGTTTGTAATTGGGCTGATTTTTTTATTATTGTTTCATGTTCATCATTTAAGCAAATGGAAGCTTTGTATGCCGAAAGATTAATAACATTTTTTAAGGAAAAGGATTTTAATTATTGTATTCAGGGTAAAGGTTTTGTTCATGATTGGACAATTATTTCATGTGAAGGGTTAGTTGTACATTTAATGAGTGAAAAGGCCAGAGAATATTATGAACTTGAAAAGATATGGGATCAGGGAAAAATTATTTATCCTTGAGAGTTATTTAATTAAAAAAAATAAAAATATCGCAAGAATTATTTACAAAAAATTAAAAATATTCTAGATTTAAAACATGTATTTTAGGGAGGCCTAGGAGTGAATATTACAGACGTAAGAATTAGGAGAGTTGATAATAAAAATCCCGGTTCGAAGCTATTGGCATATGTGACAGTTACTTTTGATGATTGTTTAGTTTTGCATAATATCAGGGTTATTAGGGGGCAAAAAGGTGTTTTTATTGTTATGCCTAATAGAAGAACTAAGGTCGGAGAGTATAAAGACATTGTACATCCTATTAATCAAAATTTTAGAGAGATTTTGCAAAGTGCTATTTTTAAAGAATATGTGAAGGAAAATCCTTCAAGTCTTGAACTTGAATTAGGCTAATAAATATTATTGACAAAGTGTATTGTATTTTGTATCCTTTTGACTTATGGATAATTAAGTATTTGGGACGTGGACAAGTGGTAAGTCACCTGGTTTTGGTCCAGGCATTCGAGGGTTCGAATCCTTCCGTCCCAGTATTTTATATTAGGTTAGGAGTTGCATTGTGGATAGTAGTAGGATTTTAAAATATGAAAGTCGATTAAATTTTGGTTCTTTGTGTGCTCGTAGAATACGCGCAAAATCTGAGATACCAGCTGTTGTGTATGGAAAAGAAAGTGATGTCCTGCATATCAAAATTGCAAGTAATGAATTTAATAAGAGATTTGCAAAATTTACAGATAATACTGTTTTAATTTTAAGTGACGGAATAGTCGAGAGATGTGTTTTTATTAAGGATGTGAGCGAAAATATTACTAAGGGACTTATTTATCATGTTGATTTTTATGAGGTTGATAGGAATAGAGATATTGAAAGATATATTGCAATTAAATTTGTAGGTGCTTCTATTGGTGTTAAGGAAGGTGGTACTTTAAGTGTGCTTCGGACTAAAATTAAAGTTAAGGCATTGCCTTTAGATTTGCCAGAATTTGTTGAAGTAGATTTAACGCCTGTTAAGAAGGGACATCAAATAACTTTGAAGGATATTGTACTTCCTGAGAATGTGAAACTTGCTGAAGAGGATGAAAATTTGTCTATTTTGCTTGTAAAATAAAAAAATATGGATTTGTTAATAGTTGGCCTGGGTAATCCCGGGTCTAATTTTTTTCATACTAGACATAATGTTGGTTTTGGGCTTATAGATAAATTGGTTGTAAAGCATGGTCTCTCTTTGAAAAAGGTAAAAAGTTATGAATACTCTGATTTTAATTTTGAGAATAAACGGATAGTTTTAATTAAACCTTTAACTTATATGAATTTGAGTGGTAATATTTTTCCTTCTGTTTTTGCTAGATTTTATATGAAAATAACTAATCTGTTGATTGTAGTTGATAATGTTGATTTACCTTTGGGAAAGTGTAAACTTAGAAAGGTAGGGGGTACTTCTACGCATAATGGACTTCGTTCTATTTCTGGGAGCCTTGGAAGTACTAAATATAGTAGACTTTATATTGGAGTTGGAAATAATAATGAATCTAGTCTTAGAGATTTTGTTCTTGCAAAGTTTAGCGATAGTGAGCTTAAGCGTATTAAAAATGTATTTAATTTTTTAAGTGAAGAGATATTAAGTATTGATGAGTGTAGTTTTGAGAATAAAATTGCGACTATTAATTCTAGTAGTTTTTGATGTTTTGGAATAATATTTTAACAAAAATAGAAAGTTTTTACTTTAAAAATTCTTTAACCAAAGAAAAAGTAATCGTTGCTTTTTCTGGGGGGGCAGATTCTACTACCTTGTTATTGAGTTTAAAGGAATATTTAAATAATAATATTGTTGCACTTTATTTTGCGCATTATATAAGATCAGATTTCGAGCAAAATCTGGAAATAGAACATATAAAAAAGTTTTGTAATTTTTATAGTATTACTTTTCAAATAAAGAGGTGTAGTGTTGATATAAAGAGAAAGTCTAGGCAGCTTGGTATGTCAGTTGAGGAGTTGGCTAGAAAATATCGCTATGATGCTTTGTTAGAATCTTTTATAGAAAATGGGGCAAGTTATATTGCTCTTGCTCATAATCAAAATGATCAATTTGAAACTTTGGTAATGAGATTTTTTCAAGGCTCGTTTTTGGATGGATTGTCTGGTATTCCAGTTATCAATGGCAATATTATTAGACCTTTAATTGATGTATCAAGAGAGGATATTGAAAAATTTCTTTCTTTGAATAATATTGTTTATTCTGTTGATAGTACTAACCGTGAAGATTTGTATTTAAGAAATAGAATTAGAAATAATCTTATGCCAGTTATTAAGAAGATTTTTAAGGGATATGAAAGGGGTTTGAAAAGAATATCTGATTTTTCAGGTGAGCTTGTAGATTATTTTGATAAGGAAGATTATCTTCCTCCTAGTAAGGGTAATTATTATTATTCTTTTGATGCTATGACTTTTTTCAGGCTGCCAAAGTATTTGGTTTTTAGGAGTATTTTTAAGATTTTAAATTCAGAAGGCATTGTGTCAAATTTGTCATATGGCACTTTAGGTGAGATTTTTAGGGTAAATCTTGTTAATAAAAAAAGTAAAATATTACTTAAAACCAATGATTTTTTTTTGGAAAAACGTCAAGATAAGATTAACCTTATCTTTAGAAAATTTGAAGAGATGCATGAGCCTTTTGATTTTTTCTTAAGACTTAATGAATATCATAGTTTATCTTTAGGTAAGATTTTGTTAGAATATTTGGAGTGTGAAGATAATTCTATACTAACATTGAGATGTTGTTCTTATGAGTTTAGGCATAGATTTTTTAAAAGTAAGTTACAATCAAAGAAGTTCTTTTCTAAGTTTGTAAGATATAATCCACTTTATTTAATGTTGTTAGTGTTAGATGATAAGGTAATTGGCATTATTGATTTAAATACTTTAAACTTAATGTGGAGTGATAAGAGTATTCTTAAAAAAATTAATATATCTTTGTTCGGAGGATTTTTAAAGGAATGAATATTAACAATAATAATTTGAATAATAATGGTAAATCTAATAACAAAAAGAAAAAGAAGAATTGGATTTTGGTTCTTGTTATAGTCTTTTTAGTTTTAGCAATATTCATGTCTTATTTTATACGTGGCGGAGAAAATTATAAAAACGTGCCTTATAGTACATTTCAAACTTATTTAGATAGTGGTTTAATTGAATCAGCTATAATAATTGATAAAAGTCAAATTCAATTTATTGTCAAAAATTCAAATTTAGGAAAATCTTATTTCTCTACTAGTATTCCTTATTTTGATATCAATCTGCTTTCTGAGCTTAAAGCAAAGAGAGTTGAGGTAAGTTCTGGAAAGAGTCAGTCATCTTTAATTGGTGTTATTCTTCAAACTTTGCCATGGATATTATTTTTTATTTTCTTTTTCTTTATATTTCGTCAAACTCAGGGTGGTGGAGGCAAGGTTTTTTCATTTGGAAAGAGCAATGCTCAAAAGTATGAGGCAGGAAAGAATAAAGTTACCTTTAAAGATGTTGCTGGGCAAGAAGAAGCTAAGCAGGAACTTAGGGAAGTAGTTGAATTTCTTAAAAACCCTAAGAAATTTGAAAAGATAGGTGCAAGGATTCCAAAAGGTGTTCTTTTAGTAGGATCCCCTGGGACAGGAAAGACCTTGCTTGCCAAAGCAGTTGCAGGTGAAGCGGGTGTAAATTTTTTTCATATGTCAGGTTCTGATTTTGTTGAGATGTTTGTAGGGGTTGGAGCAAGTCGTGTTAGAGATTTGTTTGATAATGCAAGAAAAAATGCTCCTTGCATAATTTTTATTGATGAACTTGATGCTGTTGGAAGAAGTCGTGGAGCTGGCCTTGGTGGTGGTCATGATGAGAGAGAACAAACTCTTAATCAGTTATTAGTCGAGATGGATGGTTTTGGGACATATACTAATGTAATTGTGATGGCAGCAACAAATAGGCCTGACGTTCTTGATTCTGCTTTGCTTAGACCTGGGAGGTTTGACAGGCAAGTAACCGTGACGCTTCCTGATATTAAGGAGAGAGAAGCAATACTGAATATACATGCTCAAAAGACTAAACTTTCAAAAGAAATTGACTTGCATGTAATAGCAAGAGCTACTCCTGGTGTTAGTGGTGCTGATCTTGCAAATTTGATTAATGAGGGTGCTTTAATTGCTGCAAGGAATGATCAATCTGAGATTCTTATGCATGATTTGGAAGAAGCTAGGGATAAAATATTAATGGGTGTTGCTAAAAAGTCTATGACTATTACTGATAGACAGAAACTTGAAACAGCTTATCATGAAGCAGGACATGCATTGCTTCATTATTATCTTGAATATGCTGATCCTTTACATAAGGTTACTATTATTCCTAGAGGTAGAGCTCTTGGAGTTGCTTTTTCTCTTCCTAAGGAGGATAGGCTTTCAATAAATAAAAATCAGATTCTTGATAAGATTAAGATATGTTATGGTGGTTATGCTAGTGAGCAGATTAATTTGGGTTTTACTACAGCTGGTGTGCAAAATGATTTGATGCAAGCTACTAATTTGGCAAAAAAAATGGTTACAGAATGGGGTATGGGGGAAGATGTAGGTCCAATATTTTTAGTGGATGATGAAGCCCCAATTTTTCTTCCAAAAGAATTTTCTAAGTCAAGAGCATATTCTGAGCATACTGCTGATAGAGTAGACAGGGAAGTTAAGAGGATTCTTGAAGGATGTTTAAAAGAAGCTTCAGATATTTTGATGAACCATAAAGATCATTTAGTTAAGCTTGCAGAAGCTTTGGTTGCAAGAGAAACTTTGACAGATAATGAAGTAAGAGAGCTTTTAGGATTTGAAATTGTTGAGAATGAGCATGAAAAAAGTTTAAGAGAGTCTAAACTGGAGACAGTTAATGGGTAAATAAAATTTTGAAGGGGTCTTATGGTTATCTTGAAAATTATGTTTCTGTTTTTCTTTTTAGTAAGCTTGAATGATTTAAATGCTAGTTTAAATCATAGAGACAAAGATATATCAGACATTCTTTTTATTGAGGCTAAAGATTTTGATGGTACTCAAAGGGGGCTTGATATGCTTTATGGTTCTCTTGAGTTTAATTTAAGAAACTCAGATTCTCTTTATGAACTTTCATTGAGAAATGATATTTCTCTGTTGGATAAAATTTATTTGTTGAGATCAGCAATAGATATTAATAATTTTAAGTTTGTAAAGCCTAGAGATTTGTATTATCAATATTTTTCATTGATTCTACGTCAAAATGAGGATATTGATAAAAACAGGGAAATTATTACTATTTATGATAAGTTGTATGGGGATCTGCAAAGTGATAAAGACTTGATTTACATGAGGCTTGAAGCTTCCAGTAAACTTGGGGATTTTAAGGGAAGTTTTAGTAAAGTGTTAGCCGACTCTTTTGCTATGTATAGTGATGATTTGAGGTTTTTTAAATGGTTTTTAAAAGAAGATAAATTTTTTCCAAGTCTTTTTGGTAAACTTAAATTAAAAGAAGATTCTTTTTTTAGTAGTGATAATATTGATTTTATTTTTAGAAATACAACATTAAATGAGGTTAATTCTGTTGCTTTATTTACTTTTTTAAAAAATAAGAGCGAAAAATTAAACGGTCTTCAGAGTACGTATTTGCTTAAATATAGACTCTTGACACCTGATGAAGCTTATATGTTTTTTAAAAAAGCCCCTCCAAAAATGATAGGTGAATATAAAATGTTTTATGATCTCTTAAGAGATCCTAGTATACGAGATGAATTTTTAAGTCATTATAAGGATTTGACCGGTATGTATTTTGTAGATGACAAAAATAATGCCGCAGTATTTGAGAATGGAGTTTTGGTAAGTTTTTTTTCAAAAATAGTGGACTATTCTATGGATTTAAACTTAGGTGAAAAGTATTTTAATAAAGTTTATTTCAAAGATAAAGTCCCTGTTCGTTATGAAAATGCTTTGCTTGGTTATAAGGTTAATTATTCTGTTTATCCTTATGTCAATATGATTGAGATTGATTATTCAGATAAAAAACATGTATATACTTTTGCTTTAGATTCTTTTCGGTATGAAATTTTTGATAATTATTTTAATTACAACTTTGATTATGTAGGTATTAATGAATTCTTAATAGCTAATGTTCCAGAAATTTTTCTTCCCAGTATGTTAAGTTTAAATTCAAAACGAGTTTCTGTTTTAGATATTCAAAAAAATTTAATAGAGAAAAAAACTTTTAATAATTCTGATATTATTGAAGTGAAGAATTACTCTTCTGGGAATTTGGTTTCAATTTATAGAAAAATTAATGGGTCTGAGAAATTCAATTATATTGAAATTTATGATAAAGGAGTTTTGAAAGTTAAGAAAGTTATTTTAGATGATAGTTTTGATGTCTATCATAACATTAATTAGCTTTTGAGAGTTATTGATGCATAGAAAAATTTTTATTATTTTTATGTTAATTTTTTCATGCAACACAATAAAAGACATAGATGACAAACAAATTTATTATATACCATCTAAAAGCATAAATAAACATATTGAAGATAATAATTTTGAGATTGCTCTTTCAAGTTATTATAATCTAAGAAATAATGGTTTTGAAATGGATCAAGGTATTCTAGGCTTAAGAAATAAAGCTTTAACCGGGATTCAAAATGAATATATTAAATTTTGTAAGGAAGGAAATTATGATAAAGCACTCTTTAAGCTTGAAACTTTAAATTTGTTTGGTATGATGCTTGCTGAGAGTAGAGAACAATTAATTTTAAAGCATCTTGAGAGTGTAAAACGCAAGGACCCAATGCTTGCGAGTTTCTTTGCAAAATATTATTCATTGGATAATACTTTTGATTCTTTGCAAGATTTTGTTATTAATGAAAAATCTCCTCTGAGAAATGTTTTGCTTGATACGGCTGTTTTAACAGTTTGGGTGGATATGGGTACTAAAATTTTAAACGGTCATAGGTTGCCAAATATTGCCTTAGGCTCTGCTTTTGTTGTTGATAGTCTTAAAGGATATGCTTTGACCAATTATCATGTAATTAGTTCTCAAGTTGATAATAATTATAATGGGATTTCCAATCTTTATGTAAGACTTCCAAGAGGCAAGGGTGAAAAACTCCCCGCAACAGTCATTTCTTATTCAAAGGAAATGGATCTTGCTTTAATTAAGGTATCTTTTAAATTAAAGCATCAATTTAATTTGAATTATTCTTCGAATATTAATATTGGAGATAGAATTTATGCCATGGGTTCTCCTATGGGTTTTGAGAAAACTATTACATCAGGAATAATTTCTGGGCAGAATAGAAATTTATTATCTGTTGGCGATTCTTATCAAATTGATGCTGCCATTAATCAGGGAAATTCCGGTGGACCTGTGGTAAATGAAAGTGGTGAGTTAGTTGGACTTACATTTGCTGGAATTTTACATTCTCAAGGTCTTAATTTCGTTATACCTTCAAAATGGGTTTTAAAGGTTTTACCATTTATGTATGGAGGTGGAATTTTAAGAAATAAGTGGTTGGGATTTACTTTTTCTGAAAGTTTGAAAGATTTAGAGATATCATATGTAGCTCCTAATTCTCCTGCAGATATTGGGGGCTTAAGGAGTGGGGATTCTATTCTTAGTGTTGATTCTTTGAAATTTGATAGCTTAAGAGATCTTCAATATTATATTTTGCAAAAAAAATCTATGGTTAAATTTAAATATAGAAGAGATAATAAAGAGTATGAGAGTTATTTGTATCCACAAGACCGGCCGGACAATATTATTGAGAGTATTATAGAGGGTGATTCTTTTAAGAATTTGATGGGAGCTTTTTTGGGTTTGAATTTGAGTTTAGTTTCTGGAAGGGAATATAGAGTTGCTAAGGTCTTTGCAAATGGTCTTGGTGATGAACTTAATTTTAGGGATAATGATGAAATTTTTGTTTATGCTTCTAATTATATTAAGGATAAGAGAGTGTTTGTCTTATTGCTTTATGTTAAAAGACTGTTTTCAGGGTATTTAGGAGTTCCTTTACAACTTGTTATTCCTTTTGATTCTCTTGTATTTGTATAAAAAATCTTTAACGTGTTTGGAGTTTATTTTTATGAGCTTTTATTTTAATTTAGTTAGTGGAGATACTAAATCCAAACTAGATGATATTGTGTCTATTAGTCATTTTGATTTTAAAGCTAATTTAAATTTAATGCTTATAATTGGTCCTATGGGTAGTGGTAAGACAGAATATGCTGCTAAAATTTATAAAGATTCTCTTATTATCAAGAATAAATCTTCTAAAGTGTTAGATCCCATTACCAAGGGACGTAGAAACAGAGCCAATATATTTTTTATTAGAAATATTCTTGATAAGAAAAGGTTTAAAGATTATCCTAAAAATGTTATTCCTTATAGAGGCGGTGGAAGTGATAGAATTGATGGAGTTGATTTTGCAGGTGATTCTTTTGATGTAGGCCAATTAATAGATGATAATCCTGAATATGGAACTTTTATTATTGATGAAACTTGTTTTTACGATGAACGCTTGGTTTTTATTTTAAATAAAATCGCATTAGATTCAAATGTATTATTTATACTTCCTACTTTACTTTATAATTTTAGGAAAGAAATATTTAATAATACTGCTAAACTTTTAATAGAATATTCAGATAAGATTTGTCGTCTTGGTGCTTATTGTGAGCATGTTAATTGTATGGATGAATCTTTTTTAACATACAGATATTATTTTTACAAGGGAGAGGAAATAGCTGCACCTTATTTTGATCCTTTGTTAATTGTTGGTGGTGATGAGATTGTTGAGTCTGCTATTTATCCAAATTATGCTACAAGATGTTCTAGGCATCATTATCTTGTTGGTAGGGAGTATTTTTTTACCATTCTTAAACCTTTTGCATTGTTGTATACGCAAGGTGATAAAAAATTGTTTGAGAGAGAAATAATGGATTTGAGCAGTAATGTGAGGAATTCAAATTTTGAAAATTCTCTTTTGATTGAATCTAGAGGAAAATATGATATTGCAGTTTTAGAGAATTTGTTAGGATTGCCTTTTTTAGCAGAAAGAGCTTTAATTACACTGTCATTGGAATGTAATATTCTTAGTAAGGGAGCTCTTGAAGAGCTTATTGATAAATTTTCTCTTAGTAAGGACTATATTCAAAAAGTAATTGTTTCAAAAGAGTATCAGTGGATTTTTTAGAAAAATATTAATAATAATTTAGTCTTTTTTGAAAGAATTTCTTTGTTTGTTCAATACGTGTTAATTCTCTTTTGATTATATCATAGTAGTTAAGTTCTTTAGTCTCAATTCTATGATATTCATCTTCCCAGTTTGTTATTCCATCGCTTTGCATTTTAGTAAATTTATATTTTTGCAATTGTTTGTGATACTTTAAAGCTTCTGTATAGTATTCAGCAGCTATTTTATAAAAATTTGTAGACTTATTTAAGTTTTCAAGAATCCCCTTCTTTTTTGGGGTTTTATAAAAATATGTATGTCTTGTGTCAAATAAATCGCCTAAATACAGATGTTGCTTAACAAGAAGTAAATTTACATGCATTTTAAAGAGAAGTTTATATTTATTCCATTCTTCTCGTGTTTCTACTTTTGATAAGGAATAATTTGGATTTCCAAATGGATATTTTAATGCATTTTGTAAAAAAAATATATTTCTTTTATAGCTATTGGGATTTTTTTTCATTTGTTCGTTGAAAATGATATACCATTGTTCAGCATAGAAAAATTTTGATGATGCATTTATATTGGTTATGAGTAGAATTGAAAATATTATTAGACATAATATGAAAAAATTTTTATGGAACATGCTCTGTATCCTTGCCTTTGTTTTAATTATATTAAAATTTTATTAAATCAAAAATTTTTCTTGTACTTGTTTCTAGGTCTTCTTCATTTGAGTTTTCAATGTATACAATATCAATTAGGTCGTCAAAAATTTTGAGCATTTCTGTATATCTAGAGTTGATTTCTTTAAATTTTGCTGCTTCAAACTCAAAGAGATCAGCTTGTATTCTGTTTTCTTGAATGCGTTTGTATGCAATACCGGGATCTGTTTTTATGAAGAAAAGTTTTTCAGGAAGTGGGAAGTCTTTGTTTAGTTTATATCCCAATTCTCCTTGATATGCTATAGATGAAAATAAATATCTGTCGGTTATTACTTTTGTTTTACCTTTATTTAATATTTCTATTATTCCATTCTTTGTGTTGTATAAATGTTCATATCTGTCTGCTACATACAAGTATGCTAGTGATACCTTTCTTAAGGGATTTTTAAAATTAGTTAGTTGCTGTCTTATGAATTCCCCAATAACTCCTTGTGATGGTTCTTTTGTAAAATAATATTTAAGTTTGTTATTACAGAGTTTTTGTAGTTTTTGAATTATACTTGTTTTTCCACTTCCATCGATTCCTTCTATGCAATAGAAATTTTTTAGGATTTTATTCACAAAAATTGTCCCCTTAAATGTTTTGAGTAATTAGATACTTACTTAAGTATTATATAATATATATAAATATATATATGAATTTGTTTTTTATAAGAAATAAGATTGTTCTATCTTTTATTTTTTCAATGATAGTCTTTGTATCAATTCTTGTAATCTTTATTTTATTTATTCAAGCTCAAGTTTATTCTGCTAGATTTTTTATTATGAATTACCTTGAATCGAAAACAGGCTTTAAAATCAAATATGATAAAATTGCTCCTTATTTTTTATCTTCAATAAAAATAGATAATCTGGAGTTGAGCTTAAATGATAAAGATACAATATTGATGAATACTGTTAAAGTCAATTTGGATTTGTTTAAACTCTTATTAGGAGATAAGAACATTATTTTAGATATTTTTGTAAGGGGAAGTACTTTAAATTTTGATTTAAATGATTTTAAATTTCTTGACCCTCAGAGTGCACATTCTCGTACATTGAAATTAGATGATGATAGTACTAATCATGCAATATTTGGTAAAATGTTTAATTTTTTTGATAGTCTTCATATGCATTTAGAAGATATTAATATGAATTTTAAACTATCTTCTGATAAGTTTCTGAAATTTCAGATTAAGAGTTTTGCATTAAAGACTATTGACGATGATTTTTTATTTAGTTTTATTGTTGATTTTAGTTCTCTTGCAGTTTTAAATCCCAATGTTAGTCATAAAAATATTCTTGATTCGACTTTTTATTTTGAAGGTAAGTTTAGAAAAGAGCTTGAAGATGGATATATTAACTTTAGTTTTTTAAAATTACATACAAGTTATTTTGATTTGCTTGAGCAAGGCTTTCAAATAAATTATTCTAAGGGAAATATTGAAATTTTTAATATTCTCCGAGAGAATTTGGATTTTAATTTAAAATATGATTTTAATAAAAAATTTTTAAGATTGGATGCTTTGTTCTTTGATGTAAATCTTGTAAATTGGATAAGCTTTAATGAAAATTTGAGTGATTATAAAGATTACCTTGATACGAATTTAAATGGTCAATTAGCATTTTCTTATGATTTTAAAGATAAAGATTTACGGTATGCATTTTTATTAAATTCATCTTCAAATGCTAATATGGTAAATAAGGAGATTCAGGGATTAAAAGTCCAAATTAAAGGGAATGAAGCAGTTGTAGATGTACAAAATGCTTTTGTAAAACTTAAGAGAGGATTTATTGGTTATAAGGGCTATTATTCTTTAAAAGATTTAGTACCAATAGGAAGGCTTGATTTTAGGTCTGCAAAGATTTTTAATTTTAAGGATATTAATGGGCATTTAAATTTTAGTAAGAGAAATCAAAAATTTTGCGTAAAATCTGATGATTTTAGGGTTGGCAGGCTTAAAATTCGAGATTTGAATATGAAAACGAGTTTTGCTCAGGATCGTATCTATGTTAATTATTTATTAAGTTTTGCTAACAATAATTCTAAAATTTCATTAAAGGGTGATTTTAATAAGGAAAATTTTAATCTTAATTTAGGTGTTAAAGAGTTTCCTATGCTTTTTTTGAAGGATGTTCTTCCAGAAACTTTTATTACTAAAGTTATTCCTGAATATTTTTTATCGGGTAAGTATTTAAATTTGACTTCAGATTTTGATTTAAATACCGTTAATTATACTAAAAGTAAGTTGAATAGTCTTAATTTTGTTGTCTTATCAAAATTAGATGATTTTAATTTAATGTTTAATGCAAGTGGAGAGAAGAATATTTATACGGTAAATTACTTTAATTATAGTAATGGGGATTATAATGTAAATTCTAATTTTTTGATACAGTTGTTTGATGATAGTTTTAAGATAAATACCGAGTTTAATTATTTGAATAGAAATTATCCTTTGTATTTTGAGTTAAATTTTAAAGATAGGTATGCCAACTTGAAATTGTCACCTAGGTCGAAAGTCAGTTTAACTTATTCTGATTCGTCTATAGTTTATTTTTTTGATATTAATGATTTTTGTCTTTATAATGGAGATTCTGAGATTTTGTTAAATGTTAATTCTTTAGGAAATTACCAAAGAATGAATGATGATTTAAATGTCAAAATTACTAAGTTTAAATTAGGTAAGATTGCTGGTAATCCTGCTTATAATTTTAATTTTAGCTTTGAAGGTTTATATAAAGATAAACAAGTTAGTCTTTCAAATATTAGATTTATAAATGGGGTTTCAAATTTACAAGGGCAAGGACATTTTAATTTAAATGATAAACTTAGTGGTAATTTGAACTTGTTTTCGCATGTAAATTCAGAGCGTTATTTTTTTGGTGTTGATTCTAATGAAGATGGCAGTTATTTTGTTGGTAGATTTCAGGGATTCAATTTCAATAATTTAAAATTCTTTTCGTTCTTAAATGGAAATATTAATGGTAACTTTATATTGAGTTTTAAAGATAGTGATTTATTTAATTATTCTCTTAGTGCGTATCTTGAAACAAATGACCTGTCTTTAGTAGGTGTTCCTACATATTGCTCTTTGAATTTGGGATTGGTTGATAATAATCTTAATATTTATAATATAAAGGCGAGTCAGAATGAAAGAGAAATTCTGACAGGTAATTTTAGATATGATATTAAGAATTCTATTGGGATTTCTAATTTGAATGTTAATAGCAAGCTTTTTTCTTCAAGTGTGAATGCGAGTTTTCAAAAATTTGAAAATAAAACAGAGGAAGAATTTGGTATTTTAAAGAGTGAAACTGATGGAGAGATTGCTTTAAGAGGTTTAAGATATAAAGACAAAGATCTTTCTGATCTTACAATTGAATTTAAAAGTAACCCTGAAAGATTTATCATGTCATCAATTGAATATGATCTTTTTAGTTGTTTATATGAATATAATGATGGTAATTTTGATATTAGGTTAAATGATTATTTGCCTTTTAGTTTTGTTGCCTCAGGTAACATTTTTGGGGATAAAATTACTAGTAATATTCAAGATATTAAATTTGACTCAAAGTTAATTACAAAAGATTTATTAGGTTCAAAAACTTTTTTTAATATTAAAGATCATTTTGTTCTGTATGATCTTAATGTGATTGGCAGGTTGGATGTTGATGGTGATTTATATAATCCAAATCTTAATGGAGAATTTGAAGTAGTACATGGTTTAGTAAGCAGTGAATATTTAAAAATGTCTAGACAATATGGAAAGAGTAGAATTTTAGAATTAATTAATGTACCAGTTATTATTAAAGATAATAATGTAATTATTGAGAACAAATTTAATTTAGACTATTATTCTGATGTCAATGTCGCTGCACATCTGAATCTAAACTTTTTAAGTGATAGTATTGTTGATTATTATAAGGTAGATATTGGTGTTTCTGGTAGCTCTGGAGTACCTATTAAATTTGATAAAGTAACTATAAATTTTGTTGGACATGCTTCAGGTGATTTTTTTATTGAAGGTAATTCTGAAGAGATTATGTTTAGAGGAGAGCTAAATGTTTCAAATGCTTGGATTTATTTACTTGAAAATTCGATTGTCGATCTATTAATAGATCCTTATAAGAGATCAAAAAAAGTTGGAGCATCTGATGTTAGCTCTAAGGGGTTAGATGTTGTTACAGATCTTAAAATTAATTTTGATAGTAATGTTGCTTTTCATTGGCCAGATAATAAAATTTCCTTCTTGAATGCTATTATTGCAAGAGGGAATAAACTTGAGATTAAATCTGATACTAAAACGGATGATTTTATCCTTAAGGGAGATTTAAATGTTGCAAGTGGTTCTTTCAATTATCATAATAAACAATTTGTTTTCAGAGGAGGGTCATATATATCTTTTAATGAAAATAAGAACAAATTTGATCCGTGGGTCAAGGCAGAGGCTACAAATGTGATTAAAGATGGTAATGAAAATTTGTTAATAACAATGAGCATAGATGGTCCTTTGAGTTTGTGGAATCTTAGTTTTTCATCTTATCCTGTGCGAACGGAGCAAGAGATCAAATATCTTTTATCAAGTGCAATAATTGGGGGTGAACATGGGCTACAATCGGCGGGCACAAATACAGCTGAAATGGCACTTGGGTTAGCTAGTGATATTCTTGTTGATCTGATAGTACAACCTATTGAAGATTATATACGTTCTGTATTAAAATTAGACCTATTGAGTATAAAAACAGATATATTAAGGAATGCTATTGGTATCTTGGGTAGTACAACAACTTTTGCAGGTGTTCTTGATAAAACAAATGTTAAAGTGGGTAAATATATTATTGATGGTGTTTTTGCTAAGGCGGGATTTGGATTTTTAAAAGAGGAAGTAACACCATTGTCTCAGAATTTAAATTTTAGTATTAATTTTGGTCTTGAACTTGATTCACCGTTTTTCTTTGTTGATTATATTTTTGATTATAATTTTATGAAATATGGTCACGGAATAGGAAATCAAATATCTATTTTTTGGAAATTTAAATACTGAGTTATGTGAGGGATGTGGGGTGAAGTTATTTAGAATCTTTTTGTTCTTTTTTGTATTTAATTTAGTGTATTCTCAAGAGAACTATAAGGGTAAGGTGATAAAAAGTATTGATTTTAATGGGCTTAAGAATATAAGAGAAAATGACTTTGTCTCTATTTTAAATGTTTATTTGGGACAAGCTTATTCTGATGAACTTTTTGATAGATTGCAAGTTGACCTTTATGCTCTTGATTATTTTGAGGGACTTATTAGACCTGAGTTTAGAGTAGAAAATGATAAACTTGTAATTACATTTTTTGTGAAGGAAAAATCCTTAATACAGACTGTTACTTTTATTGATGATAGTGGAGTTTTTTGGAATAGTGAACTGCGTGATAAATCAAATGTTAATGCAAAAGAGGCTTTAAATCTTGCAAAAATTAAAAAAAGTGTTCTTAAATTTGAAGAAATGTACAAAGATGCTGGATATCTTGATGTTACTGTTGAATTTGATATTAAAGAGAAAAATAGTTTAGTAGATATTGTGTTTAAAATTAATGCTGGTCCTAAGTATGTTGTTAAAGAGGTTTCTTTTGAGGGAAATTTGAACTTTAAGAGTCGTATTCTTAGAAAATATTTAGTATCAAAACCCGCATCTTTATTTTTTGATGGTAAGTATTTAAAATCAAATGTTGATAAAGATAAAGTGAAACTTGAGTCTTATTATAAGAATAATGGATATATTAATGCAAAAGTTGTAGATAGCATTGTAGATATACGAATTCCCAGTGATGCTAAAAAATTGGAAAGAGAAGTTTTCTTAAAATATTTTATTTCAGAGGGTAATGTTTTTAAATTTGGTAAATTTGAAATTACTGGTAATTTAGTTTTTAAATTAGAAGAATTGCAATCCTTGATTACTTTTAAGGAAGGAGATATTTTTGATGATTCAAGATTTGAGCAAGATTTTGCAAAAATTAGGGAAAAGTATTATTCCGATGGTTATATCTTTACAGAGATTGTGCCTTCTCGGATGATAAGAGATGAATTTGTCGATTATTCTATTAAGATATTAGAAAAAGAGAAAGCACATATTGAATCTATTACTGTTTCAGGTAATAAAAAAACAGCTTCTCATGTAATTCTTAGAGAAATTCCGCTAATTGAGGGTGATATTTTTAGTTTGGAAAATCTTCGGATGGGAATGCTTAATTTACAAAGACTTGGCTATTTTGGAAATGTTGTACCCGATGTTGTTCCAAGTGATATTGAGGGTTTAATGAAGATAAATTTTGTTGTTGAAGAGCGAGAGACAGCAAGTTTTAGATTTGGTATGAATTTTGGTGCGGTGAGTAATTCTTGGCTTCCATTTTCAGTTTTTGGACAGTGGGAGCAATCTAATTTTTTAGGTGAAGGGTATTCTCTTTCCGCAAGGCTTAATCTTGCTTTTTCAGAGCAAAGTTTTAGGTTAATGTTTGAAGATAATTGGTTTATGCAGACTAGATGGACTATTGGAGGATTTTTTGATTTTTCACATTCTATAAATATAGCGTATCAGGATATTAATGGACCTATATTTACGGATAAGAAAGAAGTTCCAGATCCTTTTGTAAGTTGGGAAGCATATAATAATTCTAAAAATTTTTCGGATTTTAATGTTATGAATTATTCTTTAGCGAAATTTAGTATTAGTGGGTTTACTGGTTATACTTTTTCTAATTATCTTGGAAAGCAATCAGTTGTTGGAACTGCACAAACTGCCTTGAAATATGTGTATTATGATGATAATGTTAACAGACCTTCAAATTATTATTTGAGGGATAATTATAATACTATTAGATTTGAAAATTCTTTTGGTATTAGCGTTGCATGGGATACAAGAAATTCTCAGTCTTTATCTAATAATGGTTTTTTGCTTAAGCAGCAATTTGATCTTTTTGGTGGATTTTTGTTTGGACAGAGTCATTTTTCAAAATCCACAACAACTTTTGAGAGATATTTCTCTCTTTTAGGCTATCAGGATGTTTTCACCCCATTTTTTGATTTAATTTTAACTTTGCGGAGTGTTTATTCAAATATTTTACCACCACTTGGGAATGGTTTTGAGATAGAAGTTCAACCACATCACCTTATAGTTATTAGTGAAAACTTTATGATTGCAAGAGGATGGGGCACTTTGAATAATATTTATAGTTCGTTTGTAAATACTCTTCAGTTATCAATGCCTTTGATTAAGAATATTTTGGTTTGGGATGTTTTGTTTTTAGATATGGCTTCATATTCTCTAGAAGGTCAAGAAAATTCTTTGTTTGTTTCTTTGAGTAATTTTATTTTTAGTTGGGGTTTTGGAATTAGAAGTGTATTACCTCAAATGCCTTTGTCTTTTGTAATAGCTTATCCATTTCATTTTAATAATGAAGGTGTTAATAGATATTATAATTATTTTGGAGGATTTAAATTTTTCTTAGCCATTGATATGAGATACTGATATAATTTAGTTAGCTTTTTGTAGGGAGGATTTTTATGGCTTGTATAGTGTTTTTGTTTGCATGTTTTTTTCCATTAAATCTTTTTTCAGTTAATGTTACAAAAGTGGGTATTGTAGATTTTGAGAAGGTTGTAATTGAGTTTTTAAGTCCGCAATTAAAGTCTAATCTTGAGCAATTGAAAAATCATTATCAAGAAAAAATAGATATCTTGAATTCTGAGATTAAAGATTTGAGGAAAATATATGATGAATCTGTTAGTGTTCATGATTTAGAGAGTGCTAAATTGTATGGTAATCAATATAACTTGAAGATTGATGAACTTAAGAAGCTTAAGAGCTTGGCTAAGAGTAATCTTGAGCAACAGAAACAGATTAATATAAACAGTTTAAATAGTGATGGATTACTTTGGGGCAAAATACTTAATGGTATTCAATATATTGCAGAGACTAATGGTATTTCTTTGGTTATGAAAAAAGATAATCCATATATTCTTTATTATAATAGTACAGTTGATATAACAGATGATATTATTAAGTATTTGAGTGAACAGTAGTATATTACTAAAATTGCTTTTTAATTGTTGTTTTCTTTTTTTAGTCTTCTAATTAGGGTGCAAAATTCTTTTTTGTTGTCTTTATTGAGGCTTGAGAGTAAAATATGTGATTTTAACATTGATTTAAATATTGTATTTTTATGTGCACTGAAACAAAAATACTCTTTCATGTCACTTTTTTGTAATTTTTCTTCTCTATTTTCTATTTTTAATATTTTTTCAAGACCAAGAGATTGTAAATTTTTAAGTGCTTCTTTGCTAGAGTTTATTATTTTAAAGGTTTTTTTGTGTTCATTGCTCTTATTATCAATGTATATTAGTACGCCCATAAAAGTTGAATCTAAATATTTTGTTTCCGATAAATCTATGTATAATTTGTTGATTTTATCGTTATTATTTATGAATATATTTTTGATAAATGTTTTAAAATTGACAGAATATAATGCAGTAAGTCTGTTAATTAATTTTATGAAAACAAAATCGTCTTTACATATATAAAAGACATTGCTTTGAGAAGTATCTTTTTCCATTGTTAATTCTTTTTGATAATTTTAAGTATATTGTAAAGTTTTAATAATATCAATTATAATTTTGGTATTGCTTATATGAGAAAAGATGTTACGCCGATGATGAGGCAATATTTGAATATTAAAGATAAACATAAAGACGCTATTCTGTTTTTTAGAGTAGGTAGTTTTTATGAAATGTTTTTTGATGATGCTCTTGAGGGAAGCAAGCTTTTAGGATTAACTTTGACTAAAAGAGAAAATGTTCCTATGTGTGGAGTGCCTTGTCATACAAGTAAAGATTATATAAAAAAATTGATTTTGCTTGATAAAAAGGTTGCAATTTGTGAGCAAGGATTGCAAACTGATCCTAAAGGGCCTTTAGAAAGAGAGGTTGTTGAAGTTATAAGTCCTGGAGTTGTGATCGATGAAGATTTTTTGCAAGATGATATTAATAATTATTTGATAGCTATTAGTGATTATAAGGATTATTATTCATTTTCTTATATAGATTTGTCGACATCTAGACTTGGAATAATCCTTTATGAGGGAAATTTTTTAGAAAAGTTGAGACGGGATATTGAGAAGTATTCTCCAAAGGAAATAATAGTTTCAGAGGATTTTTATTATGAATATTTAGAAAAACTTGCTCTTGATCGATTTTTAGTTAATAAGATTCCCCATTGGCATTTTGACAAAGAGATTGCCATGAAATCACTAAAAGAGCATTTTAATGTTCTTAGTTTGAGTGCTCTTGGGTTTAAAGAGGATGAGCCTTATTATGTTTCATCTTTTTTAATAATAGATTATATAAAGAATAACTTGAAAAATTTATTAATTAATATTGACACAATTCATATTAATAATGATTCTGAATATATGTTTCTTGATGATGTTACTCAAATAAACCTTGAACTTGTTAAAAACAATAATGATCTAACATCCTGCTATTCTCTTTATTCAGTATTAAATGATTGTAAAACTCCCATGGGGAAGAGACTTTTAAGAGAATATATATTAAATCCGCTTTTAGATATTGTTGCAATTAACAATAGATTAGATCATGTAGAATTTTTAAACAATAATATTAACTTAAGTATGAAATTGAGAAATATTCTTAGTAATGTTTGGGATATTGAGAGAATAATCTCAAGACTTCAAATGAAAAAATATGTTAAAAAAGATTTTTTATTGATTAAGGAATCTTTGACAGCATTTTTTTTAGCAAAGAGGCTTCTTAATGAACATTCTTTTAGTTATTGGATATTTGATGTTAATGATGAAAATAATATAAGAGAAATTTATTCTTTAATTGATTGTTCCATTTCAAAGGAGCCAGATGAGCTTATTCAACATGGGTATAATTTTGAGATTGATCGTTTAAGAGAGATTAAAAATAATGCAAGCAAGTATGTTGATGATTATCTTAATTTTGAGAGGAATTTTAGCAAAATTAGTAGCCTTAAAATTAGGAGAATTAATGTTCGAGGTTTGTTTTTTGAGGTTACAAAGAGTTATTATGGACAAGTTCCATCTCATTTTATAGAAAGTCAGACTTTAAATTCTGTTAAGAGATATAAAACTAACAAACTTATTGAACTTGAAAGGGATATTAATGATGCTGAGGATAATTTATTGGCTCTTGAGCAAGAAGTGTTTGATGGCATAGCTTCAAAAATTGTTAAGCATAGTGTGGTTATTAAAAAAATTGCTAATTTTTTTGCGTATGTTGATGTAGTCTCTGATTTTGCGTATTTGGCTAAAAAAAATGAATATGTAAGACCCACTCTAACTAACAATAAAGAAATTATTCTTGAGTGTTCTAGACATCCTGTTGTTGAGCATTATATGAAGGGAGTTGAGGCTTTTACTAAAAATTCTGTAAAAATTGACAATGATAAGTATTTTTGTTTAATTACTGGTCCTAATATGGCAGGCAAATCGACTTATTTACGTCAGACTGCTTTAGTTGTTTTAATGGGACATATTGGTTCTTTTGTGCCTGCTAATCAGGCCATCATAGGAATTACAGATAAGATTTTTTGTCGAATCGGGGCAAGTGATAATATTTCCAAAGGTGAGTCTACATTTTTAGTAGAGATGAATGAAACGGCTAATATTTTAAGAAATGCAACTCAGAATAGCTTGATAATTATGGATGAAGTTGGGAGGGGTACTAGTACTAATGATGGACTTGCTATTGCGTATTCAATTGTTGAATACATTTTAGAGCATATTCAAGCTAGAAGTTTATTTGCAACTCATTTTCATGAGCTTTCAGCTATTAAACATGATTCTTTTGTTAATCTTTCAATGAAAATTGAAAGACAAGGTGATGAACTTATTTTTTTAAGAGAGGTTGAAGAAAAACCTTCTCTTAATTCTTATGGGATTTATGTTGCTCGCATAGCAGGAATACCTTTAAAAGTTATTGAGAGGGCTAATGTTATTCTTAAAAGTTTGACTAGTCGAGAGCATTTGTATGTGCCGGAATTTTTTACTTCAGCCACTTTGGTTATTAATGATGGTGAAGAAGCAATGAAAGAAGATTTAAGTTATGAGTTAGAACTTAATGATTACTTAGAACTTAAAAATTTTATTTCTAAAATAGATGTCAATAATATTACTCCTTTTCAAGCAATGAATTTACTAAGTGAAATAATTTTAAAGATTAAGACATAGGGGCATATAAGTGTGGAATTGGGGTGTTTTAAAAAGCATATTTCTTCCCTTTTGTTCTTGTTGTCATAAAGATTATGTTTACTTAAATGCTCTTTGCAAGGATTGTATTGAGTTTTTTCATTTCGATGTTAAGTTGAGAGATGATGTTTGGTATTTTTTTGACTATAAAAATGAATATAAGAACTTGGTTCTTACTTACAAGAGAGATGGACAAAGATTGCTTGGTCGGTTTTTTGCAAATGGGATTTTACATTTTTTGATGAGTATTGATTTTGACCTTGTTGTTAGTATTCCTTGTAGTTTTAAAAGAAAAATTTTTTATGGTTTTGATCACATGGAATATATTGGAAATTTATTAAGTCATAGTGAAATAAATTATATTAATGTTTTTAAGCGAAGATTAGGCAAAAGTCAAAAGCTATTGCGTGGAGATTTAAGGCATAGTAATTTGGAGAATAAAGTTAAATTAAAGTTGAGGTATAGGAATATTAAGTTTAAAAGGGTTGTACTTATTGATGATATTGTAACAACAGGAGCATCTATGACTTTTTGTAAAGATATTCTTATAAGACATGGGGCGTTAAGTGTAATAAAGCTATCAATTGCGAGAGTTTAGTTGATTATTGTTTTCTTGACATTTATTGTCGTTAATGTTATTCTTAGGTTGTATTGATTATTTTATTTAATAAGGTTCTTTTAAGAGGGCCTTATTCTTTTTAGGAATATGATTGGTTAAAATTATTGATAATAGTGAAGTTTACAATTTAATAAAGAATGTAACAGATCAATTAGGAATTGAAATTATAGAAATTAACACTTTCAAGAAAAGAGATGAAGGGAGAATTCAAATAGTTCTTTATAAGGGTAATGATTTTGGAGTTGATACTCTTTGTGATTTACATAAAATGATTTTATTGAGTTTAGAAGTGGTTCTTAAATATAATTTTAGTTTAGAAATCTCTACGCCTGGGATAAATAGGAAAATTAAGAGTGATAGAGAGTTTAAAATTTTTGAGGGCAGGAAGATTAAGTTAATGTTAGATAATGATTTTGAAGAAGGTCTTATCTTAAAAGCAGAGGCAGACGGTTTTATTTTTAAAACAGATACTAAAGAGATAAGAATTCTTTATAGTGATGTTAAGAAGGCTAAATTATCGTGAAGGAGTCTTGGATATGATAAAGGGCACTGGTCAAATGATTGCCAATATTGCTAATGAGCGAGGAATGAGCATAGATGCTATTCGAAAGACGGTTAGGGAATCTATAATGATAGCTTATAAGAAGTATTTTGGAACGAGTGAGAATGCTTTAATTAAGTTTGATGAGGATACTGGGGATTTGATAGTTTATTCTAAAAAAAAGATTGTAGAGGAAGTTCAAGACGATATACTTGAAATATTGAAAGACGATTCTCAAGAATTTGAAGTCATGGAAGATGGATATGCATATATTGAGATTGATCCAAAGATTTTTGATAGGCTTTCAATTCAAGTTGCTAAGCAGAGAACTAAGAGCGATTTGCAGGGAATCGAAGATAATGAACTTTATTTAGAATTTAAACACAAATTGCATAAAATTGTTATTGGGTATGTTCAGCAAAATAGGAATGGAGATCTGTATGTGAATCTTGGGAGTACAGATGGTGTTATTCCTAAGAAATATCAATCCCCAAGGGAAGTTTATGGGCTTAATGATAAAGTTCGAGTTCTTGTTTACAGTGTAAAGAAGGGAAAAAATGGAATAGAGGTAGTCTTATCAAGGACTCATCCTAAATTTATTGAGGAACTTCTTACTCTTGAGATTCCTGAGATTGAGGAAGGTCTTATTAAGATTCATAAGATAGTAAGAGATCCAGGTTATAGAACTAAGGTTGCTGTTTATTCTGAGAAAGAAGAGATTGATCCTGTAGGTCCTTGTATTGGGCAAAAAGGTGTTAGGATTCAATCAATAATTAAGGAACTTGAAGGTGAAAAAATAGATATTATTCCTTATTCTAAGGATATTAAAGAATTTATTAGAGATGCCTTAACCCCTGCTAAAATAGATAATGTATATATTGTTGATGAGGATTTGCATAAAGCTTTGGTGGTTGTTAGCGATGAACAGCTCTCGCTTGCAATAGGTAAAATGGGACAGAATGTTAGACTTGCAAATAGACTGCTTGATTGGGCAATTGATGTTAAAACTAGTAGTCAATTTGCTGAAATGAAAGCAAGTGGAGAGTTTAAACAAGAGACTTTTGAAATGTTTGATAAAATTATTCAGGATAATGTTCAGGAAGATGAATTTGAGGAAATAAATAAAATTAGTGAGCTTAAAATTCTTGATAATGATATTGTTGATAAATTGGTTGAAGCAGGTTTTGATGATATTGATAGTTTTTTGGATGCTAGTGAGGAAAAGCTTTTTGAGTTGGGAATAGGTTATGAAAAGCAAGAAGAAATAAATAAGATACTAAAGGAAGGGATGGTAATAATTTCTAATGATGATGGATCTATTGAAGGTATGAAAGATGAAGAAGAGTTGCTTTGTCCTGAGTGTGGGACTGTTATTAATGAAAATATGACTTTTTGTCCAGGTTGTAAGATAGGGCTTAGCTTTGAATTTGAAGAGGAGTAATAGTTTGTCAGAAAATATTGATGATGATCGCAGTGAAGATGAAAAAAAAATTAAAGTTGTTAAATTACGAAAGAAAGTAGTAAAGGTTGTAGCCCATACTGATAAAAGTTTGGATGAATCCAAAGATAATTTTGTGGACCTCTCAAATTCAAGAGGAAATCAGGATTCTAATAGAGGATATTCTTATGGCAGTAAAGATAGGGGAGTTAGGACTTCTTCTTTAAATGTAGATAAGGATAATATTAGTAGCCAGCAACAAGGTAATAGGGGCTATTTCAATAGGAACAATGCTTATTATAATAGAGGATGTTCTTATGGCGGTAAAGATAAGGGTAATACTAGTAGCCAGCAACAAGGTAATAGGGGCTATTTCAATAGGAACAATGCTTATAATAGAGATAATAGAGGATATTCTTATGGCGGTAAAGATAGGGGATTTAGGACTTCTTCTTTAAATGTAGATAAGGATAATACTAGTAGCCAGCAACAAGGTAATAGAGGATATTTCAATAGAACTAATACTCATGGTAGTAGTAGTCCTCAGACATTTAGACGAGTAATAAGAACTAAGGTTATCTCTAGTGTTGCAATTTCACCTTCTGATTCTGATAATAAGGGTCTTAATAGGAAACTTGGTGAGAAGAAGAAGCAGCAACAAGAAAGTCAAAAAGGTTACAAGAGGAAAAAGGAAGAAATTGAGAGCAAAACAATAGAACAAAAAGTGTTTGAGCAGCTTCAAAAAAAGAAGAAAGAAAATCTAGCAAATCCAATTCCTAAGTCAATTGATATTATGGGCACTATTACTGTTGCTGAACTTGCAAGGAAAATGAATTTAAAATCCTCAGATTTAATTGCTAAGTTAATGACTTTAGGTGTAATGGTAACTATTAATGAGAAGATTGATTCTGATACCGCTACTATTTTGGTTGAAGAATATGGCTCTAAAGTTAATGTTGTGTCAATCTATGATGAAACAGTTATCGAAGCAGAAGAAGATGATGAGAGCAAGAGGGTTGCAAAACCCCCTATTATTACAATAATGGGACATGTTGATCATGGAAAAACCAAACTTCTATCAGTGTTGCAAAATATTGATATAAATCAAACAGAGTTTGGAGGAATTACACAACATATTGGTGCTTATACTATTAATTATAATGATCATGAAATAACATTTTTAGATACTCCAGGACATGAAGCTTTTACTATGATGAGGAGTCGGGGGGCACAGGTTACAGATATTGTTGTGCTTGTTGTTTCTGCTGTGGATGGAGTAATGCCGCAGACTGTTGAGGCTATTAATCATGCAAAGGACGCAGAAGTGCCCATTATTGTTGCAATCAATAAGATTGATTTGCCAGATTCAAATCTAGATAGAGTTAAACATCAGCTTTCAAAGTATGATTTGGTTCCTGAAGATTGGGGTGGAAGTACAATTTTTGTTGCAATTTCGGCTCTTAAAAATATTGGTATTACGGAACTTCTTGATATGATTATTCTGCAATCTGAAGTAATGTTATTGAAGGCAAACCCAACTAAAAGGGCTATTGGTAGAGTACTTGATGCTAGAGTTGACTTAGGTAGAGGAGTAGTTTGTTCTGTGATAATTGAGGATGGAACTCTTTCTATAGGAGATTCTTTTGTTGGAGGAGTCTATCATGGTAAGGTGAGAGCATTAATTAATGAGAGAGGAGTAGCTGTTAAGAGCGTTGGTCCTGCAAAAGCTGTTAATGTTTTGGGTTTTTCATCAATTCCTCAGGCTGGTGATCCATTCCAGGTTACAAAGACAGAAAAAGAATCCAAATTAATTAGTTCTAAAAGACAAGATCTTAAAAAATATGAAGATGCTAAGAATGTAAAAAAAGTTACTGTATCAAATCTTTATGATTCAATTAAGGATGGAGCACTTAAGGAACTTAAGATAATTTTAAAAGCGGATGTTCAGGGCTCTGTTGAGGCTTTAAAGCATTCTCTTGAAAAATTAACTAATAATGAAATTAGAGTAAAAGTTATCCATTCATCAGTAGGAGCAATAACTGAGACTGATATTAGTTTTGCATCAGCAAGTGAAGCAATTATTATTGGTTTTCACGTACGCCCTGCAGCAAAAGCACAATTGTTAGCCGATCAAGAAAAAGTTGAAATTAGAAAATATAATATAATTTATGATGCAATTAATGATATTAAATCAGTTCTTGAAGGCATGTTAGAACCAGACATTGAACAAAAATTTATTGGATTTGCTGAAGTTCGTGCTGTTTTTAATATTTCTAAGGTTGGAGTAGTGGCTGGATGTTATGTTTCACAAGGATGCATAAAACGGGATGCCGTAACTAATGTTATGAGAGAAGGATTTCAGGTGCATTCTGGTAAAATTTCTTCATTAAGGCGAGCTAAAGAAGATGTTAAAGAAGTTAATGCGCAATATGAATGTGGAATTATGATTGATAATTATTTTGATATTAGGGAAGGAGATATAATTGAGGCATTTGAGATTAAGAAAGTGAAGAGACGCTTTGAATCTTAAGCATCTGCTTTATTGTTTTTATGTATGGAAAAAGAGATAAGAAAATCAAAACTTGAGAGTTTATTAGTTCAAGAGATTAGTAATTTAATAGTATCAAAAGGAATTAAAGATCCTAGGGTTCATGCATTTTTAACTGTCGTGAGAGTTGAAATTTCAAACGATTTAATAAATGCCAAAGTATTTATTGGTTCTATCAAAGAAGGTGTATCACTTGATAATGCTATTAAAGCATTAAATAATGCTAAGGGATTTATTCAAAGAGAAATTGTTAAACGTATTAGAGTTAGGAATACTCCAAAATTGAATTTTTTAAGAGATGATACTATTTCTAAGGCTTTTTATGTTAATAAAATAATTGAAAATTTAAGTTTTAGTGAAGAACAATAAAATTAAATGAATGGGATTATTTTACTAAATAAGAGAATTGGAATAACGTCTTGTAATACCCTTTGTCCTTTAAAGAGATATTTTTCTACAAGTCGAGTTGGACATACAGGTACTCTTGATAAGTTTGCAAGTGGTCTGTTAGTCGTTTTAGTTGGCAAATACACTAAACTTTCAAATTATATTATATCTTTAGATAAAGAATATATATCAGAGTTTGAGTTTGGAATTGAAACCGATACTCTTGATCCTAATGGTAGAGTAGTAAATACTACAAATTATATTCCAAGTTTAGAGGAATTAATCCTTGGTATTAAGTCTTTAGTAGGTGAGATTTATCAAATTCCACCTAAATTTTCTTCAGTACATGTTAAAGGAAAAAGAGCTTATAAGTTAGCTCTTAGTGGAGAGTCTTTCAATCTTAAGTCTAGGAAAGTTAATATATATGATATTCAGATCTTGAATTATAATGTTGATTCTCGTATTTTAAAGCTACAAATAAAATGCTCTAAGGGAACTTATGTTAGAAGTATAGCAAGAGATTTGGCATTGTCTTTAGGGTCATATGCTTATGTTAAGAGCCTTGAGAGAATTAAGATTGGGGATTTTAGATTAGATAATGCTTGTTTTTGTGAAGATTTCACTAGCAATTCTTTAATGAATTTAGAATCTTTAGGGCTTTTTGAAAAATTTTATGTTGATAATAGTATGATTAAGCTTGTCAAGAATGGTGTTTATATCAATGTTATGATTAGTGTTGGTGAGTTTAAGATTTTGAAGTCTAGCAATGAAGAGATATTAGCAGTAGTTTGTGGCATTGGTTTGAATAAATATAAATATGTTATTATTTTTTGATAGTTGATTTTCGAAAAATAATTAGTAGTATAAATCTTTTTAAGAATAAGACTATTAGTTTTTATTGCAGTACTTTTTACAAGTAACAGTAAAATAGAAAATCTTTTAAAGAGAGGGTTGAGTATGCTGAAATCACGATTGAGAATTAGCTTAATTGATTTGATTGGTATTTTATGCAACTTGGTAAAAAAGTCTTCGGTTTGTTTTTGTTATTTGAATGAAAAAATATTATAATTTACTTTGAAGATTTAATTATAGCAAAAAGGTCTATTTTAGGCTTTGCTATGATGGTATAGGAGTCACTTTTATGATTAGTAAAGAACAAAAACAAAAAATAATTACAGAGTTTGGTAAAAATCCAAATGATACAGGTTCGGTTGAAGTGCAAATAGCGTTAATTACAGATAGAATAAGGTATTTAACAGAGCATTTAAGGAGTAATAAAAAAGATCATAGCTCTAAGAGAGGTTTATTAAAGTTGGTTGGGCAGAGAAGAAATTTGTTAAGATATTATCAGAAGAAAAATTTGGAAGCTTATAGAACCTTAATAGCTAAACTTGGACTTAGAAAGTAATAAGGGGTTAATTTTGAGAAAAATTTTGAAGTTGAAAGTAGGAAGGGAAGATTTAATTTTAGAAACAGGCTTATTGGCTAAGCAAGCAAATGGTGCGGTTCTTGCTACTTATGGTGGTTCTACTGTTCTTGCTACGGTATGTTGTTCAGATTCAGCTCGTGAGAATTTGGATTTTGTTCCTTTATCTGTTGAATATAATGAAAAATATTATGCTGCTGGGAAAATTCCTGGAGGATTTATTAAAAGAGAAGGTAAACCAAAAGACAAGGAAGTACTTGTTTCTAGATTAATAGATAGACCTATGAGACCGCTTTTTGATAAGAGGTTTGGTAGAGAAATTCAGGTTGTTCCAACGACTTTGTCTACAGATCAGATGAATCCCCCTGATATTGTTGGGATGAATGCTGCTTTTGCGGCAGTTTTTTTGTCAGATATTCCGTTTAATGGTCCCATTGCGGCTGTTAGAATAGCTTATTTAAATAGTGAGTTTATAGTAAATCCTTCTTTTGATGAGATACAAGATTCTATTCTAGATATTGTTGTTGCGGGTAGTTTGGATGGTATTACAATGGTTGAAGGTGGTGCTAATGAGGTTAGCGAGGAAGTGTTGCTTGCTGCAATAGATCAAGCTTATGAATATATTAAACAAATTTGTAATCTTCAAAAGGAATTTATACTTATAGTAGGTGAGAGAGAAAAATTACCACTTGCTTATGAAGAAAGAGTATTTGAATTTAAGGCTGAACTTAAAGATTTTATTTACTCTGAACTCAAAGATGCTTGTTTTGTAAAGGGGAAACTTAATAGAGATAAGGCTATAAAATTAGTTAAGCAAAAAGCCTATGAACATTTTTCTTCTGTAAGTCAGGTAGATGAAAAGAATGAAACTCTTTTTTATAAAGCTCTTGATGATTTTGAGCAAGAAATCGTTAGGAGATCAATCCTGGAAAATAATCTTAGGACTGATGGGCGTAATCCTACACAGATAAGAGATATTGTTGCCGAAGTTGATCTTTTAAGAAGAACGCATGGTTCTGCTCTTTTTACAAGAGGTGAGACCCAGGCATTGGCTGTAACGACTTTAGGTACAAGTATTGATGAGCAGATAATGGATGATATTGATGGCGATAAGCGTCTTAATTTTATGCTTCATTATAATTTTCCTCCATTTTCTGTTGGTGAGACAGGTAGACTTATGACTGGCAGACGTGAGATTGGGCATGGTCATTTAGCTCAAAGGTCTCTGGAAGCTATGTTACCTAAGAAAGATGATTTTCCATATACTATTAGAGTAGTATCTGAGATATTAGAATCAAATGGATCCTCATCGATGGCTACAGTATGTTCTGGGAGTATGTCTTTAATGGCAGCTGGTGTTCCTGTTAAGGAGCAAGTCGCAGGAATAGCTATGGGACTTGTTAGTGAGGGGGATAAGTATGTTATCTTAAGTGATATTCTTGGAGAAGAAGATCATTTGGGCGATATGGACTTTAAGGTTGCAGGAACTAAGAATGGAATTACTGGTTTTCAGATGGACATTAAGATTTCAAATGTTACAAAGCAGTTGATGAAAGATGCTCTTGCACAGGCACGAATTGGAAGAATGCATATTTTATCTATTATGGATTCTGTAATTTCAAGGTCAAGAGATGATATATCTGTTAATGCTCCTAAGATTATTCAGTTACAAATTGATATTGATAAAATTTCTCTTGTTATTGGGTCTACTGGTAAGACAGTTAAAGCGATTACAGATGAGTTTGAGGTTAGGGTTCAAATTGAGCAAGATGGTAGAATTACTCTTTTTGGGACTGATAGCTTAAAGATGCAAAAAGCTAAGGCAAGGATAGAGAGTATTGTAAGAGAACCTAAAATTGGTGAGATTTATGAAGGGGTTGTTAAAAAGATTAACAGTTTTGGGGCCTTTATTGAACTTACTCCTACCAAAGAAGGATTTTTAAGTAATCGACCAAAATCAAGGGATGATAGATATGGTGATATGAGGCATTCCAGATATGGCAGTGGTAGACATTCTAGATATGGTAGAGATAGTAGGAATACATTTGCTATGCGTCTTCCAAGATTAGAGGAAGGACAAATGGTTAAGGTTAGAATATCTGATATTGATAAGTTTGGTAAGATTGAACTTGAATTAGTTAGAGATTAGTAAATGTTATGAGATTTGTAGATCATATAAATAATATTTTTAAAAATAAGCTTATTTTTGTGAGCTTATTTTTCTTTTTTTCATGTTTGACTAGTAAAGATGTTGATTTATCTCCTAATTTTCTCGATGATATTCAAAAATTGAATGTCGATGAATTTGATATTGATGAGTTAGATCTTAATAAAAGAAGTCATTTATTGGGTCTTAGAGATGATGAATCTTTTTTCTTAAGTGATGCTTTTTTAAAAGAGGATAATTCTTATTTTAAAAGTGCTAGAGAGAGTTATGCCCAAAAAATTTTTGGCATGACCAGTTACTACTTAAATAAAATAGTGACTGATGAGAAAAATTATGATAAAGAATTAATTGCTAAAGCCAATTTATTTTTTGGTTATATGAATTATAACATAGGCGCTTATGATCTAGCTGAATATCATTTTGATAATTTTTTAAAAGATTATCAAAATTCTCATGCTAGTCTTAGGATTGCTGAATTAAAATATTTTGTTAAGGATAAAGTGGGTGCAATTTCTGCATTAAAGGATATTGATAAAACTTCTCTTAAGTCAGGCTATGATCTAGGAATTTATAATTTCTTGAATAATAAATTTGGAATAAATTATTTAAATCTAGAAGCTTTAGGATTTTTAGATAATAGTATTTTTGATATGTTTGTTTTGGGGAGTAATATTTTTGTTTCAAACATATTTGGTGGTCTTTTAAGATATGATGTTAAGAGTAATAAATATAAGGTTTATATTAAAGATAAAAAAAGTATCGTTTTAAATGGACTTAAAGGATTTGCAGAGCATAAAGGAGTTATATACGTTGGTGGGAATAATGCTCTTTATTATATTGATGATTTGGAAGGGGCTATTAAAAAAGTTAAAATACCTTTAAATGTTAACTTAAATAGTATACAAGTTTTACTGGGTGCTAAAGATGGCATTTTTGTTGGTACTCTAGATGCTGGACTATGGTTTTACTCCGATGTAGGTGATTGGACTTATATCAAACTTGGTTCTAATAAGATTTCATCACTGTATTTAGATGAGCGGAAAAATTTGTTATTGGTAGGAACAATGGATAAGGCTATTTATAGCATTGATCTAACTAATTTTAATAAAATTAAACATTTAAATTTTTTTAGCAAAATAGAGAGTGAGAGAAATGTTAATTTTATAAAGAAGCATGATGGTGGTTATTACGTTGGAACTTATGGAGGAGGTCTTTTTAGATTAAGTTTAGATAATAATACATATGTAAAATATAATGTTAACAATGATCCTAGCATTGGATATTTTCTTGATATGGAGATTAGGGATAATAAATTATTATTTGCAACTTTTGAACATGGTTTATTAATTTATGATACAGTAAATGATAGTTGGGATTATTTAGGTCCTAGTGATGGACTTATTAGTTTAAATTTAGTAAAAATTTTAAATTTTAATGATTATGTTGTACTTGGGACTTTAAATAATGGTTTGGTTTTTGTAAATGAGAGTATTAAAAAACAATTATGAATCTTACATAATTATTGAATTTTTTAAGTATTTTTTAATTACTTTTTTGTTTTTTTTCTTTGTATTTTTCATAAACCAAATACTTTTTTTTATGAGAATACTTCTTCAAAACTATGTTCCGTTTTTAAAGGCTTTTATTTTTGTTATATATTCACTTCCTATGATAATTGCTCTTTCACCTCCCTTTGCGGCTTTACTCTCTGTAATACTTACCATTTATAGATTTAAACTTAATAATGAAATATTGGCTTTTAGGTCAATTGGAATATCTATTTTTAATTTATTAGTTCCATTTTTTAAATTAGGGGTAGTTATTGCATTAATTTCGTTTATTACTAATGATTTTTTACTTCCCCTTGGTTCTATTGGTAGATTGAAAATTTTTAATGAAATCAAAGAAGAAATACCTCATTTGATATTAAAGCCTTATTCAAGCAAACAATATGGAGATTTAATATTTGTATCAGGAGAAAAATCTGAAACGGGGTATAAAAATGTTACTTTTTTTGATAATACTAGACTTAAAGGTTATGACAGAATATTGATGGCAAGGGAACTTAATATTCAAAAAGAAAATTATCAGGTATATTTTATTTTGAATGATGTTTTATCAATTGCCTTAACAGAGGATGAGAGTGGGTTTTATGACTATTTTTATGCTGATCGGATGAAATATTCAATTGATCAAGTAACGTTTAGTGATAGTTGGTTATTAAGTTATGTGGCACCATCGCAGATGAGTATTAGAGATGTTATGAAACTTATTGTTAAGCAAGATAAGTTAGTTAAAGAATTAAATATGAAAAATGATTTAGAGGAAGATCTTTTGTATTTAAATTTTTCAAATATTTATTTGAATTATTTGTATGATAAGAATAGTTTTTTAGATGAAGAATCTGTTCTTGAAAACTTAAGTTATATGCATAATTTAATTTTAAATTATAGTCCTTATGAAGATCTAATTGTTAAGAGAAGTTATGCTCTTTATTGTTTGGAATTTTATCAAAAAATTAGTTTACCATTGTCTGTTTTATTTTTTATCTTTTTGGCTTTTGGTATGGGCATGTACTCAAATAAAAAATATTCTATTATTCTTGAACTTGTGATTTCAATTCTTATTTGTGTTTTCTATTGGGTAATGTTTATTGGTGGAAAAGTTTATACTGTTCAGTATTCCCCAAATCCTTTTCTTATTACTGTCTTACCAAATGTGATGTTAATTTTTGCAGGTTTGGTACTTTTTTTGAGACTTTTAAAGAAATGAAAGTAGATAAGCTTTTCGTGAATAATATATCATTAACTTTTTTGTTTATGAATTTTCTTTTTGTGATCTTAATTGTGCTTATCGATTTATTTACCAATCTTTTTAATTATCTTGATCATAATCTTAGTATTAGTGATATTGTTTATATTTATTATCTTTATTTGCCAAAGTGTTTTTCAGATGGTTTGGCTTTGTCTTTTCTTTTTGCCGTTTCTAATCTTATTGGTAATCTTTCTATGAGAAACGAAATAATAGGACTTTTTAGTTGTGGTATTTCTATTTCTAGAATATTAAGATCAATAATTATGCTTAGTGTTTTTATCTCAGTAATGCTCTTTTTTTTTGATAATTATTTGGTTATAGATACTATTGCTAAAAGGGATGCTTTTCTTAAGAATAGTGTTGGCAATCAAGGTGCAAATGATAGAAATATAATCATTAGGGATTTTGCGAGAGAAATTTACAATATTAAGCATTATGATATCGAGAATGATACTATTGCTAACTTGATGATTATTTTAAAAGATCAAAATGATAATTTTAAAAAAAGGTATGATATAAGTAAGGCTGAGTGGATTGATTCCAAGTGGAAGCTTTATGGTGTTAGGGAATTTTCTAAGATCGAACGAGATGTGATAGAAAAATTTCATGAAGTTCTTGATGGTAGGGGGATTATTAATTTAGAGCCTGAATATATTAAAATAGTTATCCTGTCGTCAAAAACGTTGAATTTTTCAAAGCTTATTAGCTGGATTAAGGCTCTTAAGAGAGAAAAATTAGATTATTCTGAAGCTTTATTTGATTTGTTAAGCAGAATCTTTTTTTCATTTAGATTAATACTTCTTAGTTTTACTGTGAGTTTTGTAAGTCTTGCTTTGAAAAAAAATATTTTTATATGGAGTTTGTTAAATAGTATTGCATTTGCAGTTGTGTATGTTATGTCAATTATGGTTTTTAGCTTTTTAGCAGATCTTGGATATTTGCCTATAGCAGTTGCAAGTTCGTTACCCACTATTTTGTTTATTATTATTAATTTTATCATTTATAATCTTGTGTGTAAGTAGTAGGTTTTTTTTAATTTTATGTTTAGTATTATTAAAAATGACAAAAATTCTAATGCAAGACTTGGTGTTCTTGAACTTCCTCATGGGAAGGTTGAAACACCGTGTTTCATGCCAGTTGGTACCTTGGGTGCAATGAAAGCTTTAAAGCATGATGTGCTTGAAAAATTGGGATGTGATCTCATACTTGCAAATACTTATCATCTTTATTTAAGACCCGGTATTGATGTGATAAAAAAATATGGAAGTTTACATAATTTTACAGCCTGGGATAAAAATTTTTTGACAGATTCTGGAGGATTTCAAGTATTTTCTTTAGCTAATTTTAGAAAGATTGAGACTGAGGGAGTAGATTTTAAATCGCATATTGATGGTTCTAGGCACTATTTTACACCTGAGAGTGTATTTAAGATGCAAGAAATTTTTGAGAGTGATATTATTATGGCGCTTGATATTTGTAGTTCTTATGGGATTGATTACAGTGAGGCGAGTTTGTATACAAATATTACAACCTCTTGGGCTCGTCGTACACTGCGTGCTTATGAGAATAGAAAAGAAGGGTATGATGGTCTTTTATTTTTAATAACTCAGGGTAATTTTTTTAAAGATTTGAGAAAAAGAAGTACCGAGGCGATTTTAGAATTAGATAGTCCTGGTATCGCAATTGGTGGAATTTCTGTTGGAGAACCACGAGATAAATACTTAGAAATTCTTGAATATAATTCTTCATTAATACCTAAGGTTAAGCCAAAGTATGTAATGGGCATTGGTACTCCTCACTATATATTGGATGCAATATATTATGGTATTGATATTTTTGATTGTGTTAATCCTACAAGAATTGCTAGGCATGGTTCACTTTTAACTGATAATGGAATATTGCGTATTAAGAGGGCTGAGTTTAATTTTGATACTTGTCCTGTTGAGCGAGATTGTTCTTGTACTTTATGTACAAGGTATTCAAGAGGGTATTTAAGACATTTAATCAAATCAGAAGAAACTCTTGGAGTGATGTTGGCCAGTGAGCATAACATTCATTATATGTTTAGACTTATTAAAAAGGCTCGCAATGCAATTATGAATGGTGATTTTACAAAATTTAGAAAGCTTTATTTGAGCAAATATGATGAAGGTAATTTTGATGAATAAAGATATTCTCTCAACAGTTATTGTTATGGTTTCGATTTTTTTTTCACGTATAATGGGTTTTATTAAAATTAAGGTATTTTCTTACTATTTTGGGGTAAGTCTTGAGTCAGATATTTTTAATTATGTTTTTAATATTCCGAATAATTTAAGGAAGATTATTTCAGAAGGTGCAATGACTTCAGCTTTTATGCCGGAATTCACTCATGAGAGGAAAAAATCTAGTAAACATGCTATTGATTTTTTCAGACGAGTTATCACTTTTAATATTATAAGTATTAGTCTTCTTATTTCTGTTATGATTCTTTTTTCTCGACAAATTATGTATTTTGTATCTTCTTATAGAGGTAGTCATTTGGAATTGGCTAGTTATATATTTAACTACTTAATACTTTATGTGTTACTTATAAGCTTATCATCGATATTTTCATCGGTTTTAAATTCTTATAAGTTTTTTTTTATTCCGTCTTTTTCTCCCGTTATGCTCTCTTTTAGCATTATATTAAGCTTATATTTATTTTATAAGCAATATGGAATATATAGTGCTGTTATTGGAGTAATTGTTGGTGGGATTTTGCAATTTTTAGTTCAGATGATAAATTGTATTTATATTGGTCTTACATATAGACCAATGTTTAACTTTAATGATTCTTCATTTTTGAGATTTTTAAAAAGATGGGCGCATATGATTATATCAGCTTTAGTAGCAATTGCTACTCAGCAAATTTCATTTGCTTTGGCATCAATCCTGGATATTGGGAGTGTTTCTATTTTAAGTAATGCAATTGTTTATTATCAGCTTCCTGTTGGAATTTTTTATGTCTCTATTTCTACAGTTATTTTTCCTAAGATGGCAGAATATGCTTCTTTAGGCAATAATAAAGGATTAAATTTGATTTTGAATCATGGAATTGATATTTTGATTTTTATTTTGATTCCAATGTCATTTTTAATGTATATTTGGGCTGGTCCTATTCTAAATTTATTGCTTACAGGAGGTAAATTTTCCGTATATGACACTCAAAGAACCGTTAACGTATTACAATATTTTCTAATTGGATTACCATTTTCTTCGATTTTTGGATTGTTTCAAAAATATTATTTTTCGATACGTAACTCAAAAATTCCGCTTTACTTTAATCTTCTTTTTGCTGCTATTGATATTACAATCTCAATTTTTGGTATTAAATTTTATAAAGTGGTAGACATTTTGCCTATTGCACAATCAATTTCTTTTGCTTTATGTGTAGTTATTTTTTATTTCATTGGACTTAAGGGGGGGATGAAGCTTGAATTTGTTAGGTCTTTAGTAGCTCTTATTAAGGCATTTATTTCCCTTATTCCCTTATATTTATTTTATACTCTTTTTAAGAATTTTAAATGGGATGTAGGATTTAGTTTCAGTAATTTTTACTTATTAAGTGTTGCAGGCGTAATTAGTATTGTTATTTTAATACTGTGTTATTATTTACTTGGTGTTAATAAACTTTTTAAGTTTATTAGTAGGGAGATTTTATGAGGTATTTAGAGCTTGTTTTTTTCTTTTGTATTGTGCTTGATATTTTTGCTATTAAAGGGACAATATTATCAATTAAACCTTTAGTGTCTCAGGAACATAAGATCGGTAAGGATATTACAGAAAATGATTTAAAGAGAGATGATACTCAAAATCCTGTTCTTAAAAATGTTAACTTAGATGTGAAGCGAGTAAATGATGCTATTTCTTATGGACTTGATGCCCAAGTTATTGAAATTATTAATAGTCTTAAAAAATCAGGTGATGGTGAATATAATGCTTTGCTTGAAAAGAGGTTGCAGAAAACTTTTAATATTGAGCTTAAATTAGCAATTCTTGATTTGTTTTTATCACTTAAATATGCAGGCAGTGTTGATGCTGCTAATTATATTCTTGATAATTATGAGAGTAATAGATATCCTAACAATTTGATTAATTTGGCAATTTTGTATCTTAAGGAATTTGGCAGTAAGGATTCTTTAAAAAAGACTCTTATTGATATCCTTGAGAATAAGGAAGGGAATATTGTGGCTACTGCTGCTTATTATCTTGGTGAGCTTTCTTCTCCTGAATACTCAAAAGATATGATGAATGTTTATGATAAATATTCTGGTAATGATGGAGTTAAATCGGCAATACTCATTGCTCTTGGAAAATCTGATGCTGTTGATTATGCAGATAGATTTTATGAAATTTCTGTTGATAGTTATGAAAATCCATCAATTAAAGCCTCAGCTATTAAGGCTTTATCATATCTTTTGCCTGAAAAAATAACAGAGAGTGCCGATTTGTATCTTCAAAATAATAATAACAATTATAATATTAAAATTGCCATTGTGGAGGCACTCTCAAGGGATGTATCTTTGAAATCAAAAGAGATTTTGCATGATTTTTTAAGAGATTCTGATGCTAACATTAGGATTAGTGCCGTTGAGGCTATTAAGAGTCATGGCGATATTGCTTCAAAAGAGGTATTAATTTATAAGATCAAAAGTGATCCTTCTTTAAAAGTCCGGGAAGCATCAGGTAAAGCTTTAGTAGATATGGGGTCTGGTTATGAAGAGATACAAAATATAATGCTTGATTTTAGTATTGAGAATAACTTTAAACTTACTATGTTTAGTTATCTTTTGGATAAAGATATAAATTCTGCAGGTTTAATCGCTTTGAATCTCTTGGAAAAGGAAAATATTAATAAACCTTCAAAGTTGCTTACAAATATTGCTATGTGTCTTGCAGCTAGGAAGGGTAATTTTGATAATTTTTATTCTAAGATCATTGAGAGTAAAAATGTTGATTTAATGAATCTTGCAATTAAGGGCGCTGTTTATAATAAATCTGCATTACTCTCAGGTAAGCTTAAAGAGATCAAAAGAACAACTCGTTCAGAGTATTTAAGGAAACTTTTAACGAATTATTGATATAAAATTTTTAAAATTTCTGTTGCCGTTTCTTTTTTTGATATTTCAGGAAGTTCTTTAACACTATTTTTGTCTATTATATAAGTTTTGTTTAGGCTTGATCCAAAATATTTTAAGTTGTTTGCAATAATATAGTCTAAATTTTTAGTTTTTAGTTTTTCTTTGGCTTTTTCTATTAAAATTTCATCTTTTTGAGCACAAAATCCAATAATAATTTGGTTTTTAGTTTTGTTTTTACCTATATGTTTTATTATGTCCGGATTTTTGATAAATTTAATATGAAGGTCTTCAATAGTATCTTTTTTGATTTTAGTCTTATAAATTTTATCGGGTTTAAAGTCTGCAACAGCAGCAGCGCCAATTATAACGTCGAATTCTTGGTATATGTTTATTGCTTCTTTGTACATTTCTGATGCTGTTTTTATTCTAATAACGTTTATTCCATAAGGTGTTTTTTCATTGCTGGGACCTGTAATTATTGTTACATGGGCTCCAAGATTTCGTGCCTCAATGCCTAAACTGAATCCCATTTTTCCTGTTGATTTATTTGAGAAGTAACGAATTGGATCTAATTCTTCTTCAGTTCTGGATGCGGTTATTAGTATTTTTTTGTTTTTTAATGGTAATTTTGGATCTAATGCGTTTAATATTATTTTTAAAATATCATTTTCATTTTTAAGTCGTCCAATAGCGTTTAAAGAACATGCAAGGAATCCTTCATCAGGTTCAATAAATTTATAATTATATTTTTTTAGTTTTTTAATGTTTTCTTCTAGAATGGGGTTTTGATACATTATGTTGTTCATTGCTATTGCAAAATAGGTTGGAACAGTACTTGCAGATATGACTGTAGTTAAAGTATCATCAGCAATTCCTGATGCAATTTTAGAAATGATGTTGTATGTTGCTGGAATAATTAATATTAAATTTGCCCATCTTGCCAAATTTATGTGTTCTACTTCTTCATGGCTTGTATTCCATAGGCTTTGAACCACTCTATTTTTAGAGACCGTCTCTAGTGTTAAGGGAGTAACAAATTTAGTCGCGTTTTTTGTCATTATAACTTTGATATTATATCCCATTTTTACTAGACTTGAGATAATATAGGTTGACTTATAGGCTGCGATTCCCCCGCATACACCGATTAATATATTTTTATGTTTCTTCATGTTTATTTTATACATTATAATATAATTATATTTAATATTTTTAAAAGGATTTTTAATTGATAAATAAAGTATTTTTTGCAAGTATTATATATTTATTTCTGTTTATTTGGTGGCTTTTATCAGCTTATTTATCTTACTTTCCTATTGATGTATTTAATATTCCTCTTTGGTTTTTTCTATCGTGTATCTTGTTTCCTATTTTCAGTTTGTTATTAGTGTGTTTTTTTGTGATTTTTTTTAAGAATGACTAAAGCGTTTTTTTTATTTTTTATCTTTTTGATTTCATATTGTGTTTTTGGTATCTTTGCTGGAAAAAAAAGGGGAGGAGTGTCATTTTTACATAATTATTTTCTCGCAAATAAGGGGCTAAATTTTTTTGTAATGTCATTAGTTGTGGCTTCTACCTATGTTAGTGCTAGTAGTTTTATTTCAGGGCCTTCGGCTGTTTATAGATATGGATTGTCTTTTATATTTTTAGCAGTTATTCAAATTCCTACAAGTTTAATTTCATTTGTCATTATTGGTGAGAAATTGAATTTGGAAGCTAAAAAAGTTAATGCAATAAATATTGTTGATTATATTGGATATAGATATCTTAGTCGATCTTTAGTTTTTGTTAGTAGTTTGATAATAATTTTTTTCTCTTTGTTTTTAATCTCAGCTCAGCTTATGGGAGGTGCTAAACTTTTAGAGGTTTTTTTTCAAATTAATTATACTGATGCTCTTATTTTTTTCTCTCTATTTGTTTTTTTATATGTTTGCTTGGGAGGGTTTAAGATGATAGCATATATGGATTTAATACAAGGTATTTTGATGATCATAGCGTCTGTACTATTATTTTCAAGGTTAGTTGATTTGGGTGGTGGAATTAGTAATCTTTTTAAGATGGCTCGGTTGAATCTTAAAGATGATCTATTTTTGCCATCAAATTTGGATTTGAAAATTGAATATATAATTTCTTTTTGGATACTAATAGGAATTGGGGTATTGGGGCTACCACAATTTGTTAATAATTTTATAGCATTTAAAGATGTGAAAGCTATTAGATTTTCTCTTCCTATTGTTACTTTTGTAATAGGATTTTTAGTTGTTATTATGCATTTAATAGGTTTTTTTTCTCTTATTATTTTTCCTGAATTAGAACTAAATGATAAAGTTATCTTAAATGTAGCATTAAAGGTTTTAAATCCTAAAATGTTTATATTATTTTTTGTAGGACTCTTATCAGCAATAATGTCTACAATAGATTCAGGTCTTCTTTTGCTGTCTTCGATTTGGGTAAAGTCAATATTGTCATTAAGTAAAAATATTAGTGTTAAGATTGGGATTAATAAAATTATTATTATTTCTAATATTTGTTTTATGTTAATAATAGTTTTTTTATCTTTAAAACCACCTGATTTTTTGCTTTTTTTAAATATTTTCGCAATTGGAGCTTTGGAAGTTTCATTCTTTTCTATTATTGTTTTTGGACTTTATTTTAATTTTGTAAGTAAAATATCGGCTTTTATTTCTCAGGTTTTTGGACTTTTAAGTTATTTGATCATAATTTTTTATGGTGAATTAGGTAGTTATTATTTTCATCCTATTGTTCCTTCGCTTTTTATCTCTGTATGTTCATTTTTGATAGTTAATTTTGTTTGTCAAAAATGTAGTAAAATTTAGTTGTATGTTGTCTTTAAATGTTAGGAATGTTGGTAAATATAGTGTTATTGATGTTCTAAAGAATGACGATGGTAAAAGACTTGATGCAGTGTTGATAAAGTTTTTAAAATTCCCTAAATCTAAAATAATCAGGCATATTAGAAATGGAGATGTTCTTTTAAATAATTTAAAGGTTTCTTTTTCGCATAGAATTTTTAAGGATGATAAAATTTATTTGTATAAACCTTTACTTCAGGGTTTGAGTTTAAACAGGGTAACAGTCAAAGATGAGGTTGCTATATTAAGAGATATAAAGAAAAGAATAGTATATGAGGATGCGGATTTGCTTGTAATTAATAAGAGGAGAGGAATTTTGGTTCATGGGGATAAATATTCACTTGATACTTTGATTAATGCTTATCTTTTAGATGAAAGTCTTGGCTCTCTTAGTTTTAAACCCTCAGCTGTGCATAGATTAGATAGAAATACCTCAGGACTTATTATTTTTGCAAAGAATATAAATTCTGCAAGGATTTTAAGTCAGGCATTTAGTAGTGGTGTTGTTATTAAAAAGTATCTGGCTTTACTTGATGGTGTGATTACAAAACCTTTGACTTATAAAAATTTTTTATATCGAGATAAGATTGCAAGAAAAACTTTTGTTATCAATGATATAGATAAATGTAATGCTGTAACTGATATTAAACCAATTTTAGTGTCTAAGTCTTCAACACTTGCGGAGGTGTTAATTAAGACGGGATTTACACATCAAATAAGAGCACAATGTGCGTTTAATAAACATGCCTTGATTAATGATAAGAAATATGATTCTCAATTTGTAAAAACCAATTACTTTTTACATTCTTTTTTGATAAAATTTGACCAGTCATTATTTTTAAGAAATGAATTTTTTGTTGAACCTAGTTCAGATTTTTTAAAACAGATAAGTAATATTTTTGGTGTATATGATTTTAAGGGATTTATTTAATAAGAGCACATTTAAAAATGTCTTGGGTACAGTTAAGGGCATTTCAATTGCTATTAAACATAAGTTTGTAAAAATTAAGGTTTATTCTTTAGTGGGTGTTGCTGGTACTGGAAAAAGTTTTAGATCCCATTTGATAGCAGATAAATATTCTATTCCTTTGATAATTGATGATGGTGTTTTAATAAAAAATATGAAAATTATTGCTGGGAGTTCTGCTAAGTTCGAGAATAATATGTTTGATGCAATAAGACGTTCTATTTTTGAAGATGATGCTCATAGAAACGAAATTGTTGAAGCTTTGCGTAGAGAAAATTTCAATAAAATATTAATATTGGGAACAAGTATTCGAATGATAGATAAAATAACTTCTAGACTTTTATTGCCTAGTTCTTCTAAAATTATTTATATAACAGATATTTCTACTAAAAGGGAAATAGAAAAGGCAAGAATTTCAAGACAAATGGGCGAACATGTTGTTCCAGCAGCTGCCTTTGAGATAACGTCTATTAAGCCTAATTTATTATTAGATTCAATACGAGTTTTTTTTAAAAGTAAAGGATTTTTATCAAAAAAAAGAAACTATATTCGTTCTATTGTAAAGCCTCATTTTCATGAAGAAGGTGGCATTTTATCTGTTTCCAAAAATGCTGTAAGACAAATTATTGAACATTGTGTTTCTGAATATAATGAAAATTATATTGTCTATAATTTGAAGATTAAAAAAAATCAGGGCAGTTATTCTTTTAAGCTTTTCTTAGATATTCCACTTGAAAATAATTTACTTAATGATGCGGAAATGCTTAGAAATTATATTATTGAAAACGTACTAAAATATACGGTAATTAATATATCTGGTATTGATGTTATTATACATAAATTCTATGATCAAAAAGGTGATTTGGAAAAGAATGATGAATGTTGACTTGGATAATTTAAGTAATATTTTTTTTGTAGGCATTAAGGGCTCTGGACTTTGTTCACTTGCTTGTTTTTTTAATGCTAAGGGGTATTTTGTAGAAGGTGTCGATGTTCCTTTAAAATTTCATACAGAAGATATATTAATTAGCAATAATATAACTTATTATGAAAATATTTATGAGTTTTCACTCAAAGTTCATAATAAATCATATGATATTTTAATATATTCACCGGCTTATGATAAGGATAATTTATCTGTTTTGTTAGAAGCGCGTGAACTTGGCATTCCTATTTTATCTTATCCTGAATTTATTGGAAAGATTTCTAAAAAGTATTATAGTATTGGAGTTGCAGGTTCTCATGGCAAAACTACTACAGCAGCATTCTTGGGTCTATTGTTTAATAGTCTGGGATTACAGCCTAATGTAATATTAGGTGCTAGTGTTAAAGATTTTGGAGATAAATCTAGTCTTGTTGGTCAAAGCAACATATTTATTGCAGAGACCTGTGAGTATAGGAATCATTTTTTACACTTTTCACCGAATATGATTGTTTTAACTAATATCGATTATGAGCATGTTGATTTTTTTGAAAATTATGAAGCAGTTGAGAATGTTTTCTTGCAGTATATTAATAATTTAAAGAAAAATGGAATATTAATAATAAATGCCGATGAAGTTAATTTGCTTAAAATTAAAAATAGAATTTTAAGAAAAGATATTAAAGTGTTTAGTGTTGGATTTAATTCTTTAGCTGATTTTAAGATTGAACGTTTTGAGTTGATAGACGAGTTTTTAAAGTTTGATTTCTTGGGGGGTATTGATATTAGACTAAGGTCTCCTTTGATGCATAATGTTTTAAATTTTGCATTATCACTTTTGGCGGTAAAGTTATTTTTTGAAGAACATAAAAAATTGGTTTGGAGCTTTGATGATCGGATAAAGATGATGGCTAAAGAGTACATGGGCATAAAAAGAAGGATGGAATTTATCATGGAAAAGGATGGAGTTATATATCTTGATGATTATGCTCATCATCCAAAGGAAATTGGAAGTACTCTTTTGGGATTGAAGACTTTTTATAAAGGTAGGCGTATTATTTTAGATTTTATGCCACATACCTTTACAAGGACAAAAGTTCTTTTTGGTGAGTTCGTTAAAGTTTTAAGTAATGTTGATGTGTTGATTTTGCATAATATATATCTTTCGGTTAGAGAAGATTTTAATCCTAATAAACTTTCTAAAGAACTGTTTCTGGCTCTTAAAGATTTAAATCAGAATGTTTATTTTTTTAAGGAAGTAGTCGATGCTGTTGATTTTATAAAGGGTTTATTAAAGAGCAATGATTTATTTGTTACAATGGGAGCTGGTAATAATTTTATTTTACATGGTTTTTTGTAAGGGTATTTTGAATGAAAAGTATGACTGGATTTTTTCACTTAGAAAGAGTTGTTTCAAATTATATGTTTAGTGTTAACTTAAAGTCTTATAATGGTAGGTTTTTAGAATTTAAATTTAAATTACCTGAAGTTTTATATGCTTATGAGCTTGAGATAAGGAATTTAATTTCAAATTATGTTAAAAGGGGAAATGTTTTTTTAAATGTAGGGTATAAGGAAATGGTTCCCAATATTAATTTTAGTTTAAATCCTCATTATATTGAAGCTATTGCTAATCTTAGAGATAGATTATTACATAGTAATTTAAACATTAAGGATGAATTGAGTCTTAGTGATTTTTTATCTCTAAGAGGGGCTTTAATTGTTGATGAGGGTGATGTTAATCAAGAAATGATTTATCATGCTTTTAAGGAAGTTTTAGAAGAGACTTTATTAAATTATGATAAAAGTAGAACTTTTGAGGGTGAGAATACTAAACAAGATATAATTTCAATTCTTATGTTAATACGGAATGATTTAGAATTGTTAAAGGGATCTCAGAGTAGTATAAATAATAAACTTTTCTTAAATCTTAAGGAAAATTTGTTAAAGTTAATGGATGATTTTAGTGATATTAATATTGCAGAAGAGGCTGCTAAAATGTCAATTCGATTAGATATTAATGAGGAAATAGTAAGATTATATTCACATATAGATAGTTTTTATCAAAGTCTTGAAAATGAAGTATGTGGCAAGATTTTAGAGTTTATTGTTCAGGAAATGCATAGAGAGGTTACAACAATGAGCAACAAAGCCATTGATCTTGATATTAGAAATTTAGTTTTAAACATGAAATTAAATTTAGAGAAAATAAAAGAACATCTAAGGAATATTGAATGAGAATAGCTGTTTCTAGCAAGAGTGGTTGTGGTAATACAACTATTAGTGGAATGCTTGCAAAGCATTATGGTCTAAAGCTTATTAATTATACTTTTCATGATATTGCTAGAGAGAAGAATATGTCCTTTGATACGTTTTATGAGAAAGAAATCATTGGTAGAAATGATCATTATTGGGATGAATATCTTGATAGTAAATTATTGGAGCTTTCAAAAGAGGATAATACAGTGCTTGCATCTCGTCTTGCAATTTGGCTTGCAAAAAATGCCGATTTAAAGATATATCTTTATGCTAAGATAGAAATTCGGGCAGAGAGAATAATAAACAGAGAAGGTGGTATGTATTCCGATATTTTGAGGAGCACTTTCAATAGAGATTCTAATGATTCAAAGAGATATTTATCTGTATATAATATAGATATTGATAATTATTTAGATGTAGCTGATTTTATAGTTGATACAACTGATAAGTCTGCAAATAAAGTTTTTGAATTGATAAAGGATGAGATAGAGAAGAGGGGCTTATATATTAAGTAAATAAATTAAGGAGGTTTTAGAGAAATGAAAATACCTTTAAAAGAGATACAAGATTTTGATGGCAATTATTATGAACTTGTTATGGCAGTGATAGTTCGTACAGATCAGATTATTGATCAAATTTCTTTAGCAGAACATGTTATTTCTGATGAGAGAGTAGTGAGTCAGGCTTTTAATGATATTGTAACAGGTCGATTTACGTATTCAATTGAAGAAAAATAAAATAGTTTTTATTTTTGGTCCTACGGCTGTAGGTAAAAGTGATATTTTATTCAATTTCCCAAAAGGTATAGCTGAAGTAATTAATGTTGATTCTATTCAAGTTTATAAAGAGTTTGATATTGCTTCTTGTAAGCCTAGTGTTGAATTGAGGTCTCATATAAAACATCATTTAGTGGATTTTTTGGAACCGATTGAAGAATATAATCTTGGAGTTTTTTATAAAGAAGCAAGCAAGATAATAAAGAATTTAAGAGATCAAGACAAACTTCCTGTATTTGTAGGTGGGTCGGCTTTTTATTTTAAGCATTTACAATATGGATTGCCCAGCACACCGCCTGTTTCTTCTGAAATAAGATTTTATGTAAATAGTCTTTTTACTACAAGGGGGAAGGATTATCTCTTAGAGGAACTTAAGAGAGTGGACTTTGAAAGATATGAGTCAATCGGTGAAAATGATATTTATAGAATTAGAAGATCGCTTGAAGTTTATTATCAAACAGGTATTCCGATTAGTCAATTTTTAAAAAAAGGTCAGATGATTGAGGATGTTTTAGCTATTGGTCTGAAAAGGCCTATGGAAGAGATGAGGTCTAGAATAATATCTAGGGTAGGGAATATGATTGATTGTGGATTGCTTGAAGAGATTAAGAGTTTATTAGGGAAAGGATACGATGAGACAACACCGGCTTTTAAAGGAATAGGGTATCGTGAATTTTTGTTGTGGAAGAGTAGACCTTATTCTATGTTAAATGATATAATAGATTTAATAGTTAAAAATTCATTTTTATATGTAAAAAGGCAGATGACTTTTTTTGATAAAATTTTTAATGTTTTGTGGTTTCATCCAGATGATGATTTAAGAGACATTTTGGATTTAATTTTTGTTTAATAAGGAGATATGAGGAGTGCCTTGCGGAAGAAAAAGAAAATTACAAAAAATATCTACTCATAAGCGAAAAAAAAAGAGAAGAAAGAATAGACATAAAAAGAAAAACAAGTAATAAAAATGTTAGTTGGTTTTTTGCTAGCTAACATTTTTATATTATTAGTTTACTTAATTTAGTTTATTCAATAATTATATTATCTATTATATTTATGTCTTTATTAAAGATATACCCTTTTTTTCCTTTGTAGGTTGCTAGTATCCATTTGCCTTTAATTCCATGTTGTTCTGTATTTTGCATTATTTTTTCAATTTTTACTATTTCGCCTTTTCTAATTATTGTTAGGTAATTATAGTTAGTATTATCCGTTTTAGTTACATTGTTTAAAATAGCATAATTTTTTGTTATGATTCCTACTTTTCTTGAAAATCCTAAGATACTGCTTTTGGGTAAGTTGAATTCGTTTATTAAAGGAGTTTCTAATTTTTTGCTGCATGTTAAAAACATTATGGAGATTAAATATAGTAATTTTATTTTCATAATTTTATTATATATGTTACTTGATATACAGTTATATATAATAATATAATGTTTCTTTAGAAAGTGTAAGGATTATCAATGAAAAAATATATTTTTTTATTATTTTTATTTTTTCCTTCAAGTGCTTTAATATTCGCGTATCCATTATCTTTTGGAGGGGGATTTGCTTATCAATTTACTAATTATACTAGCAAAAGTGATATAAGTAAGTCTATAAAAAATTATAGTAGAGTGGATAATGGAGTAAATCTAAGTTTATTCTTTGATGCTAATTATGTTATTTTGGATATCTCTTATAAAGATGCTTTTTTATCTAGTCATCATAGTAGGTATTTTGCTTTTGGGCTTTATGGAATTTATCCGATTGTTTTTAAGGAATATGTTAGGACATTATTCCCCCTTCTTGGGATTAAATATACACTTGATTTAAGTGCTAAGAGACAAAATTTGGTGTTTTTGTCTTTGGGATTTGCTACGGATTTTTTCGTTCCCGAAGTTAAAGGACTCTATATTAGACCTTTATTTATGCTTTCAATTTCACCTACTTCTCTTGCTGTAAAGAATTTTTCTTCTCTCACAACGGAGGTTACTATTGGAATTAATATTGGTTGGAAATTTCTCAGTTAGGCAGTTTTATTCCTAAGTGAAAAGGGACTATTCTCTCTTGTCCAAAAAGGTTAGATGTAGCATTAAGTTTATAAGCAGAGTTGTTGGATTTTGTTACAAGTGTGCTTGAACCACCTCCATCTAGATTAATAGAGTTGTTAATACCATAACTTAATGATAGATCTATTGCTTCATTTAACGAGATCCCTTTGCTATTATTAGCACCTCTTCCTTCTACCGTTATTAGATATAGGTGTTTGTTTCCTTTATCACTACCTATTATTGTTCTTGGATGTTTATTTTCTTTAAAATTTTTGGTGTATTTTCCATTTTTGATTAAAGGAAAGAAGCCGCTAAAACCATAGTCAGAATTTTTGATTTCATCTTGCTTGGGATTTAATATTATTTGATTGTTCTTGATTATAATTATTCCTTGATTTTTTTTTGCATTGAAGATTATTTTTTTATCATATATGTATAAACCGTTAGGGTAGAATATATTGTCTTTAATCTCATATGGACTAGTGTTAATAGCAATATCTACCTTGTTAGAAAGTAAAAATTGACTTGTTGTTTGGCCATTAAAGTAATAATTATTAGTTTTTGTATCATAAATAGGCTTTGAGATTATGAACTTTAAATTTTTGTTTTTAATCTTGATAATTACGTAATTACTTTCTTTAAAAGAACCTTTAATGATTTCATATCTCATTTCCACGTCTTCTGGATTGAGTGGTTTTTGTGCTGATAAGACGCTTACTGTCAAAATTAATATTATTACGCTTAAAAATTTTTTATTCATTTCTCTTTATTTTATAAGAATAAATGCTCTTAGGATAGTTGTTTAAGATTATATTTTTTATCTTTAAAGAAATTTTGTCATTTTTTATTCTTGCAATATTATATAATTGATAAATTATTTTAATATCTAACTCTTTATGTTTATGTAAGATATCATTTAAGATATCATTGATTTCGTCCTTGCTTATGTTTTCTTCATTGATTCTAAGTTTTAGTAACAAAATTTCGTTTTTTATGTTTTTATCTTTAGACTCTTGTATTTTTTTTAAAAAATTATTAGCTTCTTCATATTTCTTTATTTTAAGTAAATATTTGGCCATAAGTAGATAATAGTACTCTGAATTTAGATTCTTGATTGCATTTATTGTTTCGAGTTCTTTTGGTAAATTGTTATTTAAGTCGTATAGCATGTATAATTTATTTAATTTTTCCAAATTTTCTTTGTCTGTACCATATGTTAGAACAAAAGGAGTTATTAATGACAAGATCAGCAATATTTTAGATTGTGTTAGGTTCATGTAATTTTATTTAAGGTATTATACACTTTTTTAGTGAAAATAAGAAGAAAAAATTTTATTTCTTTATTCTTATTCTTATTTCTTTATTCTTATTCTTTATGATTTAAGTTTTAGATTTTATATAATTTGAAATTTGTTCAGATTTTGCACCGAATATTACTTGCACTTGATTTCCTAATGTAATGATTGTTCCAGTAGCTCCAAGCTGGTTCATTAAATCTTTATTTACTAATAAGGAAGACTTGACATCTACTCTTAATCGTGTAAAACATGAATCAATATTTGTTATATTATCGATTCCTCCAAGAGCTTGAATAATTTTCTCAAAATTTTCGTTTTGAGATCGCTTAGAATCATTATTAGAAATTGTTTGCTGTTTAGTATTGTCTTCACGACCAGGTGTTTGAATTTTAAATGTTTTGATTAGTGTTATGAAAATGGTGAAGTATACAGTTCCAATTATAAGTCCTATTGGTAGTATTAGTAAAGCATTTGTTGATTTTGGAAACATTAAGAAGTAATCTATTATTCCTGCGGAGAGTGAAAATGCTATGCGTATTTCAAGTATATTAGTAATTACTAATGATATTCCAGTTAAGATCGCATGTATTAGATAAAGGAAAGGTGCTATTAACATGAATGTGTATTCTATTGGTTCTGTAATTCCTGTTAAAAATGAGGTGAGTGATGCAGAGAGTAAAATACCACCTACTTCTTTTCTTCTTTCTTTTTTTGATGTTAAGTACATTGCAAGAGCAGCACCTGGTAGTCCAAACAGCATTACTGGATACATCCCTGATGTAAATGCGCCAGCATTTGGATCTCCATTTAAATATCTTGTGATTTCTCCTTGGATTATGTTGCCGTCATTTGTGGTATATTTTCCGAATACAAAATATACCAAAGTGTTTAAAAGCTGATGTAGGCCTGTTATTATGAGAAGTCTATTTAAGAAGCCAAATACAAATACTCCTAAATTACCAGCTTCTATCATCCAGTTTCCAATTTGATTAATAGTTATTTGTAGAGGTGCCCATAGGAAAGCAAATATTATAGCAAGTATTGCAGACAATAATCCATTAGCTATTGGTACTAGTCTTTGCCCTGAAAAAAAACCTAAAAATTGTGGTATTTTATAGTTTACTATTCTATCGCTGAGCATGGCTGAACTTATACCTGTAATAATACCTCCCAAAACGGACATGTTAACAGGTTCTGATTTTTCATTAATCATTATTGTAAATGTCGATAGTCCTGCATTTAGAATTAGGTATCCTACGGCCCCTCCAAGTGCTGCGGCTGCTTTATTATTTTTAGATAGTCCCATTCCAGTTCCGATTGCAAATAGTATGGGTAAATTCCCAAAAATGGCACTGCCTGATTGTTCCATTAATTTGCCAATTTGTCTAAGCATGTTAGAAGGTTCTGTAGTTTCTATTATGAGGTATCCAAAACCAAGTAAAAGACCAGCAATTGGTAAAACGGCTGCAGGAGTTTGTACAGCTTTTCCTAGATTTTGTATATTTTTCATTAAATTATTCATATTTACCCCCCATTAATTTATATGTTTTTTATTAGTTACAGTTTATATTAACTTTAAATATGATTCTAGTTTAAATAACGTTAATTTATTTATTTTTTTATTTGTTAATGTTTATTTTACAATCTTAAATGTGATTTATGAATTTTTAAAAAAAGAAGTTTAGTTTTTTATAAACTTTATTTACTGTTTTTTTGATAGGATCAAGTTTTTTAATATTGTCTTGATTATCGATCAGGATTTTTATGCTATCCATTGATTCCTCGATTGCTACGATAAAGCTTTTTTGAGGTTTGAGCCAAAAATTGTTCGAGTAGTCATTTCTAAGTGATAGGAAAAGAACCGATTTTTTATTGGGATGTTTAATGAAATTCATAGTGCATTCTAAAATATTTTGCATCTTATCAATTTCATTAATGTTGATATTTGCGCTTTCATATTTTTTAATGAGCGACCAGTCTGATTCCATACCATTTACTATACGCATTATTTCTATTAATTGCTTATTTTTGAATATTATTAAATTTTCATGTGTTAATTTTGCAAGTACATTTCTTATTGCTTTCTCTTCTGAGTTTTTTAATCTTTTTGAAATTAATTCTTGAACTTCCTTTAAGCTAATTGTTAATTGATTTTTATTTTCATTGTGAGTATTAAATTTCTTTCCCCCAATAGTTATTTCATTTTCTAATAAATGTTTTTTATCTTTTTTTACTATGTTTTTGTGGGTGTTATTTAATTTTTTATTTTCTTGTTGAGTGTTTTTTTGTTCATTTTCTTCAAATTGAATATCATTGATCCATTCTTTTTTAAGTACCCCAATTGATCTGGCATATCTTTTACTTGTCTCTATTATTTCTCCTGCTACGAAATATTTTACAGAATCTGTGTTAATAAGTGAGCCCGGATGGGTTACTATATTTTGGGCTTTTATTGTTTTGTATTTATTTTTTGAAGTTTTAAAGCAAATATAATCTTTCATACCTCTCATTATGGATTTTAAGTAGCCTTCGTGATCAATTTCATGTTTGTGTACTATTGGTATGTTGAAGCTACTTACAATATTTTCAAGTTGTCTTTGTACATTAGTAATTTCTTCAAGACCTTGTAAGTCTAAATAGTTTTCTTTAGCAAAGGCTTCTTTATTAGTGGCTTTTTTATAATCTTCAAATATGTTAATAAATCCTATTAAGTCACCTAGTGGATTTTTGTATTTTAGATGGGCTTGTCTGGCTTCTATTTCTTCGTTTTGAGGTAGTAAGAAAATTCCACTTGTGGATAAAAATGATAGTCCAATTGTGGTTGGGTATATTGCTTGTTGATAGTTTATCATTGCTTCAACTAAAGCCCTTGAATGTATTGGTATTAGAGGAAATATGATCATATATTTTCCAATTTCCGTAAGTTCATTTTTTTCATTTATTGCATCTAAGGATTTTAATATGTCACTTGCTGTTTGAATGGATTTAATTGATGGTTTTGAAATGAAGTCAAATTTTGTAAAATTTCTAATTCCAATATCCGCCATTCTTAAGATTACTTCAGAGAGATCTGTTCTGTATATTTCTTCCTTTTGATATTCGTCTCTTAATTGATATTCATCTCTTTTATATAATCTGTAACATGTTCCCTTTGCAAGTCTTCCTGCTCTTCCTGCTCTTTGTGTTGCAGATGATTTTGAAATTGGTACTTCTTGAAGTGAGTAAGTGTGTGTTTTCATCTGAAATCTATTTGTTTTGACTTTTCCGCTATCAATTACTATCTTGATATTTTCAATTGTAATTGAAGTTTCTGCAATGTTTGTTGATACTATAATTTTTCTTTTATTCTTTGGTGTAGGCATAAATATTTGTTCTTGTGCTTCTTTTGCCATCCTACCATATAAAGGTAATATTATTAATTCTTGTTTGGAATTCAGTTCATAAATTTCTTTTATCGTTTCTTTTATTTCTTTCTCTCCAGATAGGAATATAAGGATATCACCTTCTTTTTTTTCTTTGATTATACCACTAATTATTTCTTTTATTTTTAATATCATTGATTTTGATGTATTGAGTAGTGGTGGATTATAGATTATTTGTACAGGATAAGTAATTGTTTCTATGCTAAGTATTGGAGCGTTGTTAAAGTATTTTGAAAATACTTGTGTATTTATTGTGGCAGATGAAATGATAACTTTAAAATCATCTCTTTTGTTTAATATATCTTTAATAAGTCCTAGTATAAAGTCTATGTTTAAACTTCTCTCATGAGCCTCATCTATTATTATTACGTCATATTCATAAAGTAGGGTGTCTTTTTTGAGTTCTTGTAATAAAACCCCATCTGTCATTAATTTTATCTTTGTTTTAGAGCTTGTGACTTCTTGAAATCTTATTTTATAGCCCACCTCTTCTCCAAGTTTGACCCCAATGTGTTTTGCAATATATTCTGCTATTGATATTGTGGCTATTCTTCTTGGTTGTGTTACACCAATTTTCCCAAGTTTTGTTAGTCCTGATTCATATATTATCCTTGGTATTTGTGTTGTTTTTCCACTTCCTGTTGGACTCTCTATTATTAAAATGTTGTTTGTTTTTAGATTTTTAATTAATTCATCTTTATATTTGTAAATGGGAAGCTCAAAATCATTCATATCCTACATTAGTCCAAAAATATAAGTTGCATCTATTTGATTAAGGTCAATATCAGTAGGCAAATCAACCTTTTTCCTCTTAATTTTAGCATAAAATCTATCATTTTGTTTGTAAACATAAATTTTATTTCCAACTTTATTTTTTGCTAGTGGTATTATTTTTACAATAATTCCGTTTTTTTCTAGTTTTGCGTCTAACAGTTTAATTGATTCTTCTAGTGTTATTTCGTATGCTTTTATGTCTTTTTTTAATGGGCATATTATACTGTTGTTTTCAGTTTTAATATAATCTCCAAAAACCCCTGTTGTAGCAATTATTTTTTCATGAGTTTTTGGATATTCGCCAATTATTTTTGGAAGTGAGAGTAATTTGAGAGCAAGTTCTAGGGTTATATTTTCATGTTCTATGTTTTTTGTTGACATTTTTTTAGCTTTTATTATTTTAGGTTTTTTGGGTTTACCTGTTTTTGTGAATTCTTGTGGAGCATAAATGTCCTCTCCAAGTTGGACAATTCCTCCATATTTTGAGTTTTTATATATGACATTAAGTCCTGTTTCAGGATCAATTCCTAATATATTGGGTTGTATTTCTTTTTCTGATATTATTTTTTTTATTTCATCTTCTTTGTATAAGTTTTCTAATGGTGTTGTTACATTAATCGCGTAATTATTTCCATTAAAAATTAAATAAGGACCAAATTTGCCAAGATTGACTTTATAACTAAATTTTTCGTTATTAGTGTATTCATAGACTATTCTAAATTCTTCAGGGCTAATAATGGGTTCTATTTTATTTATTGTATTCTTAAGACCTTCTTCTCCATTATAAAATTTATTTAGATATTTTATTTTGTCTAGCGTGCCTATTGCGATCTTATCTAGGTTTTCTTCCATGTGGGATGTAAATTTTAGTTCAATTAGTACTGGGAAATATTTTTTTAATAGATTTATGACAGCAGCTCCTTTTATTGTTGGAATTAGTGTGTTATTGTGTTTAAAGATATATTCTCTTTCAAAGAGTGTTGAGATAATAGTAGAATAAGTTGAAGGACGTCCTATACCTTCCTTTTCAAGCTTTTGTACAAGTGATGCTTCTGTATATCTGAGTGGGGGTTTTGTTTCATGCTCTTCTGGATTTACGTCTAAGATTACAAATTTATCACCTTCTTTTATGAGGGAAAAATCTATGATACTGTTTTCATAAGGCTCTTTACTGTTTTTTAGAAAGCCATCAAAAATGATTGTTGTGAAACTTGTTTTAAAGGTTAAATTTTCATACTTCAATGTTATTTTAATAATTTTTTTTCTTGCGTCTTTCATTACGGATTCAATAGTTCTATCCCATATTATTTTATATATTTCTCTGGCAGTTTCGCTTTCTATTTGTATTTGTTCAGGAGAAGTAAAGAGTTCAGAAGGTCTTATAGCTTCATGTGCATCTTGAGCCATTTTAGCTTTGGCATATAATCTGTCATTTGTTTCTATATATTCTTCACCATATTTTTGTTTTATAATAGTTTTTATTTTTTCTCTTGCGGTCTTGGCAATGTGATAAGAATCTGTTCTTATATAAGTTATGTATCCGTTCTCATACAGTTTTTGTGCGTAATTCATAATTTGTTTGGTTCCTATTTTTAATCGTCTGTTTACTTCTTGTTGAAGAGAAGATGTGATGAATGGTTTAGGAGGAGCTTGTTTTATTTCTTTTGTTTCAATTGAAATTACCTCGATCTCTTTTGTGTTATTTAACTCTTTTGTGAGCATATTCATTAATGTTTTGTCTATTACAATTGTTTTGTCAGGATCGTGTAAAGCCCCTGTATCGTTTACAAAGTCTTTGCTTTCAGCTACATTTTTGTTCTTAATCTTTTCAAGTATTGTTTTAATCTGTATATCATTTTTGTTGTGTTTGCATTCAAGTGTAATGGAATAATAATTGGCTTTCTTAAAATTTATTCTTGTCATTTCTTTTTCTATGATTAATTGAAGTCCAACGGATTGTACTCTGCCGGCAGAGAGTCCGTAAGCAATTTTTTTCCAAAGTAGAGGAGAGATAGTATATCCATAAAGTCTATCTAGTATTCTTCTTGTCTCCCCGGCATTAACGAGATTCATATTAATTTCTCTTGTATTATTTAGTGAATCGATTATTGCACTTTTTGTAATTTCATGAAATACCATTCTTTTATAATTTTTAATTTGTAATACTTCCTTTAAATGGAATGCTATTGTTTCACCTTCTCTATCTTGGTCAGTGGCAAGATAGATTTCATCTTTCTCTTTGATGAGGTTTTTGAGTTTTTCAATTACTGTTTTTTTGTTGTTTGGGATAATGTAGAGTGGTTTAAAGTCATTTTGATGATCTATAGAGAGTGTTGCCCATTCAAATTTTTTGTACTCTTCAGGTATTTCTTTAGCACTGTTTGGCAAATCTCTTATATGTCCTATGCAGGCTTCTACTAAGAATGAGTTATCAAGATATTTCTTTATCGTTATTGCTTTTGTTGGTGATTCTACTATTATTAATTTTCTTTGTTGCATAAAACCCTTATATATATATAATATAACATAATGTATAAATTGTTGTAATTTTTCAATAAAAATAGTGCGGTATTTATGAGTACTTATAGAGTTTTACATACGTCTGATTGGCATATTGGTAAAAAAATTGGATATTTTTCTAGGATTGGTGAGCAACAGAAGTTTTTAAGTTTTTTATTGGGATTTATTAAAAATGAAAAAATTGATCTTTTACTTATTGCTGGTGATGTTTATGATTCAAAGAGGCCTGGACTTGAAGAACAAAAATTAATAAATGATTTTTTTTACGAATTATCTTTTACTCCTTGTAAATGGTGTGTAGTTATTACTGGAAATCATGATAAAAGAGCTTATTTTAATATTAATAAAAAAATACTCTCAAAGTTTAATTTTTTTTTAGTTACTGGAAATGAACTTTCTAGTCAAGTGGTGTTTTTAGAAGACCGTGGTGATATTAAGTTTATTATTGTCTGCATGCCTTATATTAATGAAAGACTTATTGTGGATCAAGATTGTAAAAATATAGAACTACATAACGATGTCTTTCTTGAAAACCTTGAAAAAGCTTATAAAGATCAAATATCAAATGTTATTGGGTCCCTTGATGAGCAGTATCTTCATATTCCTAGAATATTGATTGCACATTCTTTTTTTTCTAGTAGTAGTGTAGTTGGTAGTATTGGAAATAGTCCTATTTTACCTGTGAGTGTTTTTGGCAATAATTTTTCTTATGTTGCACTTGGACATATTCATAATTTTAAAAAGTTAAAAGATAATGTAGTTTATTCAGGTTCACCAATTCAGTATTCATTTGATGAAGATATTAAAAAATATGTGAATGTCTTGTTTTTTAGTGAAAGTAAATTAGTTGAACAAAATAAGGTTTTACTTCCTGTATTTGGTAAATTGTACTTTTTACAAGGCTCTTTTAATGAGATTATGAATGATTTGCATAAGATTAAGAATGAGATTTCTTATCTGTGTTACTTAAAAATCGAGCTTAATGAGAAAGTGGCTGCGGAATTTGAAGAACAGATTTATGATTTTGCAAAGTCAAGTTTAATCAATATATTTGATATTTATTATCATTGCATAGATTCAGAAGAAGAGTCCTTAAAAGAAGGACGAATGTTGCTTAGTAGAGATGAAGTACTAAGTAGGGATGAGAAGTATTTTTTCCAGGAGAAATTAAAAAAAGATATTAAGAATGGTTTTAGGAGAGGAAATAAATTTAGGGAAGAAGAACTTATTGCTCTTTTTGAAGAAGTATTACTTAAGGGAAGAGCAGGCGAATATGAGGATAAATAAGTTAGTATTTAAGAACATTGCTTCTTATAAAGGTGAATATGAGATAAATTTCGATGTTTCTGTTTTAAAAAAGTCGGGAATTTTTTTGATTTCTGGGAATACTGGAGCTGGCAAGAGTACAATTTTGGATTGTATTACTCTTGCTCTTTATGCACGAGTTTATAGACTTGATAAAAATATTTCAGATTCAATTTCAAAAGGTTTTGATAGTGCTTATGTTAAACTTACTTTCACTGTTTCTGGAAAAGTTTATGAGTCATTTATTGAACTTAATACAAGACAAAAAGAAACACCAAAAAATATGGTACTTACTTGTTTTAGTGATGGGAGTTTGATTGAGAATAAAGATGCTGTTTTGTCTTATATAAAGAGTCTTTGTAGGTTGGATTTTGAACAGTTTTGTCAAACTGTTATTTTGCCTCAAGGTAATTTTCAGGAGTTTTTAACTTCAAAGCCAAAAAATAAAACAGCAATAATTGACAATATTTTTAATTTAAAAAAGTATGATGATATAGAAATTTTTTTAAAGAAAGAATTAGAACTTACAAAATTCAATAAAGAAAGATTAGTATTTTTAGATACGGAAGAAAGAAACAGACTGAACATTAATAAAAAAAAAATAAATGAATTGACTGAATCTTTGAATTTAATTAATGTAGAAATTTTAAGAGAAAATCTTGACAATGTTTATAAGTTGATAGTTATTTGTGAAAAAATAATAAAGTTCAATCAAAATTATTTAGATATTCAACATAGGATAGATGATTTAAAATTGGAATTATCTTCTAAAGTTGTGTTCAGAAATAAGTTAAATCGTGAGTATTTTTTGCAGAAAAAGATTAAATCAGAATTAGATGAAAAGCTTAAGTTTTATAATTCTAATGATTTTTTGGATTTAAAAAATTTTGTACAAAGGCAAAGCGAACTATTAAATGATAAAAATCGGTTCTCGTTAGAGCTTTTAAGTATTCAAAGGGACTTAGAAGAATTGAAATATTTGGATTTAGACAATTTTAATTTTGATTATGTAAAAGAATTATATTATGAGAATGTTATTTTATGTGAGATGAATTTTGATGAGGAAGCTTATGATAGATTACTTATAAAAGAGAAGCAATTGGAAACTCAAAGAAAAAAATTATCAGTAGAACAGAAGAGAAAAAACGTCGAAATCAAAAGTATTAATTCAGAAAAAATATCATTTGATTTTGATAAGTATGTTTATTATGAGGCATTAAAGTTATTAAAGGGGTTTTATGAAGAATTAATATTGAGATATAAAAATGGATTAGACTTGTTGTTAAAGTCAAATGATAGTGGTTTATCACAAGCTATTGAGATAAATATTAAAATTGATTTATATAGAAATTTTTTAGAACATCTTAATAACAATAGACAGTCTGTTGAGAAAGATATAGAGGATCTTAAACATCATGAAGATGCATATAAAGTATATCAAAGAAAAGAAAAATTAAAAATCAGTAGTTTAAATGAGCTATTGAAATTGAATTCAAAGCTTCAAGTTTTGCAATCTGAGTTAGATATTCTTAAAGTTGCTATCTTGCATAATAAAGAAAGTAAAATTAAATGGGAGGGTTGTGTCTTAAATTTTAAGAAAAATAATGCAGAAATTTTAAAAAGAATTGGTCAAAATTTATTTCGAAAATATATAGATTATTCTAATAAGGATAAGATTTTGATTTTTGAAGGTAAACTTAAGGAAATTGCAGCTTTAAAATTAATGTTCAATGATTTAAATTCCAAAATTTCTTTAAAGGAAATGGAAATTAAAGAAAATTTAGGTAAGATAAAAAATTTATTATTTAATGTTAATTTAAAGATAAGTCTAAGTGAGTTTGCTTTAATTGAGAGAGAGTTTGAAAAATTTTTAAGGTCTAAAAGAGACATAGAAAATGATCATATTAAATTGAATTTGTGTCTTGATAATATAAGTAATGAAAAACTTAAACTTGAGAGTCAAATTGAGATTATGAAACAAACCATATTAGGTTTTAAAATGGAGCTTAAAGATGAACTTGCTAAGTTTACTTCTAGTTTTGTTGATTTGAAAAGATCAATTAAAGGTGTTTTTTGTGCTAAGGATCCTATTTTTTCATTTGATTCTTTAAACCCTAGTAAGAATAGTTTAGAGCATTTTATAAAGTTGAAATCCAATTTTATATCTCAGATTGAGGTTCTCTCTAAGGATATTAGTAAGTATGAGGCAAATTTTTCAAGCTTGCAGGTTCTTAAAGCAGAACTTAATGCACATGAGATTAATTTAGAGAATATTAAGAATGAATTAAGTAGTGTGAATGAGCGTAATGATAAATTGGAAATTTTGAAAAAAGTTGTTACTACTTCTCCTAGTTTAAAGTATTATGTTCAGAGTTTTTTGATTGATGAGATTTTAAGTATATCAAATAAAAAGTATTTAAATATTATTCTGCCTGATTTTGAGCTTGAAATTGATATAAATAGTAAAGATTTTAATTTTCTAGTTAAAAGCAAAAAAGATGGGAATATGACTCGTAGTGTTAAAACTTTATCTGGTGGTGAGAAGTTTCTTGTATCTTTATCGCTTTCTCTAGCTCTCTCAGACATGATAAGAGATAGTGATCTTAAAATAGAAGCATTTTTTCTTGATGAGGGATTTGGGAGTCTTGATGAGGATACTTTAAAAATGGTTATTCCAAAGATTTCTGATTTGCAGCGTGTTGATGGGCGTCAAATTGGTATAATATCTCATGTTTCTTATTTGAAGGAAGAGATTAAGACCCAGATAGTTATAAGTAAAATTTCAACAGTTTCTAAGATTACTATAGAGAGTTTTTAATTTTTTATTGTATAATTACCTGAATATTTTAAAATATGGAGATTTGTATGGAACGTTATGTTTCAATTGATGTTGGAGGTACTAATACTAAATATTCTCTTGTAGATAGTGGCGGTAATTTTCTTGATAAACATGAAGTTAAATCAGGTACTACTCCTGATGAGCAAGTTGGTATTTTAGTCAATGTAATTAATTCTTATAAAAGAGAAGAAAATATTAAAGGTGTTGCAATTTGCATGCCTGGGTTTGTTGATCCTAAGGGCATTGTAATTAGAGTGAATGCTATTAAAGGATTTACTAATTATCCTTTAAAAGAAAGGCTTGAAGCCTTAACAGGGGTGAATGTTGAGATTGAAAATGATGCTAATTGTGTGGCTTTAGCAGAAAAATTTAAAGGTAATGCTATTCATTCTGATGATTTTGTTGCGTTGACTCTTGGAACAGGCATTGGTGCTGGAATATTTATGAATGGAAAACTTTTGAGGGGATATTCTTTTATGTCTGGTGAAATTGGGTTTATGATAACCAGAGGGCTTGGAAATAATATTCCTTTTAATTGTAGATGGGAATCTATGGCTTCTGTTGCGGCCTTAAGGAGAAGGGTTGCTGAGCGTTTGGAAATGAAATTTGAAGAAGTTTCTGGAGAATATGTTTTTGAGCTTGCCGATAGTGGCAATATACATGCTAGGAATGAAATCGAGCATTTTTTTGAAACTTTATCATTTGGAATTTTTAATTTAACTTTTATTTTAAATCCTGAAAAAATCTTAATTGGAGGCGGAATAAGTTCACGATCGGATTTAATAAGTAGAATATATGATAAATTAGAAAATTTATGGTCTTTAGAATTGGCTCATATTTATAATAATGATATCAAGAAACTTGTTAGAGTGGAAACAACTAAATTTAATAATGATTCTGGTAAAATTGGAGCATTATATCATTATTTTGTTGAAAATAAATTGTTATGTAATTTAAGTGTTTAGATGATAAGAAAAGCATGTGTTTTTAATATGTTAGAGGCTTTAAATGCTATTAAGCTTGGTGCTGATAGAATTGAGCTTTGTGAGAATACGACTTGTGGAGGAACTACGCCTTCTTATGGCGCCATAAAAGTTTTAAAAGAAAGGTTGGACGTTCCTATTGTTGTAATGATTAGACCAAGATGTGGGGGATTTGTGTATTCTAATTTAGAATTTCAAGCTATGAAGGAAGATATTGAGCTTTGCAAGAGTCTTGGAGTGGAAGGTGTAGTTTTTGGAATTTTAAAGGATGATTGTGAAATTGACATAGATAGAACTAAAGACTTGCTAAGTTTATCTTACCCTTTAAAAGTTACTTTTCATAAAGCAGTTGATGAGACTTGTGATATTAGATCTTCTGTGGCTAATCTTTTAGATATTGGTGTTCATAGAATATTGACTTCAGGAGGAGGATTTAAAGCGGAAGATTCACTTATGATCATTCAGGATTTAATATTGATGGCTGGAGAAAAATTAGAAATTGTTGTTGCAGGTAAAGTTAGTAAGGATAATGTTGATGCTATTGATACTATTCTAGGTGCGAAAGCTTATCATGGGAGGTTGATTGTTGGTAATTTAAGTTCATCTTAAGGCTTATCGTTTTTTGTATGAATTTAAGGTCAAATTAAGTGAATATTTTAATATAAGAAGGGGTTTTAAAGTAAAGTTTGAATAAACAATTTGCACATGTTGATTTTGCCTTTTATTTTATTAATAGTATGGTCTATTTGATTCAGATACTTGGGATTTTTTGTCTTTAGTTAGTATTAAACTTGTTATAAATTCTTTGATGCTTATCTTGTTAACATTAAATTTAAGTTCTACGGTATTTTGATCTTTTATTCTAGTTTTTATAGGACTTGAGATTATTATTTTTGTCGTGCTTGCTAATAGGATTGGTATTAGTTTCTTTGATAAAATAGATAGTATTGCTGGATTATCAGTATGTAAGTAAGCTTGTAAATTATAATCCTGGTCATTTTCACTGTTTGCAATGAATATTCCCTTGTTGAAGGGAATACGATTTATTTTCTTTATGTTATTTGGCATTAGTTTAGCTATATCCTTTATCCAAAAGAATATTTCATTTTGATCAAGTATGTCAATATATTTTGTTGTTATTATATTTTCACTTTTCTGAGTTAAATCTTTTTGATTTATTAGAATTCCTTTTTTATTTTTAGTGGGAGTGATATATATATTTGAATTTTTTATTTTCCATTTTGGTTTTATAAATATGTTTCCATAGGATTCAAAATTTGAGTTATTTTGTATTCCCCAAAAGATATTTTTGGGGAAATTTCCTGTTATTATTACTGAGAAAGTTTCTGGATCTTTTGTGTAACTTAAGTATAAGTTACCAACAGTGTTAAGTCCGATTTTGTATTTGAATTTGAGTTCATTGTAGATGAATCTGTTTTTAGATAGATTTATGTAAGCGTATATGTCTGATGATGGGTCTAACAACATAATTGAAGAGATGTTGTTCTTAGGTGGACAGTAATTTAAAGTTTCACATCCTATAAAAAGGATAGCCATGAAAATTTTGATAATTAGTTTGACCATCTTTTGATACCTATCTTTATGAATATTGCATCGTCAAGTTCTACTTTTGTTAATGCCTTTTCTTTATTAATTTCTATTTTGAGTGTTAAGGTTTCCGTTTTAATATAGCTTTCAAATTGATTTGTTATTTTCTTCAATATATCACTGTTATCTATGTATAGTATTATTCTGTCACTAACATTGAAATTATTTTCTTTTCTTAAATTTTGTACTTTTCTTATAAGTTCTCTTGAGAGTCCTTCTAAATATAATTCTTCTGTTATTAGTGCATCTAATCCAATTGTGACAGAATCTTCATTTATTATTTTTAAATTTTCTCTTTCATGTCTTTCTAAGATTATATCTTTTAGCGTAATATTATATGTATTTTCATTGATTTTAATTATATGTTTGTTACCATTTATTATTTTTAATATATCTTCGTTTGTTAGTTTCATTATTTCTAATGATCCTACTTTCATATTTACTCCAAGTTTACTTCCAAGTTCTCTAAAGTTTGCTTTTGCTTTGTAAGTTACAAGTTCTTCTTCATTGGATTTGATTTTTATTTCTTTTGCGTTAATTTCTTCAAGTATTATTTCTTTCATTTCATTTAGTATTTGTTGTTCTTTTTGATCCTTGGTAACAACATAGATTGTACTTATGGGTTTCCGTATTTTGATATTATGTGATGCTCTGAGTGCTCTTGCAATTGAAACAACTTTTCTTATAAAGTTCATTTTTTCTTCAAGATCTATGTTAATAAATTTTTCAATTGCTTGTGGGTATTTGTTTAGATGGATTGATTCTTTTTCATCTTTGGTCTTTAGATTTTGATAAATTTCTTCTGTTAAGAACGGGATAAATGGTGCAAGCATCAACATTAAGTTTTTTATTACATAATATAGCGTTTCATGGGCATCGATTTTATCATTATCATTCTCAGATTTCCAAAACCTTCTTCTTGATCTTCTGATATACCAATTATTTAGTTTGTCGATAAATGCAAGAAGTTCTTCTATTGATTTTGTTAAATTATATTTATCTATTTCTTCATTTAATATTTTTTTTAGACTTTCGATTTCGCTAACTATCCATTTATCAAGGATATTAGTTTTGTGTAGATTTATATTATTATTAGGTTCAAATTTGTCAATTATTGCATAAGTTATGAAAAATGAGTAAGCATTCCAGATAGGGATTATAATATTTTTTAAAACATCTTTAACCCCGTCATCGCTATACTTTAAATCATCAGCTCTTATCACGGGACTCATTACTAGGTAAAGCCTTAAAGCATCAGCTCCAAATGTGTTTATTACTTCCATTGGATCTGTGTAATTTCTAAGTGATTTTGACATTTTTCTTCCATCACTAGATAATACTAGTCCATTAACTATTACATTCTTAAACGCTGTGTTTTCAAAAAGTGCAGTTCCTAGGATTGTTAATGTATAAAACCATCCTCTTGTTTGGTCTAGACCTTCTGCAATGAAATCAGCAGGGAAAATATTATGGAAGTTATCTTTATCTTTAAATGGATAATGCTTACTTGCGTAGGGCATGGAACCAGATTCAAACCAGCAGTCTAAAACTTCACTTGTTCGAACATATACACCACCATATTCACTGGGCCAAGTAATTTTATCAACTTTATCTTTATGTAAGTCATTCACCTTTTGTCCTGAAAGTCTCTCAAGTTCTTCTTTGGATCCTATACATATTTTGTTTCCTGTCTTTGAACATATCCAAACTGGTATTGGATTTCCCCAAAATCTGTTTCTGCTTATTGCCCAATCTCGTGCATTTTCTAGCCATTTGCCAAATCGTCCTTTTTTTAAGTGTGAGGGCATCCAGTTTATTTGCTCATTTGATTTTATGAGTTTTTCTTTTATTGCTTCAATATTTACAAACCATGAGCTTATGGGTCTGTAAATTAGAGGTGAATTTGTTCTGTAGCAAAATGGATATCTATGTAGAAAGTTTTCTCGTTTGAATAAAAGGTTCATTGATTTTAATTTTTCTATTATTTTATTATCTGCATCTTTAACAAATAGTCCTTCAAAATCTTTTACTTCGTTTGTAAATCTGCACTCGGCATCTATAGGTGTTATCATGTCGGTTTTTGTATTATTTTTAAGTATGTTATAGTCTTCTTCTCCAAAGGGTGCGATATGTACTATTCCGGTTCCATCATCAGTTGTGACATATTCTGTTGTATGAATCTTGAAAGCCCCTTTATCCCGTTGGTTTAGGAAATAGTTAAATATGGGTTCATATTCTATTCCTTTAATATACTCACCTTTAAATTGTTCTATTACTGTATATGCTTTTTCATCTTTATAGTAGTGATTTAACCTTTTTGTGCCGATTATAAATGTTTCATCTTTTTCCTTATCAAATATTTTAGAGTAATCTATATCTTTGCCGACAGCAATTCCAAGATTTGTAGGTAGTGTCCAAGGAGTTGTTGTCCATGCGAGTAAGTATTCATTTTTATCTTTGATTTTAAATTTTATAGTTAGTGATGGATCATGAATTTCCTTATATTCACCGAGATTAACCTCAAAGTTTGAGAGAGGAGTTGCAAGTTTCGGAGAATATGGTAGTACATAGTAGCTTTCATAAATTAAACCTTTATTGTAAAGTGTTTGGAATACCCACCATACAGATTCCATGAAGGTTGTATCCATTGTTTTGTAATTGTTTTCAAAGTCGATCCATCTGCCTAATCTTGAAATTGTTTTTTGCCATTCTTTTGTGTATCTAAGAACTATTTTCCTACATTCTTTATTAAATTTATCAATTCCATATTTTTCTATTTCGTATCTGCCAGAGATTTTTAAGGATTTTTCTACTTCATATTCTACGGGTAAGCCATGAGTATCCCATCCAAAATATCTCTTAACCTGTTTGCCTTTCATTGTTTTATATCTTGGAATGATATCTTTAATTGTATTTGGAACGAAGTGTCCAAAGTGTGGAAGTCCTGTTGCAAATGGCGGTCCATCATAGAATGTAAATTCTTCACAACCTTCTCTTTGTTGTATTGATTTTTCGAAAATTTTATTGTCATTCCAAAATTTTAATATTCTCTCTTCTATTTTAGGGAAATTTACTTTGCTTTCTACTTTCTTGAACATAAGATTTCCTTTTGTTTAATTTTTATATTATTTTGGTCTAAATATATTTTTATTAAATTAATATTGGGATTTTTGAATATTTGATTGATAATTTTTTCTTCTATTTGTTCTTTTATTGCATTTAAAATGCTTCTTGCTCCGGAATTTTTGTCATAATATTTGTTGATTATATGATTTTTAAGATTGTCATCAATCTCTATTTGAATATTCTTTAGTCTAAATTTTTTAGTGAGTTCTTTGCAATAGTTGTTATAAATTAGGCTGAGGTCTTCTTCTTTTAAGATATTAAGAATTATTTTTTTTTGTATTTTGTCTAATAGTGATGATTTGAATCTTGTTTTAAGCTCATTGTTGATTTCGTTTTTGATATTTATATTATTGTCTGTTTTATTAAATCCAATACTTCCCTTTCCAAGTAGTGTTTTGGTACCAATAGATGTACTTAAAACAATAATGGTGTTTTTAAAGGATATTTTGTCTTCTTTACTACTAATTAGTTCTCCGTGCTCAAGTATTTGTTCTATGATAGTAAGCACAGAATTATGAGCATGTTCGATATTTTCAAGTATAATGAAGGCTCTAGGATTATGTTTTAATCTGTTTGTTAAAATGCCACCGTCAGCATAGCCTGTATATCCTGGATTCGTTCCTATTAATTTTGATATGGAAGTTTCTTCTCTATAGTCTGACATGTCTAGCTTTAGTATTGAGTTTTGATCTTCAATAATGATGCTTGATATTGTTTTTGCTATCATTGTCTTTCCGCTTCCGCTTGAACCTATGAGCAATATTGATGTTAAAGGTTGCGTATTATTATTGATTTCGAGTTTTGTTTTGACCATTTCTATAATTATTTCATTTATAGCACATTCTTGCCCAATTATTTTTTCTTTTATGTGTCTTGTTTCTGTTTTAAGCGTATCAATTTCTTCTTTGATGTTAGATTTTATCTTAATATTTAATAGTTCATCTGTTGCGTTTTTAATATCTTCTACATTGATTATTTTTTTATTTGTTTCTTTTTGCTTTTTTTGAGCCCCGGCAATATCAATTAGATCAATTGCTTTATCGGGAAATCTTTTGTTAATTAGATATTGTGATGATATCTTAATAACATTTTCTATGGCTTCTTTTTCATAAGTGACACCGTGATAATCTTCAAAGTTTTTTATTATGTTATTAATTATATTGAGAGTTTCTTTTTCATCAGGTTCTTTGATCGATATTGTTTGAAATCTTCTAGTAAATGCTTTATCTTTAGAAATATGTTTTCTATATTCATCATAAGTTGTTGCACCTATTATTTGTATTGCAGAGCGAGACAAAACGGGTTTTAAAATATTTGCTGCGTCAATAGAGCCTTCAGAGTTTCCAGCTCCTATTAGAGTGTGTATTTCATCTATAAATATTATTATGTCTTTATTGTTTTTAATGGATTTAATTATGTTATTTAATCTTTCTTCGAATTCTCCTCTATATTTTGTTCCTGAGACTAAGTCAGAAGTGTCAATTTGTAGTATTACTTTGTTTTGTAGTTGGTTCTTTATTTCTTTATTTGCAATTTTGATGGCAAGGCCTTCAACAATTGCCGTTTTGCCAACACCAGGTTCTCCTATTAAAATTGTGCTATTTTTGTTTCGTCTCTCAAGTATGTTTATTAGTGATTGAATTTCTTTTTCACGACCGATTAAAGGATTGAGTTTTTTTTCTTTTGCAAGTGTTGTCAAGTTTTTAACGTATTTATCAATTTCAAAATAGTCATTTGTAAGTCTTATTTCATCTTCGAATTCTTTGTATGTTTCAATTAACCTTATTTTGTCTATACTTGCTATCATATTTTCTTCATTAAAGTTGAAGCTTAACTTATTAAGTTTATATTTCTTGAGAAGTTTTTTCGTTTTTAAGATTTGATAAAAAATCTCTTTTATACCTATTGAAGTTTTAGACTTAAATTCTTTTTTTGTTTGTTCAATAAGAATGAAAATTTCTCTGTTTATCTTTGGAATTATAATTTCATTAGTACCAATTAAAACTTTTTCTAACTTTTCTATTTCACATAATGTATCTTGTTTGATATTTTTTAAAGTTTTGGTATCTATTTTTTTTATCTCAGATTTTTTTGGACAAACTAATATAGACATTAATAAATGCCAAATTGAAACTTCTCTATTTTTATTTTTTCTAGCAACTTCTCTAGCGGCTACTTCGACTAGGTTTATTAGGTTCTCTGCTATATTAATACTTTTCTATCTCCATTTTTATACTGTTTATTATATCAAAAATATTGTTTTTTTGTTCGTATCTTGAATATATGGATACATAAAATTTAATTTTTGACTCTGTTCCAGATGGCCTGATGGTTATTTCTATTTCGTTTTCTAATAAAAATTTTATTGCATTTGTAGTATGCTTGTATTTTGTTATTTTATATACATTGCCATTCATATCGGTTTCTGTTAACTTTTTGTAGTCTAATTTTTTGATTATGTTAATTCCTGCAAATTTTTTTTTAATTTCGTTCCTAAATTTTGACATTAATTCTTCTCTTAAAAAGTCCCCATTACTTCCTTGAAAACTTTTATTAATTATAAAGTCTTCATAATATCCAAACTCTTTGTACATTTCTTGAAGATATTTTCCTATTGTTATTTGATTCTTTTTTAATGTCAACATTAAGTCACAAAATCCTTTTATGGCTGAAAATGCGTCTTTATCTCTAGTTCCAGTTCCAATTAAGTATCCATAACTTTCTTCACATCCAAAAGTAAATTTTTTGTTTGGTTCTTTTGTTTTTATCTCATCTATTAAGTGCCCTATCCATTTAAATCCTGTATATGTTCTATATAATGTTGAGTTATATTTTTTTGCTATCTTATTTAGCATTGGTGTTGTAGTGAAAGAAGCTATCACAAATACATTTTTAGGATTTTTTTCTCTAGATAATAAGTAATTCATTAAAATGCATGCAATTTGATTGCCATTTAGAGTTTTCCATTTTTTATCCTCATTAAAGGCTATACCCATCCTATCAGCATCTGGGTCGGTTGCAAATGCAATATCACAGTTTTCTCTTTTTGCAAGTTCTATTACTTTGGACAGGGTAGTATGTTCTTCAGGATTAGGATAATTGACTGACGGAAATTCTGGGTCAGGGATTATTTGACTTTGTTCAATTAAAAGTTCTACTTTACTGCTTTTAAATAACTCCTTTATTATTGTTCCTCCTGTCCCGTGCAAAGGAGTATATGCTATTTTTAAATTTGTGTTTTTGCTTTTTTTATTGAAATCAGGAAATTCTTCATTTATTTTTTCTATGTATGTTATATCAATCTCATCATTAAGTTCAATTATTGCTTGCTTATTTATACCTTCTTCTTTTGTAAGTGTATTTTTAACATTAGATACTTTTTTGATTTCTGATATTATTCGTGTATCATGAGGAGGTATTATTTGAGCACCCCCTTTCCAATATACTTTATATCCATTGTATTCTTTTGTATTATGACTTGCTGTTATCATTATTCCAAGATCGCAATCTAATTTTCTAACTGTATATGATAACTGGGGTGTTGGCCTGAGATTTTTGTATATATAAACTCTAAGTCCATTTGATGCAAAAATTTCTGCAGCGTCATATGCAAAATTTTTTGAGAAGTATCTTGAATCATAACTTATTACAACTTTAGGATTTTGTGTGATTTCAAGGATGTAATTGGCAATTCCTTGACTTGCTTTTGTAATATTGTAGGTGTTGATATAGTATGTTCCAGCTCCAATGATGCCTCTCATTCCAGCGGTGCCAAATTCTAGATCTTTATAAAATCTATTGTACAGTTCTCTCTCATTATTTTCATTAAGTAATCTTATTGCTTCATCTTTAAAGTATTTGTTTTTTTCAAGTTGAATGTATTTTTCTACTTTTTTTTTAAGTTTATTATTTTTCATACTATTTTCCTTTATTTTATTATTTGAGAATCTATAATTAAATTATAGAATAATAAAGTATTAAGTATAGAATTAGTTATTATATTTTGAGTTACAATTTTTTTTCTTTGAGGTCTTCATGCAATTTTGTTTAAGGTCTGATTATTCTCCTGCTGGTGATCAATCAAAAGCAATTAGAGAAATTGAGGAATCTATTTTACTTGATAATAAATATCAGACTTTAAAGGGTGTTACAGGTAGCGGTAAAACTTTTACAATCGCTAATATTATTAGAAATTTAGAGAGACCTGCTTTGATAATTAGTCATAATAAAACTTTAGCTGCACAGCTTTATAGGGAATTTAAGAATTTTTTTCCAGATAATGCAGTTGAGTATTTTGTTTCTTATTATGATTATTATCAGCCTGAATCTTATGTTCCATCAAAAGATTTGTATATAGAAAAAGAAGCCACTATTAATGAAGATATTGAAATAAAGAGGATAAGGACAGTAACATCTCTTTCTAGGAGGCGAGATGTTATTGTTGTTGCTACAGTTTCTTCGATTTATGCATTAGGTTCTCCAGAATTTTTTAAGAATGCTGCCCATGCTTTTTTTGTAGGGCAAAAGATTTCTATTAAAGAGATAGCAGATATTTTTGTTAAGCTTCAGTATGAAAGAACTCTTATGAATCTTGAACATGATAAGTTTTCTATTAAAGGTGATGTCATTGAAGTATGGCCTAGTAATGAGCATGGTGATTTTGCATATAAGATTTATTTAGATTTTGATGAGATTGTTAGGATAAGCAGGATTAATCCACTTACAAAAAAGATTTTGGGAGCTACTGATGAATTTACTCTTTTTGCTAAGTCTTATTTTGTTATTCCTGATGAAAACATATTGGATGCTCTTTCTAAAATACAAGTTGATTTAGAAATACAATATCATTCTTTTAAAGAAAATGGTAAGTTTGTTGAGGCTGAAAGACTTAAGCAGAGAGTAGAATATGATATTGAAATGTTAAGAGAAACCGGGTCTTGTCAGGGCATAGAAAATTATTCTAAATACTTTAGTGATAGCGAGATGGATAGACCTTACTGTCTTTTTGATTTTTTTCCCAAAGATTATTTGTTATTTATTGATGAATCCCATGTTACTTTGCCTCAGTTTAGAGGAATGTATAATGGAGATTATTCAAGAAAATTAAATCTTGTAAATTTTGGATTTAGACTTCCATCAGCACTTGCAAATAGACCCCTTAAATATCATGAATTTGAATCTTTGATTAATCAGGTTGTTTTTGTTTCAGCAACTCCTGGCCTTGAAGAGTGCGAAAAAAGTAGTGTTATTGCTGAACAAATAATACGTCCAACGGGTCTGATTGATCCAGAGATTATTCTTAGAGTTTCAGATGGACAGATGGAAGATCTTTATAATGAAATTCAAAAAAGGGTGGCTTTAAATGAAAAGGTTTTAATTACAACTTTGACAAAAAAAATGGCTGAAGATTTAACAGATTATTTATTAAGTCTTGATATAAAGGCTAGATATTTGCATGCAGAGTTTAATGCTATTGAGAGAGTAGATATTATTACATCTCTTAGAAAATCAGAAATTGATGTTATTGTGGGCATTAATTTATTAAGGGAAGGTTTAGATATTCCTGAGGTTTCTCTTGTTATCATACTGGATGCTGATAAAGTAGGATTTTTAAGATCTACTACTTCTTTGATCCAAATGATTGGTAGAGCTGCTAGAAACTCAAATGGTTGTGTTATAATGTACTACGATCACGTAAGTTGTGCAATGAGAGAGGCTATTGACGAAACTAATAGAAGACGGAATATTCAAATTGAATACAATAAAAAAAATAATATTGTTCCAAGGACTATTATTAAAAAAGTACAAAATATTTTAGAAAAAGAATTAAAAAATGAAACCGTTGATTATGACATTGGAAAAATTATTTCTGATGACAAATTATCTAAAAAGGATCTTATCATTAAGCTTAAGTTTAAACTTGAAGAGGCAGTTTGTGATGAAAGATTTGAGGATGCTATCTTTTTGCGAGATAAAATAAGAGAGCTTGTTAAGTAAGGGGTGAAAATTTTTAAGGTGAGGAGTTTATACCTTGAGAGAAAAAATTACTGTCAGAGGTGCAAGAGAGCATAATTTAAAAAATGTTAATGTTGATATTCCAAGGAATAGTTTGGTAGTGATATCTGGAAAGAGTGGTTCTGGTAAGTCCTCTTTGGCTTTTGATACAATTTTTGCAGAAGGGCAGAGAAGATATATGGAGTCTGTGTCATCTTATGCAAGGCAGTTTTTGGGAGTAATGAAAAAACCCAATGTTGAGTATATAGGCGGACTCTCTCCTGCTATTTCAATTGAGCAGAAGACAATAAGCAGTAATCCAAGGTCAACTGTTGGTACAATTACTGAAATTTATGATTATTATAGATTGCTATTTGCTAAAATTGGTAAGCCATATTGTCCAAATGATGGAAGTTTAATAGAGGAACAATCTTTAGATAATATGATTAATACTATTTTAAGTTATGCTGAAGGGTCTAAAGTTATATTATTTGCGCCTGTTGTTATGGGTGCAAAGGGTGCTCATAAAAAAGAGCTTGAAAAGATATTAAATCAAGGGTTTAGTAGGGTAAGAGTAGATTCTCAAGATTATTTGATAGAAGACGCTGTTAATTTGAGCTTAGATAAAAATAAGAAACATAATATTGAAATTATAGTAGACAGAATAAAATTGAGTAGTAATGTAAGAATTAGACTTTCAGAATCTATTGAGACTACTTTATCGATTTCTAATGGATATTTACGTGTAGAAATTGAAAATGATTTAGAAAAAATAGATAAAATCTTTACAGAACATAATAGTTGTCCTCTGTGTGGGTTTTCTCTTCCTGTCATAGAACCAAGGCTTTTTTCGTTTAATAGTCCATTTGGAGCTTGTAGTGAATGTTCGGGTCTTGGTATTACACTTGATTTTGATTTTGAGAAGATTTGTCCTAATGTGAAGCTTTCTTTTAATGATGATGCATTTATTACCTTTAAACCCAGTTCGTCTTGGGCTTTATCAATTTTTAAGGGACTTGCTAAACATTATGGTTTTAGTTTAGATACTCCTATAAAAGATATTTCTGAAGATATTCTTAAAAAGATTTTGTATGGCGCCAATGAAAAGATAGATTTTATCTATAAATCTAAAGAAATGGAGAGTAAAGAAATAAAAGGTGGTTTTTATTATTCTAAGGAATTTGAGGGCCTTATTCCTCTTTTAAAGAGGCGTTATCTTGCAACTGAATCTGAGAGTGCTAGATTATTTTATGAAGGTTTAATGTCTCGCAAAACTTGTAATTCTTGCAAAGGTAAGCGATTAAGTCTTGGGGCTTTGTCTGTTAAGTTGAGCGGCAAAGATATTCAAGAACTTAGTAATCTTTCTGTTATAGATTCTTATTCTTTTTTTAATAAGATTGAGCTTGATGAGCTTGATGTTAAAATTTCTAGGGAAATTTTAAAAGAAATTAAAAGTAGGCTTAAATTTTTGATTGATGTTGGACTTTCTTATTTATATTTAGATAGGATGTCTGGAACTCTTTCAGGGGGTGAGGCTCAACGAATTAGACTTGCTACTCAAATAGGCTCGGCTCTTGCTGGTGTTCTTTATGTACTTGATGAGCCTAGTATCGGATTACATCAAAGGGATAATGAAAAATTAATAAGTACTCTTGTTAATTTGAAAGAGCTTGGTAATACGGTAATTGTTGTAGAGCATGATGAGCAGACTTTGCGTACTGCTGATTATATTATTGATGTTGGACCTGGAGCTGGGATTTATGGTGGAGAAATAGTTGCTAAGGGATCTTTATCTGATATTTTAAATAATGACTATAGTGTGACTGGAAAGTATTTAAGTGGTCAACTTAAAATAGAAGTTCCAAAAATAAGACGTAAAGTAGGAAAAGCTGAAATTGTACTCTTAAATGCTAGTAAAAATAATTTAAAAAATATTAATGTGCGTATTCCTTTGGGAGTTTTTACTGTAATAACAGGAGTTTCTGGTAGTGGGAAGAGTACCCTTCTTAATGAGATATTATATCCTGCTCTTGATAGTAGGTTAAAATCAAATACAAGTTATTTTGATGGTTTTGGGGATGTCATTGGGTATGAGCAAATTGATAAAGTTATTCAAGTAAATCAAAAACCAATAGGTAAAACACCAAGATCAAATCCTGCAACTTATGTTGGATTTTTTACGGAGATTAGGGAACTTTTTGCAAAGCTTCCAGAGTCTAGAGCAAGAGGATTTAAGGCTGGTAGGTTTTCTTTTAATGTTAAGGGTGGGCGTTGTGAAAAATGTCAAGGTGATGGATATTTAAATATTCAGATGCATTTTTTGCCTGATGTTTTTGTTCCCTGTGATTTGTGCAAGGGAAAAAAATTTAATGAGGAAACTTTGGAGATTAGGTATAAGGGAAAGAATATTTATGATGTTTTAGAAATGAGTGTCCTTGAGGCTAAAAATTTTTTTGAAAATATTCCAAAAGTTAATCATTATTTAGAGATTTTAAAAGAAGTGGGGCTTGAATATATTAAATTAGGTCAAGCATCAACAACCCTTTCAGGAGGAGAGGCTCAGCGGATCAAATTGGCTTTTGAGCTTGGCAAAAAGAGTACAGGAAAGACTTTTTATATTATTGATGAACCAACAACAGGTTTGCATTTTGATGATATAAGAAAATTGTTAGAGGTATTGCAATTGCTTGTTCAAAATGGAAATACTGTAGTCCTTATAGAACATAATTTAGATGTGATTAAACAGGCAGATTATATAATAGACTTAGGTCCTGAGGGTGGAGTATCTGGAGGAAATATTATTGTATCTGGAACTCCTGAAGAGGTTTCAAAATGCAAGAGTTCCTATACGGGAATGTTTTTAAAAGATCTTTTGTAATATTATTTTTGGTAAATATTTTTAATTATTCTATCTTGTTTGCTCAAGATGTTAATGATAAAAAGAGTTTAAAAGATAAAAAAAATTTAACTTTAATGCAAAAAGCTAATTTGAAAGAACTTGAATTTTCTAGTGATGAAGATTTAAAAAAATGGGCATTAAGAGAAGGTATTGAAGAGAAAGATGTTTCTAAGATAAAGTCATTACTTTTGGAAAAATTTGGTATATCCCCTGAACTTTTTTCAAAAGATAGCAAAGATGTGTGTAGATATAAAATAATCATTGAGAGTACAGATAATCTTGAAAATTTTACTTATGAGATTACTGGGGATGAAACTATCATATTTAAAGGGAAAGTAAATCTTGTTATTGAAGACGTTAAAGATAATAAAAAGCATAACATTAAGGGTGATAAAATTATTTTTAATAAAAATTCCAAAAAGCTTTTTTCTAGTGGAAATGTCGAATATAAATTTGATTTGAGTACTGATGAGAAGTTATATTTTTATGGCGGTGAATTATTTATTGATTTTGATTCTCAGAATTTTCTTCTCAAAAATGGAATTGTTCAAAAAAAAGTGAATAAAAATTTAATTGACCATATTGTTTCATTTGGGGGAAAAGTTTTGAGGAGATTGGATAATGATTCAAACATATTAGAAGAGGCTTTTATTACAACTAGTAAGATTCCAGAACCTTATTATTCTATTAGAGCCTCTAAGATATGGATTTTGCCATCTGGAGACCTTGGTATTTTAAATGCTGTGTTTTATATAGGAAGAGTACCTATATTCTATATTCCATTCTTTTTTAAACCAGGTGATAGTTTGTTTTTTAATCCATCTTTAGGATATTCTTCAAGGAAAGGACTTACTCTTTTTAATACTGTATATTTACTGGGGAAAAAATCTGCTAATATTGATGATGTTTCTTTTTTAGATTTTGATTTTCATTCAGTATACAATTCAGATAAAAAATCTTATATTAGAAATGGTTATTTAACTTATTTCTTTGCAGAAGATATTGTTTCTAAAGTTAATCAAGACCATGTTAAATTGATTTTTGATATTTATTCTAATTTGGGGTTTTATTCAGGTATTGATTTTAATTTAGGTGAGACTTTAGATCTTTTTAAAACTTTTGAAGGTAGTTTTGGCATAGGCTTGACAAGAACTCTATATAAGCATAATATTTCTGGTGACTATCGCCCTTTTGAAGGTAATAGTATCAATTACTCCCTTTTTAGTTTTGATAATATAAATAAGGGTGACATATTTGGATTTGAGGTTCCCTTTAGGTATTTGCTTAAATCTAAGTCTGAATTTTTAATCAGTGATGCGCTTTTTTCATTGATTTTTGAGCATTATTCAGATCCTTATGTGATGATTGACTTTAAAGATAGATTAGAGAGTGCAGCATTTTTTTCCGTTTTAAGTCCTCTAAAAGATTCATCAGAAACAGAAAAGATGATAAGGACATTCGATTGGAATTTATCTTCTTTTTATAATCAAACTTTTGATAATAATACCCTTATTGATTATAGATTAAATAATCTTGGATTTACTTTTAAATTGGCAAATTATGAGAATATTTTTGGTAAAAATCCTAAAAGTATTAAAGATCCAACTAGGAAATGGTTTTATTTAGAGAGAATTTATCTGCCTTATATCGATTTAAATTTTCAGAAAGAGCTTTATAATAACAGTTGGACTTCTCTTTCTGATTCTAAGGTTAAAGAAATAATTATGGTACCCAAGGTCAAAAATATTGGAGATAATGTTGAGGATGACAAAGATAAAAGTAATGCCAAAAAACTTAAGGAGAAAAAAGATTTAACCAAAGATTTTTATTTATCTCCCAAACCAATTGTTTCTAATGATCTGAGTAAGCAAGATTCTTTTTATATAAGATTGGGCATGAATCCTTATTTTAAAAATAATATATTTTTTGATAATTCTAAATTTAAGTCTCCCCAGGAGTTTAAATATGATGTGAAAACCTATTTGTTTGAGATTAAAAATAAAATAGATTTAAAATTTCATGCTGATTTTTATAATCGGCTTGTTACTTTTGAAGATATTTTTTATCTTAATACTATAGAGTATAATCCTTTAGACAGAGATTATAATTTGGTCGATAAAGACAAGAAGGGCGAACATTCACTTATTAATAAATTTAATTTAAATTTATTGCCTTTTATGCTGTATCCTGCTTTTTCTCGGAGTAGTATTAGGTTTGAGAACAAAATTACTCTTTATTCATTTGATAAAAAGTATGATAGAGATTCTAAAATGTTGGATGGCAAGAGCAATTCCGTTTTTTTGAAAAGTCCTGAAACTTTGCATCAAGAATTGAATTTTGGCTTGATTTATGACTATAGATTTTTTACTACTAGTCTTTCAGGTGTGCTGAAAAATACTTTTGAAAATATATGTGCTTCTTCTGAGCTTAAGTTTGCGATGGAATTTCCTTATTTGTTACAAGAAGTAGGTATTGGAATTAAATATGATAAGAGATTTAAGGAAGATGAGAAAAAGTCTGTTTTTAAAAATACTTCTATTAATTTAAAACCTTTAAAACCCATTTCTCCTTATAAGAATTTAGAGATGCATTCTGCTTTGTATTATAAGATAGAGCCAAGATATTTAGATTATTTAAAGCTTATCTTTCTGGTTGCTTATGATCCTTTGATTAATGGGGTATCTGAACTTTCGTTTAAGTCTAGTGCTTATGATTTTAGATTTGAATTTGCTATGAAAAATGATTTTGAGTATAAGTATGATAAATTGATTAGCGATTTTGCGAAGGTAGGATCCACAACTAAGCTTATTCCGTATTCTTTAAGTTTTCAGTATAAAAAAGATTTATATGATTTTAAGTTTTTTGATGAAAAATTTAAAATTGGACTGGGAACAGATGTTGGATGGAAAGTGAATTTGCAAAAATTTGTTGATAATGAATTTTGGGCTGAGTTTACTTTTAAGTTTAGGTATACTAAGTTTTTTGAGTTGAATTTTTCAACTCGTTCTATTAATACTAAAACTTTTAGATATTTTGGAGGATATATGGAACAGGTTGAGCTTGAAACGGTTAATCTGTTTGCAGATCTGTTTAAGTCATTTAATTTCTTTAATATTCAGGATAGAAAGGATTCATTATTTAAAATCAAGAAAATTAGTACAAGCTTTAAATTTAATTTTTATGATTGGCAATTTGTCGGGGATTATAGTTTAAGTCCAGATATTTTAAAGGATAATAGCGGTAGGTATTCTTCTATTTGGAGAAATAATTTTTCAATTTATATTTCTTGGAATTTCTTTGAACCTATTAAATCATCGTTGGAAAGTAATGCAAGTACTAATTATGAACTTTTAATTAACCGTAAAACTAAGAAATAAATGGTACTAGTTGATTATCTATGTAAAATAATTCTTTTTATAGATTTGAACTTTTTTAGATTTTTGGGATTCTTGATATTACAATATCAATGGTTTGGTTTGGTTTGGTTTGGATTAATGTTAGGTTTTGTTATGCTCAGTTTTAAAGTAGCTGGATATTTGATTTTGTTAAATATATGCTTTTGTGTTTTTGAGTTATTGATTGCGATCTTGGTGTTTTGCTCGGGTTGTCCTAATAAATAAATTTTAAATGTTTGAGAAGTTTTTGGTCCACTTAATAATTCTTTATATTTATTTTTATAAATTTTGAGGTTATTTATTAGTTTAGTATCATTTTTTTTGTAACGATGTTTTTGGAATTTAAATTTGTATGTTGCCAGTTTATTTTTACGATTTCGTCACTTGTATTTGTGAATTCAATATATATGTATTCGTCTGTTGCCTCAATATTGTCTACACTAATATATTGGGCATTGGATTTTATTATCTTAAAATTTGTTTTACATTCTTGTTTAAACCTTATTGTAGTACAGGAGATTATGATCGGTATGCTTATGCATATTTTAAAAATATTTTGTGTTTGCATGTGTTTTGCTTTATATAAATATTATTTTACCTTTTATGGAAGCCAAGATCCGCAATATTATTGTCTCCTGATATCAATAATATCGTTCCTCCTTTTTCTTCAAAAGTATGTCTTAATTTGGTCACATTTTGAATTAATTTGATAGTATTTTTATTTAAGTTTTTATTGTAAAATCCTTTAGACCAATAATCAATTACTAGTTTGCTATCTCCAAATATGTTCTTTGTGTTTTCTTGTAATGCTATTTTGAGTGCAATATATAATCCTAAAAGTTCGCCGTAATTGTTGCTAATTCCATCAAAATCTTTAACGTAGTAATTATTATAATCATTAATTAGACTTTGATCTATTATTTTGTTTAGTATGGATACTCCTTTTTCATTAACAACTCTAATTTCTACTCCTTTGCCTCTTCCAGTTCCAGAGTCAAAATATATTCCTGTTGGGTAGATATCGTTCTTTCCATCTCTTGAGAGCCAATTTTTTGCTTCTTCTTTTGTTTTGAAGCTCTTTATTTTATTTTTTTGTCCTATAATTTTGTTTTTGCATTCTTCCCAAGATGTGAAGATCATTTTTTCATTTTTGTCGTTTAATATGCATGCGTAGTATTTTTTCATGTTGAATTAACTCCCTAAGCACCAAGAATTAATTATATTGCAAGATCTGCCAAACCTTTTTTCTTTTGAACTTTTTATTTCTATTGAATCTTTTATTTCTCTATTATACCCAATAAATTTTTCTCTAAGAGTTGGTTTGATAACTCTTTTTGGTAACATACTGGGAAATATTCCTGATATTGTGTATGACATATAAAAATCGTAAGCAGCGGCATTTATCTCCCCAGGAGTCACTACACCAGATACTTCATAATTTCTTGAGACATCAAGACCAGCTATTCTGTATGTTCTGTCAACTACTAATGAACAATAAGTTTTATGGTGGATCTCTTCAAGATTAATTGAGTCAGTCCACATATTAGAAGACAACAGGGGAACCATATATCCAAAATTATTGTCAACATATCTGTTTTTAGCAAAATTTATTGCTTTTTGAATAGTTCTTTTATCTGTTATGGGTGAGAATATTTTTAGTATCCTTGATTGTATATAAGTTGTGAGTTTTTCATAGCCTGAACCCTGAACAGATGCTGTGTCAAATTTGATTTGATTGCTTGTGATTACTGATTTTATATCGAAGCTGTCTTCTCCTTTAAATACAATTTTTTTTGTATTGTCATACTTATCAGCGTCAAATATTCCTGTGTGTTGCCAAAAATAGAAAAAGTCAGTCCAATCTATTTTTGGTTTTATTAGCAGTATGTCTCCATTTGACAAAATGGATCTTAGTTTTTGCGGTGTTATTTCTATTCCTGTTTCTGGATCTATTATATTAGGAATTAATTTGTAATTACTTGTTGAGTTTAGTTTTTGTTGTGATTTTGTTGAATAGTATGAATTATTGTATTCATCAGCAATTGTTTGTTTTTGCAGTATTTCTGTTATTTTGTTATTTTCAATTTTTAAATGAAGCATGAATCTCTTGAAATATTGTTTATCATTAATTTTTAATAATTGATTTGCTATTATGTGAGGAGATATGTATTCTATTCCGTTTATTATATCTTTATTGACAGCATAATTGGTTATGCTGTCTTGAGGGAAAAAAGAGTTAGTGTTTTCAATGGGTATATATCCCATATTTTTTTCGTAAAATATTTGTTCTAATGATGCTAAAATTTCCTTGTCTAAATACATTTGTGCTTCTGTTAGCTCTGTAAACTTTTTATTAAGTGAATTTGGTTTAATTTTGTCAGATTTTTTTCTAAAACTTGTATCAACTTTAATGATTAAATATCCATTTATATTGCTTTGTTCAATAAATTTTTTCCATTCTTGTGAATTATTTAGGTGTCTTTGATAGGCCAGTAGATAGTTTTGTATTTCTTCTATTTTTTGGGGACTTATTTTTAAGTCTATTGCTAATGTTTTTAATAAATTGGGAGATCTTGTATGCTCTAATATTGTGTCTATTAGATGTGATGGTATGTGATATGTAGTATATGTCATATTAGTTACGAGGGCATGATTGGGTGGATAGTGATGGGTTAACAGGATAGTATTTGAACCGTAATTTTTTTGATCACTTTTGCTAAATAAAGAACACGAACATATTAGGTAGAGACTTATTAAATTGAATATATATGTAAGATGTTGCATATCAATATTTTATCATATTTAGTTAAGTATTAAGCTTGTTTGTTTTTTATAGGTTTTAATTATGTTGATTTTTTGTCGTTTAAGTTTTAATATATTAACTAAGTGTAATAAATTAAAAATTTTTAAACTTTTTTATAAAAACAGAGGTTTTTGTTATGCAGTATTTAAAACCAATAAGTGTATTCTCAGAAATAGGTCGTTTAAAGAGAGTGTTGCTACATAGACCAGGAGAAGAATTGGAAAATCTGACTCCTTCAATAATGCAAAGGTTATTGTTTGATGATATTCCTTATCTTGAAGTGGCAAGGCAAGAACACAATGCTTTTGCGGATATTTTAAGAAATAATGGAGTTGAAGTTGTCTATATTGAGGATTTAATTAGTGAAACTATTTCTCAGTGTGATAGTGTCAAAGATCAATTTATATCACAATTTATTTTTGAAGCAGGGATCAGAACTGAGAATAAGACTCAAGCTTTGAAGGATTATTTTTATAATATGTCTGTTAATGACATGATTTCAAAAATGATAGCTGGGGTTACAAGGGATGATCTTAAAAATTATAAATCTGATTCTCTGAACTTTTTAGTAAACAGTGAATATCCTTTAATTGTTGATCCTATGCCCAATATACTCTTTACGAGGGATCCTTTTGCGAGTATTGGTCATGGTGTAACAATAAATAGGATGCAAACTAGGGTTAGACGTAGGGAAACAATATTTGCAGAGTATATTTTTAAATACCATCCTATTTATAGAGACAATGTTCCTATATGGTATACTAGGGATGAAGATACTACGTTGGAAGGTGGAGATGAGTTAGTTCTAAGTCGTGATGTTTTGGCTATTGGTATTTCTGAGAGAACCGAATCTGAATCTGTTGAAAAAGTAGCGCGCAAACTTTTTCAACAAAAAACATCTTTTAGTACTATTTTAGCTTTTCAAATCCCACAAAGTAGGGCTTATATGCATCTAGATACGGTTTTTACTCAAATAGATCATACTACTTTTACAAGTTTTATTAGTGATGATATGAAATTTACCATTTATGCTTTGACTTATGATTTGGGTTCTGGCAGTATTAAAGTTAAAAGTGAAAAGGCTAAATTGGAGGATATTTTAGGCTTCTATCTTGGCAGTAAGGTTAATATGATAAAGTGTGCTGGAGGGGATTTAATTCATGGAGCAAGGGAACAATGGAATGACGGTGCTAACACTTTAGCAATAGCACCTGGAGAAGTAATAGTTTATTCTAGGAATCATGTAACTAATAGATTGCTTGAGGAATTTGGGATTAAAGTTTATAAAATGCCTTCTAGTGAGCTTTCACGAGGAAGAGGAGGCCCTAGATGTATGTCTATGCCTTTAATAAGGGAAGATATTTAGTTTAATGGAGGAAATATTTATGTATGATTTACGAGACGATTTACGAAAGAGAAGTTTTTTAAGGCTTTTAGATTTTACTCAAAAAGATGTGAGATATTTACTTGATTTGTCTCATAGTTTGAAGAAATCTAAGTATGCAAGATTTGAAGAACAAAAACTTAAAGGAAAAAATATAGCTATAATTTTTGAGAAGGACTCAACAAGAACAAGATGTGCGTTTGAGGTTGCTGCTTATGATCAAGGAGCCCATGTTACTTATTTGGGGCCAACCGGTAGTCAGATAGGTAAAAAGGAGTCGATAGCTGATACCGCAAGAGTATTAGGAAGAATGTATGATGCTATTGAATTTAGAGGGTTTTCTCAAAAAGCAGTTGAGGATTTAGCTAAGTATGCTAATGTTCCGGTTTATAATGGGTTAACAGATGTTGCCCATCCAACACAAGTACTTGCTGACTTTATGACTATTGAAGAACATAAGGGATGTTTAAAAAGTTTGAAGATGGTCTTTTGTGGCGATGGTAGAAATAATGTTGCTAATTCTTTAATGGAAGGGTGTGCTATTATGGGGATGGATTTTAGAGTATTTGCGCCAAGAGAACTCTTCCCAGATCCAGAATTGGTAAGCAAGACAAGATTGATAGCCGCTGAGAGTGGTGGTAATATTACTATTTCTAGTTCTCTTGAGGAAGCAGTGAAAGATGCTGATATTGTTTATACTGATGTTTGGGTGTCTATGGGTGAGACTAATTGGAATGAAAGAATTAAACTGTTAAGACCATATCAAGTTAATAGTAAGCTTATGAAATTGGCAAAGGAAGATGCAATATTTATGCATTGTTTACCAGCTTTTCATGATTTGAATACGGTCCTTGGTAATGAAATATTTGATAAATATGGGCTTGAAGGTATTGAGGTTACACATGATGTTTTTGAAAGTGGTCAGTCTGTTGTGTTTGATGAGGCTGAGAATAGGTTGCATACTATTAAGGCTGTAATGGTTGGAACTTTGGGATAATTAGTTATAAATTTAGATTAGAAAAATGTAAATTTATTAGGAGAGATAAGATGGTTAAGAAGAATAAAATGCCAAGTAGTTTTACGATAGTATTTTCTTTAATAGTGTTTATGACTATATTAACTTATATAGTTCCTGCTGGTGAATTTTCTAAGGAAACGAGGGAAGTTAATGGAAATTTACAAGAAGTTGTTGTGGCGGGGACTTATCATACAGTAGAAAGGGCTTCTCGGGGATTTTTAGATGGTATTTTTACTATTTTAACAGCAATGGCTAAAGGAATGGAGCATGCTGTTGAAGTTATTGTATTTGTTTTGATTGTTGGTGGAGCTTATGGAGTGATTTTAGGAACAGGTGCGGTTGATGCAGGGATAGCTGCAGCAATTAAAAAAATGGGAAATAAGGATAAACTTTTGATACCATTTATGATGTTTATTTTCTCCATAGGAGGAACTACAACGGGTATGTATGAAGAGACACTTCCATTTTATCTTATTATGATTCCATTAGTAATAGCCTTGGGCTATGATAATATTGTAGCTGTTGCAATTATTGGATTGGGAGCTGGTGTTGGAACCATGGCATCTACTATTAATCCATTTGCTACAGGTATAGCATCAGCTATAGCTGGTATTGAAATAAAGGATGGTTTTTATTTCCGTATTATTTTGTATATAGTTTCTGTGTCTGTAGCTATAGTGTATGTGTTGATATATGCGATTAGGATAAAGAATGATCCTAAGAGGTCTATAGTGTATGAACAAAGGGAAGAGCATTATAATCTATTTGTTAAAGGTAAGATGGGTGATAAGGAAAATGGTATGCCTGAATTTACAAATAGACGAAAGATGGTATTGGTATTATATGGAGTGATGATTGTATTTTTAATATATAGTATTTTGGAGCTTGGTTGGTGGATGCAAGAGATGACGATGTTATATCTTGGTACAGCAATTTTATCAGCGTTTATATGTAAAATGAGCGAATTAAAGATGTGGGAAACATTTGTAGAGGGAGCTAAAGATATGATGACAGCAGCGCTTATTATAGGCATGGCTCGAGGAGTGATGATAGTAGCTGATGAGGGAATGATTACAGGAACTATATTAAATGCAGCATCAGAATTTTTATATGGAGTACCTAAAGGTCTATTTGTAGTGTTAAACGAACTTGTACAGATGTGTATAGGGTTTATTGTGCCTTCATCATCAGGACATGCAAGTCTGACGATGTCAATGATGGCACCATTGGCTGATTTTTTAGACATGCCAAGGTCATCAGTTGTGTTGGGTATGCAAACAGCATCAGGTCTAGTTAATTTATTAACCCCAACAAGTGGAGTTATAATGGCTGTATTGGGTATAGCAAGGATTAGTTATGGTAGTTGGTTTAAATTTGTAATGCCAATATTTGTGATTGAATTTGTAATATGTATTTTAGTTATAATGGCAAATGTATATTTATAAAAAATGAGGGAGTATGTATGAGTAAAAGAATTGTAATAAGTCTTGGGGGGAATGCATTAGAAGGTGGAGAAGGAACATTTTGTGATCAATTGGCAAGAATAGAGAGCAGTGTATGTGAGATAGTAGATTTGATAGAGTATGGTTATGAAGTAATTATCAGTCATGGTAATGGCCCGCAAGTAGGAAGGATTTTGCTAGAGAATGAGATGTGTAAAGAGACACCATTGGCACCGCTTGATGTGTGTGTTGGTATGAGTCAAGGGATGATAGGGTATTATATTGAGCAGGCACTGCGGAATGAGATGTGTAAGCGAGGAATTAGACGGGGAGTAGTAGTAGTGCTTACGCAAGTCTTGGTAGATAAAGAAGATGAGTGTTTTAAGAAGCCTAGTAAACCTATTGGACCATTTTATGATAAGGTAAGAGCGGAAGAGCTTGAAAGTAAGGGATATATTTTAAGAGAAGATAGTGGAAGAGGTTATAGGCGAGTGGTAGCATCACCTAAGCCAATTGAGATTATAGAAATTGAAGAGATAAGTGAATTAATGAACAAAGGATTTATAGTGATTGCGTGTGGAGGAGGTGGTATTCCTGTTATAAGAGATGACATAGGAATTATTAAAGGAGTAAGTGGAGTAATTGATAAGGACTTTGCGTCATCTAGATTAGGACAAGATATTGGAGCAGATAAGTTATTGATAGTTACTGCTGTTGATCAGGTAGCATTAAATTTTGGCAAAAAAGATGAAATTTTACTTGACAAGGTAAATATTGTTGATTTAGAGAGATATATAGGAGAAGGACATTTTGCAGCAGGGTCTATGTTGCCTAAAGTAGAGGCAAGTATTGGATTTGTAAAGTCTAAAGGAAATAGGGAGGCAATTATTACATCACTGAATAAAGTTATTGAAGGAATAAATGGTGTAGGAGGCACGATGATAACTAGATAGGCTCTAAGAGGTAGCTTTGAGTAATCCAAAACCTTAGGTCAAAGATTTTAAATATTAATGTGAAACTTGAAAATGAAGAATGGATAACCTGTTTAGTAAATAAAGGGAACGGGCCTTATGCAGATCTAGTAGCTTTTTTGAGTTTATTACAGAAAAATTTTTTATACTTTAGCTCATATAAATACTTTAATGAGGTATATAATAATCTTATTGTTTAATTTGATCTTGAACGAGACTTAATTAAGAGATAAGATGTTTTAATAAAATCTGAAAGAAATAATAACAGAGAGAGGGTTGCCTATTGTTCCAATTATAGATATGCAAAAAATTATCTATTTAGAAATGATAAATGGACTGTCTGGCAACCCAATGTTACGGAAAATTTTGTTTTCTATGAGCTTAGGAGGATTAAATCACAAAAAACTACTAATAAAACATAGCAAATATATTGCCAATTTATTGTGTATAAGTTGAAATAATAAGACACGATACCAATGGATGTAATGATGATCATTCCTTTGAGTAAATTTACAGAATAAGAATTAATAACATTTTTATAGATATAATAAACTAAAATGCTGATTAAACTTACATCTAATACTTTAGAGAAAATATCTTTTATTTGATTTATACTACTTATATCTATCATAATCATTTTTATTCAATATATTCATATATGTTAAAATAATACCATATATAAATATATTGAATATATTCATAGTTATATATATATTGTAATACAAGTTAATGTTAATTTAAATTTATTTTTTGTTTATGGGTAAAAAAGAAAAGATTATAGCTTTGATATTTGATTTTGATGACACTTTAATTTATGGTAATATGCAACAGGTACTTTTTGATGAGTATAATGTTAATGCTAGTTTATTTTGGGATGAAGTTGAAAATTTATCTATTACTTATAACAAAAATCATTGTAATATCATTGCTAATGAAATGATATATTTGTCACATTTTTTAACATATGTCAAGGAAGGGATTTTTAAAGGCTTAAATAATAAAATATTATTTGAATTGGGCTCAAAATTGAGATTTTTTGAAGGAGTTATTTCTTTGTTTAAAGAAATCGATGAAATAAATCGAAGTTTAAAAAAATCAGCTACTGTGATAAATATTTATATTGTTTCAAGTGGTTTTAGACAGATGATTTTAGGCAGTAGTATTGCTCCTTATGTTACTAAGGTTTGGGCTTGTGAATTTATAGACACATACCTTATGCCTTTTTATCAGAATTTAGATAATAAGTTTTCAGAAAATGTTGTTTTAAGTAGCGTATGTTATTTCGTAGATCATACAATAAAAACCCGGGTAATTTTCGAGCTAAATAAGGGATCTTATGATAAAATTAATAAGAGGATTCCTAAAGGTAGAAGAGAGATTCCTTTTGAAAATATGTTTTATATTGCAGATGGTTTTAATGATATTCCAGCCTTTGAAATTTTGAATAACAGCTTAAATCATTATAAAAATACGTTGACGGTTTATCATGGAAATGATGAAAATGCTAAGAGGCTAGTTAAAGAGAAAAGAGTAGGGGATTTAGCTGAAGCTAATTATAGTAAGGGAACTAAGTTATATAATTGGATAATGGAAAAGATTCATTTAAATATATGAATTGATTTTAAATTTTGACAAATATTCGTGAGTGAGTATTGACTCTGTTTTTAAGTATTTTTCATAATGATTAAGATATATTGAAGGAGCAGTGAGATGTCTTTAGAGCTAAAACCAACTGATAGGTTAAAGTTTGTTAAATTACAGTCTGTGTTTTATGTTATAGCTTTGATTGTAATGTTAATTGCTATTTTAAAAATAGCACAAACAATATTTAAACCTTTAGCTATTGCGGTGGTTCTTGGGTTTTTGGTATATCCCATTTATACTTTTCTTAAAAAACTAAAGATCCCAAGAGTTTTAATAGTTTTTGTAATTTTTTTTGTTCTTTTTTCATTTTCTTATTTGGTTTTTAGTTTTGTTTATTATAGTGTTACTGTCTTAATTGATCAATTACCTTATTATCAGAAGCAGTTGATTTTTATTATGGTAGATATTCTTGAAAAATATAAGTTAGATAGTGCTATTATTAGCACTATAGATTTTTCTAAATATATTTATCCTTTTTTAACTCGGATATCTAATGAGATTATTGGATTTGCAAGCAGTTTGGTTGTGTTATTTTTATTGTTGTATTTTTTACTATCAGAAATACACATTTTTGATATAAAAGTTAAAAATGCTTTTAAACAATCTGTTTCGAGTATATTTATTGAGGCTTTAAGTACAATAAATAGTCAGATTAGTAAGTATCTGGGAATAAAGCTCTTTGTTAGTTGTCTTACAGGTTTTTTAGTGTTTATAGGTTTAAAGTTGTTTGGACAAGATTTTCCTCGTGTATGGGCTGTGCTTACATTTGTTTTTAATTTTATTCCAAGTATAGGTTCAATTTTAGCAGTTTTTTTTATTATGATAGCTGCTTTAGTACAGTTTTATCCTAATTTAAATTTAGTTTTTTATATATTTATATATAATACATTTGTTCAAATGTTGATTGGGAATATTCTTGAGCCTAAGATGCAAGGACATAGGCTTGATCTTTCTCCTTTTTTGCTGCTTTGTTTTCTTTTCTTTTGGGGATGGCTTTGGGGCATTGTGGGACTTTTAATAGCCTATCCTTTTACAGTGATTATAAAAGTAATAGTAGATAATATAGCGTGTTTAAAACCTTTTTCTGTGTTTTTAAGTGGTTCAAAGATCTTAAGTGTTGATAATAATAAGGAGAGTTAAGTTTGCAGAGAAAAGTTATGCTTACAGGAGATAGACCTACAGGTTCTCTTCATTTAGGGCATTATATCGGGTCTATTGTTAATAGATTAAAGTATCAGGAGGAATATGAGACTTATATTATTATAGCGGATTTGCATACTCTTACTACAAAACCAGATTTAAAAAGCATTAATGAAATATCTGTTAATGTTAGAGAAATGGTTTTGGATTATCTGGCTTGTGGGATTAATCCTGAAAAAGTTAATATCTATTTGCAATCAGCTATACCTGAGCTTTTAGAGTTAAATTTAATACTGTCAATGATTGTAATGGTTAATCGTTTGCAAAGGATTCCTAGTATAAAGGACATGAGTGTTGCTGCTGGACTATCTGAGGTTCCTTATGGACTTTTGGGTTATCCTGTTCTTATGAGTGCGGATATTTTGATGGCAAAGGCTAATTTAGTTCCAGTTGGACGTGATAATGAGGCTCATATTGAGCTTACAAGAGAACTTGCTAGGAAATTTAATTATCTTTATGGAGATTTTTTTCCAATTCCTGAAGCTATCTTTACAGATTCTCAGGCTCTTGTGGGAATTTATGGCAAGGCTAAGATGAGTAAAAGTCTTGGTAATGCGATATTTTTAAGTGATGATGAAAAATCATTGCGTAAGAAAGTTATGTCTATGTTTACAGATCCGAAAAGAGTGAGAGCAGATATACCAGGAGAAGTTGATGGTAATCCTGTTTTTATTTATCATGATCTTTTTAATAGTAATGTTGATGAGCTTTATGAGTTTAAAACTAGGTATAGGAAGGGTACAATTGGAGATGTTGAAGTTAAAGAGAGGCTTTTTGAGGTTTTAAATCAATTTTTAATACCAATTAGAGAGAGAAGAAAATTTTTTAAAGCTAAAAAGGGTTATATTGATGAAATAATATTTGAAGGTACAAGTAAAACCAGAAAAGTTGCAATAGAAGTTATAAAAAATGCTAAAAATTTAATGGGTATATCAAGGACGTGGAATGGGGTGAGGAGAAATGTAGAGAAAATTTTAAAAAATAATTTAAAATAATTTAAGTATATAGGTTGTACCGAATAATTGACTATAATAAATCAAGTTGTTTGAGTTTTATGTCATAATTCATGTATGTTAATTAGATTAAAGAGTTAGCCGAGTGTATTAAATTTGTATGAAAATCTAAGAGAGGATATAGTAAATCATTATGTTCAGATATGACCTCACTTAATACTCTAAGTATTGGTTCTGTTTTTGAGCCACGGAACCATAAACTAGCAATTATTTCATGTTTATTATTTTTAAATAAAACTTTAAGCCCTCCTGATGAGTCACCTGTTCTAGAGATGTTTTGTTTGATACCCTCATAATTTATAATTTCATAATTATGTATTGGTAATTTGTGTAATACGGTATTATTGTTGTTGAATTCTTTGTCTAATAATTTTTCGTAGTTGGTTTTTAATATTTCTTGATTTTCTACTTTTATTTTAAGCATGGCTTTTTCTGATGATACTTCTACATTGCTATAAAAATTGATTGTCTTTAATATGTCTTCAAGAGTGTATTGTTCATTATATGAATTATTAGATATTGAGCACCATATTTTGTAAAGATTTTTGATTTTAAGCAATTTTATGATGCTAAAGAGAGTTGTTAATGGATCTCTTACTTTTGAAGGGTATGTAATATTGCCCCCATTTGATCCTTCTCCTAAAATTTTTACTATTAATCCTTTATTCCGTAAAAGGTCAGCCATTTCTGTTAAGTTGGCTTCACCAACCTCCACTCTATAAACTTTTGTGTTAAATAGCGAGGCTATTTTTTCAATGTTTAGTGAGGTTGCATCATTAACTACGATAGCTAAATTGTCTTTAATTCCTGTATGGTAAAGATAGCTAAGCTCTGAGAGTACTGAGAGTGCAAATATTTTTTGTGGTGTAATGATACTTGCTTGTTCTTTTTTTAAAATTGCGACCAAATTGCCTCTGTCTCCATCACAATCAGGGACATATCCTAACTTGAAAGAATTGTCATTCTTAAATTTTTGTTCTAATATTTGTTTGCATATGTTTAAAGATGTCCCTTCAGGAGTCATTCCATGTTTAAAGATACCAATTTCTGTGTTATGAAATTCCAATTTTATTCCCAAAGATTCAATCATTTCTCTATCAATTGAGTTAATGCGAGAACTACCATTCATCTCTCCTATGATTCCTATAGGTTCTTTTTTGATAGTTTTTTTTAGTATGTCAATATTTTTTTGATTATGGGTATCTGAATATATTATTTGCTGCATTAATGATTTATATGAGTTATAAGATTGTGTTTTATGTCTAGCCTGTGAAGTGATAATTGTTTCATATGTTTTTAAGTGCAGAGCATTGGTATTAAACTTTTGTAAGTTTGTTATTAGATTGTTTATTAAAGTTTCATTTTCAATGTTGGATCTGAGCTGACATATTATTTTCTTTGTTTCATTTGAATTTAGCACACCCCCATCATTTAATCCAATTTTAATGCCATTATATCCTGTAGGATTATGACTGGCAGAAATGTATATAAATCCTTTTGAATTTTGATTTTCTTTTGTATAAGCTAAGATTTCTGGTATTGGGAGTATTCCAAAAAATTTTACACTGTTATTGTTTAAAATTAAGGTCTTAATTATTATCTCTGAGATTATATTTCCAGTTGCTCTTGAATCTAATCCAACATTGATATATTTTTTTGGTTTATCTTTAAAATAATTTGATATTGTAAGGGTTATAAGAGCAACCAATATTTTGTCGTCATCATTGATTTCATATTCTATTGAATTTTCATTTTTTGATTTTGCAAATATCTTTCTAAATCCTGAATGAGAGAGTATCATTTCATTAATGGCGTTGCTTAGATTTGTCATATTTAGTATATACCTTTTTAGCATATTTTCCTCTTCATTAGTATATTTTATTTAATATTTGCCTTTATTTGTAGTACTATGATTATAGTAACATATTCTATTATAATAAGCATTATTTAACGTGCTTCTTATTATGTTAATTGTTGTTTACCTTGTCTTCAAATGAGGTTTTGGTGTGTATGAAGTAATTGATGAAATTTTTTCTAAAAAAATGCTTGATATGCTTAATATGCACAAACTTAAAACTTTAAGCATATCTGTTAAGAATTTTCCTGATGAGAGTCATGGCAGTATTTTAAGTCTTGCTAATAATTCTGTTAAATTAAAGTTTAAAAAGGAGCTTGTTGAACATAATTTAAAAAAATATATTGATGATTTTACAAAGTTTTCGGTTTCATCAGAAAGTAATTTTTATGTTTTTACCGGTGATGATCTGGAAAGACTAGGATTATTGCTTTATCCTTATCTCTCATTTGGTATTTTAAATGGGGGTTCTGCGACTAGTTATTTTGATATACTGAAAAATAACGATTTTAATGAGGAATTGTATTCTTTATATGCAGATAAAATACTTGAAGCTAGGAGGTTGTTTGGGCATTTGCCAAAGGGAATAACACCCGCATATGTTAATAGAGATGGTAGTTATGGATTTTCATTTTTAGCATTAAAAATGCGACATCTTTTAATGCTTTCTAATAGATATTGTGAGCTTTATGGTAAGAGTATTAAGCCTTCGATTTTTCAGATGACAAGTTTTAAGACTTATAAACCAATTTCTAATTTTTTAGATAATATTTTTGATGATAATTTGATTAAAGATTTGAATTCTTGTGGTTTGCAAAGGGCAGATATTTTGACGGCGATTCAGCCTTTGGTTTATTGTTATAATAAATTAGATGATGGTCAATATGAATATTTTAGCTATTGTACTAATGGCAAGAGATCTTTTTTGGCTTTACCTGCTGGTCATGGGCAAAATTTTAAAGTTTTAAGAGATATTTATTTTAGACTTTATAATTCTGGAAAAAAATTTGTGTATATTGGTAATGTTGATAATATTGGTTTTACTGTTAATTTACAGACTCTTGCCATAATGGCTATAACTAATAGTTCTTCTGGCTTTGAATTTAGTGTTAAAACCCTACTAGATACAAAGGGTGGGGTTTTAGTCTTGGATGATGATAATCATTTAACATGTGTTGATATTGGTAGTGTTATTTCTAAAGAAGCTGTACTTAAAGCTGAATGTAGAGGTTCTAGGATTTTATTTAATTGTGCCACAGGTCTTTTTAATTTAGAATATTTGATAGAAAATATGGATAGAATAATATCAGATATGCCTATAAGAATTATTGAACAGGATAAAGAGTTTGGTAGATATACTGCAATTGAGCAAATAACTTGGGAAGTTATGAGAATAGTAGATAATCCATTAATTTTTGAGGTCAATAGAGAAGATAGGTTTCTGCCCGCAAAATTATTTGTTGATACGCTTATTATGAGTAATTACATGAATGATAAATTTTCGGGTAATATTTCTGATATTGCTAGATATTTAAATTATGCTCTTAATAATGCATTGAAGAATAAATATGATTTGGTATTTAGGCAAGGTAAGTGGGATGTTTAGATTTGTGTTATTTGGCCTTTTATTGTCTAGTTTGGTTTTACTAGGCTCCATTCCTGATATAGATTATGATTATTTTGAAAATGATAAATTTGATCTTGTAGATATTGATAAATTTTTAGGAAGAGTTAATGTTAAGAACATTTTGAGGGAACGTTGTTTTTTTATTGGCATTAGGAATGTTGCTAATCCTAGTGCTGTGCAAGCACTAAGTAAGAGAAGAACTTGGTAAAATAAGAGAGATAAATCCAGTAGGAATTATTTTATTTAGAGAAAATTTTAAGGATGCACAGCAAACTAAAGAGTTGATTGAAGGGATAAAGAGACATCTTGGTTCTGACATATTGATTGCTGTTGATGAAGAAGGAGGACTAGTTAGTAGAGCTAGTGAGAATAAAAAATTGGGAGTTTATAATTTTCCTGCTATGGAATCTGTTGGAAAGACTGGAGATTCTCAGCTTGCATATAAGATTGGTGAAATTCTTGGGAAACAGCTTAGACGACTTGGTATCAATGTAAATATGGCACCTGTAGCAGATGCAAAATTTGTTCCAAATAGTCCCTTAGGTAGCAGAACTTTTGGGTATTCATCTTATAATATTGGTCTTATGGTAGAGGCATTTATTGATGGGATACAAAGGGAAGGTGTGTTTGCTGTGGTTAAACACTTTCCTGGACTTGGAGGCACAAAAGTAGATACCCATAAAGATTTGGCCTTATTACCTTATAGTAAAAATTTTTTAATGGTAAATAATTTTATACCATTTCTTTTTGGCAAGGAAGCAAAATTTATTATGCTTGGGCATGTACTTGTTCCTAAGATTTCCGGAGATGTAAGTAGTATGTCAAAAGATATTGTGGATATTATAAGACATAATCTGAATATCTTTAGTATTATCATGACAGATGCATATGATATGGGGGCAATTGTAAATAATTTTAGTTTGGGGCATGCGATTAGGAAATCATTAAATTCAGGTATTGATGTTGTGCTTATTCCAGAAGGGTTTAAGAAACTTAATGTAGAAGAATGAATATTCTTAGTTTTGTATAAAGGAAATGCTTATTAAAAATTACCATTATTGTTATAATTAGATGGGAAAGGTAATAGCTATATCGACTAAAAAATACTCACGTAGAGAAGAAGAAAATGTAGAGAGGATAGAGAATAAATTAGTAATTGGAATGTTAAGTTTAACAGAGACAAAAGGCAATGCAGGGAAAAGAAAAGCAGAGATATTGTTACCAGTAATAATGGAAGTTCTAAGAGCTATAGGTAATTGAGTACCTATTAAGATATTGATAATGAAAGAATATATGTGTATTTGATATTTCAATATATAAAGAGAAATAGATAGAGTAAAATAGACATTTGAGAAAGTTGGAATGAGGGGATAAAAGTGGATGGGGATGATATTGAAATCAATCCATTCATTGTAGGTCATGGTTATTCCAATGAAAGCGTAATATTTATAATGTTGATTATAAGGAGTTAAATTTATATAATTGTGTTGAATGATACCTATTTGTAGTGGTTTTATATTTTCATTATTAAATTTTTTACCCCATGCATGGGTATATATTATTAGTAGTGATATAAGTATTAAATTTTTCATTGTGTGTGTAAGGAATTGTAACATGTTATTAAGGAATAAAGAACAGTTTGTACTTGTTTGGAAGGAGGTAATAATAAATATTATACTATTAACAATTAAACTA
>NZ_CP073222.1:0-10400 GCF_023035835.1 Borrelia venezuelensis
ATATTAATTAATTTTTAGTATAAGGTTGGTCAATTATATCATAAACGATTCCCAATTATCCAGCAAATATTCAAGCAAAAACTTCTCAAGTTTTTGCTTGTTTTTCACAAGAATCAATTGCTTCTCCTTATCCTCTAAATTAAATCTAACAATAACGGGTTTGCACTCTGAAGGGGTTCTCTTAACTCTTATATCATTAATAATTTTATTCAAAGAACTTTGCATAACATCTTGCTCACTTACATTTTCATTTTCTAAATAAGCACCTATTTTAATATATCTGTATATCATAGTTCTACTAAATTTATAATCTAAACAAAACTCATAAAAACTATCATATCCATCAAACCTGTATAATTTATTCTTCTTTATCTCATAAAGCGCCTTGGCTAATTCCAGTTTATTAACAACTTCCTCTAAAGTCCGAGCCTTAATTTCCTCCTTAAGTTGTCTATACCTTGATCGAGCCTTTTCTTTGCCGGAAACATCCTCAACTTGAGCAACATCTCCCACCCTGCTTTTAATAGTACTAAGTATATCCATTTTCATCTTTATTCCTTCAACATAAATATTTGTAAACTAGTTTACAAATATTTATGTTGTTTTTATATTTTCAACACCTTCAATAACTTCAGCAACCTTTAAATATTCATTATAATATCGTTCACTCTCCTGAGGCTCTAATCTATAAGTAACCATTTTCTGAATAGCAACACTTCTGTGAATTTTAATCGGAACATATTCTTGATAAAGTTTTTGCAAGCTATAGAAAAATTCTTTCTTTATTTTTCTATTTTCCTCGTAAAGAGTTTGAATAACATAATAACTCTTAAAATCCTGTTTCTGATAAGCACTAATAATCTCTTGCATTTTACTTTTCAAAATATCATAACTTTCAATTGCCCATAGCTCTGCTGGTAAAGGAATAACAACCTTGGTAGCAATCATCAAAGAATTAATAAGCTCTTTATTAACCGATGGAGGGGTATCAATTAATATATAATCATAATCATCAAAATAAGGGGTCAAAATCGTTTTCAACTTATACTCCTGCCCAATAATATTCTCTCCTGAAAATTGAGAAAGCTTAATATGTGATGGGGCAAAGTGCAAATTATCTGTTATTTCATGAACAATACTCATAAAAGACTTTTTAGACTTCAATACTTCGTAAATATTATATTCTCTTATATCGATTTTGTTTTCAAAATAAGGAAGAAAATAAGAAGTAACACTGGCCTGAGAATCAATATCTATAAGTAAAGTTTTATACTTTTTAGAAAAAATAAATCCCAACATTATTGCCGTTACACTCTTACCAACGCCACCCTTAATTGAAGAGATTGTTATAATATCTCTCACCTCATACCCCTAGAATCTAAACACTTAAACCTCTTATCATAAAAAAGTTTATCTAAATTATCTTCAGCAATTAAAAGTTCTTCAGACAAAGAATTAACAACACCAATATCTTTTGCCTTAATTGAGATATTGAGCTTTTTAATCTTATTTTTTATTGTAAAATAAGAAATATTATTAATTTTAGCCAAAAAAAGAGGAGTATAATATTTTTTTCCCTCATATTCAATGAAAAAATTTTTCAAATCTGTTGTCTCTGCCAAACTCAACTACCTTTTTGCCATTCTTTCTTTAGCTTGCCTTTAATAAGATTTTGGGCCTCTTCACTTAAAAGCAACTCCCTTTTCTTAAAAAACAAGTCTTTAGAAGAAATTACACCTTCAATTTTATTTTTTTTTATATATCTCGAAAGATAAGAAGAATCACTATATCCCATCTCCTTTGAAAATTCTTTCAAATTTTTTAAAGAATTTAAAAAATTTAATGTAATTCGCACAACATTTTATCTCCTAAATAAGTTTTCATTAATAGCACAAATTATTGTCTAATATAACTAAATTTATTATAAACTATGAACATCATTTTGTAAATCAAATTGACAAAATAACTTTTTTAGTATATATATAAATTATGTTGATTTTGTTTTTTAAACATAGAGACAAAAAAGACCCAAAAATCAAGGTCTTAAACAAACTGAAATAAAGGATAAATCGATGAAAAATTTAAATTTCTTTTTATATAATAACAGCAAACTCAAGAAAAATCAAGTTAGACTAATAAAACTAATTTCCATCTTAAAATATCTAAACAAAAATAAGTTAGGATATAACCAACAAGACATACTTAACTTGGCTAACTTTTTTTTAAAAAAAGAAGGTTATGCAGTCATTAAAATGAAAACATTACAAAAAGATTTGGGCTTCCTCAAAAAAAACAATGTAATAAAAACATTTATAATAAGACTTGGGGAATACAAGGGTTCAAAAATAAAGTACATGCCAAAAATAAACGCATATCAAATATTAAAGCAAATACTCAATGCAACAGAAGAACTATTAGAAAGAACATTCAATATCATATATAAACTAAGCAAACAGGAAAAAATCAAAAATAAAACGGAGCAAAAAAATAGAACAAAAAATAGCAGTGTATATAATAATATAAATAATAATATAAATAATAAGAAAAAAATGAGAATAAAAAGGGATGAACAACAGCAAACAATAGAAAAGATATTGGAAAAATACATGTTACACAAGGGTAAACAACAAGAAACGGTTAAAATATAAGAGTAAAACAGAGCAAAGAAATGAAAAAATTAATACATAAGCCAGAACAAAGAGAAAAAAAATAAATACAGGTATAAACTTAAGAAGTTTCTTAAAAACCTAAGAGCCTTTGTAATATCTGAAATTTGAAAGGAAGAACATAAAAACAAACATAATAAACTAGACTTATACTGACAACAATAATAAAGACAAAAAAAACTCTCTATATCAAATAAGCAAACTTTTTGAACCAAAAATAAAAAAATTTGTACAAATAATTAACATGACATGTTATTTTTCAGTAGTCTCAACGAGATCAACAAGAAATAAAGGTCATTCTCTCACCAAAGAAAACCTTTTGTTAAGGTCTTATAAATTTCACAAAAAGATTAATATTATCATAAGATTATACTTACTATTGGGTCATCTTAAAGTCATTACTAAATACCAAGTAAAACACACTCATACTGCCTTAAAGTCAAAGGAATTTAAGGTATGTGTATTTCAATTAAATAACAGAAACACTGCCTCTATAAATAAAAATATCACCTTATTCCCCAAAATTTTTCAGAAAATGAATGGGTACTAAAATCAAGTAATCATTTATCAAAATTAGAAATCTTTAATTGTCTCTTGGTAAGTAAAGATTATTAAAATTGATATGTATTTCTACTTGGAGTACAAAAGGATTTCTAAAAAATACCTCAGATAAAATGTTCTAATTAAAATTCTTTGAGTGAAGAAGGTGTGTACGAAATAAACAATCTTCTCCCATTATACAAATAAAAAGAAAACCCCTTGGGGAAGGGGATTATTTAAAAGAATGTATGGTATGAAGTAAATATTGATAATAAATTCTTTTAATTTTAAAAAAGGAGAATATTTAATAATCAATTATTAGTTCAAAAATTAACCATTTCAAGTTTTTCTAAAATATTGCTAATATTTTTTCCTCAAAATTTTAAATAGATGTACCAATGTTTATCAATAACTTCGGGATTTCGAGTCGTATAAGTATTTACCACTTTAATGATAGCTTATTTACAAGTGAAACATTTATAATTTGCCTTATATTTTATTTGAGGGATGTGGATAAGAAGTCTTAACTATAATTTTTTGAGGGTTACATTTTTATACTAAAAAATTTTTGAATATATTGGGAATTAAGATAGACATGTTGTATGCTTAATTTGAAATCTCTTTTGTTAAGAATAGATTTTATTTAGAATATAAGAAAAGAAAGTCCCTACTCCTATGTCTTGTTTTGGAGAGGATTGATAGGAGTGTTGGGGACTGTTGATAGAATGCTTTCTACCGCATTTATATCTGTTTATAATATTATTTTATTTTTTTAATTTTGTAAATATTTTTAAATAATTTTATTATATTCAACGTCAAAACCGAATATTCACATAATATTGCAACAATTGACTATGCAAGCAAGTATAAATAAGTTAATAATAGTTAATATTTATAAGTTGTTACTGATGTTTACCATTATAAATTTAGATATATTTCTATTAACTACATTACACTTATTATCTTGTGTTAGAAATCATGATCAAGGTTTTTTATTGCTTTTAAAAGTCTCATTTGACCTGTTTGTAATGTAGAAATTTTTCTTTTCTTATTTCTAAAGTTTAATTCTTGGTTTATTTTTTTATTCAATTCTTGCATTTTTTTAATCTCTAAGGCACTTGGTTCATAATCGATCCATTTTTTGTCTATCCACCCTTTTTCCCATTCATAATAGCCTTCACTGTAGTTAGTTCCATTAGACTCATCGAAATGTCTTGAAAGTGCTGATATTAATTTTGCACCATACTGAAGCATTTTATCTGTTTCTGTTCTTGCAATAAATTCATCATAATCATAGGTTTTACCCGTTTGCATATTGATGATATCAATAATTAGTTTAAAGGTATTTATGCAATTCATTGCAATATTGCCAAATGGAAGATCCGGACTACTTAAGCACTTGATATTGATCGCATATTTACTCTTTAAACTTCTAGGTATTTTGAAGAAATCGACTATAAATCCATCAACTTTGGCTTTGTAATTTGCCTCATACTGAGAATTACCAAAAAAGGTTTCCCGATTACCCTCGGTCATATAATTATCATAATTCAGTATCATAGGCAATTTTTTTTCTTGAATATTATCTTGTTTAATATTTTCCATCCCATATCCTTTTGGGATCAAAAAGTTTTGCTTTGACCCCATACATTATTATAATATATATTAAATAAGAACCGATACAAATAGCTGGTGATTTTTTTAGTATGAATTCTTTGTTTGCTTAACATAAGATTGACACCCTTTTACCCGGAATCATTATTTTTTATATTTGATATTGTTTTTTTGCTGGTTTGTGATAAATTTAATTTATCTTTAACCTTTAACCATTTATAAGAAGCTTTGAGCAAGCAATTTTCTCAAAGCTTCTTATTGCTATATTACTACACAGTACTAATATAGTATAACGATTTTGATTATTTTAAAATTGGTGAATTTGAATTGATTATAATTTTTTTTAGAAAAAGTTATCTATGAGCAGATACTTATGCATTGCTATACTGTTGATGCATGTCTTACTTTTTTGAGTCTTTATGGTCCAATAAATATCCGTAAAACAATATATTTAAGTAGACTATCTATCGTTATACTATATTAGTACTGTGTAGTAATATAGCAATAAGAAGCTTTGAGAAAATTGCTTGCTCAAAGCTTCTTATAAATGGTTAAAGGTTAAAGATAAATTAAATTTATCACAAACCAGCAAAAAAACAATATCAAATATAAAAAATAATGATTCCGGGTAAAAGGGTGTCAATCTTATGTTAAGCAAACAAAGAATTCATACTAAAAAAATCACCAGCTATTTGTATCGGTTCTTATTTAATATATATTATAATAATGTATGGGGTCAAAGCAAAACTTTTTGATCCCAAAAGGATATGGGATGGAAAATATTAAACAAGATAATATTCAAGAAAAAAAATTGCCTATGATACTGAATTATGATAATTATATGACCGAGGGTAATCGGGAAACCTTTTTTGGTAATTCTCAGTATGAGGCAAATTACAAAGCCAAAGTTGATGGATTTATAGTCGATTTCTTCAAAATACCTAGAAGTTTAAAGAGTAAATATGCGATCAATATCAAGTGCTTAAGTAGTCCGGATCTTCCATTTGGCAATATTGCAATGAATTGCATAAATACCTTTAAACTAATTATTGATATCATCAATATGCAAACGGGTAAAACCTATGATTATGATGAATTTATTGCAAGAACAGAAACAGATAAAATGCTTCAGTATGGTGCAAAATTAATATCAGCACTTTCAAGACATTTCGATGAGTCTAATGGAACTAACTACAGTGAAGGCTATTATGAATGGGAAAAAGGGTGGATAGACAAAAAATGGATCGATTATGAACCAAGTGCCTTAGAGATTAAAAAAATGCAAGAATTGAATAAAAAAATAAACCAAGAATTAAACTTTAGAAATAAGAAAAGAAAAATTTCTACATTACAAACAGGTCAAATGAGACTTTTAAAAGCAATAAAAAACCTTGATCATGATTTCTAACACAAGATAATAAGTGTAATGTAGTTAATAGAAATATATCTAAATTTATAATGGTAAACATCAGTAACAACTTATAAATATTAACTATTATTAACTTATTTATACTTGCTTGCATAGTCAATTGTTGCAATATTATGTGAATATTCGGTTTTGACGTTGAATATAATAAAATTATTTAAAAATATTTACAAAATTAAAAAAATAAAATAATATTATAAACAGATATAAATGCGGTAGAAAGCATTCTATCAACAGTCCCCAACACTCCTATCAATCCTCTCCAAAACAAGACATAGGAGTAGGGACTTTCTTTTCTTATATTCTAAATAAAATCTATTCTTAACAAAAGAGATTTCAAATTAAGCATACAACATGTCTATCTTAATTCCCAATATATTCAAAAATTTTTTAGTATAAAAATGTAACCCTCAAAAAATTATAGTTAAGACTTCTTATCCACATCCCTCAAATAAAATATAAGGCAAATTATAAATGTTTCACTTGTAAATAAGCTATCATTAAAGTGGTAAATACTTATACGACTCGAAATCCCGAAGTTATTGATAAACATTGGTACATCTATTTAAAATTTTGAGGAAAAAATATTAGCAATATTTTAGAAAAACTTGAAATGGTTAATTTTTGAACTAATAATTGATTATTAAATATTCTCCTTTTTTAAAATTAAAAGAATTTATTATCAATATTTACTTCATACCATACATTCTTTTAAATAATCCCCTTCCCCAAGGGGTTTTCTTTTTATTTGTATAATGGGAGAAGATTGTTTATTTCGTACACACCTTCTTCACTCAAAGAATTTTAATTAGAACATTTTATCTGAGGTATTTTTTAGAAATCCTTTTGTACTCCAAGTAGAAATACATATCAATTTTAATAATCTTTACTTACCAAGAGACAATTAAAGATTTCTAATTTTGATAAATGATTACTTGATTTTAGTACCCATTCATTTTCTGAAAAATTTTGGGGAATAAGGTGATATTTTTATTTATAGAGGCAGTGTTTCTGTTATTTAATTGAAATACACATACCTTAAATTCCTTTGACTTTAAGGCAGTATGAGTGTGTTTTACTTGGTATTTAGTAATGACTTTAAGATGACCCAATAGTAAGTATAATCTTATGATAATATTAATCTTTTTGTGAAATTTATAAGACCTTAACAAAAGGTTTTCTTTGGTGAGAGAATGACCTTTATTTCTTGTTGATCTCGTTGAGACTACTGAAAAATAACATGTCATGTTAATTATTTGTACAAATTTTTTTATTTTTGGTTCAAAAAGTTTGCTTATTTGATATAGAGAGTTTTTTTTGTCTTTATTATTGTTGTCAGTATAAGTCTAGTTTATTATGTTTGTTTTTATGTTCTTCCTTTCAAATTTCAGATATTACAAAGGCTCTTAGGTTTTTAAGAAACTTCTTAAGTTTATACCTGTATTTATTTTTTTCTCTTTGTTCTGGCTTATGTATTAATTTTTTCATTTCTTTGCTCTGTTTTACTCTTATATTTTAACCGTTTCTTGTTGTTTACCCTTGTGTAACATGTATTTTTCCAATATCTTTTCTATTGTTTGCTGTTGTTCATCCCTTTTTATTCTCATTTTTTTCTTATTATTTATATTATTATTTATATTATTATATACACTGCTATTTTTTGTTCTATTTTTTTGCTCCGTTTTATTTTTGATTTTTTCCTGTTTGCTTAGTTTATATATGATATTGAATGTTCTTTCTAATAGTTCTTCTGTTGCATTGAGTATTTGCTTTAATATTTGATATGCGTTTATTTTTGGCATGTACTTTATTTTTGAACCCTTGTATTCCCCAAGTCTTATTATAAATGTTTTTATTACATTGTTTTTTTTGAGGAAGCCCAAATCTTTTTGTAATGTTTTCATTTTAATGACTGCATAACCTTCTTTTTTAAAAAAAGTTAGCCAAGTTAAGTATGTCTTGTTGGTTATATCCTAACTTATTTTTGTTTAGATATTTTAAGATGGAAATTAGTTTTATTAGTCTAACTTGATTTTTCTTGAGTTTGCTGTTATTATATAAAAAGAAATTTAAATTTTTCATCGATTTATCCTTTATTTCAGTTTGTTTAAGACCTTGATTTTTGGGTCTTTTTTGTCTCTATGTTTAAAAAACAAAATCAACATAATTTATATATATACTAAAAAAGTTATTTTGTCAATTTGATTTACAAAATGATGTTCATAGTTTATAATAAATTTAGTTATATTAGACAATAATTTGTGCTATTAATGAAAACTTATTTAGGAGATAAAATGTTGTGCGAATTACATTAAATTTTTTAAATTCTTTAAAAAATTTGAAAGAATTTTCAAAGGAGATGGGATATAGTGATTCTTCTTATCTTTCGAGATATATAAAAAAAAATAAAATTGAAGGTGTAATTTCTTCTAAAGACTTGTTTTTTAAGAAAAGGGAGTTGCTTTTAAGTGAAGAGGCCCAAAATCTTATTAAAGGCAAGCTAAAGAAAGAATGGCAAAAAGGTAGTTGAGTTTGGCAGAGACAACAGATTTGAAAAATTTTTTCATTGAATATGAGGGAAAAAAATATTATACTCCTCTTTTTTTGGCTAAAATTAATAATATTTCTTATTTTACAATAAAAAATAAGATTAAAAAGCTCAATATCTCAATTAAGGCAAAAGATATTGGTGTTGTTAATTCTTTGTCTGAAGAACTTTTAATTGCTGAAGATAATTTAGATAAACTTTTTTATGATAAGAGGTTTAAGTGTTTAGATTCTAGGGGTATGAGGTGAGAGATATTATAACAATCTCTTCAATTAAGGGTGGCGTTGGTAAGAGTGTAACGGCAATAATGTTGGGATTTATTTTTTCTAAAAAGTATAAAACTTTACTTATAGATATTGATTCTCAGGCCAGTGTTACTTCTTATTTTCTTCCTTATTTTGAAAACAAAATCGATATAAGAGAATATAATATTTACGAAGTATTGAAGTCTAAAAAGTCTTTTATGAGTATTGTTCATGAAATAACAGATAATTTGCACTTTGCCCCATCACATATTAAGCTTTCTCAATTTTCAGGAGAGAATATTATTGGGCAGGAGTATAAGTTGAAAACGATTTTGACCCCTTATTTTGATGATTATGATTATATATTAATTGATACCCCTCCATCGGTTAATAAAGAGCTTATTAATTCTTTGATGATTGCTACCAAGGTTGTTATTCCTTTACCAGCAGAGCTATGGGCAATTGAAAGTTATGATATTTTGAAAAGTAAAATGCAAGAGATTATTAGTGCTTATCAGAAACAGGATTTTAAGAGTTATTATGTTATTCAAACTCTTTACGAGGAAAATAGAAAAATAAAGAAAGAATTTTTCTATAGCTTGCAAAAACTTTATCAAGAATATGTTCCGATTAAAATTCACAGAAGTGTTGCTATTCAGAAAATGGTTACTTATAGATTAGAGCCTCAGGAGAGTGAACGATATTATAATGAATATTTAAAGGTTGCTGAAGTTATTGAAGGTGTTGAAAATATAAAAACAACATAAATATTTGTAAACTAGTTTACAAATATTTATGTTGAAGGAATAAAGATGAAAATGGATATACTTAGTACTATTAAAAGCAGGGTGGGAGATGTTGCTCAAGTTGAGGATGTTTCCGGCAAAGAAAAGGCTCGATCAAGGTATAGACAACTTAAGGAGGAAATTAAGGCTCGGACTTTAGAGGAAGTTGTTAATAAACTGGAATTAGCCAAGGCGCTTTATGAGATAAAGAAGAATAAATTATACAGGTTTGATGGATATGATAGTTTTTATGAGTTTTGTTTAGATTATAAATTTAGTAGAACTATGATATACAGATATATTAAAATAGGTGCTTATTTAGAAAATGAAAATGTAAGTGAGCAAGATGTTATGCAAAGTTCTTTGAATAAAATTATTAATGATATAAGAGTTAAGAGAACCCCTTCAGAGTGCAAACCCGTTATTGTTAGATTTAATTTAGAGGATAAGGAGAAGCAATTGATTCTTGTGAAAAACAAGCAAAAACTTGAGAAGTTTTTGCTTGAATATTTGCTGGATAATTGGGAATCGTTTATGATATAATTGACCAACCTTATACTAAAAATTAATTAATAT
>NZ_CP073224.1:0-16924 GCF_023035835.1 Borrelia venezuelensis
TAATTTAGTTTTTATTAGTATAAGAAGAACATCATAAAAAACATTTAAACAATTTCAAATATCTTTATCTGCTTTCAATTCCAACTCTCCTCTCATAATTTTCAAAGATCTAAGAACAACCTCAATGGTTGTTCTTAGATCTTTCTGGCATAATAATCAGCGGCTCTACAGTCTTGCTCAGCTTTTTGTTTAACCTCTCCAGCTTTTTTCCAAGCGTCAATCTTTTCAGCATCAAAAATTCTATTATCCTTATTATCTTCAACGGATACAGATTTATTAATTTGCTCAAGATCAGAAATAGCTTGATCCAAAACCTTATCAGCTCTATTATACTCTTCAATAGATTTAGTCCAAATATCATAAAATTTACCAACCATATCTCCAGCCGCAAAGGACATTTTATAAAGATTTGACAGAGTCTTTTCATTATATCCACACCACCATTGCAATTTTTTAAATTCATTATCAAAATTTTCCAAAGAAGGCATATTAAAACCAATTTCATCTTTTTTCTCATTTTGAACTTCAAAAATTATATCCTCTTGATGCTGATAAGCTTGTTCGTATGCTTAAAGCACGTGAGCATTCAATGAGTTTTAGGATGGCAGAATAACTTGATACAAATATTTTAAGATAATCGTAAAAATCACTTGACTTTTTTTGAAATTATGTATGTATATAATATTATTTGTAACACAGCAAGACAATTTATTATCCTTACTGTGTTACACTATGAATAAAGTCAGTAGCTTTTGTTATTGACTTTATTCTTTTATAAAGAATCCCTTCTTCTTAATTGAATATACTTATATGTTATAATTAATTAGAATATAAAGAATTAAAGTATAAAAAATTAATAGAGGTTTTATATATGAGTGTTGAAGTAAAAGAACGAGTAAATGATGAAGATATAGCTAAGAGCGCAGTTAGACCGGAGAGAGTTAAGAAGGGTTATCATAGTGTTACGTTTGATGGTCATATTATTAGTTATTATGTTCTTGAAGAAAAGTTTGATATTTTTCAAGATAGGATGTTGGATAATTTTCATTATTTAGATGACAAGATCAATATATTTAGGAATGAGTTAAATGAAAAGATAGAAACTGTTAAGAATGATTTAAATGAAAGGATAGATGGGGTAGAGACTAGATTAAATGAAAAGATAGAAACTGTTAAGAATGATTTAAATGAAAAGATAGATGGAGTAGAGACTAGATTAAATGAAAAGATAAATAAACTTGATGAAAAGATAGATGGAGTAGAGACTAGACTAAATGAAAAGATAAATAGACTTGATGCCAGAGTAGATAAACTTGATGCTAGGATAGATAAACTTGATGAAAAGATAGAGGTTGTTAAAACTGATTTAGTACAAATCAATTCTCGATTGACTTTGATTGAGAGCAAGTTAGGATTTAAGGGTCAGTTAGTTTCATCTTTAACAGTTGTTGCTGCACTTGCTGCGTCATATTTTGTAGCACAGTTATTTGTGTCTTTAGGAAAATATTTAGGAATTTCTTAGTAGAGACAGCAATTTGTATTTCATTACAGTTTGAGTATTTCATTACAGTTTGAGTATTTCATTACAGTTTGAGTATTTCATTACAGTTTGAGTATTTCATTACAGTTTGAGTATTTCATTACAGTTTGAGTATTTCATTACAGTTTGGTAATATAGTTAGGGTAGAGGGGCTTTTATGATAGGTAAAAACAATAAAAAAGATATTAATGTTGAGTTTAGTATTCGAGATTCCCTGAGATTTAATGTTGAATTTTTTATTCGTAACATTTGGTTGATAATGTTTGCTCTGTTCTTATTTTTCTTCAATGTGTTACATTCTCATAGAGGAATTTCAAGTTATAATGTTAGTAGTAATTCTAGCTTATATTTTACACTACCATTTACAATAGTCATTATAATGGTACCATCTTCAATATTGTTGTATTTTTTGTACTTGCTAAGGAAGCGTGTGGTTGAAGGTATGTTTAAGGTTTCAGTGTTTGCGTGCTTAGAGAGGGTAGCAATATTTGTATTATTAGTAATAGGACTTGTAACACAGTCTGTAAGTTCATGGATGAGTTTTGAGAGTTTCTTTAGCTTGATGTTTGAAGATACTATTAAGGATACTGTTGTAAGTATTAAAAAAAGTCAAAGAGAAAAAGAAGAAGGTCTTCGTAAGCTACTCTTTAATAAAGAGCGAATAATTGAAGGTGAAATAGCTAGTATTGATGTTAAGATAAAGAATAATAATGATCGTATAGAATTTGCCAAGAATAAACATTTGAGCTTAGACTATACATATAAAACTATGAAACAAGATTACATGATAGAAATTGAGAATGCAAGCAAAGAGAATAAGATTTTGTTTAATCAAAGGGATGAGCATTTACAATCTTTAAGGGATTTGCGTTTTAAACTTGGTAATTTGATTGAAACAACAGCTATAAATAATAATCGCATTAAAGCGGCTAATGTTTTAAATGGGACGTCTGTTGTTATTGCTAGGAATGATTATCTTAATATAATTTTTGTTTATTCACTACTATCATTGTCTGTGTGTCTAGATATATTTTTAGCAATGGTATTTTGTATAATACAGAATGCTTATCATAAGTTTTATGAACAAAAGTTATTACACTCTGTTCCATTACCTACAAGAAGTAAGGTTAAAAAGATACAATGTAGTCGCATTCCTAGTGTAGGAAAGAATAAAAAAACGTCTAACAGTGTTGATGAATCACTTGAATTTATTGCATCTAATTTAGAATATGATAATCGTACCATAAAGTCTTTGAGGGATATTAAGAAAGATACGAATTTATCGTATTATAGAATAAGGAATTATTTATCGGACTTAATGAATAGAGGTTTGGTTATAAAAGAGAAACAAAGATTGGTTCTTAATGTTGATGATGTGCTGAATAATAATTAAAAGTTATAATAAATTATAAAAAAAAGGAGAATTTTAATGGTAAAAGTAAGTATGATGTTTTTTATTGTGTTTGTAATGTGTTGTGGTCACAATTCAAAAACAAGAGAAGAGGGAAGTTTAGCTCAAAAATTGTTTGGAGCTAAGTCAAATAAAATGGTCCCTCCTCCTAGTGGTGTCGTTACTCCTCCTGAGGATGTTGACCCTCCTGAGGATGTTGACCCTCCTGAGGATGTTGACCCTCCTGAGGATGTTGACCCTCCTGAGGATGTTGACCCTCCTGAGGATGTTGACCCTCCTTCAAGTGAACAAGATGACATAATTGTTAAGCCAATAGATTTCGATTTATGTTTAGGTAATCTAGAAAAAAAACAAGAAGCAACAACTAGAAAGAAAGCTTTAAAACAATTTCATAAAGCAAGAGAAGAGCTTTATGAATATGACCATCTTGTTAAACGTTATGAACCTGTTAATAAAGGAGGAAAAGATTTTCCGTCTTTGGTCTTTAATTATATATTTGACGTAAGAGAATGGAACTATACTTCCAATTCAGAAGTTTTTTATGCATCTATGAAGCATAGTCCTGATCTTATTTATGCTTTAGCATTTGCAATATATACAATGAGCCCCCCCCTTCGTAGTGTTTCCGAGTCTGACTATCGTAGTATAGATGCATCAGAGAAGAGAAGTCGATATGGGCCTGTTATTAAAAATTTATTGAATATGTTAGTCAGAATGTCAAGTTCTACTTTCGGTCCCTTAAGGAAAAATTTTGACCCAATACATCGCCATATTTTTAACAAGTATTCTACTATGGAAGAACTTATAAATCTTACTCAGAAAGTAAGTGAATATAATATCGTGATAGGTTGTGCATCGTATAAGATTATTGATGCTCTGGGAGTTTTTCGTTTGTCTAAAGAAAAAATGACAGCAGAAAGATTTTACAATGTATTTAATAGACTGATCAATAGTAAAAATAGTAATGATGCAATTATAGAGGTTGAAAAAAGAGGAATAGAGATTCGTGATTTATTGTACAATATATTCGATAGAGGGAAAAAACTCGAAGAGAAAGAAGAAAGAAAAAGAATAGAGGAAAGAAGAAAGAAAAGAATAGAGGAAAGAAGAAAGAAAAGAATAGAGGAAAAAAGAAAGAAAGGAATAGAAGAAGAAGAAGAAGATGATGATGATGATGAAGATGATGATGATGATGACGATGATGATGATGACGATGATGATGATGACGATGATGATGATGACGATGATGATGATGACGATGATGATGATGACGATGATGATGATGACGATGATGATGATGATGATGATGATGATGATGAATAAACAGAAAGAATGGGAAGTAGTAGCAATCAAGGATTTAATGAATAGAGGTTTTGTTATAAATGTCTTATAACAAAATGAGTAGCATGGTAAGAGAATGATTAACTTTTTATATGTTATAATATGGATATTATGAAAATGTTGAGCATTTTTTTGGGAAGGTAAGGTATTTATGAAACAAGTATTAATTTTAATGTTATTTTTTGTTTGTATTGTTGTTAGTTTTGCCCAAAGTTATGATGAGATGGCTTCTGATACTGTAGCTACTGAAGGTAATATGGATAACAAGTTGTTGATTTATGAACTTCATAAACAAAATACTTTAGTGCCTTTTTTATTGAATTTTTTTGTGGGTTTTGGTACAGGTTCATTCATGCAAGGAAATCTTACTGGTGGATTACTGATTTTAGGATTTGATATATTGGGTGTAGGTTTGATTAGTGGTGGTATATATTCTCTTTCTCAATATAAAGGTATTGAAACACCAACGTTTGCATTATCTTTGGTGTCTTTAGGTGGAATTACTTTATTTATAACACGAATTGTTGAGATAATAAGTCCCTTTACATATGCGTCTAGTTATAATAGGAAACTTCGAGAAAAATTGGGTATATCTTTGGGAGGATTTAAGCCCCAATTTGAAGTAAATTTCAACGAAAATGCTGGTTTGTCGTTTGAACTTGCTTTTACTAAGAAGTATTGATGATAAAATGTAAAATAAAATTTGAGTATAGTTTTAATATGTTTACTTACGGTTACCTTATTACAAGGTAACCGTATTGAATATGTAATTCTTAAATTTTTGTTGAAATTATGCTTTACTTTTATAAAGTTGCAATATAATGACATATTATGATCCTTATACATCAATTAAATGAAAGATATATTATGGGACGCAAGGTAAGTTTATTATCAATAGTGTTTTTAGTTTTATTTATTACAAGTTGTAATCATGGTGAAAGTTTAAGAAATATTATCAGTAAGATTAGTAGTGATGGTTTGTTGAGGATAATATTGGTAGCGTTCCCTTCAATAGAGATGGTAATAAGGTTTTGGAGCAAGATTTTGAACTTGATGAAATTAAGGAAGAAAATGTTAATGAGCATCTAAAACATCACCATTGAAATTGTAATTATTAATAATTACTTGTCCCTTCCCATTGCCCTCGCTCTTTTGTATTTTATTAATTTCTTCTGCAATAATTCTCGCCTCAAGATTACGCAAATTTTCATCAATTGGGGCTGGTGCTACTCTTATAAGCTCGCTCTGTCCCATCTCACTAGTCATAAGTCCTGCACCAGGCATATACGTAGGCTTTGTTGTCATAAAATGAGCTCCCTTGCGTGCAAACTTTATCTCTTGCACAGATCTTGCGGATCTCACCTTAGCTATTCTCGTCAAAATTTCATCTAATAATCCTTGAGCACTCTTTAAATCACTATCGCGATTCCAATACCAATTATACGCTTTTACCTTCTCAATTTCTGCCTGAGCCTTAATTCGCTCCCCTTCTAAACTCTGAAGTTTAAGATGACGCTCCACTTCAACCTTTTTAGAATCTTCTGCCCCAGTTATTGCTCCACTCTCTTGTTGTCTTTTAGTTTTATACTCACTCTCTACTTGTGCAATCCGGTTTTGAAACTCTTTTGAAACTCTTCACCAGATATTTGTCCCTTACTTTGTGCTTGTTTTAAGAACTAAATCTCTTTACTATATTGGTCATCAAGTTCTCCTAACTTATCTTTTTTCGCATTGCAATCTCACGATCAAACCCTTCTTCAATACAAGCAAGTCCAACCTCACTCTGTTTAGCTAGCTCCTCTAAATCCTTGTCACGACGCTCTTCAATCTCTTTAATTCTCTGCTTTTCAAATCCTTTAAAAATACCTACAGTAAAACTTAGAGCAGCTGAAGCCATTGCTCCCCAAGGGCCCGTACTTGCTAGCATGTCTTTTGATACATCAAATAATGACTGAGTAAGGGTATCTGCACCCTTGCCTGCTACAACGCCTTTTCCTAAATCTTCAGTAACAATTTTATTTACAATACCTACAACACTTTCAAAAAGTAAACTAACTAAACTCTCAGCCATCTTTTCTGTTTGACTTACAATTTGAATCAAAGTATTTCTGTTTGACTCATTAAGTCTCTCAAACTCTCCCTTATGTGACTCTACAAAATAATGGTAAAGTTTATTAATCTCAGTTTGCATCTCAGCACTAGCTTTTTCTCTCTCAGCTAACGGACTCATCATTACTTCAAACTGCATTGAAGTCACCTTTTGTTGCAAAGCTTTATGTGCCTCTACAAATGCCCTGTCAGTAGCTGTCTTACCAAATTCATTAACCCCTTTCTGAAGTGACGTTAGCAAATTCTTATTTGATTCATTAAGAGACTTAAAACTCGATAAATACTTATTAACAAATGCTTTTTGCTTTTCATTAATAGTACTAGCAAGTTCCCTCATTGCTTCCTCTTGAGATTCATACGGAAGCATCAAAATCTCTCTATTAAGTCTTGCTATTTCATTTTGCAAATCCTTGTGTTCATTTACAAAACCAAAATTAGCCTTCGCAAAATTATTAACATCTCTCTCAACATTAGCAAGTGTTTTCTGATTCTCATCAGTTAACCAGTCAAAACTTGCTTGCACCATACTTAGCAATAAATGCCTTATTTTTAGCATTAATTATAGATTTTAAGCGACGGATAGCCTTTTCTTGATCCTTTAAAAAGGCTTTAGTGCAACTTCTCTTTGCATTTTGAAAATCTGATTTTGCAAATCCGAATAGTCTGAAATCATTTGTTTATTGAAATTATCTTTATCAATTTTATCTTGGTTCTTAAGTCTCTCCTCTACAGACCTTTTACCATCAAAAGGAGCTTTTAAAGGATCTTCTTTGCTTAGACCTAAAATTTTAGACACTTTATCCCAAATATTACTTGCCAAATTTGCAACTTTTTCAAAAAGCTTGACAATTGGATCAAATGCAACTTTAAATCCTTCAACAAATTTACCACCAACATAGGATACAAGCTCTTTAAGCCTACCAAAGAGATCCATTACTGATGAGATAATATTCTTTATAGGCGTTACAATTCCTAAAAGTAACCCTTGTTTTATCTTCTCAAAACCTATCATAAGAGGCTCAAGTGCCTGCCCAAGTTCTAAAAAGAGTTTTTCACTCATTTTAGATGTTTGAAGCTGGGCATCTGCTAAAATTTTTGCTTCACGAGCAGTATTTTTGTAAAATTTACCACCCTCACTTGTAGCCTTTTTTAAGGCACCGCTTAATTCTTCAAATCCAAGTTTACCCTCACTTGCCATTTCAAATAAAGATTCACCTGCCACTCCTGCCTATTCTGCTAAAATACCAGTAATATCAATTCCAGCATCACGAAGGGACTCAAGGTCCTCTAATGTAATCCTATTGATAGCCTCTACTTTAAAGTACACTTCAGCCAATTTCTCAAGCCCTTCGCTACTACCTCCTGCAGCCCCTCCAAACATACGCATTCGCTCACTAACTTCAGAAGCAGTTGCTCCATAAGCAAGCATGGTTTTAGTTGCATTATTTATAGCCTCCCCAGTAAACAACGTCTCTTCACCAAACAACCTCATATCATCAGCTAAGGCTTTCCCAATGCCAGCATTACCCAACATATTAGAAAAGACACTAACCTCTTCATTAAATGAAGCCAAACAGTCTAGAGACCCTGTAAATATTCCCGAAATAGTTGAACCTATCTTTTCAACCGCTTTATAATTAATGTTATTGGTAACACACTACTTACAACTCCACCTAAAGCCTCCTCCACCCCTTGAGCCAACCCTTTTACATTAATTAAACTTTTACCAAGACCTTGAAAGGTGCTACTTAGAGTCTTGATGTTTTTAGTTTTATCGCCAACACCTTTAATTGAGTCAGCAAGATCTTTGAAATTCTTTTTCATATCCTTCATATTTGAAATCAAAGCATCATAAACCGTATTAACACCAGCTCAGGCCTTAGTTACATTATCTAATTTTGATTTCAAATCATTTAGATTTTCAAATCCTTGCTCTGCTATTCTTTTAAGTGCACCAAATATCGCGTCTAATTTATCATCATTACTAGTAGTAATTGACAAAGGAATTATAATCTCATCAAGCGTCATTTGCCTATGCTCTCACTTTCAAGTTTTTTGATATAAAGATTAAGTTCACTCAAAACAAGTACAAACCAGTAATTTTGATTATAAAGTCCCCCTTCCCGTGGAAGACTCCCAACACTTCTTGCAAGCAGTGCCTGATTTATAAGGTGTGCTAAGGCATCTTCATTGTGCTTAATCCAACTCATTTCAATCTTCATATCTTTTATAAACCTTGAATTTATTTTATCTACATACCTTAAGACTTGCTCGTAGTGGTCCCGTTTGATGATATAGTGCAGGGCAAACTCGACTTTTTTGAAGCCACCCTCCACTTTTAAGGAGATTGTAGTTTTATGATTATTAATGTTAATTTGTCAGGTTGTATTGAGTTGCCTTATATTCCAGATTATATAAGAAGAAAAGGTAATGCAACTAATACTGTTAATGAGAAGGGTAGTGATAAAGCATTTGTCATACTTGAAGGTATAAATTATGGATTTATTGAAGGAATTAAGGTTATTCAAATTGAACTACTTCAGAAATTAACAAATAACTCTGGCAAAGAAATTGATCCTAGAGTAGCTTTGGACGTAACAAATCGACAGATGGAATTTGTAAAAAAAATTTGGAGAGATAATGTTGTAGGCTTTAGAGGATTATTTGATCAGAGTGGTAGTCTTGTAACTAAAGAAATGGTTGAAAGAGATATTGTACTTTTACAAGATATGCTATCAAACTTAGCAGTTGAGATTAACAATATATCTGATACCTTAATTAGATTTCAAAAAATTTAGCATCTTTAATACAGTCATAAGACAGTGGGATTAACGGTTTTGAAAGCATTAATTCACATTTCAGGTCAATTTTTTTCTGATTTGACAAATCCTGACTTGGACTAAAGGTCGCAATTTGTCCTTCTGCAACCATGAATTTAGTTCGTTGGTTTTCACTTTGAACCTGATTTACAAAAAGCACAAAAAATTCATAATTGCGAGGCAATACTCGCTTCCCAATCTCATACTTATCACTATCAGACTTACTTATAATGTCTCTTGTTACAAAATGCGAACGCTCTATATAAGTCTCAAGTAACTCTTCTTTATTATCAACCGTTTCCTTAACAGAATACCCTGAAAACTCAACTGTTTGTTCTGGTATCTTACCAATAGCTGATATTGAACCACATGTTTCACAGTAAAGCTAATACTTTTAGTGGAGTTAAACACCTCTCTGTTGAAAAATTTTTCTAAAACACCTTTGAATAATGACCGAGGTCCCTCACTTAAGATCACATATACATCTTCTTTCCTAAAGAATAGGAAATCCAAAAATTCATCTGAAAGGCCATTTGCTTCAAATTTAAAGCTACTTGATGCAGTCTTTAGTGTAGGGTCTCTACAATTTTAAGCTCTAAAGACACACTAGATATATCAGTGTAAGGGGTTAGATCAAAAAATTGACCTTCATCGGTAAAAAAGACAATACTTAGCTCGCAAAACCCTGGATGTTCTTCCTCTTCTTGAATACCTTCGGCTTGAATATCTTCAGAATTAGATTCAACTTCAAAGTCAGTATGATCGCTAGAGATTAGCTCTACATTAACCATTCTAGAAGGCTCACTAATATCTAGAGAAGACAAATGAACAGAAGGGGAGGGGATATCTTTAAGACGATCTACATCTACCACCTCTCCTTCTGTTTCTGTTAAATCTTTCTCAACTTTATCTTCTTGTTGCAAACTTAAATCTCCCTTGCCTACCCTATTCCTGTAAGGACACTTGAGTATACCTACGGTATACATCAATAGCAATGGGTTTAACTGAGGCTATGTAGCGCTTATAATAAGCCATTCTTACCTTAATACCCTCTTCTCCAATACCACCCTTAAATGTGGGGTCAAATTTTTCAAATAATGGAAATTTATGGTGTTTATAGCAAGCATTAACATAACTCTTAGCATCAATAAGCCATGCACTCAGACTTAATGCATATTCAAATAATGAAGCTTCATCACGAGCCAAGCTTATAGGGTCTTCTTTACCAGTTAAGGTAGGTTCATTTGGAAGACTTGCAATTCCTCTGCAAGAGAATACTAAAAATAACAAACATAAAGATAACAAATAATTATTTAAAAAATTAAATTTAAACTTCATAACAACCTACTAGTCCTTTAATTCCATCCTATCTAATGCTTCCTTAGCTACTTGACCTCTAAGCTCAACAAGCTTATCATATTCATCCCAATTCTCACCATTCTCCAAAACCCTGCAAGCATCAATTGCTAGGTCAATCGCACCTCTTAGCCTTGAATTTATGATCTCAAAAACACGTCTGTTTTCATTACTTTTTGCAATCTCATCTTTTATAGAATAGATAAAATTCAAAATTGAACTTGTAAGTGTCATACCCTCACGTGCAAGTTCAACCTTAGATTCTCCTACAACAGCACCAAATTCTTGTAATAGAAAATCTTTTGCCATTACTGCATCAAAAAGTTTATTTACATTTTTTACTACATTCAAAATAAAACCTCCAAAATATCTTTTTTACTACTTACACATTTCTAAACTGCTCACTATAGAGGGTAAGTCTTCGCCTAATATCAAAACTAAGAGACGAATCAACAAGCTTAAATACCCTTAAGGACTCAAGTACACCATTACTTACAGCCTTAGAACTGCCAAGTGAGTCCCAAATAACAGAACTTAAATCATTATCAAGAATTACAAAATGGTATAAACCACGCTCACTCTCTCTGTATTTGCCAACTAAAATATCACAATTACCAGGGTTATAATGAGTAGGGGAACAATGGACATTCAGATAATGAATATCGTCACCAACCCCAAGATGCTTAAATATTAAATTTGGGTCAAGTACGTATGAATTGACATCCTTCAAACAACCAGTAGCTGCAAGGCTCCTAAAGAATAAATTGACTTCAAACTTATCGAAATATTTCTCAACTTTATCTTTGATTTCTTTAACTACAAATGCAATAAGCAAAATGCATAAAAAATAACATCCAAATTTACAAATAGCAACGTTTTGGTCTTTGAAATTATATTGAAAAGGAACTACTAACCTATGCTTTTCTATTTCTCTTATTTTTTCACAAACTTGATAAGATGAATCTTCTAAAGACACGGCACCTTCAAGCAATTCTGATTTATGCTTTTTAATAAAGTAATCTTTCAAAGCTTTGTATGCAAAATCATAAAGAACCATAAAAATTTTACTTCTCATAACCCCCCTCTTCAAAAATGTTTCAATAAATCGAAACATTTATCTAATTCTTCCCTAAATGCATTTTTAATTTTAAATCCCTCTTCAAGTAACAGACTCTCTAAATCCCATCATCTCTTTTTTCAAATCAGATAAAAATCCTTTCAAGGCATAGGTTCCAACTCCAGACACACAAATCATTAATACTGCTGCAATAGTTCCAATAATATTAATCTGTCTCTTAATCCCACTAGACACTTGAAATAATCTCCTTTCAGTCTTTAATGATAAACAAAAATACTTCACCTCTACCAACCTACTTAATTAAAGCTAACAAAAGCAAAGTAGCTCTTGCTTCATATACATGAGAAAATCTAAATATGAAATTGAAATCATGAATTTTTAAATTCAAAATTCAAAATCCCTAAATAAACTATATAAAAAAAATATTTTAATATTAAATATTATTATATAATAATTTAAAGAAAAATAAATATAAATCAAACTGAAATTCATTATAATTTGGCTTTTATATAGAAAAAATAAAAAATTATTAAATTATAAAAAATTCATTCTTTATAAAAAATTAATAATTATGACAATATTGTTATAAAATTTGCTTAACTTTAAAATAACAATTATAATATGAGCATAAAAAAATAAAAATGAGGAAACCTAAAATATGAAAATAGTAAACAAAATTAGACTTTATAAAGTTAAAGAAGCAATAGAAATACTAGAGGAAAAATATCAATACAAAATAACGAAGCAAAACCTTTGCACAAAAGCAGCAAAATTAAACGCATATGTTACATATAATGGTATTAGATATCTTCCAGAAGAAGTGTTTCCCAATTTAACCATAAATTTAAAATTTAAAGAAACAAAAATGGCTACTGAAATAATTATCGATAAAAAAATACAAAGAATAAAACCAATTATACGTGCATACGAAGAAAAATATCCAGTACCATCGATTAAGCCGATCACAGAGCTAAAGAGCCAAAATACAAATACACAATCAATTATACACGCAGTTATACAATTACAACAAGAAATCGCAAAACTTAAGCAAAAGGTACAAGAAAAAGAAAAAGAAATTCAATAATGAAACAAATATACAAAAACACTACACAAAATATAAGAAACAAATATTTTTTATATCAGTCTATAAATATTAGAAATTCTTGTTGAAAATAATTCAATCAAAAAAACAAATATTTTTGATACCAATCTATAAATATCAAAAAAAATATTTGTTTTTATAAAATATAAAAAAATTTTTATTGAAAATAATTCGATATTATTCTAAAATAAATATTGATGATAACAAATAATAAGTTTTTTTATTATATAACTAGTAATTTTACAAAAATTATTTCTAAAATGTGGGAAGCGAAAGAAGTGGTATATAAAAAAATCACTTTGACGCACAACCTAGTCAAAAGTGATTTTTTTATATATAATAAAAAAACCTCAATCCAAAGCTTCAAAAGAAAATCCAACTTTGGATTAAAGAGATAATGTATGAACATTATAACAAAAGAAACAAAAAAATTCAAATCACAAGACAAAATAAAATTAATACTAAATAACCTTATAGAAACAAATAAAGATAAAACATCCCCTGATACTAAAGCAATCTGTGTATCACAAGTTAAATCGCTAATAACTCGGACATTAAACAAATACGATAGACTGATTAAAATTTATTGGATCATAAATGCAAAGAATAAAAACTACAAGAAATCAAGTGGAATTGAAGAATATTCAGCAAGGGATATTTACAATATTGTAAGTAAATTATTAGAAAATGACGGGTATAAAAAAGTATGTAGACGAACATTTGAAAGAGACCTCAAACTTCTAAATGAAAGTGGGTTAATAAAATCTAAAATTAGAAAGTTTGGAAAAAATAAGGGAAGCATTTCTCACTATGTACAAAATATGGAACTTGATCACATACACAAAGAAATAATTTTAGAATATCTTAAAGAAGAGCTTAAAGAAAAGTTAAAGGACAAAAGAATTGTTGGTGATTTCGATCAAGACTATAAAAATACAACATTTAATTACACAAAGCTTGAAAGGTTAAACATACTCTCTAAGTTAAGACAACATAATAATATAAGCCAAATGTCGCATGTAGTGGAATCGGCTGTATTTAATAAAGCTAATATAAGCTATATAAATAATAAGAATTCTAAAGAAATGCTTCTAAGAAAAACTGTTACCGTTAAACCAAGAAAGTGCAAATTCAAAAGGAATGACGTAGAGATACGGCTTGTATCCAAACATAAAATCGATAAAAGATACCTAACCCGAGTAAAAGAGTGCAGTAATAACGACTCGACTTACATAAATGCACTGATCAATCTAGAGAGAGCAATAATTGAATACGAGAGTGAATACAACATTGAAGATGTCTTAGAGCATTTCCTAAAACAGTTTAGCAATAGGTATAAATACAAGGTATGGATGATGATGAGGCGAAGCGATGGTATTATTAGTGATTATGAGCTTATATGGGAGGGGAGATTTAGGGATTGGTACCCAAATAAGTACAAGAGTAATTACAGGCCTAAAGAGACTTATGGAGGGCATATACAAGTTAAGCATAACGTATCAGTTGTTAAAGGGATACATGATAAACATTTAAGTCCTGAGGGAAGAGAGAAAATAGAGAAGCCATCCGAAGATAAACTAAGACTTGAGATAAAGAGAAGAGAAGAATATTTAAGTAAGTTGTTTGAACGTGAATCTAGAGAGAGAAAAGAGCGTTTAAGAAGAGCTCGTGAAGAGGATGCTTGTCTTAGAGAAAAAGCTAGGGCAAGTATGTTTGCTACTTTGGAGAAAAACAGGGTAGGGAATATGAGAGTTGACACGGAGAATAACATGAATAATTTAAAGCCCTATGAGAGAGCTTGTAGTCTATCAAGACCAATTGTGCTTAATAGTAATTTTGAAGGATTTAAGACTACTAAGGGTCTCTCTATATCTAATTTAGGGACTTTGGTTTCATCAGAAGAGGATAACCTGAAATTAGGTGAAAAAGGAGATATGCCATGAAATTTAGTTTAAAATATTTAGTAAGAAGGCTATACATCAAACGCCAGCTATACATCAAACGCCATAGGTTTTGGGAAATTTATATGAGCGATGAAGTACAGTCTAGAAAGAGCGATAAGAGTATAGTTAATTTTCCAATACTTAAGCCAGAAGATATTGACTGGGAATATGTATATGGATACGTTAAAGATTGGATAGGAGCAAAATATAGAGAGACCCTTGATATTACGATTTGGAAAATAGGCAATAATGATTATTATTGTGAAACTAAGCGAGGATCGTTGATGAATAATATATTGGATATGTTTTATGAAGATTATAAGGAAATCTTACTTAAAAAATTAAAACAAAGGGAAGTTGTTAATGTAACTGAGGATGTTGCTAATGACGTGAGTGTTTTAGAGGGAGAAGACGGCTTTGAAGGGAAAGAGAGTGGTAAGCAGGTTAAGGTGTCTAAAAAAGCTAACACTCTAAGTCCTTAGGGTAGTATCAATTTATGGACTTATTGCTTTTTAATTAAATTATACAATTATTTAAAGATAAGAGTTAATAAAATACCTATAGAGATGGTAATAATAGTACCAAACATCCAATTATGAAGTTTAAGTTTATTATCGAGGTCTTTAATATCAGATTTTAATTCAGTTCTGACGTTATCAATCTTGATGTTAAGATTATTTTCAACAGAATCAATCTTGGTGTTAAGATTGTTCTCAACAGAATCAATTTTGTTATCAAGTTCATTAAATTTAGTATCGAATTTATTATCAAGATCCTTAATGTCAGATTTTAATTCACTTTTGACGTTATCAATCTTATTGTCAAGCTCTCTAATATCAGATTTTAAAGTTGTCTCAACCCTTTGAATCTCAGCTTGTAAAAGAGCTTCGACTTTTTCGAGTTTAAGGTTAAAAGTAGTCTCTAAATACTCAATATCCTTGTGAGTAAGCTCATTTTTATAATATCTGTAAGATAAATCAACAGCGATATCTCTCTTGATACCGGCCTTGGTAAGCTCAGCGATGACCATTTGTTGAGTAATTATTGGTTGAGCAAGTTCCATAAAATCTCCTTATTTAATTATACAATATATAATTATAAAAATATATGAGAGAATAGTTTTTAAGGAAGGATAGGTAAGAAATTTTTTTCAGGATTTTATTACAATAGTACAGAATATACAATTTATATCTTATTAGCGATTTGTACATAGTTTGCTGCTAAGATGAACAAAGTTATTTTCTTTTATGTATTCTTTTTATGAGTTATCACAAAAATGTACATTGTTTTATTGCAAAAATATATGAGAAAATAGTTGTTTTTGAAATTTATTAGTAGGTTTATAAGGTATACCAAGTTGTTTGAGATGTAGATTAATATAAGATTTGAGAGTATGTAAGTTTTTGTTTAATGTTTGATCAAGGAAGAAAGATTCAACTAGTGAAGCGATAGTAGAGAGAGTTTTATTAGGATGGTTTTTAAATAGATCTAGGTTGTTTTTATTAAGTTTTGGTCTGTTAAAAGACTTAATATAGTTTATTCTTTCGTATAAATCTAGGATACAAGGTTTATTATCTAATAGGATATTGAGATGAGTATTATTGTAAGAGATATTATTGAAGGTAAATTTAGACTTAGCAATCAAAGAGTAGATAGAAATTATGTGTTTAGTAGTGATAGAGAAGTTGAATATATTTTTAGCAATGTAGTTAATTTTATATGCATGCATAGAGGATAAAATATTTTTATTTAAATTTTTAATGGAAGTAGCAATAACATTGGGCTTGAGTAGAGAATATTGTTGAAGCTGTAGACCATTACTTAATGTATAAGTAATAATATTGTTATTAAAAGTATAAAATATTTTAATACCAGTATCTTTTAAATGTGTTAAAGGTATACCGGAAGCCATGATATGCCAAATAAATTATGAATAGTACTAGAAGAGAGAATAAGATGATTACTAATTAAAATAAATTCATCAGGATTAATTTTATAAATAGGGATATAAGGGATATTATTAGTAAATAAATTTTTTAGAGAGAACATATGTATATATAAGTATAGTACTATTAATATAGAAAATAGGGAGGTAACTATATATTTTTTTAAAGCAACTATTGAGTTTTTTATGCAAACTATTAATTTTTAGTAGCAAACTTATGAGTTATATGTGGAAACTTATGATTTGTATAAATGGATAAATTCCTATACTATTAACAAAA
>NZ_CP073225.1:0-16935 GCF_023035835.1 Borrelia venezuelensis
ATATTTAGATGATATTAGTATAAATCTTTCCCTTCAAAGAATCAAATATACGTTTATATGTTTTTATCACTTTAAGGCTTTCTTATTTAAAATAATTATATCTAGTTTTGTACTATTTAACAGTACTACTCTTTACATCGGGATAAAAAAAGAATTAATACAAGAAACAAAACAAAATGTTTAGGATTAAAGTTGCTCTTAAGTTTTATTAGTTATGATTTAATATTGAATTGTAAACTTAAAGATAAATTCGTTGATTCGCTTGATAAAAGTTATTCTGTATTGTATACTAATAAAGGAACTGTTGTAAATTTCTTTCTGATAGTGCTCATCAAAAAAACGAGAGGGAGGTATACACTAAAAAAAGAACTTGTTGCTTCTTTAATTTCTGTTGCAATCTTATCTAATATCTCAGAGACAAACTTATCAACGACTGTTTTACTAATATTTTCAATATCATTAAAATATTCTTCCTACATCACTTTTTTTTAATCTCGGTCTCAAACGCCAAGCATATCCAACACCATTTCTTAAAATGATACAAAACTGAAAAAATCTTTTTCCTAAATTAGCTATTAAGTTTAGAAACAAAGCTTTAAAACTCTCTACATTCCCTTTACTTACCTACTGAATAACAGTTCATTAACAAAAACTAAAATAATCAGAATGTCACTGTAGTGTTTATCGCAATAAACACTACAGTGACAAAAGATGCGCCCTAAGAAATGGCTATTAGAAATACTGTTAAAGAGCGATGTTTTACCCACAAATGTTACAAGTGTCAACTCACTTATTAAAGGAATAAAACGGTAGTCGACATAGTACTAAAAAAGAATGCTGGGAATCTAAAAACTACTAAGACTAAAAAGAACTAAAAAATAAATTAATAAGTTGTCTATAATAGCAAAGATAACTATATCACAGCAAACAAAAATACGAATTCTTAATAAACCCTCAAAAAACATTAAAATCCCAACAAAAATATATATATTCATTCAGCATAAATGCTAAGACAATTTTTCAAGAATTCGTTATTCTATCAAAAAAAATACAGAAGCCCTTACAAAACTTTCATTCTTTGATAAGAAAAGATAAAATAAATATGGAATATTAAAAAATATTATTAGATATTACTATAGAAATTGCAAGACAAACATATGCTTTTACAATAAAATTTATGCAGAGGAATGATAACCAAATGGATAAAAAAAGAACAAAAATAATAACCATAGCATCAATTAAAGGAGGTGTAGGAAAGAGTACTTCTGCCATTCTTTTCTCTACTATTATCTCCAAAAAATCTAGCGTCTTACTAATTGATATGGACGCTCAAGCAAGTCTTACAAGTTACTTTAATGAATATCTTGAAAAAGCACGAATCAATGTAGAAAATACAAACGTATATGAAATCTTACGAAAAAATCTGGATATTAATAATAGTATTTGCAATATAAATCAAAATTTAGATTTTATCCCTAGTTACTTAAACTTACACTTTTTTAATAACGATAATTTACCATTCAAAGAAACCAGACTAAAAAAAGCACTTTATTTTATTAAAAATACTTATGATTACATAATAATTGATACTAATCCAAGCCTAGATTTTACACTAATTAATGCCCTTGTTGTTTCTAACTTTGTTATATCTCCAATTCCCGCTGAAAAATGGTCTATAGAAAGTCTAGAAGCACTTAACTTTAAAGTTAAACAATTGGACCTAAACTTACCCATATATATATTAAACACCAGACTTAAAAATAATAATTCAAATAAATTTTACCTAGATATTCTAAAACAAAATTCTAATTTTATTGGCTCTATAAGAGAGAGAGAGGATTTAAATAAAAGAATTGCACAAAACATTGGCTTTTCTTTAAATGAAGACTACACAGCAGACTACAAAAAAGCATTAAAAAATTTGTTCGGTGCCGAACAAATTTCAGGAAGATCATATGAAGAAGAATAAATTTAAACTAAATAAAAGGATTATTGAAAGAAACAACTCTCTCCAAAAAAATATTAATGACATAAATATGCAAACCTACGAAAAATTAAAAGCAAAACTTAAAATAAACCTACAAGAAGATATCTACAACAAAATAGAAACCATGAAAATATTAAAAGAAATTAATGACAAAAAACTATTCAAATTAGACGGCTATAAAAACTTTAGCACATTTATCAAAAATTATAATCTGGCCAGAACTCAAGTTTATGCATATCTAACTATTGCAGAAGGGCTCAAGAACAACTTAATCAACGAAGAATCCATAATTGAAAAAGGAATAATGAACACATATTTTTTTCTATCAACTAAAGAAAATCAAAAAAAACAAAAAACATCGAATTTAATCAAATCAATTAAACTGCAACTTAAAAACCAAGATGCATACAACTTTTATAAAACAAACCAACAATTTACCTGTTTCCTTATGGAAAAGATCTTTATTCAAGACAAAGAATACATAAAAAAAACAAAAAAAGACTTTGAAAAAAGCATGGCAAAATCTAAAAAACAAACATGAAAATTCAATAGTTTAGTTATTATTTCAAACAAATACTGACTTTCCATGCAAAATTTATTAAACAAAAATATACTATTGACAAAATATAATCTTTCATATACAATATACCCATAGCTTTTTTTGAAGGGGTAAATCAATTGGAAATCTTAAAAAAATCTCATAACAAAGAACAAAAAAAATTTAACAAACATCAACATAAATTGATAGTACTAATATCAACACTAAATTATATGAACTCAAATTTAAAAAAGTATACCCAAAGTAATATACTTTACTACTTTAATAACAATCTAAAAAGAAATGGACAAAAAATTATAAAGATTAAAACACTACAAAGTTACTTATACAAATTAGAAAAAGAATTACAGATAACTATTAACTACTATAAACATCTAGGCAAGAACTATGGAACAGAAATTTATTATCAACTCAAATATCCAAAAAATAAATGTTACCATAAAATAAACTCATACTTTAAAATAAAAAGAGAAAAAAAATTTAATGAAAGGGTTTATAAATATCTGTGTTCAAAAAATATCAATGAAGAAAAATGGGAGTGTATAAATAACATAAATAATATAAATAATATAAATAATATAAATAACATAAAACTAAAAGAAAAATTAAACAAGACACACAAAAACCATAACTACAAAACCAATGCCATAAGTACAAACAAAAAAACAAAACCGATAAGAGAAATAAATAAAAATACTAAAGAAAATATCAGAAACAATATATTCAGCATATTACTTGAACAACTAAAGCAAAAAGCAGACATCAAAACCTTAGTACCAATACTAAAGCACTATCTAGATAAAACAAAAAATCTAAATTATGATAAAATAATTAATAATCAATACTACTACGATCTCCTAAACATACTAAGTAAATCCTAAACTAACTATCCTAAGCCCAAGGAATAAAAATGGACGACTTGTTCAAAAAACTGAAAAGAAGAGCAGAAACTTTGAAACTAAACACATCTCAAGCAAATGCTAAGAATATTTTTGACAAAATAGAAAAAATAGAAGGAAAGAAAATATACCACACAAAATTATTTAATGATTTTTACACATTTGGTGTCAACAGGAAACAAAAACAAAAGTTCTTAATAGCCCTTAAAAAATACTCAAATCCCAACAAAGAAAGAAAAATATACACGTTCCATTTGTTCAGTGTCAAAGGAGAAGACGATTTTTTAGGAATTCATTATTCTATCAAAAAAATACAGAGACCCTTAATCATTACAAATATAGAAAAAAATGAGTCTTATACCATAAGATGGTGTGTTTGTATGGAATTTAGATTTAAGACAGGTTCTATTATATGTTATCTTACAAACTTTTATTCTTTGATAAGAAAAGATAAAATAAATACTGAATATTACAAAAAGCTATTAAATATTACTCTAGAAATTGAAAAACAAGTATATGCTTTCTACAATAAAAATTTATCCGGAGAAATAATAACCAAATGGATAGAGAAAAAACAAAAATAATACCTAATATCTATAACATCAATTAAGAAAGACATAAAAAGAAAGTAACTTTGCGTCTATTATTTTTACTTCTATTACCTCAAAAAACAGTGTTTCACCGACTTGTTCAAGTATACAAGTAAGTATCACAATTTATTTTAACAAATGTCTCGAAAGAACGCAGGCTAATTTAAAAAATATAAAATTAGTAAAAATTATTTCCTTCATTTTAAACATAGATATTTGAAAATCAAAAAAATTGTTGTATAGTTTATTTAAGGTTTGATACACTTACGTATCACTCTTTCAGAAAAAGAAATTATAAAACCAATTGAAGGTTTTGTTAGAGATTTTAATTTTAAAGTTCCTAATAAAACCTTTAATTTTTTATTACTAAACAATCATTATGTCCTAAAAAAGTCAAAATTAGATGCTTTATTTTCAGTTTTAACATATCTAAAGTTTGACCAGTAAGATATATTTATATGAACTGTATTAAAAATGAATTACTACCACAATCAACAAAGAAAGTAATTTAATAAAAAAAGAACTTTTCCAAACAGAGAGTGATGAAAAATTAATAATGTCCCAAAAAGATACAAATGGACTTTAGATATTCATGAATTAAAAGAAGGTAAATGAACCCCATTGTATGGAGTTCATTTACCTTAAATAATGCAAAACCTTTAAAAAGAAACAACATTAATATTATTTGAATAAAAACAGACAAAAATGTAGTTAAGATTATTGATCATCACTAAATATAAATTTTTCTTTATATTTAGACTTTATATTATAGTTTTGTAAATTCGATATAGTGTTTTACAAAATTAGAGTGTTTACTTTTGAAGTTTTTATTTGTTTAATTAAACATAAAATTGATTCTATGAGAATGATAAAATAACTGTTTTTTTACAAATTTTATAAAGCACAAGAAAACCTTAAAATCAAGTTTGACTATGAAATACGAAAAACCATTTAATATATAAGTTAGAAGTTCTAGAGTGTTATATTATAGTGGAAAACATCATATTAATTCCCGAAGACTGTTTGAGATATTTAACCCTTAGCTTGCTTAGATTTAAAAATAATGAAAAACATTTTACATGTCTTATTGTTTTAATTTTATTCCTCTTATGTATTTAACAATTAGCTATATATAATTTTAATTTAGTGAACTTTCTTAAAGAAGTTAAATTAGTAAATTTGAGATTATTAATTGTAATATTAAAGGTATTTTTGTATTTTAAAGCAGATTATTATCCTATAATAACTTAGAAGATATAGAATTTAAGTGTTTTGATTTTTTTTTGTTCTTATATTAAAACTACAGTTTTGTATATTATATCAGGTATGAGTAACGGTATTTTAAAATAACAATCTTGGTACTGTGAGGAGAGATTATAATGAGTTTAATGGGAAGAACCCCTTTTAGTTTGAATTTAAAGAAAGCGGCATTAATTTTAGTAGATATCCAAAACGATTTTTTGGAGTCAGGGACTCTTTCTGTTCCTCAAGGTAATGAGATTATCCCATTGGTAAACCAACTTCAGAAATACTTTAAGCACATTGTTGCAACTAAGGATTGGCATTGTGAAAATCATGTAAGTTTTTTGAGTGATGCTAATTGTAAAGGTTGGCCTAAGCATTGTGTAAAAAATACATGGGGAGCAGAATTTCCAAAAGATTTAAATATTGATAAAGTGAAGGCTGTTTTTTTAAAGGGACAGGATGAGAATTATGACAGTTTCAGTGGTTTTTATGATGATTCTGGTAAGAAAAAATCAACAGGTCTTTTGGATTATCTTCAGTTCAGTGGAATTGATACAGTGTTTATAGTAGGCTTAGCGTTAGACTTTTGTGTAAAGGAAACAATAATTGATGCCCATAATTTAGGATTTCAGTCTTATTTAATAACCGATGCTACAAGAAGTATTTCTTCTTTTCCTGAACTAATAATTATGGAGCTTGAAAATCTTGGTATATTAACCTGTTTGGCAAGAGATATTTTTAACAATTTTAGTTTACTGTAGCGCCAGAAAGTTGAAATCTGTATATTTAAGTTCTATCTGTTCTTGTTGATATCATAAATTCAATCACGAATGTTTTCTAAAGAATTTTATATGCACATGTGTATAGTGTTATATACTGAGGGTAGTCCAAGTTATTGAGAATTAAAGTTTTAAAATTTATAATTTTGTAGTACAATGAAAAATTGTTATTTATGAGTGTTAAGATAAATCTTTCGGGTATTGTTATTTGTTTAGTTATTACCTTAAATGGTTGTAGTGTGGATAAAAAAGATAATGTAAGTATTCGATTTTACGAAGATGGTTTAGATCTGCTTTTGGACAACAATGATTTTGAGCAGAATGAGCCCCATATAGACAAATCTATTTGGCAACATGCTAAAGATAGTAAGAAACAAATAGAAGAAAATAATATTAATCAAACCGATATAGACAATGGTGAACAAGGAGCAATTAAAAAAGGAGTTTTAAATGATTATGTAGATATTCAAGAAGTTGCAAAAGTAGATATTTTGGAAGTGGAAAGGTTAAATGGTTATCTGTTACAGGATAGTGTATTATCCCCTATCCAAAATGATATAGACTGTATAAGTGAACGAGTAATTGTAAATGAGGATTTTAAGAACAATGATATAGTATTAGAAATAATTTTGGAACAAGATTCATTAGAAAGTTGTAAAAAAAGATTGGAAAACAACCTAAATGAAGTACAGAAAGAAGCATTAGAATTTTTAGAAAAAGCTTTGGCTAGTAAAGTTGATAAATTAAATAAAATTTTAGTCTTAGATGAAGATGAAATCAAAAATATGCTTGATATAATCAGCAAAAATTTAAACAGTATAAGGGAACTTGAATCTGTTAATGAGCTTATTTTAGATTTTGAGAATTTAGATAGCGGAGAACTTGCATTTAAGATGAATGATGAGGTAAAAGTAGAATATACAGAAGTAAAAAATGATTTAAGGGAAAAAATTGAACTTTCATTAGATGATTATTTATCTGTAATAGATGCTCATTTCAATGATGATGATATAAGATCTAGTGTAAATAATATCAATTCTATTGAAATTTTATCACCTTCGTTTGATTATAAATTTGCTGAATCTTCTTTTATAAGAGAAGATTAAGTTTATATATAGACTTTGTACAATTGGGAACTATTATTAGTTTTTAGATATAATTCTATACCTTTATAGGGTATTTGATTTTTTTGGCATTTAAAATAACCAATTTTATTTATTATTATGTTTTGCTTGGTGCATATGATTTTATTTTTGGTTTTAAGATTTAATCCTTTAATGATGATTTTAGGAAATTTGATTTGTTTTCAAGGTGTTGATGTTTAAATTACATCATTTGATATTTTTAATAGGTACGATGGATACAAATTGAAAGTAATCCTATTTTATTCTTTTTAAGAACATGCTATGCATAAAATTATGCAAAAATATACGATTATTGAAGTTATCAAAACTGTCATATTAATATTATCTCAATTGTAAATTGGGGTTCTGCAAGTAGTGAGATTTGTGGATCCAGATATACCATAATAGTAATTATTCATTAGACAGGTATTTGAAATACTAGGTAGGTATCATAAGATTTTTTGTTTCAATACAGGTATAGTTTACGAAATTATGTTTTTTGGATTAATATATAGTATATACTATATAAATGTTTTTAATTTATTATTATGAAAATATTTATTTTATTCTTACTTGTTTAAGGATCGTTGTATGAAAGTAATTAAGTTCCCTAAGAGAAAAAGCTTAAAGTCTGAGCAAATGGATATTGAAGATTTTATGGTCCAAGTTGATTACACTACTGCACAGTTGGATAGAGAGTTTAGAGATTTCCAAAAGCAGTATGGAACAGATAAAGGTCTTGATGATTGGATGGTTCATATAGAAAAGGAAACTCAGCTTAAAAATCAGAAAATTCAAGTAAGATCTAAAGCTTTAAGTTTGCTTTTTGAAAAAAGACTTAATGATAGTAAGAACAAGTAAAGATATAACCTTTAATTTTAAGTAGCCCATTTATCTTTTAAGCTTTTCATAATTTGCCTTTTTCTCTAGATTGAGATTTTCAATGTCTTAATGATTTTATATGAATTGATATAGGAAATTTTAAAGAGTATCTTAGCCTTTCTATAAGGCTAATTTGGTGAATATTACAGATATTAATGCGATAGAGGTAAAGAGGGAGAGAATTAATGGTCAAATTGGAGGGGTGTTTTTTTATTAATGTGTACTAGTATTGTTGGTATAGGTTGATTTTTAGTTTATATAGGAGATTAAAGTGAAAATTGTTAAAAATATTGTTTTGACCTTGTTATTTATAGTATTTAGTTGTAGTCATGGTGTGTTTAATAAGCCGTTGTCTGGTCTTATTAAGGATTATGCTGAGGTGATTTTTGATAGTCATAGGTATTATTATGTTGAAGAATTTCCTATAGATCTTGATTTAAAGTTTGAATTTGTAGATACTAAGTCTGAATCTACATTACGGGCTGACCATCGAGTATCGGGCAGTCATCATATTGCAACAAGAAGAAGTGTTTATGAGAGTAGTTCAGACAAAACTAATAGTTTCTTTTTTGGCAAAGTTGGTCTCTTGGTAGATTCAGCTTGTTTAGGGAAATTGGGTATTAAGACTATAAAAGGGCTTAATGAGCATTTAAAGAATAAAGAGTTTGATTCTTTAGGTGTCAAATTTGTTTTTGATTCTGGGCTTGATAGGTTATCATCAATATCAAATGGGAATTTGCTTGGCAGTCAATGTATTGTTTTTGGTCATAATGAATTGATTAATTACATAGATATTATAAAAAATAAAAAGAATAATAGCAATTTAACTTTAAGTCTTGCCAATAAAGATTTGCAGGATAGTAAATATTGTTTATTCCCTAAGACATATAATAAATATATAGATACTGAGAATAAATTTCTTTATGAAGGACAAGATAACAGTGATTTTCATTTTAAAATTAAAGGTAATGTAGGGCGTCTGTTAAGTGTTTTAGAAGAAATGCTTAGAAAGGTTGAAAAAGGAGAGTTATAGTAACTTTTCTTTTTTTTATACATAATGTGTTTTTAAGTTTGTTATTTTACTGTTAGGTATGTAAGGATTAAATTTTGTTAGTAAATCAATAAACCTAATTATTAAAAAATGGGTGATAAATATATGATATTGTAATAGTTGTGATATCAAAGGATGATAAAAGAGTAGGCAAGGCAGAATTATATTCTGGATAGTTATCCAACGTCTTTCTTCAGAGATATTATTAAGATATTTATTTTTAATTTTGAGTGTGTATGTCCTTTTAAAATAGCAGTGATTGCAAAATTTTTCTGCAATTTTGACGTTAATATCATTTTATTATTTCTAGAAACTTATTTTGATATTTGAGATAAATGGTGTATATACGCTAGTAATTATTGTAGTTCAATGGTTGAGTAATTTTATAACTTAGGAGGGAGATATGAGAAAGAGTGGCAGTATGTATGTTAACATTATTGTGTTTGCTATCATGTGATCTTAATATCTTGAATGAATTTTTAGTCAAATCAAGAGAAAGTTTTTTAGAAAATTTAGAAGAAAATAAAAAAGATTTAAACTCGATAAAAGAAAATCAAGAAGGTGAAGAAAAACAAGCAGATATTATCAATAATAAGGAGTAATATCAGACGTGGAAGTAGTTCCTGTGGTTCCCTTATCACCTGTTAATGCAGAGAGTCCCGTGTTTCAAAATTATCCATACTATCCTTTTCGAAAAAAAATCGAGATGAAAGAAGAGGTTTTAATACCGAGTACAAAAGTAGAACAGGAAGCGGACAAGGCAATTAAAGATATAGAAAGTGTTCTTAAAGGCTCTGGATTCCAGCAATTAATTGAGAATTCACGTGAGCTTAAAGATGAATATGAACGATTAAGAGTCGATTTGTATAACACTCTTTCAAAACTCCAAGAGAAAAGAAGTTTCAAAGGGTTGAGTTTAGGGAATGGATTTAGGAAAAATAGAATGGAGATAGAGAGTTTAAATCGTTGGTACAGTTGGTTAAGGGAAGAACATTCTAATTTTGAGAGGCTTATAAATGAAATTGATATTGCAATACAAGATATAGGGTCTGCAGAATTTTTTTTTGAGAGAGCACAAAAAACTTTAAAGGAAGCTATTATCAAAAGATTAGAGAATTCAACAAATTGGAGGCATAGATTATCTTATGTACCAGCACAATTATCTGGAGTTGCACAAAGTGATGCAGAAACTTCTCTAAAACACATAGAGTCTTATTCAAGGATAGGTGAAGCAAAGGGAAGGAATAAAGATATAGAAAAGCTTATTAAAGAAGTGAAATTGTATTTAGAGAGTCTTTCATGGTAAAAGATCATGTAAAGGTTCTTAAAGATACCTTCTAATACTAATGTTTGAAAAGGAGAGTTTTCTGTTAAAAGGAGCCCTCTTAAATTTTATTTAGCTAAGTTTCTAAAAATAATTACCTTTTAAATTTAACTATTAGCCTGTATATCTTAAGGGTCTTAATATGTATAAGGATTATTATTGTAAATTATTTTGGAAATTTAAGGGGTATATACTTTTGAATATGAACTAAAAAAAGAGATCCTTGAATCAAGGATATAAAGTGTTAAACAAAGCTTTTTTTAAGCTTATTGATTATATAGATAGTGATGTGAGAATAATTCAAGTCACAAGGATTTTATACGAATTTCATATTGTAGTGAGAACATTAAGAGAGAAGATAATGGGTTTATCGATTTTTTTTAATAAAAAATGGACATGCAAGTTCATTTGAACAATTAGTGTTCAAATTTCATGTTATAGCAAATAATTTAAAGAGAAATCAAAGTTTTTGTTAACAACTATATCAAAATATGATATAGTGTAATATTTCAAATAAAGTTTCTAGAATAATTTTGCCCTTAATTTTATATACCGAATAGTATTGGCAGATTGATTTGAAAAATCTTTTTCATTTTATCAAATTGAGGTTAGCGTTAAATGAATCAAAAAATGTTAGGGAATATTCATTAAAAAAAATACGTGAATATGCTGAGATATTGCTTGATATTATTGAAAAATTGTTTCTATTATTACTATAAGTTTTAAAAATTATATTTTGAAAGGTTGTGGATTGTCTTATGGAAAAATAATGCCAATTTTTATTGCTTTGCATATCAGTTGAAAATATTGAGAAACTTTTCGAGTTTCTCAAGTAAAAACATTTAATTTTCCTTAATTGTTTTTTAGTATTTCTTGATTTTCTATGCTTTCTTTTAAAGAATTGATTTCTTGATGATACTTTTACATTGCTATAAAAATTTGTTGTCTTTAATATATTATCAATAATATGGTATTTGTTATATGGATTATTTGATAGTTTAAACTATCTTTTGTAAAGATTTTTGATTTTAGGCGGTTTTATGATGCTAAATAGTGTTATTAGTAGGGCTCTTATTTTGGGTGTATCAGTTTAATATTCTCGTATTACAGAGATAACCAAGTTCTAAGAGTATAGTAAAGATACTGTAAAGAATTGTAAGAGTAAAAAGGAGGCACGTGATAATGAAAAGAATTACTTTATGTGCATTATTGATGACTTTATTTTTACTTCTTAGTTGTGGCAGTGGTACTACTAGTGCTGAGGATCCTAAAACCACTTTCTTAACTTCTATTGCTAATTTAGGTAAGGGGTTCTTAGATGTTTTTACTTCACTTTCTGATATGGTTACTGGAGCTTTTGGTATTAAAGCTGACACTAAAAAATCTGACATTGGTAACTATTTCACTTCTATTGAAAAAACTATGAACTCAGTTAAAGAGAAATTAAACACTGTGGTGGCAGATAATGGTAACTATCTAAAGATAAAGGAAGTTGTTGATAACTTTATCACTAACACATTAGACAAGATTGCTGCTGGGGCTAAGGAAGCTGCTAAAGGCGCTACTGGTGGAGCTGCTATTGGTGGTGCTCCTACTGCAGGTCAAGATGCTGCACCCGCAGATACTGCAAGTGTCAACGCTCTTGTTAAGGGTATTGGACAAATAGTTGGAATCGTGCTAAAAAAAGATGAGGGTAAAGCTGATGCTACTAAAACTAAATCAGACGAGCAAAAATCAATTGGTAAGTTGCTTGGTACTAATGCCGCTGATGGTACAGAAGCACATGCTGCTGCAGCTAGTGCATCAATAGGGGCTGTAACTGGTTCTGACATATTGCAAGCTATTGCTAAGTCTGAGGAGGCTAAGGGTGAACCGACTATTCAGGCAGCGAAGAATGCTGCTGAGATTGCTATTGCTAAAAAAGAAGCCGCTAAAACTCTTGATGCAGCAGAAGCACAAAAGGATGCGGTTATTGCTGCTGGAATAGCTCTAAGAGCAATGGCTAAGGATGGTAAATTTGCGGCTAAAACTGGTGAAGAAAAATCTGCTCATGCAGTTAATGGGGCAGCAGCTAGTGCTGTTGGTAAGGCTTTAAGTACTCTTATAATAGCAATAAGAGATACTGTTGATAGTGGTTTAAAGTCAATTAGTGATGCTCTTGCTACAGTTACACAAGAAGATAAGTTTGCAGATTCTACTACACCTGCAGAAGCTACAGCTAGTGGACAGTAACAATAAAGAATTATCAATAAACATAACTAAATAAAGTCATTTGAGGAAAACTATTCTTTTTATAAGATTCGTTTTCCTTTTTGAATTTTGGTGTATTAAATATTTGTACTAAATATAAAACAGTAACTTTTATTCACTCCTATGCTATTAGGTGTAGGTAATTATTATGAGATTAGTTTTGTTTAGTAAGTAATTAATTTTATTTTGTTAAAATAATTTTGAATTGCCTTTAATTATTACAGAATAAAATAACCGGGGTTTTATGAAATTTATTTTTGTTATTTAAATTATATGGTATATATTAGATTAAATGATTATTATATTTCAATATCGAGATTTAATAATTAAATAATCTAATATCCCAGGAGGGAGATATGAAGAGAAGTATTTTATCAGTATGTATGTTAGCATTATTATGTTTGTTATCATGTGATATGAATGCCCTTAATGATTTATTAAATGAAGTAAGGGAAAAGGTTTTAGATGAAAGCAAAGATAATAAAGATTTAAACCATAAACAAGAAAATCAGGAACAAAAAGAAGTTGTTATAGATCTTCTTGAAGAAGAAGTAGAAATACAACAAGACATGGAAGTAAAACCTGTTAATGCGGAATTTGAGGTGTTTAGGCAAGTGTATTCATACTATCCTCAAGAAGAAGTAATAAAAATAGAAGAAAAAGATTTAGTTCCAAGTACTGAATTCGAAAAGGAAGCACAAAGAGAAATTGAAAAGGCAGAAAGTGTGTTTCAAGATTCTGAATTTGCTAAATTAACAGGGGAACAGGTGTTAGGTCTTAAGAACGAATATGAGCAGTTAAAAACCAGTTTTTATGATATTTTCTCAGAACTTAATAATAAAATTCAAAATAAAATAGAGCGTTATTTTAGACGTAATAAGAGACAGATTAATAGGATACAGATACAGAAGCTAATTCAATCTTACAATCAATTAAATGAGGAAAGGTCTAATATTGATAGACTTATGATTCAAGTTGATAGTGGACTTGATGAGTTAGGATCAGCAAAATTATTCTTTAATAAGGCTAAGGTGACATTAAAAGAAGGTATTACTGAAAGATTGATAAATAAACATAGAAATTACTGGAGGTCAAGAAGAGGAGAGAGTGATTTAGTATCTAGACAGGCACGAAGAGAAGCAGAGAATGCGTTAAGTCAATTAGAATCTTCTTCTATTAAGTTAATTGAGGCAAAGGTAATAAAGAAAGAAATAGAAGAACTTATTGAACAGGCAAAAACTGTTCTAGAGAATTTTGCAAGATAGAGACTGAAAGATTTAAATATTTTATAACATTAGTATTTTTTAAGAAGAGTTCCTTTATAAGGAACTCTTCTTAATTTTATTTAAATAAGTTTTTACAAACTATATAATGATTCAAATTGAATAACTGTTAAATTATTTGAAGCTTTGGAGAGTAATTAATTTTTGAATACTGATATTGAGAGAGATGATTTATTAAATAAGGAATATAAGGTTTTAGATAAAGCTTTTATCAAGTTTGTTGATTATATGGAGTAGTGGTGCAGGAATTGATAGGCAGTGATATTTTATGTTAACGCATCATATTTTGTTGCAAGCTATAGTTAATCAAGAGGGTAAATATTTGTAAGGACTACTTGATTTAAAGAAATTTAAAATAAAAAATAACAATAAAGACTTATAGATAAAGGCAGTAGTAAATACTAGATATGTTTTCTTGGTTATATATGTATATAAAATTATACTAATTGATATTAATCTATTTTTGATCATTTTTATCAATTATCTAGCGGATATAGTTGTTTGTACCAAAAATCATAACTGAACAATATCAATATAAAAAGAATAGTTTTAAATAAATAATAATGGTAGTGTAAAACATAGTACTACGTCTTTTTAAGAGAGAATAAAAAAAAAAAGAGAATTTTAAATAAAATAATTTGTATTTTAGACAAAATGATATATATTTTAAATTAATAATGATTATTATATTAAATAATAATCATTATTAATTTCAAGGAAGGAGAATATTTATGAGAACAAACCTATTTATATTTACATTGTTAATTGTAGGATTAGTATCTTGTGATCTAAATTCTAAATTATTGGGTGATAAAAAAGGGAACAAAGATGTTCCAAAAGGGGTTGTAAATGATATTCAAGGAGATGAACCAGCAAAGGAAGATAAGGATGTTGTTGATAAGGAAAAGTTAATATCTGAGCTTAAAAAGGATACCGAAGGTCTTATTAAAGTAGTAAATAAAGATAAGGCTGAAGTTGAGGATGGAAATCAATATGAAATGAAGGATGAAGTATTTAAAGCAGTTACAGATGCTGTTAATAATAAGACATTAGATGATGATGAGAATAAGGAAGCAAGAAGATTATTTTATTCCTCTTTGGGATACGATAAAGGAAAAATAAAAGAATTTGCAAAGATTCTTAAAAAGATAGAATCAGATGCTACAAACAAGGGTACATGGATTAAGGATATAATAGTTGCAGGTAGAGAACATCTTCAATCTAATTTTGAGAAAGTAATTGATAAGTTAGAAAAGAGTAAAGATAAACTTGCTAAATTGAGTCTTGTTGATTTAAAAGAAGTTAAAACAAAGTTTGACGAAATTAAGTCACAAAGAGAAGCTTTTATAAAAGCTGTAGATAGTCTTATTGCATCTTATAAAGCAAAGACAGATGGTATTGATTCTGACAGTGAGAAATTAATAAAGCATGTTGAGAAAGAATATAAAGATCTAATTACAGTTAAAATTCCTGGAGTGAAATCAGTATATGATAAAATTGTAGGTGTGCTAGATACAATTAAGTAATTATTAATGATATTTAAATATAAAGGAAGATAGGCTTTGTTAAGCTATCTTCCTGTTTTTATTTAGAGTAAGTAAAAATCCTATTTATCTGGCAACAATACCTGTACGAGTAAGTAATTCTTTTACTAATGTAAGTTTTGAGTATGGATTTTTTAATGCTTGGTATGATTGGTAATCATCATAAGATGATGTAGGATATGCTTGGTAATCTTTGTTATTGAGTTTTTGTATTTTTGTAATTAAAGAACTTACTTCAGTTTTGAATTCATCTAATTTTGTCTTTGCAGATAGGTCGCTTTGTAAATTTCCACCGTAATCATTATAAGTAATGAGTATTGTAGCTGCATTGAAACCCTTTTCAATTTCACTTAGAAGTTTTTTAAGATCTGCTTCTAGTTTATCTTTTGTAAATTTGGAGAGTTCTTCTCTTGCCGTTTGTTTTTCATGTTCTTCAGCTCTTATTCCATAATAATTGCTTAATTTGATCCTATGAAATTCAACTTTTTCAAAATCATCTTTTATTTGTTCAGCTACTTTAAGTGCTTGCTCGACATTATCTGTGATATTCTTTATTTTAAATTTATATTGGTTGTCCAATCTGGTTTCTAGCTTAGAGTCTTCATCGTCATCTTCGTCAAATTCATATTCCTCAATTGTTATAGAACCGTCAGAGTATGAACCTGATATTATTGGGTTTGAGTCATAATGTGAGTTATAGGTATATCCGTATTGAATATTATGTGATTCACCATTTAATGCATTCAGAAAAGTTTTACTGTTGCCTGTGAGATGAATTGGGTGTGTAACTGTCTTACTGTTTTGATGAGAAGGATTATTAGTATTATTTTGACTTGGGTAGGTTGTATCATCATCTAGTGTTGATATGTTGTTGTGTTCTGTTGTATGAGTTAAATCTGTTTTTGCAGGAGTATTAATGACTATTTTTTGTGTTACTATATTTTCATCAGTATTTGAAGTATTGATTGAAGCATTATCAATAATGATATTACTATTAGAATAACTTTTACTTTGGCTTGTATCAGCATTTGTAATAGTAATATCTTTGTGTGTAGGCAAACTGAATTTTTCTTTTTTTGTCTCAGGTTGAGTTAAAACTGATATACTTTTTTGAGGTTCGGTTTGTTTAGGAGATATATCTTTTGTACTTTTGCTATTAATTTTAGATAGCTGATTATCACTAAAAATATTTTTCATGTCTATCTCACTAGTGTTCATCATCATGGAGTTTACTTTATCAAGTGTTTGTGAATACTTTGTGTGAATTTCTTCATCAGTAAAAAAGAACTTACAACCAATCAAACTGAGAAGTAAGGTTAAAGCTAAATATTTATTTTTTAAAATCATATTTTGCTCCTTAAAAGTTAATTATACTAGATAAGTATATATCAATTCTTATACTATTAAAAACTAAACTA
>NZ_CP073226.1:0-24802 GCF_023035835.1 Borrelia venezuelensis
TATAATTTGTTAATAGTATAAGTAAAAATATACAATAGTTGTCTCTGATTTATACTCTTATTTATAAAGCAAATATAAAAAAATAGGGTTCAATTTATATTTAAACCCTATTTGACTTAAACATCATACTCTCAAAAAGCAATAAAATTATTAATTACATATTGCTTTACCGTAAATATGGTATGTATTACTTTTTATCAAAACCTAATGCTTCATGTGCTCTCTTTAAATTATCAAAATCTTCCTCTACCTGTTTCATTGCATTCCTAAGTTTTCCCATCTCTGATTCTACTTTAGCACACATATCATCTGCATGACCCAAACTCTCTTTTGCATCTGATATATAATAATAATGTATACCATAATAACCATTTGACCTTATCTGTGCTGAAAGCCTTAAAGCAGACTCAGTAGAATTCTTTGCATGCTCAGCATAACTTTTTGCATTTTCTAATGTATTGAATTGCTCCTTATACCACACCATGGCAATATTTCTACTACTCTTAACTTTCTCAATTGCTTGATGTAATTTTATCTTCACATTTTGATCAATACCATTTCCATTAAAACCTCTTGCCCTATCAAAATCAGAATTAGCTTTAATAATATTAGCTTGCATACTCTCAATCTCTGACAATGATGCACTTACCTCACTATGCATTGCCTCAATAATTACTAATTTACTACTAATTTTGCTATTAATTTCATTAACTTCATTATCGTAACTAACAAGATAAGATTCTTCCTCTTCTGTTAACCTATTATCTTGGAATATAGACTGTTGTTGTTCTACTCTCTCTCCAGGTCTTTTCTCTTTAAGCTCTAGCTCAATACCTTTTTTTTGTAAGTTTTTTTGATTTATTTTTACACCCTCTTCAATCCTTACAACAATATCTACTTGCTCTTCTTTAATTTCTTGACTCTCTTCTTTAGACTTTAAATCTTTTAACTTTTTATTTTCTTCTACAAATTTTTCTCTTGATTTATCTAGCAATTCATTAAGAGCATTTATATCACATGATAACAAACATAATAATGTTAACATACATACTGATAAAATACTTCTCTTCATATCTCCCTCCTGGGATATCAAATAAATTAATAATGATTATTATATTAAATAATAATCATTATTAATTTAAAATATATATCACCTTATCTAAAATACAAATTATTTTAATTAAAATTCTCTATTTTTTTTATTCTCTCTTACTATACAAGTATTCACTTATTCTCTAAAATCCATAGATCCCAAAAAAGAGACATAATATGCGTTTTTACTATTATCATGACTTATTTTTTAATTTAAAACTATTATCTTTATCTTAATATTGTTAAATTATGGTTTCAATGCAAACAACTATATTCCCTAGATAATTCCTAAAATGATAAAATTAGATTAATATCAATTAGTATAATTTTATATACATGAAAACATATTCACTTTTTAACCTTTTAAATCACAAGAAAATCTTTACTTTAAATGACCTTTTTTATATCCATGATTCCTTATTTTTATGCACTAGCTGTTATTTCTGATATCTTAACAGCTTCTCTATACGGATTTATCTTCTTGAATAACTATAGTTTGTCAATAAATATACTCCTTAACATAAAACTTAACACTACTTGTTTATATAGACTTGTATGTTCATTCTTCATTAAGAATCTATAAGCTCATCATATAATTAACAAACTTGATAAAACCTTTATCTAAAACCTTATATTCCTTATTTAATAAATCATCTCTCTCAATATCAGTATTCAAAAGCAATTACACCTCAAAGCTTTAAAATAATTTACTAGTTATTCAATTTAAATCATTATATAGTTTGTAGAAATTTATTTAAATAAAATTAAAGAGAGTTCCTTATAAAGGAACTCTTCTTGTAAATACTAATATTATAAAATATTTAAACCTTTCAGTCTTTATCTTGAAAGATTCCCTAGAATAGACTTTGCCTCATTAATGATTTCCTCTATCTCTTTCTTTATTCCCATTGCTCCTCCTATCTTCCCAGAAGAAGATTCTAATTGATTTAAAGAATTTCTTGCATCACGTTGTGAATCCCTAGATAATTGTAATATTAAACCATTATCCACTCTTCTAAAAAAGTAATACTTACCCTTACGTGCTTCATTTTCTAATCTTTTAGTAATAGCTTCTCTTAAAGTCTTTTGTGCTTTTTCAAACAAAAATTTTGCAGATTCTAGCTCATTAAGACCAACCTCAACTTCAGTAATAAACCTTTCAAGATTAGATCTTTCATCATTTAACTTATTTTGCAATTGAGTTAGGGAACTTTTTTTTGCTCTATTCTCTCTCCTAATTTTTAAAGAATAATTCTCTCTTTTATTTTTAAGTTCTGAGAGAGTATCATAAAAACTAAATTCTAATTGCTTATATTCACTTTTGAGTTTAAGTGCGTCCTCAATTAATTGCTGGAATCCAGAATCTCTAAGAGCACTTTTTACTTTCTCAATTTCTGCTTGTGCTTCCTTTTCCTCTTTAGTACTTGGAACTAAATCTTTTTCTTCTATTTTTATTACTTCTTCTTTAGGATAGTATGGATACACTTGCTCAGACACCTCAAATCCCGCATTAACAGGTTTTAATTCCATATCTTGTTGTATGTCTACTTCTTCTTCAAAAACATCAATATCACCTACTCGTTCTTCTCCAACTGCTTGATCTTCTTGTTCATGTTTTAAATCTTTATTATCTTTGCTTTCATCTAAAACTTTTCCCCTTACTTCATTTAATAAATCATTAAGGACATTTATATCACATGATAACAAACATAATAATGCTAGAAGCATACATACTGATAAAATACTTCTTTTCATATCTCCCTCCTGGGATTTTAGATTATTTAATTATTATATTTCAATATTGAGATTCAATAATTGCTGATAATTATATAACTTTTATTTTAAATAACAAAACTAAATTTCACAAAACCTCAATTATTTTATTCTGTAATAATTAAAGGCAATGCAAAATTATTTTAATACAATAAAATTAATTACATACCAAACAAAACTAAACTAATCTAGTAATACTTACTTACATTACACCTAAATAGCATAGTACTAAATAAAAGTTGCTGTCTTATCTTTAGTACAAATATTTAATATTAAAATACCAAAAAGGAAAACAATTCTTATGAATAGAACAGTTTTTCACAAATGACTTTATTTAGTTATATATTTATTTTGTACTAGTTATTTATGTTAACTGTTAAAATTGCAGGTGTAATAGCATTTCAAGATTTATTTTATTATTTAATCGTTTAGTATATCTTCTAATTGCTATTAGAAATACTGTTGAAATTACTTTACAAGCACTAAAAACAGTTCTTGCGATAGATTAAATGTATTAGAATTAGCACTAATAACAACACCATTAGCTATATAAACAGATTTATCTTAACTTTTCTTAACATTAAACAAGATTGCTACAGGAACAAATAAACTAAATTAACTATAAGAGGTTAAAATACAGTTTTAAGATTCTCTGAATTACTACCGAACTATTCAACTTTTTAATTTCATTACAACTAATATAGAAGGCAGACTTAGAGATAAGTTTGCCTTCTAATCTTAATTTTAAGTAATGAATCTAACTATCTATTTTACTGCTGAGCTGCTGGTTTTGGGGATCTAGCTTTATCTATTTTTTCTTTTGCTTTCTCAAGAACATTCTTTACTGCCTTCTTAATTATATCCTCTATTGATACCAATAACTTATTTACTGCACTTACTCCTACTGCTTGTACTACTTTGTCATCATCATTATTATTCGCAGCTAATTTACCATCCTTAACTAAAGAACGTAATGCTATACCTCCTGCTACAGCTGCTGCTTTAGCTACATCTTTTGCTAACTGACCTGTATCACTTCCTCCTCTTGCAAACTTTAGTGCACTTGTCTGTGCAGTTGCATCAACTGCTAGTGCTGCATCAGCATCACTTTCTTGTGACTTAACTATTGATGCTAATATTTCTTCACCACTAACTGCTGCTACTATTGCTGCGGCTTTATCTCCCACAGCTGCTCCTGCATTAGCACCTGCAGCTAAGACTTTTACTCCATCTTTATTATCTGCATTACCTACTTTTACTGCTACATTTCCAGCTTTTGGCTTTGGAACACCTACCTTACCTGCTTCTTCTACAATTCCTTTCAATGAATTAAAGGCTTTCTTTAATTCAACATCAGTTGGTGCTGTGCCTTGAGCATTACTTGCAGCCTCACCTACTGGTTTAGCATCACCGATATCTTTTAAAGAGTCCAAATGAGTTTTTAATGTGTTTAAAGTAGTCTTAGCAGAATCAACTGCACTTCTAATTATCTTGTTTAGCTCACCTTTATCAAGCTCTGTTTCTGATTTCTTTGCTACTTGTTCTAATTCTGCTGATGCGTCTCCAAGCTTAGCACCTAGGTTGTTAAAATAATTTCCTACCTGACTTTTATTTGTATCTTTAGTTACTCTTAAACCTAATGTACCAGAAAGTAAATCTAAAAATGCATAAAAAGCATTTTCAGCACTTCTACTTACATCCATGAGAACAGAACTTAAACTGTTCCCTCCTGTAGCTGCTCCGCCACCATTAGGTGAATCAACCGACTGTTGTCCACTGCCACAGCTAAGAAGTAAAAATAAAGTCATCAATAATGCACATAAAGTAATTCTTTTCATTATCACGTGCCTCCTTTTTAACTCAAAGAGGCCAGATATAAACAAAAGGAAAACAATTCTTATGAAAAGAAGAGTTTTCCTCAAATGACTTTATTTAGTTATGTATTTGTTATTAATTCTGATTATTAACTTTTGTTTCAGAGGTTTGCTTATCAATAGTTACAGGGGTATCAGTAGGATTAAATTTCATAGCATCTTTAACAGTCTTAAGACCCACGTCAATAGTGTTTCTTATTGCTATGGTGAGAGTATCTAATGCTTTAGTTACTGCACTTACTGCAGCTCCTTTAACTATAGGAGCAACAGATCCTTGATCATCAGCACTAGGACCAGTAAATTTACCATCCTTAGCCATTGCTCTCAGTGCAATAGCACCTGCAATAGTTCCATCTTTAGCATTAGCTAATTTAGCTGCAGCAGCATCACCATTATCCTTAATCATAGCCTTTAATATGTCAGCCCCAGTTACAGCCCCAACAGCCTTAGCAGCATCAGCAGCAGATTTTTTTGCAGCATCAGCAGCTCCGGCATTATCGTTAGCAAATAACTTACCCGCACCATCATTAGCGGTTCTTGAGGTGTTACCATCTTCAGCCTTTTTATCATCACCAGCCTCAGGATTACCTTCATTTTTAAGAACTACATCTACAATTGATTTAATTCCTTTTATTAAGTTTTCAGTTTCACCTTTAGCACCTGCAGGGGCTGCATGAGCAGCAACATTACCAAGCAGGTCACTAGCATCACCAATAGCCTCACTGGCAGTCTTAGAGCCCTGTATTATCTTATCAAATGTTTCACTAACTAGTTTTTTTACTGCCATATCAGTAGCTTCTGTATTAGGATTATTTTCAGTCTTCATGTCAGCAACAATTTTCTCAAGGGCTGTCTTAGTAGATGAAAGAGTATCATGAATGGTCTTAAAGTAGTTCCCAACATCAGACTTTTTAGTATTAGTATTAAAACCTAAAACCCCTCCAACCATATCAGAAAGGGAAGTAAAAACATTTAAGAAGTCATTACCTAAACTAATAACTGACTTTAAGAATCTACTCTGAGGATTCTCAGCATTAATACTGCCACTGCCACAGCTAAGAAGCAAAAATAAAGTCATTAATAACGCACATAAAGTAATTCTTTTCATTATTACGTGCATATTTGTTTACTCAAGGGGAAGCTAGACATAAATAAAAGGAAAACGAATCTCATGAATAGAGAAATAGTTTTCCTCAAATGACTTTATTTAGTTATGTATTTGTTATTAATAATTCTTTATTGTTTCTGGCCTACCGATTGTTGTTCCTGTAGATGTAGTAGCTTCTACAGATTTATCTTCTTATTTAACAGCAGATAGTGCTTAACTAATTGACTTTAACCCACTATCAACAGTATTTTTAATAGCAATAATAAGAGTACTTAAAGTCTTACCAACAGCACTTGCTGCTACACCATTAACTGCATGAGCGAATTTATCTTCATTTTGCTTAGCAGCAAACTTACCATCCTTAGCCATTGCCCTTAAGGCAATACCCGCAGCAATAACTGCGTCTTTTTTTGCTCCTTCCTCTTTAATCTCTTTTTTGTTAGCAACAACCGGAGCAATAGCAATCTCAGCTGCATCTGTAGCTTTTTCAATGCCATCAGTACTATCTGCAGTAGGATTTTCTTTAGAGCTAGCAATCGATTGTAAAATATCAGCCCCAGTTATAGCACCAATAGAAGCACTAGCTGCAGCATGAATACCATTAACAATAATGGTATCTCTAGTAGCACCAGCAAGTGTAGTTAAAGCAGAAATTAGTTGTTCAAAGATATCATTAGCTCCTTTAATCGCATCCTCAATTAATTTAATTGAGCTGCTATTAGCATTCTTTGCTTCAGATATTTTATCTGATAGCTCATTTAACTTCTCCTTAGTAGTTGAAAAGCCCATCACCTATAGTCTCAAAGTGTTCACCAACTTTACTTCTCTTATCACCGGATTTAACTGCTGTAAGTCCCAAAGCATCACCAATAGCATTACCAAAAATACCAAAAATCTAGTAAAACCCATGTTCTATCTTGATAAGTGAATCTAAGAAAGAAATTTCTAGATTAAGAAGCCAATTTAACTTTATAAAGTTAATTATAACAATATAGAAGGCAGACTTAGAGATAAGTTTGCCTTCTAATCTTATTTTTAAGTAATGAATCTAACTATCTATTTTACTGCTGAGCTGCTGTTTTGGAGCTCTAGTTTTATCTATTTCTCCTTTTGCTTTCTCAAGAACATTTTTTACTGTCTTTTTAATTATATCCTCTACTGCTACCAATAACTTATTTACCGCAGTTATTCCTACTCCTTGCACCTCTTCTTTTCCTCCAGCACTACCATCAGCAGCTCCTGAAGCTAGTTTACCATCTTTAACTAAGGAACGTAATGCTATTCCACCTGCTACTGAAGCTGCTTTAGCTGCATCTTGTGCCAGATGAGCTCCATTACCTCCTTTTGCAAATGCCAACGCACTTGTATCTCCACTTGCATTAGCTGTTAACGCTGCATCACTTTCTTTTGACGCAACTATTGAAGCTAATATTTCCTCACCACTGACTGTTGATAGTATTACCGCTGCTTTACTTGCATCTGTTGCTCCTGCTTTGTTATCTGTAGCTAATATCTTAGCCCCATCCTTATTATCTGCATTACCTATTTTTACTGCCGTGTCTCCTGATTTTGGCTTTGCAACACTTTCTGATTCAGCTGTGTCCACTATTCCTTTCAATGCCTTAAATGCTCCTTGCAATTTATCTGCAACAGATGTTACTCCTGTGGCATCACTTGCAGCTTCACCTACTGGTTTAGCATCACCTACTTGACCTAAAGAGTCCAAATGAGTTTTTAATGTATTTAAAGTAGTCTTAGCAGAATCAACTGCACTTCTAATTGCTAAGGCTATTGATCCATCTTTAGCTCCTTCTCCTTCTGATTTTTTTGCTACCTTTTCTAACTCTTCTGATGCTTCTCCAATTTTCGCACCCAAGCTGTTAAAATAACCGGCTACATCCTCTTTCTTTGTATCTTTAGTTACTCTTAATCCTAATGTATCTGAGAGTAACTCTAAAAAAGAATAAAAAGCATTTTCAGCACTTCTACTTACATCCATGAGAACAGAACTTAAACTGTTCCCTCCTGTAGCTGCTCCGCCACCATTAGGTGAATCAACCGACTGTTGTCCACTGCCACAGCTAAGAAGTAAAAATAAAGTCATCAATAATGCACATAAAGTAATTCTTTTCATTATCACGTGCCTCCTTTTTAACTCTAAAGAGAAAGATGGCTAACAAGCTTTGATAAACATAAAAACAAAAACTAAAAACACAGATATTGTAACCTTGCAGAGATTAAATACAATGAGGCAATCATCAATTGATAATTGTATTTAACAAAAAATTAAATGATTTTGATAAAAAAATAATTGACAGAAGGTCAATTAAATAAGGAGCTAAGTAAATAAATTTACTTTACTAATAATGACATTAATGCTAAAAATATTCCTATATTTAGGGTAATAAGAGTTCCAAACATCCAACCATGAAGTCTTAATGTACTCTTAAGTTCCATTTTGTTAACATCAATTTTATTATCCAAGTCTTTAATATCAGATTTCAGTTCACTTCTAAAGTTATCAATCTTATTATCAAGTTCATTGAATTTAGTATCAATCTTGATGTTAAGATTATTCTCAACAGTATCAATCTTATTATCAAGGTCTCTAATATTGGATTTTAATTCATTTTTAACGTTATCAATCTTATTATCAAGTTCATTGAATTTAGTATCAATCTTGATGTTAAGATTATTCTCAACATTGTCTATTTTGGTGTTAAGATTATTCTCAACATTGTCTATCTTGGTGTTAAGATTATTTTTAACAGTATCAATCTTATTATCCAGATCTCTAATATCAGATTTTAATTCATTTTTAACGTTATCAATTTTATTATCGAGTTCATTGAATTTAGTATCAATTTTAGTATCAAGTTCGGTCTTGATAGATTTAATCTCAGCTTGTAAAAGTGCTTCAACTTTTTCAAGCTTAAGGTTAAAATTAGTCTCTAAATACTCAATATCCTTGTAAGTAAGCTCATTTTTATAATATCTGTAAGACAGATCAATAGCAATATCTCTATTTATACCAGCTCTAGTCAGTTCAGCTATAACCATTTGTTGAGTAATAACAGGTTGAGCAAGTCCCATAACAATCTCCTTATGTAACTATTATATAATATTTTAAGTGTTATAGGAACCTTATTTTAGTAAAATGTGATTTAAGAGGGTACCTAACTATAACATAAAGTGTTTGGTCTATTTTGCTTTAGTTTATCAAAAAGCTCAAATGCGGTCTTACCATCAATCTGTTGTTAAAAGATTACTATCAATACTATTTTAAACCTGAGTATTATTACAAAATATAAATAAAAGGAAAACGGTTCTCATAAATAGAGAAGAGTTTTCCTCAAATGACTTTATTTAGTTATGTATTTGTTAATAATTATTTTATTGTTGCTGGCTACCGATTGCTGCGTCTGCAGGTGTAGTAGAATCTGCAGATTTATCTTCTTGTTTAACTGTAGCTAGTACTTCATTTATCTTTTTTAACCCATTATCAACAGTATTTCTTATTGCTATTATTAGAGTACTTAAAGTTTTACCAACAGCACTAGCAGCAACACCATTAACTGCAGGTACAGCTTTATCTTCATTTTTAGCAGCAAACTTACCACCTTTAGCCATTGCTCTTAGAGCTATACCAGCAGCAATAACTGCATCTTTCCTCTTAGTCTCTTTAGTACCACTATCATTTTTAGCAGTAGCAATCTCTGCTGCATTACTTGCTTGATCAATATCTTTACCGGCTGAAGCCATACCAGACTTAGCAATAGCTTGCAAAATGTCATCCCCAGTTACAGCCCCAATAGATGCATTTGCCTTAGCTGCTTCGGCTTCTGTTCCATTATCAGATGCTTTACTAAACAACTTACCTATATCCTTTTTGTCATTATCTGTAGTCTTATTTGCCTCTGCACTCCCTTCATTGTCTTTTAATACCACGTCAACAATTTCTTTAATACCCTTAACAAGAGCGTTGACACTTGAAGTATCTGCGGGCGTAGCATCCCCATTTTTGACAGCATTTCCAATAGTATCAGCACCAGTAGCACCCTTTGATGCCTCCCTTGCTCCTTCAGCAATTTTATCTAATGTGTTAGTAATAAACGCATCAACAACTGTTTTAATTTTTGAGTAATTTCCATTCTTAGCAACTTCCGTTTGTAATTTCTCTTTAACAGATGTCATAGTTTTTTCAATATCAGAAAAGTATTTCCCAATATCAGATTTTTTAGTGTCAGCTTTAATACCAAAAGCTCCAGTAACCATATCAGAAAGAGAAGTAAAAACATCTAAGAACCCTTTACCTAAATTAGCAATAGAAGTTAAGAAAGTGATTTTAGGATCCTCAGCACTAGTAGTACCACTGCCACAACTAAGAAGTAAAAATAAGCAATCTAAGTTATTATTAAGTTCTAAAACAAGATAAAAACAATGAATAAATATAAGTCTAAAAGGTAAAAATAATTAAAGAAATCTTAAAGATTATAATAAAGTAGTAAAGCAAGTAAAGGAAGAATAAAAGAACAAAAAAAGCTAAGAGAAGCAAACTCTTAGCTTATTATTTATAGACTTTATTTTATAAGAAAATAACGATTAATTAAAAACTAATCTTATAATAATAATTTATCTTTAGTTAGAGGGTTTAACAGAAGTTGTAAGCGCATTAATTGCAGATGTTACTGCAGCTTCAGCAGCAGTTAACAACGCATCAATTGCTGTGTTTAAAGCAAGAAGTTCTTTTCCCCCTTTATCTCCATCAGGATGACTAGTTCTATCTATAGCTTTTTTTGCATTCTCATCAGTAGCAGCTCCGTTTTGCAATCCTAAAGTAGCATGTTGATTTTTCAACTTAGCTGTAAATGCTTTAACTTTATCCTCAACATCTTTGACCTTTTCATTTAAACCTTTAAGGGAATCCGATATTTTTAATTCTCCTACTTTTGTTTCTATAGTTGCAGCCACACTAAATGCCCCTGCCAATAAAGGAGTGTAGTGAGCACCAGCACCTGCATCATCTTCCAACCCATTTGCACCAATCTTTTTCTTAATACCCTTAGCGAGTTCATCAATAGACTTAACTAAGGTATGAACTTCTTTAACATCGTTAGCAAAAGCAACAGAATCTGTAATGTTCTTAGTTAATTTAGCTAAATCAATAACAGTGCCATCAGATTTAGCCACTTCATCATCTTTAAGATTTTTTCCTGAAGTATTACAAGAGCTAAGTAAAAATAAAGTCATTAATAACGCACATAAAGTAATTCTTTTCATTATCACGTGCCTCCTTATCACCTCAAAGGGAACAAGATGGTTAATAAGCTCTGTGAACAAAATAAAAAAGCTAAAAAATAGATACTATAACCTTGTATAGACTAAATACAATGAAAAAATTAACAGATATTAATTGTCTCTAACAAAATTTAAATAATTTTTGTAAAAAAAATGACTAAAAATGATTGATAAAAAATCAATTAAATGAATTTACTTTACTAATAATGACATTAATGCTAAAAATATGCCTATATTAAGGGTAATAAGGGTACCAAACATCCAACCATGAAGTCTCAATGTACTCTTAAGTTCTAATGTAACCTTATCAATTTTACTATCAAGTTCCATTTTGTTAACATCAATCTTATTATCAAGGTTCCTAATATCAGATTTTAATTCACTTATGACTGTATCAATCTTACTATCAAGTTCATTGAATTTAGTATCAATTTTGATGTTAAGATTATTTTCAACAGTGTCAATCTTGGTGTTAAGATTATTCTCAACAGTATCTATCTTATTATCAAGGTTCCTAATATCAGATTTTAATTCATTTCTAATGTTATCAATCTTAGTATCAAGTCCATTGAATTTAGTATCTATTTTATTATCCAGTTCGACCCTGATAGATTTAATCTCAGCTTGTAATAGTGATTCAACTTTTTCAAGCTTAAGGTTAAAATTAGTCTCTAAATACTCAATATCCTTGTAAGTAAGCTCATTTTTATAATATCTGTAAGACAGATCAATAGCAATATCTCTATTTATACCAGCTCTAGTCAGTTCAGATATAACCATTTGTTGAGTAATTACTGGTTGTGCAAGTCCCATAAAAATCTCCTTATGTAATTATTATATAATATTTTAACTGTTATTGGAACTTTATGTTAGTAAAATGTGATTTAAGAGGGTTCCTAACTATAACATAAGGTGTTTAGTCTATTTTCTTTAGTTTATCAAAAATCTTAAATGCAATCTTACCATCAATCTGTTGTTAAAACATTGCTATCAATACTATTTAGACCTGAGTATTATTACAGATAGTAAAAAAGGAAAACGAATCTCATGAAGAAAGAAATAGTTTTCCTAAAATGACTTTATTCAGTTATGTATATTGATAATTATTTATTATTGCCCACTGGTTAATGCTTCTGAAGGGGTAGTAAAATTTGCAGACTTATCTTATTGTTTAACTGCTGCTAGCGCTTCACTTATTGACTTTAACCCATTATCAACAGTATTTCTTATTCCTATTATTAGAGTACTTAATGTTTTGTTTACAGCACTAGCAGCAACACCATTAACTGCATGAACAGATTTCTCTTCATTCTTAGAAGCAAATTTACCACCCTTAGCAACTATTAAAGCTACACTTCTTGCAATACTCCATCTTTAGGATCAGCACCAGAATTACCCTTTTCTTTAAATACTACATCAACAATTCCTTTCATCCCTTTTACTAGACTATCAAATCCAATCCCAACAGCATTAGTAGCACCCAACATTTCAAGTAGGTCTGAGCCAATATCACTAAGACAGTCTTATATCCTTGAACTATAAGATATATAACGTCACAACCGTTATTTTCCTCTTATTTATTTTTTGTTAATTTTAATAAAAATATTTTTGCTAAAAATAAGTTTGCTTTCCAGTAATAATTGTGTTATTATAAATTGCAGTAATACCTAAATTAAGGAGTATCAAATGAAGGATACAAAAAAAACTACCAACAAACATCAACACAAATTAATCGTTTTAATATCTACATTAAATTACATGAACTTAAAGTTTAAAAAATATATTCAAAGTGACATACTTTATTATTTCAATAATAATATGAAAAAAAATGGATACAAACCCACTAAAATTAAAACAATACAAAATTATCTTTATAAATTAGAAAAAGTATTAGGAGTCACAATTAACTATCACAGACATTTGGGTGTTAACATGGGAACTGAAATTCATTATAAGCTTAAATACTCCAAAAAAGAATGTTACCGCATAATCAATAAACACTTTAGAGAAAAAAAAGAGAAGAGACATCAAAAACGTGTTAGTGCATATTTTGAAAAGACTTGCAATCAAAATAGCAGTGTAGAAAAAGAGGAGTGTTATTATAATACTTATAATGATAAAGAAGAAGATAAGAATAAAAAAACTATAGAAAAATTACAAATAGGGAAGTATGCTAAAAAGTGCAACTTCAAATCAAATACTTTCTTTTCTATTTTGAATTTAAAAATAGAAAAAAATACCAAAATTGAAATACTTAAAGTACTCAAAAGGACGGAAAATTTTATCAAGAACAGTATATATAAAAAACAAAAAGATACCAAGTTAAGAATAGGCAAATTTAAAAACAAACAACAAGAATTAAGTAAAATACTAAAGGAGACAAAGATTAGCTTGGAAAATGAAGGATATAACAGTGAACAGTTAGAAACACAAATACAAAATATATACTATCAATATAGGCATAAGCCACATTTTATAATAGAAAATGAAAAATACAATGACTTAAAAAAGATATTAGACAAACTTAAAAATTCAGCTGAACTTATTAAAGTAAACATAAAAGAAGATGGGAAAGACATTAAAAACAACGTGTTTAGTATACTTCTTGATCAATTGAAACATAAAATAAAAACATCAGTATTAATACCAATATTAAAAGACTATTTAAATAAACAAAATATATTAACATATAGCAAGGTATTTAGTAACCATTATTACCACGAGCTTTTAGATATATTAAACGATAATAAAGATTATTTAAAATCAGGGGAATTTGAGAGAAATTACAGTTAAGGATTAATGGTGGAGAGTGTATTAGAACGTCTTAAAAAGAAGAAGTTAGAAATTAAAGAAAAAAGGGATAAACCTATTTTTGTTAAGATCGAGAATAAAAACAACAAAACTTTTTATCACACAAAAATAATGAAGGACTTATATGTATTCGGCATTAACAAAAATCAAAAGAACAAATTTTTCATTTCATTTAGGGAATTATTTAATCAAGAAAGGATAGAATTTTTTCATCTATTTTCTTTAAGAAATGATGATAAATTCTTAGGTATTTTTTATGGTTATAGAAAACCAATAAAGAATGTTGTAACAAGGTATGAGGAAAATGGTGTCATGAAAACATCTACATTTTCAAAAGCCTATTACATAGAATTTAGATTTAAAAAGGGAAGTGTGTTTTGCTATTTAAAAGAAATATCTTACTTACTCAAAAAAGATAAATCGGACACAAAGTATTCCAAATCTTTAATTGAAAAACTTGCTAAGTTAGAGAAACAAATATATGAATTTTATGGTAAAAATTCAAAAGATGGGGGCCTTATAAATAAATGGATACAAAAAAGACAAAAGTAGTAACTTTAGCATCAATTAAAGGTGGTGTTGGAAAAAGTGTTAGCTCAATTATATTTGCAACACTACTTGCCCAAAAACATAAAGTGCTTTTAATAGATATGGATACCCAGGCTTCTACTACCAGTTATTATTCTGGTAAGCTTGCAAAATTGGATATAAGTCTTATAGATAAAAATATTTACGAAGTTTTAAAGACCAATTTGAGCATTAATAATGCAAGGTTTGTTATTGATGAGAATTTAGATTTAATACCAAGTTACTTAAGCTTGCATCAGTTCAACATAGAACCAATTCCTTTCAAAGAAATGAAACTTAAAAAACAATTGAAACAATTAGAAATTGATTATGACTATATAGTAATTGATACGAATCCCAGTTTAGATTTTACTTTAGTCAATGCTTTAGTTTGTAGTGATTATATAGTAGTCCCGATGACAGCAGAAAAATGGGCAGTTGAAAGTTTAGATTTATTTGAATTTTTTGTCAGTAAATTGGATTTGTCTCTTTCTGTTTTTTTATTAGTTACTAGATTTAGAAAAAATAATACACACAAATATCTTCTTGATATTTTAAAGTCTAAGAGTAATTTTTTAGGAACTATATCTGAAAGAGAAGATTTGAATAAAAGGATAGCAGGAGATAGTACTTTTGATTTAAATAGAGACTATATACATGAATATCAAAAAGCATTGGATATCTTCTTAAAAGAAATATATCAAAAAATAAATGTTCACTAGTGAACGTATATTGTAAAAGAGGAGTTTTTATATGAAAATAAAATTAAATAAGAGGGCTCTAGAAGGTAGAAATTTATCAGATCACGAAAAAATATTAACTCATTATAATAAATTAAAAGAAAAGCTGATTATAAATTTTAAAGATGAAATTTATTCTAAAATAGAAACAATGAAAGTTTTAAAAGAGATCAAGGATAAAGGGTATTATAAATTAGATGGCTATAAAAATTTCGTTGATTTTATATTAAATTTTAATTTAGCAAAGACACAAGTGTATAATTACTTAAAAATAGCCTCAGCAATGGAAGAAGGGTTAATAAATGATGATTTTATTTTAAAAAATGGGTTTAATCAAACTTTATTTTTCATTAAAACCAATGATAATTTAACACTAAAAAAGTCAAGACAAAATTCAATAAAGCCATTAAGGTTTCAGCTTAAGAATCAAGAAAGTTATGATTTTTATAAAAAAAATGCCAAATTTACAGGATTTATATTAGATAAACTTTTTTTAAGTAAAAAAGATTTGTTAGAAGATTTCATGAAAGAATTTAAAAGTTTGAAAGGAGATTAGCAATAGATGATTATGAACAATTTGTCACATACAATATATAAAACATAAAGTTAAGGATAGGGTTCTTAAGATAAACGGCTTACTAAAAAATTAGAGGATTCCATTTTACTTCATAATGGTAATTTATACTTTTGAAATCTTAATAAAAAATATGAATTCATTAAAACAACAAATAATTAATATGGATAATAATTTGTAAAAATACATGTGCAATTTACCTAAAAAAACAATAATTCTGTCTCAAGAGAAGAAATAAAAAGAAAGATAATCTAATGTTGTTAAAGAAAATTAAAATAAGTAACACAATGTTAAATCTTGTTTAATTGATAGGAATTTCCATCATTATTTCTATTCTTATATATATAATGACAAACTATTTTGGGGAGGGATAATGATATTAAAAAATAAAGGTGGTTGATTTTATTTAAAATTTATTGTATTTTAATTGTTATTAGTAGTGCTATTCATTTTAGGGCTACCTTAATTTAGGTTCATTCGAATAAAGCTTTAGAGCTTAATTAGCCATTCTTAATAGAATAGTTAATTAAGCTCTAAGTCTTTGTATTCTTATATATTGACTTATTAAAAATTAATTTTTGTGAAATACGATAAATAATATGTGTATGTAAACTGTAAGACTATAAGTAGTATAGCAAAAAGTGAAATAGCCAAGCGGAATGAGGTTTAAGACAAATAAAGAATGCAAATATTAAAGCAAGTATTGAAATACAGTTTGTTAATTATGAATTTGTTCCTTTTGGTGATAAAACATCTAAAAGTTCACCAGTAAATATTCTTGTTATAGGAATTTGCTTCAAGTATCTAAGAGGATGCATATGAAATTAAAAAAAACATCTTTTGATAGTCTAGAAATTATAGGTAATTTTTTACTTTAATTAGAGAAAAATCATAATTTTAGTATACGTGATTATTTTGAAGGGGGAACTAAAACTTATAACATCTGAGTATTGGATTGTACTTGTAAATAATTCTTTGATAAAGACTGTAATTATTTCAGAAATAGTAGGAGTTTTTTTCAAATTTTTAGTATATAGAAAGCCTAACTATGGTAAAAGGTTCACTGAAATTATTTAGTTATATAGCTAAGTGATGGAAATTTTAAGTTTATTTATCAGTAAATATGGGCCTTTATGCAATTGAAAAAAAAGCCATTATTTGAGGTGATTTTCTTTCAATTCTTAATTTTTAGTTTTGAATATTTTCTGTATATCCTTTAGCAATATATTTGTATCATGTATTTGCTCTTGTTTAAGAACTACATAGAAAATGTAGTTGAAGGTTGTTTGAAGAATGAAATTGTTTTGCAGTAGTTTCTCATTTAAGTTAGAAATGAATACGAAATTTTATTAATTAGGTATTTTCTTTTAGTAGTTTACTTCCTTGCAGTTATACGTACTATTCTTCAAAATTTAATTTTTTTACTTTATGAACCAATTGTTTAGTTTATGCCATAGTGTTTCTGTTGAAGAAGTTTTGGTTTAATCTATTAGTGAGGGGGTATTAGCAATATTAAGTGAGGGTAAACATGATGCTGGCGATAATAAAAAAGCTACAGATGGTCTAATCAGGAAAACTATTTGCTACTGCTAATGCTGGCACTGTTAATGCAGTAAAATCTGTGGGAGCGGTAATCAATACTGACATATTATAAGCTATGGTTAAAGAGAGTAGTGATTCTGCTAAAATAACTAAAGAAACAATTGGTAATTCTGCTACACCTAAGGATGCAACTCTAGCAGGAAGTATAGCATTAAGAGCTGTGGCAAGGGAAGAAAAGTTTTGCAGATATTGAGTATGCTAACAATAGCAATAAGAATCACAGTAGATTTAAGATTGGATAACATTAAAAGGTATTGGTTAGAGATTAATAAAAGAGAAAGCTTTGTTACTAAATTTATCTATCAAGTGAGTTAGGAATAATAAATTTTTGGATAAACATAGTAAAGCGTTAATATCATTAACCGAAACAGTATATCAATTAGTATCTATTAACACAGCCTCATAATTAAAGGTAGTTAATAGATATTTGAAAAAAGTTCATCATTTTATTTGTTTTATGGATTTATTTTTTCCATAAATTTATATATTTGTAGTTTGTTAAGAAAAGACAAAACCTTTTTTTCGTCGACGTTTAATTGTTATGTAACGCTCTTAAGAAGTTTTATATTGCTTGTAATATCTTGAAATAGGGATGTGTTATTTATTGTTGACAAATTACTGTGTATCTTATCAAGAGAGTTAGTATTGCAAGAGTTTTTTAAATACTGTATGTATTGTGTTGTTGCATCTTTTAATATTTTTGTAAATATGTCTTTTAATAGTCCATTGTAATTTTCAAGAGACTCCTCTGCTTCTTTTTTTGCATCTAATGTTTTTACAATGCCCGCTATAGCTTGTTTGAGTTTATCAATATCGGTGTTTAGTATTAACTTATGTAAGTTTTCTTGTGCATTAATTATGATACTATGGTCATTTGGGTCATTTGGATTAGGGTTTTTGATAGAGTTTTTTAGGAAAGACAAAGCTCCTTTTTCGTTATCATTTAATTGTTCTATGACGTTGTTATAATGTTTGATAATTCTTATAATATCTTGAAATATGAATAATGTATTGTTTGTTGTTGACAAATTACTGTGTATTTTATCAAGAGAGATAGTATTACAAGAGTCTTTTAAATACTGTATGTATTGTGTTGTTGCACTGTTTGCTCTTTGAGTTAATTTGTCTTTTAATGTTCCATTATAATTTGCAAGAGAGTTTTCTGCTTCTTTTTTTGTATTTAATGTTCGGATGATGTTTAACAGCATTGATTTGAGTTTATTAATATCGGTTTTTAGTGTTAACTTATGTAATTTTACTTGCATATTAATTATGGTCCTATGGTCATTTGGGTCATTTGGATTAGGTATTTTAATAGAGTTTTCTAGGAAAGACAAAGCCCCTTTTTCGTCGACGTTTAATTGTTCTATGACGTTGTTATAATGTTTTATAATTTTTATAATATCTTGAAATAGGGATGTGTTATTTATTGTTGACAAATTACTGTGTATCTTATCAAGAGAGCTAGTATTGCAAGAGTTTTTTAAATACTGTATGTATTGTGTTGTTGCACTGTTTGCTCTTTGAGTTAATTTGTCTTTTAATGTTCCATTATAATTTGCAAGAGAGTTTTCTGCTTCTTTTTTTGTATTTAATGTTCGGATGATGTTTGACAGCATTGATTTGAGTTTATCAATATCGGTGTTTAGTATTAACTTATGTAAGTTTTCTTGTGCATTAGTTATGATACTATGTTCACTTGAGTCATCTGGATTAGGTTTTATGATAGAGTTTTCTAGGAAAGACAAAGCCTCTTTTTCGTCGACGTTTAATTGTTTTGTAACGCTATTAAGAAGTTCTATATTGCTTACAATATGTTCAAATGTAGAAGCATGATCTTTTGGGGATATAATAAAAAGATAAAGATCAAGCCATTCGATATCTACGGTATTAAAAGTGTTTTTTAAATGATTTGCATATGATGTTGTTGCGTCTTTTAACATTTTTGTAAGTGTATCTTTTAGTAGTCCATTGTAATTTTCAAGAGAATCCTCTGCTTCTTTTTTTGTATTTAATGTTGGTATGATATTTGACAGTATTGATTTGAGTTTATTAATATCGGTGTTTAGTATTAATTTATCAAATTTTTTTTGTGCATTAATTATGATATTATGGTTATTTGGGTCATCTGGATTAGGTTTTGTGATAGAGTATTTAAGGAAAGTCAAAGCCTCTTTTTCGTCGACGTTTAATTGTTCTATAGTGTTATTATAATTTTTTATAATGCTTATAATATTCTCAAATAGGTGTGATGTATTGTTTGTTGTTGATAAATTATTGTACATTTCATTAAAGTCGGGAGTATTGCAAATGCTTGTTAAATGATTTGCATATGATGTTGTTGCGTCTTTTAACATTTTTGTAAGTGTATCTTTTAGTGGTCCATTGTAATTTTCAAGAGAATCCTCTGCTTCTTTTTTTGTATTTAATGTTGGTATGATATTTGACAGTATTGATTTGAGTTTATCAATATCAGAATTTAGTATTAATTTATGTAAGTTTACTTGTGCATTAGTTATGATATTATGTTCACTTGAGTCATCTGGATTAGGTTTTGTGATAGAGTTTTCTAGGAAAGTTGAAGCTTCTTTTTCGTCGTCGTTTAATTGTTCTATAGTGTTATTATAATTTTTTATATCATTTACAATATTTTCAAATATGTTTGCATTGTTTGTTGCTGTTGACAAATTACCGTATATCTCATCAAGAGAGGAAGCCTTACAAATGTTTTTTAAATGATTTGCATATGATGTTGTTGTGTCTTTTAACATTTGTGTAAGTGTATCTTTTAATGGTTCATTGTAATTTTCAAGAGAATCTTCTGCTTCTTTTTTTGTATTTAATGTTATTACAATGCCCGCTATAGCTTGTTTGAGTTTATCGATATCGAAGTTTATTATTAACCTATGTAAGTTTGATTGTGCATGCATTATGATACTATGGTCACTTAGGTCATCTGGATTAGGTTTTGTGATAGAGTTTTCTAGGAAAGTTAAAGCCCCTTTTTCGTTATCATTTAATTGTTCTATAATGTTATTATAATTTTTTATATCATTTACAATATTTTCAAATATGTTTGCATTGTTTGTTGTTGATAAATTATTGTACATTTTATCAAAAGAGGAAGTTTTACAAAGGCTTTTTAAATGATTTGCATATGATGTTGTTGCGTCTTTTAGCATTTGTGTAAGTGTGTCTTTTGATGGTCCAGTATAAACCCTAAGATAATCCTCGACATCTTTTTTTGAATCTAATGTTGTTATAATGTCTGATATAGCTTTTTTTAGTTTATCAATATCGGATTTTAGTATTAACTTATGTAAGTTTACTTGTGCATAAATTATGAAATTGTCGTAATCTGGGTCAACTGGGTTAGGTGTTGTGATAGAGTATTTAAGGAAAGACAAAGCCTCTTTTTCGTCATCGTTTAATTGTTCTGTAGTACTATTATAAATTTTTATATCATTTATAATATTCTCAAATGTGTTTGCATTGTTTGTTATTGATAAATTATTGTACATTTCATCAAAATCGGGAGTATTGAAAATGATTTTTAAAAGATTTTCATATAATGCTATTGCGTCTTTTAGCATTTGTGTAAGTGTGTCTTTTAATGGTCCATTGTAATTTTCAAGAGTGTTTTCTGCTTCTTTTTTTGTATTTAATGTTAGTATGATATTTGACAGTATTGATTTGAATTTATCAATATCGGAGTTTAGTGTTAACTTATGTAAATTTTCTTGTGCATTAATTGTGATATTATATTCATCTGGGTCAACTGGGTTAGGTGTTGTGATAGAGTATTTAAGGAAAGACAAAGCCTCTTTTTCGTCGTCGTTTAATTGTTCTATAATGTTATTATAATCTTTTGTAGTGCTTACAATATTTTTAAATACGTTTGCATTGTTTATTGTTAGTAAATTACAGTGTATTTCATTAAGACCGGTGTAGGAACACATATTTTTTAAATTATAGATGTATTGTGTTGTTGCAGTGTTTACTCTTTGTGTAAATGTGTCTTTTAATGGTCCATTGTAATTTTCAAGAGAGTCCTCTGCTTCTTTTTTTGCTTTTAATGTTAGTATGATATTTGATAGTATTGGTTTGAGTCTATCAATATTTAAATTTAGTATTATATTATTGAACTTTTCTTGTTCACCAATTGTGCTATTATAGTCATCTAAATCGTCTGAATTAGGTTTTGTGATAGAGTATTGAAGGAAAATTAAAGCCTCTTTTTCGTCGTCACTTAATTGTTCTATATTATTGTTGTAATGTTGTATAGCTTTTGCAATATCTTCAAATAGGTATGTTTTGTTTATTGTTGATAAATTACAGTTCATTTTATTAAGACAGATGTAGTAACACATATTTTTTAAATACTGTATGTATTGTGTTGTTACAGTTTTTAATATTTGTATAAAAGTATTTTTTAATAATGGTCTATTGTAATTTTCAAGAGAATCTTCCGCTTCTTTTTTTGCTTTTAATGTTGGTATGATATTCAATAGTATTACTTTAATGTTTGCAACATTTAAATTCAGTATTAGATTATCGAACTTTTCTTGTTCATCAATTGTGATATTATGGTCATCTGAGTCATCTGGATTAGGTTTTATAATAGAGTATTTAAGGAAAGTTAAAGCCTCTTTTTCGTCGTCGTTTAATTGTTTTATGACGTTATTGTAATCTTTTATATCACTTGCAATAGCTTCAAATAGTTGTGCTGTATTGTTTGTTGTCAATAAATTACGGTATATTTCATCAAAATAGAGAGTATTACAAATATTTTTTAAAGTATTTGTATATTGTGTTATTGCATCTTCTAAAACTTTTATAAGTGTATTTTTTAATGGGTCATCTTGATTTATAATAGAGTTTTCAGCATATATTTTTGCTTTTAATGTTGGTATGATATTTGATAGTATTAATTTGAGTTTATCAATACTTAAGTTTGTTATTAACTTATTAAGGCTTGCTTGTGTATTAGTTATAATATTATGATCATTTGGGTCATTTGGATTAGGTTTTGTGATAGAGTTTTCTAGGAAAGTTAAAGCCCCTTTTTCGTCGTCATTTAATTGTTTTATGATGTTATTGTAGTTTTTTATATCGCTTGCAACACTTTCAAATAGTTGTGCTGTATTGTTTGTTGTTGATAAATTATGGTATATCTCATCAAAATTGGGAGTATTATAAATACTTCTTAAAGTGTTTATAACTTGAGTTGTGACATCTTCTAATTTTTTTGTAAGTGTATTTTTTAGTGGGTTATTGTAATTTGTAAGAGAGTCTTCTGCTTCTTTTTTTGCTTTTAATGTTGGTATGATATTTGATAGTATTGATTTGAGTTTATCAATACTTAAGTTTAGTATTAACTTATTAAGGCTTGCTTGTGTATTAGTTATAATATTATGATCATTTGGGTCATTTGGATTAGGTTTTGTGATTAAATTTGCAAGGGAAGTTAAAGTTTCTTGTTCCTCGTTATTTAATTGTTTTATGACGTTATTGTAGTCTTTTATATTACTTGTAATATCTTTAAATAGATATGCATTTGTTATCGATAAATGATGGTACATTGTGTCAAAATTGGAACCATTATATGTTCTCTTTAAAAGATCTGTAAATTGTATTGATGCATTTTCTAATTTTTTTATAAATGTGTTTTTTAATGGCCCATTGTAATTTTCAAGAGAGTCTTCTGCTTCTTTTTTTGTCTTTAGTATCAGCATTATATTTGATAGTATTGATTTGAGTTTATCAATACTTAAGTTTATTATGAACTTACTAAGACTTATTTGTTCTTTAATTATAAGTTTATTGATTCTTTTTATCTTTGTTGCGATAGAGTTTCCAAGGATAACCAAAGCCTCTTTTTCGTAGTTGTTTAAATGCTGTTTTATAACATTATTATAATGTTTTATGGTGTTTATAATATTTTCAAATATGTCTGCGTTGTTTATTGTTGACAAATTTTGATGTATTTCATCAAAATTTGAGGTGTTACATATGTTTATAATAAGATCTGTAAATTGTGTAGATGCATTTTCTAATCTTTGTATAAATGTGTCTTTTAATGTTCCATTATAATTTGCAAGAGAGTTTTCTGCTTCTTTTTTTGTATTTAATGTTCGGATGATGTTTGACAGCATTGATTTGAGTTTATCAATATCGGTGTTTAGTATTAACTTATGTAAGTTTTTTTGTGCATTAGTTATGATACTATGGTTACTTGAGTCATCTGGATTAGGTTTTATAATAGAGTATTGAAGGAAAGACAAAGCCTCTTTTTTGTCATTGCTTAATTGTTCTGTGACGTTATTATAATGTTTTATGGTATTTATAATATTTTCAAATGTATCCGCATTATTTATTTTTGACAAATTATGGTGCATTTCATCAAAATTTGGAGTGTTACATATGCTTATAAGAAGATCTGTAAATTGTATTGATGTGTCTTTTAGTATTTTTGTAAGTATGTCCTTTAATGGGTTATTGTAATTGTCAAGAGAGTCTTTTGCTTCTTTTTTTGTATTTAATGTTAGTATGATATTTGATAGTATTGATTTGAGTTGATCAGTACTTAGGTTTAATATTAGTTTATTAAGATTTTCATTTATATTAGTTATAATGCTCTGATTATTTGGGTTGTTTGGATTAAGTTTTGTGATAGAGTTTTCTAGGAAAGACAAAGCCTCTTTTTCGTCGACATTTAATTGTTCTGTGACGTTATTATAATGTTTTATGGTGTTTATAATATTTTCAAATGTATCAGCATTGTTTATTGTTGTCAACTTATGGTATATTTCATCAAAATTTGGATTGCTACAAGTTGTTTTTACAAAATAGATATATTGTGTTGTTGCAATTTTTAATATTTGTATAAGTTTGTCTTTTAATAATCCAGTGTAATTTGCAAGAAAGTCTTCCGCTTCTTTTTTTGCTTTTAATGTTGGTATGATATTTGATAGTATTAATTTGAGTTTATCGATATTTAAGTTTAGTATTACCTTACTAGGTATTCCATGTGCAAGAGTCAGAAATTGATAGTTATCAGGGTTAGGTTTTGTGATAGAGTATTGAAGAAAAGCCAGAGCCGTTTTTTCTTCGTCGTTTAATAGTCCTTTTAAAATTTTGGTTTGTTGCATAAATATACTCCTTAAATTTTATTTTTAAATTAACAATTTAATTATATAAGATAATATTAAACCATATAAATAAATAAGTAAATAGGTTGGAGGAATATTTATGATCATTTTATTGATATATAATATAAGTGTAAGCATTAAGACGATCAATTGAGATAAATTGTTGTTATTGGAGATAAGTAATAAGAGATTTGTACTATTAATAATTAATT
>NZ_CP073221.1:0-28176 GCF_023035835.1 Borrelia venezuelensis
ATGAAAAATACAAATCTTGAGGTAAAATACCATCAAATCCAACCAAAAAAATATCACAATAGATATTACAAAATACTATCAATACTTAGATACTTTCAGAATAAAGCAATTAAGTACAATCAAACATTCATTCTAAATACATTAAACATTTTTCTATCTAAAGATGGTCTTAAACAAATTACACTTAGAACTTTAAGAAAAGATTTGGCATTTCTATGCAATAAAGGCACTATTAAAAAAACTTTATTAAGACTAGGTGAAGGAAACGGAACATACATAAGATATACAATAACTAAATACAGTGTTAATAACTTAAAAAGCCTGCTTAAAGCTCAACAAGAAATCACCGAACATGATGCTAATAAAGTATTCATATTTACAAAAGAAACACAAAAAAAATACTCCAAAAACAGGAGGTTTAAAATTTTTAAATCTAAAAATGCAACTAAAAATGTCAGTCATAATATAACTAATAATAAATATGTAAATAATAAAGAAAATAAAAATGAAATAATAAACAGAACAAATTATCTGATAAAGAATGTGTCCAAATGGAAAACAATGAGATATTTAGACAAAATAGAAGAAAATGCAAACAAAAAAAGATATGAAGATAGCTTAATAAGAACAAAAGAATGGTTAAAATTATAATGACCAATACAAAAGAAATAGGGTAAAGCATGATAAATATACTGAATAAACTAGAAAAGAAAATAAAGAATAAAAACAGTTTAAACAACGTTTTTTCTAAAATAGAAAAAGAAAATACTAGAACAATCTATTATACAAAAGTGTTTAACGATATTCTTACTTTTGGAATTAGTCAAAAAGAAGAAGGTAAATTTTTTATTGCTTTAAGAGGTTTGTTCGACATCGATAAAAAAGGTGTATTCCATTTGTTTAGTGTGAAAGAGCAAGCCGATGATGAATTTCTAGGTATGTATTATGGATTTAAGAGATTAAAAAAGCCAATATTTCTTAAATATAAAGATGATGTTACAGAAATTATTGAAACCTCGCCTATATATAGGCCTTATTATATAGAATTTAGATTTAAGAAAGGCAGTATATTTTGTTATATAAAGGCAATTCATACTTTAAAAAATAAAAAAAAATTCGAGAAAAACTATGCCCAAAATCTATTGGAAAGAATTATTAATTTAGAAAAAGAAGTATATAAATTTTACAATAAAAAGTTACCAAATGGAGGCATCATAACCAGATGGATAAGAAAAAACCAGAAATAATTAGTATTGCAAGTATTAAGGGAGGTGTTGGCAAAAGTGTTTTATCCATTATCTTTAGTTATATCTTAAAAGATATCGGCAAAAAAGTTTTAGTCATAGATTTTGATCCTCAAAATAGTTTGACTAGTTATTTTTTCAAATATGTAAAGAGTTTGAGTAAAAACAATATTTATGCTCTTTTAAAAGAGGATTCAAATTTTAGATTGGACAAATATTTGAGTAGAATAAATGAAAATATATATCTTATACCTTCTCATCCAAATTTACACCTTTTTAACAAGGAAAATATCTCTTATAAAGAACTTTATCTAAAACATAGACTAACAAAAGTCTTACCTTATTATAATTTTGATTATGTAATAATCGATACTCCTCCTAATTTAGATTCACTTTTAGATAATGCTTTAAATATTACGGATAAACTTGTGATACCTATTCAAGTTGAGCGATTTTCAGTTGAAAGTTTGTCTATATTAATGAAATACATCGAAAAAATTTCAATGTATATAGGTAAAGATATTGATATATCTATAGTAGAAAATCAGTTTATGAAAAACAGGAATACTTTTAAGAGTATAGAGCATTCTATTAAAAATAGATATGGTAAATATATTAAGGGAAAAATTCACTTTTATAATAAAATAAAAGTTTTTACAAATAATTTACAGGAACCTAGTTCTAAGGAGGCTTATTATCAAGAGGGGTTAGAGTCTTTAAAGAATATATTAATAATCTAGTTTAACCTTTTGGTTATCTAAATCATAGTTGTTCGCAAGCGAACTTTTTGAGTTTTGTTACTTAACAGACAATTTTTAATTTTTATTCAAAAGGAGGTTTGGGTATGTTAAAAGATGTAATTGTTTTAAATGATAGAGAAGAAGGTTTGATGCCTATTTCAAAAGAAGAAGAATATGAAAATTATAAACATGCTTTAAAGAAGAGCATGGTTAACGATATTGAAAATAAAATTCAAATAATGGAAATATTGTACAATATAAAAAATAAAAAACTTTATCTTATTGATGGGTATGAAAATTTTAATTCCTTTATTAAAGGATTTTTAATCGCTAAAACTCAAGCTTATTTGTATTTAAAAGTATATGAACAGGTTTTACAAGGTAAGTTAAGTATAAAGGAGATTAAAGATAAAGGAATGATAGAAGTTTATAGGAATATAAAGTTAAAAGAAATAAGTGACAAAAAATCAAAACAAAACACAATAAAACCTTTGCGTTTTCAACTCAAGAACCAGGAAAGTTATGATTTTTATAAGAAAAATGCCAAATTTACAGGTTTTGTTTTAGATAATCTTTTTTCAAATGATAAAAAATATTTAGATAAGTTGTTTAAAGAATATTCAGGTTTGTCTTTTAAAAATAAATAATCAATATAGTTTACGACTTGAAAAAATTAGTTAATTATTGTAACATTCTTTTTAGATTATATTTAGTCATTTTAATATGATCCTAATTGGAAATTATGTGACCTTTAATGGGTTTTATTGGTAATTTAATTGATTTCAAATTACCAATAAAACCCATTTTATTAAAGTTTTTTTATCCTTAATTTCAAATTGTTTTACTTTTTTAGATAAAAGTATTTGTTATTTTTAGTTTTTTTGTTATATTATTTTTATAGATAATCAATTAGGAGTTTAAATATGACAAAAAATAAAGTTAAAAATACAAAAACTAAAATGCGTAAAGCAGTTAAAAAACTGGGTAAACGGGCAAGAAAAGTAACAGATATAATAAAATTTGATCAAAGTGCAGTAGTAAATGAAAATCAAGCAAAGATAAACTTTCTAAAGTCTCTTTATGCTCTACGTATGCATTTAAGTGGAGTTGATAAAAATCTTAATGGGTATGGGTATAAGTATCAAGACTTTAATGAGATAATCAGAGAGATTAAGAACGTTATAAGAAATAACAATTTGGATATTGATTTTGTACAATGTCCAACCGTTAAACTTTTGGGAGATGGTAAGATTAATGTCATTACAACTACATTTTATAGTCCAAGCAGTGGGTATTGTGAATCTTTTGATACTCCAATCTATACAGAAGAACTCTCATCAGTATCATCAAAGAATCAAAACACTTTGCCTCAACTTGTAGGCTCAGCAATAACTTATTTTAAACGGTATGCACTTGTTGCTTATCTTTCAATAGAGAGTGAAGTTGATACTGATGCTAATTCTTTAGAACCTGAACAAATAAATAGTGAAGAGCAAGTTAAGAATAATACTTATAAAGATAATAATTTATCTAAGAATATAACAAAAATAAAAGCAGGGAAAAATAATGTAGAGGTTAAAAAGATTGCCCAGAATGAACAGTCAAAATCTAGTGCAAAGACAAATAAATTTAAGTATTATAGAAGTTTACTCATAGCAGCACGTAATATGTACAAGTTTTTACACAATAAACCATTTAACAGTTTAGAAGAAATTAATTCTTATCTTAAATCTATTCAGGTTGGAGATGACTCTCAGTTACTAGAATACTTTAATAAAAATAAAACATTAAAGAGTATCCAGTATTGGTGTAATTTAATTAAAGAATATTTTAGTAAGAGTAGTAGAGATCCAGAAAAATTAGAAAAGTTTGATATATTTTTAGCTTTTGATTTGCATAAGTTTGGTAATAGTCCACTCAAATTATTTGGGTACTTGTCTACTGATAATGAATTTGATTGTTTGTTTAGATCTGCATAAAAAAGCCCCAAATTGGGGCTTATTTTAACTTTGTATATCTTTTATATACATCTTCAGCAATGGGTTTAGTTATACTAATATATTCTTTAAACAAATTGATGTTAAACATTAAATCATCAATTGTACTTTCAAACTTTAGTGTTGATGCATCAAAGTAAGTAAACTTAGGATACTTTGGATCATTAACCTTTTTTTTTGTTCTAGTTAAGAATACTTGTAAGTACATAACATAATCAGATAACTTAGCTTCATATACACTAAGTTCTTTAATAGTCTGTGTTTTAGGAGATATTGGTTCTTCAGTAAGGGACGCAATGGATGTACATGAGAGAATAAGTGTTGAGAGTATTAATTTTATAAATTTGCTCAAATTATGCCTCCTTTAACATTTTGATGTAAGTATTCATTATCTTGTTACGTTTAGCTCTAAGTTGAGATGTGTATTTTGCAAGCTCATCAGAGTCAATAGAATTTTCTATAATTTCAACGTTAATCCTTAGTATCTCCTCAATTTCACAGAGTAGTTTAATAGCTTCCCTTTGCTCCATTTGGTATATGCTAGCCTCATATAGAGCGTAAAAATAATTAACCACTTTAGTGAAAATATTGATGTAAGTAGCAGTATTTTTACCATGATGATTATTTTTAATAATTTCGGTAAAGTTATTTAAAATATCAACACTTAATTTAGCAGTGCTTAATTTCATAAGTCCTCCTCTTTATCTGTGTCTCTTTTGTGTGTTTTGATCTTACTAGCTAAAATAGTGAGTATATCTTTGATTGCTGGCTTGAAAATCAGCCCAAGACTTAAGATAAATGCAGCAATAATAACTAACTTAACTTCATTGATGTTAATTAGTTGAAGTAAAAAATTTAATAAATTATTATCAAGTTCTGTCAACTTTGTCTCTCCTTTAATTTAAATCAGTAGATACAACTATATATCAATATAGCAAAAACAAAAGTAAAAAATTATAGCTTTACAAGTAAAGGAGAGCCACTTACATTCTTTTGCATATACCAACCCTCTAGAATATTGGCCTCAAAACCTGTACCGCCATGTACACTTGAAAGCTTAAATAGAATTCGTTTTGATGAATATCTATATTTTATGCTTACTTCTTTATTAGATTGTGCAGTTGAATTAGATCTTGCAGTAACTTTTACAATTAAATATATGGGAATATTATCATATGAACTGTCTGTTTGTATAATAATTTCTTCATGGTTAGATGTGGATGAGGAGCCAAGTTCAAAAATATAACGTCCATATTTTAAACTAGACATGTAAACAGTGTTTCTATAATACTTGTCACTACTATCATAACTAGTTGCTCTTATTGTAGTAGTATTACTTACACTAAAGCTGTTACTAATACCAGTTAGATATTCTTGTACTGGAATTTTCTTTAAACTAGAGTAGTAAAGTCCTATAAGGTAATGACTTTTGCTTAAATTATCTTCAGGTAAGTTAGATTCAAACTTGTTTGTAACTTTACTTATAATAGTGTCCATAACACTAGATTCATTATTTTTAAGTTTTTCTACAACTTTACTATATGTCTGTGAAATACTACTAGAGTCATCATTTAAAAATTTGATAAGTACTTGACTATAAACTTGGTTTATAAAGTTGGGGTCACCTAGTAACTCATTGGCAATTAGTGTTTTGATAACTTGTTTGAAATCATTTTTTCGATCACCATCATCAATGAATATTTTTGTATGTAAGTCTTTATGGAAGTTATCAAGAGTAATAGCATGACAACTAGAAAACCCATCATCTATGACTAAAAGATTAGTAGGTTCAAGTTTGGTTACTTTATTTAGATTTTTAATCTCAATTGTATCGTCGTGTTTTACAACACTTTCTTGTGCTTGAGTTGACATAAAATCTCCTTAAATTCTTATCCTTTAAATTCTTTTACGAACTTACCCTCATGGTTTTGTATCTTAAGTACCCTTCCAATAGGAATCAGTTTTTTGATAAATGCATAAATTGAATGCTCATATCCTTTAGGAAGCAAGGTCATAGTCCAAGCTTTTTTAACGATTTGACCATTCTCTTTGGTTCTAAATATAATTTTTTTATATGGGATGTCTTTTGGAGTACTACCTACAATAAATACGATAACATTAGTTTTAATATCACTCTTAAGTTTGATATTAATAACACCAGGTTTTAGGGTTGTAGGCATGATATCGACATTAAGAAAAGCCTTAAATAGTTTTATAAATGATTCATGGGTTCCAATATGACGCAGAGCAAACAGCACACTATCAATATTTTTAGCAAGTGTGTCAAGTGTTTGGTTTGTTGAGTAAATAATTTGTAGTATATCAGATAACCAAAATGCTATGAATCTTGAATTTAAATGTTCGCTAGCATTAATATCTTCAAAATTAGCAATAAGATCTTTAATTTCTTTGATGATTTTATTTATAAGTACCAGTTCAGTATTTATTATTTTTTCAACTTGAGTGTCTTTAAGAAATGTAGGTATATTTACCATAATCTATCCTTATTTTATGAAGAGATATCAATTAGCAAGCGATCAGGATTAAAATTTAGATCAAGAATTTCATTTGCTTGAATTTGAATATTCTCATTTTGCTTAAACTCGCTTGTATTAATATCAGTAATTTTTGTGTTCAGGTTATCTTTGATGGCAATGGAGATATCAATGCAATGAATACCTTTAATTTCATTAACCGGAGCGAAGAAATCTTGATATTCAAAACTGATTCCCATATCTGTGTAGTTATTATTTTTAATTCGAGTATAAATTTCTCTAATTTTAAAGTCAATGTTCAAGTATATATGATTTTCAAGATTGACTTTGTATTTACTCTTAAGATATGCGTACTTTCGTTTGCCAATTGATACTTTGTAATCAATTTTTTGGTTTTGGCTATTAATTCCATCTATTAGAATATCACCTTCAAAAACAGTACCAACAGGACATGTAAGATAAAGTGTTTCCCAAATTAATGCTTTAAGATTAGAGTTTGTAATTTGACTCTTATCTTCATTCATCATTGAGTCATCTAATATTAGGTAAATACTAGCCTTGCCAGCTGTACTTTTAATATTGACATTTCTAATTCCATTAAGATTTAGTAATGCGCTCTTTATAGCATCATATGTAGTACTTTTAATGCTTATATATTTTTGTATCTCTCTCCAATAAGGAGAATCTGGTTTAAGAAGAGAAAATAATTTATTAACCTCACCTATTAGTTCATATTCTTTTATTGCAAGTGAGCTTGCAATGATATTGTAAATTGATGTAGGGTCATTATTAATTACAATTCCATACATGTCTTTTAAATATTCACGTTTGGTATTAATTATTTGTTGTATATCCTGTTTTAAAGTTCCAAAGTCAGGATCAAAAGCAATACTCATATGCAAATCTCCGTTTCGAGTAAATCACCAGGAAAATAAAAAGTAATTTGTAGTAGTTTTGAGTTTATAGTAGTTTTTATTCCAACAAGATCAATTTTAAGTTCTTGGGCAACAGAATAAAAATAATATTTAATTTGTTCTAGAGTGCCAAGCTTACATAATTTAAGGATATGTGTATAATCAAGTTCCCATGTTGAACTTGAAACAAGACTTCCTTTATGTGTATTTAAGAAGATAAATAACCTTTGTTTTTGCTCTTCTATACCATCAGCAATCCGGAAGTCTGAGTTAAATACTAAATTAAACTGCAAATCAATCTTTAAATCCATAATAACCTATTTAAATCAATCTCTAACCTTTAACTTAAAGGGAAATATAGAACAGTTTTAGCAAAAAACTAATTAAATAAATTATTGATTTTGTTACTAATTCTTGATGTATAGTAAGACAGAGAAGAATAATCAATGCTTGAATTTCCTATAACTTTTAAATTGTTAAATGCACTTACTACCTCCTCTAAAATGTCTTTAAGACTAGTTATTTCATTACGTATATCTAATTTACTTTTAGCATATATTTTAAGATACTTAAGGTCAATTGCACTTAGTATATAAAAATGATGCTTATCAAAATAGATATTATCATTTGTATTGAATAAATTAATACTTGATTGAAGAAGTACTACTCTGTCATCTTTGTGAAGATTAAGATTAATATTTGATATGTTACGAGTGTTAATCTTAAGTCCTTTATATTCTTCAATTTCTACAACACCTTCTTGAGTATCGCTGTTAAAAGACTGTACAATTCCTATTTTTGATATGCATATATTGTTAGCTATCCATCCTTTGATCTCTTCTTGAGTTAAAGCAGAACCAGACAAGCTCTGATTCATTCTATAAATTTCATAATTAAGGTTCATATTCTCTCCTTTATTTTATTTTTAGGTGATTAATGTCATCGTAAAGCTTAAGCATTAATGAACATTCACCCGTATTGCTAAGTGAAGCATTAGTCTCACAAATAGTGCTCTTTATTATATTCCCTAAAGAATCTCTAAATGATACCTTATCCCCAACTTTTAATTTGTGAGTATAAGTAAGCTTTGCTCTCCAATATATAAGTCTTATATTAAGAGTAGAGCCTATAGTAATTTCTTGCTTTGGGATAAATTCAAGACCATAATCTTCAAGTGACTCATAATGAGCATCAGGGGTGGTTAATTGATGGTTTGTAAATATAAAATTACATTCAACTAAATCAACCCCATTACCAACATCAGCAATAGTATTTTGTATGTATTTTTTAGATAATTTTTCTATAAATTCTTTTGGAGTTCTAGCATAAAGATGCTCTTTAATTACTTTAAGTCTGTCATTGCTGCTCATGTTGATAATATTTCTGCCTTTAAAAGCTGATTTTATAGCTTCTTCTACTGTCATTCCTTTAAATTGTTTTGTTTCAAGTTCACGATTAAAGAAATTACTCTTTGATGCTAAATGAAGTTCTAGCTCTATGCTAAAATCACCACTTGGATAATCAGTACTCATTGGAACACCAAGATATCCTGCCATAATAAATGTGAATAAGTCTTCATGATCAAATTTTTTGTAATATATCTTTACAATATCTCCTTCATGTATATGATTGTTAAAATCAAGATGTAAATTCCAAAGAACAAGTTTGGCTTGTTTTGCCCTTACAAAATTGTAACTTGAATAAATATTAGATATAAAGATATCAACATAAATGCCATGTTGAGTATTTATAATTATTTTAGGAGAGTGTTCTGGTATTGCATCACCAGTAATGTTTTTAGTAGCAGAATAAAATTCAATCTTAAAATCATATTTAAGTAATATCACAAGCTTATCCTTTGTATTTCTCTAGATAAAAGGTTGTAATTACTTCCATATTAAGACTAAGTTCAACTTCATCTAGAAAGGGAACATCCCTAAATGTTAGGGAAGTAATTACAACTAAATCTTTAATGCCAAAAGTTGGGCTGTAAGCAGTAAAGGGGACTTGTGCTTGAAGTCTGCCAGCCAGTTGTTCTTTAACTAAATTGCTATCAAATTCAAGTAATGAGTTACCAAAAGGGGTTAGTTTGAGGGGAGCTAACATGTTCTTATAAAGACTTGTTAATATACCGCCATTTAAAGCAATAACTTCTCCTGTAAGTACGGGGTTATAACTTACATATTCAGCTTTTCTAGAGTAATAATTAATTACAGGACGTTTGGAACATGTAGTATTATAAGTTCTAGTGATAAGTTCTAATTTAGGTTTGATAAAAAATAATTGTGGAAGGTACCCAAGTCCTTTAAGATCAGGTCTTGGGAAGAGAACAATAAAATTATCTGTGCTAAATAAAGCAAATATTTGAGTTACAGTGTCTTTAATGATTTGAAATATTTCCATTGCTTGCATAAATATCTCCTTTTTAAGTACCACTGGGAGGAGTAGTAATAGATTTATCATCAACAGTTTCAGTTTTACTTGTCTTTTTTGTAGAATCTGTTCCATACCACCAATCTCTAAGTCCTTGTACTATACTTGAAGTTAATTTAGAAAAATCAAAAATACTTTTAAATCCGTTTATTATAGGATCAACAATGTCTTTGTGAAAGTTAAATTCATTGATTTTTTTGAGTGCTTTAGCAGAAAAATCCATTAAAGGTGTTAATGTGGAAGCTGTTAATTTTTTTAACTCTTCATCTATCTTATCCATACTACTTGTTGCAGAGTCATAAGAGCTTGTAGTATTTGTAAGATTTAATGAAGTAAAATCAGTTAGTATTTCATCAAGTTTTGTTATTCTTGAACCCATATCGTGAAAAGTGTCCTGTTGCCATTTACTCTCAGCATGTTCAAGATACTTGTTTTCAAATTTATCAAATTGACTCATTAAATTAAAGATTGAACCACCCTCACCGCGAAGTAAGTCAACAACTGAAGAGATAGCATCATCACTTGACATAACACCACTAGCTTTAAGTTTAGCTGCAAGTTCTACTGCTTTTGTTAGGTTAGTTTCATGTTCAAGACCAGCATTCTTAAGAGTACTTTTAATTACAGCGGCTTTATTTAAGAATTCTTCCCTTTCTGTTCCTCTCTCAAATGTTTTAATTCTTGATATAGTACTTAGTAGCTTGCCTTTTTCAGTTGAGTTAAATATTCTAGAGTTTAGAGTACCAATTCTCTTTTGTTCTGCAGCATCTTTTACTGATGCTTTAGCAAATGCAAACATACTAGAGGAAGCACCTTTAATGGAACTGGCTATTACATTACCAATTGCACTTCCTATTACGATTTTAGAGGTAAGGTTATTTTTTTTAATTAAATTTTGTTGCATTTTAGAGTTTTCTTTAAGTGATTTAAATTCTAAATTACGTAAGTCTTTATCAGACATAGTAGAGCGTTTAAAAGCTTCACGTCTAGCTTTCTTAAATGTGTGTCCAAGCTTCATTAGCTTTTTAGTCTCAGTAAGTCTAAATTTCTCTACTCGCTCTCTTAACCTTTCATGTTTATTTTGTTTTGCAAGTTCACGTTTTGTCTCTTTTAAATTAACTTTAAGAGAAGGAAGTGTGGGTTTTAATTTCTCTTCTAATTTTGATATATCTTTTTCTAATGTTTTTTTCGTTGATGCATGATCGAGTATACCTTTAAATTTGATGGTAAATTTATTATCCATAATTATCCTTATTTAGATAAAATCAGTTCAAGTATTTCCATCTCTAACTTTGCTTCAGCAATATTGCTTACTTCAATAAATTCATCATATGTCATACGTTTAATTTCTCTGTAAGAACAAATACCAGTAATTACTGGTAGCCAGTATTTATTTCTTTTTATCTCTTCAAGTAAAGTAAAATAACGAGTACGAGTAGCATTCATACTCTCAATAAATTTATCTACTTCTCTATGTTTCATTATTAATCTTTGATTTGAGTTTTGAAATTACAAATTCATAATTAAATTCATCAGTAATATAGTCAAACGAAACAAAATCACCAACATTATTCTCATATTCTTTAAGAAAAAGCAGAGCAGGTTTTTTAAATTCAAAGTCTAAATGAAATGTATTAAATTCTATCGCATAAATAATAGCAACCAGATAATCTTTATAATAACTTATATATTCTCTGTTATAGTCTAGTATCACGTAAAATTCATCTAAAAACCCTGGTTTTATCATTAAATTAGTTATTTCTTTTAAATACTTAACATCATTAAGTTTATTTATAGCTTGTTCTTGATTAAATCCTAATATCAAATCCCACTTATAAACAGGTAATACTTTTATTTGGTATTCATAAGTTTTATCTTTAGTTAAAATGTTCATTTTATATCTTTTAATCATTGTTTATCCTTTAATTTTTAGGTGTTAATTTTTGACAATTGATAGCTCTAATTTCAAATGTAACTTTTTCGGCTTCTGCTGAGTAACTTCTTGATGGTTCTTCAGTAAATACAGCCGAGTTACTTATTATTTTTGTTGCTATTCTATCATTAAATACTAAATCCATCATTTTATCTTCTTTACTTACATTCATATTGTAGAATTGCTCATCAGAGAGTTGAGTTAGTAATATGTAATCATGACTGCCAAGTGTTACTTCAATACTAAATATATAAGTAATAGTTTTGGGATCTCGAAGACTAATTACTGGCATTCCTCTATCTTCATTGCTAATTACTGCTCTTGTTGATGGTTCACTTGTAAGTTCTAATTTACCGCTATTAATTTGCTTGCCTGCAATAGAGAGATAAACTTCCTTTAAATCATATAATCCCATATCTCCTCTCCTCCTTAATTTTCCAGTTTATTTAGGTAATCACTTATATCATTGGTTGTAATAACGAAAGATACCGAGTTTATGCTATAGTTATAAGTAATCTCTACAGTTAGTTCTAATTTTAGTTGTGGTGATGGTGAGAGTATAATATTTAAGTTTGAGTAGCTTACAATAAGTCCTCTCTCTATATATCTTTTTAGTAAGCATTCAATTGCTGATGTATATGCATTATCTCTTGCACCAGATAATTGCATGCTAGATAATTTACTATTTTGTCTATTATTAATATTCCAAATTCTAATAAGTTCAATTATTGCTTCTTGTTTTATATAATGATAAGTAAATAACTGGTCAATAGGATTTCCTGCAAGATCAGTGCCCTCTTTAAAAGCTGATACTCTGTCAAGACCTGTTTCATTAAGATAAGAATAGAAATTAATATTTGCACCTCTAAGTTTAGTTATTACTTCATCATCAACAAGTGGTCTTACGGGAAGATTTATGCCGTATGGATTTACACTATGAAACATTGCAGCTTCATATAAATACCTACTTATAAATTTAAGATGTAAATTATCACGTCTATTACTATATATAGCAATATTATTTGTTTTCTCTGTAGTGCCTGGATCTTTAAATATTTCTTTTATTTCAGATTCTTTAGTAGAGAAAATAAAGAGAGTATCAGGTATCTTGAATTTAGAATAATCATCTTTGTAGAGAGTAAACCCATCATCGCCATTATTATCTTTATTATAAGTATTAATGAGAACAATAAATGAGTGTCTGTGAGTTTTAAGATAAGTTTTAATAGTCTCAGGTTTATCTTTGTAAATAAAGAGTACAACTGCTTTTAATGAACCATTAGGAGAGTTAAAGAAATCAGACATTGCATTCTTTAACATCTCCTTCTCTTTAGTAAAATCATCCTCTCCATTTCCATTTTCTTTCTCTAATGCTTCTATTTGCTTTTCATAATTATTTATAGTAAGACTTAAAGCCTTAAAATCAGCTTGGTCTTTTTTAACTTTGATTTTTAATGTTTTGTAAACTAGTAACGGAGAATAATAGTTTATTTGAGATAGATGTACTTTATTATTAATTAAATTTACGCTAATTGTATTTTGTGGCAAAGTCTTACTCCTTCCTTTCTGATATTTGAATTCCTGCTTTAAAACTAGCTGATGCGCTATAAGCTGAGTTACTATGTTTTGTTTTCAAAGTAATAAGCCCCGCATTTTGCATGTTAGATGTTGGACGTATATAAATACGAAGATGTTTAGTGTAACTAAACTCATGAGCGTCTTTAAGTGTGTATTTATTTACTCTGTTATGTAAAAATTCGCGAAAAAGACTATATAGAATCAGCATTCTATTGTAAGCATCCGGGTCATTTGAATTTAAAACTAGTGAGATAATAAATATTTGGAAGTTAATATAAAATTCACAAATATTATCATAAAAAGTACCACAATGAGAGTTGTGCTTAAAGAGTCCATCTTCAGATACAAATTTAAATGCAATAATATTAGATTCTTGAGTATTAATATTTTGTATCAGATAAGGATGATTGTATGTATTAATTACGTCTAATGATATCTCACCTTTATCATAAGCATATTCTTTAAAACTCTCTAATATTTTAATTATGTGCATAAGTATAACCTCTAACTCAATTAGCACTTAAGTCACCTTATAACTAATCTCATTTAGCATTTGTGAAGTATCAACAAGAGGAATTTCTGGATTTATACTACCCTTTTTTCGTTTTTGCTTAATTGTATTTGGACTAAGTTCAGGATTGATTTTTCCTGAGAGTACATAATTTTGATAATAAGTTATAAATGCATCTCCAATGGCACTCATTCCAGATCTGGGATCACGAGCAAATTCATTTTTTATATAATCATTACTGATATATTCTCTAAACTTAGAACTAGCAGCTACTTCACTTAAATGTTTACGTACTGGTAAATTATTAGCGCCAATCTCATGCATGCGTGCAACATTAGCTCTGCCCCCAAACCAACCAACCTCTAACTCTATTTCCATACAATATCCTTTAAAATTAATGTTTGGTAACCAATAGAAGAGTCAATGCTTACTATTTCGTAATAATTATCTTTTGATGAAATTCTATCTTGAAGATTGAAGATAGTATCATCACTTGTATAAAGTTTAGAGAGTCCTTGTAAATCAAATAGATTTGAATCATAAATCATCTTTAATTCTTGGGGATTTATATCTATGATAATTCCAATAAATTCTAAGTAGTCTGCTTTATTAAATACCCTCTGATAAGAATTATCATCAAGTGTAATAGTTTCAAATTTATATAAACGTAAAGGATCAGGCTCTTTGTATGTAGATATCATACGTTGTGACATTTGTGCTAACCTATTCTTAACATTATTCATTACACAACTCCTATAAAGGAAGGAGAAGTAGTCTCTCTTTTGAGTTTGTCTAGAAATGCATCAAATCTTAAACAGAAGTTCTTATTACAACTATCAGATTGACTCTCATCACTAGATATTTGATGATAGTCAATTTCAAGTTCATTAAATTTTTCCCTTTTTATTCTCTCAAATTCAAATTCACGTACAATCCCCTTTTTCCTCAGTTCACATCCAATATGATAGTAAGTAAGCAAGAAGATCTGATTATAAGTAAGCATACTTAACTCAATTCCATTAGCTAATAAGATAGACTCTAACAGATTAATTTGCATCATAAAGCTTTGAATAGAAAATTCTTCTATACTTATTCCCAAAAGGGAAATAATATTAGAGTGAAGCCTGCTTATAAATAATTCTTCTTGTCTTTCTAGATCTTGTTGAGTCGTTGTCTGTTGCATTATCCAAATAATCCTTAAGATTGCTTAATATCAACTCTTAAAATTGTTTTCTCTGTTGCTAAGAGTCCACCAAGAACAAAATCAAGATATGAATGTGCAATATCAGTTGAGTCACGATCCACTTGTTCATTTAGCATTGGTAGCATATATTTACTTGGTTTAAATTTAATTAGTTCTGCATTTAATGGATAAATTAGTATTTGATTTTGAAGTAGATTACTTGTCTGAATATGAACTTCTTGACGATTGTTTATAGCCTTTATTGTCTTAATAAGGAAGCCCTCCCAAGAGTCGTTTGATGAATAAATATTAGATGATGAGGACGCATTTGGTATTGCATATGGTTTTACAAGTTTTAAGCTTGTTAGTGGATCAACTAATACCATCATAGGAGTAGAAAATTCATCTCCTAGCTCTAATTTTGCAAGTCCAGTTTCTATCTTTTCAAATATCTTATCCATCTTATCTTTATTTGATGAATCAACTTCTTCTTTAACCTGTTCTGGCATATTAAGTAGTCCATACATATTAGGAAGCATTCGTTTTTGGTTCTTTCCATCTCTCTGGATTGATACAGCACCTGTTAGCACAAAATGATTTATTAGTTTTATTATCTCGTTAGTTGCAAGTTTATATGCCTCCCCAAATGGAAGTAAATTATTATTTATATCACCAGCATAATCATTATCTTTATAAAACTTTTCAGAAGTCTGTTTTAAATGTCTAAATTTATATTGTAATTTTAAATAATTAAGTCTTACTGACTCTGAACGAAACCCAATGGTTGCAATAGTATTAACTTCATTTACTAATGTTGTGGGATTAGCATTAAGAAATGCATCCCATTTAATTGTTTTTAAATACCCTGTTTTTAAATCAACATCTTCAATTTGCTCTTTTGAAAACCAATTGTAAAATACTGGTAATTTTATCTCCGGAAATATACTTGCTATTTCTTTAGCATAATAATTTTGGTCATATAATTCTGACATCTTTAATCTCCTTTAACTTAATTAAGTTTATCTAGATTTATTACCATAAATAGCTACACTTACTATACAAATTTTGTTTGTAGTACCATCAAGTGAAATTGCATCTGATAAGGCATATGCATTAATTTTGCCATTACTTGAAGTGTCCTTTTCAAGCTCCCCATTTGTATCAAATTTAACCTTATCTTTTCTCTTTATACCACTACTTTGTTTTGCTACCAAATAACCAGTAAAATTATTTGTAATAGGTATTACTGTTGCTGTACCAGTAAACTCATCTATATCACTACATATTCCATATAGATCATTCTCACCACCAACTTCTACATGTGGCTCGTAATGTGGTTTATTATTCTCTACTTGATTTACGACAAGTTTTACACCACGTTTATATGGATATCCCTTAAAATAATAATTTTCCAACTTATCATACCGACTAGTTACAGTCCCACCTTGATTTTGTAAATGCTGGTTTTTATCTTTAAAATCAATGTTTTTACTAAAAACTCCTACATCACTAATAGGATTTTTCATTTGTTTTTTTATCTCTTTTGCTTTACTTTGATATTCAGTTATTAACTGAGTTACGCTTGACATTTAAACTCCTTCCTTTAACCAATAGCTTTGTTACCATAAAGAGCTATTTTAACTAAATTTAATTGATATTCACTACTATTTTTTTTACTCTCATCATTAGTAAGTTGTATTGTAAATTTATTTGATAATGCAACAGCATTAATTTTGACTGATGAGGAACTAGATGTTTTAAAAGCTTCTCCACTTGAATTAAAATCTAATTTATCACCTATTTGAAAACTAGCAGAACTTTGGGCAACTACATATCCTTCAAAATTGTTTGTAATAGGAATTACCGTTGCCACATTAGTATACTCATCAATATCAACACATATTCCATACATGTCAGAACTACTTGATACCTCAACTTGAACTTCGTCATTTTTGTTAGTGTCTGTTTCTACTTTTAGCTTTACTGCACGCTTATATGGAAATCCTATAGCTGGGTATTCTTCTAATTTGTCTTTACTACTTGAAAGAGATTGTGAAATTGCATCTACTCTTATGTTTTTATCTTGAAAAGTAGTTGGTGCTCTAAACACAGAAGCTTCAGAATCATAACTTTTAGAGTATTTCCTTAATTTTAAGATAATCTCTTTAAGTGATTTACCTTCAGTAGTCTCAAGAACCGCAGCATGTCTTTTGCCTCGTCTTTTTGACTTTGTAGAATCATCTTGTAATTGGGATTCTCGTAATAGATTTTTAAAAAGTTCTTGATCTTCTGTATCATCACTTATGCCAAAATCAATATCACTCATTTGAAGATCAGTATCATCAATTTGAATGTCATGACCATTCTTTAGTTCTTCACTAAGAGGATTGCTATCAATATTAAGATCAGACTCTGATTTTGCTTTAATAGTCACTATTATTAACTACCTCTATTTCCACATACGCTTACTAATGCCATATATAAGTTAGTATTAACTTGAAATGCCTTTGATAAGGCTATTCCATTAACACCACCTGAACTGGAATTATTCTCAACTTCACCATCCGTGTTAATTTTAATTTTACCCCCAGGAGTAACTGAACTTTGACTACTCTGTTTTACTACTAAATATCCAGTAAAATTATTTGTTATTGGAAGAACAGTTGCTATGCCAGTAAATTCATCTATATCTATGCATATACCATAAAGGTCAGTACCACCCCCAGCCTCAACACAAGGTTCACTATTATCACTTGCTTCGTAAGATAATTTAACACCACGTTTGTATGGATACCCTTTAACAGGATAATTTTCTAACTTGTCAACTCTTGAAGTTACAGTCCCACCAGAATTAGCAAAAGTTAGATTCTTATCTCTAAAATCTACAGAATTGCTAAAAAGACCAGCATCTCTTTGAGGATTCTTCATTAACGCTTGTATTTCTTTTACTTTCTTATCATACTCTTGTTTAAGTTGGGTAATATTAGTTGACATGCATATCTCTCCTTAAGCTGTTTTTTTCTCTTTAAAATTATAAAATTGCTCTCTTCTATCTTTATAAGCATTTGCAACAGAAATATTAAATTCTTCAAAGTTAACGGGAGAAAATCCTGAATCTAATAATGATATTCTATCCTCAAACTTAGACATAATATCAGCACGCTTAGAATCAATATTACTTACATAACGTTTTCTCATACTTATATTTACTTTTGCTAAAGATACAAGTTGCTCTAATATCTCTCCATCTAAATGTTCAAAATTATCTAGCTTTGAAATAGCTTTTATTTGTTCTTTAGGGACGAATTTCCTTACTAACTCTCTTCTTTGTGCTTGCATAATTTCTTTTAGTGAGTAGCCCTTAGAAAGAAGAGTATCTTTATCAAAATGCTTACTTAAATGTGCTTTGGCTAATTGATTAATCTCATTTATCTTTTCTGCTTCAAGTAGTAATTGCTTCTCTACACGTTCTCTCTCTTCAGCAATTGCAAGCTCACGTGCAACTCTATCATTTATACTTTCATTTATATTTAATTTATTTCCCTTTTCCTCTTCTTTTTCTTTAAGTCGCATATATTCTTCAAATTCTTCTTGACTTATACGTTTAAACTTTTCAGAAGAGTTATCATCATTAGGTTGCATTACTACTTCTGGTATATTTAAATCAAGCTCTTTTTCCATTAATACTCCTTAAATTGAAAATAATTTTTCTTTTAGCTTTGATATCTCATCTTTGCTTAAAACTTTTTTACTTATAAGTTCACTGTATTTACCAAAAAATTCAAGTAATTTTAGATCTCTCTCTACTTTCTCTTCTTCATTAAGTACAACAAGAGAATTAAATTTCATCTCTAAACCAAAATACCTAGATAGCTTAATATTGACAGCAATCTCTACTGCTTCTTGTATTCCTTTAAGAAAATCATAATAATTAGATCTGTCTCCCTTGCCATCATTTCCCAAACCTTTAGTCTGTTCATTAAAACTTCTAGTTAATGGCTCCTTTGTATCTGCTCCTATCTTAGCTTTTACTAATGCCAATGCCTCTTTTAAATAAGACAAATCATATTTAATTACTTCTAATGTTGCATTTGACGTTGCAGTGTAAAACATTCCTTCATTATTTAAACTTGACTTTAATCTCTCTATTTCTCTTGAGAGACTATCATTAACACTCTTAAGATCGGATATGCTGTTATTATCCTGTCTTTGTCTTTGAAAAAGATAAGAAAATAAGCCTTTATTACTCTTATGTGTTAAGCTATTTAATGATGCAGTTGCACTTGATAATGCATCTTGAAGACCAAATAATGCTTCATCTTTATAAAAAAGAAAATTATGCGTCTCTATTCTCTTCTCTATCTCCAGATAAATCTTCTCAAGTAAATAAACATTAAGTAAAAAACTTTCGCTATAGCATGGTGTATAACGTTTTAAGACATAATCATAATTATCAAAAATTATTACTCTGCTTTTATGTATCTTAACTAAAGAATAAGAAGTATTTCCTTCTTTTACTGTGTAAGTAATATGCTGGTCATAAATGCCTAAATCCTTAATTAAATCAAAATCTAGATATTTAAAACCAATGGGCAATTCAGAATTTACTTCTTCTTCTAACTCTGTCAGTTCATCACGAGTATTAACTAAAATATATCCAGCACCATTAAATCTATAACTAATTATAAGACTAAGAAGTGCATCTTTAAGCTCTCGTTTAAGTCTTGCTATCTCAGATTCACTAATATTATCTAAACTTTCAAGATAAATACCATTCTTAAGTGTATCCTCAACAGCATTCTCTATATAGTTCCTAAAAAAAAGCGAATATTTATATAATTCTAAAGGACAGATCTTATTTGATCGTTTCTTTATTTCATCAAAATAATACAAATTTATTCCTTTAATTTCAGTTTGCCTATAGATTGTAGCAAAAATAATAGTTTTTGTCAAAATAAAATAAACAAAAAACAAATACAGATATAAAAAGTAAATATCAATGATGTCTATATTTTTTGCATTTCTGTTATTGTAGAGTTAAACATGGAAACATTTACTAATGATATTAAACATATTATTTGTTAAATATTTGTGATAATAATATTGCAAGAATTGTTATAATGAGACTAATTACGGATCCAAACATCCAATTACTTATTTTTGACATGAACTTTAATTCAGACCTTAACTCTAAGTTATTAGCAGATATTATAGCATGTAATCTATCTTCTACTTTATCAATTTTATTATCAAGTTCATTGAATTTAGTATCTATCTTATTATCAAGTTCTTTAATGTCTGATTTCAATTCACTTCTAACGTTATCAATCTTATTGTCAAGTTCTATTTTGACATTCTCTAACTTTAAATTAAAATTACTCTCTACAGAATTAATCTTATCTTCTAATCGTTTCTCAACACCATCTATCCTGTCTTCCAATCGTTCAAATTTAACATTAAAATTGTTCTCTAAAGAATTAATTCTCTCAACCAACATTTCAAACTTTAGATTAAAGTTACTCTCTAAATATTCTAGATCCTTATATGTGAGATTATTATGGTAATACCTTTTAGATAGATCAGCAGCAATCAGTTCTTCCATTCCCATACGCAAGAATTCTTTTAATATCATTTCTTCTGTTATCTGATTCCTATAAGTAATGGCTTGTACAGTTTGCATAAAATCTCCTTATTTATTATTATACAATAATTTATAAGCTAAATAAAAGTAAATTTAGTAAAATATTTCTGTCTATCAAGGTAATTTAAAGATAAAATTAAATATGAAGCAGATAAGCTATCTAATGCATCATCATTACTCTTTCCATCTCCTCTATAAGAATAGATATCATTAAATACTGAACTACTACTGTAACTAAGTAAATTCATATTATTGTAAGCAAATGGAGTTAGTAAAGACATAATTCTTGTATACTTATTTGTTTTAGGTCTTATTGGAGCAATTCTAAAATAACTATTCATATTCTCTCTAAGTCTAATATATTCACGAGTCAATGCTCCAGCTCCCCTAATATCATCTCTATCTTCAATATAAAGAGTATTCACATTTAAATTCTCTATTATCTTTTTTATTGTATTCATCATATATGGATCAACAGCTGGTTTCTTTTCTTGAAAAATAAATGCATAAAACTTATTATCTAAACGTTCTAATACACAAATAGCAGTATTATCTCCCCCAATGCTATATGCTGGATCTAAATATGCTATAGGACTTTTAAATTCATAACTATCTACAACATTAATAGAATCAAATATTACATCATCACTTGCAACCCAATTACCAAGAAGTACTCTAGATTTATATGTTGGTTTGTCTTTATACAGCGTCTCTTGTGTTTTAATAAATTCTTCAGGTATTAATTCATTATCATATGTTGTGAAATTATATGTAAAGTAAGTTTCTTTATTGTCAATATAATCACGCTTAAAGAAATGTTCTGGACTCTCAGGATTTGTATCAAATATAATAGTTTGCTGCCCTACTCTAAGTCTTTTTAAACATTCCGTTAACGTTTCTTTATGCAAGGTAGTAGCTTCATTAACAAAGATACAAGCACTATTACTTCCTCTAAACCTCTCAAAATCTCTCACCTTATCTCCTCCATACAAATTAACCCTTAAATTATCAACTTCAAAATAAGATGTATTAGATAATTTGGGAATAAATTGAACCTTAAGCATATTAGAAATCTTTTCAAATTGTCCTAAAACATTAATCTCTAATGATTTTTGTGAATTTCCTATTATAAAATTATTTGTATCTTCTCTATATAAATGCCTATTCTTAATTAGAGTTTTGAGATATAAATAACAAGCCAAAAATGTTTTCCCACTTGCTATACCACCAGATAAAATGATCTTGGTTTGTTTATTCTTTTCAATACTATTTAAAACATCTCGTTGTTTCTTAGTTAAATACTTACTCTCAAACTCTTTAAAATCAATTATTACTGTTTTTGGTTTAATAAAAGACGATATATCAATACCAAATGAACGTTTATATTCTCTTTGCATCTCTCTAAATAACGGTAACTTGTATACATCCACACTATGATCCTTAAAGTTTAAATTTACTTTGTAAATCAATATCAGTAGCTTTTAATTTAACCATTACTTGATAAATTAAATCCATTTGCTTAAGTTCCTTTTCACGTTTAACATTATTAAGTTCAAGTATCTTATTACTAAGCTCTTCATTATCTTCATTACCAAGCTCTCTCTTAAGATCTATAATCTGACTCTCTAATACTTCTATCTCTTGATTATAAGATTTAAGTTCCAATTCCAAATATCTCTTAAATGAATCAATAAACTCAATTCCTAACGAATTTCTGGCTATACTGAACTGGCTTTTAATATTACTTGCTTGCGCATTACTCTCAGATGCCCGAATTAAAATATTAGTTAGTGTATCTTCACTTATTGTTAATTTATTAGGACTTTCCATATTATTAACTTCTCTAGTTTCCCATTTGCGTCTCATTTTACACACATTAGCACGACTGACTCCCATCTCTTTTGCAATTTGAGTATCATTAAGTTTGCCTTCATTAAAATAAACAACATAATCATCAAATGACTTCTTTTCTCTACTCATATTAATTCTGGTATAAATTAACTTATTTTGTAACTTATAATTTAATTTTTGTTAACTTATTTTAACATAAACTCTATATCAAAATAATATGCTTACAAGCCATCTCAAGAACTGAACTATAATGTTTTAAATATTAATAATAAGGAGAGATAATATGAAAAAAGTCAGCTTTATTTTATTTACTTTACTTGCTTTACTACTAATTAATAGTTGTGATTGGTTTGATTCTAATAAAGATGTCAAAAGTAGAGGTAGAAGCAAAAGAGAGACAACAGAAGAACAAAAAGAAGAAGTGCAAAAAACACCTGAAGAACTCTTAAAAACAAAGTTAAATGATACGGAAAAAGCAAACCTAAACTTTTTAAAAGAATCACTGGGTAGTGAAGCTGATTTTAACAAATTTTTAAGCCATGATGAATCTAAAATAAAGGAAGTTCTGGGACATATACAAAGTGAACTTGAAAAATGTAATGGGGATGATGCAAATGAGCAAAAGAATACCTTTAAACAAGTTTTACAAGGTTCTTTTAAAGGCAATAGTGATGATTTAGATAAATTCAAAGAGCAAGCAGCTAGCACTTGTCAAGCAGGAGCAAGTGGTTAATAAAAACAACCAATAAAACAAATCAATAAAAGAAAAGTGTATTTAATCAAAGAAATTCAAAAATAAGTAAAGGTTAAAGATTATTTCAATTTAAACAATGCAAAGAAAACAAAACAAATAAAAATTATTTTTTTAACATAAACTACATAATATAAGGTAATAAGATTCAACTAATATAAACAATATAAAAATAATAGATTATAATACTTGAACTAATAAGGAGAATATTTATATGAAAAAATATATAAAATTGATAATACCGTGTATAACATTAATGTTATACTGCTGTGGTGATAAACAAGTGAATAGCGGAGCTTCAATGAGAATTCAAATAGAAAGAGAAAAAAGGTTAAAAGAACAAAGAAAGGCTGAAGAACAGCAAAACAAATATAAGTCTTTAATTAATGCTATTAATGTATTACTTGTTAATATACGACCACATGAGGGATTTAACTTTCCAAATCGAGAAGAAGAAAGAAAAAGATTCACAAACTTTAAAACATGGCTTGAAAACAATCCAGAAAAACAACAAGAATTGGCTAATGAATTTACTAAGGCTTATGATCACTTAATATCAAAAAAACAACAATACGAAGCTAACAATAACATACCACCCAATAACGAAAGTTTCGATGACTATATCAAAAATGGTATTCTTACTAACGAGTACGATCATAAAAACAGAAAATATGGAACAAATGTTCGAACAGACGTTAAGGATGAACAAGGTAAAATCTTTAATACATTTTACACGAATAAAAATTTGATCTACCAGTTCTTCAGAAATCTGGTAGATATGGCAAGTAGCGTCCTTGAAGCAGATTTTATCCCTATCACAAACAATGAAAAAATGTTTGAAACTATGATAAGCTCAATGAGAAATAATACAAAACAATTGTTGGAAGAATGGGAATAAAAAAAGAATCTTAATCAAAAGAAAAAGTAAAATTTAACAAAGAAAAATTAAGATAGTAGTAAGATCTACTATCTTAATTGTATAAAAGATCTTCATTCAAAATAAAGCAAAAAAATAAAAATGAAGAGCAAATAAAAGAACAAATTAAATAGCTAAGTAAAAGGATTAAGAAAGTGTGTAAGTAAACAAAATGTTAACTTGAGGTTAACATAGAGAGGGAAGTTAAAAAAAGGAAGGATAACAAAGTCATTGCAAAGTTGCAAACCACTAAAAAGACAAAAAAAGTAAATGAAGAGTAAAAGTAAAAGTATTTGTAAGGAAGAGGAGAAAGAATACTAGTTATATTCCCTAAGTTCTCAAAAAAATAACATTTATATTTATTACAAATACGTATAACAGCATATTTTATATACAATGGAGACTTTTAAAAATTGACTTTAAGAATAAGTATTTGCTAATATTTTTTACACAAGTTTAATAATTTTTATAATATTTAGTTAAAAGATAAATTACATGATAGTGAATGATTTACTTAAAGAAAAAATAAAAAAATTACTTAAAGAAAATAAACTCTTAAGAGAAGAACTACTTTTAATTAACAACCCTTCTAAAGGGCAAATTATTACTAAACCGAAAACTAGATTTTATCTTAATGACAAGACAATTAGACTAGTAAAACGCGCTATAGAGAGACTTAAAAGTCTAGACCCAATCTCAGGATGGTTTGTACACTTACTCTCAGTTACTGGTTGTAGGGGTGTTGAAATGCAAAATATAAAACTTGACCAGATATCAAAAGAGAAAGGTAGTAATAATGAAGTACTCTATAGCCTACGTGTTAATGTTGCAAAAAAGAGAAGTGGTGTTTGCATAAGAGAAGTAGTTATAAGTAAAGACGAATTTGATGCTATTATGAGGGCACATAAAACTTATTTTCAAAGCAAAGGACAAGATGAGCGTCGCACATATTTATTTCAAAAAAGTAAGATTAGATTTCGTGATAATAAAATTAATATAAAAAAGATTACCGAAAAATTTAAAAAATTACTACTTAAGGGAGGATTTAAAGAAAGAAAATCTTTGCATATACTCCGTAATATATTCATAGCTACTCTAAAATCACGTGGTTACAATGCATTCCAAATAAAAGAGCTTATGAAGTACTCATCTACTTCTGAGATTGACAATGTTTATGGTCTCTCACATGCAAGTAAAATACAAGCTTACAAAGATATTAAAAATAGTTTTAATAAATTTTGCTAAAAATTTAATTTTTTATAATATATTATGTATAATAAATACATCTCTTTAACCCTTTTTAACATTTGACTATCAAAACAAAAGAGACTTTCTGTCTCTTTTGTTTTTAATGGAGATTTATAACTGCGTAAAGACACGTTTAGATTTAAGGTGATATTCTCTCCCTCGCTCTTTAAGTTTAAGAGAATCGTATAATACACTTGTATTATTTGTTGCCATAAAATGTGATCCTGGTGTATTTTTTATTCTCACTTCACTTATTTCAAATTCACCAGAAGAGCATCTATAATGCTGATTTTCATATCTTACACATCTTTTTATTCTAAAATAATTTAAGATCTTACATGGATTTAAAATATAACAATTGTCCTTTATGTAACCCAAATTAATGAATTTATGATAATTATCATTAATATCATAAAACTCAAAATTCTGCTCAGTAAACATGGATACGTAATAATGCAAAGATAAAAGATAACATCCCCATTTCTGAATTTCAACAACTAATCTACTATCACTTTGATATACTCTCAAAGTATAACCTCCAACCTTAACTTTATATTTATAAGTTTTTAAAAGGGAATATCTTCATGAAATTCTTCTTCAATAACTTTACCATAAGAGTTAAGAGAAGCAAATAACTTTAGTTGATCAACTAAAATTACATTCCTGCTTCTCTTAACTCCAGTAAGTTCATTTACAAAAGAATCATTACGAAGTATTCCATTAATAACAACCTGCTTGCCTTTAATAAGCAAAGGTAAAAGACTTTCTGCTCTTCTGCCAAATAATATACAATCAAAAAATTGTGCATTACCTCTCCACTCACCATTTTGCTTTACCTTAATATTATTAGCTAAAGAGAATTTAAGTATCCCTATATTGGAACTAGTATAAGCAATTTCAGAATCTCTAGTAAGTCTCCCAGAAAGGGTTAGAGAGTTAATATCAGCCATCCAGATTTTCCTTATCTTTTAAACGATTCCTAATATCCATAAGTTTAAAATCATAAGATAGCTTTTTTAAAGTCTCATTATGCTCTCTGTATGAAAGATAATCACTCATAACTTTTCTTATAATACTTTTAGTATACTTATATAGAAACTGGAATAGTTTATAAAATAATATAAAAAAGATTATCATAAATATGATCTTCATAGTTTGTAACCCTTATACAGCCTGTGCAATAAGGGTTGCCTTATTTGAAGAATCACTAGAAACAGAAGCTACTTTGTCTGCAAAATGACTAGCTATAGAAACTGCTTTACTAAAATTAGAAAGTCCATCCACTTGAGTATAACTATCACTAAACACCTTAAATCTATCTTTAATGGCTCTCTTTCTCATGTTCAAAGAGAATAAAATTCCTTCAAAATTATAATAGATATTATCACTAATTGAATAACTACTTATCATATCTTGAATTTTTTCTTTCACTTTTAATTTAACTACTTTAGTCATATCCTCAGCTTCTTTCGCCTTCTCAGCCTCAACTTTACTTATATGCTTAATCATTTCATTTAAAGTAAAAATATCGTCTTTTAAAACAAGGTCATTTTCAACTTCTAGATTTGTCAACTTAACAAACTTAAGAAATTCTTGTCTAAAGTCTAATTGTGCCAAGGTATTATAAAACTCACTTTTATTTAAAAATAATTTTATTCTCTCAACTAACTCTTCATTACTTGCACTCTCAATATCATTATAGCTCCTCATATACTTAAAAGCGTTGTTAATCTCAACATTAAAAGCCACCATATAAAACATAATCTTTGCTATAAATGCATCGTCTCTTTCAATAACACAGTTTGTAGTATCTCCACCAAATAAAAAGAATAAGTTACCTTTTTTTAATCCTGTACATGCTAATTGCATCTGTACTTGTACGTAATACTTAAAGAAATATTTATTATCTAGGAAATTACCAATTCTATTATACTCAGAAGCACCGCATTGTATTTGAAATGAATCGCTGCATTTTGTCTCTAAAAGTTCAGCATCACCTTCCCTATTAACAAACCATGCATCAATTGTAGCACCTACCAAATTATCACTCTTACCAACTTTTTTAAAGTAATTATATTTATCAATACCGTTTGAATATTTATTTTTATGTAAAATATGAATATTCTTATCATAAGTTTTTACAAATTCGTCAATTATTAAATTCTCTAAAGCCTTACCTTTTTTCATACTCAAATTTTCTTCAAAAGGCATTTCCCTTCCTATTGATTTAAGAATTCTTACGATAAACATCTCTTCTAAATAATCAGCTCCCATAAACAGACTACCAACTTCACTAGCTCCTACCCTCTTTAAAGCTCTTCTTTGAACACTAAAATCAACCTTACTATTAAACTTGAAATACTCATTCTTGTTAATATTAGGTATCTTACGTCCTATCCTGCTCATTTTACTTTCTTGTTTTTGTTTGTTGATAGAATCTTGAGTTACCACAAAAGATTCAAAGCCTTTAAACACCATCTGCCTGTACAAATCAAATTGTTGCATCCCTACCTCTGCTCTTAAATTATTTATTTTTATCATATTTATCATATTTAAACTCCTAATTGATTATCTATAAAATAATATAACAAAAACTGTTTTTGTCAAAATTTTTGATATATTTTTTTTGTTAAATTATATATAAAAAAACTTTTATTAAACAAAAAACAGAAATTGTATTTACTTTTCAATAGAACTTATGTATCATGAGCATGACTATAAATACAATTAGGAGCAAATAA
>NZ_CP073227.1:0-29698 GCF_023035835.1 Borrelia venezuelensis
TAGTTTAGTTTTTAATAGTATAAGCTTATCTTAAAAAGATATGTGATATTATGCACAATTAATTCAATTTTAGCTTTTATTTCTATACTCATAACACACTTTTTTAATTGATTCAAATACTTTCTCTTCAGGATTTTCTTCAACAGGAGGAGCAGGGGTAGGAGGATTTAAAAACATAAAATAATTATCAAAAACACTAGCAAGTCTTTTCTCTATTCTATAATGGTCTTTTACATCTATATTAAGATTTTCATCTCTACCCTCTACATTAGGTAAATTATCTTTACCATATTTAATATGTTCAAGTAATTCTTTAACTTTGCCCTTATCGTTCAGTTTTAATAAAAACCTTTTAATATATTCTTCTATTTTAGATACATCTCCTTTTAAATGGATATCAAAATTAGCTGGCTGAACTACCTTTGGATAATTCATTTTTTAATGCATTAACAAAAAAAGTTAATGTATCAAACTCTTCTTTATTAAGTTTAAGATTATCTCTCCAATCTGATTTTAAATTAACATTAACTGGATTTTGCAATAAATTATCTTTATTATTTATTATTTTTATTATTATAATCTTTAAATAAATCACAACTTACAAAACAAATCATACAAAATATAAATACAACTCTATACATAAAATTTATCTTCTTGCTCACACACAAAATCCAAAATCAACTTACTCATTATAAATATAATATATCTCATTATTACTGTTATTCAAGATACAATAAGAGGAAACTTTGTTTATTATGTAATATTAAGTTTATCTTTTAACCTATTTAATGCATTATCATCCAATTTGAGTTTACTAATATTTAATGCACCAGAAATCGCTATTATCTCTTCATAAGACAATCTACACCCTTTTAAGATATGATTCTTAAAACTTTTAGTAGCAATAGGCACAATCTTTTCAATAACATCAAGCAATATCCTGGCATATTCACGCATCTCTTTTGATGAATTTTCCCTAACCTCTTTCGATTCATTTAATGCCAACCTTATTTTGATAAAATGAAAAAGATTATTTAAATCAATCTGCCAATACCATTCGGTATATAAGCTTAAAGGTAAAGCTATTCTAGAAACTTCCTTTAAAACATTACAATTTATCATATTTTGATATAGTTTGTAACAAGAACTTTGGCTTTTCTTTAAATTATCTATTATATCCTTTGTCAAGTCATATTCAGTCTTTTCATTTCCACTCTGACTACTCTTAACACTTTGAATCTTTATGTCTTCTTCTGAAGGAAGATAAAACTCTTCTCTCAGCAAACTATATGAACCAGACACTTCATTAATCCTTGCTGTTCTATGTCTCATCCATTGTCTTGCAACAAATATAGGGGCCTTAACATAAAATGTAAAAACCACTTGTTCAAATGGACTTGTATGCTCATTTCTTATCAAATAATCGATAAGCTCATCATCTTCCCTCCTAATGCTTTCACCTCGATATGAAATTCTTGATGCTTGAACTATTCTCTCGTCACTACCCATATAATCAACAAGCTTGATAAAGCCTTTATCTAAAACCTTATATTCCTTATTTAACAAATCATCTTTTTCGATATCAGTATTCAAAAGCAATTACCCCTCAAAGCTTTAAAATAATTTATTGGTTATTCAATTTAAATCATTATAACAAAAACTTTTTAAAAATAATTCAAAACAACAATCCTTATCCTTATTTAAACCCTTAAGATGGAAATATCAAATAAACACACAGTCAAATCTTAAAAGTAATTAGTTTGTAGAAACTACTTTAAATAAAATCAAGAAGGGTTCCTCTATAAGGAACCCTTCTTGCAAATACTAATGTTATAAAATATTTAAATCTTTACCATCTCTATCTTGCAAGATTCTCTAGAACAGACTTTGCATCTTTAATGAGTCCCTCTATCTCTTTCTTTCTTCCTATTACTTCTCCTATATCAGAAGAAGAGGATTCCAATAAACTTGAAACATTTTCTGCATAGCGTCGCGAATCTCTAGCTAGAAAATCACTATTCCCTCTTCTTGACCACCGGTAACTTCTACGTTTATTCTCTCTTAATCTTTCAGTAATAGCTTCTCTTAAAGTTTCTTGGGACTTATTAAAGAAAAATTCTGCAGATCTTCGTTCGTCAAGACCATTATCAACTTTAATCCTAAGCATATCAATCTGAGACCTTTGATCATTTAACTTATTTTGCAATTGAGTTAGGGAACTTTTTTTTGCTCTATTCTCTCTCCTACTTTTTAAAGAATAATTCTCTCTTTTATTTTTAAGTTCTGAGAGTGTATCATAAAAACTAAACTCTAATTGCTTATATTCACTTTTGAGTTTAAGTGCATCCTCAATTAATTGCTGGAATCCAGAATCTCCAAGAGCACTTTTTACTTTTTCAATTTCTTCTTGGGCTTTCTTCTCTTCATCAGTACTTGGAACTAAATCTTTTTCGTCTATTACTATTTCTTGCTGAAGATAATATGGATATACTTGTTGAGGCACCACAAATCCCGCATTAACAGGTTTTACTTCCATATCTTGCTGTATTTCTACTTCTTCTTCAAAATCATCTATAACAACTTCTTTTTGTTCCTGATTTTCTTGTTTATGATTTAAATCTTTATTATCTTTGCTTTCATCTAAAAATTTTTCCCTTGCTTTATCTAGCAATTCATTAAGGGCATTTATATCACATGATAACAAACATAATAATGTTAACATACATACTGATAAAATACTTCTCTTCATATCTCCCTCCTGGGATATCAAATTATTTAATTATTGAATCTCGATATTGAAATATAACAATTACTGGTAAATATACACCTTTTATTTTAAATTTCAAATAAATTATTAAAATAATATAATTATCTCACTTTGACCTACTTAAAACACAACAAAACTATTTTATTAAGTAAATTTATACAATAAAGAACAAAGATATTATCTTAATATAAAACTTGTAATTAATTACATCCAATTTAAACTTTAAAAAAATAAATAAAAAATCAATTAACTAAAGTAAACACATCATTCAATAAAAACAAAAACTAAGAAACCTCGTTCCTACCTTTACTTTCCGAATAATTTTACTCACTTACTAATCAAAACTAATCTCATAATAATCATTTACCTCTGTTAAACAAGGTTTATCAAGAACTTGTTTACTGATCTTTAGTACAAATATTTAATATAATAAAATTCAAAAAAAGGAAAACATTCTTATGAAAAGAAAAGTTTTCCTCAAATGACTTTATTTAGATTATTTTTAGATTATTTAATTAGCTAATTTATTTAGTAACAGCAGGAGTAGTAGGTTGAGCGGCACTAGCTTCAGTTGATTCAGTAGTAGTCTCAGAGTACTGTATTCCCTTAACAGCTTTTTTTATCTTATCTAGTTCACTTGATACTGTTCTCTTAATTATTATATCGAGTATTCCTAATACCTTATTTACAACAGTTATAGCAGCCGCTTTAACTGCACCATCTTCATTAGCAGCAGCACTAAGTTTACCGGTTTTAGTCATAGCTTTAAGAGCAACAGCTGCAGCTAAGTCTGCATTACTCTTAGCACCAGCAGCAGCAATTTTAGTAGCTAGAGCTCCTGCTTCATTATTATTGCCTGCAGCAAGTTCAGCATCAATCTTAGCATCTTTAATCTTACCAATCATAGCCCATGGATCAGCTTTAGATACCTCTTCAGCTAGATTAGGACCAGAGTTAGCAGCTGCAGCAGCACCAGACTTTGCAAGAGCTGATCCTGCCTTATCATCACCAGCAGCCACTGGACTACCAGCTTTACCGGTATCAATCTTTACGCCTGATTCTTTAGCAGTCTCAATTATAGCTTTAACTTCTTTAATAACAGTTTCAACACTATCTTTATCGGCAGCAACTGCAGCAGCATTAGCAGTATCAACAATGTCAGCACCATCATTAGTTACACCAGCAAGTGTAATTAGAGCAGAAATTAGTTGCTCAAAGACATCACTAGCACTGCTAATTGTACTCTTAACAGCTTCAATTGTGCTGCTATTAGCATTTTTTGCTTCAAATATATCACCTGATAGCTCTTTTAACTTCCCCTTAGTATCACCTAAACCTTTTTTTATTTTTTCAAAGTGTTCACCAACTTTACTTCTCTTGTCACCAGATTTAACTGCTGTAAGTCCCAAAGCATCACCAATAGCATTACCAAAGATGCCAAAAATCTCTTGAAATCCATGCCCTATCTTAACTAATGAATTTAAGAATGTGGTTTTAGGATCTTCCATCTTAGTACTCCCACTGCCACAGCCAAGAAGTAAAAATAAAGTCATTAATAACACACTTAAAGTAATTCTTTTCATCATCACGTGCCTCCTTATTAATCTAAAGGGGAAACTAGACATAACTAAAAGGAAAACAATTCTCATGAAGAGAGACATAGTTTTCCTAAAATGACTTTATTTAGTTATGTATTTGTTATTAAATTCTAACAGTTCTTATTAACTTAAGAGGTTGTATTATCAGTAGTTACGAGATTATCAGTAGGATTAATTTTCATAGAATCTTTAACTTCCTTAAGTCCTCTGTCAATTGTTTCTCTTATAGCAATAGTTAAAGTATTTAGTGCCTTGTTTACAGCACTTATAGCTGCACCTTTAACTGCAGGAGCATATTCAGCAGCAGCAGCACTAGGACCAGCAAATTTACCACCCTTTGCCATAGCTGTTAATGCAATAGCCCCTCCAATAGTAGCATCTTTAGCATTAGCCTTGGCAGCATCTACAGCTGAACTAGAGCCATTTTTAACAATAGCCTTTAATATGTCAGCCCCAGTTACAGCACCAACAGCTTTAGCAGCATCAGCCGCTGATTTTTTTGCAGCATTTGCATCTCCAGCATTATCACTAGCAAATAACTTACCTGCACCATCATTAGCGGTTCTTGCAGTACTACCATCTTCAGCCTTTTTATCATTTCCCGCCTCAGCATTTCCTTCTTTAAGCACTACTTCTACTATACCTTTAATCCCTTGTACCAATTTATCAACACCAGTACCAGCAACACCAGCAGCATTATTAGCACCAATATTACCAAGCAGGTCATCACCTGTAGTACCAATAGCCTCACTAGCAGTTTTAGCCCCATCAATTATCTTACTAAGAGTATTATCAATTAAGTTTTTTACAGCAGTCTCAGCTGTAGCAGCATTAGGATTATTCTCAGATTTCATGTCAGAAACAATTTTCTCAAGGGATGTCTTAGTTGTTGTTAAGCTTTTTTCTATAGTCTTAAAATAGTTCCCAACATCAGACTTTTTAGTAGTAGTATTAAACCCTAAAACCCCTCCAACCATATCAGCAAAGGAAGTGAAAACATTTAAGAAATCATTACCTAAACTAATGACAGATTTTAAGAATCTACTCTGAGGATTCTCAGCCTTAGTACTGCCACTGCCACAGCTAATAAGTAAAAATAAAGTAATAAAACAGTAAAGATAGAAAAAAAGAAACAAAATAAGCTAAGAGAAGAATACTCCTAGCTTATTATTTATAGACTTTATTTTATCAAATAATTACCATCAATTAAAAACTAATCTTATAATAACAATTTATCTCTTAGTTAAGATTTAGTAGTAGTTGTAAGCTCATTAATAGCAGCTGTTACTGCCGCTTCAGCAGCTTTTAATAACGCATCAATTGCTGTGTTGAGTTTTTTAAGTTCTGCAACTCCTTTATCTCCATTAGGCTTATTAGTTTTATCTATAGCTTCTTTTGCATGTTCATCAGTAGCATCATGTTTACCAAGATTAGCATCCCCTCCCTTCAATTTGGCTATTAATGATGTATTTTCAGTCTTAGCAGCAGTAACCTTTCCCTTCAACTCATCAGAAATTCCGGCTATTTTCGCTAAAGCTTCCAATTTAGTTCCTACGGCAAATATTAATTGCAATGTTCCTGCGAGTAATGATCCATTTTTATTTGATTCGGTATCAAAGCCATCATCATCATTTTTAATTTTCTTTCCAATAGCATTAGCTAGTGTATCAATGGACTTAACTAAAGAATGAACTTCTTTAACACTCTTAGCAAAAGCAACAGTGTCTGTAATGTTCTTAGTTATTTTAGCTAGATCAATAACAGTACCATCAGATTTAGCCACTTCATCATCTTTAAGATTTTTTCCTGAAGTATTACAAGAGCTAAGTAAAAATAAAGTCATTAATAATGCACATAAAGTAATTCTTTTCATTATCACGTGCCTCCTTTTTAACTCAAAGAGGCCAGATATAAACAAAAGGAAAACGGTTCTCATAAAGAGAATGGTTTTCCTCAAATGACTTTATTTAGTTATGTATATTGTTATTAAATTCTAACTAGTTCTGCTTAACTTCAGAGGTTGTATTATCAGTATTTACAGGGGTATCGGTAGCATTAATCTTCATTGCTTCTTTTACTGTTTTAAGTCCTTCATCTACTGTTTTTCTTATCGCTATAGTTAGAGTATCTAATGCCTTAATTACTGCGCTTACTGCTGCACCCTCTACTACTTTCTTTGACTCATTAGCATTACCATTAGCAAACTTACCATCCTTAGCCATTGCTCGCAATGCTATTCCTCCTGCTATAGTTGCATCTCTAGGAATTGCAGAAACATTACCAGTGAGTTCTTTAGCAAATTTAGCAGCATCACCACCATCTTTAATTATGGCTTTTAGGATGTCAGCACCAGTTACCGCTCCCACAGCTTTTGCTGCATCAGCAGCTGATTTTTTAGGATCATTAGCAATGGCAGCATTACCGAATAATTTACCTGCTTCACCATCACCAGCATTAGCGGTTCTTGAACCAAGATCGTCAGCCTTTTTATCATCCCCAGCATCAGCAGTCCCTATATCTTTAAGAACTATATCTACTATATCTTTAATTCCCTTTACTAGGGTATCAACTTCAGTACCAGCAACACCAGAAGCATTCTGAGCAATATTAGTAATTGGGTCAGTAGAATCACCAATAGCCTCACTAACGGTCTTAGCTCCTTCAATTATTTTACTAAGTGTATTATCAACTAATGTTTTTACTGCAGTATCAGTAGCCTCTGCATTAGGATTATTTTCAGATTTCATATCAGTAACAATTTTTTCAAGGGCTGTCTTAGTAGATGAAAGAGTATCATGTACTTTCTTAAAGTAAACTCCAATATCAGACTTCTTAGTATTAGTATTAAATCCTAATATACCTTCAACCATCTCACCAAAAGAAGTAAAAACATTTAAGAAGTCATTACCTAAATTAATAACAGATTTTAAGAATCTGCTCTGAGAATCCTCAGCCTTAGTACTGCCACTGCCACAACTAAGAAGTAAAAATAAAGTCATCAATAATGCACATAAAGTAATTCTTTTCATTATCACGTGCCTCCTTTTTAACTCTAAAGAGAAAGATGGCTAACAAGCTTTGATAAACATAAAAACAAAAACTAAAAACACAGATATTGTAACCTTGCAGAGATTAAATACAATGAGGCAATCATCAATTGATAATTGTATTTAACAAAAAATTAAATGATTTTGATAAAAAAATAATTGACAGAAGGTCAATTAAATAAGGGGCTAAGTAAATAAATTTACTTTACTAATAATGACATTAATGCTAAAAATATTCCTATATTTAGGGTAATAAGAGTTCCAAACATCCAACCATGAAGTCTTAATGTACTTTTAAATTCTGATGCAGTTCTATCAAGTTTATTATCAAGCTCCACTCTATTAATTTCCATATCTTTTCTAACAAGAGAAACCTCATTTCTAACATTATCAATCTTGGTATCAAGTTCATTGAATTTAGTATCTATTTTGGCGTTAAGATTATTCTCAACGGTATCTATTTTATTATCTAAGTCTCTAATGTCTGATTTTAATTCACCTCTGACTGTATCTATTTTGTTATCCAGATCTCTAATATCTGATTTTAAAGTTGTTTCAACCCTTTGAAACTCAGTTTGTAAAGTTGCTTCTACCTTTTCAAGCTTAAGGTTAAAAGTAGTCTCTAAATACTCAATATCTTTGTGCGTAAGCTCATTACGATAATATCTGTAAGACAGGTCAATAGCAATATCTCTATTTATACCTGCCTTGGTAAGTTCAGATATAACCATTTGCTGAGTAATAACAGGCTGTGCACGTCCCATAAAAACACTCCTTATGTAATTATTATATAATATTTTAAGTGTTATAGGAACCTTATTTTAGTAAAATGTGCTCTGAGGGTACGCATACTTAGAGTCAATAACATATATGATGCTGATAGGCTATCTAATGAATCATCATCACTCTTACCATCTCCTTTGTACTTATAAATATCATATACAGCTGACTTACTTGAATAATCCATAATACTAAGTTTAGATGTTGCAAATGGCTCTATTAACGTAGCAATTCTAGTAAATTTATTACTTATAGGTTTAATTGGAGCAATTTTAAACTTATGACTCATACCTTCTCTAAGTTTAAGAAACGTTTTAGTCACATTCCCATGCCCAGAAATATCATCCCTATCTTCAACATATAGTTTGTGTACATTAAGGTTTGTAAGTATAGTTTTAATTGTATTTAACACCTTAGGATCACCTACTGGTAACTTTTCTTGAAATATAAACGCATAATAACTTTGATCTACTCTCTCCAAAACACAAAGGGCTGTATTATCTCCTCCAACACTGTATGCAGGATCTAAATATGCTATTGGGGATATAAATTCATGCTTACTTGTAAGATTAACATTGGTAAATATCGCATCACAGGATGCAACCCATTCTCCAAGTAGAACCCTTGCTTTATATGTTGGAATGTCTTTGTAAATCTCTTCTTAGGTTTTAATAAATTCTCTAGAAATTAATTCATTATCATATGTTGTAAAGTTATATGTAGAGTAAATTTCTGTGTTATTAATATAATCAGTTTTAAAGAAATGTTCAGGACTATCTGGATTGGTATCAAATATAATGGTTTGCATTCCTACTCTAAGTGACCTTAAACATTCCATTAATGTTTCTTTATGCAGTGTAGTTGCTTCATTAACGTAAATGAGTGCCGAATTAGAGCCTCTAAACCGCTTAAAATCACTCACCTTATCACCACCATACAGATTAACTTTTAGTGAGTCTATTTCAAAATATGATGTGTTAGAAAATTTTGGCTTAAAGGGTATCTTAAGCATACTAGCAATCTTTTCAAACTGCCCTAAAACATTAATCTCTAATGATTTTTGGGAATTACCTAATATAAAATTATTAGTATCTTGCCTGTATAGATGTCTATTCTTAATGAGCATCTTTAGATATAAATAACATGCTAGAAATGTTTTACCGCTAGCAATCCCACCTGAGAGGATTATTTTAGTCTCTCTACCTTTTTCGATAGATTTAAGTACTTCAAGTTGCTTTTTAGTTAAGTGTCTCTGCTCAAACCCTTTAAAATCAACCTCCAATGCTTTAGGCTTAACAAAATCCATTATATCAATACCAAAATCACGCTTGTACTCTCGCTGCATTTCTTTAAATATAGGCAGTTTATATATATCCATTACCATATCCTTTAAATTTGTAATTTAGAGCGCACATCTGTATCAGTAGCTTTAAGCTTTAGCATTGTCTTGTAACATAGTGACATCTTCTTAAGTTCGAGATCCCTTTTAAGCTCATCGAGTTTAAGTTTTAACTCTTCAAGCTCACGACTCTTTTCTTCTGAATGTGCAACTTTTTTACTTAAAGTCTTCTTGTAAAGATTGCCAATTTGGGACTCTAATTCTTCTATTTTGTATTTATGAGTTTTAAGTTCTAACTCTAAATAACGACTAAATGAATTTATAAATTCTAGTCCCAACATACTTTTAGCCATACTAAACTGACTTTTAAGATCACGTGCTTGGGCCGTACTTTGTGATGCATGAAATAAGATATTATTGAAAGTATCTTCACGAATAGTAAGCTTAGCAGTACCATTAATATACTCAGGGTCATCTTTAAGCGATTCCCACCTGCGTCTCATCTTTCCTACATTAACACGACTAACTCCAAGCTCTTTTGCTATCCTCGCGTCATTAAGCTTCCCTTCTCTAAAATACACAACATAATCATCTAATGATTTTTTTATCCTACTCATACCTTTTAATATAAGTTAACTAATAGGTTAACAAAATATATTTAACATAAAATTTATAACAAAACAATAAATTTTACAAAAACAATTAATACTTATACGTACATGTACATTAAAGATGTATAAATAGAGATATATTTTTAAAACAAAAAAGATAAGGGGATTTATATGAATAAAATTAATTTTATTTTGGTGTTGGCACTACTAATTAGTAGTTGTGAATATGAACATGGCAATGCTACACCTAAGAGTAAAGTTAAAGGAAACTTCGAAGAACAAGAAGAAGTACAAAAAACACCTGAAGACGCATTAAAAGAAAAGCTAAATGATACTCAAAAATCAAATCTGGATTTCTTAAAACAAGCTTTGGGCAATGATGATCTTTTTAACAAATTTTTAAATCATGATGAATCTAAAATAAAGGAAGCACTTGAACATATAAATACTGAACTTGAAAAATGTAATGGAAATGATGGGGGTAAAAGCACTTTTAAAACCGTTGTACAAGGATACTTTAGTAAAATGGATGAAAGTACGCTCAATGGTTTTAAAGAAGGAGCTGTAAGCACTTGTGGAGCAAACGGAGCAGGGGGTTAAATAAAACTCTCATAATCAGTAAGTTAAGATAAGATAGATTTAAAAAAGAATATTTAAGAGAATAAGGCAACAAAAATTCTAGATAAAGATGTGTAAGAGAGAATAAATTAAACTCGTTATAAAAATGGTAAGAGTAACTATAAAAGTAAACTTTAAGTTAACAGAGATAGAGAATTTAAATTTTGTACTAAATAACCCATCATTGCAAAATTGAAAGCTATTAAATCAATAAATAAAGTAAATGTAGAGTAAATATTCAAGTATTTGTTAAAGGTAAAAGAAGTACACTAGATATATTCCAAACATATCAAAAACAACATCTATTCTATTTACATAAATAACCTTAGATGAGATATTTTATATACAATGAAAACCTTTAAAAATTGACTCTACGTGTAAGTATTTGCTAATATTTTTATATACCTCAATACTACTTCTCATTTCAAAATTTTTACCAACCAATAAATACCTAAACATCAAATTAGGTATTTATTTACAGAAAAATTATTCGTCAAACTTTAAGTTTTGATAATTATTTGATTTATTAAATATATAAATCTTGAAAGATTAAAACCAATATTTCATTATTCATTTTTTATTTATAAAAGTAGCAGCCTGCATCTTAAGCATGCTTCCTTCAAATATTATATGTCTATACAAACCAAATTGTTGCATGCCAACTCCTACTTTATTCCCATTTGTTTTTGTTATACTATTTTTTGTTAATTTTATACAAAAATCTTTTTACTAAAAGAACTGTTTACTTTTTAATATTCATTGAGTTATCATGGATAATATAAATTCATAGTACAGGAGAAAACATATGAAAAGCACAAAAAAGTCTACCAATAAATACCAACATAAATTAATCGTTTTAATATCAACACTAAATTATATAAACCTAAACCTTGAACAATATACTCAAAGTGACATACTTTATTATTTCAATAATAATATGAAAAGAAATGGCCAAAAACCTATTAAACTCAAAACACTACAAAGCTATCTTTATAAATTAAAAAAAGAATTTAGAATAACAATTAATTATCACAGACATTTGGGCGTTAACATGGGAACCGAAATTTACTATGAACTTAAATACTCCAAAAAAGAATGTTACAGCATAATCAATAAACTCTTTAGAGATAAAAAAGTGAATGGACACAAAAACCGTGTTAATGAATATCTTAAAAAGGCCCATAATCAAAATAGCAATGTAGAAAAATGGGAGTGTTATTATAATATATATAATAATAAAGAGAAAGAAAAAAATTCAAAATCTATAGAAAGACTACAAATAGAAAAGTATGCTAAAAAATGCAATTTTAAATCAAATGACTTAGACTTCATACTCGATTTAAAAATAAGCAAAGAAAACAAGATTGAATTATTAAAAATACTAAAAACATCTGAAAACAATACATATAAAAAAATCAATAGTACTAAAACAAATAAAAGCAAACAAAAAGAATTAAATAAAATATTAAGAGAAATAAAAACCAGACTAGAAAACGAAGGCTATAACAACAAACAGTTAGAAACTCAAACACAAAGCATATATGAAAAATATAAAAGCAAACCCCATTTTATCATAGAAAAAGATAAATACAGTGACTTAAAGAAGATAGTAGAAAAGCTTAAGAATACAGTTGAAAATGTCAAAACAATTATAAAAGAAAATGAAAAAGACATTAAGAACAACGTATTTAGCATACTTCTTGACCAGTTAAAATACAAAGTGGACACATCGATTTTAGTACCGATATTAAAAGATTATTTAAATAAACAGAACAAATTAGAGTATAGCAAAGTATTTAGTAATTACTATTACTATGAACTTTTAAAATTAGTAAAAAGTAACAGGAATTCTTCAAAATTAGAAAAATCTGAAAAAATTACCAGTTAAGGATTAATTATGGAGAGCGTATCAAAACGTCTTAGAAAAAAGGAATTAGAAATTAAAGAAAAAAGAGATAAGCCAATCTTCACCAAAATAGAAAGCCACAATAAAAGAACATTATATCACACAAAAATCATGATGGATTTTCTCACATTTGGGATCGATAAAAGACAAAAATATAAGTTCTTTATTGCGTTGAGGGGCTTATTTAATCAATCAAAAATAGAACTTTTTAGTTTATTTGCTTTAAGAGATGATGATAAATTTTCGGGTATTTATTATGGCTATAGAAAACCAATAAGAAACATTATAACAAGATATGAAGAAAATGGAACAATAAAAGTGGCCACGTTTTCGAAAGTTTACTACATAGAATTTAGATTTAAAAAGGGAAGTGTCTTTTGCTACATTAAAGGAATTTCTTACTTGCTTAGGAAAGAAAAAATTGATACCAAATATTACAAATCTCTAATTGAAAAACTTGCGAATTTAGAGGAACAAGTATATTTATTTTACAATAAAAAATTACCAGAAGGGGGACTCATAACAAAGTGGATAAAAAAAAGACAAAAATAATAACAATTGCAAGCATTAAGGGTGGAGTTGGAAAAAGTACAACTTGTTTGATATTTGCAACTTTATTAGCCCAGAAACATAAAGTGCTTTTAATAGATATGGATACTCAAGCTTCAGTTACTAGTTATTTTTTTATGACAATAGAAAAACGTAATATAGATTTGAAAACTATTAATATATACGAAGTTTTAAGGAACAATGTAGGTATTCATGATTCAATCATAAATATTGGAGGCAATCTAGATTTGATTCCTAGTTACTTAAGCTTACATAAGTTTAATAAAGAGGCAATAACATTCAAAGAGATTAAACTACAAAAACAATTGCAAAATTTAGAATTAGACTATGATTATATAATAATAGATACAAATCCTAGCTTAGATTATACCTTAACTAACGCTCTTGTAGTTAGCAACTATATAATAGTACCTATGACTGCAGAGAAATGGGCAGTTGAGAGCTTGGAACTTTTAAGTTTTTCTATCGATGACCTAGCAATAGAAATTCCTGTTTTTATAATTATAACTAGATTTAAAAAAAATAATACCCATAAAGAACTGTTTAATTTTCTTAAAGAAAATAAGAATTTTTTGGGATTAGTATCAGAACGAGAAGATTTAAATAAAAAAATAGCAAAAAATGATATATTCAATTTGGGTAAAGACTATATATTAGAATATGAAAGTATATTAAATAATTTTTTAAAAAGAATTTCAATGTCCAGTTAACTGGACATTATTTCTTATCGTAGTAAGAAAGGCGGTATAAATGGATATTATAATAAATAAAAGAAATTTAGAAACATTGGATGAGATTAAGGTTTATTACAATAAGCTAAAACAAAAATTAAAATCTAATTTTCAACAAGAAAGTTATTATAAAATGGAGGCCATTAAAATTTTAAAAGAAATAAAAGATAATGAGTATTATAAATTAGATGGATATAGAATATTTGAAGATTTTATTAAGGATTATAAGCTGGCAAGAAGTCAGGCTTATGATTATTTAAAGATAGCAACGGCTTTGGAAAATGGAATTTTAGAAGAGAGTTATGTAGTAGAAAATGGAATTACGAAAACAATTGCATTTTTAAGAACCACATCAAATAAGTTAAAAAAATCCAAATGCAATCTAATAAAACCATTACGTTTTCAACTTAAGAATCAAGATAGTTATGATTTTTATAAAAAAAATGCAAAATTTACAGGTTTCATATTAGATATTCTCTTTTCAAGTAAAAAGGATTGGCTGAGACAACTTCAAACCGAATTTGAAATTTTTAAAATAAAAAATAAATAAGGAGCGTTTATGGATAATTTAGTGTATAGAATCATATAGGGCATAAAATCCAAGGATGGAGTTTTTAAGGGGTTTACTGAAGAATCAATATTTTTTACTTAATAATAATTATTATTATTAAGTCTTACAGAGAAAAAATGATTAATGTAGGGAAAAATTTATAAAAGACATATCTAATTTAGAATGCAATTTGCTTAAAAAAATACAAAGTAATAATATAGTTTTAAGAAAAAAAAAGAAAAAAAGATAATGCGACCTTAAAAGAAGAGTTAAAAAATAGTATCGTAGTGTTACTAAAAAAGCTTAATATAGTAAATAGAATGTGAAACTTTACTTCATTAATAGGAATGCCCATTATTATTTTATATATATAGTAGATAGTAGCAAACTATTTTAAGAAAGGGTAATGATATTAAAAAATGAGAATAGTTGATTTTACTTTAGATTTATTGTATGCTGGTTGTTGTTAGTAGTGCTATGTGTTTTAGTACTACCTGTACTATGATCATTTCAAGTAGCCTTTAGAGCTTAATTAAAAATTCTATTAAGGATTTTTAATTAAGCTCTAAATTTTTATATTCAGGTTTAATAAATTTCATATTTTGATAGATTTTATGTTTTTTTTCATGTAAAGATGAAGTATCACTTAATACAAAACTTTACAATAAATTATAAAAAGAGAATTTATTGTAAAGTTTAACAAAAAATATATTTTCATCTATTGAGACACATCTACCTTACAGAAATATATGAGGAGGCCCAAAATATTAGAATTAATTCAAGAAATTGCAGACCATTCAGATATTTCAACTACAATGTTTTATATTCAAGTTGCTCCTATCATAGCAAATGAAATTATGATAAGACCTTATTACTTGCTTTTTTGTTTTTGTGCATCTTTTGTAAGCCATTCAAAAGAACCGTGTATTTATTCTTATCGTTTTTATATCCATTAATTTGAGCAAGTAGTTTATCAGTTGTTTTTTCAAACTCATTCTTAAGTGAATCAAACTTCTGATGGGCAACATAAGTTTGAGTAATAACCTTTTATTTGATTTTTTCATTAGTTTCCTTTTGTAAATTAGCCATAGTCCTTTTAGAGTTGTTGTATGGCTGAGCTTCAGTAGATACTATGTTTACTTTATATCCTTTGCAACAATACAATAATAATATGCTGTAAGGTATGAACCTTATAAGATTACCTATTTAATCCCTTTATCTTTATGATTTAAGCAATATATAGAATTTCTTCTCGTGTTATATGAGTTTTGTGAGTGCTAATTGTTTTTGTAAAAATTATTATTTTTTCATTTTGGTAGATTAAAAAAACTTTTTTGTCTATCTAATTCCTTCTTCACTTATAGAGAAGGACAATAAGGAGGCACGTGATAATGAAAAGAATTACTTTATGTGCGTTATTGATGACTTTATTTTTACTTCTTAGTTGTGGCAGTGGCAGTACTAGTGCTCAAAATCCTAAAACCACTTTCTTAAACTCTATTGCTAATTTGGGTAAAGGGTTCTTAGATGTTTTTACTTCTCTTTTTGATATGGTTGCTGGGGCTTTTGGTATTAAGGCTGAGACTAAAAAGGAAGATATTGGTAAGTATTTCACTGATATTGAAAACACTATGAACACAGTTAAAAAAAAGTTACAAGATGAAGTTACTAAAAATGGGAATTACTCAAAAATTAAATCAGTTGTTGATACGTTTATTACTAACACATTAGATAAAATTGCTGAAGGGGCTAAAACTGCTGCTAGTGGGGCTACAACTGATACTGTTATTGGGAATGCTGTACACAATCAAGATGCTGTAGCAGCAGATGTTGCAAGTGTAAATTCACTTGTTAAAGGGATTAAAACTATTGTTGATGTAGTTTTAAAAGATAAAGAAGGAGATCCCACTGCTACTAAGACTTCAGAAGCTGAAAAAAAATCAATTGGTAAACTTTTTGCAAAGAAAGATGATGATAGAGCTCAAGAAGCTGAAGCTGCTGCAGCTAGTGCTTCCATTGGAGCTGTAACTGGGGCTGACATTTTGCAAGCTATTGCTAAATCCAAAGAAGATCCTAAAGTTAATGATGCTGAAGGAATTGAAAAAGCTACAGATGCAGCTGAGATTGCTATTGCTCCGGCTAAAGATGACAAAAAAGAAATTAAAGAGGCAGTAGCACAAAAGGACGCAGTTATTGCTGCTGGTATAGCCCTAAGGGCAATGGCTAAGGATGGTAAATTTACTGCTAAGAATAATGAAGAGAAATCTGCTCATGCAGTAAATGGGGCAGTAGCTAGTGCTGTTGGTAAGACTTTAAGTACTTTAATAATAGCAATTAGAAATACTGTTGATAGTAGTTTAAAGACAATAAGTGCAGCTCTTGCTACAGTTACACAAGAAGATAAGTCCGTAGATTTTACTACACCTACAGAATCAGCAATTGGTAGTCAGCAATAATAAATAATTATCAATAAAACATAATTAAATAAAGTCATTTGAGGAAAACTCTTCTCTTTTTATAAGAACCGTTTTCCTTTTGTTTATATCTGGCCTCTTTGAGTTAAAAAGGAGGCACGTGATAATGAAAAGAATTACTTTATGTGCATTATTGATGACTTTATTTTTACTTAGCTCTTGTAATACTTCAGGGAATGCTACTAAAGATGGGCAGGCTGCTAAATCTGATGGTACTGTTATTGACCTAGATAAAATAACTAAAAACATTACAGATTCTGTTGCTTTTGCTAAAGATGTTAAAGAAATTCATACTTTAGTTAAGTCCATTGACGAACTTGCTAAAGCTATTGGTAAGAAAATTAAAAATGATGGTATTGAAGCTGAGAAGGACCATAATGGATCGTTAATTGTAGGAGCATATAGTGTAGTATTAGCTGTAGAGACTAAATTAACATCATTAGAAAAAAAAGTTGGGCTTTCTAGTGATTTGAAGGCAAAGGTTGGTAGTGCTAAGAAGGAAAGTACAGCATTCTTAACTACGGTTAAATCAAAGCATAGTGATCTTGGGAAAGAAGGTGTTACTGATGCGCATGCAAAAAATGTTATAGATGTAACAGATGGTACTAAAGATAAAGGAGCTTCAGAGCTTATTAAACTCAATACAGCAATTAATGAATTGTTAAAAGCCGCGAACTCAGCAGTAGAATCTGCAATTAATGCGCTTACAACTTCTGTTAAACCTTCTAACACCTAAGGGATAAACATTTTAATTGTTTATTATAAGATTACTTTTTAATTAATGGTAATTATCTAATAAAATAAAGTCTATAAATAATAAGCTAAGAGTTTGCTTCTCTTAGCTTTTTTTCCTTTTTTATTTTCTCTTTACTTCCTTTACTACTTTATTATACTTCCTTAAGATTTTTTATGATTACTTATTAATTTTAGGCTTATTTTTATGTTTTGTTTTTACCTTGTTTTATCTCTTAATGATAATTTAGATTACTTATTTTACTTCTTAGCTATGGTAGTGGACAACAGGCTGTTGATGCTGCTAATGGTGGCGGGGCAGCTACAGGAGGGAACAGTTTAAGTTCTGTTCTCATGGATGTAAGTAGAAGTGCTGAGAATGCTTTTTATTCTTTTTTAGATTTACTCTCTGGTACATTAGGTTTAAGAGTAACTAAAGATACAAAGAAGAGTGATGTAGCCGGTTATTTTAACAGTCTAGGTGAGAAATTTGGAGTAGCATCAAAAGAGTTAGAAGAGGTAGCAAAAAAATCAGAAATAGGTGTTGATAAAGGTGATTCATCTAAAAATTTAATTAAAGAAGCAGTTGATGCTGCTAAAGCTACTTTAATTACATTAAAAACACATTTAGAGTCTTTAGGAACAGTAGGTGATAGTCAAAAGGTAGGGGATGCAGCAAGTAATCAACAAGGAGTAGCAGCAGCTGATGTTGAATTAAAGAAAGCCTTTAAGGCACTTCAAGGAATAGTGGATACAGCTGGTAAAGAGGGTGTTGAAAGGCCAAGAGCAGGAAACATAGCGGTAAAAGTAGGTAATGGAACAGATAATAAGGATGGTGCTAAGATATTAGGTACTGATTTAGCAGCAACAGCAACAGATGCAGGTAAAGCAGCAGCAATACTAAACAGTAAGTGGGGAGGAAATGCTAGCATCAATAGTTAAATCAGGAGAAAGTGATGTAGCGTTAACAGCTAATGCAACTGCACAGACAAGTGCCATTTCCTTTGCTAAAGGAGGTCAAGCAGCTCACTTAGCAGGTGCTGATACACCAAAAGCATCAGCTGTAGCAGGAGGAATAGCACTACGCTCATTAGTTAAAGATGGTAAACTAGCAGCAGCTGCAGCGGATGCACAAGGAGGACAAGGAGAAGTACAAGCTGTAGGAGTAACTGCAGTAAATAAATTATTAGTAGCAGTAGAAGAGCTAATTAAAAAGACAGTGAAAAATGTTCTTGGGAAATCAAAAGAAAAAATAGATGAAGCAAGAGAGCCAAAATCAGCAAATCAGCAGTAAACTAGATAGTTAGATTAATTACTTAAAAATAAGATTAGAAGGCAAGCTTAGAGATAAATCTAAGATGCTTTCTATATTGTTGTAATTAAACTTAAGAAGTTAAATTGACTACTAAGTCTAAAATTTCTTTCTTAGATTCATTAGTTAAGATAGGATATGGGTTTTACGAGATTTTTGGCATCTTTGATAATGTTTTAGACTTACAGCAGTTAAATCTGATGACAAGAGAAGTAAGGTTGGTGAACACTTTGAAAAAATAAAAAAAGGTTTGGAAGATACCAATGGGAAGTTAAAAGGGCTGTCAGGTGAAATATCTAATGCAAAGAATTCTAATAGCAACACAATTGAGGCTGTTAAGAGTGCAATTGGCAGTGCTGGTGATTTCTTTGAGCAACTAATTAACTCTGTAACCAAATATCCGGTGTAACTAATTATAGTGCTGTTATTGGTGATGATGCTGATAAATTTCCTGGTGCTGCTGAAAAGGCTGGGGTTGATGCTATTATTTCAGGAGTTCAAACAATTATTAAAGCAGCAGAGAAATCTGGAGTAAAGATTGAAGCTGGAGCTGCTGGTGCTAAAAATAATGCTGACCTAGTAGCAGTTGTTGCTCTTAAAGCTATGATTAAGAGTGGTAAATTTGCTGGTTCTAGTGATAATGCTCATGCTGTTGTTAAAAAAGCAGTAGAGGGAGCAGCTATAAGTGCAGTAACTTACTCTAACTATAGTAATAAGAAACACTATTGACAGAGGATTTAAGGCTGTTAAAGAAGTTATGAAATTTAATTCTACTGATACTCCTGTAACTATTGATAAGCAAACCTCTGAAACTAAGCAGAACTAATAGTCAAGACTAAAGAGTATTTAATAACAATATACATTATACATAAATAAATAAAGTCATTTGAGGAAAACTCTTCTCTTCATAAGAATTGTTTTCCTTTTAGCTATATCTTGTAATAATTCAGGTCTAAAGCTTAGTGATAGCAATCATTTAACAACAGATTGTAAGACCACATTTGAGATTTTTGATAAGATAAAAAAAAATAGACTAAACATTTATGTTTATAGTTAGGGACTCTCTTAAATTACATTTTACTGATATAAGGTTCCTATAACACTTAAAATATTATATACTAATTATATAAGGAGATTTTATGCAAGATTCATCACTACATTCTGTTGCTAGTACACAAATTTTTAATGGGCATATTACAGAGGAGATTATATATCAAGAATTTGTAAAAATGGGTATGCAAGATTTTATTGCAAATGAGCTCTCTAAAAGATATTACCGTAATGAACTGACTTATAAAGATATTGAGTATTTAGAGAGTAATTTTAATCTTAAACTTGAGATGTTAGAACGTAGTTTAAAATCTGAAATTATTTCTGTTAAAACTGAACTTGATAACAAAATTGACATTATTAGGAATGAGTTAAAATCTGACATTAAAGATCTGGATAACAAGATTGATATTGTTGAAAGTAACTTAAATGTGAAGATTGATACTAAATTTAATGAACTTGATACTAAGATCGATGTTAACAAAATGGAACTTAAAAGCACATTAAGACTTCATGGTTGGATGTTTGGAACAATTATTACCCTTAATATAGGAATATTTTTAACATTAATATCCATAGTGTATTCATTGTTAAGTAAGTAATTTTGAATTAAGTAAACCTTTTTTTTAATTGATTATGTGTCAGTCATTTTTTATCAAAATCATTTAATTATTCATTAATAACAATCAATTTTATTAATTGTTATATCGTACACAGTCTTTGTACGATTATAGTGCTTATGTTCTTAGTTTTTGTTTTTATGTTTATCAAAGTTTGTTAACCATCTTGCCCCTTGTTGAGTTAAAAAGGAGGCACGTGATAATGAAAAGAATTACTTTATGTGCATTATTGATGACTTTATTTTTACTTAGCTCTTGTAATACTTCAGGGAATGCTACTAAAGATGGGCAGGCTGCTAAATCTGATGGTACTGTTATTGACCTAGATAAAATAACTAAAAACATTACAGATTCTGTTGCTTTTGCTAAAGATGTTAAAGAAATTCATACTTTAGTTAAGTCCATTGACGAACTTGCTAAAGCTATTGGGAAAAAAATTAAAAATGATGGTACTCTTGATGCTATGGCTGGTAAGAATGGATCATTACTTGCAGGGGTATTTCAAGTAATACTAACTGTAGAAACTAAGTTAGAACAATTAGAGAAGAAAAAAGAACTTTCTGATGATTTGAAGGCAAAGATTACTAATGTTAAGGGCGAAGGGACTGGGCTTTTGAATAAGTTGAAAGGCGGGCATGCTGAACTTGGTATTGAAGGAGCTACTGATGAGAATGCACAAAAAGCTATAGATAGAAATGGTAAGCCCGATGGAGATAAAGGAGTTGCAGAACTTAAAAAACTCAACACAGCAATTGATGAATTGTTAACATCAGCTGAAGCTGCAGTAACATCTGCAATTAAGGAGCTTACAACTTCTGCTAAACCTTAATTAATAGATAAATTGTTGTTATAAGATTAGTTTTTAATTAATGGTAATTATCTGATAAAATAAAGTCTATAAATAATAAGCTAGGAGTTTGCTTCTCTTAGCTTTTTTTTCTTCTTTATTTCTTCCTTTAGTACTGTGTCATACTTCCTTATGATTACTTATTAATTTTAGACTTATATTTATGCTTTGATTTTAACTTGTTTTATCTCTTAATAAAATTTAGATTGCTTATTTTTGCTTCTTAGCTGTGGCAGTGGACATCATTCTGCTAATGGTGGCGGGGCAGCTACAGGAGGGAACAGTTTAAGTTCTGTTCTCATGGATGTAAGTAGAAGTGCTGAAAATGCTTTTTATTCTTTTTTAGAGTTACTCTCAGATACATTAGGATTAAGAGTAACTAAAGATACAAAGAAAGAGGATGTAGCCGGTTATTTTAACAGCTTGGGTGCGAAAATTGGAGAAGCATCAGAAGAGTTAGAAAAGGTAGCAAAAAAATCAGAAGGAGAAGGAGCTAAAGATGGATCAATAGCCTTAGCAATTAGAAGTGCAGTTGATTCTGCTAAGACTACTTTAAATACATTAAAAACTCATTTGGACTCTTTAGGTCAAGTAGGTGATGCTAAACCAGTAGGTGAAGCTGCAAGTGATGCCACAGGAGTAACATCTGTTGCAGATAAATTGCAAGGAGCATTTAAGGCATTGAAAGGAATAGTGGACACAGCTGAATCAGAAAGTGTTGCAAAGCCAAAATCAGGAGACACGGCAGTAAAAATAGGTAATGCAGATAATAAGGATGGGGCTAAGATATTAGCTACAGATAACAAAGCAGGAGCAACAGATGCAAGTAAAGCAGCGGTAATACTATCAACAGTCAGTGGTGAGGAAATATTAGCTTCAATAGTTGCGTCAAAAGAAAGTGATGCAGCGTTAACAGCTAATGCAAGTGGAGATACAAGTGCGTTGGCATTTGCAAAAGGAGGTAATGGAGCTCATCTGGCACAAGATGCAGCTAAAGCAGCTTCAGTAGCAGGTGGAATAGCATTACGTTCCTTAGTTAAAGATGGTAAACTAGCTTCAGGAGCTGCTGATGGTAGTGCTGGAGGAAAAGAAGAGGTGCAAGGAGTAGGAATAACTGCGGTAAATAAGTTATTGGTAGCAGTAGAGGATATAATTAAAAAGACAGTAAAAAATGTTCTTGAGAAAGCAAAAGGAGAAATAGATAAAACTAGAGCTCCAAAACAGCAGCTCAGCAGTAAAATAGATAGTTAGATTCATTACTTAAAAATAAGATTAGAAGGCAAACTTATCTCTAAGTCTGCCTTCTATATTGTTATAATTAACTTTATAAAGTTAAATTGGCTTCTTAATCTAGAAATTTCTTTCTTAGATTCACTTATCAAGATAGAACATGGGTTTTACTAGATTTTTGGTATTTTTGGTAATGCTATTGGTGATGCTTTGGGACTTACAGCAGTTAAATCCGGTGATAAGAGAAGTAAAGTTGGTGAACACTTTGAGACTATAGGTGATGGGCTTTTCAACTACTAAGGAGAAGTTAAATGAGCTATCAGATAAAATATCTGAAGCAAAGAATGCTAATAGCAGCTCAATTAAATTAATTGAGGATGCGATTAAAGGAGCTAATGATATCTTTGAACAACTAATTTCTGCTTTAACTACACTTGCTGGTGCTACTAGAGATACCATTATTGTTAATGGTATTCATGCTGCAGCTAGTGCTTCTATTGGTGCTATAACTGGGGCTGATATTTTACAATCGATTGCTAGCTCTAAAGAAAATCCTACTGCAGATAGTACTGATGGCATTGAAAAAGCTACAGATGCAGCTGAGATTGCTATTGCTCCGGTTGTTGCTAACAAAAAAGAGATTAAAGAGGAAGGAGCAAAAAAAGACGCAGTTATTGCTGCGGGTATTGCCTTAAGGGCAATGGCTAAGGATGGTAAGTTTGCTGCTAAGCAAAATGAAGATAAATTCGCTCATGCAGTTAATGGTGTAGCAGCAAGTGCTGTTGGTAAGACTTTAAGTACTCTTATTATTGCTATTAAAAATACTGTTGATAGTGGGTTAAAGTCAATTAGTTAAGCACTATCTGCTGTTAAATAAGAAGATAAATCTGTAGAAGCTACTACATCTACAGGAACAACAATCGGTAGGCCAGAAACAATAAAGAATTATTAATAACAAATACATAACTAAATAAAGTCATTTGAGGAAAACTATTTCTCTATTCATGAGATTCGTTTTCCTTTTATTTATGTCTAGCTTCCCCTTGAGTAAACAAATATGCACGTAATAATGAAAAGAATTACTTTATGTGCGTTATTAATGACTTTATTTTTGCTTCTTAGCTGTGGCAGTGGCAGTATTAATGCTGAGAATCCTCAGAGTAGATTCTTAAAGTCAGTTATTAGTTTAGGTAATGACTTCTTAAATGTTTTTACTTCCCTTTCTGATATGGTTGGAGGGGTTTTAGGTTTTAATACTAATACTAAAAAGTCTGATGTTGGGAACTACTTTAAGACCATTCATGATACTCTTTCATCTACTAAGACAGCCCTTGAGAAAATTGTTGCTGACATGAAGACTGAAAATAATCCTAATACAGAAGCTACTGATATGGCAGTAAAAAAACTAGTTAGTGAAACATTTGATAAGATAATACAGGGCTCTAAGACTGCCAGTGAGGCTATTGGTGATGCTAGTGACCTGCTTGGTAATGTTGCTGCTCATGCAGCCCCTGCAGGTGCTAAAGGTGAAACTGAAAACTTAATAAAAGGAATTAAATCAATTGTAGATGTAGTTCTTAAAAATGAAGGTAATCCTGAGGCTGGTGATGATAAAAAGGCTGAAGATGGTAACACCTCAAGAACCGCTAATGATGGTGCGGGTAAGTTATTTGCTAACGATAATGCCGGAGCTGCTGATGCTGCAAAAAAATCTGCTGCTGATGCTGCTAAGGCTGTTGGGGCTGTAACTGGGGCTGACATATTAAAGGCTATGATTAAGGATAATGGTGATGCTGCTGCAGCTAAATTAGCTAATGCTAAAGATGGAACTATTGCAGGTGCTATTGCACTGAGAGCAATGGCTAAGGATGGTAAATTTACTGGTCCTAGTGCTGATGATCAAGGATCTGTTGCTCCTATAGTTAAAGGAGCTGCAGTAAGTGCAGTAACTAAAGCATTAGATACTCTCACCATAGCAATAAGAAACACTATTGACGTGGGTCTTAAGACTGTTAAAGATGCTATGAAATTTAATCCTACTGATACCCCTGTAACTATTGATAAGCAAACCTCTGAAACAAAAGTTAATAATCAGAATTAATAACAAATACATAACTAAATAAAGTCATTTGAGGAAAACTCTTCTTTTCATAAGAATTGTTTTCCTTTTGTTTATATCTGGCCTCTTTGAGTTAAAAAGGAGGCACGTGATAATGAAAAGAATTACTTTATGTGCATTATTGATGACTTTATTTTTACTTCTTAGCTGTGGCAGTGGACAACAGTCGGTTGATTCACCTAATGGTGGCGGAGCAGCTACAGGAGGGAACAGTTTAAGTTCTGTTCTCATGGATGTAAGTAGAAGTGCTGAAAATGCTTTTTATGCATTTTTAGATTTACTTTCTGGTACATTAGGTTTAAGAGTAACTAAAGATACAAATAAAAGTCAGGTAGGAAATTATTTTAACAACCTAGGTGCTAAGCTTGGAGACGCATCAGCAGAATTAGAACAAGTAGCAAAGAAATCAGAAACAGAGCTTGATAAAGGTGAGCTAAACAAGATAATTAGAAGTGCAGTTGATTCTGCTAAGACTACTTTAAACACATTAAAAACTCATTTGGACTCTTTAAAAGATATCGGTGATGCTAAACCAGTAGGTGAGGCTGCAAGTAATGCTCAAGGCACAGCACCAACTGATGTTGAATTAAAGAAAGCCTTTAATTCATTGAAAGGAATTGTAGAAGAAGCAGGTAAGGTAGGTGTTCCAAAGCCAAAAGCTGGAAATGTAGCAGTAAAAGTAGGTAATGCAGATAATAAAGATGGAGTAAAAGTCTTAGCTGCAGGTGCTAATGCAGGAGCAGCTGTGGGAGATAAAGCCGCAGCAATAGTAGCAGCAGTTAGTGGTGAAGAAATATTAGCATCAATAGTTAAGTCACAAGAAAGTGATGCTGATGCAGCACTAGCAGTTGATGCAACTGCACAGACAAGTGCACTAAAGTTTGCAAGAGGAGGAAGTGATACAGGTCAGTTAGCAAAAGATGTAGCTAAAGCAGCAGCTGTAGCAGGAGGTATAGCATTACGTTCTTTAGTTAAGGATGGTAAATTAGCTGCGAATAATAATGATGATGACAAAGTAGTACAAGCAGTAGGAGTAAGTGCAGTAAATAAGTTATTGGTATCAATAGAGGATATAATTAAGAAGGCAGTAAAGAATGTTCTTGAGAAAGCAAAAGAAAAAATAGATAAAGCTAGATCCCCAAAACCAGCAGCTCAGCAGTAAAATAGATAGTTAGATTCATTACTTAAAATTAAGATTAGAAGGCAAACTTATCTCTAAGTCTGCCTTCTATATTAGTTGTAATGAAATTAAAAAGTTGAATAGTTCGGTAGTAATTCAGAGAATCTTAAAACTGTATTTTAACCTCTTATAGTTAATTTAGTTTATTTGTTCCTGTAGCAATCTTGTTTAATGTTAAGAAAAGTTAAGATAAATCTGTTTATATAGCTAATGGTGTTGTTATTAGTGCTAATTCTAATACATTTAATCTATCGCAAGAACTGTTTTTAGTGCTTGTAAAGTAATTTCAACAGTATTTCTAATAGCAATTAGAAGATATACTAAACGATTAAATAATAAAATAAATCTTGAAATGCTATTACACCTGCAATTTTAACAGTTAACATAAATAACTAGTACAAAATAAATATATAACTAAATAAAGTCATTTGTGAAAAACTGTTCTATTCATAAGAATTGTTTTCCTTTTTGGTATTTTAATATTAAATATTTGTACTAAAGATAAGACAGCAACTTTTATTTAGTACTATGCTATTTAGGTGTAATGTAAGTAAGTATTACTAGATTAGTTTAGTTTTGTTTGGTATGTAATTAATTTTATTGTATTAAAATAATTTTGCATTGCCTTTAATTATTACAGAATAAAATAATTGAGGTTTTGTGAAATTTAGTTTTGTTATTTAAAATAAAAGTTATATAATTATCAGCAATTATTGAATCTCAATATTGAAATATAATAATTAAATAATCTAAAATCCCAGGAGGGAGATATGAAAAGAAGTATTTTATCAGTATGTATGCTTCTAGCATTATTATGTTTGTTATCATGTGATATAAATGTCCTTAATGATTTATTAAATGAAGTAAGGGGAAAAGTTTTAGATGAAAGCAAAGATAATAAAGATTTAAAACATGAACAAGAAGATCAAGCAGTTGGAGAAGAACGAGTAGGTGATATTGATGTTTTTGAAGAAGAAGTAGACATACAACAAGATATGGAATTAAAACCTGTTAATGCGGGATTTGAGGTGTCTGAGCAAGTGTATCCATACTATCCTAAAGAAGAAGTAATAAAAATAGAAGAAAAAGATTTAGTTCCAAGTACTAAAGAGGAAAAGGAAGCACAAGCAGAAATTGAGAAAGTAAAAAGTGCTCTTAGAGATTCTGGATTCCAGCAATTAATTGAGGACGCACTTAAACTCAAAAGTGAATATAAGCAATTAGAATTTAGTTTTTATGATACTCTCTCAGAACTTAAAAATAAAAGAGAGAATTATTCTTTAAAAATTAGGAGAGAGAATAGAGCAAAAAAAAGTTCCCTAACTCAATTGCAAAATAAGTTAAATGATGAAAGATCTAATCTTGAAAGGTTTATTACTGAAGTTGAGGTTGGTCTTAATGAGCTAGAATCTGCAAAATTTTTGTTTGAAAAAGCACAAAAGACTTTAAGAGAAGCTATTACTAAAAGATTAGAAAATGAAGCACGTAAGGGTAAGTATTACTTTTTTAGAAGAGTGGATAATGGTTTAATATTACAATTATCTAGGGATTCACAACGTGATGCAAGAAATTCTTTAAATCAATTAGAATCTTCTTCTGGGAAGATAGGAGGAGCAATGGGAATAAAGAAAGAGATAGAGGAAATCATTAATGAGGCAAAGTCTATTCTAGGGAATCTTTCAAGATAAAGACTGAAAGGTTTAAATATTTTATAATATTAGTATTTACAAGAAGAGTTCCTTTATAAGGAACTCTCTTTAATTTTATTTAAATAAATTTCTACAAACTATATAATGATTTAAATTGAATAACTAGTAAATTATTTTAAAGCTTTGAGGTGTAATTGCTTTTGAATACTGATATTGAGAGAGATGATTTATTAAATAAGGAATATAAGGTTTTAGATAAAGGTTTTATCAAGTTTGTTAATTATATGATGAGCTTATAGATTCTTAATGAAGAATGAACATACAAGTCTATATAAACAAGTAGTGTTAAGTTTTATGTTAAGGAGTATATTTATTGACAAACTATAGTTATTCAAGAAGATAAATCCGTATAGAGAAGCTGTTAAGATATCAGAAATAACAGCTAGTGCATAAAAATAAGGAATCATGGATATAAAAAAGGTCATTTAAAGTAAAGATTTTCTTGTGATTTAAAAGGTTAAAAAGTGAATATGTTTTCATGTATATAAAATTATACTAATTGATATTAATCTAATTTTATCATTTTAGGAATTATCTAGGGAATATAGTTGTTTGCATTGAAACCATAATTTAACAATATTAAGATAAAGATAATAGTTTTAAATTAAAAAATAAGTCATGATAATAGTAAAAACGCATATTATGTCTCTTTTTTGGGATCTATGGATTTTAGAGAATAAGTGAATACTTGTATAGTAAGAGAGAATAAAAAAAATAGAGAATTTTAATTAAAATAATTTGTATTTTAGATAAGGTGATATATATTTTAAATTAATAATGATTATTATTTAATATAATAATCATTATTAATTTATTTGATATCCCAGGAGGGAGATATGAAGAGAAGTATTTTATCAGTATGTATGTTAACATTATTATGTTTGTTATCATGTGATATAAATGCTCTTAATGAATTGCTAGATAAATCAAGAGAAAAATTTGTAGAAGAAAATAAAAAGTTAAAAGATTTAAAGTCTAAAGAAGAGAGTCAAGAAATTAAAGAAGAGCAAGTAGATATTGTTGTAAGGATTGAAGAGGGTGTAAAAATAAATCAAAAAAACTTACAAAAAAAAGGTATTGAGCTAGAGCTTAAAGAGAAAAGACCTGGAGAGAGAGTAGAACAACAACAGTCTATATTCCAAGATAATAGGTTAACAGAAGAGGAAGAATCTTATCTTGTTAGTTACGATAATGAAGTTAATGAAATTAATAGCAAAATTAGTAGTAAATTAGTAATTATTGAGGCAATGCATAGTGAGGTAAGTGCATCATTGTCAGAGATTGAGAGTATGCAAGCTAATATTATTAAAGCTAATTCTGATTTTGATAGGGCAAGAGGTTTTAATGGAAATGGTATTGATCAAAATGTGAAGATAAAATTACATCAAGCAATTGAGAAAGTTAAGAGTAGTAGAAATATTGCCATGGTGTGGTATAAGGAGCAATTCAATACATTAGAAAATGCAAAAAGTTATGCTGAGCATGCAAAGAATTCTACTGAGTCTGCTTTAAGGCTTTCAGCACAGATAAGGTCAAATGGTTATTATGGTATACATTATTATTATATATCAGATGCAAAAGAGAGTTTGGGTCATGCAGATGATATGTGTGCTAAAGTAGAATCAGAGATGGGAAAACTTAGGAATGCAATGAAACAGGTAGAGGAAGATTTTGATAATTTAAAGAGAGCACATGAAGCATTAGGTTTTGATAAAAAGTAATACATACCATATTTACGGTAAAGCAATATGTAATTAATAATTTTATTGCTTTTTGAGAGTATGATGTTTAAGTCAAATAGGGTTTAAATATAAATTGAACCCTATTTTTTTATATTTGCTTTATAAATAAGAGTATAAATCAGAGACAACTATTGTATATTTTTACTTATACTATTAACAAATTATA
>NZ_CP073228.1:0-30617 GCF_023035835.1 Borrelia venezuelensis
TAGTTTAGTTTTTAATAGTATAAGCTTATCTTAAAAAGATATGTGATATTATGCACAATTAATTCAATTTTAGCTTTTATTTCTATACTCATAACACACTTTTTTAATTGATTCAAATACTTTCTCTTCAGGATTTTCTTCAACAGGAGGAGCAGGGGTAGGAGGATTTAAAAACATAAAATAATTATCAAAAACACTAGCAAGTCTTTTCTCTATTCTATAATGGTCTTTTACATCTATATTAAGATTTTCATCTCTACCCTCTACATTAGGTAAATTATCTTTACCATATTTAATATGTTCAAGTAATTCTTTAACTTTGCCCTTATCGTTCAGTTTTAATAAAAACCTTTTAATATATTCTTCTATTTTAGATACATCTCCTTTTAAATGGATATCAAAATTAGCTGGCTGAACTACCTTTGGATAATTCATTTTTTAATGCATTAACAAAAAAAGTTAATGTATCAAACTCTTCTTTATTAAGTTTAAGATTATCTCTCCAATCTGATTTTAAATTAACATTAACTGGATTTTGCAATAAATTATCTTTATTATTTATTATTTTTATTATTATAATCTTTAAATAAATCACAACTTACAAAACAAATCATACAAAATATAAATACAACTCTATACATAAAATTTATCTTCTTGCTCACACACAAAATCCAAAATCAACTTACTCATTATAAATATAATATATCTCATTATTACTGTTATTCAAGATACAATAAGAGGAAACTTTGTTTATTATGTAATATTAAGTTTATCTTTTAACCTATTTAATGCATTATCATCCAATTTGAGTTTACTAATATTTAATGCACCAGAAATCGCTATTATCTCTTCATAAGACAATCTACACCCTTTTAAGATATGATTCTTAAAACTTTTAGTAGCAATAGGCACAATCTTTTCAATAACATCAAGCAATATCCTGGCATATTCACGCATCTCTTTTGATGAATTTTCCCTAACCTCTTTCGATTCATTTAATGCCAACCTTATTTTGATAAAATGAAAAAGATTATTTAAATCAATCTGCCAATACCATTCGGTATATAAGCTTAAAGGTAAAGCTATTCTAGAAACTTCCTTTAAAACATTACAATTTATCATATTTTGATATAGTTTGTAACAAGAACTTTGGCTTTTCTTTAAATTATCTATTATATCCTTTGTCAAGTCATATTCAGTCTTTTCATTTCCACTCTGACTACTCTTAACACTTTGAATCTTTATGTCTTCTTCTGAAGGAAGATAAAACTCTTCTCTCAGCAAACTATATGAACCAGACACTTCATTAATCCTTGCTGTTCTATGTCTCATCCATTGTCTTGCAACAAATATAGGGGCCTTAACATAAAATGTAAAAACCACTTGTTCAAATGGACTTGTATGCTCATTTCTTATCAAATAATCGATAAGCTCATCATCTTCCCTCCTAATGCTTTCACCTCGATATGAAATTCTTGATGCTTGAACTATTCTCTCGTCACTACCCATATAATCAACAAGCTTGATAAAGCCTTTATCTAAAACCTTATATTCCTTATTTAACAAATCATCTTTTTCGATATCAGTATTCAAAAGCAATTACCCCTCAAAGCTTTAAAATAATTTATTGGTTATTCAATTTAAATCATTATAACAAAAACTTTTTAAAAATAATTCAAAACAACAATCCTTATCCTTATTTAAACCCTTAAGATGGAAATATCAAATAAACACACAGTCAAATCTTAAAAGTAATTAGTTTGTAGAAACTACTTTAAATAAAATCAAGAAGGGTTCCTCTATAAGGAACCCTTCTTGCAAATACTAATGTTATAAAATATTTAAATCTTTACCATCTCTATCTTGCAAGATTCTCTAGAACAGACTTTGCATCTTTAATGAGTCCCTCTATCTCTTTCTTTCTTCCTATTACTTCTCCTATATCAGAAGAAGAGGATTCCAATAAACTTGAAACATTTTCTGCATAGCGTCGCGAATCTCTAGCTAGAAAATCACTATTCCCTCTTCTTGACCACCGGTAACTTCTACGTTTATTCTCTCTTAATCTTTCAGTAATAGCTTCTCTTAAAGTTTCTTGGGACTTATTAAAGAAAAATTCTGCAGATCTTCGTTCGTCAAGACCATTATCAACTTTAATCCTAAGCATATCAATCTGAGACCTTTGATCATTTAACTTATTTTGCAATTGAGTTAGGGAACTTTTTTTTGCTCTATTCTCTCTCCTACTTTTTAAAGAATAATTCTCTCTTTTATTTTTAAGTTCTGAGAGTGTATCATAAAAACTAAACTCTAATTGCTTATATTCACTTTTGAGTTTAAGTGCATCCTCAATTAATTGCTGGAATCCAGAATCTCCAAGAGCACTTTTTACTTTTTCAATTTCTTCTTGGGCTTTCTTCTCTTCATCAGTACTTGGAACTAAATCTTTTTCGTCTATTACTATTTCTTGCTGAAGATAATATGGATATACTTGTTGAGGCACCACAAATCCCGCATTAACAGGTTTTACTTCCATATCTTGCTGTATTTCTACTTCTTCTTCAAAATCATCTATAACAACTTCTTTTTGTTCCTGATTTTCTTGTTTATGATTTAAATCTTTATTATCTTTGCTTTCATCTAAAAATTTTTCCCTTGCTTTATCTAGCAATTCATTAAGGGCATTTATATCACATGATAACAAACATAATAATGTTAACATACATACTGATAAAATACTTCTCTTCATATCTCCCTCCTGGGATATCAAATTATTTAATTATTGAATCTCGATATTGAAATATAACAATTACTGGTAAATATACACCTTTTATTTTAAATTTCAAATAAATTATTAAAATAATATAATTATCTCACTTTGACCTACTTAAAACACAACAAAACTATTTTATTAAGTAAATTTATACAATAAAGAACAAAGATATTATCTTAATATAAAACTTGTAATTAATTACATCCAATTTAAACTTTAAAAAAATAAATAAAAAATCAATTAACTAAAGTAAACACATCATTCAATAAAAACAAAAACTAAGAAACCTCGTTCCTACCTTTACTTTCCGAATAATTTTACTCACTTACTAATCAAAACTAATCTCATAATAATCATTTACCTCTGTTAAACAAGGTTTATCAAGAACTTGTTTACTGATCTTTAGTACAAATATTTAATATAATAAAATTCAAAAAAAGGAAAACATTCTTATGAAAAGAAAAGTTTTCCTCAAATGACTTTATTTAGATTATTTTTAGATTATTTAATTAGCTAATTTATTTAGTAACAGCAGGAGTAGTAGGTTGAGCGGCACTAGCTTCAGTTGATTCAGTAGTAGTCTCAGAGTACTGTATTCCCTTAACAGCTTTTTTTATCTTATCTAGTTCACTTGATACTGTTCTCTTAATTATTATATCGAGTATTCCTAATACCTTATTTACAACAGTTATAGCAGCCGCTTTAACTGCACCATCTTCATTAGCAGCAGCACTAAGTTTACCGGTTTTAGTCATAGCTTTAAGAGCAACAGCTGCAGCTAAGTCTGCATTACTCTTAGCACCAGCAGCAGCAATTTTAGTAGCTAGAGCTCCTGCTTCATTATTATTGCCTGCAGCAAGTTCAGCATCAATCTTAGCATCTTTAATCTTACCAATCATAGCCCATGGATCAGCTTTAGATACCTCTTCAGCTAGATTAGGACCAGAGTTAGCAGCTGCAGCAGCACCAGACTTTGCAAGAGCTGATCCTGCCTTATCATCACCAGCAGCCACTGGACTACCAGCTTTACCGGTATCAATCTTTACGCCTGATTCTTTAGCAGTCTCAATTATAGCTTTAACTTCTTTAATAACAGTTTCAACACTATCTTTATCGGCAGCAACTGCAGCAGCATTAGCAGTATCAACAATGTCAGCACCATCATTAGTTACACCAGCAAGTGTAATTAGAGCAGAAATTAGTTGCTCAAAGACATCACTAGCACTGCTAATTGTACTCTTAACAGCTTCAATTGTGCTGCTATTAGCATTTTTTGCTTCAAATATATCACCTGATAGCTCTTTTAACTTCCCCTTAGTATCACCTAAACCTTTTTTTATTTTTTCAAAGTGTTCACCAACTTTACTTCTCTTGTCACCAGATTTAACTGCTGTAAGTCCCAAAGCATCACCAATAGCATTACCAAAGATGCCAAAAATCTCTTGAAATCCATGCCCTATCTTAACTAATGAATTTAAGAATGTGGTTTTAGGATCTTCCATCTTAGTACTCCCACTGCCACAGCCAAGAAGTAAAAATAAAGTCATTAATAACACACTTAAAGTAATTCTTTTCATCATCACGTGCCTCCTTATTAATCTAAAGGGGGAAACTAGACATAACTAAAAGGAAAACAATTCTCATGAAGAGAGACATAGTTTTCCTAAAATGACTTTATTTAGTTATGTATTTGTTATTAAATTCTAACAGTTCTTATTAACTTAAGAGGTTGTATTATCAGTAGTTACGAGATTATCAGTAGGATTAATTTTCATAGAATCTTTAACTTCCTTAAGTCCTCTGTCAATTGTTTCTCTTATAGCAATAGTTAAAGTATTTAGTGCCTTGTTTACAGCACTTATAGCTGCACCTTTAACTGCAGGAGCATATTCAGCAGCAGCAGCACTAGGACCAGCAAATTTACCACCCTTTGCCATAGCTCTTAAAGCTATACCTCCTGCTATAACTGCATCTTTCTTACCATTACCAGCATCACCATTACCAGCATTATGTTTAGCTAGCATAGCAGAATCACCATTATCCTTAACAATAGCTTGAAGAATATCAGCCCCAGTTACAGCACCAACAGCTTTAAGAGCATCAGCAGCTGATTTTTTTGCAGCATCTGCAGCACCTGCATTATTATTAGCAAATAATATACCTGCAGCAGTAGCAACACGATTACCAAGATCAGTAGCTTGCTTAGCATCCCCCGCTTCAGGATTACCTTCTTTAAGTACCAATTCTACAATTAACTTAATACCCTGTACTAATTTATCGACATCTCCAGCAACACCGCCATTATTGTCAGCAGCAACATTACCAAGTGGATCATTAGCATCACCAATAGCCTCACTAACGGTTTTAGCACCTTGAGTTATTTTATCAAGAGTGGTGTTAACCAAATTGGTTACAGCGGTTTCAACTGCAGAAGCATTAGGATTATTTTCAGATTTCATGTCAGAAACAATTTTCTCAAGGGATGTCTTAGTTGTTGTTAAGCTTTTTTCTATAGTCTTAAAATAGTTCCCAACATCAGATTTTTTAGTATTAGTATTAAAACCTAAAACCCCTCCAACCATATCACTAAGGGAAGTGAAAACATTTAAGAAGTCATTACCTAAACTAATAACAGATTTTAAGAATCTGCTCTGAGAATCCTCAGCCTTAGTACTGCCACTGCCACAGCTAAGAAGCAAAAATAAAGTCATCAATAACGCACATAAAGTAATTCTTTTCATTATTACGTGCATCTTTGTTTACTCAAGGGAAAGTTAGATATAACTAAAAGGAAAACGATTCTCATAAAAAGAGAAGGGTTTTCCTAAAATGACTTTATTTAGTTATGTTTATTAATAATTTTTTATTATTGTTGTCCACTAGCTGTTGCGTCTGCAGGTGTAGCTTCTGCAGATTTATCTTCTTGTTTAACAGCTGCTAGTGCTTCACTTATTGACTTTAATCCATTATCAACAGTATTTCTTATTGCTATTATTAGAGGACTTAAAGTCTTACCAACAGCATTAGCAGCAACACCATTGACTGCATTAGCATATTTATCACTAGCATCTTGTTTAGCAGCGAATTTACCACCCTTAGCCATTGCTCTCAGTGCTATACCTCCTGCTATGATTGCATCTTTCTGGTTTTCTTTAATCTCTTTTTTATTATCATCTCTCTTAGCAACAGCAATAGCTTGCAAGATGTCAGCACCAGTTACAGCACCTATTGATGCACTTGCCTTAGATTCTTCCGTATCTTGAGCCCCATCATCTTTCTTTGCAAACAACTGTCCAATTTTTTTCTTATCAGAATCAATTGTTTTATCAGATTTTTCATTTCCTTCACCATCTTTCAAAACTACATCAACAATAGTCTTAATAGCCTTAACAAGGGCATTGACACTTGTAGTGTCTGCTGTTACAGCATCTTGTCCTTCTTTAGGAGCACTACCAATCTTATCGTCACCAGCAGTCCCTGTTGCTGCTGTTTTAGCCCCTTCAGCGATCTTATCTAATGTGTTAGTGATAAAGTGCTCAACAACTGTTTTAAGTTTTGGATAGTTACCATTCGTAGCAACAACATCATTTAGTTTGGCTTTAACAGATGTCATAGTGTCAGCAATTTTAGTGAAATACGCTCCTACCTCACTTTTCTTAGTCTCAGCTTTAACACCAAAAGCGCCAGTGATCATATCAGAAAGAGAAGTAAAAACATCTAAGAACCCTTTACCTAAATTAGCAATAGAAGTTAAGAATGTGGTTTTAGAATTTTCCGCCTTAGCACTCCCACTGCCACAGCTAAGAAGTAAAAATAAAGTCATTAATAACGCACATAAAGTAATTCTTTTCATTATTACGTGCCTCCTCTTTCTCAAGGGGACAAGATAGGGGCAAGATATAAATAAAAGGAAAACAATTCTTATAAAGAGAAGAGTTTTCCTCAAATGACTTTATTTAGATTATTTAATAGACAATTTATTTAGCAGCTGCGGGTTGAGTAGAACTAGCTTCAGTTGATTCAGTAGTAGTCTCAGAGTATTGTATCCCCTTAACAGCTTTTCCTACTTTATCTAGTTCGCTTGCTACTGTTTTCTTAATTATTATATCGAGTATTCCTAATACTTTATTTACAGCAGTTACAGCAGCCGCTTTAACTGCATCAGTATCTGCAGCAGTAGCACTAAACTTACCACCCTTAGCCATAGCCTTAAGAGCAACAGCTGCAGCTAAGTCTGCATTAGTCTTTGCTCCAGCTCCATTAGCATCATTAGCATTAGTACCAGTAGCTAATGTTCCAGCGTCTTTATCGTTACCAGCAAGAACAGCGGTATTAGTTGTAGAATTTTTAATCTTATCAATCATAGCCCATGGATCAGCTTTAGCTACTTCAGCTGCTAATTTATCACCAGCGCCCTGACCTGCATTATTACTCCCAATTGCAGCAGGAGCACTAGCAGCAGCAGCATTTACTGCATTACCAGCATATCCAGTTTCAATCTTAACACCAGACTTAGTAGCTGCATCAATAACAGCTTTAATTTCTTCAATAACAGTTTTAACGCTAGCCTCGTCAGCAGCCACTGCAGCCGCAGCACTAGCAGTATCGCCAATGTCAGCACCATCATTAGTTACACCAGATAATTTGATTACAGAGTTAATTAGTTGTTCAAAGACATTACTAGCACTGTTAATCGCATCCTCAACTAATTTAATTGTACTCCCATTAGCATTATTTGCTTCAGATATTTTATCTGATAGCTCTTTTAACTTCTCCTTAGTAGTTGAAAGCCCATCACCTATAGTCTTAAAGTGTTCACCAACTCTACTTCTCTTGTCACCAGATTTAACTGCTGTAAGTCCCAAAGCGTCTCCAATAGCATTACCAAAAATACCAAAAACCTCTTGAAATCCTTGACCTATTTTAACTAATGAATCTAAGAAAGTGGTTTTAGGATCCTCAGCACTAGTACTGCCACTGCCACAGCTAAGAAGTAAAAGTAAAGTAATAAAGCAAGTAAAGAGAGAAAGAAATAAAGAAGAAAAAAAAGCTAAGAGAAGCAAACTCCTAGCTTATTATTTATAGACTTTATTTTATCAGATAATTACCATTAACTAAAAAGTAATCTTATAATAATAATTTATCTTTAATTAGAGGGTTTAACAGGACTTGTAAGCTCATTAATAGCAGCTGTTACTGCCGCTTCAGCATCCTTTAACAACGCATCAATTGCTGTATTTAATTTACCAAGTTCTTCAGCTCCTTTAGTTTTATCACCATTATCTTTCTTTATAGCTTTTTTTGTGTCATCATCAGAAGCATCATTTTTACCAAGAGTAGCATTTTCTCCTTTCACTTTATCTATAAACGCCTTACTTGCAGCTTTAGCGGCAGCAACTTTTGACTTCAATTCAGCAGAAATTCCCTCTTTCTTCTCTAACTGTCCTAACTTAGTGTCTGCAAACAACACTACACTATATGCTCCTGAAATTAAAGAACCATTTTTACCACCATCATCTCCAAGAGTACCAGCAGCCTCAACTTTTTTCCCAATAGCTTTAGCAAGCTCATCAATGGACTTAACTAAAGAATGAACTTCTTTAACACTCTTAGCAAAAGCAACAGTGTCTGTAATGTTCTTAGTTATTTTAGCTAGATCAATAACAGTACCATCAGATTTAGCCACTTCATCATCTTTAAGATTTTTTCCTGAAGTATTACAAGAGCTAAGTAAAAATAAAGTCATTAATAATGCACATAAAGTAATTCTTTTCATTATCACGTGCCTCCTTTTTAACTCAAAGAGGCCAGATATAAACAAAAGGAAAACGGTTCTCATAAAGAGAATGGTTTTCCTCAAATGACTTTATTTAGTTATGTATTATTAATAATTATTTACTGTTTTGTCCACCAATTGCTGCGTCTGCAGGCGTAGTAGAATCAGGATTAATTTTCATAGCATCTTTAACCTCTTTAAGACCCAAATCAATTGTTTTTCTTATTGCAATAGTTAAAGTACCCAATGCTTTGGTTACTGCACTTACAGCTGCGCCTTTAACTGCATCAGTATAATCAGGATTATCAGCAGCTGCAGTAGCAGTAACACCAGGGAACTTACCATTTTTAGCCATAGCTCTTAAAGCCATAGCGCCTGCAATAGTTCCATCTTTAGCACTAGCTGCAGCAGCATCAGAATTTTTAACCATAGCTTTCAAGATGTCAGCGCCAGTTACAGCACCAACAGCTTTAGCAGCATCAGCTGCAACCTTCTTTGCGTCACCAGCAGCAGCACCAACTCCACTATTAGAAGTGGTACCAAATAACTTTCCTGCCTCATCAGTCCCACCATTAGCAGTTCTTGAAGTAGAACCATCACTAGCCTTTTTATCAGTACCAGCATCATGTTTACCTTCTTTAAGAACCAATTCTACAATTAACTTAATTCCCTGTACTAATTTATCGATATCTCCAGCAACACCACCAGAACCCTGAGCAGCAACATTACCAAGTGGATCATTAGCATCACCAATAGCCTCACTAACGGTTTTAGCACCTTGAGTTATTTTATCAAGAGTGGTGTTAACCAAATTGGTTACAGCGGTTTCAACTGCAGAAGCATTAGGATTATTTTCAGATTTCATGTCAGAAACAATTTTCTCAAGGGATGTCTTAGTTGTTGTTAAGCTTTTTTCTATAGTCTTAAAATAGTTCCCAACATCAGATTTTTTAGTATTAGTATTAAAACCTAAAACCCCTCCAACCATATCACTAAGGGAAGTGAAAACATTTAAGAAGTCATTACCTAAACTAATAAGAGATTTTAAGAATCTACTCTGAGAATTCTCAGCACTAGTACTACCGCTCCCACAGCCAAAAAATAAAATAAGATAAAATCAAAGCATAAATATAAGTCTAAAAGATAAAAGAAATCTAAAGGAAGCATAATAAAATAGTAAAGCAAGTAAAGGGAGAATTAAAGAAGAAAAAAAAGCTAAGAGAAGCATACTCTTAGCTTTTTATTTATAGACTTTATTTTATGAGAAAATAACCATTAATTAAAAACTAATCTTATAATAATAATTTATCTCCTAATTAAGACCTAGCGGTCTCTGTCTTAACAGGACTTGCAAGCTCATTAATTGCAGATGTTACTGCCGCTTCAGCAGCCTTTAACAAAGCATCAATTGCTGTATTTAAAGCAATAAGCTCTTTTCCTCCCTTACTTCCATCACTAGTCTTATCTATAGCTTTTTTTAAATGATCATCCGTAACCTCTTTCTTACAAAGATCATCTTCCACCTTTACCTTATCTAAGAATGCCTTGCTTTTATCCTTAGCAGCGGTAATCTTTGACTTTAATTCATCAGAAATTCCAACTTGTTGCTCTAATCCTGTTAACTTAGTATTTATATCAGATATTACACTATATACCCCTACAACTAATGGTCCATTATTACTACTAGCATCAGTTTCAATCTCACCAGTATCCTTCTTAAGCTTTTTCCCAATAGCTTTAGCAAGTTCATCAATGGACTTAACTAAAGTATGAATTTCTTTAACATCTTTAGCAAAAGCAACAGAATCTGTAATGTTTTTAGTTATTTTATCTAGGTCAATAACAGTACCATCAGATTTAGCAGCCTGCCCATCTTTAGTAGCATTCCCTGAAGTATTACAAGAGCTAAGTAAAAATAAAGTCATCAATAATGCACATAAAGTAATTCTTTTCATTATCACGTGCCTCCTTTTTAACTCAACAAGGGGCAAGATGGTTAATAAACTTTGATAAACATAAAAACAAAAACTAAGAACATAAGCACTATAATCGTACAAAGACTGTGTACGATATAACAATTAACAAAATTGATTGTTATTAATGAATAATTAAATGATTTTGATAAAAAATGACTGACACATAATCAATTAAAGAAAAGGTTTACTTAACTTAAATTTACTTATTCAACAATGAATAGACTATGGACATTAATGTTAAAAATATTCCTATATTAAGGGTAATAAGAGTACCAAACATCCAACCATGAAGTCTTAATGTACTCTTAAGTTCCATTTTGTTAACATCAATCTTATTATCCAGATCTTTAATGTCAGATTTTAACTCATTCCTAATAATGTCAATTTTGTTATCAAGTTCAGTTTTAACAGAAATAACTTCAGATTTTAAACTACGCTCTAACATCTCAAGCTTAAGATTAAAATTACTCTCTAAATATTCAATATCTTTATAAGTCAGTTCATTACGGTAATATCTTTTAGAGAGCTCATTTGCAATAAAATCTTGCATACCCATTTTTACAAATTCTTGATATATAATCTCCTCTGTAATATGCCCATTAAAAATTTGTGTACTAGCAACAGAATGTAGTGATGAATCTTGCATAAAATCTCCTTATGTAATTAGTATATAATATCTTAAGTATTATAGGAATCTCATCCTAGTAAAATGGGCTTTAAAAGTACGCATACTTAGAGTCAATAACATATATGATACTGATAGGCTATCTAATGAATCATCATCACTCTTACCATCTCCTTTGTACTTATAAATATCAGATATAGCTTAAGTACATGTACATTAAAGATGTGTAAATAGAGATATATTTTTAAAACAAAAAAGATAAGGGGATTTATATGAATAAAATTAATTTTATTTTGGTTTTATTACTACTAATTAGTAGTTGTGAATATGAGCATGGAAATGCTACACCTAAAAGTAGAGTTAAAAGAAACTTGGAAGAACAAGAAGAAGTACAAAAAACACCTGAAAACGCATTAAGAAAAAAATTAAATGATACTCAAAAAAAAAATCTAGACTTCTTAAAAGAGGCGCTGGGGAGTGAAAGTGATTTCAACAAATTTTTAAATCATGATGAATCTAAAATAAAGGAAGCCCTTGATCATATACATACTGAGCTTGCAAAATGTACAGGTGATAATGCTAGCCAGCAAAAAGAAACTTTTAAACAAGTAGTAAAAGGAGCCCTTAATGATGGTGAAAACTTAGATAATTTTAAAAACCAAGCATCAAGCACTTGTGAAGCAGGAAGTTAAATAAACCTCACACGATCAAAGATGAAAGTTAAGAAAGATAGATTTAAAAAAGAAAGATTTAAAAGAACAAGGCAACAAAAACTCTAGATAAATAAGTGTAAAAAAGAATAAATTAAACTCGTTATAAAAATGGTAAGAGTAACTATAAAATTCGAATTTGAAATCTATATCACACAAATCTTGATATAAAAGCTATTCTTTAAAAAATCTCCAATAATAACACTCAGCTCGTCTAAATCAATATTCTTAATATCAATATCACTATTTGACTTTAAAGATTTGGCAATACTACTAACTTTCTGTTCCAATCTTGAAACCTCAGTCATTACATAACTAATAAAATCATCATCTCTATCAATTACACAGTTGACTAACCCACCACCTATGATAAAAAATAAATTTCCCTTGTTTAAACCTGTACATAAAGCTGCATTTGTACTTGAACATAATACTTGAAGAAATATTTATCTTCTAAAAAATTAGAAAGCCTATTGTATTCAATAGCAGCACTCTTTAAGTAAAAATTATCACTAACTTTGCTCTCAAGTAACTGTGATTCGCCTGTGATACCCACAAACCATCCACCAATTATCAAACCAACTAATATCTCACAATCTTTAATTTTTTTGTAATAATTATATTTATCAACGCCGTTTGCATATTTGTTTTTATGTAACACCTCAATATTACCCAAGTGCATACGTACAAATTCTCTAAATCTTAGATTTTCTAGTTCCTTTCCCTTCCTATAGCTTTGAGTATTTGCTCTCGTATCAATTTTTCTAAATCATCAGCTCCAAGAAACATGATTCCAACTTCACTTGCACCTATACTCTTTAAGACTTTTCTTTACATACTAAAATCAACCTTAATATTAAACTTAAAACATTCATCCTTACCAATTTTTGGTAACTTACGTCTTACCTTATTTATTTTACTTAACTGTTTTTGTTTATCTTTAAGATCTTCTTGACTCTTACATGCAAATGATTCAGAACCCTTAAACACCATCTGCCTGTACAAACTAAATTGTTGAATCCCTACCTCTGATCTTTACTCATTTATTTTTGTTACATTTAACATATTTGATCTCCTTATTATTTGTGTTATAACAAAAAAATATTTTTTATTAAAGACTAGTTTACTTTCCGGTAATAATTACGTTATTATGATTAGTAATAGAACAAATAATAAGGAGTTTCAAATGAGTAGCACAAAAAAGACTACCAACAAATACCAACACAAGTTAATCGTTTTAATATCAACATTAGATTACGTGAACTTCAATCTTAATCAATACTCTCAAAGCAACATACTTTATTACTTTAATAACAATATGAAAAAAAACGACCAAAAACCTATTAAACTTAAAACTCTACAAAGCTATCTCTATAAATTAGAAAAAGTATTTAAAGTAACAATTAATTATTACAAACATTTGGGTGTTAACATGGGAACTGAAATTCATTACAAACTTAAATATTCTAAAAAAGAATGTTACCGCATAATCAATAAACACTTTAGAGATAAAAAAGAAGAAAGACACAAAAACCGTGTTAGTGTATATCTTGAAAAGACTTGCACTAAAAATAGCAGTGTAGAAAAATGGGAGTGTTTTAATAATACTTATAATAATAAAGAAGAAGATAAGAACAACGTAAAATCTATAGAAAAATTACAAGCAAAAAAATACGCTAAAAAATGCAATTTTAAATCAAATGCTTTTATTTCTATTTTGAATTTAGAAGCGAAAAATGATTTTAAAATTCAATTACTGAAAGCAATTAAAATAGCTGAAAATAGTGGGGACAAAAGAATAAATAATATTAAACCAAATCACAGTAAACTTAAGAGTAAACAAAAAGAATTAAGTAAAATACTAGACGAAATAAAAGCCAATCTAGAGAATGAAGGGTATGACAGTAAACAATTAGAAACCCAAATACAAAACGTATATGAACAATATAAAAATAAACCACACTTTATCATAGAAAAAGATAAATACAATGATTTAAAGAAGATAATAGGAAAACTTAAAAAAACAGTTAAACACACTAATAAAAACACACAGAAAAATGAGAGAGACATTAGGAATAACGTATTTAGTATACTTCTTGATCAGTTAAGGTATAAAGTAGACGTATCGGTTTTGGTACCAATATTAAAGAATTATTTAAGCAGACAGAACAAATTAGAATATGACAAGGTATTTAGTAACCATTACTACTATGAACTTTTAGAGTTAATGGAAGATAATAAAAATTATTTACAATTAGAAGAATCTAAAAAAATTACAAGTTAAGGATTAGTTATGGAGAGCGTGTTAGAACGCCTTAAAGAGAAAAAGTTAGAAATTAAGGATAAAGTGAAAAGCAGAGGTCTTTTTATAAAAATAGAAAAAATTGATAACAAAACAATATATCACACAAAGATGATGAATGATTTATATACGTTTGGAGTTCATAGAAGACAAAATAATAAGTTTTTTATCGCATTTAGAGGATTATTTAATCAGGCAAAAATAACACCTTTTAATTTATTTTCTATAAAAGGAGATGATAAATTTTTAGGTATTTATTATGGGTATAGAAAACCAGTACAAAATATCATAACAAAATATGAAGAAAATGGTTTTATGAGGTCATATACCTTCTCAAAGGTTTATTACATAGAATTTAGATTTAAAAAAGGAAATGTGTTTTGTTATATTAAAGGGATGTCGCGTTTGATTAAGCAAAAAAAATCAGAGACACAATATAGTAAATTTTTACTTGAACTAATAATTAATTTAGAAGAACAAGTATACGATTTTTACAGTAAAAAATTGCCAAATGGAGGTCTTATAACTAAATGGATAGAAAAAAACCTAAAGTAATTACGATCGCATCAATTAAAGGAGGTGTTGGAAAAAGTACAAGTGCTATCATACTTGCAACATTATTGGCTCAAAAACATAAAGTACTTTTAATCGATATGGATACCCAAGCTTCAGTTACTAGTTATTTCTTTAACGAGATAAAAGAAAAAAATATAAATTTAATGGAAAAAAATATATGTGAAGTTTTAAAAGGAGATTTAGAGATTGCTAATGCAATTTTTAATATTAAAAGTAGTTTAGATTTACTTCCTAGTTATTTAACCTTACATAGTTTAAATGAAGATTTTTATTGTGCAAATAGGCATAAATCTATTGATTTAAAGCTAAAGGTAGAATTAAGGAGGTTAAAAGTAAAGTATGATTACATAGTGATTGATACTAATCCTAGTTTAGATTTTACATTAAAATGTTCTTTAAATTCTACTGATTATATAATAGTTCCAATGACAGCTGAGAAATGGACAATTGAAAGCTATGAACTTTTAGAGTTTTTCATTAAAAAATTGGAAAGGTTAATACCAATTTTCTTTATTATAACAAGATTTAAAAAAAATAATACCCATAAAAAATTATTGAAAATAATTCAAGAAAAGGACACCTTTTTAGGTGTCGTATCTGAAAGGGAAAATTTAAATAAAAGAATAGCAAGTAACAGTAATTTTGATTTAAAGTCGGATTATATCATAGAATATGATCAAATATTGAGTAATTTATTATATCGCATAAGTCTTAATAACGATACGATAGGAGTTTCTAGTATAAGTTATCCAGCGCTGGAAAACTGTAAAAATTCAACAGAGTAAAGGAATTTTATGAATAAAAAAAATAATGATGAAATAATAATTAATGCAAGAAACTTAAACAATAATAAAAATTCTATTTTATTAACCAATGATGATATTAACGTGAGTGATGACCAAAAAAGATTTAAACTTTTAAAAAGTAAGTTAAAGGATAATATAAAAGATGATATCTATAATAAAATAGAAGCCATGCATATTTTAAGAGAGATAAAGGAAAAAGAATATTATAAGTTAGACGGTTATAAAAGTTTTTCTCAATTTATAAAAGATTATAAGTTGGCTAAATCACAGGCCTATTCTTATTTAAGAATAGCTAGTGCTATTCAAGATGGAATTTTGAAAGAAGAATATCTAGTTGAAAATGGATTTAGGCAGTCTTTATCCTTTTTGGCGGAAAAAGAAAGTACATCAATAAAGAAATCAAGAGTAAATCCAATAAAACCATTAAGATTTCAGCTTAAGAATCAAGAAAGTTATGCTTTTTATAAGCAAAATGCTAAGTTTACAAATTTTTTAATGGATGAACTTTTTAAAGACAAAAAAGATTTACTCGAAGAGTTTATGAAGAAATTTAAAAGTTTAAAAGGCTAGGTATAAGGAGTATTTATGAATAATTTAGCATATAAGACATATAGAACAGAAGATTATAAAGAAGGAGTTTTTTAATAAGGGATTTACTGAAGAAGCTGTGAATTTTATTTCATAATGATAATTTTAACTTTGAAGTTTTAAGAGAAAAGATGAATTCATTAGAACAGCAAATCATTAATGTAGATAAGAATTTACAAAAGGATGTATCTAATCTAGAAAAAAATTTACTTAAAGAAATACAGAGTAATAATGCGTTACTATTAGAAAAGCTTGGTATAGGAAATAGAATGTTAATTATTATGGCAGTGGGATTACCAATAATTATATCTATTGTTATGTTTTTGATAAGTAAGTTTTATATAAGATAAAAAAGTTATTATAAATAAGGATTGATTTTATTTGCAATTTGTTGTATTTTATTTATCATTAGTAGTGCTATCATTTTAGTACTACCTTATTATTTTGTTCAATTTAGACAGACTTTAAGTCTTTGTTAGCAAATTTTTCAAGAAAAGGTGCTAACAAAGACTTAATTTTATACTAAATTATTAGTTTTGTACTTAATGATGCTGTCAAAAATTTTTATAAAATTCGACAAATTTAGTTTTTGATATTATTCTTTTTATATATAAAACAAATAATAAGGAAACTAAATATGACAAAAAATATTGTAAATATAATAACTAGAATGCGTAAAGCAGTTAAGAAACTGGGTAAACAAAAGGGAAAAGTAACAGGTATAATAATAAATGAGCAAAGTTCAGTAGTAAATGAAAATCAAGCAGAGATAAACTTTCTAAAGTCTCTCTACAGTTGCGTATAAATTTAGGTAGTGTTGCTAAGAAGCTTAATGGATATGGATATAAATATCAAAATTTTAATGAGGTAATAAGAGAGATAAAGAATGTTATAAAGAGCAATAATTTAGACATTGATTTCCTGCAGTGTCCAACATTTAAAGTTGCAGGAAATAATACAATTAATGTTGTTACAACAACATTTTATAGTCCCAAGAGTGTATATAGAGAGTCATTTGATATACTTGTTTACAGAGAATGATTTTATTTTTAGGATCAAAAAATCAAAATACATTACCTTAACTTATAGGTTCATATATGACATACGCCAGAAGATATGCTCTTGTAGGATACCTATCAATAGAGATTGACGTTGACACTGATGCTAGTTCATTGGAGCATATTCAATAAACTAATGATGAACTAGCTAGTAGTGTAAATGTTCCACTTATAAATTCTCTAAAGGAAAATAAAACCGTTAATGTTAAAGCAGGAACTAAAAGCATAATAAAACAGCAATTTGTGAGTCATACATCTATAACTAATCTTGAGAGTCTGTCTAAACGCATACCTGCTAAGTATTCTTATTACAAGAAATTTCTTCAAGCATCTAAAAGAATGCATGCGGTATTGTATGAGACACTTTTTGATAGTTTAGAAATGATAGATAAGTTTTTAATACAATTAAAGAATGATGATGATTCTAATATACTCAAGTTTTTTGAAACTAAACCAGAACTTAAAACTATAAAGTATTGGAACGATCTTATAAATAATTATTTAACTTATTTTATTTTTTAATGAGAACTTAGATTACTTTAATTACAGAGTTCTAAAAGTAGATTCTTAAAATTTCTTATTAGTTTAGGTAATGACTTCTTAAATGTTTTTACTTCCCTTAGTGATATGATTTCTGGAGCATTGTGATTTAAGACAGATTCCAAGAAGTCTGATGTTGGGAATTATTTTAAGACTATAGAAAAAAGCTTAACAACAACTAAGACATCCCTTGAGAAAATTGTTTCTGACATGAAATCTAAGAATAATCCTAATGCTTCTACAACTGATGCTGCGGTAAAAACATTAATTGATAATCTTCTTAGTAAGATAATTGAGGGTGCTAAGATTGCTAGTGAGGCTATTGGTTTTGATAGTAACCCAATTGCTAATGTTGCTGCTCAGAATGCAGGTGCTGCTGGTACTGAAGTCGATAAATTAGTAAATGGTATTAAATCAATTGTAGATGTGGTACTTAAAGAAGGTAATCCTGAGGCTGGTGATGATAAAAAGGCTGAAGATGGTAATACTGCAAGAACTGCTAATGGAAATGGTGAAGCAGGTAAATTATTTGCTAGCGATAATGCCGGAGCTGCTGATGCTGCAAAAAAATCTGCTGATGCTGCTGCTAAGGCTAATGCTAAAGATGGAACCATTGCAGGTGCTATTGCATTAACAGCTATAGCTAAGGATGGTAAATTTGCTGGTCCTAGTGCTGCTGCTGCTGAATATGCTCCGGCAGTTAAAGGGGCGGCTTTAAGTGCTGTTACTAAAGCATTGGATACTCTCACTGTAGCAATAAGAAACACTATTGATATGGGTCTTAAAGCCGTTAAAGATTCTATGAAAATTAATCCTACTGATACTCCCGTAACTACTGATAAGCAGATCCCTGAAACTAAGAAGAACTAATAGTCAGGACTAAAGAGTATTTAATAACAATATACATAACTAAATAAAGTCATTTGAGGAAAACTATTTCTCTATTCATGAGATTTGTTTTCCTTTTATTTATGTCTTGCCCTCCTGAGGTAAAAAGGAGGCACGTGATAATGAAAAGAATTACTTTATGTGCGTTATTAATGACTTTATTTTTACTTAGCTCTTGTAATACTTCAGGCGCTGCTACTAAAGATGGGCAGGCGGCTAGATCTGATGGCACTCTTATTGACCTAGTTAAAGTAACTAAGAACATAAAAGACTCTGTTGCTTTTGCTAACGATGTTAAAGACGTTCATACTTTAGTTAAGTCCATTGATGAACTCGCTAAAGCTATTGGAAAAAAGCTTAAGAAGGACGATGGTACTTTTGAAGATGAAACTAATGATAATAATGGACAATTGGTTGTAGTAGCATATAGTATAATATCTGATATAAATACTAAGTTAACAGGATTAGAGCAAAAAGTTGGAATTTTTGATGAACTGAAAGTAAAGATTGCTGATGTTAATGCGAAAAGTAAATTATTTTTAGATAAATTGAGGAGTGATGAATTATGCAAAAAAGATGCTAAAGATGATGATATAAAGAAAGCTATAGAGCGAACTAATGCTGATAAAACTAAGGGAGCTAAAGAACTTGGTGATTTAAACGCAGCAATTGATACTTTGTTAAAAGCTGCTAACGATGCAGTAGAATCTGCAATTAATGAGCTTATAACCCCTGCTAAGTCAGAGCCTACTACTCAATCTAACTAAGGATAAATAATTTAATTTATTATTATAAGATTACTTTTTAATCAATCGTAATTTTCTGATAAAATAAAGTCTATAAATAATAAGCTAGGAGTTTTCTTCTCTTAGCTTTTTTTGTTTCTTTATTCTATATTTACTTGCTTTACTACTTTATTATACTTTTTAGATTTCTTTTATCTCTTAGACTTATATTTATGCCTTATTTTATCTTATTTTATCACTTAATAAGAACTTAGATTACTTATTTGTGACTTTGTTTTTGCTTCTTAGCTGTGGGAGTGGACAACAACCAGAAGCAGGTAAGGATGGTCAAGTAGCTACAGGAGGGCGAAGTTTAAGTGAAGTGCTAATTGAGTTAGGTAGAAGTGCTGAGAATGTCTTTTACTCATTTATGACATTAGTCCCAGATACATTAAGTTTTACTGCTAAATCAACTACAAAGAAAGAGGATGTAGGAAAATATTTTATAGGTTTAAGTGAGAAACTTGGGCAAGCATCAGCAGAGTTAGAAGAAGTAGCAAAAAAGTCAGAAACAGGTGTTGATAAAGATGGTTTATTAAACAAGGCAATTAAGGAAGCAGTTGATGCTAACAAGGTAGGGGAATCAGCGCTGCAGGAACAGCAGCAGCTGATGCTGAATTAAATGCTTTCTTTAAGGCATTGAAAGGAATTGTAGATACAGCTACTACAGAAGGTGTTGCAAAGCCAAAAGCAGGAGACATAGCGGTAAAAGTAGGTAATGGAACAGATAATAAAGAAGGGGCTAAGATATTAGGTACCGATTTAGCAGCAACAGCAGGGGATTCAAGTAAAGCAGCAATACTATCAACAGTAAGTGGTGATGAAATGCTAGCATCAGTAGTTGCGTCAAAAGAAGGTGATGCAGCACTAGCAGCTAATGCAACTGCACAGACAAGTGCCATTTCCTTTGCTAAAGGGGGTAATGCAGCTCACCTAGCAGGTGCAGATGCACAAGGAGGACAAGGAGAAGTACAAGCTGTAGGAGTTACTGCAGTAAATAAGTTATTAGTAGCAGTAGAAGATATAGTTAAGAAGACAGTAAAGAATGTTCTTGAGAAAGCAAAAGAAAAAATAGATGAGGCAAGAGCTAAAAAACCAGCAGGTCAGCAATAAAATAGATATATTAATTACTTAAAAATAAGATTAGAAGGCATCTTAGATTTATTCTAAGATGCCTTCTATATTGTTGTAATCAAACCTAAGAAGTTAAATTGACTTCTTAATCTAGAATTTCTTTCTTTGATTCATTAGTTAAGATAGGACATGGGTTTCAAGAGATTTTTAGTATTTTTGGAGATTTATTAGGATTTAGTGCTATTAAATCTGATGATACTAGAGATAAGGTAGGTGCACATTTTGAAAAGATAGGAAATGGATTAACAGACACTAAGAATAAGTTAAGTATTCTATCAGGTGAAATATCTGAAGTAAAGAATGTTGATATGAGTACAATTAAAACTGTTATTAGCAATTCTATTAATGTTATTACAAAGCTATTTAATTCTGTAAGCAAACTTGCTAGTGTAGCTAAAGAAGGCGGTAGTATTCCTATTGGTGACAATGGTACTGAGGCAGCAAAGTCTGCTGATAAGATTAGTGTTGATGCAGTAATCGCAGAAGTTAAAGCAATAATTGAAACTGCTACTAGCTCTGATGTACAGATTGAAACAGGAAGAAGTTCTGGTGCTAAAGTTGCTGCTGGTGCTAATACCGCACTTGATGCACTTGTTGGTACTGCAGCAGCAGGGGCTGGTGATAAATTAGCAGCTGAAGTTGCTAAAGCTGATCCATGGGCTATGATTGATAAGATTAAGAGTGCTAAGGCTGTTGCTGTTGGGGCTGAAGTGGCTAGCGTTAAAACTGTTATTGAAGAAGTTAAAGCAATTATTGATGTAGCAGATAAGTCTGGAGTAAAGGTTAAAGCTGGAAATGCTGGTGTTCAGGTAGCTGGGGGTGCTGCTACTGCTGGAGCAGCACTTGTTGGTAAAGCTGATGCTGCAGCACCTGCTGCAGGTGCTGGTTCTAAGCTAGCTGATGAGGTTACTAAAGCTGATCTATGGGCTATGATTGATAAGATTAAGAATGCTAAATTTGAAGGTGCTCTTGCTGTTGGTGATAATAATGAAGCTGGTGCACTTGCAGTTGGTATTGCTGGTAATGGTGGTGATAATCATAATGGTGCAAAAACCAATGCTGATCTGGTAGCAGCTGTTGCTCTTAAAGCTATGACTAAATGTGGTAAATTTAGTGCTGCTAATGATGATGCTGAAGCAGTGAAGGTAGCAGCAGCAAGTGCTGTAAATAAGGTATTAGGAGTACTTGATTTTATTATTAGGAAAACGGTAGCAATCAATCTAGATAAAGTAGGAAAAGCTGTTAAGGGAATAAAGTACTCTGAAACTACTATTGAAACAACTGAAGCTACTACTATTCAACCCGCTGCTGCTAAATAAATTATCTAATTAAATAATCTAAGTAATAAATTCATTTTAGGAAAACTCTTCTCTTTATGAGATTCGTTTTCCTTTTAGCTATATCTTGTAATAATACTCAGGTTGAAATAGTATTGATAGCAATCATTTAACAACAGATTGATGGTAAAATTGTATTTGAGCTTTGTATAAGATAAAGAAAATAGACTAAACATTTATATTAGATTTAGGGACCTTCTTAAGTCACATTTTACTAAAGTAAGGTTTTTATAACACTTAAAATATTATACAATAATTATATAAGGAGATTTTATGCAAGATTCATCACTACATTCTGTTGCTAGTACACAAATTTTTAATGGGCATATTACAGAGGAGATTATATACCAAGAATTTGTAAAGATGGGTATGCAAGATTTTGTTGCAAATGAGCTCTCTAAAAGATATTACCGTAATGAACTGACTTATAAAGATATTGAGTATTTAGAGAGTAATTTTAATCTTAAGTTTGAGATGTTAGAACGTAGTTTGAAATCTGAGATTATTTCTGTTAGAACTGAGCTTGATAACAAGATTGACATTGTTAGAAATGAGTTAAAATCTGATATTAAAGACCTGGATAACAAGATAGATTCTGTTGAAAGTAATTTCAATGTGAAGATTGACACTAAATTTAATGAACTTGATAATAAAATAGATATTGTTGAAAACAACTTCAATGTGAAGATTGATAACGTTAGGAATGAGTTAAAATCTGACATTAAAGACCTGGATAATAAGATAGATTTTGTTAGAGCTGAATTAAAGTCTGATGTTGCATCTGTTAGTAATGAAATTTCTCTTGTTAGAAAAGATATGGAAATTAACAGAATGGAATTTAAAAGTACATCAAAATTACATAATTGGATGTTTGGTACCCTTATTACTCTTAATATAGGAATATTCTTAGCATTAATGTCATTATTAGTAAAGTAAATTTATTTACTTAGCCCCTTCTTTAATTGACCTTCTGTTAATTATTTTTTTACAAAGTAATTCAATTTTTTGTTAAAAGCAATCAATTTGGTTGATTGTTGAATTGCACACAGTCTCTGAAATGTTAAAGTATCTGTGTTTTTAGCTTTTTTATTTTATGTTCAAAACTTGTTAACCATCTTGTCCTTTTATTTTGCTCCCTGAGTAATAAGGAGGCACGTGATAATGAAAAGAATTACTTTATGTGCGTTATTGATGACTTTATTTTTACTTCTTAGTTGTGGGAGTGGCAGTTCTAAGACGGAAGATCCTCAGAATAAATTCTTAAAATCTGTTATTAGTTTAAGTAATGACATCTTAAATGTTTTCACTTCCTTTGCTGATATGGTTGGAGGTGTTTTAGGGTTTAATACTACTACTAAAAAGTCTGATGTTGGAGCTTACTTTAAAACTGTTCAGGATACTGTACAAGGTACTAAGGATAAGCTTAATAAAATTGTTGCTGATATGAAATCTGAGAATAATCCTAATGCTTCTGCAGTTGAAACCGCTGTAACTAATTTAGTTACAATCACTCTTGATAATATAATCCAGGGGGCTAAGACTGCTAGTGAGGCTATTGGTACTACAGGTGATGAGTTGCTTGGTAATGTTGCTGCTGACAATAATGGTGGTGCTGCTGGAACTGGTGTTGATAGTCTAGTAAAGGGTATTAAATCTATTGTAGATGTAGTACTAAAAGACAAGGGGAATCCTGAAGCGGGGGATAATAAAAAGGCTGAAGATGGTAATAGCGCAAGGAATAATGACGGTGCAGGTAAATTGTTTGATGGTAGTGCTGGAGCTGGTGCGGATGATAAAAAAGCGGCAACTGATGCGGCTAAGGCAGTTGGTACTGTAACTGGGGCTGATATTCTTCAAGCTATTGTTAAGGATAATGGTGATGCTGCTAAGTTAGCTAAGAATTCTGCTGGTATTGCTGCTTCCGGTGTTGCTGCTCCTAAAGATGCGGAAGTTGCAGGTGGTATTGCATTTAGAGCAATGGCTAAACGTGGTAAGTTTGCTAATGGAAATAATGCTGCTGATGCAAAGAAAATAGTAGAAGGAGCAACTGTAAGTTCAGTAACTAAGGCATTGGGTACTCTAACAATAGCGATAAGAAACACTATTGATACAGGACTTAAGACTGTTAAAGATGCTATGAATTTTAATTCTACTGATACTTCTGTAGTTAGTGAGGCAAATCAAACCAGTGAAGCTAGTGCTAATAAATAAAAAAGAAGGTAAATAAGATTTAAGTAAATGAAATAATAAAGTCATTTTAGGAAAACTTTTCTCTATTCATGAGAATTGTTTTCCTTTTATCTATATCTTGCCCCCTCTGAGAGAAAAGGAGGCACGTAATAATGAAAAGAATTACTTTAAGTGCATTATTAATGACTTTATTTTTATCTTGCAATAAGGAGGGACTATAATATGAAGCATAAATTAAATGAGAGAATTAAAAACTTTAATATAACTATACTTATGTCTTTATTTTTACTTATTAGCTGTGGCAGTGGTCAACAACCACAAGCTGGTAAGGATGGCGAGGCAGCTACAGGTGGAAGCAGTTTAAGTGAAGTCCTAATGGAGGTAGGTAGAAGTGCTGAAAATGTCTTTTACTCATTTTTAGAGTTACTCTCAGATACATTAGGTTTTACTGTAACTAAAGATACAAAAAAGAGTGATGTAGGAGATTATTTTAACAGTCTAGGTGTTAAGCTTGGAGAAACATCAAAAGAGTTAGAGAAATTAGCAAAAATTTCAGAAACAGATGTTGATAAAGGTGGTCTATTAAACAAGGCAATTAAGGAAGCAGTTGATGCTGCTAAGACTACTTTAAACACATTAAAAGGTCATTTAGAGTCTTTAAAAAATATAGGTGATGCTAACCAAAAGGTAGTAGGTAAGGTAGCCTCCCAACAAAACGGAGTAGCAGCAACTGATGGTGAATTAAAGAATGTATACAAAGCATTAAAAGGAATAGTGGAGATAGCTAATACAGAAGGTATTGAAAACTTAAAAGAGAGTAATTTAGTGTTGAATCAAGCTTCAATAGGAATAGCTAATCCAGAAAATGGGGCTAAAGTCTTAACGGCAGGTGCTAATGCAGGGGGTGCTTCTGGACCAGAAGCAACAGCAATAGTATCAGCAGTGAGTGGAGAAGAAATACTAGACTCAATAGTTAAATCAAAGGATACTGATGTTAAAGCACTAGTAGGAAATGCAGTAGCAGGTACAACTCCATTGGATTTGCAAAAGGAACAAATAATACTGGTCATTTAGCACAAGCTGCAGTAAAAGCAGCAGCAGTAGCAGGAGGGATAGCATTACGTTCATTAGTTAAAGATGGTAAACTAGCTTCAAATAATAATAACGATGAAAAAGCAGTACAAAGTGCAGGAATAAGTGCAGTCAATAAGCTATTAGTAGCAGTAGAAGATATAATTAAAAAGACAGTAAAGAAGACACTTGAGAAAATAAAACAAGATGTAGATAAAGCAAGAGAGCCAAAACCAGTAGGTTAACAATAAAATAGATAGTTAGATTATTTACTTAAAAGTAAGAGTAGAAGGCAATCTTAGAGATAAGTCTGTGATGCCTTCTATATTGTTGTAATTAAACTTAAAAAGTTGGATAGTTCGGTAGTAAGGTGGTAGTAATGAGATGATATTAAAACTTTATTTTAACCTCTTATAGTTAATTTAGAAAAAGGGTTATTACTTGTTTTTACTTTCTTTAGTTATATAGTGTTTGATTCTTTTGAGATTAAGGTTGTTATTAAAAATAGCGATATAGGAAATTATTTTACCGTTATTTAAAATATTATGTAAACATTTTATTACAGGGATATTAGACAAGATTGCTGTAGTAACAAATAAAGCTATTAGTGGTGATATTGGTGTATCATCAATTGGTGATATTGTGAAATAGCAGTTGATACTGTTAGTGTAAATAACCTTGTTGAGGAAATTAAAGAAAAGAAATTGTTGATTTAGTATTTAAAGAAGGAAATGGATAATCAGATAAACCTAATCTTGTTCTTAGTATGATAAAAAAAATTGATAATTTATTTAGTGCTAAAACAGGGTCTTAAATATTAAAGACATTACTGTTAATAAAGATAGTAGAGTTGCAAAAGCTAAATATGCGGAGTTAGCTTTTGCTAATGGTATTTGTAATGATGAAAACTTATTATTCAAAATCCAAAAGATATACAACCATAGCAAGTTCTATAGATTTAATAGCTATGGCTAAGAATGGTAAGTTTGATAATGAGTAATGCTGATAATTCAAAGAAAGCGGTAAAGGGAGTGGCAGTAAGTGTGCATTACTAGTGCATTAGAATACTTGAACTATTGCAATAAGCAAAACTATTGATGTAGGACTTAAATTTGTTAAAGATCTTATGAAAATTAATATCAGAAATAATTAGAATTTACTAAGAGATATGTAACTTAAATAAAGTTATTTAAAGGCAACACTTCATTCTTTCTGCATGAGAGTTGTTTTTCTTTTTTATATTATCTAATTCGAAGTTGTTTTTAACTATTTTGTCATTTAGAGGATAAAAAGGAGGTTTTATAATATGAAGAATAGATTAAGAGAGAGAATTAGGAAGTTTAATATAAGTATACTGATGATTTTATTTTTGTTAATGAGCTGTGGGAGTGGACAACTTCAAGCTGAGAAACTTGCTTTAGAAAGTAAGAATACATTTTTTGATTCTATAGTAAAGATAGGGCAAAGATTTTACGAGATTTTTGGCATTTTTGATAATGCTATTGGAGACGCTTTGGGACTTACAGCAGTTAAATCTGATGACAAGAGAAGTAAGGTTGGTGAACACTTTAAGACGATCGGAGATGGACTTACAACTACTAAGAATAAGTTAAATGAGCTATCAGGTGAAATATCTGAAGCAAAAAATGCTAATAGCAGCACAATTGAAGCTGTTAAGAATGCAATTATCAGTGCTAGTGATGTCTTTGAACAACTAATTTCTGCTTTAATTAAACTTGCTGATGTAACTAAGGACGATTCTCCGATTGGTGATACCGCTAGTGCTGCGTCTGCAGTGGCTGCTGATAAGCCTAGTGTTGATGCTATTATTAAAGAAGTTAAAGCTATTATTGATGCAGCAAAGAAATCTGGAATAGAAATCAAGTCTGGAACCGCTGGTAATGCAGTAAATGCTGCTGCTGCTAGTGCTCCTGCTGCAATTGGGAGTAATAATGCAGGTCAGGGCGCTGGTGATAAATTAGCAGCTGAAGTAGCTAAGGCTGATCCATGGGCAATGATTGAGAAGATGAAAAATTCTACAACTGATACCGCTGTTCTTGCTGGTAACGATAAAGACGCTGGAACATTAGCTACTGGTACTCCAGCTGATGCTAATGGTGCTAAGGCAGCTACTAATGCCAACCTAGCAGCTGCCTTAGCTCTTAAAGCTATGACTAAGACTGGTAAGTTTACTGCTAAGCATGATGATGCTACTGAAGTTGCTATTGTTAAAGCAGTAGCAGTAAGTGCTGTAAATAAGGTACTAGGAGTGCTTGATTTTATAATTAGAAAAACAGTATCAAGCAATCTAGATAAGATAAGAGAAGCTGTTAAGGGAATAAAGTACTCTGAAACTATTACTGAAGCTAGTACTACTACTCAACCTGCTGCTACTAAGTAAATTATCTAATTAAATAATCTACTAAATAAAGTCATTTGAGGGAAACTCTTCTTTTTATAAGAATTGTTTGCCTTCTTTGCATTTTGGTGATGTATTCAATACTTGTACTAAAGATAAGTAGACAGGGTCTGGTTAAACCTTTTTAACTAAGGGCAAATGATTATTATAAGATTAGTTTTGTTTAGTAAATGCGTAGAATTATTCGGAAAGTAAAGGTAGGAACTAGGTTTCTTAGTTTTTGTTTTTATTGAATGATATGTTTATTTTGGTTAATTGTTTTTAATTATTTATTTTTTTAAAGCGTAAATTGGATGTAATTGATTACAAGTTTTATATTAAGATTATATTTTTGTTCTTTATTGTATAAATTTACTTAATGAAATAGTTTTGTTGTGTTTTTAAGTAGGTCAAAGTGAGATTATTGTATTATTTTAATAATTTATTTGCAATTTAAAATAAAAGGTATATATTTACCAGTAATTGTTATTATATTTCAACTATCGAGATTCAATAATTAAATGATTTGATATCCCAGGAGGGGGAGATATGAAGAGAAGTATTTTATCAGTATGTATGTTAACATTATTATGTTTGTTATCATGTGATATAAATGTCCTTAATGATTTGCTAGACAAAGCAAGAGAAAAGTTTTTAGATGAAAGCAAAGATAATAAAGATTTAAACGCTAGAGAAGGAAATCAAGAGATTGAAGAAGAGCAAGCAGATATTGTTGTAAGGATTGAAGAAGGTGTAGAAATAAATAAGAACTTACAACGAGAAGGTATTGAATTAAGTCTTAAAGAGGAAAGACTTGAAGAGGTAGTAGAGCAACAGTTTGTATCTCAATCTAATGCATTAACTAAGGAGCAAGAGAATGAGCTTTATTCTCAAGAGATCAAGGCTAATGATATTAGGAGCAAAGTTAATAGTAAATTGGCAACTATTGAGGCAATGCATAGTGAGGTAAGTGCATCAGTATTAAAGCTTGAGAGTATGAAGACTGATATTATGAAAGCTAAGTCTGATCTTGATAGGGCAAGGAGTTCTTCTAGAAATGGTATTGATCAAAATGTTAAGATAAAGTTAGATCAAGCAATTGAGAATGTTAGATCAAGTAGTAATATTGCGATGATATTATATAAAGATGCAGTTAATGGATTAGAACATGCAAGAAGTAGTGTTGAACATGCAAGAGGTCTTACGGAGTCTGCTTTAGATGAGTTAAGATATTTGAGGTCAAGTAATTATTATTATGTTATACGTTATTATTATCTATCAGATGCAAAAACTAGTTTGAATAGAGCAGAAGATATGTTTGCTAAAGTAGAATCAGAGATGGATAATCTTAGAAATGCGATGAAGCAGGCAGAGGAAGCGTTTGTTGCTTTAAAGAGTGCACATCAAGCATTAGGGTTGAAGTAGTACTAGGGGTAAAATACCTAATCTTCCATAATTTTATTTGTTATGACTTTTTATAAGTAGCATAAATTGAGTTTATTAGCTTGAGTTTTAAGGTTCAAGCTAATAAGTTTATTACTGTATGAATTAACACAAAAAAATAGTAAAAAGTATTAATGTAATATCTTAAGAGAGCTAAAGTCAAATGGTTTTACCTATTTTAATAAAGACTTGAATCTTATTCAAAGTGCTATATCTTTAATATTAGTTTTAAAGGAGAGAGAAATGAAATTCAAAAATAAATATGTAGCTTTGGGATTATTTTTGAGTTTTATCAGTTGTGATTTAATATTTAACGATGAAATTAAAGAGGAATCTCTAGGTTTATTAGATAAGGTTAAGGTTAATTCTGTTTTAGATGCTAGTGAAAAATCTGTTAGAAGTTTTACTAAGAAAAGAAAGAGGGCTATCAAGAAAAGACCGTCTACTAGTAGCAGGAAATCTTTTAATAATTTAGCACAAAATGTAGTATCAGGCGATATAACTAGTGTTCTTCAGGATGAATTACAACAGAATAATATACAAAATGAAGCCATGCTTAAGGATGGCCTTGAAATAAATGATGTCATTCTTAATGCAGAGAGTCCAAATGTTGTGTTATCAAGTACAAAATCTGAATTTAGAGAAGAAAAAATACAAAAGCAACAAGATATAGAGCGAGCAAATTCAATTACTGCAGTTTCAACAATGTATGATTCCTATGAGCATGCAAGAATGACCCATGGAAGTTCAACTTTCCTTAGCAGTGAAAGTGGTGAATTAAAGGAGACTATTGAAAGGAATGAAATTGATTTTACTATAGACTCTGATTTAAGACCAGAAGATATTGCAGGTTCAAACACTATTTCATACATTGATGAAATAGAAGAAGATTATGATCAATACTATTTGGAAGACGATGAAGATGAATATGATGAAGAGGAGATAAGGTTAGACAATAGATATAAGTCCTATCTGGAAAGTGTTAGATATAATGTAGGTTCAGCAATTAATACAATTGATAAAATATTTAGAAATTATATATTATTTGAAAATAAACAAACCAAAATATATTATACACATCCTAGTGATACTGTTACCAAAGCTAAATCTAGAGAAGAGGCTAAAGAATTTACAAAAGAAAACCTTGAAAAAGATCTTAAGACCTTATTAGACTACATTCAAGTGAGTGCAAAAACTGCAACAAATTTTGTATACATAATGGAAATACATGCAAAAAGCAGATTGGATAAACTTGCAACAGAAGTGAAATCTTTAATTTCAAAGGTCCAAGGACAATCTAATCCATATGAAGCATATAAAGCAATAGTATCCCCAATCCTACAAATGAAAGATTCTCTTAAGGTAGTGCAGGGAGCTGTTGATAAAGATGGTCCTTGGTATTAGAAAGTAATAATCCTATTATTATTTTAGATTTAACAAAAAGGCTACGTAAAATTGTAGCCTTTTTTTAATTTAAAGATATTATTTATTAGTGTATTATCAATGATATAAGATTTTCAGATGAGAAAACTACAGAAATTGGGCTTTCTTTATTTAGAGAAGTAACCTTTTACTAAATGCAGTGTATAATTATGCTATTATTAGAGATATCTAAAAGTTCTATACTATTAACATATTAAT
>NZ_CP073229.1:0-34890 GCF_023035835.1 Borrelia venezuelensis
TAGTTTAATTGTTAATAGTATAATATTTATTATTACCTCCTTCCAAACAAGTACAAACTGTTCTTTATTCCTTAATAACATGTTACAATTCCTTACACACACAATGAAAAATTTAATACTTATATCACTACTAATAATATATACCCATGCATGGGGTAAAAAATTTAATAATGAAAATATAAAACCACTACAAATAGGTATCATTCAACACAATTATATAAATTTAACTCCTTATAATCAACATTATAAATATTACGCTTTCATTGGAATAACCATGACCTACAATGAATGGATTGATTTCAATATCATCCCCATCCACTTTTATCCCCTCATTCCAACTTTCTCAAATGTCTATTTTACTCTATCTATTTCTCTTTATATATTGAAATATCAAATACACATATATTCTTTCATTATCAATATCTTAATAGGTACTCAATTACCTATAGCTCTTAGAACTTCCATTATTACTGGTAACAATATCTCTGCTTTTCTTTTCCCTGCATTGCCTTTTGTCTCTGTTAAACTTAACATTCCAATTACTAATTTATTCTCTATCCTCTCTACATTTTCTTCTTCTCTACGTGAGTATTTTTTAGTCGATATAGCTATTACCTTTCCCATCTAATTATAACAATAATGGTAATTTTTAATAAGCATTTCCTTTATACAAAACTAAGAATATTCATTCTTCTACATTAAGTTTCTTAAACCCTTCTGGAATAAGCACAACATCAATACCTGAATTTAATGATTTCCTAATCGCATGCCCCAAACTAAAATTATTTACAATTGCCCCCATATCATATGCATCTGTCATGATAATACTAAAGATATTCAGATTATGTCTTATAATATCCACAATATCTTTTGACATACTACTTACATCTCCGGAAATCTTAGGAACAAGTACATGCCCAAGCATAATAAATTTTGCTTCCTTGCCAAAAAGAAATGGTATAAAATTATTTACCATTAAAAAATTTTTACTATAAGGTAATAAGGCCAAATCTTTATGGGTATCTACTTTTGTGCCTCCAAGTCCAGGAAAGTGTTTAACCACAGCAAACACACCTTCCCTTTGTATCCCATCAATAAATGCCTCTACCATAAGACCAATATTATAAGATGAATACCCAAAAGTTCTGCTACCTAAGGGACTATTTGGAACAAATTTTGCATCTGCTACAGGTGCCATATTTACATTGATACCAAGTCGTCTAAGCTGTTTCCCAAGAATTTCACCAATCTTATATGCAAGCTGAGAATCTCCAGTCTTTCCAACAGATTCCATAGCAGGAAAATTATAAACTCCCAATTTTTTATTCTCACTAGCTCTACTAACTAGTCCTCCTTCTTCATCAACAGCAATCAATATGTCAGAACCAAGATGTCTCTTTATCCCTTCAATCAACTCTTTAGTTTGCTGTGCATCCTTAAAATTTTCTCTAAATAAAATAATTCCTACTGGATTTATCTCTCTTATTTTACCAAGTTCTTCTTTACTTAGTGCTTGCACAGCACTAGGATTAGCAACATTCCTAATGCCAATAAAAAAACAACGTTCCCTCAAAATGTTCTTAACATTAACTCTTCCTAAAAATTTATCAATATCTACAAGATCAAATTTATCATTTTCAAAATAATCATAATCTATATCAGGAATGGAGCCTAGTAAAACCAAACTAGACAATAAAAGGCCAAATAACACAAATCTAAACATCCCACTTACCTTGCCTAAATACCAAATCATATTTATTCTTCAATGCATTATTAAGAGCATAATTTAAATATCTAGCAATATCAGAAATATTACCCGAAAATTTATCATTCATGTAATTACTCATAATAAGCGTATCAACAAATAATTTTGCGGGCAGAAACCTATCTTCTCTATTGACCTCAAAAATTAATGGATTATCTACTATTCTCATAACTTCCCAAGTTATTTGCTCAATTGCAGTATATCTACCAAACTCTTTATCCTGTTCAATAATTCTTATAGGCATATCTGATATTATTCTATCCATATTTTCTATCAAATATTCTAAATTAAAAAGACCTGTGGCACAATTAAATAAAATCCTAGAACCTCTACATTCAGCTTTAAGTACAGCTTCTTTAGAAATAACACTACCAATATCAACACATGTTAAATGATTATCATCATCCAAGACTAAAACCCCACCCTTTGTATCTAGTAGGGTTTTAACACTAAATTCAAAGCCAGAAGAACTATTAGTTATAGCCATTATGGCAAGAGTCTGTAAATTATATCGTTTTCTATATTCTCAGTTCCTACAATGAGTTTAACTTTATCTTTAAAAGCAGTAAAACGCAACTGATTGCTATCCTCACCATGCAAACTGTTAAAACGATCATATACAGAATGCGTAAATGTATAGTACAATTCATATAAATATTCACGCTTAGCATAACCAAACTCATCTTGTAATTCTTGCCTTAACTCCTCATCCTTCATACCCTCTATCAAGCTTTCGGTCTCTTTTAGTGAATTCAAAGTCAATAAAACATGTCCTAGAAGTTTTTTAACTTTATCAACACCCCAATCACCCAGACGAAAGAGAAAATCTAAGCCAGTAAACACATCAAGAAGAGCCCCACCACCAAAAAGAGGTTTAGCTACTACACCTCGTACATACTCAATTATTTCATACTCTTCATCAGACAGCTCAGAATACAGTTTTTCAACCTTTACAAGGGATTCAACCTGTTTTTTAATAACTTCTGATTTATCTTCACGTGTTCTCCAAGCAAAATTATTAGAAAATCTATGATTATTTATAGCTTTATAATAAACCTCATCAGGATTAGACCCACTGAATGCTTCTTTTAAATTCAATAAATATATTTTTCTTAAAAAATTAGACCTATCTCCTTGCTTTGATTCGTCTTTCTTAAAATCTTTCATAACTGCTTCGGTCTCTTTTAATGAGCCAAAAATAAATAAATTACGCTCCATAATTTCTTTAACTCTATCAACACCTAAAACAACAAGCAAGTTATAAAACTCATCCATACTATACGTTTTGTAATCTTCAAGCCTCCCAATACTAGGATCGGTTACTACACTTCGTATATACTCAATTACTTCCCTCCCATCATCAAAAAAACCAAATGTGTCTAAAAGATTATCAAGCTTAGTGCCTATACTGTACTCCGTATCTATTCCTTCAAAAGTAACTATAATATTATTATCTTTAAACACACTATCTCTCATCGCGATTTCTCTTTGTTTTTTTAAATCACAACTTATTATACAGCTTACTACTAGTAATAATAACGAATTATAAATTCTCAACCTTAGCATTAAACATCTCCTTTTTTTAATGAAAGCCAATTTATAAATAAATCATTTATAAATCAAAATATCATCATATAAATATATTATCATATTAACATGTCATTATATAACAATATATATTGTAAAACAATCATTATGCTATAATAGACTATTATCACTTCATATTTATTTTACTATTCTCCATTCAATTATTTTATCCATAATAACAACTCTATACCTCACACCTACACACACTAAAACTTAAATTAAATATCAATTCTTCTATCAATGCTATCTTCATTACATGGGTACTGCGTATAAATTTTAATGATGAATTTGACATTGTCCCCGTAATCACTTTCATCATCACTTACTATAAACCCCTCTCAAGCCATAAATTTACAATAAACACTGCTATTCGTTATTATCATATTTTTAGTTCTCTTTCATATCTGTAATAGATTATCTCCAACCAATGGATGCCCTAAATTTTTAAGAGCACAAAAAGAAAAAAAAATACCTCAAGTTAGAAATGATACTTAAAAAGAAATATGACTGCAACCTATACTAGTAAGACTTATCCCAAATTAAAGTAAATGTAAATATTCATACATACACAACGGTCATTCAATCAATTAACGTTATTGCTTATAATTTTGCTCATTGATTAACATGTATACCCAAAATTAATAAGTACACTTTACGCATATCCATCTAAATTAAAGGCAATATCAAAACATCTTATCACATAATTATACAAAGACTATATTTCTTAAAAGAAATCAAACATATTAAATATTTATTTAACAAATCATATAAGTTCATCAATACTGCTAAAAATAAAAATGCAAACCAAACAGCATACCCAACACTTAAAAAGTTTTGTATTTCTTATTTAAGGAGAAAAACAATTTATATTAACACTAAGTGTTGTAGCTCGCTTAAATACTGTCAATATGATATTACATATTTACTAAAAACAATAATTTATTATCCCAGTCAATATCAATAAAAACTCTAATCCCATATAACAAAAAATTATTACAAAAGTTGCAACTACAAGAACAAACTATCAAAAGAAAGATGAACTTGATAAAAACTCTCCTCTTCCCCTTAATACTAGAAACATTATAAAACCTTAGTATTCTTAAACATAATAAAATTATATTATTTGTTATTTTCCAAAACATCATGTGTATGAGATTCTCTTAAAGAAGCAGAGCTTATTTTTACAAATTTAGCGTTTGTCTTTAATTCTAATATTGTTCCCACTCCCAAGTAACCCATTCCAGACATTAGACCTCCCTTTAATTGAAATATAATGTCTTTTAATTTTCCAACATAAGGAACCATTCCTTCAATGCCTTCAGGAATCAATTTACCAGGGGATTCTTTATTTTCAAATTGGAAATATCTTGATTTGGAACCTCTAGCCATAGCAGAAAGAGAGCCCATACCGACATAAACTTTAAATTTTTTTCCATTATAAATTACTTCCTCTGAGGGGGATTCATGAGCACCAGCAAAAAGATTGCCTATCATCACACTATCAGCTCCAGCTGCAATTGCTTTAACTATATCTCCTGAAAATCTAATTCCACCATCCGCTATAATACAAGTATTTGTATGTTTACAGGCTTCAAAAACATCATGAATTGCGGTTAACTGCGGTACTCCAACTCCTGCAACTATTCTTGTTGTACATATGCTTCCTGGACCTATTCCAACCTTCAAACAGTCTGCTCCTGCATCAATTAAATCAAGGGCTGCTTCCTTAGTTACTATATTACCTGCAATAACATCCAAATTTGGATATTTATTTTTAATTTTCCTTACAAGTTCAATTACTCTAGTAGAATGTCCATGTGCAGAATCAATAGCAATTACATCAACATCCGCTTTGACTAATTCTTCAACACGCTCTAAAGTATCAACATCAATAGAAACAGCTGCTCCTACTCTTAGCCTATTTTTCATATCTTTGCATGCATTAGGAAAATACTCTTGATGCTCCACATGATCTATGTCTTTACAGGTTATTAATCCTCTTAAATTGTTTGACTTATCAACAATAAGTAGCTTTTCTATCTTATGCCTAAATAATATTTCTTTAGCTTCTGTTAAAGTTATATCTTCTCTTGCTGTAATTAATTTTTTTGTCATTGCATTTATTACAGGAACATTATCATCCGTAATATATTTAATGTCTCTATTAGTTACTAGACCTAATATTTTACCTGTTTTATCTGTCACAGGCAATGCAGAGATCTTATGTTTTGCAATCAATATCTTAGCTTCCTGTACATTTGCATTCTCATCAATAGTGATAGGATTTTTTATAATGCCGGTCCGGTGATAAACCTTTACTATTTCTACTTCTTTCCTTTGAGCTTCAATGGTGAGATTTTTATGTATAATTCCTATTCCACCCTCTTTAGCCATAGCTATTGCCATTCGGCTTTCTGTAACTGTATCCATGGCTGAGCTTAAAAAAGGTATATTTAAAGATATATTCTTTGTTAACTTTGTCTTTAAATCAACATCACTGGGTAATACAGATGATTTTCTAGGAATTAAAGAAACATCATCAAAAGTCAAAGCTTCTTTTACTATTTTTTCTATCAATCAGTTCTCCTTATTTTTATTATTCCCATTCTATTGTTGCTGGGGGCTTAGAAGAAATGTCATAACAAACTCTATTTATACCTCTGACCTCATTAATTATTCTTGAAGAAACTTTTCTTAAAAAATCATAAGGTAATTCAACCCAATTAGCAGTCATAAAGTCTAAAGTATTAACACATCGAATAACAGCTGTATATTCATATGTTCTGTTATCCCCCATCACTCCAACAGATTTTACAGGCAATAAAACTACAAATGCTTGCCTTATCTTATAATATAAATTATTTGACAAAAGCTCTTCTATTAAAATACTATCAGCTCCCTGAAGAATATTAATCTTTTCTTGAGTGATCTTGCCAATTATTCTTATTGCCAATCCCGGACCTGGAAAGGGATGTCTATAAAGAGAATTCTCTTCAATCCCTAATTGAATTCCTAATTGGATTACTTCATCTTTAAAAAGCTCCCTTAACGGTTCTAAAAGTTTTAATCTAATTTTTTCTGGAAGTCCCCCTACATTATGATGTGATTTGATATGTGATGAAAAAACATTATTTCTCGATTCAGACTCAATTACATCTGAATAAATCGTTCCTTGTGCCAAAAACTCTACATCTTTGTCTTCTAAGGCCACCTTTTCAAAAATCTCTACAAATGTTCTTCCTATAATTTTTCTTTTCTCTTCAGGTTCATCTATATTTTCTAAATTCTTCAAAAATATTGAAGAAGAATCAACATATTTTATGTTTAAATTGTACTGTCTACCAAGTTCTAATATCTCCCTAACTTCATTTTTGCGTAACAAGCCAGTATCGATAAAAACACAGATTAAATTACTTTTTATTGCATTATTAATAAGTAATGCACATACTAAAGAATCTGTTCCACCAGAAAGTCCCAAAATTACTTTCTTATCACCTATTTGAAGTCTTATTTTTTCCACAAAATCATCTATGCTATTACTTAAATTCCAGTTCACATGAGCTTGGCAAATTTTAAAAACAAAATTTTTAAGTATTTGATTACCAACCTCTGAACAAGTTACCTCTGGGTGAAATTGTAATCCATAAATTTTTTGCTCTTCATTAAATACAGAAGCAATACAAGTTTCAGTATAAGCTATTTGTTTGAAATTGCTTGGAACTTTTTCAATATTGTCTCCATGACTCATCATTACTTTTAACTTATTAGAAAGACCAAAAAATAAATTAGATTGATCATCTTCGATAAATAGTTCAGTATTACCAAATTCTTGCTTATCACATTTAGAAATTACGCCCCCAAACAATTTAATGATTAGCTGCATTCCATAACATATTCCCAAAATCGGTACACCTAAGTTAAAAATATCAATGTCCACAGTAGGAGCTTCGTCGAGATAAACAGAAGCAGGTCCTCCGCTTAAAATTATCCCCACAGGATACATATCCTTAATCTCTTCTGCAGAAATAGAATATGCAATGACTATTGTATAAACACCCATCTCTCTAATTTTTCTTGCAATCAGTTGACTATACTGAGAGCCAAAATCTAATACAATCACCGCATTATTATTCACTATAAATTCCTTAAAAAATTAGGTTTACTAATAAACTTAAAAAAGATAATCTTATCAACTTTAACAATCAAACCAACTGATTATGCAATGTGTTAACAAGACAAGATAAGACAAAATTCATACCTATAATCCTTAAACAAGGATAGGCAAGAACTCACTTGCCTTATCAATCTATTACCCAAATATATAAGTTAATAAGCTCATTAACTATTAATTTGTATAAGATATTTTATACTAACATCCTGTTATAAACAACTCTATGTTAACTAACTTAGAAATCCAAACTACCACTATTAATAACCATAAAATGACCTAATAATTAGAGTAATTTCAAGATCTCCTGTACCATTTTAGCTGCATTCACTGTTGCCAACTTAAGAAATTCGTTGTATTCAACTTCATTGCCCTCATTGTTTACAATATCAGATATAGATCTAACAACTATAAAAGGAACATTAAAGACATGAGCAACATGTCCCAATGCCGCACCCTCCATCTCTACAGCTATAACATCCTCAAAGTTTGCCACAATCTTTGTCAAATAAACTGGATCAATAAATTGATCTCCTGTTAGTATTAATCCTGAATATCCATTAACACCTTTAAGCTTTGTTTTAATAGCTTTTAAAGCCTTTTCAAGCAAATTTCTATCACTACTAAATTTCTGAGGTAATTCTGGAACCTGTCCAACTTTATGTCCAAATTTAACCAAATCAAAATCATGATAAGCCACCTCTGAAGATACTACTATGTCTCCCACCTTAAGCTTACTTACCTTAGGGTTAACAACCCCACCAGCAACCCCACAATTAATTACATGACTTATATTATATTTTGACAAAAGATAACTAGTCCATAAACTTGTATTTACCTTTCCAATACCCACAACAGCAGAAATAACATTGCGATTAGATATCTTGCCTTTAACAATTTTTTTATTAAGCCCATAATCCTTCAACACTATCTCTTCTTTACGAGACATAAGCTTATTCAGCTCAGCGGCTTCAGAATCCATAGCAAACACTACTAAAATATTGCTATTTTTATTAGAAATAGCATATCCATTAAAACAAACTAATAAAAAAATTAATAACTTAAACACCAAATATTTATGATTACACATAAGTGCAAAAATCCTCCATTGCTTCACAAAAATTGCTAATAACTGTAATACTTAACACTATTTCCTAATTTTTCAATCAAAATTTCACCTTTTTTAAAAAATATTGACTTTAACATAAGAATTACATTAAATACAATAAAAATCAACAAAGGAACTACAAACCTTATATTCTAGAAAGATATAAACTAAATACATCGGTATTAAAATTTTTTGAATTTACATATATTGATATAGCAAATATTGCAGTAACATATTATAAAAAAAGAACTATCTTAAAGGACAAATAATGAATTCATTACTAATTAAAGCAAATTATATCGATATTGTGAATAAAGAGATTTACCCTTCTCATATAACAATAAAAAATGGTACCATTTCCAACATAGAAAGAACTAATGAATCTTTAAAAGACTATGTATTACCAGGATTTATTGATTCTCACATACATATAGAAAGTTCCTTGCTTATTCCATCACATTTTGCTCATTTAGTAGTTCAACATGGTACCGTATCTACAATAAGCGATCCTCATGAAATAGCAAATGTCAATGGTATTGATGGTATTAATTTCATGATAAACAACTCCAATAAAATTGATTTTAAAAATTTTTTTGGTGCACCCTCTTGTGTCCCAGCTTTGCCCTTAGAAATTGAAACTTCCGGTCACGTCTTGGATGATAAAGATGTAGATAAGCTACTGGCACTAGATAATATCTATTATCTATCTGAAATGATGAATTTCCCCGGTGTACTTAATAGAGACCCTAAAGTAATGAACAAAATTCATTCTGCTTTGAAGCGTAACAAAGTTGTCGACGGACATGCACCCGGTTTATCACCTGAATCAGTTTTAAAGTACGCATCCGCAGGAATTAGTACCGATCATGAATGTTCAACAATAGAAGATGCACGATATAAATTGTCTTTAGGCATGAAAATCTTAATTAGAGAAGGCAGCGCGGCTAAAAATTTTGAAGCTTTACACCCTCTAATTAGCGAATGTTCAGGAAAATACCGAGATCATTTAATGTTTTGTTGTGATGACGCACATCCTGATATCTTGCTTAACGGGCATATAAACTTAATGGTTTCACGTGCCATAGAATATGGTCATGATTTTTTCGATGTTTTAAAAATAGCTTGTATTAACCCTGTTATACACTATAAAATCCCAGTCGGATTACTACAAGTCGGGGATCCTGCTGATTTTATTATTACTAAAGATCTAAAAACATTTAAAGTAGACAAAACTTACATAAATGGTAAATTGGTATTTAGTGATGGTAAATCATATATCCCACTACTAAATGAAAATCCTATCAATAATTTCAATTGCAGCAAAAAGTCAATTGACGACTTTAAATTTTTTACACAAAGTAAAACTATACCAACAATTAATTGCATTAATAATCAAATTATCACTAATAAAACCATGACTGACAGTAACCTATTAGCACCAAACTTTGAATCAAACATCAGCAAAGACATTTTAAAAATAGCAGTAATAAATCGATACAATAATCACAACAAAATATCGATAGGTTTTACAAAAAATTTTGGACTCAAAAATGGAGCCATTGGAAGCACAGTTGCTCACGACTCTCACAATATCATAGTTCTTGGTACTAGTGATGAATATTTATGCAAAGCAGCAAATCTTATTATTGAAAATAAAGGGGGTTTATGTGCTTTAAATAACCAAGATACCTTAATATTAAAACTTCCAATTGCGGGTTTGATGAGCATGAGCCCACCCAAGGAAGTTGCTTTAAAATATATTCAACTAAATAATTTTTGTAGGAATGTTTTAGGTTCTAATTTAGATTCCCCCTTAATGGCATTATCTTTCATGTCATTAACGGTAATTCCTCACTTAAAAATAAATGACAAAGGACTGTTTGATGTTGACTCTTTTTCATTTTTAAATTTCTAGACGAACCAAACAAAAAAACAATACTCTAAAACAAGGAAAAGACTGTTATGAGAGCTAATAATCTCTACTTCTATAATATTAAGTTACCTAAATTGACAATTAAATCACCAATTTATGGTTAAATTATCGCATAAGCAATGTTTGCAGAATCACTGCAAACATTAGTAAATAATAAAGCATCAAAAGCAACAAAAAAAAATAAGTGAGACATGCAATTTCTACAGCAATCTTTACAAAATAATTTTATAAATTCAACAAAAATCTATTATTCTCAGTCTCAACAGACATTAAGACACCAACTCCAAAATCGCAACAACCAACATTCCAAGTTTTTCTATTTGTCCTACTAAAGACTTAAATCGTTGATTCATAAAATAATTAAACTCCTCTAAAATAAACTCTGTTCCTTTAAAAGGCCTATTAAGAAAATCAATAATTTCATCTACTCCAGCATTCCACGTCTTTTTCAGAGACAAAATCCATTCAAGATTTGATTTAATATAATCTAAATCTCTAATAGACATAGTCAGCAATATATTTCTTTTAAGATTCATATTTTCAATTAAATATTCAAGCTTTAATTGATATTTACAAGATACCACACTAAAAATGCAGTTTAAGAGATCAACAACCCCACTAAGGTTGATTTTAGCAAAACATGCCCTTAATTCTTCAAACTTATGCTCATCATAATCAAGTGATGCATAAAATCTTCTTCTATACATTCTGGTGCATTCTGGATTAGAACACACTAAAACAAATTCCTTTTCTCTACAGATAGTATAACTAAAAGGTAAACCATAAAAATCATGAGGTTCACTCATGATTTTTAATTCAGAATATTTTATCTTGTCAACTTCTTTAGAAATCAAATCAATTATTTCTAATCGCAAATTAAAGATTGTTTCATCTGAAGAAGCTTTTTTCTTCACTTTTACCTTAACAGCATTTTTAACAAGATTACTACTTCTAGTTTTTTTAACCCCAATGCTCTTTGAAACATACTTTCCACATCCATTATCTATGTCAGACTTACCTTTACAATGTCCCTTAACATCACAAGCTATAAGTACAAACCCTACAATTGACAAGACAAACAAATATTCCTTCATAAAAATTCCCCTTGTCATTAAAGTGATGATATTATACCAAATACAAATTAATATCAACTATTAAATTATATAATTTATTAAATTGGATTTAAATACAGAATAAAAACCTTAAAAATTGTTCTAATAAAAAAGATCTAACCAACAAATTCAAGGATATAAACTAAAGCCAAAAACTTACAATCGGCTTTAAACAGTGATATAAACTTAATAATATGCAAATCAAAAATTACAAAATATATTTACTTATATACAAGTCAAAAAGGCAACAAATATTCGGTCTATTGAAAATAATTTAATTTTATTTCAGTAATTTTTTATGCTCCTATACAGAAGAAATTAAAGTTAAAACGTTAATATGAAAAAATGTATCTATCAATGATAATAATCAAATCGATGAGATTATAAACCAGTAAACCCAAGAGAAAATCAATAAAACTATAAACCATTGACATATCTATAAAATTATTAAATTCAATTCCATAAATCATGAGCTAGAAATAAAAGATAACAGATAACAACACTAAGAAATATTTGATCTCAAATATAACTAAGTTCTTTGACAAATAGGAACACAATAATTTATAACTACAGTCAAACAAAAAACTCGATAAAGTAGCTAATATATATTCAATGATAGTCAATACAAATAGAAAACTATCTGAATAATAAATAGATTACTCTATTGAGTTATAACAATAGAGTAAACAATTTAATGAGAAAATACTAATTTTAAAATAAAAATACAAAATAATAAAAGTATAGTAGGAGCAATTTTTATACTTTCTTTAGTAAACAAACTATGCAATACATTTATAATCACATAAAAAATTATCCCAATTCCTATCCCTGAGGCTATACTATAAGTCAAAGGAATCAAAAACAATATCAAAAAACTGGGCATAGCTTCTCTCATATTTGAAAAATCTATATTCTTTATTTCTTTACACATAAAAAATCCCACATATATTAAAGCAGCTGAAGTTGCACTAGCAGGAACAGCAATAAACAAAGGTGCAAAAAATACTGCCAATAAAAATAAAATACCTGTCACAACTGATGTAAATCCTGTTCTTCCACCCTCAGCTATACCTGTAGAACTCTCGACATAAGTAGTTACAGGGGAGACCCCCATAATTGCTCCAAAAGTGGTAGAAATAGCATCAACTAGTAATATTTTACTAGCATTACGTATCTTACCCGTATTATCAGTCAAATCTCCCTTTGAAGCAACACCTACCAAGGTTCCAACAGTGTCAAATAGATCATTAAATAACAAAATAAATACTATAAAAACAAAATTCCAAAAATTTTCACCTAGAATATAAGAAAAGTTTAATTTATTAAATATAGGCGAAATTGATTCATATCTTAAAACACCATCCGGCAATCTAATTCCTATACTCAAAGCAGCTTCTCTATCAAAAAGCGCATAACACCATGCCATTAAAGTAGTTATACAAATTGATAATAATATACTGCCCCTAATCGTTTTAAGTTCAAAAATAAATATGGCAATAATACCTAACAAGGTAAGGAAAACCTTTAAATTTATAATATTCCCAAGACCAATTAATGTGGCTTCGTTCCTAACAATTATTTCACTATTTACAAAACCAATAAAGGCAATAAATAATCCTATCCCAACAGTAATAGCACATCTTAAATTCACCGGCATAGCATTTACAATGCTCTCACGTGCCCTAGATAAAGATAAAATAATAAAAATAATACCTTCAACAAAAACTGCTCCCAAAGCTACTTCCCAAGGTATATTCATACCTTTAACAACAGAAAATGCAAAAAATGCATTAATTCCCATTCCAGAAGCCAATGCCAAAGGAGTATTAGTAAAAACCCCCATAAAAATAGTAGCAAAACCAGCTGTTAAACATGTAGCTGTTACCAATGCTCCCAAAGGCATACCTGTACTAGAGAGTATATAAGGATTAACAACTATTATATACGCCATGCTTAAAAATGTTGTAAGCCCAGCTATAATCTCTGTCTTATAATCAAGACTATTATTTTTAATCTGCGACATTAATGTCTCTCTACCTTTACTCAAAAATAATTCCTCCTTCCAGACAATTTTCATTGTATAAAAAAACCAAAATTAATACTAATATCACCAATAATTAGCACTAATATCATAAAAAACAAACGAAAATGACATCAAAAAAACATGCACAGATTTAAAATCTACACTAACTAAATGAAATTACATTCCTTTAAAACCTGTATCCTCGTATCATATATATCAGCTAACCTTATTATTTTGAAGTAAAATATCTTCACTATCGGACCAATGTGAAAAAACAATGGTTTTAAGAACTTTACCAGAACTGTTTACAATAAAAAATTTTCCAGTCTTAATAAGCTCTAGATACACTTTTAAAGAAATATCCTTACCAACACTAAAGAAAGTCTGAATATATTTATCACCAATTCTTTTATAACGCCTAAGCAGAAACGAAGCCACTATATCATTACCACATTGCAAAAACAGTGGTTCCTTATATCTTAAATTAAATTTGCCAGAAATAGTAAAATAATGCCTTAAAGAAACCTTATTCTTATCAAAAATCAATCTAATATATTTCGAATTGCTACTTAACCCATGAATGTTCTCAAACCCAATAGTTGCACAAGAAAACATCAAGAAAATAAAACAGTAAAAAATGATATACCTATTAGAAAATTTTGTCATCAAAATACTATAAATTTTTACACAAGAACATAATTTACTACAAAATATTATTTTCAAGAGCATATCTTAGAGTATCTCGGGTACTCTCAAAGTCAACATCAATAAATTTAGCATCATATTCAAAAGTCCCTCTAGTCCACACTTGATAAGAATTATCATCTAAAACAAAAGATAAGCTTTTGTAAGGCTTAAGAGCCCTTAAAATAAGATCAGCATTATCTCTATCAATATCAACATACAAGAATCTGAAATTCCCAATGCCAACCACCTTAGAAATATTAACATCACCAATATAGTTATCATCTTGAATTAATTTTAAATAACCACTATCAAAATTTAAATTCGAATCCAAAACAACATTCAAAAACACAGAAAAATCATTAGTCAATTTATCCCTCTTTATATAGATTTGACTATTTGGATAAAAATAAAGGAAGTAATTAGCTCTCTCAATTTTGTCAAATTCTTCATCTAAAAAGTCATGTACATTTAAAGTTTTACATGAAAAAAAAAACAAAACAAATAAGAAAAAACTATATCTCATAATTAAATTATATTATACAATATTAGAAGGAGAATGTTTATATTGAATGAAATCCAATAATTTTAGCTCATATATTAAAGCCCCTTATATTTATTCTGATTATATAATCTCAAAATACGCTGTATTACTAATACCAGTACCAATCATAAAGATTGCCATAGGAGAAGGACTTAAAGTATTTGAAATTTCATTTGAAGACAAATACAAAAATTTTGCCGGATACATTAAACCAAACAAAAAAACTATATATATAAACGAAACAATGAATCTACAAAACAAAAGATTTGCAATAGCACAACAACTTGGCCATTATCTAATGCATAAATATCAAGTTTTTAATCCATCAAAGAGAACAGATACGATTAATACTCAAGATAACCAAATGACAATAGAAGCCAACATATTTGCAGCAAACCTATTAATCCCAACTACCACTTTAAGACTAAAAGTATTTCAATATAAATCGATAAAATATCCGCAAAAAGTAATGGCAAAAGAATTTCAAGTATCTGAAAATATAATACACTTTAAGTTAAGCATGCTGAACGAGATTCACAGACTTGAGAAAGAAAACAAGATACAAAAAAAACTAAAAGTTAAGCAAATAGATAGAGCAAGGGCTAAAGAGCTTTTACTGCAAAATGTAGATAAGCTAAAAGAATCAATAGCTATAGATTTAGAAAAAAAAGAAAATACAAGAAAAGAAAGCATAAAAAAAATCTTCGAAGAACTAGAATAAATAACTTATTGCTTGGAAAAGCTTTTAAGTATGTTTTCCAGCTTTCGTTTAGCAAAAATTAAAGCATTCTTATCTTGAATAATCATATCTAAAAAATCTTTTTTAAGCACAATCCAAGATCTATTATCCACATCTATTTTATAATAAGGAAAATTTATTCTTAAAGGAAATTTTTCTTTAATATTATGATCATCTAAATACCTCAAAACCTCGGATTTAAAAGATAAACCTTGAACCACACTATACGCTAAGATAACTTTATATAATCTTTTATTATACAAATAAAGACTCTTAATATATGCAATATTATTATTATAACTAGACTCAGAAATATAAACTGAACCCTTTTGTTCACCTTTCCAAATATCAAAACTACAATTAGAATCATTAAAATTTGTATACTTACTTAGATCAGATTTTGAAATTCTAAGTTCAGGATATATCATCAAAGCTTTTAAAGCTAATAAATCTAAATTATATCCCTCTCCAGATTCATACAGTAAAATTGTGGAACAACTTAACAAAAATATAAAAATAAAAAATACACAAGAACTTAAAAATATACGCATACAATCAATCTGATTATACTTTTTCGCAAAAACAAAGTAAATAAAATAGATCTGTTTTGATATAATAATATAAAAAATCAACCTAAAGGAACTTAAATGAGTTACTATGCATTAAGCAAAATATTTATGTATCTTGGATATATTATTATAGGAATTACATCCTTTACCATCTTTAACAAAAATTTAAGAGTAAAGATCAAGAGTAAGATAAAAAAGTTTAATTCTCTATATTACTTAACGCTATTTATCCTTTTTATAACCGCTTCTAACTTGTCTCATCATTTCTCAGAAAAACAATTACTAGAAAATTTCCAAATATTCAAAGAAGACTTCCTTGAAGTACATAAAATCAATGCAACATTTTTACAAAAATATCTCTCAAAATTACAAGAACCAATAAAAATGGAATTAATGTCAAAACTAACACCAATAAACACCATATTTAATGCTAGTTTTGAAAAATATTCAAAAAATATAAACAAACCAGCAGATGATATCGTAAAAAATTATAATGCCTATATTAAAGCAATGAACACAGAAATCAAAGACAAGATTGCAAAATTAGAGGAAGAAACTCTGCCAATGTATAACAAATACAAATTGCCTAGTTTAAATAATAAAATATCAGACATAGGTGTTGATAAAGATGGAAACATCATTCCCGTACTTAAAGACTCAAAAGGTCAAATAACGGATTTATTATTTTACGATCAAAACTACAATTTAATTCCATTTAAAGAATATCAAAAACATGGGGTTAAATTTGAGATCATTAAAGATGATAACAATTACTTCAAAGAACTACTAAATGTCTACTATCTTGATTCAAATAATACTCAAGTTACTATTGATTATTATAAAAATAATATTGATACCATTCCCTACTATATAGATTTAAAAGAGAATAAAGATAATTTTCTGAAGAGTATTAAACTTAAAAACGAATACAAAACATACATCGAAGAAAAACGTAAGCTCAAAGTATTAGTAAGCAATGATAATTTAGACGAATTTAAAGTCTTTTTAGAACAAAATCCAAACACTTTTTCATTAAACACAATATTCTCCGATGGAAATCCTGTATTCATTCACGCAGTAAAATCAAAATCCAAGAATATAATAAATTATGCAATGTCGTCAAAAAATTGCAACATCAACCTAACAGATCAGGAAGCCAAAAACGCCCTTCACAATGCTATAATTAGCGGATACGACATAAACTTCATTAGATCTCTTATAGAAAAAGGAGCAAATCCACATATAAGAGACTTAAATAAAAAGTTACCATCCGATTATGCTTCCAAGAACGGAGAAATCTATAAATATTTAAACACTATTACAAAATAAATAACATTTGTAACTTTTCAAATATAATCAAGATAATTAATTATTGATTATTATTACTTTAAATATAGTATATATTAATTAAATTAATTAATATATACTATATTTAAAGATTGAAAGTGAACACGAGGAGAATTTATTATGATTACCACTTCAAACAAATTTGCTATTTTGCAAAAAATCGGTAAAGCCTTCATGTTACCAATAGCCCTTCTACCAGCAGCCGGACTTTTGCTAGGAATTGGCGGTGCATTTACCAATGAAACAATGATTCAAGCTTATAGCCTTGAAAATACTTTGGGACAAGGAACCCTTTTAAACATCATTCTATCAGTCATGAGAGACACTGGTGGTGTGGTATTTGAAAATTTACCGCTAATATTCTCATTAGGCATTGCCATTGGTCTTGCAAATGTAGAAAAAGGTTCCGCGGGACTTGCTGGAGGAATTGGATTTTTAATTATGCACAAAGCTATAAACAGTACTCTTACAATACAAGGAATAACTACCGAAACAGTTAATTCTGCTTATTTAATGACAACAGGACTCAATGAAGCACAAGCTGTTGCAAAATCATTTGAATATACAAATGTACTTGGCATGCACACTCTTCAGATAGGAGTACTTGGGGGCATGATCTCAGGGTTCATTGCTGCATATCTTCACAACAAGTACTACGACATTAAACTACCTCAATTTTTAGCATTCTTTGGGGGAACAAGATTTGTCCCAATAGTTACAACCGGAACAATGTTAATTATTGGTATAATGCTTGTATTTATTTGGCCTCCCATACAAAGCGTAATTGCCATGACAGGTAAAATTGTAGAACAATCTGGTTACTTTGGTTCATTTCTGTTTGGCATCATTGAAAGAGCACTAGTTCCAACAGGCCTTCACCACATATTTTATATGCCATTCTGGCAAACACCTTTAGGAGGAACAATGGAAATTAATGGAGAATTAGTCTCAGGTGCACAAAAAATATTTTTCGCACAACTTGCAGATCCAAACTTCTCAGGACACTTTGAAGTTACAAAAGGAACAAGGTTTTGGGTTGGAAAATGGCCAGGACACGCATTTGGACTTCCTGGAGCAGCACTTGCAATGTGGTGGGTAGCAAAACCTGAACGCAAAAAAGAAATGGCAGCATTCTTAGGTTCTGTAGCATTCACATCATTCTTAACAGGAATAACAGAACCCATTGAATTTACATTCCTTTTTGCAGCCCCTATTCTATTCTTTGGATTTAACGTCTTTATGTACGGCATGGGGTTTGTATTGATGCATCTTTTAAACGTTGGAGTAGGAGTAACATTTGCAGACGGATTTATTGATTACCTCCTTTATGGAATACTTCAAGGAAATGAAAGAACAAGTTGGATAAACATACTCTACGTCGGAATACCTTATTTCTTTATATACTTCTTTGTCTTTAAATGGACTATAGTCAGATTTGACTTTAAAACTCCAGGCAGAGAAGACGACGGAGTAACTGCTACAAGGGCAAGTTCAAAAGAAATACTTGATAATTTAAGAGAAGTTACAACCAAAACCATCAAAGGCCTTGGGGGAATTGCTAACATTAAATATAACAGTGCCTGCATTACAAAACTCAGAATTGAAGTATATGACATCAATCTTGTTAAAGATAATGCTTATTTTAAATCAATTGGTGCTAAAGGAATTATAAGACAAGATAAAGGATTACAAATTATATTTGGTGTTGTATCAGATAATGTCAACACAGAAATAGAAAAAATTATGAAAGAACTACAAACATCTCAACAATGACAACTTAAAAGGAATGAGTGGTACTCATTCCTTGACAATAATTTTGTCCTTAATTTTATTTACAAGATCGACAAATATTGCTAATATTAATCATATAATATAATTAAAAATGTTAATTATATTAAATTTTAACAACAATTTAAGGGAGGGGATGTTATGTCAATATCACCAGGATCTATATTTACAACATTACAGAAGGTAGGAAAAGCTTTTATGTTACCAATAGCTCTTTTACCAATAGCTGGTCTTTTACTAGGAATTGGTGGAGCACTTACCAACAAAACAATGATTCAAACTTATGGAATTGAGGACATACTTGGAGAGGGAACTTTAACAAGTTCAATACTATCTTTAATGAAATATACAGGTGAAATAATTTTCGCAAACTTACCTTTAATGTTTGCAGTGGCAATTCCAATTGGATTGGCAAAAGCTGAAAAAGGAACAGCGGCTCTTGCTGGAGTTGTAGGATTTTTAGTTATGCATCAAACTATAAATGGAATTTTATCTCTTCAAGGCATTAATGCTTCAACTGTAAATGTAGAAGCATTAATAGCAATTGGAACACCTGAAGCAGAGGCAATCGCAAAAAGCCAAGAATACACAAATGTACTTGGAATCTTTTCTCTTCAAATGAGCGTAATGGGAGGCATGGTAGCGGGATTTATTGCAGTAATGCTTCATAACAGACTGCATAATATCCAGCTACCAACATTTCTAGCATTTTTTGGAGGATCAAGATTCATTCCCATCATCACCACTCTTGCAATGTTCATAGTAGGAATAATTTTAACATGCATTTGGCCAGTCATTCAAGGAATGATGATCTCATTTGGAAATATTATAGAACAATCTGGTTATTTTGGTTCATTCGCATATGGAGCAATAAAAAGGTCTTTAATACCTTTTGGTCTTCATCACATATTTTATATGCCATTCTGGCAAACATCTTTGGGTGGAACAATGGAAATTAATGGAGAACTAGTCTCAGGTGCACAAAATATCTTCTTCAAACAACTCTCAGATCCTAATACTGTACATTTTGAAGTTACAAGAGGAACACGATTTTTTAGTGGTGAATTTATAGTAATGATTTTTGGATTACCTGGCGCTGCTCTTGCAATGTATCATACCGCAAAAAATGAGAATAAAAAAAACACAGCTTCTCTATTATTATCAGCTAGTTTCACATCAATGCTAACAGGAATAACAGAACCTCTTGAATTTGCATTCCTTTTTGCAGCGCCTGCCCTCTACTATCTTGTATATGTTCCTTTATTTGGATTGGCTCATCTATTAGCACATGTTTTCAATATTGGAGTTGGATTAACATTCTCTGGAGGATTTATCGATATGTTCCTATTTGGAATACTGCAAGGCAATAGCAAAACAACTTGGATAATGATTCCTATTATTGGAATATTTTACTTCATTGGATTTTATTACATTTTCAAACTTGCAATCATAAAATTCAATCTAAAAACACCAGGCCGTGAAGAAGTAGAAGAAGTTACAAAAACAAGTCCACAAAAAACAGCAATATCAGAAATTGCCAGAAAAGTACTAGAAGGACTTGGGGGTAGAGACAACATCACATATCTTGACGCATGTGCATCAAGACTAAGAATAAATGTCAATAAAATAGAACTAGTTAAATCTGTCACTTATTTTAAATCCATTGGAGCAAGCGGAATGCTTCAAAAAGGAAATGGTATCCAAATTATATTTGGAGGATTATCTGACAATATAAGAATGGAAATGGATAAAACTTACATCAATTCTTAAGAAAGCTTTAAGAATATAAAATAGCAATAAGAGGGGTTTTATTTTAAAATAGCTCCTCTTATATTTTATAAAAAAGGATAAGAATATGCACAAATACCAATACCTCATTTCTGGAAAAGTACAAGGTGTAGGATTTAGGTTTTTTACAGAACAAATCGCAACTAAAATAGCAATCAAAGGATTTGTTAAGAACCTAGATGATGGAAAAGTTGAAATAGTAGCTTTTTTCGACAATAAAGAACAAATTGAATTATTTGAAAACACCTTAAAAAAAGGCAATGGTTACTCAAAAATTGAAAACATAGAAAAAAAAATCTTAGACGAAAGATATCCCTTCGATTTCAAGAACTTTTGTTCCTACTACTAATATTTCTATTAATCTTACCCTTAATTACTTTCATCTTACCAATTTTTGCTTTAGTTCCACCCTTATTTGCAAAATTAAGGGACTTTGAACTAGATTGAAAGAAACGCTCAACCCTGAACTTCAAAAAGTCTAATGACTTTTTATCCTTACAAAAAATATTTAGATTGCCATCCGAAAATTTAATGTCAAGCCCATAGTTAGTTTCTGTCCTTAAAAAATTACAAGAAATAAATTCTCCATTTAATTTACTTCTTTTAAAAAGGAAAAAATATTTCTTACCTCTCTTAGAGTCTCTAAAATCAATTTTCAACCAATCTTGCATCGGTTGAATTGAAACCAAACTATCATAAAGATAGGAAATATAAATCATTCTATTACCATCGACACTTAATGTCTTCTTAAAAAAATAAAGAAATCCTGTATTCATACAATTAACAAATATATTACAAATCAAAATATTTTAAAAAACTCTAAATTAGTCAAAATAAATATTAAACATCAAAATAAAATTAACTTTTTTACAATATACCTAAACATCATATTCAAAAATCAAGGCTAAATACTCACCAAGTTTTGCATAATTATAATTATAACCATATTTTTGCTTGAAAGACTTACGAATTTTAACATTAAGGCCCCTTAGCATTTCCAATTTCTCTAAACCATCTTCGATCATCAGCTCTTTAATTACATGCAAAGTCTTGACATAATTTTCATCCATAACACCACACTCCTCTATCAAAACATTTACTCTTTGCATAGTAACAACAGAATATGTAGTCTTTCTCCTAACATACGTGTATATCCGTCTTTTAATCAATTTAAGCAAATCAATATCAGCATTATCATCTAAAGTCTCCAAGATATAACGATTGTAATGAAAAGCGGTTATTATATCATCATGCTCATGTCCTAAAACCGTGGTTATCCACAAATTGAGCTCCATATTTTTTGGAGCAAATGCAAGGTAAGAAAACCTACTATAAAGCCTTCGACAAAAATAAACTGACTCTTCAGGTTCAAATATATTTTCAAAGATCTTACGAAATAGCCTATTATAACTATAAGCAAGATTTGAGGATATAATTTCTTTTGAAAGTTTTTCTGTCCTCTCCATATATCTTATCTCTTCTATTGAATCAATAATCAATTTAGAATCAGCAAAAGTGGGAAAAACAATTTCATGAATTAAATTATGCTCTTTCTTCTTTGCAATATGCTTCATGAAAATATGTTCACTATCTTCAACATAAAATTTAGATATTTTCATTATTTCAACAGGACGCCGTCCGGTTGCCATTAATACTCCATAAAACTTTAATCGGATATCCCTTTTTTGAGTCAACAAAATATTTATTATCTCAATATAAGTTTTTAAGTTTATCTTAACCGGTATCTGCTCTTTTCTATAACTATTAATTTTTGAAATCTTATAATGATGGGAATAATTATTTAACCATTCAGGACTTTTAAACAAACTTAGGAAAAACTCAAAATAAACCTTTTTACCTAAAATATTATTAGAAACCATCAACTCCTCAATTTTACATAAATCTTTTATATCGATATTAGATAGTGCCTTTACTTTTTTAGGAATCCAAAAAAACAAAAGCTTATTTTTTTGTCTTATCTCCTCAATCACTGAAAGATTGATATATTCCTTTATTATTTTACGGGTTTTAGAAAGATTCAATATGATTGAAAGGTTAGTAAACTTATCCTTCCTTAAGAGAATACCTCTATGTTTCTCAGCAAGAGTACTCAGACTTTCATTTAATTTAGAATATGAAATCTCATATTTCAAATACTTAACATATATTGCTTCCAAGTTTTTTCTAAAAAACTCAAGCTCTTTTTTTATATTAACTTTCAAAGACATACTAAACAAATTATAGCAAGAAAAAATAATAAGAACATCTACTTAAACTACTATCAACTTATAAAACAAAAACAATTTACTAAACACATACTTAAATAAAAGTTATAATAACAAAGAATTACCAATAAAGTTCCTATTATCACATAAATCTCTCAATAGCCTTAAAAACATAGTAATAGAAAACAATATATGCCTCTCTTAAAGTAGAATACTTGGAACTTCCCACAAAATACATAAGTTCACTTGTACTTGAATTAATATCATCTTCATGGTTTCTAATCTCAAATTCACGGTTAATCTTTTTTATATGCTCTAAACTAAAAGTATAAGTAGAAAATTGACTATTATTAGCTATATCAAGCTCACTTTTTAATACAATTTCTCTTTTAAATATTTTTTTAACTTGAAACTCAAATGAATTGGGAGGGATAGCATTAAAAAAATCAAACTTAAATCCAAAATCAAAAATAAACCCAAATTTATAATCCAATAAACCTGCAACTTTTGAATACAAAATTACCTGCACCTCAATATTTTGCGTATCTTTATCCAAGATAAAGTAATAAGAGTAACCATTAATATCCTTAACAGAATCAAAATAATCTTTAGAATGAACTCGAGTTCTAAATTTATTACCACCTAAATATTCATAACCTGCAATTTCTAATTTTATTGATTCTTCTAAAGGAAGGAAAAATCTTGATGCAGTATCAAAATTGCAAGAACAAAAGATGAAAATGAAAAGTAAAACAATCTTATAAACTACTTTCAACAAACCCTCGTGATAAAATCTACCTATCATTAAAAAAGAATATCTGAATATCTACTTAATAATATATCAAACAATTCACAAATAAGAACAACATAATTTTACTATTATTAAAATAAAACAATATAAAATAAATTTAAGGTATGAATGTATTATCTAAAGACTTTACTTTTCTCCAACATTTAATTAAAATATCACTAACGTTTTAAATATAAAGATCAAACGATAGGAGTTTAAAATGAGACAAGAAAAGATCAGTAAGATGCCATTTAACAAAGTAGTAGATCGAAGATTAAAGGTGTTTTGGGTAATTCAAAAGTTGCAACATAATTATTTCACAAATAAGAGAAGGTATTCTTTAAGAAATGTTGTAATGATGGTAAATTCAATTTTAGAAAAAAAAGGATTTAAAACAGTAACAAAAAGGACTATACAAAGCGATATTAAAAACTTTGAAGAAATTGGTCTGTTAAAAATCGACTTTAACCCACTTGGAAAAAACAATGGTAGTTTTACTTACTATATAATCAACAAAACTCTTGAAAAAATAGCTAATAAAGCAATAAGCAAAGCTTATTTCATTCAAAGGAAAAAAAACATAGATCACGCAAGAGATAATGCTATTAAAAAGGACAAATTGAAAGAACAAAATCAACAATTCAAAATTTCACATCAAATATTTTCACATCTTTTAGGTTATATAAAAAGTAAATACAATAAATATAAGAATTCTGGTTTGCAAGACACCAAAATCAAAGAGAAAAAATTAGAAAAAATCATACTACAGAAGTTTGTGAGAATAAAAAATGAAGACTTAAATGAAATGAAAAATATTGTAAAAACACAGATAAGCTATAAAAATACACTATGGAACTTAAAGGACTTCATGGAAGAATTAATAGAATATAATGAAGATGATGCAGTAAGTTTTTTTAAAACCATACTCAGAAAAAAGAAAGATAAAATATGGTTCATGTCAAAAAGAAATATAAATACGGACTTTAACATGATGATAGGAGAATTTAAAGACAAAAATAAAACCAAAGCACAAAAATTACATCAAGATCGAGAAAAAATAAGAAAACCAAAGATGAACTATATAGAGAATCCAAATGAAATAGTGAAAGCTAGCGAATTGATAATGGAAATTATGAAAACAAAATTACTGGTTTCTAATTAGGGAAATATGAAAAAAGTGGAAAAGGCAATATATGAGTTAAAAGCGAGATTGATGGCAAAAAAGTCAGAACTGGATCAGGAGCGTAAAAAATTTTTTAAAAAGATAGAAGAAAAAAACTATAAAAAAATGTACCATACAAAAATTTTCAGTATGATAAATAATTTCGAAGCAAGACCAAATAAAGGTAAATTTTGGTTATGTTTTAGGAATGTTTTCGATCCCAATAAATATGAAAGTCTTCATTTATTTCATATGAGGCAAGGAGATAAATTTATAGGAATTTACTATGGATTTACAAAGTTACCAAAACCATTTATTATAAATTACAAGGAAAATGAAGTAAAAAAGACATCTAGAATAATAAAAATTTATTACATTGAATTTAGATTTAAAAAGGGAAGTGTTTTTTGTTATCTGAGAAGTTTACATACACTGTTGAAATCAAAAAATAAGGAAAGGATGTTTTACAATTCTTTGTTAGACAGAACCTTAAGATTGGAAAGAGAAGTCCACCAATTTTATGGAAAAGAATATCTTGAAGACAGAGGAATATTAAGATGGATAAAAGAAAACCAAAGATAATTACCATAGCCTCAATCAAGGGAGGTGTCGGTAAAAGTACAACAGCTTTGTTTTTTAGTAATATTCTTTCAAGTAAAAAATACAAAACACTATTAATTGATCTAGATCCACAAGCCAGTGGTACGAGTTTTTACATTAATCTTATAAAGAGTCAAAATATAGATATAAAGAAAGTTAATATATACAGAGTGTTAAAAAGAGAATTGGATATCGAAAATTCAGTTGTAAAGATCAATGAAAATCTTGATTTTATAGCAAGTCACTTGACTTTAAGTCAGTTTAATGAAGAAAGTATCTCCTTAAAGGAATGTTTACTTAAAATATTCTTAAGTTATATACAACACAGGTATAATTTTATCATTATGGATACAGCTCCGACGTTAGGAAGTTTACTAAATAATAGTTTAATAGTCACTGATTATCTTATCATCCCTTTACCAACCGATCAGTGGGCGATTGAGAGTGTAGATTTAATAACTAACAGATTGAAGGATATATTTAGAAGTGAATTACCAACATTTTACTTAGTAACGAACCTGATTGAAAGGCAGACCATAGATAAAGAATTAAAAGAATTTATTGAGAATGAGTATAAGGAAAATTTTTTAGGGAGTGTTCCAAAGCGAGATAATTTGAGAAAAACTATTTTTCACAGAGTTGATTTTAATTCAAATGAAGACTACTACAAAGCTTATAAAGAAATATTAGAAAACTTTTTAAGTAGGATTGATAATTAGTTCCAAATGGAACTAATAGTTCCATTTGGAACAGGTTTGATGAGGTATGCGATGAATAAGAATAGAAAAATAGAGATAGTTAAAAGAATTGATTTAGAAACATGTAATTTCAAGTCTTTAAACAAGACAAGAGAAGAGAGATATTTAGAATTAAAAGAAAAGCTTAAGATTTTAATAAAAGAGGAATCCTATAATAAAATAGAAACAGCTAGGGTCTTGAAAGAAATTAATGAAAGTAAGTACTATGCTCTTGATGGATATAAAAGTTTTACAGCTTTTATCAAGAGCTATAAAATAGCAAAAACTTCCATATATAGATATATTAAGCTAGTTATAGGCATTGATAGTGGTAAAATTGATTATAATTTAATTTTAAGTAAAGGTGTAGATTATGCAATTAAAGTCTTAGAAAATAATAATGTCATTAGTGAAAATAATGTCAACTCTTTAAAACTTTTAAGGTTGCAACTAGATGATGAAGAGAGTTTCTATTTTTATAAGTCCAACACAAAATTTGCTAGTTTTTTGCTTAAGGAAATATATAAAAATGAGAAAGATTTTTTTTATAAGATGCATGATAAATATAATAGTCTGAAAGCACAGTAAATCCATTGTGTGTTAATTAGATATTTATATTGTCTTAGTAAAATATAAAGTTTGTGATAATATTTTTTTAAAATAGCATAAAAACTTTTGAAAAAGACTTTACAAAAAGATAAAATAGTTTATAATTATTCTATAGACTGAGATTTAAAGTCTCACTCTTATTGTTTGATTAGAATAATAGGTTGGCTACAGTAGGTAGCCTTTGTCATTTTATCTTAATTTATCTTAAATATATAGATTTTGGGTTTTTATATTTTGTTTCGGTTTTCATATATGGTGTTTATTTTAAAAAGAGCTATATATCTTGTATGTTGATTATTTGATTTACAGGATATCTTTTATTTCTTTGTAAGAATTTGTTCTTAATTTTACATTAATCTTGCTTTGAAGGTTACTTTTTTGTAAGTAAATTTTATTGATTGATAAAGATAATAAAAGAGCTTTAAAACTAACGTTAAGAAATATATCGTTAATTTTAAAGCTTTGATTATTATTTTTGAGTATTTTCTTTGTCAGGATGTCGTTTTTGGGTATATTGCTTTTCAGTTGCGTTTAATTTTAAAAGAAAATCTCTAATTTTGGCTTTATTGACTTGCAATGTTTCTAAACCGACTTGGATTTTAATATCTTCTTTGTTATATACATACTCATCTTCATTGAGAACTTTCTCTAGTATAGTTTTGTTTAAGCTGAAAGAGGAGGTGTTGACCCATTTTCCAAATGAAGATTTATTATCGTATTCATAGCTTGTTTTACCTTCTATTTTAGTGCCATCTGGTAGTGTTAATGGAGTTTGTTTGATTATGCTATGGTTTCTTAATTTAGTATATAAAAATATTTGTGTTGTGTTGTTTTGATAGTCAACTACACCTTTTAATTCTAAGTTTTTGCTTAAATATTGATATATTCTTATTGTTTTGTTGATTTTATCATGTTCGACTTGCAAGGAAGAACACGCTGTAAGTAAAAAAATTAGTAAAATTTTTGTTAATTTTAGGTCTTTGAAAGAATATAACACATTTCCCCCTTTTAATACTATTATGGTATGTTGTTTGCTATTTACGGGTTTTGTAAATATAAATAGCAATTATTTTATATTTTAGTGTTTAAATATTATACTTTAATAAATTTGAAAAACAAGGTGATTAATTTTAAATTAAAATTTAATGAAACTTTGATAAAGTTGTGACTGTGTTTGACTTGTTCACAGAGAATTTATTTTTTTTCTTTGCAATATTATTAAATTTGTCTGTTCATTTGTTAAGGGTTATATCGATGTTTTGTTTTAGATCATAATGTTAAGGTTTTGTAGAGATTTTTCAATTTTTTTTTTAAAAAAATTGAAAAATCAAATTTTTGAAATAAAATTTTAGGTTAAAAAGGAGGCACGTGATAATGAAAAGAATTACTTTATGTGCATTATTAATGACTTTATTTTTACTTAGCTCTTGTAATACTTCAGGAAAAAATCTTAAAGATGATGAAGTGGCTAAATCTGATGGTACTGTTATTGATCTAGCTAAAATAACTAAGAACATTACAGACACTGTTGCTTTTGCTAAGAGTGTTAAAGAAGTTCATTCTTTAGTTAAGTCCATTGATACACTAGCTAATGCTATTGGAAAGAAAATTAAAAATGATGATGATGGCTTTGATACCGAATCAAATAAAAATGGATCATTACTCGCAGGAACATTGCAATTAATATTTGCCGTAGGAACTAAATTGGAAGCTTTAGCGAAAATAGCCGGAATTTCTGATGAGTTGAAGGGAAAGGTTACTGCTGCTAAGACTGAAAATACATCATTAATAGCCAAATTGAAGGGAGGGGATGCTAATCTTGGTAAACATGATGCTACTGATGAACATGCAAAAGAAGCTATAGATAAAACTAATAAGCCTAATGGAGATAAAGGAGTTGCAGAACTTAAAAAACTCAACACAGCAATTGATGCGTTATTAAAAGCTGCTGAAGCGGCAGTAACAGCTGCTATTAATGAGCTTACAACTACTACTAAATCTTAACTAAGAGATAAATTGTTATTATAAGATTAGTTTTTAATTGATGGTAATTATTTGATAAAATAAAGTCTATAAATAATAAGCTAGGAGTATTCTTCTCTTAGCTTATTTTGTTTCTTTTTTTCTATCTTTACTGTTTTATTACTTTATTTTTACTTATTAGCTGTGGCAGTGGCAGTACTAAGGCTGAGAATCCTCAGAGTAGATTCTTAAAATCTGTCATTAGTTTAGGTAATGATTTCTTAAATGTTTTCACTTCCTTTGCTGATATGGTTGGAGGGGTTTTAGGGTTTAATACTACTACTAAAAAGTCTGATGTTGGGAACTATTTTAAGACTATAGAAAAAAGCTTAACAACAACTAAGACATCCCTTGAGAAAATTGTTTCTGACATGAAATCTGAGAATAATCCTAATGCTGCTACAGCTGAGACTGCTGTAAAAAACTTAATTGATAATACTCTTAGTAAGATAATTGATGGGGCTAAAACTGCTAGTGAGGCTATTGGTACTACAGGTGATGACCTGCTTGGTAATATTGGTGCTAATAATGCTGCTGGTGTTGCTGGTACTGGTGTTGATAAATTGGTACAAGGGATTAAAGGTATAGTAGAAGTAGTGCTTAAAGAAGGAAATGCTGAGGCGGGAAATGATAAAAAGGCTGAAGATGGTAGTACTGCAAGAACCGCTAATGATGGTGCAGGTAAGTTATTTGCTAGTGATAATGCTGGAGATGCAAATGCTGCAAAAAAATCAGCGGCTGATGCTGCTAAAGCTGTTGGTGCTGTAACTGGGGCTGACATATTAAAGGCTATTGTTAAAAATGGCTCTAGTTCAGCTGTAGATGCTGCCAAGGCTAATGCTAAAGATGCTACTATTGGAGGGGCTATTGCATTAACAGCTATGGCAAAGGGTGGTAAATTTGCTGGTCCTAGTGCTGCTGCTGCTGAATATGCTCCTGCAGTTAAAGGTGCAGCTATAAGTGCTGTAAACAAGGCACTAAATACTTTAACTATTGCTATAAGAGAAACAATTGACAGAGGACTTAAGGAAGTTAAAGATTCTATGAAAATTAATCCTACTGATAATCTCGTAACTACTGATAATACAACCTCTTAAGTTAATAAGAACTGTTAGAATTTAATAACAAATACATAACTAAATAAAGTCATTTTAGGAAAACTATGTCTCTCTTCATGAGAATTGTTTTCCTTTTAGTTATGTCTAGTTTCCCCTTTAGATTAATAAGGAGGCACGTGATGATGAAAAGAATTACTTTAAGTGTGTTATTAATGACTTTATTTTTACTTCTTGGCTGTGGCAGTGGGAGTACTAAGATGGAAGATCCTAAAACCACATTCTTAAATTCATTAGTTAAGATAGGGCATGGATTTCAAGAGATTTTTGGCATCTTTGGTAATGCTATTGGTGATGCTTTGGGACTTACAGCAGTTAAATCTGGTGACAAGAGAAGTAAAGTTGGTGAACACTTTGAAAAAATAAAAAAAGGTTTAGGTGATACTAAGGGGAAGTTAAAAGAGCTATCAGGTGATATATTTGAAGCAAAAAATGCTAATAGCAGCACAATTGAAGCTGTTAAGAGTACAATTAGCAGTGCTAGTGATGTCTTTGAGCAACTAATTTCTGCTCTAATTACACTTGCTGGTGTAACTAATGATGGTGCTGACATTGTTGATACTGCTAATGCTGCTGCAGTTGCTGCCGATAAAGATAGTGTTGAAACTGTTATTAAAGAAGTTAAAGCTATAATTGAGACTGCTAAAGAATCAGGCGTAAAGATTGATACCGGTAAAGCTGGTAGTCCAGTGGCTGCTGGTGATGATAAGGCAGGATCAGCTCTTGCAAAGTCTGGTGCTGCTGCAGCTGCTAACTCTGGTCCTAATCTAGCTGAAGAGGTATCTAAAGCTGATCCATGGGCTATGATTGGTAAGATTAAAGATGCTAAGATTGATGCTGAACTTGCTGCAGGCAATAATAATGAAGCAGGAGCTCTAGCTACTAAAATTGCTGCTGCTGGTGCTAAGAGTAATGCAGACTTAGCTGCAGCTGTTGCTCTTAAAGCTATGACTAAAACCGGTAAACTTAGTGCTGCTGCTAATGAAGATGGTGCAGTTAAAGCGGCTGCTATAACTGTTGTAAATAAGGTATTAGGAATACTCGATATAATAATTAAGAGAACAGTATCAAGTGAACTAGATAAGATAAAAAAAGCTGTTAAGGGAATACAGTACTCTGAGACTACTACTGAATCAACTGAAGCTAGTGCCGCTCAACCTACTACTCCTGCTGTTACTAAATAAATTAGCTAATTAAATAATCTAAAAATAATCTAAATAAAGTCATTTGAGGAAAACTTTTCTTTTCATAAGAATGTTTTCCTTTTTTTGAATTTTATTATATTAAATATTTGTACTAAAGATCAGTAAACAAGTTCTTGATAAACCTTGTTTAACAGAGGTAAATGATTATTATGAGATTAGTTTTGATTAGTAAGTGAGTAAAATTATTCGGAAAGTAAAGGTAGGAACGAGGTTTCTTAGTTTTTGTTTTTATTGAATGATGTGTTTACTTTAGTTAATTGATTTTTTATTTATTTTTTTAAAGTTTAAATTGGATGTAATTAATTACAAGTTTTATATTAAGATAATATCTTTGTTCTTTATTGTATAAATTTACTTAATAAAATAGTTTTGTTGTGTTTTAAGTAGGTCAAAGTGAGATAATTATATTATTTTAATAATTTATTTGAAATTTAAAATAAAAGGTGTATATTTACCAGTAATTGTTATATTTCAATATCGAGATTCAATAATTAAATAATTTGATATCCCAGGAGGGAGATATGAAGAGAAGTATTTTATCAGTATGTATGTTAACATTATTATGTTTGTTATCATGTGATATAAATGCCCTTAATGAATTGCTAGATAAAGCAAGGGAAAAATTTTTAGATGAAAGCAAAGATAATAAAGATTTAAATCATAAACAAGAAAATCAGGAACAAAAAGAAGTTGTTATAGATGATTTTGAAGAAGAAGTAGAAATACAGCAAGATATGGAAGTAAAACCTGTTAATGCGGGATTTGTGGTGCCTCAACAAGTATATCCATATTATCTTCAGCAAGAAATAGTAATAGACGAAAAAGATTTAGTTCCAAGTACTGATGAAGAGAAGAAAGCCCAAGAAGAAATTGAAAAAGTAAAAAGTGCTCTTGGAGATTCTGGATTCCAGCAATTAATTGAGGATGCACTTAAACTCAAAAGTGAATATAAGCAATTAGAGTTTAGTTTTTATGATACACTCTCAGAACTTAAAAATAAAAGAGAGAATTATTCTTTAAAAAGTAGGAGAGAGAATAGAGCAAAAAAAAGTTCCCTAACTCAATTGCAAAATAAGTTAAATGATCAAAGGTCTCAGATTGATATGCTTAGGATTAAAGTTGATAATGGTCTTGACGAACGAAGATCTGCAGAATTTTTCTTTAATAAGTCCCAAGAAACTTTAAGAGAAGCTATTACTGAAAGATTAAGAGAGAATAAACGTAGAAGTTACCGGTGGTCAAGAAGAGGGAATAGTGATTTTCTAGCTAGAGATTCGCGACGCTATGCAGAAAATGTTTCAAGTTTATTGGAATCCTCTTCTTCTGATATAGGAGAAGTAATAGGAAGAAAGAAAGAGATAGAGGGACTCATTAAAGATGCAAAGTCTGTTCTAGAGAATCTTGCAAGATAGAGATGGTAAAGATTTAAATATTTTATAACATTAGTATTTGCAAGAAGGGTTCCTTATAGAGGAACCCTTCTTGATTTTATTTAAAGTAGTTTCTACAAACTAATTACTTTTAAGATTTGACTGTGTGTTTATTTGATATTTCCATCTTAAGGGTTTAAATAAGGATAAGGATTGTTGTTTTGAATTATTTTTAAAAAGTTTTTGTTATAATGATTTAAATTGAATAACCAATAAATTATTTTAAAGCTTTGAGGGGTAATTGCTTTTGAATACTGATATCGAAAAAGATGATTTGTTAAATAAGGAATATAAGGTTTTAGATAAAGGCTTTATCAAGCTTGTTGATTATATGGGTAGTGACGAGAGAATAGTTCAAGCATCAAGAATTTCATATCGAGGTGAAAGCATTAGGAGGGAAGATGATGAGCTTATCGATTATTTGATAAGAAATGAGCATACAAGTCCATTTGAACAAGTGGTTTTTACATTTTATGTTAAGGCCCCTATATTTGTTGCAAGACAATGGATGAGACATAGAACAGCAAGGATTAATGAAGTGTCTGGTTCATATAGTTTGCTGAGAGAAGAGTTTTATCTTCCTTCAGAAGAAGACATAAAGATTCAAAGTGTTAAGAGTAGTCAGAGTGGAAATGAAAAGACTGAATATGACTTGACAAAGGATATAATAGATAATTTAAAGAAAAGCCAAAGTTCTTGTTACAAACTATATCAAAATATGATAAATTGTAATGTTTTAAAGGAAGTTTCTAGAATAGCTTTACCTTTAAGCTTATATACCGAATGGTATTGGCAGATTGATTTAAATAATCTTTTTCATTTTATCAAAATAAGGTTGGCATTAAATGAATCGAAAGAGGTTAGGGAAAATTCATCAAAAGAGATGCGTGAATATGCCAGGATATTGCTTGATGTTATTGAAAAGATTGTGCCTATTGCTACTAAAAGTTTTAAGAATCATATCTTAAAAGGGTGTAGATTGTCTTATGAAGAGATAATAGCGATTTCTGGTGCATTAAATATTAGTAAACTCAAATTGGATGATAATGCATTAAATAGGTTAAAAGATAAACTTAATATTACATAATAAACAAAGTTTCCTCTTATTGTATCTTGAATAACAGTAATAATGAGATATATTATATTTATAATGAGTAAGTTGATTTTGGATTTTGTGTGTGAGCAAGAAGATAAATTTTATGTATAGAGTTGTATTTATATTTTGTATGATTTGTTTTGTAAGTTGTGATTTATTTAAAGATTATAATAATAAAAATAATAAATAATAAAGATAATTTATTGCAAAATCCAGTTAATGTTAATTTAAAATCAGATTGGAGAGATAATCTTAAACTTAATAAAGAAGAGTTTGATACATTAACTTTTTTTGTTAATGCATTAAAAAATGAATTATCCAAAGGTAGTTCAGCCAGCTAATTTTGATATCCATTTAAAAGGAGATGTATCTAAAATAGAAGAATATATTAAAAGGTTTTTATTAAAACTGAACGATAAGGGCAAAGTTAAAGAATTACTTGAACATATTAAATATGGTAAAGATAATTTACCTAATGTAGAGGGTAGAGATGAAAATCTTAATATAGATGTAAAAGACCATTATAGAATAGAGAAAAGACTTGCTAGTGTTTTTGATAATTATTTTATGTTTTTAAATCCTCCTACCCCTGCTCCTCCTGTTGAAGAAAATCCTGAAGAGAAAGTATTTGAATCAATTAAAAAAGTGTGTTATGAGTATAGAAATAAAAGCTAAAATTGAATTAATTGTGCATAATATCACATATCTTTTTAAGATAAGCTTATACTATTAAAAACTAAACTA
>NZ_CP073230.1:0-37443 GCF_023035835.1 Borrelia venezuelensis
TAGTTTAATTGTTAATAGTATAATATTTATTATTACCTCCTTCCAAACAAGTACAAACTGTTCTTTATTCCTTAATAACATGTTACAATTCCTTACACACACAATGAAAAATTTAATACTTATATCACTACTAATAATATATACCCATGCATGGGGTAAAAAATTTAATAATGAAAATATAAAACCACTACAAATAGGTATCATTCAACACAATTATATAAATTTAACTCCTTATAATCAACATTATAAATATTACGCTTTCATTGGAATAACCATGACCTACAATGAATGGATTGATTTCAATATCATCCCCATCCACTTTTATCCCCTCATTCCAACTTTCTCAAATGTCTATTTTACTCTATCTATTTCTCTTTATATATTGAAATATCAAATACACATATATTCTTTCATTATCAATATCTTAATAGGTACTCAATTACCTATAGCTCTTAGAACTTCCATTATTACTGGTAACAATATCTCTGCTTTTCTTTTCCCTGCATTGCCTTTTGTCTCTGTTAAACTTAACATTCCAATTACTAATTTATTCTCTATCCTCTCTACATTTTCTTCTTCTCTACGTGAGTATTTTTTAGTCGATATAGCTATTACCTTTCCCATCTAATTATAACAATAATGGTAATTTTTAATAAGCATTTCCTTTATACAAAACTAAGAATATTCATTCTTCTACATTAAGTTTCTTAAACCCTTCTGGAATAAGCACAACATCAATACCTGAATTTAATGATTTCCTAATCGCATGCCCCAAACTAAAATTATTTACAATTGCCCCCATATCATATGCATCTGTCATGATAATACTAAAGATATTCAGATTATGTCTTATAATATCCACAATATCTTTTGACATACTACTTACATCTCCGGAAATCTTAGGAACAAGTACATGCCCAAGCATAATAAATTTTGCTTCCTTGCCAAAAAGAAATGGTATAAAATTATTTACCATTAAAAAATTTTTACTATAAGGTAATAAGGCCAAATCTTTATGGGTATCTACTTTTGTGCCTCCAAGTCCAGGAAAGTGTTTAACCACAGCAAACACACCTTCCCTTTGTATCCCATCAATAAATGCCTCTACCATAAGACCAATATTATAAGATGAATACCCAAAAGTTCTGCTACCTAAGGGACTATTTGGAACAAATTTTGCATCTGCTACAGGTGCCATATTTACATTGATACCAAGTCGTCTAAGCTGTTTCCCAAGAATTTCACCAATCTTATATGCAAGCTGAGAATCTCCAGTCTTTCCAACAGATTCCATAGCAGGAAAATTATAAACTCCCAATTTTTTATTCTCACTAGCTCTACTAACTAGTCCTCCTTCTTCATCAACAGCAATCAATATGTCAGAACCAAGATGTCTCTTTATCCCTTCAATCAACTCTTTAGTTTGCTGTGCATCCTTAAAATTTTCTCTAAATAAAATAATTCCTACTGGATTTATCTCTCTTATTTTACCAAGTTCTTCTTTACTTAGTGCTTGCACAGCACTAGGATTAGCAACATTCCTAATGCCAATAAAAAAACAACGTTCCCTCAAAATGTTCTTAACATTAACTCTTCCTAAAAATTTATCAATATCTACAAGATCAAATTTATCATTTTCAAAATAATCATAATCTATATCAGGAATGGAGCCTAGTAAAACCAAACTAGACAATAAAAGGCCAAATAACACAAATCTAAACATCCCACTTACCTTGCCTAAATACCAAATCATATTTATTCTTCAATGCATTATTAAGAGCATAATTTAAATATCTAGCAATATCAGAAATATTACCCGAAAATTTATCATTCATGTAATTACTCATAATAAGCGTATCAACAAATAATTTTGCGGGCAGAAACCTATCTTCTCTATTGACCTCAAAAATTAATGGATTATCTACTATTCTCATAACTTCCCAAGTTATTTGCTCAATTGCAGTATATCTACCAAACTCTTTATCCTGTTCAATAATTCTTATAGGCATATCTGATATTATTCTATCCATATTTTCTATCAAATATTCTAAATTAAAAAGACCTGTGGCACAATTAAATAAAATCCTAGAACCTCTACATTCAGCTTTAAGTACAGCTTCTTTAGAAATAACACTACCAATATCAACACATGTTAAATGATTATCATCATCCAAGACTAAAACCCCACCCTTTGTATCTAGTAGGGTTTTAACACTAAATTCAAAGCCAGAAGAACTATTAGTTATAGCCATTATGGCAAGAGTCTGTAAATTATATCGTTTTCTATATTCTCAGTTCCTACAATGAGTTTAACTTTATCTTTAAAAGCAGTAAAACGCAACTGATTGCTATCCTCACCATGCAAACTGTTAAAACGATCATATACAGAATGCGTAAATGTATAGTACAATTCATATAAATATTCACGCTTAGCATAACCAAACTCATCTTGTAATTCTTGCCTTAACTCCTCATCCTTCATACCCTCTATCAAGCTTTCGGTCTCTTTTAGTGAATTCAAAGTCAATAAAACATGTCCTAGAAGTTTTTTAACTTTATCAACACCCCAATCACCCAGACGAAAGAGAAAATCTAAGCCAGTAAACACATCAAGAAGAGCCCCACCACCAAAAAGAGGTTTAGCTACTACACCTCGTACATACTCAATTATTTCATACTCTTCATCAGACAGCTCAGAATACAGTTTTTCAACCTTTACAAGGGATTCAACCTGTTTTTTAATAACTTCTGATTTATCTTCACGTGTTCTCCAAGCAAAATTATTAGAAAATCTATGATTATTTATAGCTTTATAATAAACCTCATCAGGATTAGACCCACTGAATGCTTCTTTTAAATTCAATAAATATATTTTTCTTAAAAAATTAGACCTATCTCCTTGCTTTGATTCGTCTTTCTTAAAATCTTTCATAACTGCTTCGGTCTCTTTTAATGAGCCAAAAATAAATAAATTACGCTCCATAATTTCTTTAACTCTATCAACACCTAAAACAACAAGCAAGTTATAAAACTCATCCATACTATACGTTTTGTAATCTTCAAGCCTCCCAATACTAGGATCGGTTACTACACTTCGTATATACTCAATTACTTCCCTCCCATCATCAAAAAAACCAAATGTGTCTAAAAGATTATCAAGCTTAGTGCCTATACTGTACTCCGTATCTATTCCTTCAAAAGTAACTATAATATTATTATCTTTAAACACACTATCTCTCATCGCGATTTCTCTTTGTTTTTTTAAATCACAACTTATTATACAGCTTACTACTAGTAATAATAACGAATTATAAATTCTCAACCTTAGCATTAAACATCTCCTTTTTTTAATGAAAGCCAATTTATAAATAAATCATTTATAAATCAAAATATCATCATATAAATATATTATCATATTAACATGTCATTATATAACAATATATATTGTAAAACAATCATTATGCTATAATAGACTATTATCACTTCATATTTATTTTACTATTCTCCATTCAATTATTTTATCCATAATAACAACTCTATACCTCACACCTACACACACTAAAACTTAAATTAAATATCAATTCTTCTATCAATGCTATCTTCATTACATGGGTACTGCGTATAAATTTTAATGATGAATTTGACATTGTCCCCGTAATCACTTTCATCATCACTTACTATAAACCCCTCTCAAGCCATAAATTTACAATAAACACTGCTATTCGTTATTATCATATTTTTAGTTCTCTTTCATATCTGTAATAGATTATCTCCAACCAATGGATGCCCTAAATTTTTAAGAGCACAAAAAGAAAAAAATACCTCAAGTTAGAAATGATACTTAAAAAGAAATATGACTGCAACCTATACTAGTAAGACTTATCCCAAATTAAAGTAAATGTAAATATTCATACATACACAACGGTCATTCAATCAATTAACGTTATTGCTTATAATTTTGCTCATTGATTAACATGTATACCCAAAATTAATAAGTACACTTTACGCATATCCATCTAAATTAAAGGCAATATCAAAACATCTTATCACATAATTATACAAAGACTATATTTCTTAAAAGAAATCAAACATATTAAATATTTATTTAACAAATCATATAAGTTCATCAATACTGCTAAAAATAAAAATGCAAACCAAACAGCATACCCAACACTTAAAAAGTTTTGTATTTCTTATTTAAGGAGAAAAACAATTTATATTAACACTAAGTGTTGTAGCTCGCTTAAATACTGTCAATATGATATTACATATTTACTAAAAACAATAATTTATTATCCCAGTCAATATCAATAAAAACTCTAATCCCATATAACAAAAAATTATTACAAAAGTTGCAACTACAAGAACAAACTATCAAAAGAAAGATGAACTTGATAAAAACTCTCCTCTTCCCCTTAATACTAGAAACATTATAAAACCTTAGTATTCTTAAACATAATAAAATTATATTATTTGTTATTTTCCAAAACATCATGTGTATGAGATTCTCTTAAAGAAGCAGAGCTTATTTTTACAAATTTAGCGTTTGTCTTTAATTCTAATATTGTTCCCACTCCCAAGTAACCCATTCCAGACATTAGACCTCCCTTTAATTGAAATATAATGTCTTTTAATTTTCCAACATAAGGAACCATTCCTTCAATGCCTTCAGGAATCAATTTACCAGGGGATTCTTTATTTTCAAATTGGAAATATCTTGATTTGGAACCTCTAGCCATAGCAGAAAGAGAGCCCATACCGACATAAACTTTAAATTTTTTTCCATTATAAATTACTTCCTCTGAGGGGGATTCATGAGCACCAGCAAAAAGATTGCCTATCATCACACTATCAGCTCCAGCTGCAATTGCTTTAACTATATCTCCTGAAAATCTAATTCCACCATCCGCTATAATACAAGTATTTGTATGTTTACAGGCTTCAAAAACATCATGAATTGCGGTTAACTGCGGTACTCCAACTCCTGCAACTATTCTTGTTGTACATATGCTTCCTGGACCTATTCCAACCTTCAAACAGTCTGCTCCTGCATCAATTAAATCAAGGGCTGCTTCCTTAGTTACTATATTACCTGCAATAACATCCAAATTTGGATATTTATTTTTAATTTTCCTTACAAGTTCAATTACTCTAGTAGAATGTCCATGTGCAGAATCAATAGCAATTACATCAACATCCGCTTTGACTAATTCTTCAACACGCTCTAAAGTATCAACATCAATAGAAACAGCTGCTCCTACTCTTAGCCTATTTTTCATATCTTTGCATGCATTAGGAAAATACTCTTGATGCTCCACATGATCTATGTCTTTACAGGTTATTAATCCTCTTAAATTGTTTGACTTATCAACAATAAGTAGCTTTTCTATCTTATGCCTAAATAATATTTCTTTAGCTTCTGTTAAAGTTATATCTTCTCTTGCTGTAATTAATTTTTTTGTCATTGCATTTATTACAGGAACATTATCATCCGTAATATATTTAATGTCTCTATTAGTTACTAGACCTAATATTTTACCTGTTTTATCTGTCACAGGCAATGCAGAGATCTTATGTTTTGCAATCAATATCTTAGCTTCCTGTACATTTGCATTCTCATCAATAGTGATAGGATTTTTTATAATGCCGGTCCGGTGATAAACCTTTACTATTTCTACTTCTTTCCTTTGAGCTTCAATGGTGAGATTTTTATGTATAATTCCTATTCCACCCTCTTTAGCCATAGCTATTGCCATTCGGCTTTCTGTAACTGTATCCATGGCTGAGCTTAAAAAAGGTATATTTAAAGATATATTCTTTGTTAACTTTGTCTTTAAATCAACATCACTGGGTAATACAGATGATTTTCTAGGAATTAAAGAAACATCATCAAAAGTCAAAGCTTCTTTTACTATTTTTTCTATCAATCAGTTCTCCTTATTTTTATTATTCCCATTCTATTGTTGCTGGGGGCTTAGAAGAAATGTCATAACAAACTCTATTTATACCTCTGACCTCATTAATTATTCTTGAAGAAACTTTTCTTAAAAAATCATAAGGTAATTCAACCCAATTAGCAGTCATAAAGTCTAAAGTATTAACACATCGAATAACAGCTGTATATTCATATGTTCTGTTATCCCCCATCACTCCAACAGATTTTACAGGCAATAAAACTACAAATGCTTGCCTTATCTTATAATATAAATTATTTGACAAAAGCTCTTCTATTAAAATACTATCAGCTCCCTGAAGAATATTAATCTTTTCTTGAGTGATCTTGCCAATTATTCTTATTGCCAATCCCGGACCTGGAAAGGGATGTCTATAAAGAGAATTCTCTTCAATCCCTAATTGAATTCCTAATTGGATTACTTCATCTTTAAAAAGCTCCCTTAACGGTTCTAAAAGTTTTAATCTAATTTTTTCTGGAAGTCCCCCTACATTATGATGTGATTTGATATGTGATGAAAAAACATTATTTCTCGATTCAGACTCAATTACATCTGAATAAATCGTTCCTTGTGCCAAAAACTCTACATCTTTGTCTTCTAAGGCCACCTTTTCAAAAATCTCTACAAATGTTCTTCCTATAATTTTTCTTTTCTCTTCAGGTTCATCTATATTTTCTAAATTCTTCAAAAATATTGAAGAAGAATCAACATATTTTATGTTTAAATTGTACTGTCTACCAAGTTCTAATATCTCCCTAACTTCATTTTTGCGTAACAAGCCAGTATCGATAAAAACACAGATTAAATTACTTTTTATTGCATTATTAATAAGTAATGCACATACTAAAGAATCTGTTCCACCAGAAAGTCCCAAAATTACTTTCTTATCACCTATTTGAAGTCTTATTTTTTCCACAAAATCATCTATGCTATTACTTAAATTCCAGTTCACATGAGCTTGGCAAATTTTAAAAACAAAATTTTTAAGTATTTGATTACCAACCTCTGAACAAGTTACCTCTGGGTGAAATTGTAATCCATAAATTTTTTGCTCTTCATTAAATACAGAAGCAATACAAGTTTCAGTATAAGCTATTTGTTTGAAATTGCTTGGAACTTTTTCAATATTGTCTCCATGACTCATCATTACTTTTAACTTATTAGAAAGACCAAAAAATAAATTAGATTGATCATCTTCGATAAATAGTTCAGTATTACCAAATTCTTGCTTATCACATTTAGAAATTACGCCCCCAAACAATTTAATGATTAGCTGCATTCCATAACATATTCCCAAAATCGGTACACCTAAGTTAAAAATATCAATGTCCACAGTAGGAGCTTCGTCGAGATAAACAGAAGCAGGTCCTCCGCTTAAAATTATCCCCACAGGATACATATCCTTAATCTCTTCTGCAGAAATAGAATATGCAATGACTATTGTATAAACACCCATCTCTCTAATTTTTCTTGCAATCAGTTGACTATACTGAGAGCCAAAATCTAATACAATCACCGCATTATTATTCACTATAAATTCCTTAAAAAATTAGGTTTACTAATAAACTTAAAAAAGATAATCTTATCAACTTTAACAATCAAACCAACTGATTATGCAATGTGTTAACAAGACAAGATAAGACAAAATTCATACCTATAATCCTTAAACAAGGATAGGCAAGAACTCACTTGCCTTATCAATCTATTACCCAAATATATAAGTTAATAAGCTCATTAACTATTAATTTGTATAAGATATTTTATACTAACATCCTGTTATAAACAACTCTATGTTAACTAACTTAGAAATCCAAACTACCACTATTAATAACCATAAAATGACCTAATAATTAGAGTAATTTCAAGATCTCCTGTACCATTTTAGCTGCATTCACTGTTGCCAACTTAAGAAATTCGTTGTATTCAACTTCATTGCCCTCATTGTTTACAATATCAGATATAGATCTAACAACTATAAAAGGAACATTAAAGACATGAGCAACATGTCCCAATGCCGCACCCTCCATCTCTACAGCTATAACATCCTCAAAGTTTGCCACAATCTTTGTCAAATAAACTGGATCAATAAATTGATCTCCTGTTAGTATTAATCCTGAATATCCATTAACACCTTTAAGCTTTGTTTTAATAGCTTTTAAAGCCTTTTCAAGCAAATTTCTATCACTACTAAATTTCTGAGGTAATTCTGGAACCTGTCCAACTTTATGTCCAAATTTAACCAAATCAAAATCATGATAAGCCACCTCTGAAGATACTACTATGTCTCCCACCTTAAGCTTACTTACCTTAGGGTTAACAACCCCACCAGCAACCCCACAATTAATTACATGACTTATATTATATTTTGACAAAAGATAACTAGTCCATAAACTTGTATTTACCTTTCCAATACCCACAACAGCAGAAATAACATTGCGATTAGATATCTTGCCTTTAACAATTTTTTTATTAAGCCCATAATCCTTCAACACTATCTCTTCTTTACGAGACATAAGCTTATTCAGCTCAGCGGCTTCAGAATCCATAGCAAACACTACTAAAATATTGCTATTTTTATTAGAAATAGCATATCCATTAAAACAAACTAATAAAAAAATTAATAACTTAAACACCAAATATTTATGATTACACATAAGTGCAAAAATCCTCCATTGCTTCACAAAAATTGCTAATAACTGTAATACTTAACACTATTTCCTAATTTTTCAATCAAAATTTCACCTTTTTTAAAAAATATTGACTTTAACATAAGAATTACATTAAATACAATAAAAATCAACAAAGGAACTACAAACCTTATATTCTAGAAAGATATAAACTAAATACATCGGTATTAAAATTTTTTGAATTTACATATATTGATATAGCAAATATTGCAGTAACATATTATAAAAAAAGAACTATCTTAAAGGACAAATAATGAATTCATTACTAATTAAAGCAAATTATATCGATATTGTGAATAAAGAGATTTACCCTTCTCATATAACAATAAAAAATGGTACCATTTCCAACATAGAAAGAACTAATGAATCTTTAAAAGACTATGTATTACCAGGATTTATTGATTCTCACATACATATAGAAAGTTCCTTGCTTATTCCATCACATTTTGCTCATTTAGTAGTTCAACATGGTACCGTATCTACAATAAGCGATCCTCATGAAATAGCAAATGTCAATGGTATTGATGGTATTAATTTCATGATAAACAACTCCAATAAAATTGATTTTAAAAATTTTTTTGGTGCACCCTCTTGTGTCCCAGCTTTGCCCTTAGAAATTGAAACTTCCGGTCACGTCTTGGATGATAAAGATGTAGATAAGCTACTGGCACTAGATAATATCTATTATCTATCTGAAATGATGAATTTCCCCGGTGTACTTAATAGAGACCCTAAAGTAATGAACAAAATTCATTCTGCTTTGAAGCGTAACAAAGTTGTCGACGGACATGCACCCGGTTTATCACCTGAATCAGTTTTAAAGTACGCATCCGCAGGAATTAGTACCGATCATGAATGTTCAACAATAGAAGATGCACGATATAAATTGTCTTTAGGCATGAAAATCTTAATTAGAGAAGGCAGCGCGGCTAAAAATTTTGAAGCTTTACACCCTCTAATTAGCGAATGTTCAGGAAAATACCGAGATCATTTAATGTTTTGTTGTGATGACGCACATCCTGATATCTTGCTTAACGGGCATATAAACTTAATGGTTTCACGTGCCATAGAATATGGTCATGATTTTTTCGATGTTTTAAAAATAGCTTGTATTAACCCTGTTATACACTATAAAATCCCAGTCGGATTACTACAAGTCGGGGATCCTGCTGATTTTATTATTACTAAAGATCTAAAAACATTTAAAGTAGACAAAACTTACATAAATGGTAAATTGGTATTTAGTGATGGTAAATCATATATCCCACTACTAAATGAAAATCCTATCAATAATTTCAATTGCAGCAAAAAGTCAATTGACGACTTTAAATTTTTTACACAAAGTAAAACTATACCAACAATTAATTGCATTAATAATCAAATTATCACTAATAAAACCATGACTGACAGTAACCTATTAGCACCAAACTTTGAATCAAACATCAGCAAAGACATTTTAAAAATAGCAGTAATAAATCGATACAATAATCACAACAAAATATCGATAGGTTTTACAAAAAATTTTGGACTCAAAAATGGAGCCATTGGAAGCACAGTTGCTCACGACTCTCACAATATCATAGTTCTTGGTACTAGTGATGAATATTTATGCAAAGCAGCAAATCTTATTATTGAAAATAAAGGGGGTTTATGTGCTTTAAATAACCAAGATACCTTAATATTAAAACTTCCAATTGCGGGTTTGATGAGCATGAGCCCACCCAAGGAAGTTGCTTTAAAATATATTCAACTAAATAATTTTTGTAGGAATGTTTTAGGTTCTAATTTAGATTCCCCCTTAATGGCATTATCTTTCATGTCATTAACGGTAATTCCTCACTTAAAAATAAATGACAAAGGACTGTTTGATGTTGACTCTTTTTCATTTTTAAATTTCTAGACGAACCAAACAAAAAAACAATACTCTAAAACAAGGAAAAGACTGTTATGAGAGCTAATAATCTCTACTTCTATAATATTAAGTTACCTAAATTGACAATTAAATCACCAATTTATGGTTAAATTATCGCATAAGCAATGTTTGCAGAATCACTGCAAACATTAGTAAATAATAAAGCATCAAAAGCAACAAAAAAAAATAAGTGAGACATGCAATTTCTACAGCAATCTTTACAAAATAATTTTATAAATTCAACAAAAATCTATTATTCTCAGTCTCAACAGACATTAAGACACCAACTCCAAAATCGCAACAACCAACATTCCAAGTTTTTCTATTTGTCCTACTAAAGACTTAAATCGTTGATTCATAAAATAATTAAACTCCTCTAAAATAAACTCTGTTCCTTTAAAAGGCCTATTAAGAAAATCAATAATTTCATCTACTCCAGCATTCCACGTCTTTTTCAGAGACAAAATCCATTCAAGATTTGATTTAATATAATCTAAATCTCTAATAGACATAGTCAGCAATATATTTCTTTTAAGATTCATATTTTCAATTAAATATTCAAGCTTTAATTGATATTTACAAGATACCACACTAAAAATGCAGTTTAAGAGATCAACAACCCCACTAAGGTTGATTTTAGCAAAACATGCCCTTAATTCTTCAAACTTATGCTCATCATAATCAAGTGATGCATAAAATCTTCTTCTATACATTCTGGTGCATTCTGGATTAGAACACACTAAAACAAATTCCTTTTCTCTACAGATAGTATAACTAAAAGGTAAACCATAAAAATCATGAGGTTCACTCATGATTTTTAATTCAGAATATTTTATCTTGTCAACTTCTTTAGAAATCAAATCAATTATTTCTAATCGCAAATTAAAGATTGTTTCATCTGAAGAAGCTTTTTTCTTCACTTTTACCTTAACAGCATTTTTAACAAGATTACTACTTCTAGTTTTTTTAACCCCAATGCTCTTTGAAACATACTTTCCACATCCATTATCTATGTCAGACTTACCTTTACAATGTCCCTTAACATCACAAGCTATAAGTACAAACCCTACAATTGACAAGACAAACAAATATTCCTTCATAAAAATTCCCCTTGTCATTAAAGTGATGATATTATACCAAATACAAATTAATATCAACTATTAAATTATATAATTTATTAAATTGGATTTAAATACAGAATAAAAACCTTAAAAATTGTTCTAATAAAAAAGATCTAACCAACAAATTCAAGGATATAAACTAAAGCCAAAAACTTACAATCGGCTTTAAACAGTGATATAAACTTAATAATATGCAAATCAAAAATTACAAAATATATTTACTTATATACAAGTCAAAAAGGCAACAAATATTCGGTCTATTGAAAATAATTTAATTTTATTTCAGTAATTTTTTATGCTCCTATACAGAAGAAATTAAAGTTAAAACGTTAATATGAAAAAATGTATCTATCAATGATAATAATCAAATCGATGAGATTATAAACCAGTAAACCCAAGAGAAAATCAATAAAACTATAAACCATTGACATATCTATAAAATTATTAAATTCAATTCCATAAATCATGAGCTAGAAATAAAAGATAACAGATAACAACACTAAGAAATATTTGATCTCAAATATAACTAAGTTCTTTGACAAATAGGAACACAATAATTTATAACTACAGTCAAACAAAAAACTCGATAAAGTAGCTAATATATATTCAATGATAGTCAATACAAATAGAAAACTATCTGAATAATAAATAGATTACTCTATTGAGTTATAACAATAGAGTAAACAATTTAATGAGAAAATACTAATTTTAAAATAAAAATACAAAATAATAAAAGTATAGTAGGAGCAATTTTTATACTTTCTTTAGTAAACAAACTATGCAATACATTTATAATCACATAAAAAATTATCCCAATTCCTATCCCTGAGGCTATACTATAAGTCAAAGGAATCAAAAACAATATCAAAAAACTGGGCATAGCTTCTCTCATATTTGAAAAATCTATATTCTTTATTTCTTTACACATAAAAAATCCCACATATATTAAAGCAGCTGAAGTTGCACTAGCAGGAACAGCAATAAACAAAGGTGCAAAAAATACTGCCAATAAAAATAAAATACCTGTCACAACTGATGTAAATCCTGTTCTTCCACCCTCAGCTATACCTGTAGAACTCTCGACATAAGTAGTTACAGGGGAGACCCCCATAATTGCTCCAAAAGTGGTAGAAATAGCATCAACTAGTAATATTTTACTAGCATTACGTATCTTACCCGTATTATCAGTCAAATCTCCCTTTGAAGCAACACCTACCAAGGTTCCAACAGTGTCAAATAGATCATTAAATAACAAAATAAATACTATAAAAACAAAATTCCAAAAATTTTCACCTAGAATATAAGAAAAGTTTAATTTATTAAATATAGGCGAAATTGATTCATATCTTAAAACACCATCCGGCAATCTAATTCCTATACTCAAAGCAGCTTCTCTATCAAAAAGCGCATAACACCATGCCATTAAAGTAGTTATACAAATTGATAATAATATACTGCCCCTAATCGTTTTAAGTTCAAAAATAAATATGGCAATAATACCTAACAAGGTAAGGAAAACCTTTAAATTTATAATATTCCCAAGACCAATTAATGTGGCTTCGTTCCTAACAATTATTTCACTATTTACAAAACCAATAAAGGCAATAAATAATCCTATCCCAACAGTAATAGCACATCTTAAATTCACCGGCATAGCATTTACAATGCTCTCACGTGCCCTAGATAAAGATAAAATAATAAAAATAATACCTTCAACAAAAACTGCTCCCAAAGCTACTTCCCAAGGTATATTCATACCTTTAACAACAGAAAATGCAAAAAATGCATTAATTCCCATTCCAGAAGCCAATGCCAAAGGAGTATTAGTAAAAACCCCCATAAAAATAGTAGCAAAACCAGCTGTTAAACATGTAGCTGTTACCAATGCTCCCAAAGGCATACCTGTACTAGAGAGTATATAAGGATTAACAACTATTATATACGCCATGCTTAAAAATGTTGTAAGCCCAGCTATAATCTCTGTCTTATAATCAAGACTATTATTTTTAATCTGCGACATTAATGTCTCTCTACCTTTACTCAAAAATAATTCCTCCTTCCAGACAATTTTCATTGTATAAAAAAACCAAAATTAATACTAATATCACCAATAATTAGCACTAATATCATAAAAAACAAACGAAAATGACATCAAAAAAACATGCACAGATTTAAAATCTACACTAACTAAATGAAATTACATTCCTTTAAAACCTGTATCCTCGTATCATATATATCAGCTAACCTTATTATTTTGAAGTAAAATATCTTCACTATCGGACCAATGTGAAAAAACAATGGTTTTAAGAACTTTACCAGAACTGTTTACAATAAAAAATTTTCCAGTCTTAATAAGCTCTAGATACACTTTTAAAGAAATATCCTTACCAACACTAAAGAAAGTCTGAATATATTTATCACCAATTCTTTTATAACGCCTAAGCAGAAACGAAGCCACTATATCATTACCACATTGCAAAAACAGTGGTTCCTTATATCTTAAATTAAATTTGCCAGAAATAGTAAAATAATGCCTTAAAGAAACCTTATTCTTATCAAAAATCAATCTAATATATTTCGAATTGCTACTTAACCCATGAATGTTCTCAAACCCAATAGTTGCACAAGAAAACATCAAGAAAATAAAACAGTAAAAAATGATATACCTATTAGAAAATTTTGTCATCAAAATACTATAAATTTTTACACAAGAACATAATTTACTACAAAATATTATTTTCAAGAGCATATCTTAGAGTATCTCGGGTACTCTCAAAGTCAACATCAATAAATTTAGCATCATATTCAAAAGTCCCTCTAGTCCACACTTGATAAGAATTATCATCTAAAACAAAAGATAAGCTTTTGTAAGGCTTAAGAGCCCTTAAAATAAGATCAGCATTATCTCTATCAATATCAACATACAAGAATCTGAAATTCCCAATGCCAACCACCTTAGAAATATTAACATCACCAATATAGTTATCATCTTGAATTAATTTTAAATAACCACTATCAAAATTTAAATTCGAATCCAAAACAACATTCAAAAACACAGAAAAATCATTAGTCAATTTATCCCTCTTTATATAGATTTGACTATTTGGATAAAAATAAAGGAAGTAATTAGCTCTCTCAATTTTGTCAAATTCTTCATCTAAAAAGTCATGTACATTTAAAGTTTTACATGAAAAAAAAAACAAAACAAATAAGAAAAAACTATATCTCATAATTAAATTATATTATACAATATTAGAAGGAGAATGTTTATATTGAATGAAATCCAATAATTTTAGCTCATATATTAAAGCCCCTTATATTTATTCTGATTATATAATCTCAAAATACGCTGTATTACTAATACCAGTACCAATCATAAAGATTGCCATAGGAGAAGGACTTAAAGTATTTGAAATTTCATTTGAAGACAAATACAAAAATTTTGCCGGATACATTAAACCAAACAAAAAAACTATATATATAAACGAAACAATGAATCTACAAAACAAAAGATTTGCAATAGCACAACAACTTGGCCATTATCTAATGCATAAATATCAAGTTTTTAATCCATCAAAGAGAACAGATACGATTAATACTCAAGATAACCAAATGACAATAGAAGCCAACATATTTGCAGCAAACCTATTAATCCCAACTACCACTTTAAGACTAAAAGTATTTCAATATAAATCGATAAAATATCCGCAAAAAGTAATGGCAAAAGAATTTCAAGTATCTGAAAATATAATACACTTTAAGTTAAGCATGCTGAACGAGATTCACAGACTTGAGAAAGAAAACAAGATACAAAAAAAACTAAAAGTTAAGCAAATAGATAGAGCAAGGGCTAAAGAGCTTTTACTGCAAAATGTAGATAAGCTAAAAGAATCAATAGCTATAGATTTAGAAAAAAAAGAAAATACAAGAAAAGAAAGCATAAAAAAATCTTCGAAGAACTAGAATAAATAACTTATTGCTTGGAAAAGCTTTTAAGTATGTTTTCCAGCTTTCGTTTAGCAAAAATTAAAGCATTCTTATCTTGAATAATCATATCTAAAAAATCTTTTTTAAGCACAATCCAAGATCTATTATCCACATCTATTTTATAATAAGGAAAATTTATTCTTAAAGGAAATTTTTCTTTAATATTATGATCATCTAAATACCTCAAAACCTCGGATTTAAAAGATAAACCTTGAACCACACTATACGCTAAGATAACTTTATATAATCTTTTATTATACAAATAAAGACTCTTAATATATGCAATATTATTATTATAACTAGACTCAGAAATATAAACTGAACCCTTTTGTTCACCTTTCCAAATATCAAAACTACAATTAGAATCATTAAAATTTGTATACTTACTTAGATCAGATTTTGAAATTCTAAGTTCAGGATATATCATCAAAGCTTTTAAAGCTAATAAATCTAAATTATATCCCTCTCCAGATTCATACAGTAAAATTGTGGAACAACTTAACAAAAATATAAAAATAAAAAATACACAAGAACTTAAAAATATACGCATACAATCAATCTGATTATACTTTTTCGCAAAAACAAAGTAAATAAAATAGATCTGTTTTGATATAATAATATAAAAAATCAACCTAAAGGAACTTAAATGAGTTACTATGCATTAAGCAAAATATTTATGTATCTTGGATATATTATTATAGGAATTACATCCTTTACCATCTTTAACAAAAATTTAAGAGTAAAGATCAAGAGTAAGATAAAAAAGTTTAATTCTCTATATTACTTAACGCTATTTATCCTTTTTATAACCGCTTCTAACTTGTCTCATCATTTCTCAGAAAAACAATTACTAGAAAATTTCCAAATATTCAAAGAAGACTTCCTTGAAGTACATAAAATCAATGCAACATTTTTACAAAAATATCTCTCAAAATTACAAGAACCAATAAAAATGGAATTAATGTCAAAACTAACACCAATAAACACCATATTTAATGCTAGTTTTGAAAAATATTCAAAAAATATAAACAAACCAGCAGATGATATCGTAAAAAATTATAATGCCTATATTAAAGCAATGAACACAGAAATCAAAGACAAGATTGCAAAATTAGAGGAAGAAACTCTGCCAATGTATAACAAATACAAATTGCCTAGTTTAAATAATAAAATATCAGACATAGGTGTTGATAAAGATGGAAACATCATTCCCGTACTTAAAGACTCAAAAGGTCAAATAACGGATTTATTATTTTACGATCAAAACTACAATTTAATTCCATTTAAAGAATATCAAAAACATGGGGTTAAATTTGAGATCATTAAAGATGATAACAATTACTTCAAAGAACTACTAAATGTCTACTATCTTGATTCAAATAATACTCAAGTTACTATTGATTATTATAAAAATAATATTGATACCATTCCCTACTATATAGATTTAAAAGAGAATAAAGATAATTTTCTGAAGAGTATTAAACTTAAAAACGAATACAAAACATACATCGAAGAAAAACGTAAGCTCAAAGTATTAGTAAGCAATGATAATTTAGACGAATTTAAAGTCTTTTTAGAACAAAATCCAAACACTTTTTCATTAAACACAATATTCTCCGATGGAAATCCTGTATTCATTCACGCAGTAAAATCAAAATCCAAGAATATAATAAATTATGCAATGTCGTCAAAAAATTGCAACATCAACCTAACAGATCAGGAAGCCAAAAACGCCCTTCACAATGCTATAATTAGCGGATACGACATAAACTTCATTAGATCTCTTATAGAAAAAGGAGCAAATCCACATATAAGAGACTTAAATAAAAAGTTACCATCCGATTATGCTTCCAAGAACGGAGAAATCTATAAATATTTAAACACTATTACAAAATAAATAACATTTGTAACTTTTCAAATATAATCAAGATAATTAATTATTGATTATTATTACTTTAAATATAGTATATATTAATTAAATTAATTAATATATACTATATTTAAAGATTGAAAGTGAACACGAGGAGAATTTATTATGATTACCACTTCAAACAAATTTGCTATTTTGCAAAAAATCGGTAAAGCCTTCATGTTACCAATAGCCCTTCTACCAGCAGCCGGACTTTTGCTAGGAATTGGCGGTGCATTTACCAATGAAACAATGATTCAAGCTTATAGCCTTGAAAATACTTTGGGACAAGGAACCCTTTTAAACATCATTCTATCAGTCATGAGAGACACTGGTGGTGTGGTATTTGAAAATTTACCGCTAATATTCTCATTAGGCATTGCCATTGGTCTTGCAAATGTAGAAAAAGGTTCCGCGGGACTTGCTGGAGGAATTGGATTTTTAATTATGCACAAAGCTATAAACAGTACTCTTACAATACAAGGAATAACTACCGAAACAGTTAATTCTGCTTATTTAATGACAACAGGACTCAATGAAGCACAAGCTGTTGCAAAATCATTTGAATATACAAATGTACTTGGCATGCACACTCTTCAGATAGGAGTACTTGGGGGCATGATCTCAGGGTTCATTGCTGCATATCTTCACAACAAGTACTACGACATTAAACTACCTCAATTTTTAGCATTCTTTGGGGGAACAAGATTTGTCCCAATAGTTACAACCGGAACAATGTTAATTATTGGTATAATGCTTGTATTTATTTGGCCTCCCATACAAAGCGTAATTGCCATGACAGGTAAAATTGTAGAACAATCTGGTTACTTTGGTTCATTTCTGTTTGGCATCATTGAAAGAGCACTAGTTCCAACAGGCCTTCACCACATATTTTATATGCCATTCTGGCAAACACCTTTAGGAGGAACAATGGAAATTAATGGAGAATTAGTCTCAGGTGCACAAAAAATATTTTTCGCACAACTTGCAGATCCAAACTTCTCAGGACACTTTGAAGTTACAAAAGGAACAAGGTTTTGGGTTGGAAAATGGCCAGGACACGCATTTGGACTTCCTGGAGCAGCACTTGCAATGTGGTGGGTAGCAAAACCTGAACGCAAAAAAGAAATGGCAGCATTCTTAGGTTCTGTAGCATTCACATCATTCTTAACAGGAATAACAGAACCCATTGAATTTACATTCCTTTTTGCAGCCCCTATTCTATTCTTTGGATTTAACGTCTTTATGTACGGCATGGGGTTTGTATTGATGCATCTTTTAAACGTTGGAGTAGGAGTAACATTTGCAGACGGATTTATTGATTACCTCCTTTATGGAATACTTCAAGGAAATGAAAGAACAAGTTGGATAAACATACTCTACGTCGGAATACCTTATTTCTTTATATACTTCTTTGTCTTTAAATGGACTATAGTCAGATTTGACTTTAAAACTCCAGGCAGAGAAGACGACGGAGTAACTGCTACAAGGGCAAGTTCAAAAGAAATACTTGATAATTTAAGAGAAGTTACAACCAAAACCATCAAAGGCCTTGGGGGAATTGCTAACATTAAATATAACAGTGCCTGCATTACAAAACTCAGAATTGAAGTATATGACATCAATCTTGTTAAAGATAATGCTTATTTTAAATCAATTGGTGCTAAAGGAATTATAAGACAAGATAAAGGATTACAAATTATATTTGGTGTTGTATCAGATAATGTCAACACAGAAATAGAAAAAATTATGAAAGAACTACAAACATCTCAACAATGACAACTTAAAAGGAATGAGTGGTACTCATTCCTTGACAATAATTTTGTCCTTAATTTTATTTACAAGATCGACAAATATTGCTAATATTAATCATATAATATAATTAAAAATGTTAATTATATTAAATTTTAACAACAATTTAAGGGAGGGGATGTTATGTCAATATCACCAGGATCTATATTTACAACATTACAGAAGGTAGGAAAAGCTTTTATGTTACCAATAGCTCTTTTACCAATAGCTGGTCTTTTACTAGGAATTGGTGGAGCACTTACCAACAAAACAATGATTCAAACTTATGGAATTGAGGACATACTTGGAGAGGGAACTTTAACAAGTTCAATACTATCTTTAATGAAATATACAGGTGAAATAATTTTCGCAAACTTACCTTTAATGTTTGCAGTGGCAATTCCAATTGGATTGGCAAAAGCTGAAAAAGGAACAGCGGCTCTTGCTGGAGTTGTAGGATTTTTAGTTATGCATCAAACTATAAATGGAATTTTATCTCTTCAAGGCATTAATGCTTCAACTGTAAATGTAGAAGCATTAATAGCAATTGGAACACCTGAAGCAGAGGCAATCGCAAAAAGCCAAGAATACACAAATGTACTTGGAATCTTTTCTCTTCAAATGAGCGTAATGGGAGGCATGGTAGCGGGATTTATTGCAGTAATGCTTCATAACAGACTGCATAATATCCAGCTACCAACATTTCTAGCATTTTTTGGAGGATCAAGATTCATTCCCATCATCACCACTCTTGCAATGTTCATAGTAGGAATAATTTTAACATGCATTTGGCCAGTCATTCAAGGAATGATGATCTCATTTGGAAATATTATAGAACAATCTGGTTATTTTGGTTCATTCGCATATGGAGCAATAAAAAGGTCTTTAATACCTTTTGGTCTTCATCACATATTTTATATGCCATTCTGGCAAACATCTTTGGGTGGAACAATGGAAATTAATGGAGAACTAGTCTCAGGTGCACAAAATATCTTCTTCAAACAACTCTCAGATCCTAATACTGTACATTTTGAAGTTACAAGAGGAACACGATTTTTTAGTGGTGAATTTATAGTAATGATTTTTGGATTACCTGGCGCTGCTCTTGCAATGTATCATACCGCAAAAAATGAGAATAAAAAAAACACAGCTTCTCTATTATTATCAGCTAGTTTCACATCAATGCTAACAGGAATAACAGAACCTCTTGAATTTGCATTCCTTTTTGCAGCGCCTGCCCTCTACTATCTTGTATATGTTCCTTTATTTGGATTGGCTCATCTATTAGCACATGTTTTCAATATTGGAGTTGGATTAACATTCTCTGGAGGATTTATCGATATGTTCCTATTTGGAATACTGCAAGGCAATAGCAAAACAACTTGGATAATGATTCCTATTATTGGAATATTTTACTTCATTGGATTTTATTACATTTTCAAACTTGCAATCATAAAATTCAATCTAAAAACACCAGGCCGTGAAGAAGTAGAAGAAGTTACAAAAACAAGTCCACAAAAAACAGCAATATCAGAAATTGCCAGAAAAGTACTAGAAGGACTTGGGGGTAGAGACAACATCACATATCTTGACGCATGTGCATCAAGACTAAGAATAAATGTCAATAAAATAGAACTAGTTAAATCTGTCACTTATTTTAAATCCATTGGAGCAAGCGGAATGCTTCAAAAAGGAAATGGTATCCAAATTATATTTGGAGGATTATCTGACAATATAAGAATGGAAATGGATAAAACTTACATCAATTCTTAAGAAAGCTTTAAGAATATAAAATAGCAATAAGAGGGGTTTTATTTTAAAATAGCTCCTCTTATATTTTATAAAAAAGGATAAGAATATGCACAAATACCAATACCTCATTTCTGGAAAAGTACAAGGTGTAGGATTTAGGTTTTTTACAGAACAAATCGCAACTAAAATAGCAATCAAAGGATTTGTTAAGAACCTAGATGATGGAAAAGTTGAAATAGTAGCTTTTTTCGACAATAAAGAACAAATTGAATTATTTGAAAACACCTTAAAAAAAGGCAATGGTTACTCAAAAATTGAAAACATAGAAAAAAAAATCTTAGACGAAAGATATCCCTTCGATTTCAAGAACTTTTGTTCCTACTACTAATATTTCTATTAATCTTACCCTTAATTACTTTCATCTTACCAATTTTTGCTTTAGTTCCACCCTTATTTGCAAAATTAAGGGACTTTGAACTAGATTGAAAGAAACGCTCAACCCTGAACTTCAAAAAGTCTAATGACTTTTTATCCTTACAAAAAATATTTAGATTGCCATCCGAAAATTTAATGTCAAGCCCATAGTTAGTTTCTGTCCTTAAAAAATTACAAGAAATAAATTCTCCATTTAATTTACTTCTTTTAAAAAGGAAAAAATATTTCTTACCTCTCTTAGAGTCTCTAAAATCAATTTTCAACCAATCTTGCATCGGTTGAATTGAAACCAAACTATCATAAAGATAGGAAATATAAATCATTCTATTACCATCGACACTTAATGTCTTCTTAAAAAAATAAAGAAATCCTGTATTCATACAATTAACAAATATATTACAAATCAAAATATTTTAAAAAACTCTAAATTAGTCAAAATAAATATTAAACATCAAAATAAAATTAACTTTTTTACAATATACCTAAACATCATATTCAAAAATCAAGGCTAAATACTCACCAAGTTTTGCATAATTATAATTATAACCATATTTTTGCTTGAAAGACTTACGAATTTTAACATTAAGGCCCCTTAGCATTTCCAATTTCTCTAAACCATCTTCGATCATCAGCTCTTTAATTACATGCAAAGTCTTGACATAATTTTCATCCATAACACCACACTCCTCTATCAAAACATTTACTCTTTGCATAGTAACAACAGAATATGTAGTCTTTCTCCTAACATACGTGTATATCCGTCTTTTAATCAATTTAAGCAAATCAATATCAGCATTATCATCTAAAGTCTCCAAGATATAACGATTGTAATGAAAAGCGGTTATTATATCATCATGCTCATGTCCTAAAACCGTGGTTATCCACAAATTGAGCTCCATATTTTTTGGAGCAAATGCAAGGTAAGAAAACCTACTATAAAGCCTTCGACAAAAATAAACTGACTCTTCAGGTTCAAATATATTTTCAAAGATCTTACGAAATAGCCTATTATAACTATAAGCAAGATTTGAGGATATAATTTCTTTTGAAAGTTTTTCTGTCCTCTCCATATATCTTATCTCTTCTATTGAATCAATAATCAATTTAGAATCAGCAAAAGTGGGAAAAACAATTTCATGAATTAAATTATGCTCTTTCTTCTTTGCAATATGCTTCATGAAAATATGTTCACTATCTTCAACATAAAATTTAGATATTTTCATTATTTCAACAGGACGCCGTCCGGTTGCCATTAATACTCCATAAAACTTTAATCGGATATCCCTTTTTTGAGTCAACAAAATATTTATTATCTCAATATAAGTTTTTAAGTTTATCTTAACCGGTATCTGCTCTTTTCTATAACTATTAATTTTTGAAATCTTATAATGATGGGAATAATTATTTAACCATTCAGGACTTTTAAACAAACTTAGGAAAAACTCAAAATAAACCTTTTTACCTAAAATATTATTAGAAACCATCAACTCCTCAATTTTACATAAATCTTTTATATCGATATTAGATAGTGCCTTTACTTTTTTAGGAATCCAAAAAAACAAAAGCTTATTTTTTTGTCTTATCTCCTCAATCACTGAAAGATTGATATATTCCTTTATTATTTTACGGGTTTTAGAAAGATTCAATATGATTGAAAGGTTAGTAAACTTATCCTTCCTTAAGAGAATACCTCTATGTTTCTCAGCAAGAGTACTCAGACTTTCATTTAATTTAGAATATGAAATCTCATATTTCAAATACTTAACATATATTGCTTCCAAGTTTTTTCTAAAAAACTCAAGCTCTTTTTTTATATTAACTTTCAAAGACATACTAAACAAATTATAGCAAGAAAAAATAATAAGAACATCTACTTAAACTACTATCAACTTATAAAACAAAAACAATTTACTAAACACATACTTAAATAAAAGTTATAATAACAAAGAATTACCAATAAAGTTCCTATTATCACATAAATCTCTCAATAGCCTTAAAAACATAGTAATAGAAAACAATATATGCCTCTCTTAAAGTAGAATACTTGGAACTTCCCACAAAATACATAAGTTCACTTGTACTTGAATTAATATCATCTTCATGGTTTCTAATCTCAAATTCACGGTTAATCTTTTTTATATGCTCTAAACTAAAAGTATAAGTAGAAAATTGACTATTATTAGCTATATCAAGCTCACTTTTTAATACAATTTCTCTTTTAAATATTTTTTTAACTTGAAACTCAAATGAATTGGGAGGGATAGCATTAAAAAAATCAAACTTAAATCCAAAATCAAAAATAAACCCAAATTTATAATCCAATAAACCTGCAACTTTTGAATACAAAATTACCTGCACCTCAATATTTTGCGTATCTTTATCCAAGATAAAGTAATAAGAGTAACCATTAATATCCTTAACAGAATCAAAATAATCTTTAGAATGAACTCGAGTTCTAAATTTATTACCACCTAAATATTCATAACCTGCAATTTCTAATTTTATTGATTCTTCTAAAGGAAGGAAAAATCTTGATGCAGTATCAAAATTGCAAGAACAAAAGATGAAAATGAAAAGTAAAACAATCTTATAAACTACTTTCAACAAACCCTCGTGATAAAATCTACCTATCATTAAAAAAGAATATCTGAATATCTACTTAATAATATATCAAACAATTCACAAATAAGAACAACATAATTTTACTATTATTAAAATAAAACAATATAAAATAAATTTAAGGTATGAATGTATTATCTAAAGACTTTACTTTTCTCCAACATTTAATTAAAATATCACTAACGTTTTAAATATAAAGATCAAACGATAGGAGTTTAAAATGAGACAAGAAAAGATCAGTAAGATGCCATTTAACAAAGTAGTAGATCGAAGATTAAAGGTGTTTTGGGTAATTCAAAAGTTGCAACATAATTATTTCACAAATAAGAGAAGGTATTCTTTAAGAAATGTTGTAATGATGGTAAATTCAATTTTAGAAAAAAAAGGATTTAAAACAGTAACAAAAAGGACTATACAAAGCGATATTAAAAACTTTGAAGAAATTGGTCTGTTAAAAATCGACTTTAACCCACTTGGAAAAAACAATGGTAGTTTTACTTACTATATAATCAACAAAACTCTTGAAAAAATAGCTAATAAAGCAATAAGCAAAGCTTATTTCATTCAAAGGAAAAAAAACATAGATCACGCAAGAGATAATGCTATTAAAAAGGACAAATTGAAAGAACAAAATCAACAATTCAAAATTTCACATCAAATATTTTCACATCTTTTAGGTTATATAAAAAGTAAATACAATAAATATAAGAATTCTGGTTTGCAAGACACCAAAATCAAAGAGAAAAAATTAGAAAAAATCATACTACAGAAGTTTGTGAGAATAAAAAATGAAGACTTAAATGAAATGAAAAATATTGTAAAAACACAGATAAGCTATAAAAATACACTATGGAACTTAAAGGACTTCATGGAAGAATTAATAGAATATAATGAAGATGATGCAGTAAGTTTTTTTAAAACCATACTCAGAAAAAAGAAAGATAAAATATGGTTCATGTCAAAAAGAAATATAAATACGGACTTTAACATGATGATAGGAGAATTTAAAGACAAAAATAAAACCAAAGCACAAAAATTACATCAAGATCGAGAAAAAATAAGAAAACCAAAGATGAACTATATAGAGAATCCAAATGAAATAGTGAAAGCTAGCGAATTGATAATGGAAATTATGAAAACAAAATTACTGGTTTCTAATTAGGGAAATATGAAAAAAGTGGAAAAGGCAATATATGAGTTAAAAGCGAGATTGATGGCAAAAAAGTCAGAACTGGATCAGGAGCGTAAAAAATTTTTTAAAAAGATAGAAGAAAAAAACTATAAAAAAATGTACCATACAAAAATTTTCAGTATGATAAATAATTTCGAAGCAAGACCAAATAAAGGTAAATTTTGGTTATGTTTTAGGAATGTTTTCGATCCCAATAAATATGAAAGTCTTCATTTATTTCATATGAGGCAAGGAGATAAATTTATAGGAATTTACTATGGATTTACAAAGTTACCAAAACCATTTATTATAAATTACAAGGAAAATGAAGTAAAAAAGACATCTAGAATAATAAAAATTTATTACATTGAATTTAGATTTAAAAAGGGAAGTGTTTTTTGTTATCTGAGAAGTTTACATACACTGTTGAAATCAAAAAATAAGGAAAGGATGTTTTACAATTCTTTGTTAGACAGAACCTTAAGATTGGAAAGAGAAGTCCACCAATTTTATGGAAAAGAATATCTTGAAGACAGAGGAATATTAAGATGGATAAAAGAAAACCAAAGATAATTACCATAGCCTCAATCAAGGGAGGTGTCGGTAAAAGTACAACAGCTTTGTTTTTTAGTAATATTCTTTCAAGTAAAAAATACAAAACACTATTAATTGATCTAGATCCACAAGCCAGTGGTACGAGTTTTTACATTAATCTTATAAAGAGTCAAAATATAGATATAAAGAAAGTTAATATATACAGAGTGTTAAAAAGAGAATTGGATATCGAAAATTCAGTTGTAAAGATCAATGAAAATCTTGATTTTATAGCAAGTCACTTGACTTTAAGTCAGTTTAATGAAGAAAGTATCTCCTTAAAGGAATGTTTACTTAAAATATTCTTAAGTTATATACAACACAGGTATAATTTTATCATTATGGATACAGCTCCGACGTTAGGAAGTTTACTAAATAATAGTTTAATAGTCACTGATTATCTTATCATCCCTTTACCAACCGATCAGTGGGCGATTGAGAGTGTAGATTTAATAACTAACAGATTGAAGGATATATTTAGAAGTGAATTACCAACATTTTACTTAGTAACGAACCTGATTGAAAGGCAGACCATAGATAAAGAATTAAAAGAATTTATTGAGAATGAGTATAAGGAAAATTTTTTAGGGAGTGTTCCAAAGCGAGATAATTTGAGAAAAACTATTTTTCACAGAGTTGATTTTAATTCAAATGAAGACTACTACAAAGCTTATAAAGAAATATTAGAAAACTTTTTAAGTAGGATTGATAATTAGTTCCAAATGGAACTAATAGTTCCATTTGGAACAGGTTTGATGAGGTATGCGATGAATAAGAATAGAAAAATAGAGATAGTTAAAAGAATTGATTTAGAAACATGTAATTTCAAGTCTTTAAACAAGACAAGAGAAGAGAGATATTTAGAATTAAAAGAAAAGCTTAAGATTTTAATAAAAGAGGAATCCTATAATAAAATAGAAACAGCTAGGGTCTTGAAAGAAATTAATGAAAGTAAGTACTATGCTCTTGATGGATATAAAAGTTTTACAGCTTTTATCAAGAGCTATAAAATAGCAAAAACTTCCATATATAGATATATTAAGCTAGTTATAGGCATTGATAGTGGTAAAATTGATTATAATTTAATTTTAAGTAAAGGTGTAGATTATGCAATTAAAGTCTTAGAAAATAATAATGTCATTAGTGAAAATAATGTCAACTCTTTAAAACTTTTAAGGTTGCAACTAGATGATGAAGAGAGTTTCTATTTTTATAAGTCCAACACAAAATTTGCTAGTTTTTTGCTTAAGGAAATATATAAAAATGAGAAAGATTTTTTTTATAAGATGCATGATAAATATAATAGTCTGAAAGCACAGTAAATCCATTGTGTGTTAATTAGATATTTATATTGTCTTAGTAAAATATAAAGTTTGTGATAATATTTTTTTAAAATAGCATAAAAACTTTTGAAAAAGACTTTACAAAAAGATAAAATAGTTTATAATTATTCTATAGACTGAGATTTAAAGTCTCACTCTTATTGTTTGATTAGAATAATAGGTTGGCTACAGTAGGTAGCCTTTGTCATTTTATCTTAATTTATCTTAAATATATAGATTTTGGGTTTTTATATTTTGTTTCGGTTTTCATATATGGTGTTTATTTTAAAAAGAGCTATATATCTTGTATGTTGATTATTTGATTTACAGGATATCTTTTATTTCTTTGTAAGAATTTGTTCTTAATTTTACATTAATCTTGCTTTGAAGGTTACTTTTTTGTAAGTAAATTTTATTGATTGATAAAGATAATAAAAGAGCTTTAAAACTAACGTTAAGAAATATATCGTTAATTTTAAAGCTTTGATTATTATTTTTGAGTATTTTCTTTGTCAGGATGTCGTTTTTGGGTATATTGCTTTTCAGTTGCGTTTAATTTTAAAAGAAAATCTCTAATTTTGGCTTTATTGACTTGCAATGTTTCTAAACCGACTTGGATTTTAATATCTTCTTTGTTATATACATACTCATCTTCATTGAGAACTTTCTCTAGTATAGTTTTGTTTAAGCTGAAAGAGGAGGTGTTGACCCATTTTCCAAATGAAGATTTATTATCGTATTCATAGCTTGTTTTACCTTCTATTTTAGTGCCATCTGGTAGTGTTAATGGAGTTTGTTTGATTATGCTATGGTTTCTTAATTTAGTATATAAAAATATTTGTGTTGTGTTGTTTTGATAGTCAACTACACCTTTTAATTCTAAGTTTTTGCTTAAATATTGATATATTCTTATTGTTTTGTTGATTTTATCATGTTCGACTTGCAAGGAAGAACACGCTGTAAGTAAAAAAATTAGTAAAATTTTTGTTAATTTTAGGTCTTTGAAAGAATATAACACATTTCCCCCTTTTAATACTATTATGGTATGTTGTTTGCTATTTACGGGTTTTGTAAATATAAATAGCAATTATTTTATATTTTAGTGTTTAAATATTATACTTTAATAAATTTGAAAAACAAGGTGATTAATTTTAAATTAAAATTTAATGAAACTTTGATAAAGTTGTGACTGTGTTTGACTTGTTCACAGAGAATTTATTTTTTTTCTTTGCAATATTATTAAATTTGTCTGTTCATTTGTTAAGGGTTATATCGATGTTTTGTTTTAGATCATAATGTTAAGGTTTTGTAGAGATTTTTCAATTTTTTTTTTAAAAAAATTGAAAAATCAAATTTTTGAAATAAAATTTTAGGTTAAAAAGGAGGCACGTGATAATGAAAAGAATTACTTTATGTGCATTATTGATGACTTTATTTTTACTTAGCTCTTGTAATACTTCAGGGAATGCTACTAAAGATGGGCAGGCTGCTAAATCTGATGGTACTGTTATTGACCTAGATAAAATAACTAAAAACATTACAGATTCTGTTGCTTTTGCTAAAGATGTTAAAGAAATTCATACTTTAGTTAAGTCCATTGACGAACTTGCTAAAGCTATTGGGAAAAAAATTAAAAATGATGGTACTCTTGATGCTATGGCTGGTAAGAATGGATCATTACTTGCAGGGGTATTTCAAGTAATACTAACTGTAGAAACTAAGTTAGAACAATTAGAGAAGAGAAAAAGAACTTTCTGATGATTTGAAGGCAAAGATTACTAATGTTAAGGGCGAAGGGACTGGGCTTTTGAATAAGTTGAAAGGCGGGCATGCTGAACTTGGTATTGAAGGAGCTACTGATGAGAATGCACAAAAAGCTATAGATAGAAATGGTAAGCCCGATGGAGATAAAGGAGTTGCAGAACTTAAAAAACTCAACACAGCAATTGATGAATTGTTAACATCAGCTGAAGCTGCAGTAACATCTGCAATTAAGGAGCTTACAACTTCTGCTAAACCTTAATTAATAGATAAATTGTTGTTATAAGATTAGTTTTTAATTAATGGTAATTATCTGATAAAATAAAGTCTATAAATAATAAGCTAGGAGTTTGCTTCTCTTAGCTTTTTTTTTCTTCTTTATTTCTTCCTTTAGTACTGTGTCATACTTCCTTATGATTACTTATTAATTTTAGACTTATATTTATGCTTTGATTTTAACTTGTTTTATCTCTTAATAAAATTTAGATTGCTTATTTTTGCTTCTTAGCTGTGGCAGTGGACATCATTCTGCTAATGGTGGCGGGGCAGCTACAGGAGGGAACAGTTTAAGTTCTGTTCTCATGGATGTAAGTAGAAGTGCTGAAAATGCTTTTTATTCTTTTTTAGAGTTACTCTCAGATACATTAGGATTAAGAGTAACTAAAGATACAAAGAAAGAGGATGTAGCCGGTTATTTTAACAGCTTGGGTGCGAAAATTGGAGAAGCATCAGAAGAGTTAGAAAAGGTAGCAAAAAAATCAGAAGGAGAAGGAGCTAAAGATGGATCAATAGCCTTAGCAATTAGAAGTGCAGTTGATTCTGCTAAGACTACTTTAAATACATTAAAAACTCATTTGGACTCTTTAGGTCAAGTAGGTGATGCTAAACCAGTAGGTGAAGCTGCAAGTGATGCCACAGGAGTAACATCTGTTGCAGATAAATTGCAAGGAGCATTTAAGGCATTGAAAGGAATAGTGGACACAGCTGAATCAGAAAGTGTTGCAAAGCCAAAATCAGGAGACACGGCAGTAAAAATAGGTAATGCAGATAATAAGGATGGGGCTAAGATATTAGCTACAGATAACAAAGCAGGAGCAACAGATGCAAGTAAAGCAGCGGTAATACTATCAACAGTCAGTGGTGAGGAAATATTAGCTTCAATAGTTGCGTCAAAAGAAAGTGATGCAGCGTTAACAGCTAATGCAAGTGGAGATACAAGTGCGTTGGCATTTGCAAAAGGAGGTAATGGAGCTCATCTGGCACAAGATGCAGCTAAAGCAGCTTCAGTAGCAGGTGGAATAGCATTACGTTCCTTAGTTAAAGATGGTAAACTAGCTTCAGGAGCTGCTGATGGTAGTGCTGGAGGAAAAGAAGAGGTGCAAGGAGTAGGAATAACTGCGGTAAATAAGTTATTGGTAGCAGTAGAGGATATAATTAAAAAGACAGTAAAAAATGTTCTTGAGAAAGCAAAAGGAGAAATAGATAAAACTAGAGCTCCAAAACAGCAGCTCAGCAGTAAAATAGATAGTTAGATTCATTACTTAAAAATAAGATTAGAAGGCAAACTTATCTCTAAGTCTGCCTTCTATATTGTTATAATTAACTTTATAAAGTTAAATTGGCTTCTTAATCTAGAAATTTCTTTCTTAGATTCACTTATCAAGATAGAACATGGGTTTTACTAGATTTTTGGTATTTTTGGTAATGCTATTGGTGATGCTTTGGGACTTACAGCAGTTAAATCCGGTGATAAGAGAAGTAAAGTTGGTGAACACTTTGAGACTATAGGTGATGGGCTTTTCAACTACTAAGGAGAAGTTAAATGAGCTATCAGATAAAATATCTGAAGCAAAGAATGCTAATAGCAGCTCAATTAAATTAATTGAGGATGCGATTAAAGGAGCTAATGATATCTTTGAACAACTAATTTCTGCTTTAACTACACTTGCTGGTGCTACTAGAGATACCATTATTGTTAATGGTATTCATGCTGCAGCTAGTGCTTCTATTGGTGCTATAACTGGGGCTGATATTTTACAATCGATTGCTAGCTCTAAAGAAAATCCTACTGCAGATAGTACTGATGGCATTGAAAAAGCTACAGATGCAGCTGAGATTGCTATTGCTCCGGTTGTTGCTAACAAAAAAGAGATTAAAGAGGAAGGAGCAAAAAAAGACGCAGTTATTGCTGCGGGTATTGCCTTAAGGGCAATGGCTAAGGATGGTAAGTTTGCTGCTAAGCAAAATGAAGATAAATTCGCTCATGCAGTTAATGGTGTAGCAGCAAGTGCTGTTGGTAAGACTTTAAGTACTCTTATTATTGCTATTAAAAATACTGTTGATAGTGGGTTAAAGTCAATTAGTTAAGCACTATCTGCTGTTAAATAAGAAGATAAATCTGTAGAAGCTACTACATCTACAGGAACAACAATCGGTAGGCCAGAAACAATAAAGAATTATTAATAACAAATACATAACTAAATAAAGTCATTTGAGGAAAACTATTTCTCTATTCATGAGATTCGTTTTCCTTTTATTTATGTCTAGCTTCCCCTTGAGTAAACAAATATGCACGTAATAATGAAAAGAATTACTTTATGTGCGTTATTAATGACTTTATTTTTGCTTCTTAGCTGTGGCAGTGGCAGTATTAATGCTGAGAATCCTCAGAGTAGATTCTTAAAGTCAGTTATTAGTTTAGGTAATGACTTCTTAAATGTTTTTACTTCCCTTTCTGATATGGTTGGAGGGGTTTTAGGTTTTAATACTAATACTAAAAAGTCTGATGTTGGGAACTACTTTAAGACCATTCATGATACTCTTTCATCTACTAAGACAGCCCTTGAGAAAATTGTTGCTGACATGAAGACTGAAAATAATCCTAATACAGAAGCTACTGATATGGCAGTAAAAAAACTAGTTAGTGAAACATTTGATAAGATAATACAGGGCTCTAAGACTGCCAGTGAGGCTATTGGTGATGCTAGTGACCTGCTTGGTAATGTTGCTGCTCATGCAGCCCCTGCAGGTGCTAAAGGTGAAACTGAAAACTTAATAAAAGGAATTAAATCAATTGTAGATGTAGTTCTTAAAAATGAAGGTAATCCTGAGGCTGGTGATGATAAAAAGGCTGAAGATGGTAACACCTCAAGAACCGCTAATGATGGTGCGGGTAAGTTATTTGCTAACGATAATGCCGGAGCTGCTGATGCTGCAAAAAAATCTGCTGCTGATGCTGCTAAGGCTGTTGGGGCTGTAACTGGGGCTGACATATTAAAGGCTATGATTAAGGATAATGGTGATGCTGCTGCAGCTAAATTAGCTAATGCTAAAGATGGAACTATTGCAGGTGCTATTGCACTGAGAGCAATGGCTAAGGATGGTAAATTTACTGGTCCTAGTGCTGATGATCAAGGATCTGTTGCTCCTATAGTTAAAGGAGCTGCAGTAAGTGCAGTAACTAAAGCATTAGATACTCTCACCATAGCAATAAGAAACACTATTGACGTGGGTCTTAAGACTGTTAAAGATGCTATGAAATTTAATCCTACTGATACCCCTGTAACTATTGATAAGCAAACCTCTGAAACAAAAGTTAATAATCAGAATTAATAACAAATACATAACTAAATAAAGTCATTTGAGGAAAACTCTTCTTTTCATAAGAATTGTTTTCCTTTTGTTTATATCTGGCCTCTTTGAGTTAAAAAGGAGGCACGTGATAATGAAAAGAATTACTTTATGTGCATTATTGATGACTTTATTTTTACTTCTTAGCTGTGGCAGTGGACAACAGTCGGTTGATTCACCTAATGGTGGCGGAGCAGCTACAGGAGGGAACAGTTTAAGTTCTGTTCTCATGGATGTAAGTAGAAGTGCTGAAAATGCTTTTTATGCATTTTTAGATTTACTTTCTGGTACATTAGGTTTAAGAGTAACTAAAGATACAAATAAAAGTCAGGTAGGAAATTATTTTAACAACCTAGGTGCTAAGCTTGGAGACGCATCAGCAGAATTAGAACAAGTAGCAAAGAAATCAGAAACAGAGCTTGATAAAGGTGAGCTAAACAAGATAATTAGAAGTGCAGTTGATTCTGCTAAGACTACTTTAAACACATTAAAAACTCATTTGGACTCTTTAAAAGATATCGGTGATGCTAAACCAGTAGGTGAGGCTGCAAGTAATGCTCAAGGCACAGCACCAACTGATGTTGAATTAAAGAAAGCCTTTAATTCATTGAAAGGAATTGTAGAAGAAGCAGGTAAGGTAGGTGTTCCAAAGCCAAAAGCTGGAAATGTAGCAGTAAAAGTAGGTAATGCAGATAATAAAGATGGAGTAAAAGTCTTAGCTGCAGGTGCTAATGCAGGAGCAGCTGTGGGAGATAAAGCCGCAGCAATAGTAGCAGCAGTTAGTGGTGAAGAAATATTAGCATCAATAGTTAAGTCACAAGAAAGTGATGCTGATGCAGCACTAGCAGTTGATGCAACTGCACAGACAAGTGCACTAAAGTTTGCAAGAGGAGGAAGTGATACAGGTCAGTTAGCAAAAGATGTAGCTAAAGCAGCAGCTGTAGCAGGAGGTATAGCATTACGTTCTTTAGTTAAGGATGGTAAATTAGCTGCGAATAATAATGATGATGACAAAGTAGTACAAGCAGTAGGAGTAAGTGCAGTAAATAAGTTATTGGTATCAATAGAGGATATAATTAAGAAGGCAGTAAAGAATGTTCTTGAGAAAGCAAAAGAAAAAATAGATAAAGCTAGATCCCCAAAACCAGCAGCTCAGCAGTAAAATAGATAGTTAGATTCATTACTTAAAATTAAGATTAGAAGGCAAACTTATCTCTAAGTCTGCCTTCTATATTAGTTGTAATGAAATTAAAAAGTTGAATAGTTCGGTAGTAATTCAGAGAATCTTAAAACTGTATTTTAACCTCTTATAGTTAATTTAGTTTATTTGTTCCTGTAGCAATCTTGTTTAATGTTAAGAAAAGTTAAGATAAATCTGTTTATATAGCTAATGGTGTTGTTATTAGTGCTAATTCTAATACATTTAATCTATCGCAAGAACTGTTTTTAGTGCTTGTAAAGTAATTTCAACAGTATTTCTAATAGCAATTAGAAGATATACTAAACGATTAAATAATAAAATAAATCTTGAAATGCTATTACACCTGCAATTTTAACAGTTAACATAAATAACTAGTACAAAATAAATATATAACTAAATAAAGTCATTTGTGAAAAACTGTTCTATTCATAAGAATTGTTTTCCTTTTTGGTATTTTAATATTAAATATTTGTACTAAAGATAAGACAGCAACTTTTATTTAGTACTATGCTATTTAGGTGTAATGTAAGTAAGTATTACTAGATTAGTTTAGTTTTGTTTGGTATGTAATTAATTTTATTGTATTAAAATAATTTTGCATTGCCTTTAATTATTACAGAATAAAATAATTGAGGTTTTGTGAAATTTAGTTTTGTTATTTAAAATAAAAGTTATATAATTATCAGCAATTATTGAATCTCAATATTGAAATATAATAATTAAATAATCTAAAATCCCAGGAGGGAGATATGAAAAGAAGTATTTTATCAGTATGTATGCTTCTAGCATTATTATGTTTGTTATCATGTGATATAAATGTCCTTAATGATTTATTAAATGAAGTAAGGGGAAAAGTTTTAGATGAAAGCAAAGATAATAAAGATTTAAAACATGAACAAGAAGATCAAGCAGTTGGAGAAGAACGAGTAGGTGATATTGATGTTTTTGAAGAAGAAGTAGACATACAACAAGATATGGAATTAAAACCTGTTAATGCGGGATTTGAGGTGTCTGAGCAAGTGTATCCATACTATCCTAAAGAAGAAGTAATAAAAATAGAAGAAAAAGATTTAGTTCCAAGTACTAAAGAGGAAAAGGAAGCACAAGCAGAAATTGAGAAAGTAAAAAGTGCTCTTAGAGATTCTGGATTCCAGCAATTAATTGAGGACGCACTTAAACTCAAAAGTGAATATAAGCAATTAGAATTTAGTTTTTATGATACTCTCTCAGAACTTAAAAATAAAAGAGAGAATTATTCTTTAAAAATTAGGAGAGAGAATAGAGCAAAAAAAAGTTCCCTAACTCAATTGCAAAATAAGTTAAATGATGAAAGATCTAATCTTGAAAGGTTTATTACTGAAGTTGAGGTTGGTCTTAATGAGCTAGAATCTGCAAAATTTTTGTTTGAAAAAGCACAAAAGACTTTAAGAGAAGCTATTACTAAAAGATTAGAAAATGAAGCACGTAAGGGTAAGTATTACTTTTTTAGAAGAGTGGATAATGGTTTAATATTACAATTATCTAGGGATTCACAACGTGATGCAAGAAATTCTTTAAATCAATTAGAATCTTCTTCTGGGAAGATAGGAGGAGCAATGGGAATAAAGAAAGAGATAGAGGAAATCATTAATGAGGCAAAGTCTATTCTAGGGAATCTTTCAAGATAAAGACTGAAAGGTTTAAATATTTTATAATATTAGTATTTACAAGAAGAGTTCCTTTATAAGGAACTCTCTTTAATTTTATTTAAATAAATTTCTACAAACTATATAATGATTTAAATTGAATAACTAGTAAATTATTTTAAAGCTTTGAGGTGTAATTGCTTTTGAATACTGATATTGAGAGAGATGATTTATTAAATAAGGAATATAAGGTTTTAGATAAAGGTTTTATCAAGTTTGTTAATTATATGATGAGCTTATAGATTCTTAATGAAGAATGAACATACAAGTCTATATAAACAAGTAGTGTTAAGTTTTATGTTAAGGAGTATATTTATTGACAAACTATAGTTATTCAAGAAGATAAATCCGTATAGAGAAGCTGTTAAGATATCAGAAATAACAGCTAGTGCATAAAAATAAGGAATCATGGATATAAAAAAGGTCATTTAAAGTAAAGATTTTCTTGTGATTTAAAAGGTTAAAAAGTGAATATGTTTTCATGTATATAAAATTATACTAATTGATATTAATCTAATTTTATCATTTTAGGAATTATCTAGGGAATATAGTTGTTTGCATTGAAACCATAATTTAACAATATTAAGATAAAGATAATAGTTTTAAATTAAAAAATAAGTCATGATAATAGTAAAAACGCATATTATGTCTCTTTTTTGGGATCTATGGATTTTAGAGAATAAGTGAATACTTGTATAGTAAGAGAGAATAAAAAAAATAGAGAATTTTAATTAAAATAATTTGTATTTTAGATAAGGTGATATATATTTTAAATTAATAATGATTATTATTTAATATAATAATCATTATTAATTTATTTGATATCCCAGGAGGGAGATATGAAGAGAAGTATTTTATCAGTATGTATGTTAACATTATTATGTTTGTTATCATGTGATATAAATGCTCTTAATGAATTGCTAGATAAATCAAGAGAAAAATTTGTAGAAGAAAATAAAAAGTTAAAAGATTTAAAGTCTAAAGAAGAGAGTCAAGAAATTAAAGAAGAGCAAGTAGATATTGTTGTAAGGATTGAAGAGGGTGTAAAAATAAATCAAAAAAACTTACAAAAAAAGGTATTGAGCTAGAGCTTAAAGAGAAAAGACCTGGAGAGAGAGTAGAACAACAACAGTCTATATTCCAAGATAATAGGTTAACAGAAGAGGAAGAATCTTATCTTGTTAGTTACGATAATGAAGTTAATGAAATTAATAGCAAAATTAGTAGTAAATTAGTAATTATTGAGGCAATGCATAGTGAGGTAAGTGCATCATTGTCAGAGATTGAGAGTATGCAAGCTAATATTATTAAAGCTAATTCTGATTTTGATAGGGCAAGAGGTTTTAATGGAAATGGTATTGATCAAAATGTGAAGATAAAATTACATCAAGCAATTGAGAAAGTTAAGAGTAGTAGAAATATTGCCATGGTGTGGTATAAGGAGCAATTCAATACATTAGAAAATGCAAAAAGTTATGCTGAGCATGCAAAGAATTCTACTGAGTCTGCTTTAAGGCTTTCAGCACAGATAAGGTCAAATGGTTATTATGGTATACATTATTATTATATATCAGATGCAAAAGAGAGTTTGGGTCATGCAGATGATATGTGTGCTAAAGTAGAATCAGAGATGGGAAAACTTAGGAATGCAATGAAACAGGTAGAGGAAGATTTTGATAATTTAAAGAGAGCACATGAAGCATTAGGTTTTGATAAAAAGTAATACATACCATATTTACGGTAAAGCAATATGTAATTAATAATTTTATTGCTTTTTGAGAGTATGATGTTTAAGTCAAATAGGGTTTAAATATAAATTGAACCCTATTTTTTTATATTTGCTTTATAAATAAGAGTATAAATCAGAGACAACTATTGTATATTTTTACTTATACTATTAACAAATTATATT
>NZ_CP073223.1:0-126492 GCF_023035835.1 Borrelia venezuelensis
TAGTTTAATTGTTAATAGTATAATATTTATTATTACCTCCTTCCAAACAAGTACAAACTGTTCTTTATTCCTTAATAACATGTTACAATTCCTTACACACACAATGAAAAATTTAATACTTATATCACTACTAATAATATATACCCATGCATGGGGTAAAAAATTTAATAATGAAAATATAAAACCACTACAAATAGGTATCATTCAACACAATTATATAAATTTAACTCCTTATAATCAACATTATAAATATTACGCTTTCATTGGAATAACCATGACCTACAATGAATGGATTGATTTCAATATCATCCCCATCCACTTTTATCCCCTCATTCCAACTTTCTCAAATGTCTATTTTACTCTATCTATTTCTCTTTATATATTGAAATATCAAATACACATATATTCTTTCATTATCAATATCTTAATAGGTACTCAATTACCTATAGCTCTTAGAACTTCCATTATTACTGGTAACAATATCTCTGCTTTTCTTTTCCCTGCATTGCCTTTTGTCTCTGTTAAACTTAACATTCCAATTACTAATTTATTCTCTATCCTCTCTACATTTTCTTCTTCTCTACGTGAGTATTTTTTAGTCGATATAGCTATTACCTTTCCCATCTAATTATAACAATAATGGTAATTTTTAATAAGCATTTCCTTTATACAAAACTAAGAATATTCATTCTTCTACATTAAGTTTCTTAAACCCTTCTGGAATAAGCACAACATCAATACCTGAATTTAATGATTTCCTAATCGCATGCCCCAAACTAAAATTATTTACAATTGCCCCCATATCATATGCATCTGTCATGATAATACTAAAGATATTCAGATTATGTCTTATAATATCCACAATATCTTTTGACATACTACTTACATCTCCGGAAATCTTAGGAACAAGTACATGCCCAAGCATAATAAATTTTGCTTCCTTGCCAAAAAGAAATGGTATAAAATTATTTACCATTAAAAAATTTTTACTATAAGGTAATAAGGCCAAATCTTTATGGGTATCTACTTTTGTGCCTCCAAGTCCAGGAAAGTGTTTAACCACAGCAAACACACCTTCCCTTTGTATCCCATCAATAAATGCCTCTACCATAAGACCAATATTATAAGATGAATACCCAAAAGTTCTGCTACCTAAGGGACTATTTGGAACAAATTTTGCATCTGCTACAGGTGCCATATTTACATTGATACCAAGTCGTCTAAGCTGTTTCCCAAGAATTTCACCAATCTTATATGCAAGCTGAGAATCTCCAGTCTTTCCAACAGATTCCATAGCAGGAAAATTATAAACTCCCAATTTTTTATTCTCACTAGCTCTACTAACTAGTCCTCCTTCTTCATCAACAGCAATCAATATGTCAGAACCAAGATGTCTCTTTATCCCTTCAATCAACTCTTTAGTTTGCTGTGCATCCTTAAAATTTTCTCTAAATAAAATAATTCCTACTGGATTTATCTCTCTTATTTTACCAAGTTCTTCTTTACTTAGTGCTTGCACAGCACTAGGATTAGCAACATTCCTAATGCCAATAAAAAAACAACGTTCCCTCAAAATGTTCTTAACATTAACTCTTCCTAAAAATTTATCAATATCTACAAGATCAAATTTATCATTTTCAAAATAATCATAATCTATATCAGGAATGGAGCCTAGTAAAACCAAACTAGACAATAAAAGGCCAAATAACACAAATCTAAACATCCCACTTACCTTGCCTAAATACCAAATCATATTTATTCTTCAATGCATTATTAAGAGCATAATTTAAATATCTAGCAATATCAGAAATATTACCCGAAAATTTATCATTCATGTAATTACTCATAATAAGCGTATCAACAAATAATTTTGCGGGCAGAAACCTATCTTCTCTATTGACCTCAAAAATTAATGGATTATCTACTATTCTCATAACTTCCCAAGTTATTTGCTCAATTGCAGTATATCTACCAAACTCTTTATCCTGTTCAATAATTCTTATAGGCATATCTGATATTATTCTATCCATATTTTCTATCAAATATTCTAAATTAAAAAGACCTGTGGCACAATTAAATAAAATCCTAGAACCTCTACATTCAGCTTTAAGTACAGCTTCTTTAGAAATAACACTACCAATATCAACACATGTTAAATGATTATCATCATCCAAGACTAAAACCCCACCCTTTGTATCTAGTAGGGTTTTAACACTAAATTCAAAGCCAGAAGAACTATTAGTTATAGCCATTATGGCAAGAGTCTGTAAATTAACAGTAAAACCAATATTATCAACATTACCAATATACACAAATTTTTTTCCAGAATTATAAAGTCTAAAATAAATATCTCTTAAAACTTTAAAATTTTGCCCATGACCAGCAGGTAAAGCCAAAAAAGATCTCTTGCCATTAGTACAATAGCTAAAATATTCATATTGACCATCATCTAATTTATTATAACAATAAACCAAAGGCTGAATCGCCGTCAAAATATCTGCCCTTTGCAAACCACAAGAATTCAAATCTTTAATCAAATTATCATCAAAAATATTATCTAAAAAATTAGAAATTGGTTTATAAGTCTTAAAACTTGTCATCTGAAAAATCGAAGGCTTAATACTCTTACCATAAAGCTCACAATATCTATTAGAAAGCATTAAAAGATGTCGCATTTTTAATGCTAAAAATGAAAATCCATAACTACCATCTCTATTAACATATGCGGGTGTTATTCCCTTTGGCAAATGCCCAAACAACCTCCTAGCTTCAAGTATTTTATCTGCATATAAAGAATACAATTCCTCATTAAAATCGTTATTTTTCAGTATATCAAAATAACTAGTCGCAGAACCCCCATTTAAAATACCAAATGAGAGATAAGGATAAAGCAATAATCCTAGTCTTTCCAGATCATCACCGGTAAAAACATAAAAATTACTTTCTGATGAAACCGAAAACTTTGTAAAATCATCAATATATTTTTTTAAATTATGTTCAACAAGCTCCTTTTTAAACTTTAATTTAACAGAATTATTAGCAAGACTTAAAATACTGCCATGACTCTCATCAGGAAAATTCTTAACAGATATGCTTAAAGTTTTAAGTTTGTGCATATTAAGCATATCAAGCATTTTTTTAGAAAAAATTTCATCAATTACTTCATACACACCAAAACCTCATTTGAAGACAAGGTAAACAACAATTAACATAATAAGAAGCACGTTAAATAATGCTTATTATAATAGAATATGTTACTATAATCATAGTACTACAAATAAAGGCAAATATTAAATAAAATATACTAATGAAGAGGAAAATATGCTAAAAAGGTATATACTAAATATGACAAATCTAAGCAACGCCATTAATGAAATGATACTCTCTCATTCAGGATTTAGAAAGATATTTGCAAAATCAAAAAATGAAAATTCAATAGAATATGAAATCAATGATGACGACAAAATATTGGTTGCTCTTATAACCCTTACAATATCAAATTATTTTAAAGATAAACCAAAAAAATATATCAATGTTGGATTAGATTCAAGAGCAACTGGAAATATAATCTCAGAGATAATAATTAAGACCTTAATTTTAAACAATAACAGTGTAAAATTTTTTGGAATACTCCCAATACCAGAAATCTTAGCTTATACAAAAGAAAATCAAAATTCAAAAGGATTTATATACATTTCTGCCAGTCATAATCCTACAGGATATAATGGCATTAAAATTGGATTAAATGATGGGGGTGTGCTAAATTCAAATGAAACAAAGAAAATAATATGTCAGCTCAGATCCAACATTGAAAATGAAACTTTAATAAACAATCTAATAACAAACTTACAAAAGTTTAATACCAATGCTCTGCACTTAAAAACATATGAAACAATTATCACTTCACAGGCTAGACATAAAACACAATCTTATAACTCATATAAATCATTAATGCAGCAAATAATATATTCAGATACCCATAATCAAAAAAATATTGACATACTAAAAAAAACTATCAAAAAAGAACCTATAGGAATCATAGGAGAGATGAATGGTAGTTCTCGCATTAACTCAATTGATAGAGAAATGATTGAATCTTTGGGAATAAAATTGGAATTTCATAACACAGAAATTGGTATCTTTAAACATGGAATGACTCCTGAAGGGACATCTTTAAACATATGCAAACAAATATTAGAACAAAAATTTAAGAATGACAATTCTTTCAAGTTAGGATATGTCCCTGATTGTGATGGAGACAGAGGCAATTTGGTCGCAATTTTAAAAAAAGAACAAGCAAGTATCATTACACCACAAAAAATATTTGCACTCTCAGTACTCTCAGAGCTTAGCTATCTTTACCATACAGGAATTAAAGACAATTTAGCTATCGTAGTTAATGATGCAACCTCACTAAACATTGAAAAAATAGCCTCGCTATTTAACACAAAAGTTTATAGAGTGGAGGTTGGTGAAGCCAACTTAACAGAAATGGCTGACCTTTTACGGAATAAAGGATTAATAGTAAAAATTTTAGGAGAAGGATCAAATGGGGGCAATATTACATACCCTTCAAAAGTAAGAGATCCATTAACAACTCTCTTTAGCATCATAAAATTGCTTAAAATCAAAAATCTTTACAAAATATGGTGCTCAATATCTAATAATTCATATAATGAACAATACACTCTTGAAGACATATTAAAGACAATCAATTTTTATAGCAATGTAGAAGTATCATCAGAAAAAGCCATGCTTAAAATAAAAGTAGAAAATCAAGAAATATTAAAAACCAACTACGAAAAATTATTAGACAAAGAATTCAACAACAATAATACCGTATTACACAAATTACCAATACATAATTATGAAATTATAAATTATGAGGGTATCAAACAAAACATCTCTAGAACAGGTGACTCATCAGGAGGGCTTAAAGTTTTATTTAAAAATAATAAACATGAAATAATTGCTAGTTTATGGTTCCGTGGCTCAAAAACAGAACCAATACTTAGAGTATTAAGTGAGGTCATATCTGAACATAATGATTTACTATATCCTCTCTTAGATTTTCATACAAATTTAATACACTCGGCTAACTCTTTAATCTAATTAACATACATGAATTTTTATAAAGAGCCTTATTAAAGAACTCCTACTCCTTTTAAAATATCCATCTGTTTAATAAATAATGAGCAGCTACTTTTGCATTAAAAGTAGCTGCAATGTTTCCAGCAACCGTTTTGGTTTTAAGAGCACCAAAAATAGTAGATAATAGCTTATAAAAATCATGATTATCATACGTTTTTACCATTACCCCATCTGTATCACGTACAACAAACTCAGAATCAGTCAACACACTTTTTAAATACAAAATAACGCTTATTTGGTAATCAGTTAAATCAAATTGAGAAAATAATTCATCAAATCTAACATTATTATGATCATTCACACTACAAAATGTTCTATTTATTGGAAAATTAATATTATGATACTCATCTATAGCGTTTTTTTATTCATATCACAACTAATTAATAACAATATTAGTAATAATTCACTCTGACTGATCTTCATGTTTATTTCATTTCTATTTTTTTTATTTACGTGCAATAAATACCTAATAATAACCCCTATTTTCTGCTCTCTATAACAGGTTTATACAGTAAAGATTAAAATTAGCAAATTCCCCACACCAATAAGCTTAGCATATGATTGAGCAGAATCACTAAATACACTTTTCAACTAGACTTTATAAGTACTATTCTCTTCATTAATCCTTGCAACAACCTACTTCTTTAGGTCTCATATTGTACATTATCAACAACTGCAAGAATCCCTTTATTGTAACAAGACTCTCTATAATATTGCTTAAATCGCCTTTAATTTTAACAATACTAAAAAGAAGAGATGATAATATAACATAAACCCTCCTCATCAGAGAATACTACTTCTACTTCATTACCTATAATAATTGCAAAAATAGTTAATATGTCTCAAAAGTAATATATAAACTTTTTCTATTCAGGAGTTAAATCTGCTTAAATTCTATTAGAAACAATAAATAATCTCCTTTTTTATGCAAAACAAATCCCATTATTTCAGTTTTAAGACCCACTGTTTACACTAACTTTTTGCTTGTGCTTCTCGTTCAATTCTCTCAAACTCGTCTGCAACACTATGATTCAAACGAACAAATACATCACTAGTAAGCTTAGCAAATAATTTATCAGGATCCTTTAATATGGGTTTTAACTCCTGATCATATAAATCCTTCTGACGATTAAACCGCTCTTTCAAATTATTTTTCTCAACATCGTCTTTCACCTTACCAATCAATGCCTCAGCTGCATGCAAGTTTTCAATAGTATTTTTCATGTTTGCCACAACTTTTTTAAGGTTATCAGCACCAAAAGGAGGAGACACTAATAGCTCATAAAGTTTATATTTAGTATACGGATTTACATTTACTCCAGACTCATCATATTCATCAAAAACAAATGATAAAGCTAAAATATACCGAACAACTCTTTTTTCATAAAGATCCAAATTAAAGGTATCATATATTTTAGAGGCAAGCTCTGCACTTATCTTAATTTTTTCAAATACTTCTGCTACATTCAGATTGCGTTCAATAAGCTCAGCATATGACAACGAAGGATCATTGCATGTCACTTTTAATACCTTTTTATACCAACCCTGCCTTAACTCAAGTTGTTCAAATACCTCTCGTTCAATTAAATCTCCTATCTTACTGACAGCATTCTCAGCTGCATCCTGTGCCTTTAAAACTGCCACAATGCTTCTAGCAACTTCTTTAGTACCCTGTTTACCAAATCTAGATAATAAACTATAAAACTCAGCACTGGTATACGTTTTATAATACTTTTTATATACACCAGGTATAAAATGATTAAAATTAATTAATGTATCTTTAAAATAATCTATAGCCCTCTTCTCTTCAGCCGTTAGATCAAAATCTTTTTCTCCAATATCTTCAACAAATGAATAATGAAATTTATCGTCATTTTGAAATGAACCACAACCAATTAACAGCAAAAATAATAATGACAATAATTCAATCTTATATACCTTCATACCTAACTCCTTTCTTACTTAGACATAATCCTTTTATTTTAGACTAAAATAATATCCCGTAAATATTATTCTGGTTTTATACCTTTAGCTTCATTGAAATCAATTGAGCTTACTTACTCTTACTTAATTTGAACATAATTGCCTACAAAATAAAAACTCAGATTTATCAAATTCATTATCAGTAAGATTCATACACATCCTACACAGAATCTGCAAATGCATGTTTTAACTCTGTGCCACAAAACTAAGCATAATCCTTAAGCTTCCAACTCAATACATCTCTTTTACTAAAATCTTAAATCCTATAAATAGCTATCTAATCACATACCTCCACAACTTCTACAACTTTTACAATCTCACTTATAGCATTTTTAACTAGCTAGCAACATCAAAATGAAAAGATGTTAATATAACATAAACCTTCTCATTAAAATGATTTAATTCTTTTTCATCTACATCTTCTACAACAAGATACTCAGTTAACATATTCCGCAAATAATCTATAGCTTATTTTTCATTAATAGTGAAAAAATTGCCATCAAATATTTGATCAGTTAATACTATTATTAATTCTCTTAACTTTCTATCTCTCTTAGACCCTATCTTATAACATATCAACAAATGTTATAACTTTTATCATAAATCAAAACCTTCAAGTAATTTAGTTAGGCAACTTTTTACTAAATCACCAGTTAAAGATGTCGTTGATTCTTCTTTTTTTAAATCGAAACTAAATTAATAATATTAATATTATTAATAAATACTAAAACTAGCATATTCATTATTATATAATAATAAATGTTAAGATCCAACACTCATTCATTACTATCAAGTAATTAAGGTTAAAAATTATTTATAAAAAAAATTTGAAGAAAAGTTAAAACTTTTTTAAAAAAAACTTGAAAACAAATAATTTTTGAATTAATAATTCAATTACCAAATACTTTAATTTTTCAAAAGGAAGATTGTTTACTCACAATGTTTTATACATTCTTTTAAATATCCCCTTTATCAAGGGGCTTTTTTATATTGATTTTCTAAATAACTGCATTGTTATCTTCTTAATTGGCCAATTTAATTCAAATATTACATCACTCCTCATTTCTGCAAATTAAGCAAATCGAAAAGTTAAAGCAATAATTTAAGTAAAACACATTTTAACGAATGTTTACCAAGTACTATCAGATTTATGAAGTATATTTAATTGTCAAAGGAGATATTATATGAGGTATGTAAAAGTAGTAACAAGTATTGTAGTATTGCTACTTATAATCAATTGTAAACTAGATAATAAAAGACTAAAGGCAGAAAGTGAGACTAAATTAGCACAAGAAAACGCAAAATCTGTAGCAAAATCTATTACAGGACACGTAAGTAAACTTACAGGATTAACAGTAACTGAGATTAAAGCTTTAAGTGAAAAAGAGCTCGCCAAGATTGCTGCTGAAGCAAAAGTAAATTCTGAAGATTCTAAGAAAGAAATTAATAATTTTAGAATAATCAAAAATAAAGCAAAATTAGAAGTAAATGATATCCCAAATCCCGTTAAAGCAATTAAAAATGCTGCTGAAAAGATTGAAACAGCATTTAAGGCATTACTAAACGCAGGATACAACGGTCCTGTGGCAAATGTAATCAAAAGCAACATAGATAGTGGGGTAAAAATGATATCATTACTGGATAAGTTACTAGACATAGCTACCAAAGGAATTAATAATACCAGAGAACTAGATATTAACAAGGTAATAGAGGAATTTAACACACAAAATCCAGCACTACGGATTTATATTAATGAATCTGGGGTAAACGATATCATGAGATCATGCATAAAGATTATTATGACAAATATAAGTAGATATTTTTTTAATGGAGTCCATAATGAGTTAAGAGATAATTTGGATAAAGCTCCAAGCAAACTTAAAGAAGCTTTAACATCTCTAAAAGAAGCTGCCAGCTCCATAAACACTGCAGCAGGAATAATTGAACTATGCTTTAATAGCAATTATTAATGATATTATATATTAATGTTATACTGAAAGGGTGTCTCTACGAGATTATTTCGGTATATCTATCTACTTTAATAAGCTTATAAATTCTTGTATAAGAAACTTAAGTATTTTTGGTAATAAATAAACATATAACTGTCAGACTTACTTGAAAATAAAGCCCACTACTATAGTAATAGCAATAACAAAAGTAAAATCAAATATCCATCTAACAAGATTTTTGTCTCTTTTATATTCCCATTTAATGATTCCCTAGATGCATCTATTTTATCATCTAGATAATCAAATTTAATATTAAAATTCTTCTCTAACTTTTCTAAGTTTTTATACGTAAGCTCATCATGATGATAACGCCTCCATAGATCAAGTGCAATAAATTTATGCATTCCCATCGCAACAACTTCACTATAAATTTGATTTTACTATAATGATATAAGCTATCTTAATATTTATTCCTTATTACAAGGACAAATAACCGCATATAAAAATAATCCAACTGCAAGGTGAGAATTATAAAATGAATGTTACATATTATTCAATGTTAATTATTTAATCAGATTATTATAATTTATTACACTTCTCCCCTTCATCCTTTTGATATTTAAATTAAATAATATATAATTATCAAATAATACGTATTATAATTTAATAAAAAATATTAATTAATATTTGTTAAATTTTACAAGCAAGGAGATTATTTTGAAAAATAAAGTTTTTATAATGTCTTTTATAATAATTTTTACTCTAACCGCTTGCAAATCAGACCTTAATGAACAAAGAACAAAAGGATTTAATTATAAGACTCAAAAAGACTGTACACAGTCAATACATAAAGATGGTACATCATCAATACAACAGATACAACAAAAATGCAAAAAAGAAGTTAACACAAAAGCAAAACAGATCTTAATAGACTTCTTAAGAAAACAGGTTCAAAATGTCACTGCTTTAATAGAGAAAGACAAAAAACATACTCAAAAGAACGAGCCTGCGGATCAATTTGGAATGAAAAATGGTGTATTTAAAATTGTCATAGGCAATCCCAGCCAGAAAGCCTACAATAATCCTGAAAGTCAAAGTAATAGAAGACAATTTTATTCATCTCTAAACTACAATGAAGTAAAAATTAGAAAGCTTGGGATCATCCTTAATCAAATAACATCTGATGACATCAACAGAGGACAATTACACATAGACATCACAAATGCAGGAAGAGCTTACTCTCAATTTTTATTTGAACGGGTAATCGATAAAATAAAAGATGTTCAAGATAAACTCGATTCTTTGAATTTTAAAGATTTAAAAAAAATTAAAACCAAATTTGATGAAATTGCAAAACTAAAGTTATTGTGGAAAAACACTGCAGATAATATCATCAAGGACTATGATAACGATGCAGATGGAATTAAAACTGATAGTCAAAAATTGATTGAATATATAAGAGAAAAATATGGCAATATATTTCAAAAGGAAATTCCTAAAATTGGCATACTAGTTGGTGATATTAACAAAATTTTAAAAATGCTAAATTAGTAATTTTTATTAAATATTATAATTAAGTAAAGACGGATTGAAAAAATTCTTGCCTTAACATAAAACATATCATGCCGATAGTAACACTATATATGCTATAATATTATTTAATAAAAATAAATAATTAAAATATATTAAAATTTTAAAAATAAGGGCAATGTTTTGAAAAATAAAATTTTTATAATGTCTTTTATAACAATTTTTACTCTAACTACCTGTAATTCAGATCTCGAGTTCTTTCCAAAAACAGGAATAGTAGGTTTACGTAGATTTCTAGCTAGCCTAGAACCAGAATCAATAAAATAAGCCAAAAATGATTTAATAAATGAACTAAGAACAAAAGCTTACAATATTAAACCCATATTAGATTTACACAACAATGATACTTGGATCGAAGATAGTACGCAATTTGGACTTAAAGGAAATGGTAAGGCGTTTGATAAGATTGCCAATAAAATGAATAATCAAAAGCAAGTGATAATATAAACAAGCCTATTAGAAGGAAATTTTATTTATCGTTGGAATATGATGAAATACTAATCAGAGATTTTGGAGCAGTTCTTAATCAAATAGCAGCAACTACAACTCATAAAAATAATGCTATGCTTACAACGATCATAAATGCGACAATAACATACTCTTCCAATTATTTTGAAATTGCATTTACACCCCTCATTAATAAAGAAAAATAACTTCAATCTTTAAGTTTTAATGCTCTACAATTTCTTAAAGACGAATTTGACAAACTTGAAAGGATAACTCAGAATTGACGACAAACCGTCAAAAATATCACAAATGATTACATTAAGAATAAAAATAACATTAAAACTGACAAAACTAAAATAGTAGACCACATAATTCGTAACTATAAATTGAACTTTACAACCGCAATTAATAAAATTCATACAATAAATAATAATATTGCAAAAATCTTAGGCGACCTTAAATAAAATCAATAAAACTAACACTTAAAAAGTTTATAAAAAAATATCACATGCTCTAAATAACAACTTGATTTTCTAAATTTTCCTGTTGATATTAAAAATTAAATCAATATAATCAATAATTAATATTAACAAAAAATTAATTTGATTTTAAAAGCAAGGGGAATACTTTGAAAAATTATTTTTTTACTCCATTAATTTTAATAACTTTTATTTTAATCGCTTGCGATCCAAGTTATAATTCAGATCCCAAATCAGTTATTAATGATAAAAAAAATAAAAAGATTAAGATTTTAATAGACAATTTAACAAGCAAAAATGACAATATTAAGCATATATTCAACATCATAAATACACACAAAGATGATAAATGGGTAGAGGACAGTGATCAATTTAATATGCAAGGAACGAACCAATTATTTGATGTTACTACCACCGATGACAACATAAAATATAAGAATAACAAACTTGCCAGAAGAGAAGTTTACTTAGCTTTTGAGTATCATACAAACTCCATTAAAGAATTTGGGAAAATTGCTAACAAATTAGCCGAAGGCGCTATTAAAGCCAGTAATACAGAAATTCAATACCTAAAACAAGTCATAAATCAAGTAAGACAATATGCTAGAAATTATTTTTTAGTTACATTCACACTACTAATGAATAAACAAAATAAGCTTACCTCTTTAAGTCTTTCTACATTAAAAAAACTTACAAATAAATTCAAGATACTTGACAATACAAAACAAGAGATTAAAAATGCTATGAACAAGATCAAAGATGACTTCAATAATGATCATAATAAAATTAAAACTGGTGAAATCGCTAACCTAATAAAATACCTAACTATCGATAATAAGTATCATGAACAATTTCAAAAGGCAGCTATTAAAATCAACTATATATGTGAAGACATTAAATCAATCTTAGATAAAAAATAAAAAAACATTATTTAAACATAATTACATTACAAATAATAAAGAAACAAAAACATTTATTGATTATTCCTGCATGATAAAAGATTAACATTTATAATTTATAGGTCAATCTGCATTATGTAGGATCTTTACACAGAACACAATTGGGCTTTTTATATGTTATTATTTTATTTTGTACAATTTAAAATTAAGCTATAGATCATTTTTTTTATCCCTTTAAACAAAATTTAATATCAAAATCCAACTATAATAATTACTTATATACAAAATAATTATATATAATTTACATCTTCAAAAATAATACAAGCTATTAATTAATTAATATTATTATAATAAAAAATTATTATTTTTTAACTATTACTGTATTGATATTTAAATCAAATACATATACAATACTAATTAATAACAATTATTAACTAGCACTTTTCTAAATATGGTTGGTTAATAAATTTGTTTAATCTTAACAAAAGGAGAATATTGTGAAACATAAGGTTTTTATTATATTTATTTTAGCAAGCTTGGTTTTATTCATTGCTTGTGACAACAATCCAAATAAAACTGATCCGGCAAAAAAGCCGACAGAGGAAGAAACAAAAAATACAGAAGAGGATCAAAAACAGGAAATAGTAGACAATATAAAAAATTTACTACCAATGGTAACACAAATACTAACAACACATAATGACAATACTTGGAACGAGAATGCACAAGGATATGACCTCACTGCTGCCAATCAACTATTTGCTGTAATTCAACATACTCCCCAAGGTCAAGCAGGTGGTGCTATACCATATAATGGTAATGATGCTAATAGTAAAGTAGCCAGAAGAGAAATGTACCTAGCATTTGAGTATAATAAAGACTATATTAAAGCTTTTGGTACACTTGCTAACAAAATGGCAGCAACTGCTACAGCAACTCCTGCTATGAAGACTATCCTAGAGGAGATCGTGCATGGTATGAGAGAGTATGCTAACGCTTACTACTTAAAAGCATTCTATATGCTAAATAACAAAAAAGATGAACTTAAAAACTTATCTCTTGACAAGCTACAAACACTGTTAAATAAAATTAATGCAATTAAAGAAGCAAAAACAAATATTGTAAATGCAGTAAATAAAATCAAAGAAGATTACGATACAGACAAAGAAGTTGGTACCGCTACACATAAACTTAAAACTACTGCTACCGCTACTGAAATAAAAGATTACCTAGAAAGCAAACAAGGTACCTTTGTAAATGACATTACAACAATTAAAAACACAGCTGCTGAGATCCTTACTATCTTAATTTAATGTGATATAAAACATATAAATATCATTACAAAATTTATTGTAAGAGAAGAACATTTATTCTTCTCTTATTCGTGTGTAAATGAAATAATATTGTATCCTAATAGAAATTATTACTTTGTACCACTTGTTATCTCAACATTTACTTGATATTTAAATTAAATCCACATATAATACAAGTTATTCAATTATGCTTATTATAAATCGCATTCATAAGTTAATTTAATCTTAAAAGCTAAAAATAAGGGGAATATTTTGAAATATATTATTTTTGTCACACTCATTTTAATCAGCCTAATTTCTTGTAAATCAAGCATAAGCAAGGCAGAAATAGACAAAAAGGCACATCAAATTAGAGAAGCAATAAAAAAAGAAGCAGAAAAAAAAAGAAAGGCACAAGAAACAATAAACAAAGCATTAACAACAATACCAGAAAACAAAGAAATAAAAAAAGCAAAAGACGCAAGAAAAAAACAACTACTAAAACAAATACTTCAATTCAATAATACAGACATGCGATTTTATTATAAAGATCCGCTACCTTGATATCCAAATTCAATAAACATATAATATTAACTGATGGTTATTAATTAACTAATTTATAAAGTAAAATATAAAGTAAAATGAGTTGTTAATTAGCTTGCTTTTAAGAATAAGGAGAATATTTTGAAATACACCATTTCTGTTGTTATTTTTATCATTACTTTAATAACCCTTAACTGTAAAATGAATTCTGGTAAGACTGCAAAATTAGAAAAAGCACTACAAGAAGCAGAAGATGAAAAACAAATAGCATTAGAAGTGCAAACAATAAGAGCAGATGTAGAAGTAGAAGCAAAAATAAAAGCAATAGAAGTAGAAGCAGAAATGGAAGTACAAAGAATTACAGAATCTGAAGCAACAGTAGCAGAATCAATAAAGGACACAAAACAAAAAATCGCAACATCAGCAAAAGCAGAAAGCGAAATTGCAAAACAAGAATTGCAACAAGCACAAAATGCAAAACTAGAAGCAAAAAAACAAATAATAAAAATAAAAGAAGAAATGAATCAACAACAAAAACAGTTCATAATTGCTAAATTAAAACTTAAAATTGAGAATATCGCAACAATATTAAATATACACACAGATCCTAATTGGCCCGAACCTATTGATCAATTTGGCATGTCACATTCATCGCAAACATGGAAGGACCTGAAAAGATTTAGATCAATGGACAGAAAAAAACATGATCCACGCAAAACATACTTCTTAAATAAAGAGAGATCTGCTAATGACAGAAGAAACTTTTACTTAGTTTTTAAATACAATAAAACCAAAATCCAAAAATACGGTGAAATTTTTCATAGATTAATGCTGGCTCAGCTATATCATGAAACCACAGAGATCGCCGATTCAATAATTAATTATGCTATGGTTTACTTTCAAACCGCATTAATGACACTGCATAAAAAACAAGATAATCTTAATTTTTTAAGTCTAGAGGATCTAATCAATCTTAAAGAAAAATTCGATGAAATTGAACAAAAAAGTACGATTTTTGAAAATCACCTTACAACACTATATGATGACTACCACAATAATCAGTATAATATTAAAGACGGTCATTACACAAACATAATAAATTACATGAATAATCAAAACTACAGACAAAAACTTCAAAAATTAATTGAAATTATAACAAATATAACTTTAAAGATCACACATATACTTAAATAATATAAAAGCTTTTATTTAAATTTAATATCAATTTTCATTAACTTAACATCTACTTCAATATCCATATAACACCTACATTCAAAACTTATAAAAGTCAATATCAAAACAACTATTAAGATTACTATATTAAGCAATCTTGATATTAAAATCCAATAAATGTATAATACCCTTTAAACAAACATTATAAAATAATAGCTGTTAATTGGTTTATTTTTAAAAAAGAGGAGAATATTTTGAAGCACAAATTGCCTGTTATGCTTATTTCAATGACTATTATTACCTGCAAAGCAGATCTTGGCAAGACTGAAAAATTAGAAAGAGCACTAAAAGAACAAGAAATAAAAATAGTAAAAGAAACAAAAAAAATAAAAACAAAAGCAATAATAGCAGAAGCTAAATTAAAAACAGCAAAAAAAGCAACTGAAAAAGCATTAAAAAAAGTGATATTATCAGCAACATCAATAAAAGAAGCACAAGAAACACCAGAAAAGTCAAACAGGGAAAAAGAAGATGCAAAAAATGAAAAAGCACAAATAGAGAGAGAAAAACTAAAAATAGAAAACGAGGCAAAACAATTAGAAGTACAATTGAAAGAAAAATGGAATCAACAACAAACACAGTTTAAAATTGATGAAGCCAAGCTTGAATTAAAACGCAAAACTAAAGATATCGAAAGACTACTAATTATATACGACAATAATTATGGGATTGAACCGTCGGATCAATTTGGAATGCATGATAGCAATTCCAACAATAAGGCATTTGATGTACTGCATCAAGGCCTAAAACCATATCATCATGCCGATAATAAAAAGGTTAGAGAGAAAATTTACTTGGTTTTTGAGTACAAAGATATTTACATTCAATCTCTTGGAGAAATTCTTAACAAAATTGCAAAGGTTTCTTACCTGCCACCTGATCAAGCAAAACAAAAAACTCTTGAGCAAGAACAGGCTAACGCATTACTAAACGAGATCATAGAAAATATTCATGAATATTTTGCTCACTACTTTGAGGGTGCATTCAAAATACTTAGTGATAAACAAAATAGCATTGATGCGTTAAATCTTAGTGATTTAAGAACACTTTTAAACAAACTTAATGAACTTCAAAAAATAAAGGATACCTGCAAAATGTACGCAGAAACAATTTACAATGATTTTAAGAACGATAAAGGTAAAATTAGAACTGGGGGTGTTAAAGAATTAGGCGAATATATCACTAATCACGAATACAAGAAAATTTTTAAAGATGCAATTGAACAAATCAAAACATTAGACACTCAAATTAGCAACATCACATACAAATGACTATATCAAATAAATATTTTGATAGCTATTCTTAACAAACTTGATATCAAAGCTCTATAAATATATAATAATAACTATTACCAAATAATAATCATTAATTGGCTTATTTTAAAAACAAGGGAAATATTTTGAAGCACAAACTAACTGTAACGCTTATTATAATCACTTTACTTATTACTACCACCTGCAAATCGGATTTTGGAAAGAATTCAGAATTAGAAAAAGTACTAAAAAAGGTAAAAGACACAAAGCAAACAGCCTTAAAAATCTTAGAAGCGCAAACAACAAGAACAGATGATGAACTCAAAAGACAAAAAAATTTTATAATCGCCATATTAAAAAGCAAAACTACAAGGGCCAAATATACATTAAAGATACACAAAAATGATATTTGGACAGAGAATAACGATCTATACGGAATAAATGAGCAAGGCCAAACATTTTATGTAGCTAAGAACAGTGATAATGGTGAAATTTATTCAAGTGATCGCAATAAGGCTGCTAGAAAGCTAATTTATCTAGCCTTTGAACACCGCCTACCAGCCATTACAAATTTTGGAAAAATTCTAAATAAATTAGCAGAGAGTGCTGATACTAACATTAATCATGCACCAAATGAATATGACATCAAAACAGAATACAATATTTTAATAGAAAACATCTTAGCAGAAGCAAAAAAATATGCACATAATTACTTTGAAGTTGCATTAATACCACTGTATGAAAAGAAAGATAAACTGAATTCTCTAAGTCTAGAGACCCTAAGCGAACTTAAAGACAAATTTGATGAACTCCAAAAGATAAGAGATACTTGCAAAATGTACGCAGAAACAGTTTACAATGATTTTAAAAATGACAAAGATAAAATTAGAACTAGTAGTACTAATTTAAGAAACTACATAAATAAAAACAATTATAAGCATAAATTCAAAGACTTGATAAAAAAAACAGAAGAACCAGCCTATAAAATTAGCCAAATCTTAAATAAAATACAAACACATTGACTTGAACATTTATTTACAAGTAACTTCATAAAAAAATAAAAATTCTTCCTTTATTTATTGATATTTAAACCAAAATAAATATATACTAATTATTAGTTAATAATTAACATTAACTAATAATTATCAAATTTATAAGACTAAATTATACAATTAATTTTAACTAAATTACTAATTAGTATTAATTAACTTTTAATTTTAAAAATAAGGAGGAAACAAACTTTGAAACACATATTTTATATCCCATTCATTTTATCATTATTATTTCTAATCTTTTTAACTTCTTGCAACCCAAATTCTGGAAGGACTACTAATTCTGGAGAGACGACTACTAAAGAAGAAATGTATGAAGCAAAACTGGCAGAATTGAGAGATCAGATAATAAACAATGCAATTGATGAATTAAATACAAGGGTTAGTAATGCTCAAATAACGCTAAGCATCCATGCGAATCAAAATTGGAATGCAGAAGGTAATAAACAATTTAACATGCATTATGATTCTCAAGATAAAAAAGTATTTGATATACTGAAAAAAGATAACAAACTATACTATCATGATGATAACAAGAATGCCAGAAGAAAATTTTACCTGGCCTTAGAGTATCACGAAGCTTCCATTGTATCTTTTGGAAAAATTCTAAATATGCTATCAAACGGTGCGGTTGATAGCCCGCAAAACAAACAATACTCATTGCTGAAAGATATCGTAGAAGCAACAAGTAAGTTTGCCACAAATTACTTTGAAGTTGCATTAACAACACTAACAAACAAAAAAGATAAACTTACAAGTTTAAATCTAGAGGAGCTAAAAGAACTTCAAAATAAATTTAGAAGACTTGAAGAGCAAAGACAATTAATCAGAAAACGAGCAGATGAAATACAAAACAAATTCAAAGATGCTAATACTACAATAGGTACACAAAATAATTTAATAAAGTACATAGAAGATGAACATCAAGCAGCCTTTGTACAAGCATTTGCAAAAATAGAAACATTAGCTAATGAGATTAAAGAAATTTTAGATAAAATATAAAGCGCTATACGCTTAAAAAAATTTTAATAACTCTACTAGGAGTAAAGAAACACATCTTTGCTCCTTTTTCTTGCACACATATTTCATACACATATTCCCTAAATACATAAAACGATAATATAATCTTTATTATTTCCTATCTCTATTCATCACTACATCTGCATAAATTATCTCAAATTAAAACGTTGATTTAATAATCAAGATAAATATATAATATTAGTTAATAATAATTGGTATTTTTTTAATTTATATTAACAATATACATTAAAAAATAATTTTATTAATTTTAATATTAGCTAGCTTTTAATTTTAAAAACAAGGAGAATATTTTGAAACACATTTTAAATATCTTTATTATCACACTTATTTTACCACTCTTAGTGCTCTTTGCCTGTAATCCAAAATCTGGAGGGGACAAAGATAATCAATTACAAAAATTAAAAACAAAATATAACTCTATTCAATCAATAGAAGAAACACTCAAACAACATAAACAGGAGTCTATAATCTTTAAATTAAAATTAAGAGCTCAAAAACACGAAAAGATGTTATATGCTCACACCCATTATGATTGGATTGAAGATGGTGATGAGTACCATAGAGGATACTCATACGGAAATGGGGGAAGTCAATATGGAATGAAGGGTGATAATCAAGCATTCGGTATAATTCAGACGGCTCCCGGTATTTATTGGGACCCATGTAATAATAACGATACAGATAACAAACAAGTCAGATCAAAAATCTATTTGGCTTTTGAGTATAATGAAAACCTTATTAGAGCTCTTGGAGCAGTACTTAATAAATTAGCGGCTTCTGCTAATAATCGTGATATTAACAGACATCTTAGACTAAACGAATACAATAATTTACTTCAAGAGATCGCAGATGGAATAGGAGAATACGCTCACAATTACTTTGAAGTTGCATTTGCAGAACTAATTAAAAAGGTTAATAAACTCAACATTTTATCGCCCAATCAGTTACAAGAACTTGATCAAAAGTTTGATAAACTTACAGCAGAAAGACAGATACATATTAAAGATGCAAAAACAATTTACAATGACTTTAAAAATGACAAAGATCAAATTAAAAGTAATGCTGCCAACTTAAAGGATTATATAAACCAAAACTATAAGCAAAAATTCCTGACCTCATTTGCAACAATAAAAACACTAGCTAATGAGATTAAAGAAATTTTAGATAAATTATAAAACGCTATACGCTTAAAAAAACTTTAATAACTCTACTGGGAGCAAAGAAACACATTTCTGCTCCTTTTTTTTTGCACACATATTCCATACACATATTCCCTAAACACATAAAACGATAATATAATCTTTATTATTTCCTATCTCTATTCATCACTACATCTGCATAAATTATCTCAAATTAAAACGTTGATTTAATAATCAAGATAAATATATAATGTTAGTTAATAATTATTGGTATTTTTTTAATGGTACTTCTTAAATTTATATTAATAAATATACGAATAATTTTAATTAAATGACTAATTAGTATTAATTTTAATATTAGTTAACTTTTAATTTTAAAAACAAGGAGAATATTTTGAAACACATTTTAGATATCTTTATTATCACACTTATTTTACCACTCTTAGTTCTAATTGCCTGTGGTTCAAACCCCAAGCCAACCAACCAATTAAACACTTCTCCAAAAAAAGATATATTCATAATGGGCTCAAAAACAAAAAACAATCTCAACATAAAAATAAATTTAACAAACCAAATAAAGAATAAAGTCGACACTGAACTAACTTTACTAGAGAAACACTCAACAGATATTATCAAGGAACCTGTAAAACAACTTGGAATACAATGTGCAATCTTTGATGAAATTCACTACCATAAGATAATGCATTCATTAAACAAAATATATCCCATCAACAAAGAAAAAATAAAGTTATTTCACGCATCTCTAAACTACAACATAATAAGATTAAAATGGCTGGGGGAAATCCTTATTCAAATGCAAGCTATCAATACTAAAAAAGGTAATGAACTTTATAAATCAATCTTAGACACAGGAAGAGAATATTCGCAAAAATCATTTGAAGCGCTCATGAATCAAATCAATATAGAAAGAGATAAACTAATTCTTTTAAATGTTGAACAACTAAAAGACATTACAAACAACCTTGACACAATTAAAAATTTAAGAACAAATTGGATATCATTTATCGATGATATCATTAATGATTATAGAACCGATACAGACATTAAAAATAACAGCATAAAATTAATAGAACATATAACCACCAAATACAAAAAAATAGAAGATAAAATTAATGGCATCAAAGATATAGCTCACAAAACTAACAAAATTTTAAAAACAATAAAGCACCAATATTATATTAATAAACAGCTTCATCAAAAGTAAGATAAGATACTTTTCAAAGATATTCTTATCATTTAATAAATTTACAAACTAACGACTAATATTTCGGATAAACACAACAAGAAAAAATTTTAATATTTTTATAATTATATTGGTTTTTAAATTATATGATATACAATTTTATATAAGAATCATTATTAATTAATGATCATATTAATATAATATTAAGGAAGAAGAATTTCTATGAGAAACAATATTTTAAATAACACTTTTATTACATTTGCTTTAATAGCATTTATACTAGTCGGTTGTAACCCAAATGGAACCCTTGCAAAGGTAAAATCTCACACAAACTCTAAAGCAAATACAAATCAAAGTGATGATACAAAAAAATCAATGAACATAACGTTCAGCCCACAAATACCTAATAACAATGCTCAATTAGCAGCAAAAAAAGGCGATGACAAACCATCAGAATTCAACCTAAATAAAGAACATGCTCAAGACAATCTAAAAGAAGCTCAGGGCTTAGAATTAAAAGAAAATAAAGAACAAAAACATGCACAAAAAAATACAAAAGAAGATAAAGACATAAAGTCAAAAGAAGATAACGAAAAAGCAACCCTAATAGCTGAGATAATAAAAAAAGTTCAAACCAGTATAGCTTTAATAAATAGATATAAAAATAATATTGAAGATGACGATCAATATGGAATGAAATTGGGAGTGTTTAGATTCTTAAATAACGAAGAAAATAAAAAACCAATAAATTCTGCTGAAAATACACACATAAGAAAGCAATTTTACTTATCCTTAGAATGGAAAAAAGACACACTTAAAAAGTTTGGAACAATCATAAAAAATAACGACAACGATTTGGCAAAAATAATCTTATTAACAGGAATAAACTATGCTCATGGATATTTTGAATGGATAATTGATACAATATACGACAAAAAAGATAATCTTCAGACTTTAAAACTTCAAAAATTAAAAAAAATTAAAAAGAACCTTGATACAATTTATGAATTAAAACAAAAATGGGAAGATACTATTGATAAAATCATTGCTGAGTATGAAGCTAATACTAATGACATGCAAACTAACAATCAAAAATTAATAAATCATATAAACTCTAAATATGGCTCAACATTTAGGACTGAAATTCCTAACATTCAAGTATTAGCTCAAAATATCACAAAGATTTTAAAATAAGACGTTACAAATAACTCAAACCTTAGAGAGGAATTTTTTCCTCTCTTTTTTATTTTAGATAAAATACCAAATTAAGAAATAAAAATGATTAAACTTCCTACAAGTTAAATATCTTCCTTCCAATCTAATTGACAAACTGATTTATTTTTAGGTCTATAAGAAAAGAAACAATCATCATAAACAATATCCAAAATAATATACTAAAATTTTTCATAAAAATCGCTCTTTTTTTAAGCTTTTCTACTATACAAATAATAATTAATCTTATATAATACATATTACATTATGATACTTATTACACATTTCATTAAATATAATTTAAAGGTGGTAAAATTTTTGTTTCGTCCATTCATAACAAACAATATTTAAATATCAGCTTGGGCATCCCAAGCTGATAGGTGGCTTAGCCTTCTTAGCCAAATCTTTATTACATCTTTCTAATATATTAATAATACTATTGATAAAATTACTTACCAAAAATACAATAATAAAAACATATTCTTTTTTAAATACTGCCCTTTAAAAAAGGAGGCCCGATACAAGCCTAAATGAAATAAACCCTTTAATTTTTAAATTTATATCACATAATAATCCATGATACTCGCACTCTAGAAAGTTTAAATTATTACACCTAAATTCACCCAATTTATAAAGAACTAATTAAATGTCCAATGTCTTGTGACAGTTTGAATAAAGAGTCAATTGCCAACCTTATATTCCCCTTTGGCTCAGTAATTTCCTTCAATGAATCTAACATTCTCTCTTTGTTAGCTCTATATGCATGTGCAAAATACAATTTTCTCTGAATGTTATAAATCACGTCTTTCCTTATATCAATAAACTTCTCTAATTTAAGGTCAATTTCAGAAATTTTGTCTGCAGAATCACAATTGTTAATTAAATCTAATTTTTTTTCATTGAAATTCATACTTAAATTGTAAGAAGAATACTCTGAAACATCACGCAACTGGTATAATACACCCACCATAACACTCGTTTCACTACCATCGTATCTAGGATCACGATGATCAATTGACAAATCTAAATTTTTAAATATACTTTTCAAAGTCAGAACATCTCTAATATTATTTTCCAATGTTAGATAAATCTTATTTTTTGTATGCGGCTGATTAAAATCCTGTAGTCCCTCAGAGATATTTTGGTCACCAAATAAAGAGGTTGTTGGATCAAATCCTGCGTGCACAAACACAAATTCATCTACCATAGAATTAAGAGTATCTCTATAATTTTTTAGTCTAATAGTGAATATTTTATAAGCCAAATCTCTGGCTGCTTGTTCACCATTACCTTGTTCACCATTACCTTGTTCACCATTACCTTGTTCACCATTACCTTGTTCACCATTACCTTGTTCACCATTACCTTGTTCACCATTACCTTGTTCACCATTACCTTGTTCACCATTACCTTGTTCACCATTACCTTGTTCACCGGCTCCTTTGTTTTGCTTATTAACATCAACCTCAACATTACCTACTCTCAGTGCTTTTAAAATATCTGTTCCTGAATTTTCTCTAATCTCTCTAGTCAATAAAGAACGCGATACATCTAATTTATCTATAGCACCATTTACTGGATTTTTTGGGGAAATTGCCTTACTTACATGTTTCTTCCCTTTGTTCAATAATCCTTGGTCACATCCCAACATTATACTTATAATACTAATTAAAAAAATTAATAAATTAATTTTTTTCACTACACTTCTCCTTATATATTAAAATAATTTATAAATCAATCTTCGATTAATATAATTAATAAATCAAATTACAGTTAAATCAATTTATAAACTAATTTATTATTAAAAAAATTGATAAAATCACTTATTTTAAATTAAAATTATGCCGTTTTGAAGATATACACAAATTAATGATGAAACATTTGAAATTAATATACACATTTGGTGATGCATAAATTAACATTTATAACTTCATTGGTACTCTTTTATTTACAAATTACTACTTTTCAAATAAGAAAGCATAACTTAAAAAGAATCTCATGTTAAGTTAAAATCCAAAGTATCGTGGTCGAGTGTGCTTTAAGTTGTTGTGGGATACTTAAGTTACAAGTTTAACCAATTAAATGCAATGCAATTTAAAGGTGTGTACATATGGTATGAAATTGTGTTATATATATTAGGTAATCTTGAATGATTGATAAAAGATTAAAAAAGGAGAATTATTATATGAAAAGAGTCAACGTCAGAATTTATATATTTGCAGTTGCAACTCTGTCTTGCAAACAGGGAGTCTCTCGTAATGTAATTAGTCAAGATGAGATGAGAGTAGTGTCATCAAAAACATATATTCCCACAAATCCTGATGTTCCTAAGGTTATCAAACCTTCTAAGTCAAAACAAAAAATTCTGATTCCTACAATGCCTGGGATTAAAAAACCTTTTGACTCAGATATAAAACGAGATAAAGCTTACGTTGAATTTAAGCAAATCATAAATGAATATAAAAAACAATTGGAAATTGAACTCAATAAAGTTACAGCGAATAAATCAGTCGATGACCTTATAAAATCATTATCAGAATATAATACTCAGTCTCAGTGGAACTATATTTATACTAGTCTGGAGCATGATGAAAGTGTTATTGAGAATTTAAGAGTAATACTTAATAAATTATCTAATCCCGTTGAAGAAGAGCCTGATGAAGAAAATAAGGGTTTTTTTACAAGAATATTTACTAATTTTTTCTTTTCCAAAACTAACTCTTCAGGTCCTGATGATACAGTTCCCAAATCATCAGTTGATAGAAACTTGGAATATGAAGTCCTTGTTGATGATTTATTGAGTAATTTATTTAATCTTACAGATTTGATTCATAAAATTTTAAATAAGTGGTCAGATGAGAAAAACTTAGTTAAATTTCAGTCTGCAGAAGAGCTTGCTGAAAAATCTGCTCAATTAAAGACAATAATGCAAGCACGAAACACCGCTATTTCTAAGATTAAAGCTCAAATAGCATCAGCTGCAAAAAATATAGATGATGAAGAGAAGTTGGTAAAAGAACTTGAAAAGATTACTGAGGATGGAGAAGCTAATTCTGCATTGAAAGATGTTGAAAGCTCTGCTGCAAAAGATTGGACGGTTACGAGTTATTAAGGGTTTGATCCCTTAATCAGATATAGGAATATATTTTTTAATGACATAAGTACTGTTAATGACAGTTGATATTTTTACTATAGAATCAACTATAAACCCAATCTTTACGTTTGCATTAATATTTTAAATACATCCTTAATGCCCGAGATCCATTTTGACTGAAAAATTTAGAAGACACTGTTAATTTCTTTATAACAATCCTTAAGTTAAGGATATATTCCAAGGCATGTCCTAGCTCAGCATAAACGCTATCTTTTTTGCCTGTATTAAATAATACATTACGATCCTTTTGATTTTTTTTGTATACTTGAAAACTCATCTTTATGGTAGACTGAATCATACTTTAATAAACTGCCTACTGATGGACATCCTAATATCAATAGTCCAAAAAAACATTAAAGATACATAATATACATACTCTTATCATAAAATTGTTCTTTGGTTTTTTATTTTTTAAGTGAAAGTAAAATTTGAACTTAAAAAGTTGAGCCACCACCTGATCCAGATTACTTATTTAAGAAATTTAGACCGGTATTTTTGTTAGCAACTTTCATTTTTTAATTATATAATATTAATTACATATTAATATCTATTATTATATATAAATAATTATTAATAATCACAACTAACATCATTTTAATAAGAATTTTTAATTGAAATTTAACTTTTAGATTATAATCTACCTATTTTAACTGATTACATCAATTTATATTAACATTTAATAACAAAAATATAAAAGCTCGCTAGTCCAAATACAATTGTCAGTTTGCGGACTAGCAAAAGCTCAACCTTTTATAATCACTTAAACTAAAGGTTTTAAATTTTAATTATGCACTCTTCTTCCTACGGTACCTTGAAGATGAATTTATAATGTCAAATCTCTTACTAATTAAATTGCTTAAGCCAAATAAGCTCTCATCGTTATCTAAGTCATTCTTCTTGTTAGAATAAATTTTATGATAAATAAATCCGCTCTTACGAGAAAAAATTTTCTCAAGTTCACTTCGAATTGCTTCATTATCACCCAATTTTTCTACTGCTGATGCTAACATTTGTTTAATATCTCCTATCACCTCAATTCTTCTTGCAATCAATACATCTAAACAATTCTTAAGGTATTTAATGGTTCGTAAATCACTTCTTTGCCGCAGTATATATAAATTGAAGTCACTTAAATCACCCTCATTTTCATCTACAACCGTTAAAACAAACTGAGTAGTATCTCTTAAAAAGGCCAATAAATCATCAGCACTCATTATATCTTGATCGCTGGCCTTAGATCCTGTTAATGCATTTACTATTGTTTGTAAATTAAGCACAGCATTAACATCATATCCTAGCGCAGCATAAATATTGTCCTTATCGCGACTAAAATCATTTGCAAATTGACCATGTACAAATGTAATTCGTGAATTAAAATAAGCAGAATTATTAGACCCTTGCTCAAACGCATCATAATTATCTTTAAATGATTTATTGAAAGCTACTAAAGTTTTCTTTAAAATTCCAACAGCCTCCATTATTGTCTTCGGGATTGATACTGATTGGTCTACTTCAAAATCCAAATGTAATCGATTACATACCTTTTTTACAAACACACATTTATGTTCATCTTTTTTATATTCATCCTTACGTTCATCTTTATCTGCGCCTAAGCCTTTCTTTACTACTAAAGTTGGCTTTAGAGAACTAGCTCTTGCAGCTGGGCTATCATTAGTACACTGGATCATCATTAATCCTAAGATACTTAGCATACATACATACATAGATGTTATTGTCATTAATATTCTCCTTATCATTATTTTTATGTCGTACTTTTATCTACACTTCTACACATATACATAACCAAAATATAAATCCATTAATTAAATATAACAATAAAAAATAGATATATTTATTAATAAATATATCTATAATTAAAAAATTTATTTATTATTAAATATTTTATTTCTATATTTTATATCCATCTTTCAATTGATAATACAAGAATAATTAAAGTGATATTATAATACGTAAATACAATAAAAAAGCCAGTCTACGTCTTTGAAGTAAACTTTAAAATACGTAAACTGAATCAGGTGGTGGCTCAACCTGTAATATTTATTATACTTAAACAATATAAAATTTGCAACCTAATCGAAATTAATATTAAATTAAAACTTGAAACTAAATTCAAATAACCACAAGCCTACCTAAGAAATACACAACTGATCTAAGTTCACCTACAGTATTAAATTACTAACTTTATTTTTAATACTTTCTTTTAAGTTCTTCAAATTTCTATCAATAATACAAATTTGACTGCTACATGTTTTAAATATCAAACCAATAATAGAGCCCAATGCATCTTGAATATGATTTTTATCATTAACATCGAATAATGCTGCTTGATTTATTATGTCTTTAAGTAATACTACCATTTGTTCTCTTTGTACAAGCATATTATGTACCATAGTCTCAAGTTCACTTAAACTTGCTACATCTTGAGTTTCTTTAAGTTTGGTTAAATTGTCTTTATTTAAATAACCATTATTTTCACCGATAACGCTAATAAAAGACTCCAAACTCTCATCTAAAGCCATCAATAAATCACGAGCAGTCTTCAGACCTGCAACACTAGTAGCAGTCGTAATCGTTAAATTTATTACTACTACCTTCAAGTTACTGAGAGTCTCAGGATCTCGCTTTAAACTAGCATAAACTCTGTTCTTTTTCTCTTCAACAGGCAAATCCCAAACCCTACTAAACATACTATCAAACACATCCTGATTAAATCCTTTGGGCTTAAAATTTAATGACTCTTCAAGCAATCTTAATCTTCCAAGTAATGCAGCATAAACTTGCTCTGCTGGTGTTTTAAGCTCGCATTTCTCTTGTCCCCTTACGTCTTTATTTATATCTAAGCGACAGTCTAATGGAAAGCTTTCTTCATTTTTGGTTGTCTTTTTGAATGTGCACCCTAGCACTGACACACTAAGCAAGCACATTAACATACATCTTATTTTCATGAAATGATTAATTAACATTCTCCTTGATGATCTTTTATGTACATTAAACACTACATACTACCTTTATACTATATAATATGTAATACATATTTATAATTAATATAATATAACATTATATTAATTAATAAAAATTAATCTATTTACTTAAATTTATAGGTACTCTACACCCCAACTTTATCTCTCTTAATTCTTTTGCTTTAAACAACATAACAAAAGTAAAGTCTATCCTATATACTTAAATACAAAGTAGACTTAATATTTGTAAAAACTATAAAATGAACATAAGTCCTAAGCAACAGCAAACTGCTCAACAAGTACACAATATGATCACACTTACTAGACCTATTTTTTTAACTCTTCTTTCTTTAACCTTTCCTCTTCAAGTCTCTCTTTAATTTTGAAATTAAGACGATCCTTCCGCTTCTGTTGCTCTACTAAATCATCAATTTTATCTTTAATTGTATCCTTTCAACCTAGCAAGCTATCATTACCAACCTCAATTACCTTAAAAATCTCTCCGTTCTTACCAATAATGAGATCCACCGCATCTTTAATTGATTCGACATTGTCTAGACCTGATATATCCCTTATTTTATTTTCAAATAGTTCTATCACACGATTTCTTTGTACAAACAAGTTATCTAAAGCAGACTTAATACCACTAATAATCTCTACATCCTTGATCTGCTGCAACATACCTAAATTGGCATCATTTAAAATCTGACCATCCTCTTTCACAACTTCACTAACATAGATCCCACTATCTCTTAACGATATCAATAAATCAAGAGCAGTATCCTTATAATCAGAAATACCAATACTCCTTAATGCCCTTACAATTTGCCTTATTTTCTCAATATATACAAAGTTATGCTTTAAGGCAGCATAAACACAATTTTTTAAGTAATAATCATCACTCTTAAAGTACAAAGCAAAATCATTAAACATGCTATCAAACGCAGTTTGATCAAATCCTTCAGACTTAAAATTTAATGACTCTTTAAGTAATCTCACACTCTCAAGTAATGTAGCATAAGGCGTTTGTGGTAAGTCCTATTCTCATTATATATTCTCCTTATCTGCATTATATCTCTCATTATTAGAAATACATAGAAAATGCATAGAAAGAAACTATAAATCTATGCAACAATCTATGTTAACACAATACTTCCCCAAGTATACAATAATATTGTTAATACATTACTTATTGTCCCACCAACTGCTTAATATATCATTACTATTAAACCTAATGTCCTAATTTATTAACTCGTATCCTCATTAAATCTCTCAACCCTCGCAAACCTAAAATTGGCTTACAAGTAGAAAAAATACTCTTATAAAGGAATCCATCTTCCTCAATAATCTTATCAAGATGCAAGATCAATGCTCGAATATTAGCTCGTGCTAATACTTTCATAGTGGCCAACCCTGCTGCTCCCCGTAGCATTATTTTAACTCTTTCTATCAAATTATTACGTATTGATAACATCAGATCTAAAATATACTTAAAGTCCTGCATATCTACTACATTATTACTGGCTCTAAGTGCTAATAAATTGTCTCTACTTAAAATTGAACCCTTATCATTTATAACTTCACTTATATACTCCACACTACTCTTTAAATTATCCAATAATTTCATAGCAATAGTCCAATCTACAACATGAGTACCTGCACTTGCCAAGTTATCTACCACTATTTTCAAGTTACTGAGAGCTTCAACGTCTCGATTTAAACTAGCATAAACTTTCTCCTCATATTCTCTCTCTTTTTTAACACCCTGAGAATCAACCCAAACTTGAAATATATTATCAAACTGAGATCTATTAAATTTTTCGGGTTGATAATTCAATGAAGCTTTAAGTTTATTCAAATTTTCAAGTAATGCACCATAAGCTTGCTCTGCTGGTGTATTGCTCTCTCTAGCGACTCTCCCTTCACCCATCTTTACTAAGGTTAATAAATTATTATCGTTTCTAACACCTGAATGACTCTCTCTCTCCTCTCTTACAAAATTACTACCTGCTGGACACCCTAACATTAGACTCAACAAACCTAGCACACAAATCATTATACACACTCTTTGCATTAAACAACTCCTTTTTTTTACACATACAATATATTTTAACTCAGTTTAACAATTAAACCATTATTAATTAAAAACATTAATATTTTATTGATTAATACAATTTATTATTTTGCTTTATTTGTTTTGTTACACTTAATCTTAAATTAATAATATGTTTAATTTTTTAAATTTAACCTACAATTAGCATGATAGTATCTATACCACCATACAAAATAATGAAGGAAGCTTGACATATACTTGACATATAAATAACACATTAAATAATATATTATTTATATATATAAACATTACAAATATAACATGGATTTAAGCAATGCTCATCTAAATGTGCATATATTAAAAAATATGCTACCATTGCCCCCTTAAAACTTGCAACCTTAAACTATCAACTGTATTTTCAATTTTAGTTCGTAAATCTCTCAAACTTAGTTTCATACCAGAATTAATGATCTCTTTAAGCTTACCTTGGGCACTAGTAATCGGCTCAAGTGCAAGTTGAATATTTGCATTATCACCTACCACTTTTACTGCCATCTCCAACATACCTTTCGCCATATCTATTACAATATTTCTCAATCTCAGCATTTCATCTAAATCAGACTTAAGCGAATTGAGGCCCTTTAAATTATTGCTATGTTGCAGCAAATTTAAATTAACTTTATTTAAGATTCCCTCATTTTCATCTATAATTTCCCTGATGTACATCGCACTAGCCCTTAAACGGTATAATAAACTCAAAGCACAATTCCTACTAAACTGATCGACATAAGATGTTAAAGTCTTTATCACTGTTTTTAAGTTTGTAACATATGAAACCTCATACCTTAGACTCGCATAAACATCATCCTTTGCATCACCATCAAAATCCACCTCAAACTCATTAAATATACTACTTTCAAATAGAGCCTTCATCGGCAAAAAAGCATCACGATTATCATTATAAGAAGCTTTAAGAGCAGACAAACTTATGTTTAATGCATCATAAGATGTCACTACTTGTGGATATCTTACTCTAGGTGGAGGTGGTGTAGATGGTGCTAATGATCCAATATATCCTGAAAGTCTGTGAATACCAGACACATTCATGCCAACTGAAGCTTTTTCAGTTACTGCACATCTTAACACTAAAAAACCAAATGTGCAAATTAACATGCATACTTTTTGCATTAATATTCTCCTTCCTCCTACCTATATAAAAAAACTTAAAATAAGTCTTAACATAATTATTTTATACTATAATACATCTAAATTTAGCAAATATACACACTAAGACACACAAGGTCTGTAAACCTTTGTGTCTATTGTGCGTTTGTTTTTATAAATTTATTATTTACTTAGCCTTTTTCTCAATCTCAGCTTTTAAGCCTTGTAAACTATTTATAGTATTCCCATAAACTCGTGCATAAATACTTGCACCTACATTAACAATTGGTGATAAAGCCGCTTGAACTCTGTCAATATTTTTTATACCTTTTACTGAAGTGAATATTGAATGAATCTCTTTTATTAAGTTAAATCTCAAAAAAAACATTTTATCTAGCAAAGAAACAAGATCAAGAAGAACATCTTGCTCTTTGTATAAAATAAATTGATCTAGAACATCGTTACTTAAAATTACATTTGCTCTACCCTGATCTACAACATCACCAACATAAGCTCCAATATCCCTTATAACATTCATAAGCGTCTTAGCAGCTAAAATTCTAGCACCATCAACATCAGGAACAGGAATAGAATTTAATAATTTACTTATTACAATTTCTAAGGCTTCAGCAAAATTTTGATTATAATCCATACCAGCATAAAGATTATTCTTTACAACATCATCTTCAAAACCAACAAATGTCTTATCAGCACCAAGCTGATGAGCAAATGGAATATTAACTGATCCATAATCAAATTGATACTTATTAGCAGAATATGTATTGTGAAGATTCCTGAATTTTACTTTTAGCAATCCAGCACCAACATTCCCGTCCCGACCCGGAATTCCCGGAAAACCATCTAATCCATCTCTTCCTGCTGGTCCGTGTATCCCTTGTGGACCTTGTGGGCCTTGTGGGCCTTGTGGACCTTGTGGACCTTGTGGACCTTGCATTCCGTCCTTACCATTTTTGCCTGTAACTCCTTGTGGACCTTGTGAGCCCACTGAACCAGAACATCCCACAATCATAAATAGTAAAACAATCAAAAAACATATACCACACATATCCTTAAATCTTTTTTGCATTAAATATCTCCTTTTTTACTTAGTTTTACATAATAAAAAAAATAAAAATACTATTACATCAATATAAAACTAAATATCTATTATTAATAATAATATTTAGCATCATATTAATCAATATTTTTTATTTGTACTCCAAATTAATTAACAATAATTATTCAGAATACACAAATTCAGTCATCTAAAATGGCAGTGTTTTATATATTTATAATCTTTAAATATATCTCAAACTAAAAGCTATGCTTCACTATGGTAATAATATTTGCTTGATGTTATTCACTTTCTTCTCAATTGCATCTCTTAAATTTTTCAAGCTTTCATCACCCACATAAATTTTTTTATGAATTTTGCCATCAAAGAGAACAATTGGGTCTAATTTAGATCGAACACTTGCTATATGATGTAAAATAGACAGGTTGACTAAAAACAATTTTGTTGAATCTAGCATATTTTCAATATCATCTAGAACACTTGCCCTTCTGTACAACATCTCCATTAACATAGCATTAAGTTCACTAATATCTTCTTCATTAATTTCTCTCTTCAGTTTAGCTAAATCGAAATCATTCCCTGCATCCATAATTTCTATAACCTCATGGACATACTGAGCACTATCTCTTAAAGCTAATAGCAAATCATTAACATAGCGTTTATTAGCATCACTAACAATATTCATGAATCCAGTTATAATTTGTTTTACTATCTCAATATCTGAAACTCTATACCCTAAACCAGCATAAACGTAATTTCTTTGTTTCTCCGTGACAAATTTATTATTAAATTCAGCACTGCTAAATGGAATAATCTTATCAAAATCAGCCTTTCTTGACTTAAATGTTTCATAGTTAGTATTATAGACTCTTACAAGATTTAAATAATTTGCCTTTAGTAAATCAACATCGCTTCGTCCATTGTGCCCTTTAAGTCCTTTTTGCCCAGTATGTCCTTTAGGTCCACTCAGCCCACGTGGCCCCATTGGACCAACACACGCTACAAATCCTAAAAGACTTAAAACACATATTACCATACATATTCTTTTCATTAAAAACCCCTATATATTTTTTACCTTCTTTAATACACCATTAAGACACTAATAATCGTTTTAATTCATCAATTTTATTTTCAACCGAATCTCTTAACCCCTTCAAACTTCCATTTCCAATATAAATTTTTTCATAAACTTTGCCCTGAATATTAATAATTGAATTTAGGCTACTTCTAACCTTTGCAATATCCAATTCCCTCTTAAATAACGACCTTATGTCAATTAATACCGATTGAATATCGGCTAAAACACTTTCTCTTTGTCTAAACATATCCATCACCATAGCACAAAGTTCAGAAATATGAGGTTCATCATACTTACGAAACTTAGCCAAACCAACACCGGATAAAAAGAAATCCATAAACTCATATACATATTTCGCACTGTCCCTTAAAGCCAATAACAAAAGCTTAACAGCATTATTATCAAGATTATTAGCCAAAACATTACCTGTTAATTGCGCTACGATCCGTTCTACCATACTAATATCGCTCTCATCATGCCTTAAGCTAGCGTAAACGTAATCTTTTGGCTGATCTGTATTAAATTCATCCTGAAATACACTATGTCCAAATGCAATACTATTATTAAAATTTGCTCTCTTTGAATTGAATACCTGATAGTTATAATAATAAGAAGACTTAAGAATCAATACATTTGCCTCTAGTAATTCAAAATCACCGCGCAAACCTTGGCCAATTGCACCACGTTTTCCATCAGGGCCTCTAAAACCCATAAAACCCCGTGGTCCCATTGGACCAGTACATCCCATAAACATCAAGGTGCTTAAGATGCATATTATCGTACATATCCTTTCCATTAAAAAACTCCTCTTTTTTTTTACCTTCCTTTATACACTACTATGATACTAATGACCGCTTTAATTGATTAACTTTTTCTGTAATTGCCAATAGCAAGCTTTGCAAACTCCTATTAATACTAAAATGTCCTCCATAAACTTTTTCACGCAATCTTTCCCCCGGCCTAACAATTGAACCTAATGCATCTCGCATTTGTACAGTATCAACAAAATTTGGTTTGAAAGACTGTTTTGCGTTTCTTAGTACATCGTGAATATCATCTAGCACAGACTCCCTTTGTCTAAACATCATTATTAACATAGAATTAAGTTCACTCATACCTTCTAAATCATTACTTTGCTTAAGTGTAACTAACTCCTTATCTAAAAAAGATATAATTTCCCTAATAAAACGAGCACTGTCTTTTAAAAAGCTCAACAAATACTTAGCATATTCCTTAACAATAGAATCAGAAGAATTTGTTAATGACTCTATAATCCGTTTTACTGTTTGAATATCTTCAACATTATGCTTTAGACTCGCATAAACATCATCCCTACCATTTTCTGGATTATTTAACTTAAATAAATCCTCAAATATACTATGATCAAATAGAGCCTTAGTATCAATATCGTTTTTTTGCAAATTAAATTCATTAATGTTAGCATAATATGAACGCTTAAGCTTCGACAAGCTTGTCATTAATATTGCAATATCACCTCGTCCGACTTCATCTCCAACATCTCCTCTAAGCCCTGCATTGCCTGCTAATCCCGTTATCCCTCTCGGACCCCTTTGTCCTACTATCCCAATTGACTCTCCCATCTCCATTGAAACAGTACATTCAACTATCAAAAACCCTAAGGAAATCATAACAAATATAACCACACATACTTTTGTCATCAAAAAAACTCCTATTTATTTACTTTTTCTTTGCACAACATAAAATACATAATATAAAAAGCATTCCTACACAACCACCTATATTATCTATAACAAGATTTATACCAATATAGTAAACAGTATTTATTTATACTTATTATTATATCATACTTTATTAAGTATGATTAATTAAAATTTAATATCCAGGTGTAATATAAATAAATATTTATACGTAAATGATATATTTAAAACCTGCAAAAAAATAGGGCCTACAATTGGCCCTAACTGAATTTTTATTAAATTCTCTAAATTCTCTCTTGATAACTTCTATTTGCCTTCAATTATTTGCCTTTAATTTCTCTCAACAACCCTCCCAATTTTTGAAGATAATGATATCATAGTCGAAATCTCAACCTGAAATCCTGCTCCATGCCTCCTAATCTCATCAAGCTGATCTATAACAAATTGACGATCATCACTTCCCCCTGCTAACATTATTTGATTCTTCAATTTACCTATTAATCGCTCTCTTGTCTCAATGAATTTTGTTACATCAGAATAAGTCTTAAGAATAACATCTATACCTTTCTTTTTAAGTTTATTTAAACCTTCTTTACTCAAGATCTCACTAAATACTTCTTCCGTCATTTCTGTGATTTCAAGCAACTCTTCAAACAAATTTTTAATAACAATACTATATACAGTTTCATCAACAAAAATTAAATCTAATATATCATCTAATTTATCAATAACTGCAATATCGTGTCCTAAGGCAGCAAAAACTTCATCTCTTTTATCAGAATCTTTAAGAGAACGTAAGACTGCGTCATAAAGCAGACCATACATCTCCTTATTGTCGGCAAATTCAATACGTTCATTATTAAGACTATCCTCGTATTTAGTTACTAAACTTGATAATATATCGTAAGCTTGATCCACTGTCTCTATCTTAGTCACTTCTAGGTTAGTTCTTACAGGGGGGGGGATTATCAATCATCTCTTGAACTATATGCACACCCCCCTCCCTTTTAATTGAAGGTGGTACTGGTAACTTCTTTTGCACAGGTGCAACCAATTTACTATTTGAACCTGGTTGGATCACTTCTCTTTGAGCCGCATCTATTTTTTTATTCGATTTATTAGTCACACCTTGCTTACAAACAAGAATGCTTAATATACATAACATAAATAATAAGATATTGATTCTTCTCATATAATTCTCCTTTTTCATGCCATATAACTTTTTTACCCATATGGTAAAGAAATAATAATTAACAATCTTGAATATTAATTAATATAGAGCACAACCACAGTTATACAATAATTTAAAGCTAAAAAAATTAAAATTTTATACATATTAACTTAACCTAAATAGCAATAAAAACTTCAAAAAAATAAATATTAAACCTGTATCAATGTTATTTAACCTAATTAATTATTAATTAAACACAAACTAAAAAACACTAAAATAAAAAATAAAAGGGAGGGGACCAAAAGGCCCCCCCTTTAGATCATAAATTACTTTACTAAATATGCTATGCGAGCTACCATTTCTATAATAGAATAAGATGCATGCTGAATCTCTCTAGCAGAACCGCTACTTAACCCAATAGTTTTCTTAAGCCCATCTAACATCTCTCTCTTATTTTTTGATGCCAATGATATTATTTGATACTGAATTGTCTTTACTGCCCTCTCTCTCTCTTTTATAAATTCTCCTAAAAGAGCATCAATTGTAATAATATCTTCTACACTCTTTCCCGTCCTAATTTTCTCAAGATTAGTACTATTTAAATGAATATTGACAAGCTTTCTGGTGTGATCTGAAATATTTAATAAAAGATTAAATAAATGAGCAGCTATTTTCGTATCACCATAAGTATACCAAGCAGGCTCTTTTAAATTTAAGTTACTAAATATCCTCTCCAAGTTCATAATAACTGACACATCATTCCCCATAGCAGCATAAATATCCGACTGATACTCTGCAGAAGTAAAGATTGGTGATACCTTTTTAAAGGGAATATTGAATGAATAATACCTTGGATCAAGTCTATTGCGCTCATTTACAAGCTTCGACTTATACTTTATTACTTTAGCCTCAAATTCAGCATAAACTTCTTGTGCTGTCTTTCTTGGAACTGGTGGTTGTTCTTCTACCTTAACTTCTGACTGCAATTCACCCCTTTTGCCTTCAACCCTATCATCTGCAACCTCCTCGTCTACAACTTTTTTATTCTCAATCCTATTATCTTCAACCTTTTTGTCTATGACTTCCTCAACTCCTCCTTTGTTTTCAACCTTTTCGTTTTTAATATCTTTATCTATATTTGGTGATTTTGCTGCATCTTTACTCGATGACTTACTCTTTGACTGACGTAAAACTGAAGATTGTTTCTCAGAAGATAAATTCGAATCTGCTTGGCTTAAATTTGAGTAACTCTTTAAACTATCTTCTGCTTGATACCCAAACGGAAGCTCTGTAACCACTCCACTTGCCAACTCACCCTGTTTACAAGACAGCATAACAAAGACATATAAAAATATTATACTCAACCTTTGCATAAACTTCTCCTTTTTTAAAGCTTTTACATTAATCAATATTTATTAGTAAATATAATGCAACAGAATGATATTTACATAGTAATTTAAGTAAAATACAATAAAAAATTTTGTCTTTTTTATACTTTTTGTTTTGGATAAAATTAAAAAAAATACAAATATAAAGATAAACACAAATTCAATATAAATTATTATGCAAAAAAAATGGGAGTTAAAATTAACTCCCAAATCTAATTAACAAACTAATTAGTCTTCAATTAATCAATAATTGTATATCACCTTCCAGTCTTACAATCAAATAAGATACCTTCTGAATTCCTTTAGCACCAACATCATCATTTAAACCAACAGTGCTCTTTATTGCCTCTAACAGCTCTGTCTTATCACTTTTTGAGACTAATAATCTTATTTGCTCTTGAATTACCTGTACTGCATTGGATCTCACTCTAATAAATTTCTTCAAAAAATCATCAATTTTAATAAGCTTATCTACATCATTGCTAGCCTTAATTCGATTTAAGTTACCACTACTTAAATGAACATCAATAACTTTTCTAGTGAAATAGCCAACCTGCCATATGAGCATTAATAAGTTATCAGCAAGGTTATTCTCAGAGATTGTACTATTTTTCTGTGAAAAAGGAAGTTCTCTTTGTAAATTTAACCTATTTAATACACTTTCCAAATCTCTAATAGTTTTAACATCATGTGTTAAAGCAGCATAAATATCTGCCTGTTGATCTAGAGCAGCAAATCTTGCGTTTACCTTATTAAAAGGAACATGTAATAAATGATGATTTGGATCAAATTGACTACGTGCATTGTTAAGTTGTGCTCTGTAATTAGTTACACTTCCTTCAAGCTTAGTGTACACTTCTTCTAAATCATTCTCTGGTGTATTCCCCTTAACTTCTTTTGATGTTTTTGCCAAATCCTCTTTTGGATCATTTTTTGAGATTGTTCCTACACCTTTTGCTAAATCCTCTCTTAGGGCATCTCCTGGTTTTTTTTCTGGAACTACAAAGGATTTTTTTACATCACTCTCCTCTGTCGCACCTTTCACACCTTTCAAACTTTCAGCACCCTTCTCTGTTTTGTCTGAGCCCAAGTAGGTCCTTGCAAGATTATCTAAACCCTTTATAACTGAACCTTTATCTAAGGACATTGAACTATCTTGTTCACAAGACATCACACCCAAGCAATACAACGAATAAAAAATTATACTAATCTTTTTCATATACTCCTCCTTTTTTAAACTTCACATCATATAATATTATGTATTATATGATATACGTTATAATAATATATTTATTATAACATGAATTTATACAAAAGAAAAACCTAGAAGCTGATTTAACGTCAAATTATAATAATCTTAAATGATTTGTCTAAGATAAATTATGAATTTTAAATTTATTGAATTTGAATTGCTCTTCTAGCTAGAGTTTTTTAATTCATTGCAAATACTTTATTAAATGTCTCCAAACTAGTTTATTAACCAGTCTTGAATTATCCCATACCATACTTTACACTCTATTTCAAAATAACACTATTCTTATCCCACTTAACTTACCTCGAACTTAAAAATATGCGTTGAAATACTCACTTTCAACTTAACCTAACATTAACAAAGACTCCAAATTGTGACTGCAATTGTACTCATTAAACTAACTGCTCGTCCAATCTCTCCCTCATAATCAACAATTTCCTTTATTCCTGATAACACAGCTTCTCTAGTCATTCTTGATTCTAAAAATGTTATCTGTAATTTAACTTTAGAAACACAATCTTTGCTTATATTAATAAATTCTTCTAAATTGGTATTAATTTCATTAATCTTTGATTCATTCTTGGTAGCTCGAATTTGAGATAAGTTTTCATCACTTAAATAATAATTTACAACGGTTCTGATATAATCCGTAATACTATTTAAAATTACCAATAAATTATGAGCAATACTTGCATCAGTATTGATGAAATAGGGACCGTTGAAATCCAATTTACTAAGTACCCTTCCTAATTGTTTAATAACATCAGCATCATACCCCAGCCCAGCATAAACTTTATCTTGTTTATCTGAAGCAATAAAATCTGGTGAGATTTTTTTGAAAGGAATATTCAATAAAAGCTTACCTAAATCAAAATGATTGTGTGCATCTTTAAGCTCCTCTTTGTAAGAACCTACTCTTGTCTTTAATGCATAGTAAGCTCTATCTTTGGAACTTATATTAAAACTTATATTAAACGATTGTTGTGCACATTCATTATTACTTGAGTGACCTCTTACACTCAATGATTGTTCAACTGATTTGTCCTTTGCAATTCCTTCTAGATTGTAAGAAATCACACCCATAACTAAACTGGATTCTTTCATATACTCCTCCTTATTATAGTCTGTATACTGTATAATATTGCATATTATATAATAAGTAATATATATTTATAATAAATAAATATATCAATAATTTAATTTATCCAAAATTTCAATAATAATTTAATGAAAAATCATAATTTTAATTGCAACAAAACTTGAATAAACTTTCCCTAAAGCCCTTTTATTACGCATAAATGCTCAATAATTCAATATCTATTTATACTAAATATATTTTAATACCTAATACTATATAATATAATTACATTTATACAATAAGATCTTATGGTAATAAGATACCTAAAGATTACTTAAAAAATTAAAGTGTCAAAAAGCAAATTAAAGACTCAAAAAAAATCACAGTAATTTAATTCTTAATCAAACACAAAACTATATCTACTTTTCTTTTCATACTGACATAAAGTAAATTAATAGTGTCTCGACTAATCGAAGGACTTAACTCAACAAGATCTCCATGCCTAAGGCCATCGCCTTGGCCAACAATATCATTAGTCAGTCTCTCGAAAACAAAATCCCTATTAGCATCCTTCACTGCAATTTTGATTAACGCTATTGAAAGTTGTTTTATAAACTGCCTCCTATAATTCATAGCCTCACCTAAATGAAAATTAATTTTAGTAAGCTCTTCAGCTGTCTTACTAACCTTAAGCCGCTCTAAGGTTGCCTCATCTAAATTATCATTTAGAAGCGTCTTAAACAATCTTGCACTATCTGATATATACTCTAATAATTGGGAAGTCTGCAATAAATCTTGATTAATAATATTAACGTCCAAGTTCAATGTATACAATATTAACTCCAAGCTATCAATAGCAATAGGATTATAATTTAAACCTTCATAAATGAAATCTGCATTCTTATAGACTGGAAATATTTGTGCTATAGGAAATTTAAATACAAGCTTATAATCTAAACCTTGAAATGTTCTATTATTAAGAAACTCTTTATATTCATTTACCATTTTGTAAAGTTTATAAAAAGCTACATGTCTGGAATCAACCTCTATCTGTTCTACTGGTCTTAAAATCATTTTTTGATCACATGGACCTACATTTTTTTTCAAATTGCTGTCCACTTTGTCAAATCCTGAGCTATCCGGGTCCCCTTGCTCACAAGCCAGTAGGACAAATATATACAATACCATACCAACTTTTTTCATAATATTTCTCCTCTTAAATACATAAATTTACCTATGAATAGAATAATAATAAAATTAAGGCATAACTTTTGTAATCTGAGTAATTAAATTTTGAATATCTCTTACCAAACTACTAATATCGCTAATTTTGCTCTTAATTTTGCCATCATTAACAATCTTTTTAAGCTCAGCTTCCATTAATTGTCTATTATCTCTTACTACTTCTGCCCCACTTATAACCTTTCTAAAATCTCTAATTAACTCATCTCTTGCTTGCATAAACGAAAATAGCCAAGAAGTAATCTGAGAAATACTCTCTATTGTTGCTATACTGCTAGTCCTAACTTCATTTAATTTTTCATCACTCAAGCTATTCTCTAAAAGGAAAGTATAATATGAAACCTGTTCTAAATTAAATAACAACATAGCAGCAATGGCTATATCTCTATCTCCGTTATCGGAACCTGGTTTAAGGTTTAATTCAGCAAGTATGTTCTTTAATGCTTGCATAAGTTTAAGATCACATCCTAAAGCTATATAAATGCTATAACTCTTACTATCCTTCTTAGATATACCATAATCTGTTATACCATAGGCTGATAATTGCTGGACAATAGAATTGCTAAAAGCATCAATTACAAAAGGTATACCGGTTGTATTACTGAAATATTCATATACAAGCTGATTTCTAAAATACTCTACTAATGACTTTAAATCATTATAAGCTTTACTTGTCGTATCTTGTAAAAATGGTACCAACATAGATATTGAAAAAGGTTCTTCGACTCTTTTACCTTTCATTAACACTGTGGCACTCCTACCATAAGCAGTACATCCCAACACTAAACCCATCATGCACAATATCATACTAAACCTTTTCATACTCATACAAATTCTCCTCTTAATTATCATTTTCACATATATATAACATACATAATATCCATATTACTACATAACATACAGCATATAATAATACTCATTATATACACCTTAAATTCTCTTAAATAAAAGATTTTCTCTTATATCTCTTATATACTAATTAATCACTATTCTTTATCTACAAAATATAAACCTTTACCTTCAAAGTACTTACTTGCACTTATAAAAACTAAAATAAAAATCATCCTCTCTTAAACAATAATCATATCAAGCTCAACCCATGCTATAATATCAAACAAAAGACCATGAATATTGCGGAGCATACTATTAAGCATCACATACTGGTTAGCAAGAATACCCCCATTTAACGCCTTTACCACATCCTTTGCACTAGTTTTTGATGCAGCTGATAATATAACAGACTTAAGTTGAGGTACTAAACCTTTTACCATCTCTATAAACTGAACTAAACACTGAGTAATTATATTAAGGTCATCTACATCTCTAAACTTAAGCATCTCTAATTTTGATTCATTTAAAACATCCTCAAAAAAAATCTGAATTGAACGGGCAATATGCATTAAACCGTTTAATAAACTAGTAACAGTTCTTGTATCTCTATCACCTAGATGTTTGAAGTTCAACTTAGCAAATACTTGACCTAAGCTACAAATAACCTCAACATCATACCCCAATGCCTTATAAACTTCCCCCACATCTGATGGATAATAAACTTCACTTAATACTCCACTTAAATTAATATTCAATTGCCCTTCCTTGAGAACAAATGCAACACGTTTATTTTCAAGTTCTCCTTTGAACTCCACCAATACTTTATTAAGTACACCAAAAACTGTATTTACTTCATTCATCTGTCTCCCTTTTTCTACATATACTTCTACATATACAATTGTGTAACATGTAAATATCAATTAATATATATCTTTATTATCTATATTTAATCTGCATTATAATATAAACTCTTAACACAAAATTTATTTGAATAAATAATAAAACAATAATGCTTTCCTACAAATCATTATAAAAGATCAACTAACTCTATGATATCAAATAAAAGATAATGAATATTGCGCATCCCCTTATTAAGCCTAGCATCCGAATTAGAGATAACTCTATTTAACTCATTTAATATATCATCTTCATTGGTTTTTGATGCAGCTGATAATATAACAGACTTAAGTTGAGGTACTAAACCTTTTACCATCTCTATAAACTGAACTAAATACTGAGTAATTATATTAAGGTATTTTGCATCTCTAGACTTAAGCATTTCTAATTTTAATCCATTTAAAACATCCTCAAAAAGAGTCTGAATTGAATGCGCAATATGCATTAACCCGTTTAATAAATTAGTAACAACCCTTGTATCTCTATCACCTAGATGTTTGAAGTTCAACTTAGCAAACACTTGACCTAAGCTACGAATAACCTCAACATCATACCCTAATGCCTCATAAACTTCCCCAATATCTGATGGATAATAAACCTCATTTAATGCTCCCTTGAAATAAACATTCAACTCTTTGGGAGAAAATGCAACTCGTTCATTTTCAAGTTCTTCTTTAAATCTTATCAGTACATTAGTAAGGCTCTCAAAAGCTGTATCTACTTCATTCATACATTTCTCCTTTTTCCTACACATACCATCTACTATTTTGTCGCGTTCACATCTTTATTATTTTTTATTATTGTTTATAATTAAATATATAACATAATATATTACATAATTAATATTAAAAACAAAAACAACAAATAATTAACATTATTTATTTTAAAAATATTACCCCTTATGAAAATTCTCTCTTACTTAAAAAAAATAACAATTTCCTGCAATTTATTATAAAAGATCAACTAACTCCATGATATCAAATAAAAGATAATGAATACTACGCATTCCCCTATTAAGCTTTGCATCTGAACTAGAGATAACTTTATTTAACTCATTTAATATATCGTCTTCATTAGTCTTTGATGAAGCCGATAATATAATAGCCTTAACCCGAGACATCAAATCTTTTACCATCTCTATAAACTGAACTAGATACTGAATAATTTTCTCAAAGTCACCTACATCTCTAGACTTAAGCATCTCTAATTTTGTTTGATTTAAAACATCTTTAAAGAGTGTCTGAATTGAATATGCAACACGCATTAACCCGTTTAAAAAATTAGTAACAACCCTTGTATCTCTATCGCTTACATGTCTGAAATTTAACTTATCAAATATTGTACCTAATTTGCCCATGATTTCAAAATCATATCCCAACATCGTATAAATTTTGTCCCGATCTGACTGATAATAAACGATATTTTCTAATGTTCCCTTGAAATCAATATTTAATTGAGCCTCTTTGGAAATAAATGCAGCCCGTTCATTTTCAAGCTCTTCTCTAAACTCGATTAATATCCTTCGAAGATTATTAAAAACTTGATCTTTTTCGGCCATATATTTCTCCTTTTTTTTACACACACCATTTATAACTAGTCTATTACTAGAATGTATATATTATATAATATAATTAACATTTATTACTTTAATCTTAAAAAGATAATTTCACTCTCAGAATTAGCATAAATTTAAATTACTAAATAACCAAAATTCATTAAAAAAATGACAATATCCAAAATAAAAAGACAAAAAATAGACTTTTTTCTACTTTAAAGAAACACAAATCACTCTAAATACTATTTAACTATCCCATTTAAATGTATCTTTCAGTTTAAATTCAATTTTAAACACATTGTCTACAAGCCTAACTAAAATTTCTTTTGAAAGATCTCCTTGCTCGTCACTAAGCGTCTTTAAATAATCTATCATAGCCGATTTATCACCTCGCTTTGCTGCTGCTGTTTTTATTACTCTTCTAATTTTAGACATCACATCGTCCCTTCCTTGAATAAACTGATCTAGATAAGAAGTAATCTCATCAAGCAAATCAACAAGACCTAACTCAAGAAGAAAACTGTTCCTAATTCTAGCCAAGTTTCTCTTGCTTAAATGCTTATGGAACAATGCAATTGCTAAATTTGTAACACTAGTTAAATGATTTAAAATACTAACAGCAATAGCAATATCATTAGAATTGCTCCTGTTTTTCAAATCTAACGTATCGAATACTTCTCTCAATCGCTCAATAACTTTAAAATCATTCCCTAGTGTAGTAATGATGCTACGCTTGGTAGAATCTTCTTCAGCTAGTAATAATACAGAAGAATAAGTTTGATCTTTAAATAATAAAACACTATCCAGATGAACTGACTCAAGTTCAGCTACAAGTTTGCTCCTGTAAGTATCGACTTTACTCTTGAATTTACTGTAAGCCCGATGCGCTTTCGGACCCAAGAATGATTCACAACCTGATGTACACGACACACACATCATTAAAAATAAACTTAAAACACTAATTACCCATACCACACTAAGTCTCTTCATATACATACTCTCCTTTTTTCACCTATACAGCATTTGTATATCTTTTTTATGAACTTACTGCTGCCACTAATATAATTTTATACTCAATTATAAACTAAAGCTAATATCAACTTCAAATTTACTATTTGAGCACATTTAACTAACTCCTTAACTGAAACAACAATGTGATACGCTAGTAGCATTACTGTTTATAAAGGCTTAAAGACATACTAATAAATACATACGTTTTAAACCCATCACATTTATTATTGCTGTGATTCCACTTTAACATAAAATTTAATTTCAAGTCCCTTTATCATAATCCTTAACTTTAAATCTTGAACTAAGCTCTCATTATCAGTAATTTTTTTAAGCTCATCAGTCATAACTACTCTATCACGCCATAATGGCTCTGATTTCTCTATAGCTATCTTAATCTGAGACATCGCATTGGTCCTTAAATCCGACAATTCTTTGAAAGCATTATAAATTGTAGTAAGTTCTTCTGCAGATTTATTATCTTTCAATTGCTCTAGATTGAAATCACTTAAATGGTCAACCACAACTCTTCTAATATAAAATGTAGTATTATATAAAATGTCTAATAACTTAGCAACAATAGTAGCTGGTCTGTCAGAAAAATAAGTGGGAGCTGTTGCGGGAGTTATTGCACTCACAATGGTTTCCAGTTTTGTAATAAGCCCAACATCATAACCTAAAGTATCATAAACTATGTCCTTTTCATCCCAGCCACTAAATTTGGGAAATTTTTCAAAAAAAGACATCTGAAAATAATAATGACCTCGTCTAAACCTAAACTGAGCAGCTCTAAATGCTTTTCTATATTTTTCTAACTCACCTGTCAGTTTATCGTAAATTTGCTCTTTTGAGGTCTTAAGTATATGCTCAGAGGAACCCTCTACACGAGTTAAAGCTGATAATTTGCCCTTAAAACGACCTTCCTTATCTATGACATCTCTTGTCAAGGAACCACCTACTGCATTATTTCCGGGTCCACATCCCATCACTAATCCCAATGTACTAATTGCACACAAAATCATACACATCTTTTTCATTGAAATCACCTATACCTCTCTTCAACCCTGCAAAAGTTTCTATTATCAAAACACACTGACTGCAAAAAATTAGCAAATTTAATATAAATCTCTCTCATCTATCTCCTCATCTTTCCCGTCAACGAAATATTGAATTTTATGTCCTATTTGCATGATCTCTAAACTTAACTGAGAAACCGATTTTTTAGAATCAACAATTTCCTTAAGCTCAGTTAACATGGCTGTTTTATTATACTCAAAATTCATTGCTGACTCGATAGCTGTCCTAATTTGAGACATCACATTGGTCCTTAAATTAGACAGTCTCTCAAGAGCATTATAAAGCTCAGCAAGCTCTTCCTTAGATTTGATCAAACTTAGTTGTTCTAAACTAACATCATTTAAATGATCAACCAAAACTGATTTGAAATAATATGTAATATCATATAAACGATTTACTAATTCAACAATAACATGTGATGCCAAACCACTTTCATATGCTTCCTTTAAAGTTATTTTACTCATCATTGTCTCTAACTTTTTAATAAGATCAACATCATAACCCAAAGTAGCATAGATCATATCCCGCTTCTCATCAGTTCCAAATTTTACCAATCTGTCAAAAACAGGAATACTAAATTGATGCTGTCCTTGTTCAAATTTAAACTGACAAGCCCTAAATTCCTTTCTGTACCCTTTAACTCTACTTTTTAATTTTTTGTAAATTTGACCGATTAAAGGCTCAAGTAAGCCATCTACATGAATTGAAGATGATACTCCGATATTAACACGAACTTTCTGATTTTGCCCACCTATTGCCTTACCTCCCGCTAAACACCCCATAATCAATCCTAAGATACCAATTGTACACAATACCATAAATACCTTTTTCATTTAAAACCTTTCTTTCCTCCTACATCTTTTTATTAATTTTTAAAGTTTTTGATTAATTTAATATACCCATGTCCGCAAAACACTAAAAGCCAATCACAATCCCATTTGAAAATCATTACTTGCACATCACATAACAAAAATCTCAATTATTGTGATTCTGAAGCCACATTAACTAAATCTTCAATCGTTTTTGTTATGACCATCATCCTTCCAAGTGTCTGTCTAATCTCCCCGTTTTGATCAATAATTTTTTTCAGTTCAGCTTCCATAGCCGCTTTATTAGATTTTGATTCTGCTAATACGATATATCGATGCAATTTAAATATCAATTTCTCTCTTAATTGAATTAATGTCTCTAACAAATCCTTAACAGCAATAATATTATCTGATATTACGGCATCATTATTCTTCATTTTATCTAGATTGAAAAGATTTAAATGATTATTCAACACGACTTCTCGTACATAATACGTAACATTATATAAAATGTCCAATAAACTAGAAGCAATGCCCTTATCTAACCCGCTTAAATAAGAAGGGACATTCGGATCTACTTTATTTATCAGTGTTTCTAATTTTTTAATAACTTTAATATCATACCCCAACGATGCGTAAACTATGTCCTTTTTATCTTCACCATCAAATTTTGCAAATCGATTAAAAAAAGGAATACTAAACTGATGTTTACCTTGGGTAAATTGAAAATTTGCATCTAAAAATTTATTCTTAGACTCCCTCACCACTCGTTCAAGCTCATCAAAAGATTCTTCTTTGCTTCCTACCAAAACTGGTGGCAAATCTTCAGATAATTCTGTATACTCAACTCCATCATTCTCATCTTGTGGAAGGGACTTAAAATCTGCAACTGGTTCATTTTCTGAAAACAACCCTTCTTCTGCAACTATTTGTGCTTTCGTAAATGCTAAGTCTTCCTGAAGTCTTGAGCGATATCCCATGTCTTGATTCCAATAAAATATTATGAATACAACCGATAATACGCACAATAATATTATGCCAAAATTTTTCATACATTCTCCTTTTTAAAATTAATACTACTTAATACTACATAGTCATTACTATGTAGATATAGTGTATAATGCACACCAAATTTTATTATTATACACTGCTATACAAATTATTAAATAATTTGATTTTAAATTAATGTTCAAAATATTAATCAACCATCGCAATGAATTTTAACAAAAAATTTCTGTGTTTGCATCAAAAGACAAAGTCACTTCAATTTTCAAACAACATATATTACATACCCTGTATGTCTCACCACATATTACTTACAAATAATATACTTAAATAAGGCAAAACAAATACACATTCAATCAAATACCACACTTATGATCAACAGTCCACATCTATATGAACCATTAAAATCATCTTCCTTAGTTTAAGTAATTTAAATTATAACTTAATTTACAATTTAATAATAAGTTTTGTTTAAGTTTATTACAACTTTTTAAAACATACTTGACCTAAAAAGGTCTTAAGATTACCTAATTTATGCTCATGTACTTTAATATTATTTATTATACGACTACCTATATAAGTAGTCGTATATCTTGCAAAAAATAAAGAGTATTGTTATCTTTGTGCTAAAACAAATTATTTAATACTTATTTAATTACTTATATTTAATCGTCTGCAAAAAATTTGCCTGCCAATAACTCAGAAATGAAGCTTACATAGCGTTCCATAGAATAAATATTTGAAGCAATCAATCTCAATTCCTTCAGATCAAAATGATTCATCAACATATTTAAAATGTCTTTTTTATCGCTAAATCGCAAATCTACCTGATCTAGCTTATTTTTGATTTCATATAATATCTTTATAACGGTGGTTCCAATAAGATTCCATCCTTTCAAAAATCTCTCTAAGGTCCAAAAAATGACAGCAATAGTTGCCTCATCTTGAGAAAACAACTTTAATCGTGATTTCGTTAAATCCTCATATACAACTTTTGTAGTAAGATCTGACATTCTATCTAACATTGATAAAAAACTATTTATGCTCTTTAAATTACGAGAACTAGGATCATCTAAATTTAACATATATAATAGATCCATCAATATATATGCAGGTTGAACCTCGTATTGTAAGGCCGTAAGAATATTATGATATGTAGCTAAACTATCTACTAATGAGCTCATTTTATTCAAAGGAAAGTTAACTCTCTTTTTTTCTACATTAGTTTCCACCTCAAAGAGTTCTTTTTTATGCTTAACAAATGTTTTGTGACGATCTAACATAGATGCTATATCAGATACACTACATGTTAAATTACTATCTCTTAAAATCTTTAAAAGATTAGAGCGACTTGGACGTGTCGAAAGTGCCTTGCGGTTGACAGAAGATCTCAAAAAATTATTATCAGCAAACATGGTTGAATAACTCAAACCATATCCATTATCCTTGAATGACTTTTTTTCGGGGTTCACTTTTACTGAATGCTTACAAGCTATTACAAATATACATAACAATATAATTAAAATAATACAAACATTAAGCTTTTTCAAATCAAACTTCCTTATTTAAAAATTAATTATATAATATTAATAATTACACAATATGACCAATTTTTAATAAATTTAATCAAATTGACATACAAACTAAACAAATATATTACCGAAACACCAAATTAAAGAGCTCTAAGTAAATTATTAACTGCACATTGAATTACAGCCGCTTTTCTTTGCGCAAAATTAAATGCTGAGATAATATCTCCTTTATCATTCATAATCTCTTGCAAGACAACCAACATGTTTTGTCTATTACCTATCTTTACATTTAAGATCACATTTTTAATATTGTCTATAAATCGAGCCCTGGTTTGAATAAATTCATCTAAATGATTACTAAGTTCAATAAGTTTTTGTGCAAAGTTACTGTTTGCAAGAGAACTTAAGCGTGTCCCATATAAATACTCATTGGTAATCTTCCAAGCTGGAATTGTAATTTCATATAAAGAAAATAACATACCATAACTTCAATCTAACAACTTTTTATGAAAGTTTGCGGCTAATGAATCTCCTATTGGTGCCGTGATATCCAAGTTTAATGAAACAATTATTGCCTCTAACTTATTGATAACTTTAACATCATACCCTAGAGAAGCATAAATCTTGTATACTATATCCATGTGACTAAACTTATCAGATACTTCATAAAAATGGGTTTGTGATAATGTCTCTAGATTATCTCCTGTACTATCCGTTTCTTGACTACCATTTGTCTCACTTTGTTTGCTAACCTTTTCAACATAAACTTGAAAACTTTGTTCTTCATCGAAAAGTTGTGTCTTGTATTTTTTTACAACTGATTCAATTTGAGCATAAGCCTTATCTCTTTCTACTTTCTCATCTTCCAATAGTTCTCTTGGAAATTTTTCAAATGCATCTTCTGCACATAATGAAACATCTGTTTTTGCAAGCTTTGATGTTAAACCTGCTCTGTCTACCATTTGCTCATTTCCACTAACCAATCCTTGTCCTGTTTGTTGGGGTCCTGTTTGTTGGGGTCCTTCTGCTGATTTATTACAAGTTATAATAAGTAAGCTAAGTAATACATTGAACATAAATAATACTGCATAAAACTTTTTCATGATTCCTCCTTAATAAAGAGTTGTACACACACATAGGGGCCAATTACTCTGCAACGCATCTTATATATTGATAATATATATATTATTGTATTTAATATCAAAATATATTTTTACATTCTGTATATTTATACTAATTTAAAATAGATATAAATTGCAATTATTTTTAATAAATTTAATCAAATTAATATTATTATTAAAGACGATACAAATTTATATGTTTGACCTTACACAAATACCTTGCATCATAACTATATGGTCATCATAATCACATTTATTAATACTGATTAATAATTTTAATCTCAAGACCACTTAAGTAAATTACCTAATTAATGATTCAATATGGCCTTTTATGTCGTTTATAAAGTCAATTAACCGCTTATTCTCGATTTATTCTTGCAACTCTCAGCAAAAATATTACTTATTTTATTATCTCTCAGTCAAATTTAATTTTTACACTTATAAGTCCATCTCTATATTCGTTAAATGCCAATTTAAAATTATCAAATCAAGAACATCAGAAGTTGTAACAGGTTGTAACACCCTCTCCAAGCACCAAAAACCTGTCAACCTATGATATAAACCGAAATTGCAAGATAATATAAATAATACCAACACATAAAATTAAATTTTTTTAATTACTTTTTTATTATCAAAATCACAAAACATTTTTACAAAATTTTCATGTAAAAAACTAAAAAAATACCTAAAAGATACAAATTTAATCATACTTTTAGGCATATACAAACTAAAGGAGAATAACAAAGTAAAGGACAAAGTACTTTAAACCACATTGTACGTGTTTAAAAGGACTAAATTAAAACACAAAAAGCTTAAACCCTTTTTGCTACTTAAATATTATTTAACTATCTTTGAAATCCTCCCTAGACATTTTTCTTACAAAAGGAACACTTGATTTAATCATCCCATCATCAATAATGTTCTTTAACTTTTGCAAAATATTTTGTTTGCTACTAGCTAGATCTATTGCCAAGCTCCGCCCCATCACTTGCAAAACTAACTCTTTTCCCATAGCCATGCTCTTTTCAAATTAAAAGTGATTATAGAAACAATACCTATATTTCTGCTGATAATATTTCCAGTCAAATTTGCATCACTAGGATACCCATTAAGGATTTCATCAATTGGTTTTGTAAATTCCTTTAAAAGACACAATAAATCATAAACAACCTTTGTATCTCCAGCCATGTAATCAGAGAATAAGTCTAATCCCTCAGAGATTTTAGCCAATTTTTTGCTGACTGTAGCATCATATCCAAACGTATCATAAACATTAATCTTAGACTTTAAACACTGAAAGACTGGTATAAATTTATAAAAAGAAATATTAAAATTATGATTGTTGTTTTTATGATTGTTTTGTTGGTTTTGTTGAAAATTAATGATTGCATTATTAAATTCATCTCTAAACATTTTTACGGCTCCATTAAGTACACTGCAAGCCCTATCTCTCACTTCAATGTCTCTCTGGAACAGATTTGAGTTATAAAGAAAATTATAAAACAGTATAGTCACAATAAATGATATAAAAAAAATACCAAATAGAACACATATTTTTTTCACAAAACATTCCCCTTCTCAAAACCACACAATATACATCTTGATATTTATTATTATATAATAAAATTACATTTATAAAGCGGTTTAATTTAAAAAAATTATTAAAAATAATATAAATTATTACATTTTTTTAACCACTTTAACAAACAAGCAAACAAAATAAACTAAAACCCCCCTAGAAGAGGATTTTTAATTTAAATTAAATACAAACTAAATTAGAAAATTCATATAAAATCTTAAAAAAAAAGCGAAAAAACATAAAAAAAGTTAAAAACTTTAAACTAAAAGTTAAAATCAAAATAGGAAATGAAACTCATGCGAAATCATCATCCTGCAATGGCTCAATTTTCATGGGCTTTATGTAACCATTACCTTTAGTAGAGAAAAAATCATGGGTTTTAGTATCAGTTCTAAGACCATTTAAAACCAAAGGATTAACATCAATATCTTGAATGTTAAATGTAGGCTCGAAACCTAAATTCATCAAGGCCTTGTCAGCATTATACCTAACAAAAACATCAACAGCAGATTCAAGACCAATAGATGAATATAAGTCTTTAGTATATGCCTTTTCTAGATCATAAAGCCTATCTAAGATAAACATAGCTTCTTTGTAAGCAAATTCTTGTTCTCTAGAAGTCATTTTATTAAACTCTTCTTGTGCCAATAGACCAACGAATACTCCATGAACAGATTCATCACGCAATATCAAATTAATAATTTCACCACTATTAATCATCTTACCTTGACCTGCAAGATAGAGTGGATAAAAAAATCCAGAATAAAACAAAAAAGTTTCAAGAAATACAGAAGTACACAAAGCCTTATATAAACTCATTCTATCGTGTATGTTGTTATACTTCCCCAAGATCAGATCTAATTTATCTTGAAAATTTCTATAAGTTTTTACCCAATCAAATATATAATCTATTCGCTCTATGTTTGATAGACTTGAGAATATGCTACTATAACTCTTAGCATGCATATGTTCCATAGCACCCATAAATCCAAGAACCGGTTTATAAGCCAGATTATCTATTGCCAAAGCTATACGAGGCATACCAACAGAACCTTGTTCTGTATCTAATAATGTAAGTCCACCCAAAACCTTCTCATAAACATCCCGCTCATCGATATCTAAGGAATTCCAAACCAACTTATCATCAGAGATAGGGATCTCTTCATCTACCCAAAATTGTCTTATATTTTGGTCCCAAAACATCTTGGTATAACCATTATTTAATCTATTCCAATTTATAGCTTCTCTATTCATATTCATTTAACAATTCTCCTAAACTTATATTTCATATATATTGCATTTATATTGCACAAAGAATACATTCATCTACTGAGAGATTTTTATTACGCGTATAATATAAGCTCTTAAGTCCCTTATTTTTAGCATAAATGTAAAGTTTTACAAGTTCCCTGGTACTAGTTTCATTTGTAACATAAAGCAAGGTACTAATTCCCTGATCAACATGCCGCTGAGCCTCACTTACAAGATCAATCAATTTTTTCATATCCATGTAATATGCTGATTTAAAAAGCAAAGCATTTTCCCTATTAAGATATGGCATTGGATAATATGTTGTAGAATTACCATAAACCCTAGCTTCAACAGGTTCAACAATAGGCATAAGAGATGTTGTTGCATTTTGAACATAAGATATACTCTGAGTTGGTGCAACGGCTAACCTATAAGAATGATAAAGCCCATGAATTTGAACATCACGCTTAAGGCTCTCCCAATCACTCTTTAGAGGAAGTTTAAGTCCACTAAATATCTGTTTTATAACATCTGTTTTGGGAGTGAAATCTTCACTCAAATACATATCAAAATAATTGCCATTATAATATTCACTCTTATTGAAATCTTTAAAAGCACAGCCTCTATCTCTTGCAATATTCATACTACTCTTAAGGGAATAAAAATTTAATAACATAAAAAAGGTACGAACAAAATCCAAAGCTTCAGCACTCTCATAAGAGATTTTATTTTTAATCAAAAACCCATGTAAATTCATAACACCAAGACCAACGGCATGATAATCATTATTTGCCTTCCTTATACTTGGAGCATTTTTAATATCAGCCTTATCAACAACCGATGTCAATGCCCTCATAGCAATATCAACGGTATGTTCAAAATCACTATTAATTACATTAACGATATTGAGTGAACCTAAGATACAACTGATATCATATCCAATCAAATCCTCCTCACCATAATCACCAATAACTGATGGCGTTTGAATCTGAAAAATCTCTGTACAAAGATTAGACATCTTAATTTTTCCAAGACCTTTTAGTGGATTATTTAAATTACATGCTGTTTGGTACACTATATAAGGATATCCAGATTCAAATTGCAGCCTAGCAATACGAATCAATATGTCTCTAGCAGAAAGCTCTTTTTTCAAAATACGAGGATCACTTGCAAATAAGTCGTATTCTAAGTCAAAATCGATCTCATTCATAAAACGACCAGTTGCCTTATAAAGCGAATATGGTGCGAAAGCATAATAATTTTTACCTTGTTTTGCAATATCAAAAAATTTATCTGGAATTATTACCCCTAATGATAATGTTTGAACACGGCTTTTCTCATCAGCATTGATCTTCTTTGTATCCAAGAAATCTTCTATATCATAATGAAAGATATTTAAGTATACAGCACCAGCACCTTTTCGCTGTCCCATCTGATCTGCATAATTAAATCCATCTTCTAAAAGCTTCATAACGGGAATAATCCCTTTTGCAATATTAGGAATACCCCGTATCTCCTCACCCCTAGCCCTAATATTTGAAAGATTTAAAGCCACTCCTCCACCAATTTTTGAAAGCTGCATAGCAGAAGAGATATTAAAAGTAATACTATTAAGGGAGTCTCCCACTTCCAACAAGAAACATGATACAAGCTCACCTCGTACCTTCTTACCAGCATTTAAAAATGTAGGTGTTGCGGGCTGATAGCGTTGTTTGATCATCTCTAAAGCAAGTTTTAAAGCAAAATCAAAACATCCATCTGCTAAAAAGAGACTAACTGCAATTATTCTATCCTCATAAGATTCAAGATAAGTATTCCCATCATTCATCTTAAGTGCATAATCTTTATAAAACTTCGAAGCACTCATATAAGACTTAAACTGAAAATTCTCAAGACTTACAAGATTATATATTTCAAGTATCTGCTCTTCAGAATAGTTTTCATAAAAATTTTCATACAAATCATTATCAATTAAATAATGCATTCTCTCATTTGGATTTTTAAATTTTAAAGACTTAGAATTGACTTCACTTAAAAAAATACTCAAAGCCTCAAGATCTTTTTCTAATCTGTAAAATCCATCCTTTAAAACCATAATTTCATTATTTAACTCTAAGTGCCTCATTTTTAATCCTTTCTACAAAATTCTCAACATCATGTGATGTTCCTGAAAGCTCAAATTTTAATATTTCGCAAACATTATATTCATTTTTTATTAAATTAACAGCATTGCAAAATGAACCACCCCAATTTCTGTTTCCAGAACCAGCAACTCCAACCATAAGCTTAAAATTATGCTTTAAAAATTTCTCTACCTCAGGTGGAACTTTTCCAAAAGCAAACGTATATGTAAGTAACACATAAGGCCTACTTACGATCTCATCACCTGTAACCACACGAAAAATATCTTTAAGTCCCGTTTTTGCAATAAAACGCGACACATTCCCTGTTTTTGAAGCATAAACTACTAAAATATACTTAACTCCTTTCATGACAAATCATAAATTAAGTTTTTCTTTTAACCGATTTAAACTCTTATCCTGCAAATTAAGTTTGGTTAAATCTAATACCTTTCGAATCTCACATACCTCTTCACTTGAGAGCATAACGCCCCCCAAAATATGTCTCTTAAAACTAGCAGTTGCTAAAGGCACTACTAACTTAACAATATCTAATAGAACATTAGCATACTCCCTTATCTCTTTTTGTGCATGTCCTGATGATCTAAGCTTAATAAAATGAAATAAATTATTAAGATCAATTTGCCAGTACCATTCGGTATACAAACTTAAAGGCAGAGTTATTCTTGCAAGCTCTCTAGATACATCATTCTTGATCATATCATTATAAATCTTGTAAGAAGTCTTATAACTCTCATCTAGACCACCTAAAGAGGATAAAGCAATATCATCATCAACAGGCTCATCTGAACGTCCCTGTTTATTAGTAATACTTTGTTTCTTAACATCTTCCCTGCAAGGAACATAAAACTCTTCTCTCATCAAACTATAACGGCCTGAGACTTCATTAATTCTTGATGTTCTATGTCTCATCCACTGTCTTGCTACAAAGATTGGCGCTTTAACATGAAAAGTAAAAACCACTTGCTCAAGTGGACTTGTATGCTCATTTCTTACCAAATAGTCAATAAGACCAGCATTATCCCTTTTTGCCTTAGAATCTCTATAAGAAACTCTAGCAGAATTTACTATTCGCTCATCACTACCCATATAGTCAACAAGTCTTAAAAAACCTTTATCTAAAACTTTGTATTCCTTATCTAAAATCTCTTCTGCAGCCTCTACATGATCGTGCATATACCCACCCTAATCAAAATTTCTATTTTTTAATAAAGTTGTCACCAGAACTTCCGGGTGACTAGATTTTCATATAAGACTTAGGAATAACATTACAATTATTCTGCAATAATCTATGTTATTCCATAAATATCTTAACTATTACACAACACATCTCATTATACAAAATAAACTTCCCCTTAATAAAAATTGAAAAAACAATTAAAACCAAAGTTAGTAAAACAAATGTTAACATAAAACTACCTAATATTAAATAAGCATTTTTTACGATATAAAGATACTTAACCACAAATACATCCTCTAATAAGCTAAATATTTAATACTTAAATATTTAATACTTAAACATTGAATTTAAATGAAAAATGAACTTTTAGCTATATATTTCTGCACTTGGGGAGGTCAAAATTGCAAAAAATAGTTTTTTTACTACCGTTATTTATAACATCTTGCTTCTTAAGTGATAGCATTATAAAAAATATTAAACCTAAGCTTGAGCAAGCAATAATGCATAATGACAAATCAAAAAAACACTTAGAAGAAAAAGAGGATGAACATGAAAAATTAATAAAAGAAGATGCCACTTTTGAAATACTTGAAGGTACTACTGAAAAATGCATGTGCCCAATCTGCTGGTTGTGGTGTGGATGCCCACCAAAATGCCAAATCACTTGGATGAAAATTAAAGCCAAAGAAATCATCGAGGATAATCAAAAACCACTGGAAGCTTTAAAAGGTAAACTTAGATACTCATATTCAGTATCACCTATCAAATATAATGATCAGTACAGTAAGTACGTCATGCCTTTAATATTATTTGAAAGCATGGACGAGAATATTGAAGTAACCTCATTTAAGTTAATAAATCACACCAACCTAGATTTCAACACCAAAAACGTTTTGGGTGGAATTATTCAAGGTATACCTAAGGTAGAAAAATCATCTGAAGAGGGATACAAAAACGTATATCCTTATGGAATATTAAATGCACTAAATCCAACTGGTGGGGATGAGTTAATATCTGCTTTTGCTGCTCTTTACCAAAATGGCAAATGGAACCTTATGGAAGGAGAGATAAAAGTTAAAGATAAAAGCACAAACACCGAGACAACCCACAAAATACTATTAAGTGGTAAATTATTTAATGAATTTATAAAAACAGTTGTATCTAAACATCAAGGTACCACAACTGCAAATACCAAATTTAGAGTTCCAATTAATTCCAATTAACAATTAGATTAAAAAATAACGGTTAATTAAATTAAAGTTCATTACTTAAGGTTGTCTTTAAGTGAATTTTTTAAAATTCACTTAAAGACAACCTTAAGTAAGATCTATTTAATACCCCTGTAACAACTTTTAACTTATTTTTAAACACCTTTTTGGAAATTAATTAATTAAAAAAAGTTAAATAAATTTGTTTTATAAATCAAAATAATTTATTATATAAATCGATAAAATAAAAAACATATTTAAAATAATGTACTCTAAAAATAAAAGGGGGTAAATATGAAGAGAACAATTATTTTATTACCAATCTTCATAACATGTCATGTGTCGCAAGATCAATATGACAAACCAAATCTTAAATACGCCATTAAATCAGGCTCTACACGCTCCGTCAGGACAAACACTAATACAGAAGACAAATATGAATACCAAGCAGAACCACTGCAAATATCTGAGGGAATCTTAGATGTATGTCTCGGTAATCACGTGATAACACCTAGTAATCACACCTGCCATCTCACTTGGATGAAAAGCAATGTACAAGATATAATTGGAGAAAACGGAAAACCATCACCAGTATTTCAAGGCAAATTTAAATACTCATATGCAGTAGCTCCTATTAAAAATAATGCAAACTACTCTAAGTATGTCATGCCTTTAATACTATTTGAAAGCTTAGTTGAGTATGTTAAAATAGTGTCATTTAAACTCACAAACCACAGCGAACTAAATCTAGATTTTCGCAATGGACACATGCAAGGCACAAGAGATAAAATAGCTAAACAGCTGGAGCTCTCAACTCAAAGGTTAGGATATCAAGGTATAAGTATTTATGGAGAACTATATGCATTCTTTCCAAATGGAGGAGATGGTCTTATAACTGCTTTTTCACAGCTTCACAAAAATGGTGATTGGTTCTTCATGTCAGGCAAAATAACTATTGAAGACTCATTAAGTAAAAAAACAAGCACCCACACAATCTTGCTAGATGCTCAATTATTCAATGAATTCCTAAAAGAAGTTATAGCAAAGCATCCATCAACCAGAACTGCAAACAGAAAATTCAGAGTACCTGTTAGTTAGCGGTACTCATCCACAATAATTAATCTTTAAATCTAATTAATTTTTAGTAATCATAGTAATCACAAAAATTAAAAATTACTTGAGTGAAGATTATTTAAATTATATTATTTACATGTATTAATATGACTTAAATCAATATGTACTTGCTAAAATAGTAGCAAGAATTTAGATAAGATCTTAATGTAAAAATAATTAAGGAGAATAATAAATACTCATAAGTTATAAATAATAATTGATATAATTGATAAAAATTTAATTTGAAAGGATGTATAAATGAAAAAGATAATTATTTTATTAACCCTATTTATAACCTGTAAAATATCCCAAACTAATAAACCATCCATGGCAGAAGAAGACGAAACGGATGAGCATAAGACCAATCTAGAACACGATTACGAAGAATTTATTCCTCCCAAAAGAGAGCGTATCCACAGCATACACCGAGCATTTGAACTATTTGAAGACTACTTAACTAATATTTGTCTGCAACCACCTCACATACCATTAAAATGTAGAGTACAAGTCTGCGGTTTTAGTTGGATAAAAATCAAAAGCAAACATATCGTAGGAACAGATAAAAACATAATACCAGAATTAAAGAATAAAATTAAATACTCATATGCAGTAGCACCTATCAAGTATAATGGTGGATACAATGCAAACATTACACCTCTCATATTACTTGAAATTTTTGATACAAACATTAAAATTACATCATTTAAACTTACAAATCATCAAAACCTAGAATTAGATCTTGGCAAAAAGACACATGATACTAATGTTACTAGCATAATTCAAAGTTATTATAATGAGACTCGAAATTCAATTCTAAGAGAGGCAAAAAACAAAATTAAATCCTACGGGGGTCAAGATGTATACCTTTATGGCATAATGAACATGCCTACACCTGAAAAACCTCAAGTCATTGGCAGCGATAGATTAATATCCATTTTTGGCAATCTTTTTAAAAATCAACAAGGGGCAAGCTTGCAAGCAGAAATCACTATTAAAGACAAAACAAATAATCAAGAGAAAACCTACCAAATACTTCTAAGTAGTAAAATATTTAATGAATTTATAAAAACAATTCTATCAAGACACAAAGGTATAACCAATGTAAATCCTAAATTCAAAATTCCTGGTGAGGATAAATAATAAAACTTTAAGTTACCCTCAGTAATATTTCTTAAGTAGTATTACTGGGGATAAAACTTTATCTTCAGTAATGAGATTTATAGATTTCAAGATTTATTTTAAACAAAAACAGTAAATATAAAATGGAACTCAAGTTACAATGCAACAATTTAATTAAACAAATTTAATACTCATGCAAAACATCATATATTTGCCTTTTTAATGATGTAAATAAGTTTGAACAATTAGCCATCTTAAGTGATAGATATGCACCCTTGTAACCATTATCACCACCACAAGAAATTTTCAAAAATTTTAAATATTCTCTCTGCTTAGTAGCAAGTTGAACTTCAAAACCATCCCTTTTAGGATGTCCATCTGTAAGCTCATATATAGCATCCAGTATGTCATCTCGTACTCTTAATGTCACAACTATATCAGCAACTGCCTCTTTAATCTTAGCAGAACTAAGAACAACTAAAAACTCATAAAATTCATCATCACTATAAGTACGTACATTTGGAATACCTTCTGCAATTGTAGGATCTGTTAATGCACTTCTTAAAAATCTAACTGCTATTTTTTCTTCTCCTGAAAGATTAAAATCTGTCATTAAATTTTCCAATGAAGGATGGTCAAAGACAAGACCAATGTCAAGATCACTACTGGCAATATCATCAAAATTGTAACCTAGCCCCAAATTATTGACATATTCTTCATCCTCGCAACAACAAAATAGAATCATCAATAAAATTAAAATGTTGAAAGCTTTCATATTTCAATATCTCCCTTATATATGAAAAATATATCTCATTAATGATTTATTAAAAATTAAAATAATACTTATATTTTTTAATAAAAAAACTCAAATATTATTTTTAAAACCAAATAAAATAATTGTCAAATTTATAAAATAGAAAAACAACCTACATGATACCAAAAATCCAAATGAAAGTTGGAATAAAGATCGAAATAAAGATTTAAATCAAATTTTAAACTTTTTAAAGTTACACAACACCTGAGGTATTACCCGTTGCAAGAGTGGGAGCTCCACTGGCATTAACATAAGTTATGCTACCAACCCCATGTGTATGACTTTCAAACAATTTACCATTAATATATACATTACCTTTAAACTCAATACTAGTAGCCTCAATAACTAGAGAGTTAAGAGAGATCCTGGTATGATCACCATCACATATCACATTTTTAGAATTCAACGAAGCATCCTCACATACCACATCCAATTCTTTTGCACTGATGCTTAATTTCTGTACATCAATACCTGCATACTCAAGACTTACTGCATTTAAGATATAAAAATAATGTTTATCGAAATAATTATTATCTTTCTCATTAAAGATATTTATGCCGCTTTGAAGCAAGATTACCCTATCATCTTCCTTAAGTTCAAGTTTTAAATTCGAGATATTGCGACTCTTAATCCTTAAGTCCTCATATTCTTCAATTACAACAATTCCTTCTTGGGAATTAAAATCAAATTCCTTAATAATCCCAATTCGACAAATAAATACATTATCACGTAAATATTTCTTAGCAGCCTCAAGTGCTAAATCATTACTTAAACTTCCTATTCTTCTAGAAATTTCATAAGTTTTGCTCATAAATTTATCCTACCTATAAAATATTAGATTCATCATAAAGCTTCAATTTTAATGTGCAACTACCCACATTGCTTAAATTAGCACTAGTCTCTTGCACAAAAGCCCTAACAATTTTCCCATACCTATCTATAAATTCAACCCCATCTCCAACCTTAATCTTATCTGTAAAGAGAAGTGTAGTATTCCAAAAATTAATGGCAGATTGGCCTACAAATTTCACTTCTCTTTGAGGAATAAATACAAGTGCAAAATCTTCAAGCTTCTTATAAACTCTTTGGTCACCTAGTTTATCAAAATTAATAAAAACAAATTTAGTATCAACCTTAAAGTCCAACTCCCCAACATCAACAAAAATCAAATGCACATAGTTTTCAATAAGTTTTTCTATAAATTCCTTTAAAGTAGGGGCATAAAAACTCTCACTTATTATGCGATTGCGAGCATGAGGGCCTATGTTAATAATGGCTTGACCTGGAAATGCCAAATTTATTGCCTCTTCTAAAGATTTGCCTATGTAATTTTTAGTATCAAGTTTTTTATTAAAAAACGTATCTTGAGAGAGAAGATAAACTTCATACTGACAAATAAAATCACCATTTTCAAAATCAAAATCAATAGGCGCACCCAGATATCCAGCCATAACAAATCTATAATCCAAATCATCCTCATGCGCAAATTTTTTATAGTATATTTTAACAATATCTCCATGCCTTAAAGATTTATTAAAATTTAAAGGCATATTAAACAATTGCAATCGTGCTTTTTTACATTGCAGAGCACTCACAAGGAAATATTCATTACTAATTACAATATTAATAATAGGTGCCCCATGTTTTGTCTCTATAACAAACTTTGGTTTCCTATTTTTAATCTCACCCCCAGAACTATAAAATTCTAGTTTAAAATCATATTGAAATAATAACATAACTCCCTTGATCAACTCCTAAAGGTTACTATTAGTAAACCTAACTACTAAACTCAAGCATAAATAATAATATTAATTCTCATCTTCCATGTACTCAGATCTAAAACTAACTGGCTTCTCACCAAGCGGCCTAACAATAGGTCTTACAAAATTTGGCCTTATATCACTTCCTGGTCTCTTAAGGCTTGGTCTTGTACTACTTGGTCTAATATTACTTTTCTTAACACCACTTGGTCTTACATTTTTTACTCTCTGGCTGTCTGGTCTTGAACCTGTCTGTCTTGGGTTTATAGATCTTGCACTTGGCTGTCTTGAACTTGGCTGTCTTTGACCCGCCTGTCTTTGACGTCCTAAACTCTCATCATTACTCCTAGGAATGGGTCTTCTCTCTGAACTCTCACCACTCTCTTTAACCACTGGTTCTTCATCATCATAAGTCTCTTTAACCATATCACTTGGTCTTAATTGTCTTAAACCTACTTGTCTCTCATACTCATTTCTGGTAATGGGCCTTTGAAAACCATATCTTTGACCTGTTTGTCTTGAACTTGGCTGTCTTTGACCCGCTTGTCTTTGACTTGGTTGTTTTTTACCATTCAAACCACTATTTGAAACACCTAATGTTACACCAAGTTTTTGTGTAACATAATTTTCCACAAACTCAATTTCTCTAAGCTGAAGTTTAATGAATAACTTGGTATAATCTGGATTTTTAATCCAAGTCTTATTACTAAAACTCAAAACTCTATGCCTATATTTGTCAAACGCATTTTCCATAGGGATTTCTATTGCCTGTTTAAACCTATTATCAGTCTCAGTAAAAACATCATCATCAAAATATTGACCATACTCTCTTAAAAATTCACCTTCTACCTGCAAAAAAATATCATCCCTTATCATATTTACAAGACATCTGTAATATCCTTCAAGCTCTGATATTCTTTGTAAAATTTTTTTAGATTTCACATTTTTATTAACATCATCAACATTTACTAAAACACCATCTACAACCTCATAACTTGCCTCATAAGCTTCCTCAATTTCCCTATCAAAATTCCAATTGACAAAATCAAAAGGCCTTAAAGGTGCCGCATGAAGATTAAAAAATAAAAATAATGAAAATAATAATACAATATACCTAAATTTAACCATAAACATTCTCCTAAATATAAATTATTATATAATTATATTCTAACCTTTATATGTTAAAAAATTAAAAGTTTTCACTATTTTAATTTGTAAACTAACATTAAGCTCATCTACAAATGCAGTACCTTTAATGCTTAAAGAATTAATAATAGTAGTTTCATGAAATCCTATTGATGCACCATAAATGCTATAATAAATACCTGCTTTAAATCTTTCCCTAAACTGCATCTTTATAAAATTAGAATCAAACTCTAAAGCACTATTTGCAAAAGGCGTTCTCTTTAGACTATCAACTAAAACTTTATCATAAACAGAAGACAAAATCGCATTGGAAATAGTAATTATCTCTGGGTTTGCCGTAACATTATAACTTACAAATTCACTACGCCTGGTATTCAGATTAATAATGGGGCACTGGCTACTAACGCTACTTAAACTTTCCTCAATAGCTCCTGATTTTGGAAATATAAAAAATAATTGTGGAACATATACAAGTCCCTTAAAATCAGGTCTAGGAAAGAGTACTATAAAATTAGATGAACTTGCACGACTTAAAATATGATTTACAACTTCCCAAATAAGTAATTTTACATCCTTTACCATATTAAATATCCCTTAAATATCTTTAAAATCCTTTAAGGCATGCGTGAAATTTCACTGCCCATCTTATAGTCCTGCATATTATCTTGCAAAGAAACACCTTGCATGTTAAACATTATAGCGTCTCTTAAACCATTAATGGCCCTCTCCATATTAGTAAAATACATACCCAAAGGCTCTATAATACTCCTCTCTAAATCTATGCCACAAGCCCAACTTAAAAATTCCCTTACCTCTTCTACAAGCATATGCATATCATCACCACGCATATCATTAATTAGTCCAAAACTGTCTGGTCTTAAATCATCTATAACTCGCCTTTGATCATCAATTAAGTTTGAACCTATATCTATATTCATACCTGCACCTAAATTTGAACTTATATCTGCACCTTTAACTGCATTTACACTCGGATCTAAATTTAAGCATGCATCACAAAAACGCTGTTTTACTCCCTCATCAAAACTCATTCCCGTGCCTGAAAACTCAGAAAAATTATCTCTTCCCCCTACATCATTCTTAAGAAAAGATAAACCATCTCTCTTAAATAAATCATAAATAACAGATACAGCTTCCGAATTAGCATCAAACTGACTATTAGTTCCCTTTAGAGAACTTGCAAGTTTAACTGTATCAAAAAGAGCATCAGGTGTAGTCTCAACCTTAGATAATAACGATTTCAAACCACAAGTCTTACGAATAAAATCATTCATGTCCACTTGATTATCAAACTTACCCGTGCTTGAAAGCATGTCCTCAATCCTCTTCCTCTCAAAATCACTATAAGTTACATCATTAATTGTGCCCTTGCTTGCAACACTATTCTCTTTTAACTTAAAATTATTAGAAAAATTATTAGGAACTACCATAGAATCTTCATCAAAATCGCTTAAAGATTTAAAAAAATTTAAGTCTAGCATATTTGTATCTAAATTCAAAAGTGAACCTGATTTTGAACCTGCACCCAAACCACCAAAGCAAGGCAAACTTAACTCATCCTCAGGTTTAAGCTTAGATGGCAACTTTAAATCTGAAAACATAACCCCAATTGAATTATCGTCTCTCTCTACACTTTTTACATCTCCTTTAAAATCTGAAACTTGACTTAAAGCTTTAAGGGTTTTAAGTTCTTGCAAACCAATATCAATTCTTGGTAACTCAACTAATAACTCACTCACAAACCTATCATTTAAAATATCTTCAGATTTAAAACCACTAACTATCCCAGGCTTAATTAATACAGACGCCATCTGTTCCTCTAAAAACTTATTACTTCCTGCAAATTTTAAATGTTCTTCTAAATCACTACTTAAATCGAAATCATAAAATAAATCCTGCATCACATCAGCAAGTTTATCTAAACTCATACACAAAATCTCCTATAAATTTGCAATTAAAAAGTTTTCATACATTTCCTTCTTAAACTTAAAATTAGCAATCTTATTAATTTCTAAAAGTTCAGCATATTTAAATCGCTTAACCTCAGCAAAAGTGCAAACTCCCATTAAAACGGGAAAATAATATTTGCAATCCTCACTCCTTAAATACCTTAAATAACTAAAATACTCACTTAAAATTGCACTACGATTCATAAACCTTCCTTCAAATTTAATGTCCTTAATTCAAAATAATCCTTAAAATATTACTTACCAACAGATACCAAATCATTATAATTCCACCTATCATCAATATGTGGATACTTAACAAAAGTCCCACCAGAATCCTGAAAACTCTCAACATACACTAAACTGGGTTCTTTAAATCCTTCTATCTTTTCTACCAAAGCATACTGAACAGCAAAAAAAATGGTGGGAAGCTGATATTTATATAAAAATGCATGCTCCCTATTAGTACTAATAATTTCGTAAAATTCATCAAAAAAAGATTGTGATATCATTAATGTGCTTATTCGCTTAAGAATAGGCAAACTATTAAGTTCTCGCCTTAAAGTCTCTTGACTTGCATCAAATCCTAAAATAGAATCCCAATCATACATAGGAATATCCCTTAAAACATATTCATAAATCTTATAATTAGTCAAAATCTTTAATTTATATCTCACAAATTACCCCCTCTCAATTTCGCAATTAATTGCGTGAATTATAAAATTTACAGTATCATTATTATTTGCATAAGTCCTACTCGGCACTTCAGAAAAAAATGCACTATTAGAAATAATCTTAAGCCCCATCTGGTCATTAAACACTAATGGCCTAAGCTTATCCTTTTTGGAAGTCGAATAGTAAAACTGTTCATTACTAAATTTAGTTAAAATTCTATAATCAAATGAACCCTTGGTAAGCTCTAAACTAAATATATGAATAATAGTTCTAGGATCCCTAAAACTTGGAATAGGAACATTCTTCTCTTCAGTACTGGCAGTAGCCATAACATTAGGAGAAGTTGAATATTGTAACTTTCCCCTATCTATGAGCATACCTGCAAAACTAAAAAATACTAAATCCAATGAATAATAATCTTTCATTAGACAGCCTCCTTTCTTAAATAATCATTAATATCATCACTACTTATGTTTAAAACCACACTCTTAAAACTATCATTATATTTAATACGAATGGATAAACTTAAGCCCAAAGCATTATCTGCCTTAAGTCCAAATTTAATATCACCAAAAGATACAATAAGTCCACGTTCTTTAAACTCTTTAAATAAACATTCAAGACCTGCAGTGTAAGCATTGGGTCTCCCATCAGCAAATTTTAACTGACTAAGCTTACTATTTTGCCTATTATTACGGTTCCAAATACGAATCAGCTCACGTGTTGATTCATTTTTTAAAAGATAATACGTAAATGACTCATCAATTGGCCCACCTGAACAGTCTACCCCTTCTTTGAAAGCCAAAACCCCATCTCTACCAGTCTCATTAAGAAGAGAATAAAAATTAATATTACTGCGTCTTAAATGACTAATTAAAGTCGCATCATAAATTGGTTTGGCTCTTAATGTCATTCCATAAGGATTAGTTGCATGAAAAATACTAGCCTCATGCAAATATTTAGCCATGAACTTAAGATGCAAATTATCTTCACCACTATCATAAATCAAAATGGCTTTATCCCTCTGACTTACAGGTAAAACCTCTATGAACTCAGGCAGCCGATCAATATTAGTTGAGAATACCACAAATTTAGTAAGCTCACTAATCTTATCAAAATCCCTTTTAAAAATCTCTCTCAACATTTCTATAAAGACTACAAATGGATATATATTTTTCTTTAAGAATTCAACTATTGTATTTATATCTTTATAAAGATATAAATTAAAAGACCTAAGCCCTTCTGAATTAAAAAAATCACTAAAACTTTGTGCCAAAAACTCACGCTCAACAATAGCCAAGTTGACGTGTTCTGCTGAAGCCTCAAACTCCTCTCTAATCCCAACAGACTTTAAAGTCTCCTTAGAGCTTGAAACACTTACAACAAAATGTCCCTCATTTAAAACCTCGCTCTTATAAATAAGCAAAGGATTATAATAACCAATGCTATGCAATCTAACTGTATCTTCAATCAAATTGACACTAATTGTATCTTGTGGCATATAATCTCCTATTTTTAAATTTAATTTTTTATTTTAATCTTTATTAATCTTTTTTATTAATCCTTGTCTTAATTTTTAATCTCAATAACTTGTATGTCTGCTCTGTAAGACTGAGTTAACCCCAAAATTGCCCTTCCGCTATTATAAGCAACACTACTACCTCCCCCATTTAACAAATCACCTGTGGATTTAAGATAATAATTTAAAGACAAATCATATTCATCCTCTAATGATTTTATAAATTCAAATTTGCAAGAATTTTCATGCAAAAAATCCAAGAAACATTCATAAATTTTATGCAAATTAACATAAATTTTAAGATCACCAACATCCCCTACAAACCCCATAAAACAAAGAGTAAACTTTAATCCAAATTCATTAACACTAGAATAAAAATTGCCACTTCTTAAAGCTCGCGGATCTAAGCAATCAAAACCTTTAGGATTTATGATTAACAGGTAAGAATAATCATCTATTAAGTCAGTCAAATACAAACGATTATAAGAATTGATAACCTCTATCTTGAAAGAATGATGCTTTAAGTAATTCTTAAACATAATTAGTATTTTTGTTAAAAAAGTTTGTGATTCATATAGATTAAGTAACACAAATATTCTCCTTAAAGGATAATTAAAGTTTCTTAAGAATTAAAACGGTATATCCGGTTTTTAAATATACATAATACTTATTCACACCTACAATCTCCATTAAATCTTCGTCCACTAGTACCTGATCTTCCAAGTTAAAATCAATAGTATCTAAGGTATAGACCTTAGCGTGCATTTCTTTTATAAAGATATTTGAATCAAAAAGCTCAACCGTATCTTCATCCTTAAATAACAACACACCATCAAAATTAACAGGGGTCTCTCTTAAAGTCTTTTTCTCATAAGAAGCATTAGTGATATTCTTAATTAAGTTCCTCTTAAATAAAAACATAGGTCTTGAATATCTTATAATGCTACTAGTCATAGCTAGACCAAGACCACTCATCATACAACTCCTATTAATGTTCTCTTGCAAGTCTTAATATCTTCTACAAGATTACTAAAAGCAACGCAAAAATCCTTCTTTAAAGACTCATTATGCAAAACATAACCAGAATATTCTACCGATATTTCACCCAGTCGCTCGGACTTAACTTTATTACAATCAAAATGCAAAAGTTTGCCTCTCTTTTTAAGTTCACACCCAAGAAAATAATATATAAGCAAAAATATCTTGCTCATATTTAAATCCCCAAGTCCTAAACCTTTGCTAAGCAAAACATCCTCAAGCAAATCCACATATACATTAAATTCACTAAACTTAAGATCCTCAGACTTAAGCATCAGTAAATCTAGTACCTTGGCATAAATCTTACCCAAGTTCTCATTATCCATGCTCAGGTCCAATTTATCTTAAGTCTAAGTATTGATTCTTGACTTGCAATGATGCTTCCAATAGAAAAATCTAGAAAACTAGTCCTAAAATTACTACTTGACATCTGTGTATATGCATTTAAAATCGGAGGATGGCCATCTTTTAACACCAAAAGCTTAGAACTTCTTGGATAAATTAACATCTCATCATCTAATAAATTCGTAGTCTCAAGCTCAATATCAGCATCATTATTTATTGAACTTAAAGAGTCAAATAACATGTCCTTATATGAATAATTATTATTACGTAGTCTCTCAAGTAAGAGAGCTTTAACTCTAGGTGTTGTTAATACTTTAAAAGGAACTTTTCTCTCATCTTCCAAATTGATCTTACCCAATTCAGCATTGAAAGCCTTTATTAGATCTAAAGCTTGCGTCACTTTAACAGTTTTATCTATTTGACCTGGAATATTAAGTAACCCATACATGGTTTCCCTATTAGCATCATCAACAAGAAGAGTACGTCTATTCTTTTTATCACTTGAAAAGCACAAGCCACCTCTTAAGTAATGTGCACTTAAAAGCTTATGTATCTCGGATAATGAATACTTAAGTCCGTCTCTCATATTAATGTTATTAATTGCCTGCACATCTAATTTCCCATCAGGTGCATAATATGTAAAGGCATACTGAAATGGCAAATAGTTAACAAAAACCACTTGTTTTTTAAACTTAATAGTAGCTACAGTACTAAAATCATTTACTCTAAGCGTTGGTTGATCTACTATATTTGAATTCCACTTTATAACCTTTTCGCTTGCAAGCGATATATCACCACTCTCTATTTGTTCATTATCAAAAAAATGATAATATTCAGGAATTGGTTTATCAAGGGACATAGAATCCCTAATAGTATTTATAAATTCTAAATTATTAAATAGACTTTCACTCAATGTTTAGTTTCTCCTTGAATTTTTAACTAATTTTTTTTAATTCAACTTAATTTTAATTACTAACCACCCACAACCTGTGCAGCAGGCCCACTTATAAACATAACCTTTGTACCATAAAAGCTAGGCTTATCTCTAAATTCATAAGCATCGCTTAAAGCTATTGCTTGCACGGGAGTAGAGTCAACAACCTTCCCAAGAAATCCAAGATCATCAAAAGCTAACTTATCCCCAGCTTTAATACTAGAATCTGAGAGTAAAATACACTCAAAACTGCTAGCTGTTGATATTACTGTAGCCGTTTTTGTAGCTTCATCGTAATCTATGCAAATTCCATAAAGATCGCTAAGACCACCACATGCTACTCGAGGCGCCATACCATTCTCAATAACTAGTTTAACTCCTCGTTTATAACAAAAATTAATAGCCTGATAATTTTCTAACTTATCCGCTACAGAATATTGCAGTCCTCCTCTATGGGTAAAATAAAAATCAGATGCTCCAAACCGACTGGTTTTATCAAAAACAGCTGGATATGTGCTATAGTTTTTAAGTTGTTCCAAAATTGATGTTTGTCTTTTTGTCCTCAAGGATGCTATTTCCTTCTTAATACTACTTTTCTCAACAGTAGAGGTAGCTTTCCCAGGTTCACTATCGTTTGGCATAAATACTCTCCTTAAATTTTTTAAATTTAAATAAATTTTAAATAATTATCAAAATAACTTAAGATATAAAACTTAAGATTTAACATTATAAAACTCTTGCTTAATTTGCATCCACTCATTCAACATTGCTTGTCTTAAATCTTTATAATCCTTTATTGTACTATTTGGATTTCGTAAATTTAATACCTCCTTTAAATTTCCCTTACTAAAGGTCATTAAACTATATGAATTATTACTGTTCTTAGATGAATCAATACTTGCATTTGCAAGCCTTAAGAGTATATCCTTAACCCCATCACTTAAATTAAAAATATCAAGATTACCTGCAACTGCCATTATTTGCTTCTCATCAACATACTTCCTTATAAGCTCACATACTTGAATATCTAAAACTTTATCTAATGAATTCCCAGCACCTAAAAGCTCTTGTGTACTATAACTCAAACTTAAATTATCATCAGCAAGTCTAGTAATCCACACAGCTCTGGCTAGTAATTCATTATTATTAACACTGTCAATCTTACTAAGATTATTAACTTTAGTAAAAACCATATTATTATAAGTACTACTATCAGTATCATTAATACTATTATGACCAGTATTATTTAAACTCTCACTAAGAGAAATATCTCCTTTAAGTTCATCTGAAACATTAATACCAGCATTTTCCATTACTAAACCTCCTAAAATAAAATCTAAAATCTAAAATCAAAATGTAATTTATTCTTTAATATCGCAACCTCATCATCACTTAAAGAATGCGACTTTATAATCTCTAGATATTTAGAATACACATCCAGTAATCTCATATCTCTCTCTAATTTTTGCTCATCACTTAATATGACTAAATCATTAAAACTCATGCTAAGTCTGTAATACTTACTTAACTTAAGATTAACTGAAATCACTACTGCTTCTTGCACGGTATGCAAAAAATCAATATAATTAGCTCTGTCTCCCTTTCCATCACTTCCCAAACCCTTTACCTGCTCATTAAAACTTCTTGTTAAGGGTTCTTTACTATCAGCACCTATCTTTGCTTTTACAAGTTCAAACGCATCCTTTAAAAATGCAAGATCGTACTTTATAACCTGTAAACTTGCACCCTCATCAGCACTATAAAAAATTCCCTCATTACTCAAACCACCCTTTAGCCTCTCAAACACAAGATCAATCTCGGACCCAACCTTGCCTAAGTCTTTATTTACACCATTATTACTTTTAAAAAAGGTAGAAAATAATCCCTTACCCTTAGTATTAAGACCAATCTGATTCTTAGCATCTTGCAATGACTCCATAAGCTCAACTAGCTGCTCATCTTTATAAAACAAAAAATTATATTGCCCAATGCGCTTTTCAATCTCTGAATATATCTGCTCTAAGAGACAAATACTTAAAAGTAAGCTTTGGGTATAAACTGGAATATGCTCTCCTAGTATATAATCAAAATTTTCATGGATTATAACTCTACTCTTGTGCAAAATAATAGATGTACCATCATCTTGCAGATATTCTAAATAATCACTACTGTGATCATCTATTATCCGATTATAGTCTAAATATTTAAATCCAACTGGCAATTCATCCTTCACACTCTTGCTTAAATCTTCATCTAGCACCTTAGGTTTAATTAAAATATATCCTGCTCCATTAAACCTATAACTTATCATTGCCTCAAGAAGTGCCTCGCTAAGTTCTAAGCTTAAAGGTTGTAAATCACTTAAATCAAATGTGGAGGAATTTAAAAAATCTAATCTAATCCCAGGTCTTAATGCATCTTCTGCTGAATTTTCTATGTAATTCCTAAAAAATAAAGAATACCTGTAAAGCTTCAATGGATCGATTGTATATTTATTAAATAATAAATTTTCAAAATCATTCTTACATTTCTTAAATATCATGAATTAATTATATCAATAATATTTAACTTTGTAAACTAAATATGACTAAATAATAACTATTAATAATAATTTTATTTCAAAATTACATCTTTTAATAAAATTATCGGTTTCCACAACAAACTCATCATCATAAATAGAGACTAGAGTAATTTTAATTCTAGACGGTGCTAAAATTTTATCAACAAGTCTTTTCCTTAGATAAATAATAAATGTATTACTTACGGGAACTGGAAATATAATTCCTAAAAATCGTTTATTAACACTAGATGATCCCATCTGAAAATCTTATAACCTCTGCAAGCTGCCAACTAGGCTTATAAAGATGAAATACTGAAGGGTCTGCTTCTACTTCATCAAAAACAACCTGCCTAATATTAACTGCCCTATAATCACCAACTATCTTAAATTTTAGAGAATAATCTGATGAACCTGCTTCAATTGCTTTACCATACTCCTCATTGGTTTTCATAATCGTTTCCCTTAAGTTTATCTTAGCCGCTTCCATTATCTCACTTTTAATAAAAAGAATACGACTTATACTCCCAGATTTAAAATCCTCTACATACTCTTTGTGACAATAAAAATTCTCCTTATCACAATATGTCTTAAAATCTGCTGAGAGCAAAAATATACCTAATACGTAAAATAAAAATATACGACACATAATAAAAGGAAATCTAATAAACATTATATGACTCCTTCAAGACAACACAGTTAAGATAAATAACTAAATCCAAGTTCTAAACCATGTACTTGTTCTATCAGATCAATCAATTTACTCAAATTTGCAGAACTAACTTTAAAATAATATTTCTTCTCAAGTCCACTCTCTACGTCAACACAAAAGACACAAAATTTTAAATCTCCGCCCTTAGCATCAGCAATGAGTTCTCTCCATTTAGGCTTACAGACATTAAACTGAAAATCAAAACCATTGCTCCACAAGCTACTCCGATTAGAAACACCATTTGTTGACCCATCCCCAACAGAAAGGCCGTAAAAACAAACATCACTTTCATTTAATTTAACTGACTTTAATCTCATCTCACGCTCACTCTTAAGCTCAAGATATATTCGTACAGAACCACCTAAATAAGAGTTATAACTAATTACAAGTAAATTACCATAACTATACCATAACTATTAGTCAAATCCAATACAAATCCGCCTGTACCACTATGATTGCTTAAATAAGATACTGTAAACTTTTCAGATTCTTTATTACAAGTATTAAACACAAGTAAACTAAATGCAAATAATAATTTTAAAAAGAGTCTTCTTACTACCATAAACCAAATACTCTCCAAAATTAAATTTTCATCGATAAATATTAATCACATATTTAAATATGTGTCAGAATCTATACTTAAAACAGATATTAATCAACCCTTATAATAAAAAACTTCAAAATTTAATTGACAGAAAAAATTAAACTAATTAAATAACTGGTAAAAATAAAAATACCCTAAAGCTTAAAAGCCCTAGGGTAAGGTAAAGCATAAATTGGTATTTAAATTTTATTCCTTAATCTTGCTCTTCAATGTAGCAAAATCACCACTTTTATAAGCAGTACCATCAAGCACTGATTCCATTTGTCTAAATACATAATCAAAGGAATTATCACTGCAATCATAACAATATTCAAAACTATCTGCTAATCTTTGGAAAAATAGACTTAAATAATATCCACTATAAAACCTATCACTAACAGAAAGTCTCATTAAAGCTTCCACTTCAGCATCACTCTTAATGTCACTAGCAGAATTAATCCCAGCTGATCTTAAAATCTCGCTACCGTTGCTTACAGTAATCAAATTCTGAATCTCTTTTGAATCACTAGCATTTGATCTTATAAAATCAAACACCTTTTTCATATCTCGTCCCAATTTTAATCTTTTAAAAGAAGAAGAGGAATCCTCTTTTTTTAACCACTTAAAGAAGTTTTGGTACATATTATTAAACTTATCTTGATCAAAGCTTGATCTACCATTAATTTTAATAGCACTCCCAACATACTTCTCTAAACTCTCAAATTTCTTCTTCTCATCATCACTGATATATACGATCATACCACCTGTTGAATTAATCTCTCTTGACTTACAGTTAATATCACGGGAACCATAAGAATGAGCAACTCTTGTTCCTAAAAGAGGGGAGATATATACTCTTTTGGTTTTTGTTGAATTTGACTAAGAGTTTTCACTCTATTTCTTCTTGACTATTTCACTTTTAGGACTACACCTTTATTAGAAGCTGTTACTGTTAAAGTAACAGCTTCTTGGGTTCCATCTTTCTTAACTTCTGTTGCTTGAGAAGTGACAGCTTTTTGATTATCACCAACAGTAACTACTCCACCAGCAGACACATTAATTTCATCGCTACCCTCTACAATATCAACTTTTGGAAGATAACCAACACCATCATAATCTACATAAACAATGTTACCCTGCTCATCAACATAAAAATATTCATACTCATCTTCCATTTCTTCAAGAGAATCTATCAAATACTCTGCACCGTCAATAACAGTCCTAAAGCCATTTCGAAGAAAATCTCCCATTCTCTAGATCTGATGATCATCAAGGTTATCCTTCCCAAGTAAGTTAGCTAAATCACAGCTAAATGCCAAAATACTTAAAAACACAACAAAAATTTTAGCAATTTTCATACTCTCCCTCCTTATTAATTGCTAAAAAAATTTTTAAATATCAAAATAATATAAATCAACAAATTTAAATTTAAAGTAACAACTCAAGTTATTATCAAAAAAAATACCTTGAAGTAAAAGATAATACAAATGTACGTACACGTTAATTTGCATATAATAATTTCAAAAAGATTTACTACCCTGCATCAATCAAACGAAACTAAATAAGAACTTACCCTAAGGCCTTTATAAACTTAGAGTAAATTCTTAAATCATTACATTAATTTGTAGCTTCAATTTTAGATTTAAACTCTACAACCCCCTCACTTTTATCAGAACTATCGGAAAATACTTTCCTTAGATCTTGAAATATCTGCTCTTCAGATTTATCACGATTATTGTCACTATCATAAAGAGTATCTGCCAATGATTGGAACAATAAACTCACAGCAAATCCACTATAATCCCTAGAGGCAAGAGTATTCTCTATTAAAAAGTCTACCTCTTTATCATTATTTAATTCATCATCACTATCAATATCAACAATAGTACTTTTATCCTCAATCTTATCTACAATACTTTGCACCCAATGCTTAAGCTCTGTTGAATCTGAACTTTTTTCTTTTATTAAATCAAATACCTTCTGTAAATCCTGTACTAATTCTTTTCTCTTAGAAGCATTAGTATCACTTGTTTTTAACCAATTAAAGAATTTTTTGCGTCCGGATTCTAAGTTACTTTGATCAGAATCTGACCTACCATTAATCTTAATGGCACTTTGAAGATATTTCTCTAAACGCCCAATTACTTGGGTCTCATCAGAACTCAAACCCACTGCTACATCGTTGCCTTTACTTGTAACATCAGAACTCAAGACCACTGTTACATCTTTAGCTTCACTTGAATCATTGGAACTCAAACTCATTACTGACTCGCTGCCTTCACTTGCAACACTAGAATTCTCTCCCGTACCAAAAAGCATACGAGCTCCCATGTTTTGGATATCACTTATAACAAAAGTCCCTACATCTTGAAGCACATCAATAACGGTGCCTACACCTTGCATAGCAGCTGTAGCAAAAGTTCCTGCTCCCTGAATAACATTATCAATTCCACTCATAACATTGTCTACAACACCACCAACAACACTTCCCAAAACTTTATCTCTTATATCTTGATCAGAAAAATCAGAATATTGTGTTTTAGAATCCTGTGTGCCAGTCTCAACAAAAGTTCTATCTTGAGTATTAGTAGTAATTTCTCCTTCATAACCAGATGTTCTTGTAGACGTTCCTGCCATTTGTAAAGCAGTATTCAACCCTGAACTAGTACTAGTAATTGAATTTATTGAATTTCCATTTCCTGTTACATGATTAGTAGACATACCGTTAGTAGATATACCATCCTTGCTTCCAACACCTAAATCAGAACTACTTACTACTCTTTGAATACTTTGAGTACCAGTATCTCCTAAATTTTGGGAAACCTTTCCTGCTTCTTGACCACTATCAGCTCCAGTATCAGCACTACCTACAGCTACTTGAACACCAACACTCCCTGGATTTTGAATAACATCATTTTTTATTCCTTCACCACTACCATCTACATCTCTTTGAACAGCATTTCCTGCGTCCTTAAGCACACCCCCCGCTTCCCGGACACTAGCAACTCCAATCCCATCATCAGCTGTACCTTGTCTTTGTCCACCAGCAACTCCTAAATTTCGACTAACAGCTTTTTCTATTTTTTTACCACCAGCTGAGACCTCTTGGTCAAAACGATCCGGTTTTCGAAGAGGAGAATCAACAAAACTTTTTGTTCCTTGAACAAATCCATCATTATCAACTGACCAATAACTTGTACTTCCCGTATCATAGAATTTGCAACTCAATGTCAAGGTACTCAGAAACAAAACAATAATACCAAAATTTTTCATATCCACCCTCCTTACAAACCACACAAAATATTAAGATAATAATATAGCAATAAAATTGGATTTCAAGGAAATTTTCAAATTCTTACTTGAAAAGTACTTCAAATAAAAGGAAATGGGAATTTTAAACCAATTTAAATAACAACTTAAATAAAAAAATATACCCTAAAATTTGTAAAAACTTTAAGGTATATCAATTCACACATTAACTTATAGGATAAACTTTAAGCTCTTTCAAATCTTCAATATGCATATCAAAACGCTCTTTTATTCCTTCGAAGATTCGCTCACTAACCTCATCATTATCTTCAAAATCTTGATCCTCAATTTCGTCAACATACTCATAGTCAATATACTTGTCTATTTCAGATAACAATCTTTTCAACAATAATTTTACAGAACATCTATTACTATCAGAGTCTTTATCATATTCTAATAAAAAGGATAGACTCTCATCATAAGCATCCTCATTCTTACTATCACCACTAACATCAAGAAGATTTGTTACCTGATTTTGCATACTCAAATCAAGATCTTCTGCCCACCTTTGAACACCTTCTGATTTCTGCATACCCTCTTTTATCTCTTCATCCACTTTCTTCATTAAACTTATCAATTCTTGTCTTTTATTTTCACTTTTTTTCAACCACTTAAAGAACGCTTGGAGTATACTATTAAATAATTCACTCTCTTTATCTTCTTCTTCGTCTTCCTCATCGTCTTCATCTTCTTCACTTGAATCTATAGTAACGGTATTTGTTGATCCAACCTCAGTAACAGTTTTACCCTTGCTAGAAACTACTGCTTGAATAACTTCAAAAGTATATTAACTCCTTGATCAGAAACCACGTCTTTAGAACCAGCAGATCCAGAAGCAACATTCAAATCAGTAGAAATGGCTACTCCTTCCTTAGCAACAGCAATTTTCGCTTCCTTATTATCATCACTAGCAATTTCCAACTCATCATCCTCTCTTAAGTGTTGGTAACCAACTCCCTTAAGAATAGTCATAATGCCATCAACAAATAAATCACCTACTCCTTGGACAACATCCATAAAAACACCATTAGAATCAGTTGACTGATCATCTACCATTGAACCTTTATAAAGGTTACAACTAAATGTTAATACAACTAAAAATACAACAACAATATGAATTGTTTTCATAATATTCTTTTATTTTCATCGCCTAACCTAATAATTTACTTAACGTTTATCTTTAAATACCAGAAATAATAATTTATAGCAATAAATTTAACTTTTCAAATAAAAACCTAAAAAAATTACAAAAAAAACATGAAATACATACCTTCACACAACCAATACAAACTTTGAAAATTATTGATAATGGAAGACACTAAATAAACTTAACTTAAATAAAAAAACCCTAAAGTTTACACACTTTAGGGTATATCAATTAACACACATCGATCAATCCGAAAATATCATCAGCATACAAAACATCATCTCTACTTTCACAACAACTTAAGGATTTCTTTTATTTATTTACCACTCGTAATTCCAACTTGTGCTAAAAAGCCAACTCCACCACCAACTCGAATTTGATTTTCTTTGGTTATTAGAATTTTCATTTTTAAGCGTTTTATTTGTCACTACTTCTTTACCACCATTATCTGATATCTGCACAGCGGGCTTAAGAGGACTTTTCACCTCTTCTTTAGTTACACTAACAGTTTGTGATGATACTTCTTGAGCAACCACTAAGGTCTCTGAGGTTTTTGATACTCTTTGGCTAGAAGCTACTGTTTCAGATTTAGTTCTAGTTTCGGTTTCAGAACTAGCAACTTCAGTTCCAGTAGTTCTAGCAACCACAGAATTAACACCATCTGAACCTTTTTCTTCACTAGAACCTTCTTCTTCTTGCTCTTCTTCGCCTTCAAACTCTTCTTCACCTTCTAGAGCCTCTTTATCTCCAACAACTTCACCTTCTGCTACTTGAACAACAACTTTATCAATAAGTGATTTCCCTACTTCTTCTTGAAGAATACTCATCCCAGCTTGGACATCCTCTGACTTTGCCAAAGCATCTGCCAATAAACTTTCAGCAAGGTAACAACCAAACATTAATGTAGCTAAAAATAAAACAATAATATGATTTTTTTTCATAATCTTCTCTTATCCTTATCTCCTTAAGAAATATTTAAAAAATATTTTTAAATCATAAAATATGAATAATATAATGTATGGCAAAAATTTCAAATTTTCATCAAAATTTTCTTTAAAAAGATAAAGTGCATGTCACTAAAAATTAAATAAAATGGAAATAAAGTTTTAATTTTATTAATGTAATTATTAATTAATGTAAAATATCGAATCTACTATCAGATAAAAAGTTACCAGTCTCAATACTATATTCAACATCATCATGAGAGATTAAAGTAATTTTTAATTTTTCTTGCTCACGTAAAACCCTAAATAGGGCCTCATTAAATGCAATAGTCAAATCATTAACCACCTTAACTGAATATTCACCCAAATATTTTTGATCTACACCACTATTACCAATAATACTAAAATATGGCTCATCTGATGAATTAAACTCTGGTTTAGTTATCTTATCATTATATATAGCATCAACTCCATCAAAAACTACATTTTTAAATTTCATTAAGCGTCCTTTATCAACTACCTGAAGACGTAGAGTAAAAGATGGATGAGAAGCAACTATTTTTTCTCTCTCTGCATCTTGCAAAGACTTAAAATCGGAAGAGTCCTCATTAACATACAATTCTCTAAAAAAAATATTCTTGATGCTTTGAAAACCAAACTCTTTAAAACAAGTATTCTCCCTTATCATACTAGTATATGGATTTGAAAAATAGTGCTCTCTTGTTGTAAACAATCTATTTGAAAATAAATCGCTTAAGTATATGGTAAAAAAGAGCATGAAAAACATACAAAAACATATAAGCAAGAAAATATATATTTTAAATAAAAATGACTTAATCTTATCCATTCTATTCTCCTCTAAACATATTTTACTAAAAAATGCCAAACAAAAACTTTAAAGGGCTTCAAACTTAACAACAAGATCAAAAAACTTCTGAGCACTACTTACACTGCTATTAAAAGAAACATTATTCTTAACACCACTCTTGCGCTCAATACACTCAACATCAAGTTTAAGACCTTCAGTTCTTGCAAATTCTAACAGTTTTAAACGTTCTATCAACTCAGGACTTAAATAAATCCAAAAACCCGTTAATTCAATTGAATCATCAAAAGGCAAAATATACTGTTCTCCATCGAATTTCAATCGATCATCATAAGACAACAATACCTCTTTAAGATCAAGTTCAATACCATTAAAAGAAACCTTTAAAAGATTAAGGGCTTTATTAGTTTTAATATTAAAATCCAAAACAAAATATTTATTATTATCCTTTTTACTCCCATTAGGATAACCCATATAAACAAACCCTGAACCATTTTTTAAAGTCATCTTCGTATAAAGTGTACCTTCACTGACATTATGCAAAACCTCTACCGTTTCTGAAGATGAAGATGGAGATGAACAGCCAAAAATTAAAAATGTTAAGATAAAAATAATATTTAATAACATAATTTCTTAATATCAATTATATTGCATTATTAAAATTTCTACAACTTATCTACAACATGTGTATGCCGATTATGTACTCATGAGCACAAAATAACAATAAAATAACAATTTGTATAAATCAACACTTTAATATTAAATTATATTCTGTTTAATATTAAACTAATAATCAAGATGATAAAATTCTAAACTTATGAGATAATAAAATCCTATGCGACAATGCAACACAAAAAATTCTAACCTAAGTCTACTTAAAAAAATAGACCGTATGAATTAACTTAGAGATAAATTAAGGAGAAATATTTTATGTACAAAAAAATCTTACTATTAATGCCCACATTGATACTTTGCTTACAATGCGATAATGAAAAAACAATAAGTGCCAAACAGAATCAAGAACAAGTTAGACACCGCATCACTAAACGTAATTCTTATTTAAGCCAATTAAATAACAATAGAAATAACCAACATGGCTCTCTTATAAATCTGTCTTCAAGACAAGAATTCAAAGAACCATATGAAATGCTAGAAGGAATCACACCCACTGAGGTACCTACAACTCTTTTCACATATAACTCAATAGTATTATGGACAAAAAACAAAGCCATAAGCATTAAAGGATTAGATCAAAAACCCATAATCCCACTTGCAAACAAACTTAGATATTCCTATTCAATATCACCTATTAAAAGTAACGGAAATTTTAGTGTGTACATTAAGCCTGTTATACTATTTGAAACAATCCAGTATAATGGTGATGACCTTGAAGTTACAAATTTCTATCTAGAGGATGATCCTCAATTGGATTTCAATACAAGAACACAAAAAGTGTCATTAACAACTGCCAAACCACACAAAACAGAACTCTCCAAAGAAGCTGGATATGATAAAGCAAATCCTTTCTGGATAGCATATAAAACTAGAGAAGTAATAACGGCTCTCACGCAATCTCAATATATAAAAGCTACAATAACAGTCAATAATAAGACAAAAAATACTATTACTGACTATAAAATACTACTTGATAGCACATACCTTGTTCAGTTAATTCAAGAAACACTTAACAAATATCCACAAATTAAAACTGTTGCGCCTGATTTCAGGCTTTAATGGGTTTCCTAATGAGTTTAAAGAAAAAATTTAAGATTAAAAATACAAAAATTCTACACTATAGATTAATAGACTACAGTGTAGGATCTTGTATCATAACAACGCTCGCTCAGCAATTAAGCAAAGCTGCCACTCAAATATCCTATGATATAGATAATGACCTAAACAAATTAAGTCTACAAGCATTAATGCATTAACAAAATATGCATATAGTTACGTATATATATTAAACATTTTACAAATAAAAACAACACTTTAACAAAAAGACCTCTTAAAAGGTTTTGGCAAATACCTAAAAAACATGACATATCCTACCACCTACTACCATCAAGACTCAAAACAAAAAAATTACAGATAACAAATAAAAAATTCCAAACAAGACACATGCATTTAAATTGATGCAATTTAAGAAAAATTAATGTTTAAACTGCCAATGTTGTAACTTCAAACTATTATCTATTCTTTGGGTACTTAGGTTTTTTGGTTCACAAAATGTGAAAGAAAGATAATAATAACAAAACTAGAATAAAATTAACGCCACAACATTTTCCTTAAACATGCATTGCCTTATTTGTTGTTAATAACAAACATATGCCAATATCTCAATAGAGCAAGTATTATTTAAAAAAATTGCAAAATATAAATTAAGCTTCAATCAAAATTAATACCAACTTTTAAAAGTCTATATCTACTTAAATAAATTCCAAATTAATACATAATCAAGATATACTTAAACATAGGCAAACATAGGCTTAAAAAACAAAACAGAATTCCTATACCGCCTATCATAACTATCAACAAAACATCTTAAATTATTCAAGTAAGCCTGTTTATTAATTAATATGATATATTAATATGGAATGCACTTGTGCTTTTCAATCAAAAATGATAACATGATTATAAATCAATTACATTATCGTGTTAAATATAACTCGATAAGAAGGAGAATGTTTAATGAAAAAAATTATTTCATGTACTATAGTAGCATTATTCACTTTATTAAGCTGTGGCCAAAATTCATGTCCTGAACCAGCAAAACTTGGAACAGGAACAGGTGATAAATACATAAAAGTTATTCAAGATCACTCAAAGATAACGGCTCTTGCTAAGAACTTTAACGATATTAAGACTCTCTTGCCTGCAGAAACAACAGCTAAACCTTATCAAGAAACTAAGTTAAGCGCTGCATTTACAGCCATTGGTAGTGATAATGAAGAAAAATTCTTAAAAGCATTGGCTGCAAAAAAATCAATCGAAATTGCTAAAAAGAATACAGGTGCAAGTCTAACCGAGATCGACAACGAATGGAAAGAAATACTTAAAAGTATAGGTTTCGCAGAAGGTGATGCTACTAAAGACGGTAGTTTTGAAAATGTTCTTAAGAAATTCCAAGATGCCTTATCATAGAAATAATTTTTAAGGACTGGTTTGTAGTCATTTCAAATTTTGAAATTGACAAGACTAGCACAAGAATTTCAATTCAAATAGATAAATAAATGCGCTTAAAACGCATTTATTTTTTATAATTTATTATCATATATAACTTAAAATTAATAATGTCTCTTAAAAAAATCCCTTAATAAAAACATATAAACTTCAATGACTAACAACCATGCTAATCACAATTAGATAATATCAAGACTTACAAATAAATTAATAATTTTAATTCAAGCTTTACTTCAAAAACACTAAACAAAACATTTAAAGCCCTAATATTTTTGTTTAATGTCTTAACTATTGAATAAAAAAAACTAATTATCATTTTACAAATCTTAAAATAGCATCCTTATTCTCATCAAGGAAATCCTTTAACTGATTTACAGTAATCAAATTCTTTAACACATTAATATAACCTACAGACATCTTAATAACTTCAAGCTTCTGTATTACAGTTGAATCATTTTGACTGTAATCCTGCTCACCTTCATTTCTAAATATCACTTTAGCATCAGAACTATCGTATTTAACTTCACCTGGCAAAAATAATTTATCATGGTTATCAAACTTAGTTGCAAAATTTAATTTTAATGCATAAGAATTTTTATCACCAATGTGAATCACCTTATCTTTTTGCTCTAAAGCCTGCTCTAAAATACTTAAATGATCAAAATTCATCTCTACATTAATCTCTTCTCCAACCTTAGTCCTAAATCCTAAAAGTATAATCAATAAATGTCTGGGCTGAAATCCTCTTCTTTTCATTTCATTTAAAATTTCAGGAAAATAGTCTGTACCTAAAATTTTCTTAACAGGGTCTGTAACTAAAAGACTTATACTTTTTAATTTTGCATCTTTTATCTTTTCCACAACTTGATTTTTTTGACCACCGGGCTTTACTTGTCCATCTTGAACACTGTGAGTAAAATTTACTCTAAAAAAACTAAAATCTATATCCAAATTGTCAAAAGGACTTGATAATTTTGCTACATCAAATGAAACAACGGGGAGTTTTAACTCATCAATTATACCTTCTGGCTTTTCATTTTTCATATTCTTAAAAACATCACCGTCTACTTTCTTTAAATGTATATATCCAAACTTATCTTTAAGACCCTCTAACTTTGCCTCTTGATCATTTTGCAAATTTGAATTTCTATCTTGCCACATAGCCTTCAAACTTGTAAAATAACCTTGAACACAAAAAAATAAAACAACAGTTAGTAAAACAATAATTTTTCTACTCACTAAACTTCTCCCACTTAATATATTAAATAATAACAACTACATTATTACATATATATAGCACACAAATGCATGCAATATACTAAACTACACACTTATAATGTACTTAAAACTATCTGGGATCATTTTAGCTATAAAGATATAAACCTTCACAAATTAATTAAAAACTTTCCTCTATTCTGTTATTATGCGTTACACTTTCTAAGTATTTATCCCCTACAATTCCATTATTCATTATATATAACCCTGAAAGTTAAAAAAATACATCTAACAAGAATCTAACTTTAATTTAAAAAAAATATGTGTATATAAAAAAACTGAACTATAATTTTTAAAAAAGTCACACTTTGAATGATTATCCCATTAAAGTGTACTTGAAAAATTACGTAAGCTGCAGTTTTGAAACTGTGGCTTTTAATTTACACTTTTCATACTTATTTATACTCAAATCCAATAATCTTAAATATAATCTTAGATATATCTGCTCTTGGTAAAATGTTTAAGTCTATCTTTATATTCAAGGCTTAAGAGTAAATAACAAGCACTCAAAGCATCAAGAGCATCATCTCTGCCTTTAAAAGCACCACTATAGCTATAAATATCATTTATAACATTTTTATCCGTCATTTTTAAAAACTCTATCCTGCGGGCATTAAATAAGGGTATTAGAGCACATATTCGCACAAACTTATTACTTAAAGGTTTAACTGCTGATATTTTAAAATAATGACTAATGCTCTGTCTAATAGATATCATAGTTTTTGTTAAAAATCCATGTCCATCAGTACTATCTCGATCTTCAATATAAAGCGTATTAATATTAAAGTTTTCTGCCAAAACACTAATTGCATTAAGAATCGAACCGTCACTTATAGGTTTTCTATCCTGATAAATATAAGCATAATACTTACAACCCATTCTCTCAAGCACACAAATAGCAGTATTGTCCATACCAACAGAAAATGCAGGATCAACATACATAATTGGACTTTTAAATGTATAATCTTCATTAAAAAGAACTTCATTAAAACACGCATCAGCACTAGCAGTCCATTCTCCTAAGAGTACTCGGGCCTTGTAAGCAGATAAATTTTTATAAATCATCTCCTGTGTTTCAATAAAATCTTTCGAATTTAAAGGATTATCATAAATACTAAAATTATATGTCCTATATACATCACATCTATCAATATAATCGGTCTTAAAATAATGCACAGGATTATCAGGATTAGTATCAAAAATAATGATGGCTGGTTTTTGTCTAAGCCTTTTCATTATCTCAAGCAAAGTCTCTTTATGCATTAAGGTTGCCTCATTGACATATACCAAAGAAGAATTACTACCCCTAATCTTAAAAAAAGAATCACTATTTTTCCCACCATAAACATTAAGTGTCAAACCCGAAATGGTGCATGAAACATTGCGAGAAACCTTTAAATCATACTCCACATTTAAAAGATTACATATTTTCTCTATCTGTTTAAGCGTATTGGTAAGCAATGCACCAATTGAACTTCCCACAATAAAATTATTAGTATCTTTATGATAATAATGTTTATTTTGAATCAAAAACTTAACCAGCAAATAGGATGCTAAAAATGTTTTGCCACTAGATATTCCACCATTAAATATTATTTTAGAGCAAAAATTATTATTTATATCCTCAACTATACTTCTCTGTTTAAGAGTTAAATACTTCTCTTCAAACGAGTTGAAATCAATTTCTCGTTTTTTATTTTGTGAAAATGTGGCAATATTAATATTAAATTTTTGTTTAAATTTCTTCTGTAATTTAATAAAAACCGATAAATCATTTAACTCCAAAATCACCCCAACTTCAAACCCTTATCAAAAATTTCTTTTAATTTAACCAAACACTCATAATCTTCTCTCATATCATTTAAAACAAGCTCTTTAGATATACGATCCCTCTTATAAATCTTTTGCCTTAAATCCAATTTAAGTTTTTTACATAAATTTTTATCATCACTATTACTTATTTCCCTCTCTAAATTTAAAATTTCTTCATTAACATCAATTAATTTTTTAAAAGCGGATCTCAGAGTAAGTTTTTTGTACTTAAAATGAGAACTTACGTAAGAATTTGCAATGCTATAAAACGATTTATAAAAACTGTCACGCTCTCCTTCAAGTCTATAAGCTTCACATGTTGCATCTCTGGCAAGGGTATCCACATCAACATCACTAGAAGACACAGAAAAAGTCTCAGTATTGCTTAGACCACTTGCAATCTCACCTAAAATATTAAGTTTAACTTTTAAAACGGTAGACTCACTAACGTCCAAAACTTTTGCAATATCAGCCGTACTTAAATTTGATTTGAATAAAATATTATATTTTACTTCTCTATTTTTAAATGTCATTTAAATAAATTGTAAACAAGTTCTTACAAAAATACAAGATTGAATACGATTCAAATTAAATAAAAAAATTCTTAAAGACTTATTACAAAAAAATTCATTATTAAGTGAATTATTGTTACACGAATTATGCTACATACAAAATAGATATTGGTTATAACCGATATCTATAAAAAAGGAGAAAAGTATAATTAAAAAATTAATTTAAATTAAGCATCATTTACAAAACTATAAACTTTAATATTAATTATAATCTTAACATAAAAGATGGGTTTAAAATAGAGAAATTAACAATAAAATTTACATCAATTCTATCTTAACAGATATCACATTTCTAATTTAAAATAAAACATAAAAAATTAACAAAATATTTCAAAATTCCATCACAAATATTATATTCTCAACTAGGGGCCCTAAGCCCACTTAAGAGAATCTATGAAAAAAATAATATTATTGGCATACCAAAAACAAAGGGTTTATTAGGAACTCTGGCCTCAAAGTCCCTAATAAACCCTTTAAGGTAACAGGTCCTTATATTAAGAGTGACATATTGCATGTCAATCTGTACTAACTATAATATATAACAATTTCAAACATTTTGCAAATATTTTTTAAAGTTTTTTTTGAAAAAAAATAAAAAAAATAAAACAAAAAAATTAGTTATACTAAAATCTCTCCTTCTCTTATCTTATCTACTTCAAAAACCAAGTTTAACACAAAAACATTAAAATCTTAACTCTAAAATCTATGCCTCAAAATATATCTTAAAATAAGGGTTCTAAAATAAATGTTTCAATATCAAAACTTTTGTTATTATATGTTAGGTTTATTCCTAAAACCTTTGACATCCCAACATCATTAAATTATTTGCAAAAAATCCTTAGAAATAAATCCAACGCCATAAAACTACTGCCCTATTTTTTCCCCTTCTTTGAATATTCAAACTGATTTATTATTTTTGATAAAAACTCTTTTTCTTCCGAGAAAACTCTCTCCAAAAGAAAACTTGTAAGTTTGGCATTACCTTTATAAAATGCATAGGCATCCGGACATTTAAGCTGAAACCTTAAAGGTTTTAACGGATTTTGTTTAGACTTTTTTATATTAACACCTTCTTTATTTCTTAACAAAAACATAGTCCCATTAATCCCATTGTTAATAACATACTTTTCTTCCACAATGCCCTCTTCAATCGCAGTAGCTATCTTTAAATATTTATAAGTTTGAGTTCTTGCAAGTCTGTAATCTTTGGCAAAATCATCAAAACTGGCATAATTATCAAGTTTGTAATACTCATTATCTTTAATCTCTTTTAAAACCTTCATTGCCTCAATTTTACAAAAAATCTCTTTTTGAAAATTAATTTTTAATCTTTCTTTAAGCTTATTATAGTGAATAGATATCTGTTCTTCAGGTGTAATCTCTTTAGCTAAATTCCTCTTATTAACCTCTATGCCCATTTCTAACCCTCCTTTACTTTGTACGTACACTTAGTGTACGTAAGTTATAACTTTAGCTTAAGCCATAATGCCTATCTTATTCATCAAAGTTAAAAGCGTATCTTGGTATTCCCTTATGTAATCTTTACTTAAATCAAAAACATCATTCCGAGCAATTTTCCTATTTAAATCTTCCCTCTCAGATATTGTACCTAAAAAATTATCATTTTCTTTCAAAATATTTAACAATTCCTTATGTGTATTATTCTTTTTAAACTTGGTATTAAGTAAATAAATGGGAGCTTTTATAGATAATTTTTCTATGAAAAAATTAAATAAATCTAAACTCTCAACTGCCCATTTCTCTGCCGTAATTGGTACTATTATATAATTGCTACATACTAAAGCATTAGTTAAAGTAAAATCTAAGCTAGGATTAGTATCAAGTATTATGTAATCATACTCAAAACCCAATAACTTTAACTGTTCCTTTAATCTGAATTCCTTGTATGGAATGGCCTCTGAATTAAATTTGTGCAAAGTTAAATAACTTGGTATTAAATCTAAATTACTACTAATATTTACAATAGCATTATCAATATGAAGATTGGATATTAAAACTTCGTATATGTTCCGATTAAATAAATCTATACCACATTCTTTTATTATTTTAAAATAATAACTGGTAGTTGATGCTTGTGTGTCTATGTCTATAATTAATACCTTAAAAGACTGCGATAAAAGCGTTGCAAATATTAAACTAGTAGTGCTCTTACCTACCCCACCCTTAATTGATGCTACTGTAATTACTTTTGTCTCTTTTGTATCCATCTTGGAACGATCCCCCCTTCCGGCAATTTTTTCCCATAAAATGCATAAAGTTCCCGCTCTAATTCTAGGAGTATGCTTAGTAAAGTCTGATAGTAGGAACTTCCAACCTTATCTTTTTTTAATAAATTATGAAGCCCACTTAAATAACAAAAAACCCCACCTTTTTTAAATCTAAATTCTATGTACTCACATTTCCTTAAAGTATAAGTCTCTCTTTTATTGAAATTCTTTACCAAAAAGGCCTTGTCTAATTTCTTAATTCCATAATAAATACCAAAAAAATCATCATCATCTCTGATAGAAAATAAATGAAACATGCTTATATCCTCTATGTTAAAAATTCCTCTAAGAGAGATGAAAAACTTAGTTGGTTCATTCTTACTTATTCCAAATGTATAAAAATCGTTAAAAATCTTAGTATGATATATCCTGCGGTTGTTAATCTCCTCAACTTTAGAGAAAATATTATGTTTTCCCTTTTGTCTATTATTGGGATCTATCTCCTTTTTTTTCTGCTTCAATAACTCTAGTAAAGCCACCATCCTTCCTTTTCCTCGGTATCATTAATTTCTTACTTTATTATTTTAAGTAATTCGTAATAATATGTATTATCAACTACTTTGCTATACTTCAACTCATCTTTGGCGTTAATAAATTTCTTTAAAGCCGGTATTAATACGCCAATATCTACCTTATACCTCAGCTGTTCTAATAATATACTAAAAATATTGTTTTTTATATCATCCGCTTTGATTTCTTGCTTCTCACAAGTCTTGGTATTGATTTTGATTTTCCTTATTAGACGATCTAAATCCCCGTATTTGTCCTGTTCTATTATAAAATGGGGCTTTTCTTTATAAGCTTCGTATATTTTGCCAATTTCTTCCCTTAATATTGCTTCGTCGTAATTTTGTTTCTTAAGTTCTCCTTCCCTTGTATTTAGTATCTCTTTAAGTTTTTTTACCTTGAGCTCTCTCTTATTACTCTTGCTTTGAAAACTTCTATTTAAGTATCCCCTTTCCTCTAAAAAGTCCCTAATACACCCTTCCTGACCTCTTTCAATTTTATCCTTTATTAGGGATAAATCCTCTCTCTTAAGTGCTCCTAGACTCATTTCATGCCTTTTTATTTCCTTTATAAGTTCAATCTTTCTTGTTTTATCTATTTTTAAGTTTAGTAAAAAGAATGGAAGATCAATCTTGAAATTGCATTTACTTATGTATTTAATCAGCATGTTTTTTTCACTCTTATTATTATTATTACTATTAATACACTCCCATTTTAGACTCCCATTTTCTTTGCCGTAGTTAGCCACCCTTTCTTTAAACCTGTTTATCTTCTCTTTCTTTATATCCTTGAAATGTGAGTTTATCTTGGCATGACATTCTTTCTTTGAGTATTGTAGAGTATAATAAACTTCACTTCCGCATTGCTTGCCTAAGTGTTTGCAGTAGTTGCGTGTGATTTTAAACTTTTTCTCAAGTGCGTATAAATAATTCTGTAATGTTTTAATCTTGATTGTTTTTTGATCGTTTCTCTTTAAGTTGCCATTGAAAAAATATAAAATATTTTTTTGTGTGTATTGATTGAGTTTTAAGTTCATGAAATTAAGTGTGGATATGAGTACAATCAAGTTGTATTGATATCTATTGGTTTTACCCTTTATACTTTTGATCTTCACTGTTTACTCCTAATATAAGTATTTATAAATCTTAAGTTAATTAATAATACAATTTATCTTAAAAGTAAATACTTGTTTTAGCAAATATGAAAATAAATTAATATTTATTTTTTATAGGGTTAAATATTAGTTTTGTTTTTTCATTTGTTTGATTTATTTGTAAAATACTTTACAAACTTATGTTTTTGCTATATCATAAGATAAACGACTTATATTAAGAACAAAGAAGTACTAATAATATTTATTTAAAATTAATTAGAAATGGACGAGCCTTGTTAAGGGCAAGTCATGTTGATTCTCTTTAACCTTATAATGTTCTTTGTTTTTGTTGAATTTTTACTAAACATATTTACATATGTTTTCTTATCCTTATATACTTAAAAAGTTGGAGAAAACTTAAAGACTTAAAAAAAAAGCCCCTATTTGGGACTTTTTTATAAAAGAGTAAAGATTTTAATTGTTTTTTAATTTTACTTACTTTTAAATTCACTTTTTTAATTTACTATATTTTTTATATACGGCAAAAGCTATGGGTTTTGTATTGTTTATGTAATGTTGTAAGTGTTTTATGTTTTCTTGAATTGCTTCTAATGTGTGATCTGCTCTTAAAACAGTGGCATCTAATAACTTAAATGTTGGAAAATTTTGATCTCTAAATTTTTGCTTAGTGCGAGTTAAAAATGTTTCTAGATACAGTGCATAACCTGCAAGTTTTGCTTCATATATGCTTAAGTTTTTAAGTGTGAGTTCGGTAGGTATTTTAGGCTCTTCTGGTAGTGTGGCTATGGAAGTGCAACTAAATATCATGCTAAATATAATGAATTGCAATAAAATCATTAGGTTTAGAATTAGTTTTTTGTTCACTTTTTACTTCCTTTTTTGTCTACTCTCTTATATCCTTTCATATCCTGTTCTAGTTTTTCTTTGAGTAATTGGGCCTTAGTTGACATAAGATTATTGCGTTCAAGTCGTAATTCTTCAATTAAAGCAGAATTGGCATTAGTGTTAATTGCATCAGTAAGTTTCATAATCTTATTAAGTATGGTTTCAAGTTCAAGAATGATTTGTTTGCATTCTTGAACTTCCATTTTTTGCAGTGAATTTAAGTAAAGAGTATTCATGTATTGGTAAATGTCGATGGCCTTTTTTATGCCTATCTCAAAAATTTGGTCATTTGGGGTATCACTATATCCAAGAAATTCCATTAAATTTTGAAGGAAAATTATTCCTAAATTGGTGTTGTTTTTGTTTAACATAAATTATTCCTTAAATTTTTAATTTTATTTTTTTTTGTCAAGGAAATGTTTAATTATCTTAACTATTTCGTTCATGACAGGTCTTAATAGTAGCGTTAAAGGTATGAGTATGAGTAATACAAATCCCCCAAGGATTATAAGTTTTGTCTCGGCGATATTTGATAAGAAATCAAAGACCGTATTCATATTGTCCTCCATTTTAAATGTGTATTAGATGTATTATTTTGTATTTGAAAGATAAACCACTCAATTTTGTTATATTGATATATTAACATAAATTTAACAAAAATTAAATGACCAAAGCTACATTTTAGTAAGATATGGAACATCTTGAGTTAAATTATTGTTTAACAAGGCATAGTCTAATTTATACCATCCTTTAAGAAGTGGTAGTGTTATATTGTGTTGTTTTCCACTGTAGAAATATAAAGTTGTATGTTGTGTTGTATTATTTTCTGAAAATTTAAGGTTAATCCTTTTTGTCATATTATCATTAGTATTTGTAGCACTTTTGATCTCAAGGGTTATGTTAAGGTATATGACTTGATTTTTCAAGTTTCTTGGGAATCTTAATTCTACTTTGTCACTCGTAATGTCTATATTTAATGACTTTTCAGCGAATTCGTTATAAGAATAAAAAGTATCACTTGTGGCTGATATTCCCCAATATTTAAAATCCTCAGGCATCCCTTGTAAATGCTGGTATGTTGTTAATCTTTTTAATGCACCTCTGCTTCTACTGAATACAATAAATTCTATTTCTTTATCTTCGAAATTATTTGAGCCTAGTAATTGTGCTGCAATGTTTAATTCTCTGTGAAGATTGTTCTTCTTTACATAGAGCTGACCTATTGAATTATTTACTTTTTGGAAATCATCTATTCTGGCAAAAGTTTGTGTTGCATATTCTTTAAGTTTGTTTAAATTAGTGGTTTCTGTAAAAATTTCTTTTAAATTCTCAATTAAGGTTTGAAATTCAACTAATTCAAATTCTCGTTTATTTGGATTGTAGGTTGATATTTTGCTTGATTTTACATTATTTCCAGATGGCTTTAAATTTTCAATTAATGTTTCCTTAAGTTTGTTAAGGAGATCATTAAATTCAATAATGTTTGGTTCTGTTTGAAGTCCTATTAGCTTAGAGATTATCTTTAAATACATTTTTTCTATGTGTGATTCGTATTCAATCAGCTCTTTAGATATTATTTCTCTTATGACCTTTTTGAAATATTCAAGTCCTCCGTAGAATGTATCTTTTTTTATTTGCTCAAGTAAGTTTTTGTATGTAATTGCATAAGTTTCTTCAACAATATCGTCAATGGGAATTAGGTCGTTTTCATTAACTTTGATTTTTCTGTTAAAATCTTTTATTTGTATTATTTCTTCTGTTTCTTTACTTTCATAGTCCATATAACCTCCTTATTTGTTTTAAACAATATAATATGTGCATTTTATTTTATTTCTTCATCATAAGTGTCAAAAATTTTAATAGTCCTTCCGGCAGGAATGAGGGATTTTATAAATCCATATATTGAATTTTTAAAGTCCTTTGGAATATAGTTAGATGCAAGTTTTTTAAATTTTCCTTTGTGTTTAACTATAATAATTTTTAATTTTCCATTAATTTTGCCAGCTATTTTAAATTTAATAGGTGATCTAATATTGTCAATTAATTTGATAATAATCTTTCCGGGTATGTTTGGATTGACGGTTACCTCAACTCTTGCGTGCAAAAATGCCTTGAAGAGTAAATGAAAACTCTCATCTGTGCCTATTGATTTTATTGCAAATATTAATGCTTTAAGAGAATTGATTAGGTCTTTTTTAAGTCCTTTTTTTAAGTGAAATGCATTAAATAGTGATAGCATCATCAATGCAATGTATCTTGAATTGATGCTTCCTTCTACATTAATTGTATCAAAATTTTTAAGTAGTTCTTTAAGCTCTGTTAATAGCTGTTTTTTGAAGTTAAGTTCGCTTTGTATGATCTTTTCAATCTGTGTATTTTGTAAAAATTGTGGTATTGTTTTCATTACCTTATTCTCTATCAATTATGAGTCTTAAATTTTCATCAAGAGATATCAGTTCATTTTCTTTAATTTCAACATCGGTATTGAAATTAAACTCAGATTCTTCAATTTCTGTTATTTTAGTCTCTAAGTTTTCTTTTATGCAAACACCAATGCGCATGCTTTTAATTCCTTTAATTATGCTTACAGGACTTAAGAAATCTTGGTGCCTTAATGCAATCCCCATATCTTTATATTTGTCTTTTATGATTTTTTTGTAAATTTCTTTTATTTGTCCAGCTACTTCCTTATACATTGCCTCTGTTTCGGTTTTGTATAATACTTTTAAATATGCGTATTTAATTATTCCTAAGCTAAACTTATATGCCTTTTTTTGTCCATTTTTGTTTAAAAACTCAAGTTCTATTTGTCCTTGAAATGCTGTGCCACTTGGAGCAGTATAATATATTGCTTTCCAAATATTCATCTGTGTTTCATTATCAATGATTTGATTTTTTCTGTACTCAGCTTTAAATATTATGTGAATCGCAATTGTTCCTGATGAACTTATGATATTTGCATATTCTACATGTGGAATTGCTAGTAGTGCTTGTTTTATTGCTTCATAAGTTGAGCTTTTTGGTATGCTTAAGGATTTTTGTAAATTTTTAAAATATTCCCCCCCTTCTTTAAGTGTTTCAAATAGTTCATTTAAAACTTTAATTATCTCCATATCGATTGCAGAACTTGGGTAGTTTATTATGTCAAATATTGAATTTTCTTTTATTGAAATATTATATTCTTGTTTAAGTATTTCCTTTTTTATATTTTGTATCTCTTCTATTGATTTTGTAAGAACTCCAAGTTCTTCATCAAATATTATTTTCATATATTATATTCCATACTTAGCGTATCCCCTGCTAGGAAAAATTGTAATGTTATTTTTTGATTTTCTTGTTTTGTTCTGATATTTAATATGTCAATATTGAGGCTTCTTAAAGTATTTGCAAAAAAAGTTTTAATATCTTTCTCTTTTTGTGTCTTTAAGAGTGTTAAAAAAAAAGTAAAGTTAAGACCGTAGTTTTTATTATAAAGACTACCAATGGGTGTTTTTAGGTATAATAATAATTTTTGCTTTTGTTCATCAAGTCCATCTACTATTTTTAAATCATTGTCAAAAAATATATTAAATTCATTATCTATTTTAATATCCATTTTTAATTGCCTTAAGAACTTAATTATAGCATATTTAGCAAAAATAATATATAATTTATATTATTTTTGCTAAATATCTGAAATAGTTTAATTTTAGGTATTTGAGTTTAAGATAAAAAGAAAGACCCAATTGCAATCGAGTCTTATAGTATCATCTTTTTCGTATAATTTTGAAATATTTATTTACTTTTTATAATTTTAAATTAATTTTAATTTAAAAGTCAATATTTTTTTGTTATGTTTATAATATAATTTTTTTATAATTTAATTAGTTTAAATTATACTGATTAATTCTTAAGTAAATTTATGAGTTTGTATTGCTTAAAGAACTTCTTAACCAGTTACTGTGTGGCTGTATGTTTTGGGTAAGCGTAATGTTTTACAGTATGAATTATTTGTGAGCATATGTGAACAATTAGATTGTTTTGTTTTACGAAAAAATTGATTTCTCTTAAAAAAAAGAGACCCTTTAAACCTAAAGAGTCTCCAAGGTGAGAAGAATATAAAAATGAGATTCGTTGGCATTTTTAAATAAATTTCCATTTTCATTGCTTTAAATTTAAGTTAGAACAGATTATTTTTGGATGTGAAGCTATCCCTTTTCTTTTGATATAGATTTATCTTTGTTTTTTTCTATATTTTTAAATTCAGATTCCCCGTGGTACCTATCTTTTAAAAAAGTCCCACATGAGAATCTTAAGAGAATAAATGAAGATAATATTGTTTTATACACTTTACGACACTTTAACCTTATAATCGTATTCCTATTACGTGTCTATATTATACATATTTAATTAATAATCTGCAATAATAAAAGTATAAAAAATGAATATTTTTTTAAATATTTAATTTTTTAAAAGTATTATGAGCACTAAATGTTTTAAGATTTTATCTTAAAAATAAGAATAAATTTGCCACCAGAATATGGTGGCGATATTGATGTGTAAAGCTTTTAAGAGCAAGACCTATTTTAAGAAAGATTTTATATCTTTCTTTTAGAAGTTGTTAAAGCTTATAAAATTTTATTTTTGCTTTCTTGTGCAAATTTTTACCATTTGTTTTCTTGATTGTATCCGTCTTTATAATAATTAGGTTTTTCTTCAGTATCTTCATCTAAAGACTCACAAGAAAGCATTCCAATTAATATCAGAAATATGAATATATATTTTTTCATCTTTTATCCTTTATCTTGAAATTATACCAAATATATTTTGATACTTAGTATAATTTAAATATTATCAAAATGTATTTTGAAAGTCTAGGGTTTGGATTTTAAAATTTTTGTTCGTTAATTTTAAGTTTTAGATAAATTGTTTCTAAGGTCTTTAGTTTGGGGCTTAATTGTTATTTTATAATTTTAACAGACAAATACTTAAATAGTGTTTGTCTGTTTGATTAATCGAAAAAACTTAGATTTTTTAATTTGTTTTAATCTTACTTTTGTTAAATCTTTTACTTGTAATGAATTTTTTCATTTCGGTTGAGGTTGAAAATTGATCAACAATTTTTTTAAGTTTATTTATTCCTTTTTTGTTTATAAGCTTAAAGATTTCGTCTTTGTGTTGACGAGTGCTTTTATCATTTATAAATTCTTTTGAGTGTTTATCCATTTTTGTTTTGTAGAAGTAATAACCAGTATCTGCTTCAGATTTATTATCTATGAATAATCTGAATGAGAAACTTTGTGGTACTTTATCCGCGTCTTTATTTAGTGCTTTTGAAAATGCCATTATGTCATTTCTAATTCCTGAAAAAGCTATGTCTATAGTTTTACCCTCTGGATTTTCAAAACTTAAGCATAGATCGATAGAGTTTAACTTGTAATCTTCAATTTCGGAAAAATCTTTGAGATTATTGTTAAATGCGTAATTGGGAAAGAATAGTTTGATTTTTTTTAGTTTTCCAGATTGTTCATTTCCTGGGTGAATCGAGTTATATTCTGTTATACGATAAAATTTATGATACATAAAGAGATCGAAATTAACGTCATATTCTTTAATATAGAACTCGAAATAATAATCGTCTCTCTTGCTATCATCGCCTTTAAAGATTACTAAATCATCGAATAATCCATGTTTTGGGGTAGTTTGTTTAAAATCTTTTGTATGTTTTTTTAAATTTAAGTTGGTTAGATTTGAATTATCAGATATGCTTTTTTTAAAAATTAAGCCTAAATCATTTTGATTTCTTTTCGGATTTAGAGTACAGGCACTCAGGCTTAAGCCTATCCATATAATTAATATAGTTTTGATAAACGCGTTTGTTTGCAAAATATTCCCCTTAACTTTAGATTTAATTGTTGATTAATTTCATTATACATATAAATGCATATAATAGTATTTAATATATAGATATATATATCAATTAAATTAGTATGCATAGAAAAATGTGTATAAATCATAATATATTATTATATTCGTAAATTACGAGTATATGCAATGACATTATTATCAATAATGATTATTCAAATTTTTATAACCATTAAAAATGATGTTTTAGCCGTTATACAAAAGAAGTAATTAGTATGATATTTAATTTATATAGATTATATAGATAAATATACAAATAGAACAGATAAATATTAATAAATATGTTTAATAACTACGTGGGTATTAATGTTTTAGATATTTTAAGACTTATTATATTGTAGTAATTGTATTATAATATATTATATATAAAAATTTGAAAAAAAGGAGCTGTTTATATGTTAAAGGTAAGATATCGTAATTTGTTATTAGTATTGATATTGCTATTGCTATTATTACTAGTAATGGGTTGTAATTTCAAAAGTCCAAAAGACGCTGTTGCGAGTGGGGAAAACTCGATTGTAAAAAAAAAGGAAAAAGACCCCAAAGAGCATGATATAGAGAGTTTAAGTGCCAAGCTTGATAATCTTCTAAACACATTTGGAATATCTGAGGCAGGCAAAAGATCAATTGTTAGGATTAAAGATGTGGTAACTGATGTTGGTATTGGTAGTATTGAAGGTTACAGGAATTATACTGATTCTGAGCTTTATGCTTTGTTAAATGACTTAGGTGCTGCTAAGATTCAAGAGATTATAAAAGCCGATTTAGAACTTGTTAAAACCCAAAAAGCAGCTCTTGAGGCTATAAATAATGTTCATAAACCTAAAGAAAGGCAAAATTTGCAACTTAGGTTTAATAGTAAGAGAAATGAGTACCCATTGCATTTAAAAGGGTTATTTAATGAATCTGATTTTAATGTTGTGTATAGCAATGTTATAGGTGATAACTATGTTAATGAATTTACTGCGATTAAAGAAGAAGCTATGCAAGTTATAGAAGACTTTAATTTATATAAAGGGCTTTCATCTCGGGAAAAGTCCGTAGTTGATTATATACAAAGTGTAGTAACTAATGCTAACTTTTGTTATGCTAATAACGATTGCAAAAAATATACTGTTACTGAGTTTCATGCTTTGTTAAATAGCTTAGGTGCTGCTAAGATGAGTGACATGATAAAAGCTAGTTTAGATGTCTTCAAACTCCGAGATGAAATTGAGGCAGATATTGCAGGGCTAACTGAAGAGAAAGTAAAACAAGCATTGAAGACTAGACTTGCTAGTTATAACAATGAGTATGCATTTATTTTAAGAGGGCCTTTTAATGCATCTGGGGCGGATGATATATATTCTCGTTTTATGAAGATTAATTATATTAATGCTTATATTAATTTAAAAAAGAAAGTCAGAGATCCACGGGTTTTAGATGTATACACATGGCTTGCTGATGAGAATAAAGACATAATTGATAAAATACAAGGTATAGTAACTGATTCTAATATTGGTCGTGCTAAAGGTTACAAGACTTATACTGATTCTGAGTTGAATGATTTCTTAAATTACTTAGGTGCGTCTAAGACTGAGACAATGGCAACAGCTTGTATAAGGGCTAAAATCCTTCAGGGAATAGCTTTGGAGGCTATAAATACTGTTCCTGCAGGTACAGCAAAACAAAACTTTCAAAATAGATTTAATGCACTAAGTAATGGATATGCGTTGCATTTAAAAGGGTTATTTAACAGCTTAAATCATGATATGATTTATGATAGTGTTGTAAATGATAAATATTCTGAACAATTTCTTAGGATTAGGGATGACATTAGACGCCTTTCATCAAATACAGCAGATAGTACCGCAAGTAGTAATTAAATGAGTTCTTAGAGATTGCTTGTAGAGATTGCTTAGACAGAGTAATTAAGAAAAGTTTTAAAAAGTTTTAAGCCTTAAATTTAAAATGTTTAGGGCTTTTAATTTATATATATATCATAAATAAAAAACATCCTAATAAAAAAACTGATAAATAAATATATAAATATGGTTATAAATATAGTGAGTATTAATGATTGAAGATTGTGATTATATTATAATATAATATTATTACATTATAATAAAAATAATTATTTTATAATTTGTTTCATTTAATCATACAATCATCTTGTAATTTATTTCATTTAATAATTATGTTAAGTTTTGTTTTGAAGAAGGAAACATTTATATGTTAAAAATAAAACATTTAAGTGTGTTACTAATATTAATAGTTTTGCTATTAATATTAGTAATGAGTTGTGATGTAGGATCTAAAATAAATCCTTTAGTTGAAAATGTCGTGGCTATAATGCGGCCATTGAGAGGTTTGAGAAGAAGTGCTAGGATGAGAAATGATTTTGGTGTAGTAGATAGCAATTTAAATTTTAGTATTAATAATCTGTTGGATGAGTTTCAGATACTTGATACAGAGAGACAGGTAATTACGTATATTCGAAGTGTGGTAGTTAATCCTGTGATTGGTTGGGATGAGGATTATAAAACCTATAATGAACATGAGTTTTATAATATGTTAAATAGTTTGGGTGCTAGTAGGGTAAAGGAAATAATTAAAGTTAATTCCAAAATTTTTCAAGCACAAGAGAGAGCTATCAGTGCTATTTTAAATCTTAGTGAAGATACAGTAAAACAGCAATTGCAGAATAGCTTTGATACTAAGAATAATGAGTATGAGCTGCATTTAAAAGAGGCATTTAATGGACCTATGTCTAATGATGTGTATCTTAAGATTGTGGGTAGTAATTATGCTGATAAGTTTGACGATATTAGATACCGTGCTATAGATATTGGGCCTAAAGGTGTGTATGTATGGTTATCTGTTGAGCAAAAAAAGGTAGTTGATTATATGAAATCATAGCAATGTCTTTTTTGGTTGGTGAGGATAGAGGTTTAAAGATATATACTAGTTCTGGTTTTGATAACTTATTAAATGGGCTTGGTCTTTCTAAGGTTGAGGAAATTATAAAAATTTATCTTCAGGTTGTTAGTGCAGAAAATGAGGCTTATGCAGCTATAAATAGGATTAAAAAAGAAAAATTCAAAGAGGGTTTGTTATATGCTGTTTCTGTGGCACATCGAATTGATTCTTATCAATTGTATTTAAAAGAGTTATTTAATGATTCTATACCCGAGAATATATATCGTAACTTTATTAAGAATAGTTATTTTAGTGAATTGACCACTCTTTTAACCAATGTTATAAATAATTCTAAAGTTTTTGTAGAGTTTGAAAAGTTTTAAGCAAAGCTCTCAGCATATGATAAAGAGGTAATTACAAATATACAAAATATATTAATTGATGTGAAGATTGGTAGATCAGAGGGTTATAGAGCTTATAATGATGTTAAATTTGCTTATTTGTTAGGTAGTTTAGGTGCAGCTAAGATTAGGGACATAATAGACGTTCATTTAAATATTCTTAAAGCTCAAAACGAAGCTAGTGTGGCTGTGAATAAATTAAATCAAGGTGAAAGAAAAGAAAAATTGCAAATTGATTTTAATAGTCATGTGAATGGTTACCCATTGCACTTAAAGAGTCTCTACCATGATCTTAAAGCTGATAATGTTTATAATAATGTTATAAAAAGTGATTATGCTAATAAGTATCTTGAGATTAAAAACGCTGCTGAATACATTGCAAGCGAAAAAAACATTTAATGAAGTAATTAGTACCGTAGTTAGTACTTAAACAAGGGTACTTAAAGATAGTAATTAAATTTTCAATATCGAAAGTTTTTAGTTTATTCAGGTAAATTATATGCAGGTAAATTAGAGGTGAATAGGAGATAAATATTGGTAGGTAAACATCTAAATACATGTATAAATGTTGAGTATAAATATATAAACAATAATGCTTGAAGATCGCAGTAATATATTGTTGTAATGGTTTTATATTCAAACAATCATAATAATAGATTTATATAATAATATAATAAGTTTGATTTGAGAAAGGAGATATTAAATGATGAGAGTAAAATGTCTCAGTTCATTACTAGTATTAATATTATTATTATCATTGCTGGTGGTGAGTTGTCGTAATTTTGCATTCCAAGAAAGAGGTGGAACAAACGATAAGGCTTTAACACAATTAGGAATAAATCGTAGATTCGTTTTAGATGCTGAGTTCAATAAATTACTAGACAAATTGCAGCTATTGGATGGAGAGAAACAAATAATGGTATATATAAGAAGTGTAGTAACTGATCCTAAGATTGGTAATGAATTTTTAAGGACTTACACTAATCTTGAATTTAGTAATTTATTAAATGCATTAGGTTCTGATAAGGTTAAGGAAATTATAAAAAATCATTTAAAAGATTGTAAAAAAAGGCCCCCAGTTATATCAGAAACCCAAGCATTAATTGGTCGTTTTAATAGAAATGATGAAGTAAAGAGAATTTTTCAATCGGAATTAAATGGTAACAGTAATTATGCATTGCATTTAAAAGAGTTATTTAGTTATGATAATCCTAATTATGTTTATAATGAAATTATGAAAGATGATTGTATTGATGATCTTCTTGAGGAAATAGAGGAAGCTCAATACATTTTAAATTATGAGGCTTTATATGCAAAGTTATCTCTTGATGATAAGAAACAACTTGATTCTATACGAAATGTACTAATTAATGTTCCTATGAGTATTTTGAGGGATACTAAGAAACCTCTTAAGGTTTATGATATTTATGAATTTGAGATCTTGCTGGGTAGTATGGATGTTGCTAGGTCTGAGGAAATTTTAAGGATACATATAAATGTTTTGAAAGAAGAAAAAAATACTCAAAAGGCTCTAATTACTGCTATGGAAGGTCAAATGAAACAAAGCTTATTTAGACGTTTTATCAAGCACCAGGGTGGTTATAGAATGCATTTAATGGATTTATTTGGCCCCGATAAAGCATCTCCGAATAAGGTGTATGATGCCTTTAAAAATAGTAAGTATGCTGATGAATATATTGCTATTCGAAACGAAGCTCTAAGCATTAGAGTAAATAAGATAAGATAAGGATTAAGGGTCGCGGTGGTTAATCCTTAAATTAAGATTAAAAAAGATTAAAAATAGTAAATAAAAAAGTTTAAGCCTTAAACGTACACGTTTAAGGCTTTTAGTTTGTATCTATAATGGATAATTAGATAAAATATATAAGTTATACAAATTTATTTAAAGAGATAAATAAAATATTTGCAGATCAATGCGGATATATAGAGATATAGCAATATAATGATATATTAAAAAGTTTTAATTTGAAAAAGGAGATATTGAATGGTAAAGATTAGACATATCAGTTCGTTATTAGTATTAATATTGCTGTTATTGCTAGTTATAAATTGTGATTTAAAATCCCAAAGAGAAGGTATTGTTTAAAAAAATTCTTATTTTAGAAGAATTTTTACTGGAGAGAGAGCTTTAAGGAAGTCTGGTAAAGGAGTGGCTTTAACGGGTGTAGATTCTGTTGTAGAACAAAGGAAGCCTAGTGAAGTAGTAGCTTTAACCGGTGTAGACAAGAGTGTTCCTAAATTAACAGAAGAAGAGAAAAGTTTAGGTATTAAGCCCAATAATCCGCTAGACAAAATTTGGTTACTTAATAAGGAAAGGGAAGCGGTTGATTATATACAAAGTGTAGTAACTGATGCTAATATTGGTAGTGATAAGGGTTATAAGACATATACTGATCTTGAGTTTTATAATCTGTTAAATGAGTTAGGAGATGTTAAATTAAAGGAAATTATCAAAGTTCACTTAGGAATCCTTCAAGAACAAGAAAAAGCTAGCAATGCTATTTTAAATGTACCTTCATACATTAACAAACAGGAATTGCAAAATAGCTTTAATAAGCACAAGGATAATTATAATTCTTATTTAAAAGGGTTATTCAATAGGACTACTGCTGATGACGTTTATAATAACATTATAATTAATAATTATAATATTGAGTTTAATGACATTAAAGAAAAAGCAGAAGGTCTTATAGAGGTTGGACATGTATATGCAGAGCTTTCTGATGAGGAGAAGTCAGTAATTGATGGGATGCAAGTTATAGTAACGGATGAGAAGATTGCTAAGAGTCGAGGTTATATGAGTTATAGTGATATTTCATTTGACAATTTGTTAGATAATTTAGGTTTTCTTAAGGTTAGGGAAATGATCAGTGCTCATTTAAACAATCTTAAAGCACAAGATGAAGCATCATCACGAGCTAAAGTAGCTATTGAGAGTGTTGAGACACCTAAAATAAGTCGAAGACTTAAGTATTTGTTTTCTGATTATAAGAGATCATACCCAGAGCATTTAATTTTTTTATTTTATGGCAAAGATCCTAATCTAGTGTATAACAAAGTTGTAAAGGATTTATATGCTAAGCATTTTGCTGAGCTTGAAACTCATGCTAATCTCATTATACAGTATGAAAAGTTTTATAAAGAGTTTTCAGATAGTAGAAAGAATGCGGTTAATGAGATACGAAAAATATTAACTGATCCTAAGATTCGTAGTCCTAAGGAGTCTGTTGAAGTGTATCGTGGTTTTGATTTTGAAATCTTGTTAGGTATGTTAGGTGCTGAGAAGGTTGGGGAAATGATGGATTTTTATTTAAAAATTAAGGAAGCAGAAGAAGGGGTTAGAAATTCTTTAAAGAATGCTAAGGAGGGTACAAGCTGATTTTGATAATCAAGTACGTCTTTACCCATTTAATGTACAAATTGTATTCCATAGACCTTTTTCTGATCCTAATAAAGTATATCTTGATTTTATTGGTAATAATTATATGGTTGTATATGCTAGTCTGAAAACAGCAGCGGATCTTCTTAGAGCCAGATAATCATAGATTTAATGCAGTAGTTAGTAATTAAATTAATAAATTAAGAATAGTAAAGAAGTTTAAGCCTTAAACGTATAGATTTAAGGCTTTTAATTTATACGGGTAAATATATATAAACTTGCAAGTTATGATATGATGTTGATATAACATATATATCATCTTCTAATGATAATAGGTCAAATTTAGTTTGAAAAAGGAGATATTGGGTGATGAAGTTAAGCCATTGCAGTTTGTTTTTAGTATTAATATTTATATTATTGTTAGTGGTAAATTGTGACTTAAAATCTCAAGGAAGTACTGAGATTAAAGAGAATTTGACTTCCAAAAGAGAGGTAAGGAAATTAGGCAGGTTTGGTAGGGAATATACTTCAAAAATGGTTGCAACAGGTAATAATTTAGATATTAAGCTCAATAATCTGCTAGACAAATTTGGGTTACTTGATAAGGAAAGGGAAGCAATTGCATATATAAGGCGTACTATAACTGATGCTAAAATTGGTAATTCTAGCTATTACAAGACTTATACTGATTTTGAGTTTTATAATTTACTTGAAAGTTTAGGTGCAACTAGGATTAAAGAAATTATAACATTTTATTTAGAGGTTGTTAACATTCAGAAATCATTTGAAAGGGTTATTAAAAATGTTAAGGACGCTACATCAAGAGGCAAATTACAGAATGAGCTTAATGAACGCAAAAATCAGTATCAGTTGCATTTAAAAGGGTTATTTGATAGTGATAATTTTGATGATATTTATAATGAGATTATAGGTGATAATTATTTTTCTGAATTGATTAAATTTAAAGACGAGATTACAAAAGTTGAAGGTGGTTTGGATGTATACACATGGCTGTCTGATGATGAGCAAATTGTAATTGATAAGATACGAGGGATAGTAACTGATCCTTTGATTGGTAAATATAAAGATTATAGGACTTATACTGATATTGAGTTTAATAATTTACTAAATGAGTTAGGTGATAATAAAGTTCTTGCAATGATATTGGTTTATCTAGAGGAGCAAAGCAACCAAGATGCGGCATGGTTAGAAGCTTTAGAAGCTATTGATAGTGTTTATGATGCTGACTTCAGAGAGCAATTACGAGTGAAAATTGATTATGTGAGGGATAACTATAAATTACATTTGAAAGAGTTATTTAATAAATTTCTTTCTGAGCTTGTGTATCAAAAATTTATGAAAAATATTCGTTATTATGATAAGTTTGTTTTAATTAAAAAAACAGCTAAGAATATTATAGCGTTTAAAAAGCTATACAAAAAGCTTTCATCTGTTCAAAAGAGAGAACTTGATTATATACGAATTGTTGTAACTAATTTTAATATTGGTGTATTGCATAAAACATATAATGCTGTTGAGTTTGAGAGCTTACTTGGGAGTTTAGGCGCTACTATGGTTGAAAGGATTATAGGCTTTCATTTAAATGTTCTTAAAGCAACAAAAGATGCTCAATCAGCTATAAGTAGTCTTCCAGAAAGCATGACAAGGCATAATTTGCAAAAACTGTTTGATGCACACAGTAATGGATATGAGTTGCATTTAAAAGAGTTGTTTCATATTGATTTTCCTTATCAGGTGTATCATAGCGTTGCAAGGAGTAGTTATGTTGATTTGTATTTTGAGATTATAAATTATGTTGGGAAAATTCAGTAAGTGATACAAATGGTCCGGGAGTACTACAGATAGTAGTAATTAATTCTTAAATTAAGAATAGTATAAGAATAGTAAGTTTAAGAAAATGAATTTTTAGATCTTATTATATAAAACTTTTAATTTATATTGTTAAATGGATGTATTAATTTCTGTAATTTATGATATTATGGCATTATTATAGTAATAATTATATTGTTTCAGTTTAATTAATAAGTTTATTTAATGATAAGTTAAGTTTAATTTGAAAAAGGAGCTATTTAATGGTTCAGTTAAGACGTTTCGGTTTATTGTTATTATTAATGTTACTGTTGTTGCTAGTTATAAGTTGTGATTTGAACACTCAAGAGGACATAGCATTTAGAGCAGATTTACTTATAAGTAAGCTTGTTAAAGGTCATATGATAAAATTAAATGTTGATGATGTAAACAGTGGTGCTGACATAGTTAAAGCAGAGATAAATATAAATGCTATGCTCAATAGTCTGCTAGACAAATTTGGGATTCCTAATGACAGAAAGAAAATAATTGATGATATGCGAGATATAGTAACTGGTTTTTCTAGAGTCTTTTCAGTTAGGGTTTATAAGAATGAAGATTTCTGTAATTTATTAGAGGGTTTGGGTGTTGAGAGACTTAAGGAAATTACAGAAATTCATGTTAATATTCTTAAAGCCCAAGACGAAGTATTAGCAGTGATTGAAGGAATTAGGGACGATGTAGCAAAACGAGAATTGCAAGTGAAATTTTATGGTCGTCAGAATGCTTATCCTTTGCATTGAAAAATTTTATTTAATGGGGCTAATTCTGATGAGGTATATGGTAAGTTTACAAGTGATAATTATGTTGCTGAGTTTATTGCAATTAAAGAAGAAGCTTTAGGTCTTGTAGAGGATAGCAGAGATGTTTCTGTAGAAGGCGTTCCTCAAGAGCAAGTTCCTCAAAAAAATGTATATGAATTGCTTTTAGCTGATTAAAAGGATGTAATTGATTCTATACGAAATGTAGTAACTACTGTGTCTTCAGTTTTTAAAACTTCTTATAAACTTTATAGTAATGATGAGTTTTATAATTTATTAAATCAGTTGGGGATTGTTAAGGTCAAGGACATTATAGCAATTTATTTAAAGGACTTGAGAGAAAAAGATGCATTTCGAGCAGAAGTTGCTGCGGTTATTGAAATTGAAGAGAAATATGCATTAACTAAAAAATTGGAAATAGAGTTTAAGAAGTTAGAGGATTTTTATCCAACTTATTTAAAATGGATATTTGATAGAACCGATGCTGATGGGGTGTATAGTGCATTTGTGAGGGGTGATTATTCTAATAATTTTATTAAGCTTAAAAGTGATGTTAAAATCATTTCAGATTTTAATAAGCTTTGTGAAGGATTTTCAAAAGAAGAAAAGGAAACAATTGCATATATGCGAAGTGTAGTAACTGATTCTAATATTGGTAGTGTTGAAGGTTATAAGACATATGATGATGTAGAGTTTAATAATTTACTTCATGACTTAGGTGTTGAGAGACTGAGAGAAATTATAAAAATACATTTAAGTAGTCATAAAGCAAAAAATGCAGCATTAGCAGCTATGAATAAGGCTGAGGAGAGTCAGAAAAAGCGAGACTTAAAGTTTAATTTTGATGTTTTAAGTTGTGGCTATGCATCGCATCTCAAATTGTTATTTCATGCGTTTAATGCTGATTATGTGTATCATAATTTTATGGGGAGCAAATATGCTGCTTTATTTACTAATTTCAAAAACGAATTTGACAACATATAATCAAATGCATCGAGTTATCCTCCATTTGATATCGTAAGTTGGTACTTAAAAAAGTAGGTTAACTCTTGGATTTTAAATATTTAAGGCTTTTAATTTGTGCTAAGGGATACTTGTAGAGATGTACTAATAAGTATGTAGATACTAATCGTTGAAAACTATGTTATAATGATATATTATAATAATAAGTTTTATATAAAAAAAATCAATTTATAGATTGGGTTTTATTAAAAGGAGAGATGTTTAATGAAAAAGAGTAATAGTGTGTTATTATTGTTACTGGTTATAAATTGTGATTTTAAATCCCAAGGGGCTGACCCTCTTAAAGGGGTCTTGGTTAAAAAAAATTCTTTTGTTGCAAAACCTTTAACTACAACCCATGATTTTAAATCCCTTATAGTTCAAGATCCTCTTGTAGTTCAAAAACCTGTAGTTCAAGATCCTCTTGTAGTTCAAAAACCTGTAGTTCAAGATCCTCTTGTAGTTCAAAAACCTGTAGTTCAAGATCCTGCAGAAAGAGATGTTAAAAAATTAATACCAGAGGATGTTATAAACAGTGATTCTGTAGCAGTTGTAGAAGAGAAGAGTGTGGATGTAAAAATTGATGAATTTCTTAATGAATGTGGGATATCAGTTCAAGACAGGGAATCAAATGTATATTTAAAAGTTTACTTAACCAATTCAGATTTTGATAATAACTTGTTTTATACCTTTATAACTGAAATAGGTTCTGTGAAGACTAAGGAGCTTTTGGAAGATTGGTTAAAATTTTGTAACTTAATAACAGAAATTAAACCAATGATTGAAAATATTAAAAGAGAGAGATCAAAACAACAATTTATATCTGAGTTTGATAGTGAGCTCAACGATTCTTTTATACCCGAAGAGTTAAAAGCTCATTTTGATGATGAGTATATTGATTCTTCTATTGAAATGTATGGTTCATTAAGAAGGTCACATGATTCAATTTTAGAATATTTACGTGAACTGAAAGACAGAATTGCATATGTTATAAAAGGTGAAGCAATATATGAAGGGCTAATTGGTCAAGCAAAGCAAGAAATTGATGATATACGAAAATTAGTAATTTTTTCTGATGTTAGTGATGGAATTTATAATGAAGATGGTTATAATGATCATCAATTTTATTCTGTGTTAGGATCTTTTGGTGTCTCTAAGTTGAAAAGATTGTTAGAGGTTAATTTACATGAGTTGATTAGAGTACGAAAAGAAGCAGAGGATATTATTAAAGATGTAGAGGATGACTTATTTGCCAAAGTTTTGGAAACTAAATTTGATGAGCATAATGAATTCGCTGTATATATACTACAAAATGCATTTAGTATGAATAGTGATTATATCGTGAAAGATAAAATTATAGATTCTCGTAATAGAATTGTAGATGGCTTTATGAGAATCATAGATAAAGCTAGAAACTTAATAAATTTTAGAAAAATATACGCAAATCTGTCTAGTTCTGATGCTAAAATTATTATTGATCTACGAACTATATTAACTGATCCTAGGATTGGCAGTAAAGATAAGGATGGAGTAAGTTTTAAAACGTATACCTATTATGAGTTTGAGTATTTATTGGGTGGTTTAAATGAAGATCAGGTTGGGAAAATGATAGTAAAAATTCGAAAAGCTTTGGAATTGCAAAATGATATTTTACAAATGATAAATTCTATTAAAGACGATAAAAGTAGAGATCAGGTAAAAATAGATTTTTTTAATCAAAAGGAGCATTATAAATTTTTGCTCAAAACTAACTTTAATTGTGTTGATATCAATTCTAATGATATATATAGTATCTTTATGTCTTTTAAAGATAATGAAGATGGATTTAAGGCCATTAAAAGCCGTATTTTAGAATTAGTATAGAAGAAGTATAAGCGGAGAGGGCTTGAGAAAATTAAGCCTTAGGTATAAAAATTATTTAAGGCTTTTGATTTCTTTCAATTTATACAGGTGAATGCTAATTAAATATACAGGTAAATATTTCAAGAATTATGTTTTAGGATATTATAATAATAGGTTTATATGATAATAGATTAAGTTATGAATTAAGTGTATTTTTGAAAAAAAGTTAAAAAAAGGGGATATTTAATGGTTAAGGTAAAAAGTCATAATTTATCAATATTACTGTTATTGCTAATAATAAGTTGTAATTCAGGTTCTCAAGGGGTTTTTTCACTTAAAGGTAGCTCGTTTAATCATAGTTCGTTTCGAAAGAGATCGCTTGGATACTGTCCTCTTAGTGATAGCTCATTTCGAAAAAGCTCGTTTAGTGATAGTTCCTTTAAAAGGAACTCGAGCGAGATAATATCGTCTAGAGAAAATTTGCTTGAAGGGGGCTTGCTTGAAAAATCACCGGTTGAAGCATCTACAGTTAAAAATAATGTAAAAAAATTGGGCAAAAGTAATATCTTAAATCTTTCTGAAATGGGGAGCGTAGGGGTAAAGCTAGATGTTAAGCTTAACAAACTTCTTGGTACATTTGGGGTACCCTTTAACGAAAGGCAAGTAATTGTATATATACAAAGCATACTAACTGATCCTAGTATTGGTGGTTCTCTAGGTTATAAATTTTATGATAACGAGGAATTTTATAACTTGCTTAGTGATTTAGGTGATTTTAGATTGAAAAAAATTATAAAATTTCATTTAAAGATTATTAAAGCGCAAAATGATGCTCAAGTAGCTATTCGCGATGTGAAGGATACAAAATTAAAAGAGAGATTGCAAACTAGATTTAAAGAGTACAATAATGCTTATCCATTGCATTTAAAAGGATTATTCAGTAAAGCTATTTCTGATAATGTGTATGATAAAGTTATAGGTAGTGATTATAATTTTAAGTTTAATACGATTACGGACAAAGCTCGTAGCATTATAGACTTTGAAAGTCTATATGCAGAACTGTCAGGTGATCAAAGGATTGCAGTTGATAATATACGGATGATAGTAACTGATCCTGGTATTGGTAGTACCAAAGGTTATAAGACGTATAGTACGGATGAGTTTTATAACTTTCTTTATAGCTTAGATGCTCTTAAGATCAAGACACTTATAAAATTTCATGTAGAGAATGTTATAGCACGAAACGAGTCTCTAGCAGTTATTTGCGATGTTAAGGATGCAAAATTAAAAAAGAGATTGCAAACTAGATTTAAAGAGTGCAATAATGCTTATCCATTATATTTAAAAGAATTATTCAATGAATCTATTCCTGATGGGGTGTATGGTAGAGTTATAAAGAGTAAATATGCGTCTAGATTTGCTGAAGTTAAAGCAGTGGCTCTTGGTTTTATAAAAAGTAGATCTCCATATACGGGGGATATCAGGTGATAAAAGAATTGTAATTGGAATATATGCGGGGAGTAGTAACTGATGCTGATATTGGAAGTTTGCTAGGTTTCGAGACTTATTGATGATGAAAAATTTTATAGCTTGCTCTATAGTTTAAGGTGATGTTAAGTTGGGTAAGATTATAAACCATATTCAAATAACTCTTAAAGCACAAAGTGATGTTGCTAGTCATTTATGCAAAAGAGAGGTTAGTACTTAGAAGAATAGTTAAACCTTGGATTTCAAAAACATCTAAGGTTTTTTTATTTATACTTATAAATATTGCTAAATGAAGACTGTATACTTATGTCTTTTGAAATATTTGCTCATAACAATTAAATATGAAGAAGGATATTGCGGAATAGTCTTTGCTTGAGAAGAGATTAAACTTATGCATGGAGACAAGATTTATGTTATTAAAATCAACATATGTTGTTTAACACTAAAAGTCTAATGTTATCCTGAGTAAGGGGCTTGATTGATTATTGAACATAAGAAACATTGTAATACATTCCGTTATACCAAAATTAAGGCTTACATTGCAAGCTTGTCTACTTCTCTTATTACAAAAGATTATTTAATGTAGACTTGCAATTCCTTAAAAAAGTTTGCTATTCTATCTGAATTTAATATACGGTATGGAAGTTATTGATTTCTTTTTTTTGTATGGACTATAAGACTGTCAAGAATCCAAAACCTGTTTTTTTCTTATATAATGTTAAATAAAATATTATGGATGGAAGCTGTGTTAATGCTTGGATGGTGTGATAGTATAGTAATGTATTTTATGTGATAGTGGATTAAACTTAAAAGGAGATATTTAATGATAAAGGTAAAGCATCTTGGTGAGTTTTTAGCCTTAATATTAATATTGTTATTTTTGCTAATTATAAGTTGTAATTTAGAATCTCAAGGAGATATTGCGTTTAGAGAGGATTTAACTGTAGAAGGATCTTTAAAAAAATTAAAAAAGCCTGTTGTAGACGATATAACTGTTAAGATTAATACTCTGTTAGATTCATTTGGGATATTTGATGATGAGAGAGACGTAATTAATAATATACAAATTGCAATCACTGATCCTAAGATTGGTAATGCTGGGGATATTGGTAGTGCTGGGGGTTTCAAAACGTATGATATGGATGAGTTTTATAATTTGCTTGATGGTTTAGGTTCTCTTAAGCTTAGGGAAATTATAAAATTTCATTCAAATGCTCTTGAAGTTCAGGTCCAAGCAGAAATAGAAGCTAGATCAGTTATTGATAGTGTTAAGGGAGACGTATTAAAGCAACGTTTGGAGAATATGTTTAATCAGCACAAGGATTACTGTCTATCTTATTTAAAATGGTTATTTAATGATCCTAACCCTGATACGGTGTATTTTAGAGTGATAAATGATAATTATGTTGATAAGTTTAGTAAGATTAAAGACCGTATTCAAAGCGTTGTAGAGGATGCAAAGCAATATGCAGGGTGGATGTCGGCCTCAGAGCTTGAAGCAATTGCATTTATACGAGATATATTAACCGATCCTAGTATTGTTGGTTATGGAGGTCTTAAGACCTATAGTAACTCTGAGTTTTATAACTTGTTAAGGAATCTAGGTGATACTATTTTGAAGGAAATTATACAATTTCATTTAAATAATCTTAGAACAGAAAATGCGGCTTTAGTAGCTATTGAGAATCTTCAGGAAAATTATGAAAAACAACAATTGCAATATAAATTGTATTTTTGCAAACTTAAATATACATTGTATTTGAAAGAGTTATTTGGTGAGCCTACTTCGGATGATATTTATCGCAAATTTCTGGTTAGTCGTTATGATTTTTTTAATCTTTTTGCTAAACTTGAGAGTGATGCTTTAGGAATTATGAGGGGGAAAGAGCTATACTCAGGACGGATGTCTTCTTCAGAGCTTGCAGTAATTTGGTATATACTACTTGTAATAACTGATCCTGATATTGGGGTTCCCACAATATATAATTATGAAAGATTTTATAACTTATTAGATCACTTAGGTGATGTTAAGGTTAAAGTAATTATACAAAATATCCAAAAAACTCTTAAAGCACAAGATGAAGCGAAAACGGCTATAGAGGATGTTAATGACGTGAACTTAAAACAAAAATTGGAAAGTGATTTAAAAGAAAAAAATAGCGCGTATGTATTGGCACTAAAAGAGGCATTTGGTAAGTTGAATTATGATTCTATTTATCAAACAACTAAGAATGTTGATTATGTTAATTGGTTTAATGCTATTAAAGATACTGCTTCTAGCAGTATTTAGAGCCAATGAAGCCCTTATTTCCATAGGGAATCTTTAGCCGAGCTCCTTAAAGAATAGTTAAGCTTTAAATTTTTTTATTTAAATGAAACACATATAAGTGATATTTTATTTAAATAAATAATATTTTAAAGGTATTATATTGTGCTAATATAATAAATAAGGTTTATATAATTAAGTTAAATTAAATTTGAAAAAGGAGCTATTTAATGTTTAAGGTAAGATATTTTAGTGAATTATCGATCTTAATATCATTTTTATTGCTAATATTGCTAGTTATAAGTTGTGATTTAGACTCTTCAGAAGATTTTGTAACAAGTCTATTTGGAAAAGGATCTGTTATAGAACGTGAGTATGAAAATTTAGTACAAAAATATTTGAAAGAACTTGTAGAAGAACCTACAGAAGGGCTTGCAGAAGAGTCTAGAGTATTTACAGCAATGGATATAGATACGTGTGTGGAAGAACAATTTGATTTAAAATTGAAGAATCTTTTAGACAAATTTGGAATATCTGACAAGGGTAGGAAAGCTGTTGGATATATGTACCTTGTGACCACTGCAGGTAATAGTGATGATTTTTTAATGTTTAAACAGTATACTAGCGATGAGTTTTTTAATTTGTTGGAACAATTAGGTGCTGAGAGATTAAAAGACATGATAGAAGCTTTTTTTAGTGATCTAAGAGCACTATCTGAGTATAGACTAAGAGTTAAAGAAATTTTAAAGAATATTAAGAGGGATTCAATAAGACAAAAATTGGAGGGGGAGCTTGCTTGGTACGAAGAGTCTACTGCCTATCCATATTATTTAAGATGGGCCTTTAAGGATTCTAATCCCGATGTTGTATATGCTCAAGTCATGTATGTAGGTCCTTCTTATGTTTTGGGTAGGATTGATTCAGAGGCTAAAAGCATTCTAAAGATTGAGAATGTGTACTCAGAGCAGCATTTAGAACAACCTTCTGAGAGCGAATGGAAAATAATTGATTATATACGAGATATATTAATTGATGAGAAGATTGCTCAGAATAAAAATTACAAGACGTATACTATTGCTGAGTTTTATAACTTGCTTGGTGATTTAGATGTTACTAAGATTAGGGAAATTATAAGCCGTACCCAAGAGATTCTTACAGCATACGAAGATGCCAAAGTGGCTATAAGTGATATTAATGACTTAAGATTAAGGCAAGACTTTAGTAATAGGTTGGAGAAAAGAGTGAGTGCTTATGGAAGGACCTTAAAAGGTGTCTTTAATAAATCTGATATTAATGCTATTTATAGAGCAGCTGTAAAGAGTAGATTTATTGATGAGTTTGCTTTGATTCAAGACGAAGCTAAACTTATTTCAATAAACTTAGCAAGTAGTTCTTCAAAAGAGTAGCTTGCTAACAATTTTAAAAATTAAGCCTTAGGTTAAAATCTAAGGCTTTGATTTGTTTAATTAGTTTAATTTATAATGTAAAGATAGGTAAATGCTTATAATAAGTATATTAATAATAACATAATAACAATGCTTGAAGTTTATGGTAGGTATGTTAATACAACAATAGATTTATCTTATAATATGATAATTTTAATTTGAAAAAGGAGATATTGAGTGGTCAAAAAAAGATGTCAGGTTGTATTATTAGTAATAATACTAATAATAATATTATTATTGTTAGTAATGAGTTGTAAATGTCAAGAAAGTGCTATGTGTGATGAAAAGTTGCTTGAGAATAACCTTGTTAGAAGAATTTTTAAAGTATTTAACGATGATATAGGAGATGTTAAGCTTAATAATTTACTAAGTGTGTTTGGGATATCTTCTGAGAGAAAGAAAATAATGGAAGAGATACAAAATGCAGTAACTGATCCTAATATTGGTAAACTTGAAAGTTATAAGACGTATAATACGGATGAATTTTATAACTTACTTTATAGTTTAGGTGCTCTTAAAATAGAGGAGATGATAGATTCTCATTTAAAAAATCTTCAAGTGCAAGGTGAGGCTCGCAATGCCATAAAGGATATAATTGAATCTGACTTAAGACAAGAATTGCAAAATAGGTTTGATGATCATGTGAATGATTATCCATTATATTTAAAATGGTCATTTAATGACCTTACTTCTGGTGGGGTGTATAATCGATTTATGAATGGTGGTTATTTTATTGGGTTTGCTAAAATTAGAGATGATTCTATAGACATTTTAGGGGGCGATGATGTATACGTTGGGCTTTCTGATTCACAGCAAGATGTAATTGATGAGATGCGAGATATGGTAATTGATCCTAAGGGAGTCTCTTTGATGCACGTAACTTATGATATTAAAGGTTTTTATGACTTATTAAATAAGATGCGTGCCGCTAAGGTTAAGAGAATGATAAAAGCTTATTTGGAGAACAAAAAGGCACGAAAGGAATTAGAACTAGAAGCCAGAGAAGCTATTTTGGAGGTTAATAGAGAGGACTTGAAACAACGATTGGAGAGTGATTTTAATAAATTGCATGATGATTACTCATTGTATTTCAAAGGTTTATTCGATACTTCTAGTTTTGATAATGTGTATTTTGGAGTTATAGATGATAATTATGCTACTCGGTTTACTAAAATTAAGAATAATGTTGGGTATATTGTAGAGTTTGATAAGCTATACAAAAGGTTATCAGATGTGCAAAGAAAAATACTTGATGATGAGATACGAGTTATAGTAACTGATGCGGATATTGGCAAGGATAAAGACTATAAAAATTATGATGATTTTACGTTTGAGCTTTTGTTAGGTGAGTTAGGCGCTACTAAAGTTGAAAAAATGGTCCAAGTTTATTTCAGAAAACAAGTGACCCAGGACGAGGTTCGCGATGTTATGGATAATATAAGTGGGGATGATGAAAAACAACGCTTGAGGAATATTTTTGTTCGTTACAAAAATGACTATAAATTACATTTAAAAGAATTATTCAGTGAATCTACTGCTGATGAGGTATATAATAGATTTATAAATGATGATTATACCATTGAGTATTATGCCGATTAAGAACGATGCTGATCGCAGTTAGAGGCAAAAGTTAAGCCTTGGATTTTAAACATCTAAGGTTTGTAATTTATTTTAATCATTTTAATTTATAAGGTAAATATTGATAAATATTTATACAAATATATTAATAGTGCTTGGAGGTTTTGGTATATATGATAATAGGTTTTATCTCATAATAGATTAATTTTAATTTGAGAAAAGGAGATATTTAATGATAAAAATTAGACATATCAGTTTGTTACTAATAGTAATAATATTATTATTGCTAGTAATAAGTTGTGAGTTCCAAGGAAATACTGATCTTACAGAAACTTTGCAAGCAAGCTTAAGACCTGTAAGAGAAGCAGGAAGCGATGATGGGGATATTAAAATTAATAGTCTTTTAAACGCATTTGGGATATTTGCTGAAGAAAAAGATGCAATTGCATATATACGAAGTATATTAACTGATCTTAGTATTGGTAGTGTTGAAGGTTACAGAACATATGATGATGACGATTTTTATGATTTGTTAAAGCAGTTGGGTGCTTTTAAATTAAAAGAAATAATAGAAGTTCATTTAAAAAATTTCAATACCGCTCCAGACGCAGCTTTAGCAGCTATAAGTAATGTTATGAAAAGTGAGGCAAAGCAAGACTTACAAAATAGACTGAGTAGTTACAAAGATGCTTATCCACTGCACTTAAAAGGGTTATTTAGTAGGTATGTTTTAAATGATGTGTATTTGTATATTATAGGTGATGATTATGCTGTTAAGTATGCTGAGCTTGAAGATGAGGCTATAAACATTGTAGTGGGCGTGAACGTATATGCAGGACTTTCTGATTCGGAACTAAGAGTAATTGATTATATACGAAGTGTAGTAACTGATGTCAAAGTAGGTCCTCTGTGTCATAAAACGTATAGTAATTCTGAATTTTATGATTTATTAAATAAGATGCGTGCTGCTAAGGTTAAGAGAATGGTAAGAATTTATTTAAAAGACAAAAGAGCACAAAAGGATGCCGAGGCAGAAATTAGAACAATTATTGCAAATCTTCAAGGAGATAGAGCAAAAAGACGCTTGGAGAGTACTATTGATAATTTGAATAATTCTTACTCAGTGCATTTAAAAATGTTGTTTGATAAATCTATCCCTGATGAGGTGTATGATATAGTGACTATTGATGATTATGCTTCTAGGTTTATTAGGGTTTATCATGAGGCTAGACGCATTTTAGAGTTTGAAAATTTATTTAACAATGAGATATTAGATGCGGAGCTAAAAGCAGTTAACGATATGCGAAATATAGTGATTAATTCTGGTATTGGTAGAGCCGAAGGTTATTCAATGTATGATGATTATACGTTTGATTTTTTGTGTGGTAGTTTAAGTTCTGAGGTACTTAAAAAAGTTATAAAACTTCATTTAGAGATTATGAATAGACAAGAAGAGGTTCTTGAGGTTATAAAAAATCTTCAAGAAGGCTACGAAAAACAAAATTTGCAAGATGAGTTTAGCAGGTACAAAAATGCCTATGCTTTGCATTTAAAAATGTTGTTCGATAGATCCCCTTCTAATGCTATTTATGATAAAATTGTAAAGGGTAATTATGCGTCTAGCTTTATTAAGCTTAAGGAAGCAGCATTGACTGAGATAAAAAAGTCAGTAAGTCAGATAGTATTTTAGTTAATTCTTAAAAAACTACTTAAAGTAGCTGAGCCTTAGATATAAATATTTAAGGCTTTTAATTTTTACTGATAAATAAAATGTTAAAGATTTATCTTAAGGATTAGTTGTGTCAATGCTTGTTGAAGATTATGATGTTGTGATGCTATAACGATAAGTTTATATAATAGTAGGTAAAATTATGGATTAATTTGAACTTAAAAGGAGTATATTAAATGGTTAAGGTAAAGTGTCCAATTTTGTCTCTAGTATTAATAGTAGTATTAAGATTAATATTGCTATTATTGCTAGTGGTAGGTTGTATGACTTATATAAGTTGTAATTTAAACCCTCAAGAAGATATCACTTTTATAGATAGCTCTTCAAGAAAAGAATCTCCTTTAAACAAATCGTCTGAAGGAGAAGAGTTTGAAATAGAATTATTTAAAAATAACTCGTTTGGAAGGAAATCGCTTGTAAGGGACTTGTTTGAAAAGTTTCCGTTTAAAGAGAAATTGATTGTAAAGAATCCTTCCAGAGATCATCTGCATTATCATATAAATAATCATGTATGTAAATTAAAAAAGAATGAGATGGTGAGGATGTTTGTAACAGACGCAGCAAAGAAAAATATAGGTACTGAACTTAATGATATATTAGACATGTTTGGGATATTTGATGAAGGAAGGGAAGCAATTAATGATATACGATGTGTAGTAACTGAACCCGATATAGATTTTTTGTATGATAAGACGTATTCTGGTGTAGAATTTATGATTTATTCTTGATTAGTCTTTAGTGAAGGTTGCAAGACGTATTTTATTAAGAAGTTGTATCTTTGTTTCAGTATTGTTTGGTGAAAAACTTAAAAAGATTATAGAGGTTCATGTAAAAATATTGAAGTACTAAGTTATGCTGAAATTGTTGTGGAAAAGATTTCAGAAAGGCAATTAAAACCAAGTATTGAGAGATAGATTGCAGTTGGGAAGAGATGCTAAGACCTCTTTAGCAGCTGAGGTAAACTAATACTTAAGAATAGGGGTTAAGCCTTAGATTAACATCTAAGGCTTCTTGTTTTAATTTATGCAGGTAAAAAGTGTTAAAAATTAATATTTAAGGATTAATGTTCAAGATAAGTTTGTGGTGAACATTTGGAGATTAGATTATATTATATTAAATTCTATGTGATAACAATTTCATTTAAGTTTAAAAGGAGATATTTAATGATTAAAGAAATATATCATAATGTATTATTGTTATTAATGTTATTGCTGGTTATAAGTTGTAATTTAAAATCTTCAAATAAGCCCCAGGGTGATTTGCATAAAACCAGTCTACATAAAACTATTCATGGTAATAATTTTGGAATAAAACCAAAGTATAGTCTTGATGAGTTGCTAAATCCATCTGGAATATTGAGTAAAGAACAAGCAGCAGTTCGGAATATACGAATTATAGTCACTAATCCTAATATTGGTAGTAGTGAAAATTATAGGACATATACTGATTCTGAGTTTGTTGTACGTGATACAGATGGGGTAATGGTAAAAACGTATGATAATCATGATTTTTATAAGCTATTATCTACTATTTTTGGTGCTCTTAAAACCAAAACGGTTGCTGGAAACATTGCAGCTACTTTTAATGCAAAAGTAGCTGCTCATTATTTATTAAACAGATGGATATTTTAAAAGGAGTAGGAGTTCTTTAATAAGGCTCTTTATAAAAATTCATGTATGTTAATTAGATTAAAGAGTTAGCCGAGTGTATTAAATTTGTATGAAAATCTAAGAGAGGATATAGTAAATCATTATGTTCAGATATGACCTCACTTAATACTCTAAGTATTGGTTCTGTTTTTGAGCCACGGAACCATAAACTAGCAATTATTTCATGTTTATTATTTTTAAATAAAACTTTAAGCCCTCCTGATGAGTCACCTGTTCTAGAGATGTTTTGTTTGATACCCTCATAATTTATAATTTCATAATTATGTATTGGTAATTTGTGTAATACGGTATTATTGTTGTTGAATTCTTTGTCTAATAATTTTTCGTAGTTGGTTTTTAATATTTCTTGATTTTCTACTTTTATTTTAAGCATGGCTTTTTCTGATGATACTTCTACATTGCTATAAAAATTGATTGTCTTTAATATGTCTTCAAGAGTGTATTGTTCATTATATGAATTATTAGATATTGAGCACCATATTTTGTAAAGATTTTTGATTTTAAGCAATTTTATGATGCTAAAGAGAGTTGTTAATGGATCTCTTACTTTTGAAGGGTATGTAATATTGCCCCCATTTGATCCTTCTCCTAAAATTTTTACTATTAATCCTTTATTCCGTAAAAGGTCAGCCATTTCTGTTAAGTTGGCTTCACCAACCTCCACTCTATAAACTTTTGTGTTAAATAGCGAGGCTATTTTTTCAATGTTTAGTGAGGTTGCATCATTAACTACGATAGCTAAATTGTCTTTAATTCCTGTATGGTAAAGATAGCTAAGCTCTGAGAGTACTGAGAGTGCAAATATTTTTTGTGGTGTAATGATACTTGCTTGTTCTTTTTTTAAAATTGCGACCAAATTGCCTCTGTCTCCATCACAATCAGGGACATATCCTAACTTGAAAGAATTGTCATTCTTAAATTTTTGTTCTAATATTTGTTTGCATATGTTTAAAGATGTCCCTTCAGGAGTCATTCCATGTTTAAAGATACCAATTTCTGTGTTATGAAATTCCAATTTTATTCCCAAAGATTCAATCATTTCTCTATCAATTGAGTTAATGCGAGAACTACCATTCATCTCTCCTATGATTCCTATAGGTTCTTTTTTGATAGTTTTTTTTAGTATGTCAATATTTTTTTGATTATGGGTATCTGAATATATTATTTGCTGCATTAATGATTTATATGAGTTATAAGATTGTGTTTTATGTCTAGCCTGTGAAGTGATAATTGTTTCATATGTTTTTAAGTGCAGAGCATTGGTATTAAACTTTTGTAAGTTTGTTATTAGATTGTTTATTAAAGTTTCATTTTCAATGTTGGATCTGAGCTGACATATTATTTTCTTTGTTTCATTTGAATTTAGCACACCCCCATCATTTAATCCAATTTTAATGCCATTATATCCTGTAGGATTATGACTGGCAGAAATGTATATAAATCCTTTTGAATTTTGATTTTCTTTTGTATAAGCTAAGATTTCTGGTATTGGGAGTATTCCAAAAAATTTTACACTGTTATTGTTTAAAATTAAGGTCTTAATTATTATCTCTGAGATTATATTTCCAGTTGCTCTTGAATCTAATCCAACATTGATATATTTTTTTGGTTTATCTTTAAAATAATTTGATATTGTAAGGGTTATAAGAGCAACCAATATTTTGTCGTCATCATTGATTTCATATTCTATTGAATTTTCATTTTTTGATTTTGCAAATATCTTTCTAAATCCTGAATGAGAGAGTATCATTTCATTAATGGCGTTGCTTAGATTTGTCATATTTAGTATATACCTTTTTAGCATATTTTCCTCTTCATTAGTATATTTTATTTAATATTTGCCTTTATTTGTAGTACTATGATTATAGTAACATATTCTATTATAATAAGCATTATTTAACGTGCTTCTTATTATGTTAATTGTTGTTTACCTTGTCTTCAAATGAGGTTTTGGTGTGTATGAAGTAATTGATGAAATTTTTTCTAAAAAAATGCTTGATATGCTTAATATGCACAAACTTAAAACTTTAAGCATATCTGTTAAGAATTTTCCTGATGAGAGTCATGGCAGTATTTTAAGTCTTGCTAATAATTCTGTTAAATTAAAGTTTAAAAAGGAGCTTGTTGAACATAATTTAAAAAAATATATTGATGATTTTACAAAGTTTTCGGTTTCATCAGAAAGTAATTTTTATGTTTTTACCGGTGATGATCTGGAAAGACTAGGATTATTGCTTTATCCTTATCTCTCATTTGGTATTTTAAATGGGGGTTCTGCGACTAGTTATTTTGATATACTGAAAAATAACGATTTTAATGAGGAATTGTATTCTTTATATGCAGATAAAATACTTGAAGCTAGGAGGTTGTTTGGGCATTTGCCAAAGGGAATAACACCCGCATATGTTAATAGAGATGGTAGTTATGGATTTTCATTTTTAGCATTAAAAATGCGACATCTTTTAATGCTTTCTAATAGATATTGTGAGCTTTATGGTAAGAGTATTAAGCCTTCGATTTTTCAGATGACAAGTTTTAAGACTTATAAACCAATTTCTAATTTTTTAGATAATATTTTTGATGATAATTTGATTAAAGATTTGAATTCTTGTGGTTTGCAAAGGGCAGATATTTTGACGGCGATTCAGCCTTTGGTTTATTGTTATAATAAATTAGATGATGGTCAATATGAATATTTTAGCTATTGTACTAATGGCAAGAGATCTTTTTTGGCTTTACCTGCTGGTCATGGGCAAAATTTTAAAGTTTTAAGAGATATTTATTTTAGACTTTATAATTCTGGAAAAAAATTTGTGTATATTGGTAATGTTGATAATATTGGTTTTACTGTTAATTTACAGACTCTTGCCATAATGGCTATAACTAATAGTTCTTCTGGCTTTGAATTTAGTGTTAAAACCCTACTAGATACAAAGGGTGGGGTTTTAGTCTTGGATGATGATAATCATTTAACATGTGTTGATATTGGTAGTGTTATTTCTAAAGAAGCTGTACTTAAAGCTGAATGTAGAGGTTCTAGGATTTTATTTAATTGTGCCACAGGTCTTTTTAATTTAGAATATTTGATAGAAAATATGGATAGAATAATATCAGATATGCCTATAAGAATTATTGAACAGGATAAAGAGTTTGGTAGATATACTGCAATTGAGCAAATAACTTGGGAAGTTATGAGAATAGTAGATAATCCATTAATTTTTGAGGTCAATAGAGAAGATAGGTTTCTGCCCGCAAAATTATTTGTTGATACGCTTATTATGAGTAATTACATGAATGATAAATTTTCGGGTAATATTTCTGATATTGCTAGATATTTAAATTATGCTCTTAATAATGCATTGAAGAATAAATATGATTTGGTATTTAGGCAAGGTAAGTGGGATGTTTAGATTTGTGTTATTTGGCCTTTTATTGTCTAGTTTGGTTTTACTAGGCTCCATTCCTGATATAGATTATGATTATTTTGAAAATGATAAATTTGATCTTGTAGATATTGATAAATTTTTAGGAAGAGTTAATGTTAAGAACATTTTGAGGGAACGTTGTTTTTTTATTGGCATTAGGAATGTTGCTAATCCTAGTGCTGTGCAAGCACTAAGTAAAGAAGAACTTGGTAAAATAAGAGAGATAAATCCAGTAGGAATTATTTTATTTAGAGAAAATTTTAAGGATGCACAGCAAACTAAAGAGTTGATTGAAGGGATAAAGAGACATCTTGGTTCTGACATATTGATTGCTGTTGATGAAGAAGGAGGACTAGTTAGTAGAGCTAGTGAGAATAAAAAATTGGGAGTTTATAATTTTCCTGCTATGGAATCTGTTGGAAAGACTGGAGATTCTCAGCTTGCATATAAGATTGGTGAAATTCTTGGGAAACAGCTTAGACGACTTGGTATCAATGTAAATATGGCACCTGTAGCAGATGCAAAATTTGTTCCAAATAGTCCCTTAGGTAGCAGAACTTTTGGGTATTCATCTTATAATATTGGTCTTATGGTAGAGGCATTTATTGATGGGATACAAAGGGAAGGTGTGTTTGCTGTGGTTAAACACTTTCCTGGACTTGGAGGCACAAAAGTAGATACCCATAAAGATTTGGCCTTATTACCTTATAGTAAAAATTTTTTAATGGTAAATAATTTTATACCATTTCTTTTTGGCAAGGAAGCAAAATTTATTATGCTTGGGCATGTACTTGTTCCTAAGATTTCCGGAGATGTAAGTAGTATGTCAAAAGATATTGTGGATATTATAAGACATAATCTGAATATCTTTAGTATTATCATGACAGATGCATATGATATGGGGGCAATTGTAAATAATTTTAGTTTGGGGCATGCGATTAGGAAATCATTAAATTCAGGTATTGATGTTGTGCTTATTCCAGAAGGGTTTAAGAAACTTAATGTAGAAGAATGAATATTCTTAGTTTTGTATAAAGGAAATGCTTATTAAAAATTACCATTATTGTTATAATTAGATGGGAAAGGTAATAGCTATATCGACTAAAAAATACTCACGTAGAGAAGAAGAAAATGTAGAGAGGATAGAGAATAAATTAGTAATTGGAATGTTAAGTTTAACAGAGACAAAAGGCAATGCAGGGAAAAGAAAAGCAGAGATATTGTTACCAGTAATAATGGAAGTTCTAAGAGCTATAGGTAATTGAGTACCTATTAAGATATTGATAATGAAAGAATATATGTGTATTTGATATTTCAATATATAAAGAGAAATAGATAGAGTAAAATAGACATTTGAGAAAGTTGGAATGAGGGGATAAAAGTGGATGGGGATGATATTGAAATCAATCCATTCATTGTAGGTCATGGTTATTCCAATGAAAGCGTAATATTTATAATGTTGATTATAAGGAGTTAAATTTATATAATTGTGTTGAATGATACCTATTTGTAGTGGTTTTATATTTTCATTATTAAATTTTTTACCCCATGCATGGGTATATATTATTAGTAGTGATATAAGTATTAAATTTTTCATTGTGTGTGTAAGGAATTGTAACATGTTATTAAGGAATAAAGAACAGTTTGTACTTGTTTGGAAGGAGGTAATAATAAATATTATACTATTAACAATTAAACTA